>NZ_CP046703.1:0-1200000 GCF_009873495.1 Nostoc sp. ATCC 53789 | reverse complement strand
TTTCATTGACTGCAGACGATGTGAGTAATGCTTAGAAAACTTTCTATCTTGTGATTGGTGTTGCTTTATTTAATAAAGCAAACGCTTAACACCAATAACAGGGACAGAAACAGGAAAGTTATGGTGAAATCGTTGTCTTGGCTGGTGGAACTAGTAGGTCATACGCTTCTCTTTCAACTATTGTAATCCTAGTCCTCCCAACCTGGATTATCTCTGCTTTCTAAATTTTCAATTTATATACTAAATACTGGAAGTTCAAAACTTGAAGAGCTTTCAGTATTTTTATGTGTAAATAAAAATAGGGTGAGCAATTTGCCCACCCTATTTTTTGTAGAGAATGGTTAATCCAGCAATGAATTAAACCTTAGCTAATTCTGGGGTAGGACGCTTGCTGTTGCGAATTGATGTAATAGCCTCAGCATAATCTTTAGCATTAAATACAGCTGAACCGGCGACAACTGCATTAGCTCCTGCTTCTAAAACTTGCCAAGTATTATTTGCCTTCAGCCCTCCATCCACTTCAATCCAAGGGTCAAGACCGCGTTCATCACACATTTGACGCAGCTTGCGGATTTTGGGTAACACACCAGGGATAAAGCTTTGACCACCAAAACCAGGGTTGACGCTCATAATCAGTACTAAATCGCACAAATCTAGAACGTATTCAATTAGCTCTAGAGGGCTACCAGGATTAAGTACAACTCCAGCTTTCTTACCAAGCTCTTTAATTTGCCCCAAGGTACGGTGCAGATGTGGAGAAGCATTATGTTCGCAGTGTACGGAGATAATATCAGCACCCGCTTTAGCGAATCCTTCTACGTACTTTTCTGGCTCCACAATCATCAAGTGGACATCCAGGGGCTTGGTTGTAACCGGACGAATCGCCTCCACAATCAGAGGGCCTATCGTAATATTAGGTACAAAGCGACCGTCCATTACATCAACATGAATCCAATCTGCTCCGGCTGCGTCTACGGCGCGAATTTCGTCACCCAGACGGCTAAAATCGGCTGATAGGATAGATGGAGAAATTACAATGGGCTTTTGAGATAGGTTTTGGGTCATGGCTAGTGGGTTTTTAAGCGTCCTCGTCTGTAAGCATTGTAACAAAACATTGAGCAAGACTCATAACTTTGATCCCGGCTTTTTTGGAAGATAGGGAATAGGGTACAGGTTACAGGGTACAGATTATTCCCTATCACCTGCTACCTGTAACCTCTCCCCTAATTTCATTACCAATGACAAATGACAAATAACAAATGACTAAAAAACTAACCTGGATAATTTGGGGATTAAGTGCTTCTTGTCTGAGTGCGCCGGTAATTGCTTCGGCTTTAGAATCTGCTTTGGGAACTAACGGTATTGATGCTTTGAAGCTGCACCAAGCTCCTTATAATTTAATCGGTCGTAAGATTGCTATTGGTCAAGTGGAAATTGGTCGGCCGGGAATGTTTGGGTGGGATAAGGCGGTGTCTAAAAATCGCGCCATATCTTTAGCGGGAGTATTCTTACGCAATGGGCCAGCTAAGTCTAATAGCGGTGTTGACCCTCACGCCTACAATGTTGCGGGTGTAATGGTAAGTAAAGACAAAGCTTTGCCGGGAATTGCTCCGGGAGCGAGATTGTATTCGTCTGCGGTGGGTTCTACTAAAAGCATGGGTCAGCCAGAAGAGTGTTTATCGGCCCAGCACATAGCGCTACAAAATGGTGGCGATGTCCGTGCCATTAATTTTAGCTTTGGTGAACCTCTCAGTCGTGACCCTAGACCAGAGGCTATTTTAGACGGCAATGCTTTACTAACTTTATGTGTTGACTGGTCTAGCCGTGTTCATGATGTTTTGTATGCGATCGCAGGTAATCAAGGTAAAGGTGGTATTCCTATTCCTACAGATAATTTTAACGGAATGAATGTGGCTTTTTCATCCCGTCGTGGGGGAGTTTTTAACAAAGTAGATGTGGCTAATCTGGCGGGTGCTAACCAAGGAGTCAGTGGCAGGCTAGCTGGAAGAGAATTTAATCTTGGTGGCCGCCGCGCTATCAGTTTAGTTGCTCCTGGGAATAATATTCCTTTACTCAATCCAGATGGCAAATTGAACAAGGTTACAGGTACTAGTTTTGCCGCACCTCAAGTTACGGCTACTGTTGCTCTATTACAAGAATTTGCTGACCGACAGATACGTACAAAACAACCCCACTGGAGCATTGATTCTCGGCATCATCAAGTAATGAAAGCTGTATTGCTGAATTCAGCAGACAAAATCCAAGATAGTGGCGATGGCTTGCGGTTGGGAATGAGCCGGACACTAATTGATAAACAAAATCAAAACTGGCTAGATTCTGATGCTTATAAAGATCCAAAGATTCCCTTGGATGCTCAAATGGGAGCAGGTCACTTAAATACATTTCGTGCTTATCAGCAATTGAGTGCTGGCCAATGGCAGCCATCAGCTGCGGTGCCGGCTATTGGTTGGGATTATCGCAAAGTGGATGTTGGAGCATCTGTTGACTATGTGTTAGCAAAACCGTTAAAGCGGGGGAGTTTTGTTGCTGTCACCCTAAGCTGGGATCGATTGGTAGAACTCAACGATAAAAATACAAATCAACAATATGATGTGGGCGAAAATTTTCGCGATCGCGGTTTGAATAATCTCGACCTATACTTAGTAAAAGCTGATGCCCAATCAGATGCTGGTGCTGTTTGCTCTTCAATCAGCCAAATCGATGGTGTAGAACATATTTTCTGCCCCATTCCTGATACTGGCAATTACAAAATCCGCGTCCAGTTTCGTCAAAAGCTTAATGAAGCAACTCAACCCTATAGTTTAGCTTGGTGGAGTGTACCTATCAATTAAAATAGGTCAGCATAATTTTCATCTATTTGAACAATACTCTCCTATCGGGGCGCATAGACGTGCGTCCCTATGAAAGTTCTGTATTTCATGCAACTAAAAATGTTATTCTATCTCAGGACTTGCAAAACAATAGCCGAAAAGAAAAATTTTCTGTTAAGGGTATTTGATGAATTACCCCCAACTCCTGTAGTTTGGCGTAAATCCTATATCTATAAAAACCCAATAGAAGTGGTTATTTTATGTTAGGTAGTCTACAATACTGTTATTGATAAATAGAAAAGTTCCTCAAAATTGAGATTTTTCATAATTCGTCTGCATAGCCGCCTCAAGTAAGAATTAGCAGCTTTAATGAGTTGTGTTTTATTCCTCTGAACTATTAACTTGCTGTTACAAAAACTGTAACAGTCTTATTTTCTATTGGATCAAATGCAATAGTTAATCATTGACACAGTGTCTGCGTCAACCATAAGCACAGATCGGGAATCTTTGGCAAGTGAGGTAGCAGAATGAATCGGCAAAAGTTTAGTGATGCAAAAGAAAATTTTCTGCAAAGACGTTATGGTGTGAGTCTGGGCAGACGTTATGCTTTGGCAGCTGCAAGTGTTGTTCTATTCAGTGTATTAGGTTGTTCTCAAGTCGAGAGTAACAAAAGTGCCCTCGCCCAATCTAGTTTACCTCAGCCAGAAACTCCATTGCAAAAAAAAACAGTCAACACTGATACAAGAATAGTTGAGTCTAGCAATAAGTTTGGCTTCAAACTATTTTCAGAAGTTCTGAAAGATAATAAAGGTGAGAATAATATTTTTATCTCACCTTCGAGTGTCGCGATCGCTCTAGCCATGACCTACAACGGCGCTAGTGGCTCAACTCAACAAGCAATGGCAAAAACCCTGGAATTACAGGGAATGAATCTACCAGAAATCAACTCTTCTTACGCGGCGGCATTAAAACAGCTTTTAGAAAATCCAGATGCGAAAGTCCAACTGAGTATTGCTAACTCGCTTTGGGCAAATCAAGATGTTAGCTTTGCACCAGACTTTCTCAAGAGAACCCAGGATTTCTATCAAGCTAAGGTCAGCAATTTAAACTTTAAAGATGCCGCCGCATCTAATATTATAAATAACTGGGTAAAAGAAAATACTAAGGGCAAAATTACTAAAATAGTTGAAACGATTGAACCAAATCAAGTGTTGTTTCTGATTAATGCCATATATTTTAAAGGTAATTGGAGTAACGAATTTGACAAAAGTCAAACTGCTCAATACCCTTTTTACATTACATCTGGTAGACGAAAGCAACACCCAATGATGTCACAACAAGGTGACTATAGGTACTATGAAAGCGAACAATTTCAGGCGGTTAGTTTACCTTACGGTAAAGATGGGAAAATCAGTTTTTATATCTTTCTACCCAAACAGAACTCTAACCTCAAAGCCTTTTATCAGAACTTGAATGTTGAAAACTGGGAAAAATGGATGACTCAGTTCAACAAACAAAAAGGGTTTATTCGTCTACCTCGCTTCAAAACAGATTATGAAGTTACACTCAATGATGCCTTGAAAAGTTTAGGCATGGAAGAGGCTTTCAGTAACAAAGCCAATTTTTCTGGCATGGGTAAAAATTTTGCCATTAGCCAAGTTAAGCATAAAACTTTTGTCGAAGTAAACGAAGAAGGTACCGAAGCAGCTGCGGCTACTTCAGTGGGAATAGTCGCAACATCTTTGAGAGATGAACCAGAACCATTCCGAATGATTGTTGACCGTCCCTTCTTCTGCGCTATTAGGGATAATCAGACGGGAAACGTTTTGTTTATGGGTTCCATCATTGAGCCACAATGAGGAGGCAGAAAACCTCCTGCCTCCTTAAGGTAATGTCGCTTCAGAAATACTCAGAGTGTTGTTAGCGGTTGCTTTCGAGGACTCGTTTGCTGCAACGGGTGCAGTTACCTCCCCCGTGCCGCTATCGTTTGCCTCGCCACCAAGACGCAAGGCACTTAAAGCGGTTTTAATGACAACAGCGGTGGGTACTGCCACAATTACACCCAACAGTCCGCCAATTCTTGCCCCTGTTAAAACTGAAATTAAAATCCAAACTGGATTTAAACCCGTAAAACTGCCTAAAATTCGGGGGGCAATTAAGTTTTCGAGAATTTGCTGTACGATTACTGCTGCTATCAAAACTCTCACACCCATTGAGAAATCTTGCAGTGCTACCAATAGTGTAGTCAGAGCAATGCCCACAGAACCACCAAAGGGGACGAGAGCCATTAGACCAATAGTTAGCCCAAATAGCAGTCCAAATGGTACTTTCAGCCACAAAAAGGTAGGAATGAGGGCTGAGGCCATACAGGTAGATAAAATCAACTGGGTGATGAAGAAATTTTGAAAGCTTAGGCGGACTGTTTGAGAGAAAGGAGCGCGAAATTTAGAGGGTAGCCATTCTACTAAACTTTCCCAGAGTTCACTCCCATGCTGTAAAAGGTAGAAAGTCAAAACCATCGTCAAGAGGATATCTAGCAGACTAGTGACTGTAACTACCGCCAGATTTAAAACTTGCCCAGCGATCGCTTGTAATTGTCCTTTGACGCGATCGTTGATTTGTACTACCAGAGCATCGAGATTAATCGGTAAGCCAAAAGTCTCCGCTTTTTCGTTTAATATCATTAGCTGAGAGCGTCCAGAGTCGATCAACTCTGGCAACCGAGCCACCAGTTGTTGAGCTTGGGTAAGGGCTAACGGAACAAGCGTCACACCCAACGCCAATAAAATCGATAAAGCCAAGAGAAACACTAAGATAGCAACTTGCTCTCGTTTAGCACCATGATGTTCCATCCAACTCACGGGGTAGTTGAGCAGAAATGCTAAGACTGAGGCTCCGACTAAAATGACTATGAGAGAATGGAAATAATTGAAAAATACCGAAAGTGCCCAACCATTTAGAACTAGCAGTGGAACGAATAACGCGATCGCCCCGATTCGCGCTATTGGTGTGAATGTTTGCCACCAGTCGAGTAGCTTGCGTGTCTGCATTTTGAGCTAATTGCGGGATAGAACTAAGTTAAATCTTTCTTTACAGCTTATTATCTCTAACTATATGAGTCTTATTCATCCTTCTAGTTTAGGAGTTATACTAACCCCAATGGAGAATTTTGAATCAAAAGAGGGCAGGGAGTGGAAAGCAGGGGAGCAGGGGAGCAGGGGAGCAGGGGAGCAGGTGGAAAATAATAATGCCCAATCCCCAATCCCAAAAACCCAGTTGCTTTTATATTTGATTCCGATTATCGGCTTTTTTCCATCTTTGTGGACTCTCTATGGGGGACAGGCCAGCCGGGAACAACTTGCTGTTAGCCGTCTGTCTATCACTTTGGCACTTACTTGGCTGTTGGGATATTTATTATTAAGTACCGGAGCCACAACTTCAGATTTTTTTTCGCTACGTCTATTTATCCTGAATAGTTTTCTCACGTCGGGTTATTTTATAGTGAGTGTCTGGTTGATGTTGCGCTTAATGCAGGGCAAATCTGGACGTTTACCAGGCTTTAGTACTTTAGCAGAACGAGTGTTTAGTAAGTACTTATCTTAATTTTTTAGGATGAGAATTATTCAGTAGTTTTACCTATTTCCTAAAAAATTATGCTTGATTTCTCTATATATCTAGTCAAATCCAGTTTATTATTGCCATACTTCAGTAAAACATCTCTAGGTTGACCCAAAAGCAGAAAAAATGCTGCTATAAGTGTTGTGGTTGACACTACATTAAAAAAGTTAGCACTGATAATTAAGAGTTAGCTATTATGGGTTGATTTGTTTGGATATTTTTAGTCTGCAAATTTACCAAATTTGATTATTGAGTAAGTGTGAGGAAGTCTGTGACCATTCAAAGAAGTTCGGCGGAAGAAAACCAGTCGGGAAAAGCCTCAAAGTCCAATAAAAAAATTTCTCAGAACTCGAAATCTGGACGTTGGCTGTGGTTTTGGGTAGGGATGAGTGGGATTGCAATGGTGTCAGCAACAGCAGGGGCACTTTTGGCGGTGTCTTTAACCAGTACACCTTTGCAACAAGCCCAGCTAAGTCCACAGGAGGAGGCAGCCTTTGATGGCGATCGCATTTCTGGAGGTGTAATGCGATTTTCAGAATTAACTCGCCCAGTTAATCTCTTAGTTATGGGGATGAGTGTACTCCCTCCAGATGTCCAAAACCCCCCTGAAGACACCAAAAACCTCAAATACCTGCCCCAGGTAAACTCCTTTGATGGTCTTTCTGATGTGATGCTCTTGGTCAAATTTGATCCAGAGACGAAAAAAATAATTATGCTCTCTATTCCCAGAGATACCCGCACAGAAATAGAGGGGTATGGAGTTAAAAAAATTAATGCTGCTAATGTTGAAGGTGGGCCAGCTTTAACTGCTAGAACCGTCAGTAATCTCTTAGGTGGGGCGGGAATTGATCGCTATGTGCGAATTAACGTTCTGGGAGTTGCCAAGCTGATTGATGCTTTGGGAGGCGTAACAGTCTACGTCCCCAAAGATATGAAGTACCAAGATGATTCTCAGCATTTGTATATCAATTTGAAGGCGGGTAAGCAGCATCTCAATGGTGAACAGACACTGCAATTGCTGCGGTTTCGCCATGATGAACTTGGTGATATTGGTCGGATTCAACGCCAGCAAATGGTCATGCGGGCTTTGATGGATCAAACACTCAACCCAGCTACTGTTGCTCAATTACCTAAAGTTTTGGATGTAGTTAAAGACCACATCGATACTAATTTGACGGTTGAAGAGTTAGTGGCGCTAATGGGTTTTGGCGTGCGGACAAATCGCTCTAATATGCAAATGTTAATGCTGCCAGGTCGCTTTAGCGAAAAAAATGAGTTTGATGCTAGCTATTGGTTGCCCAGTAAAAATGGTATTGCTAAACTGATGGCTCAACATTTTGGCTTGGAATCAGAGCAGGAACAGCAGGCAACCGATCCACGTTCTTTACGTGTAGCAATTCAAGATAGTACAGGTGGCGATCGCTCTAATCTCCAACCATTAATTAGAGCCTTGGAAAAATCTGGATATCGCAACATTTATATAGCTAAAGCATGGGGTGAACCTCTAGAGGTAACTCACATCGTCGCCCAGCAAGGAGATGGTGACAGCGCCGAATCAATTCGTGACACTTTGGGGTTTGGTGAAGTGCGTGTGGAAAGTACTGGCAACCTTGGTTCAGATGTCAGTATTCAAGTAGGTCAGGATTGGTTGCAACAAAAGTCTATTTTGGAGAAGTCCCTGACACCCTAAAGTGGTGAAAGCCATGTTTTTAAATGAACTATTTACACTGGCTGAAATACTTCAGATGACAGTGAGTTTATTATCTGGCTGAGTTCTTGAAGTTTAGCTGCTACTGCACCATTGGTTAATAACTCTTCTGCTTTAGCTAAACCCTCTGGCATATCTGAACAAATACCACTCCGCCATAAGTAAAATCCACCATTCCACAAGGCTGTTTGCATTAGTTCGCCTGGTTTACCGTCCGAAACCTCCTGCATATCCGCCACCAATTCTTCAGTAGTTCCAAGGGGTACGTTCTTGGTAGTAAAGCCGTAATCACGCGGTACGAGGTGCAATCTTTCTACCTCTTGGGATGCTATGGATGGAGATAAGCTAATAATTGCAGTGCGATCGCGCGGTAAGTCGCAACTACCTTCCAGTCCTTTTACTAATGTAAATTTCGTTACGCCCCGCAGCCCCAAAGCTATCTTAAACATCCCTTCTGTCGGCGGATGCACAAATCCAGCAATGACATGAGCGTCACCAGCATAAGGACACCAAATTAGCTCCATTGTCGCCAAGGGCGGACGTTTGCCAAGTTGGTCGCGGTATTCCCAAATACTTGTAGTTAAGGGAAAATGCTGTGGTAAATAAATAAAGCCAATTCCCGTTTGCTCAAAAACTTGCTGGGTTTTTGCCAGTGGTAGGTTAGTCCAATCGACTCCTAAACCTTGCCAAATATCTATTAGGGGTAAGCCGTACTTTGTTGGCAGGCGATCGCCTCCGTGCATGATCACTGGTTGTCCAACTGCGGCGAGTATTAAAGCTGTTACCGGGCTAATTGGTGCTGTGCGGGTTCTGCCATCATAAGGGATGCCAAGAGCGATCGCTGGTCGTTCAGAGTCGAATGGTTGCAGCTTTGGCCCCAATTCATCATAAGCATCCAACATTCCCGCTAACTCTTCCCCCGTAGGACGCTTGATTCGATGAGCAATCAAAAACGCTCCGATTTGGGCTGGTGTAGCTTCACCCAGCAGCATCATTTTAGTGGCGCTGGCTGCTTCGGCGCGAGTTAAGTTTTCGCCTGTGTGGTTTCCGCTACCTACTTTTTTCAGTAATTCCCTAAATACATTGCTCATTTGTCCTTTGTCCTTTGTCTACTGTCATTTGTCCATTGTCCTTTCTGAAAATGACTAATGACCAATGACTAATAACTAATGACACTCAAGAAGCCGATCGCTGCTGGTCAATTTGTAATGGGATATTTTCCCGCACGAGTTGCCAAAAGTACTTAATGGGGGGAATTTGTAGTCGGTCTTGAGTTGTCACCATAACTACCCGCCGAGTCAAACTTGAACCATCTGTTAAACCACTAATATTATTGTTCTCTAAGGAACGAACCGCTAAAGTAGGGTCAAGACGTGCTTCCAGTAATGCTGATTGAGGTAGCAAAGCGATTAATTCTCCCTGGCGCACCACTCCCCGAAAGGCATCTAGGGTATTTACCTCTAAAGCCGCCTGGAGTGTAGCTTCCATTCGCTCAAATCTATCTTGTATTAAGCGCTGCATCCCATAACCATCTTTAAAAACCACTTGGGGATAAAGAATTAGCTCCGACCAAGGGACACATTCATATTGTGCCAGGGGATGATTAGCTGCGGTGAGAACTTCTATCGGTTCATCATAAAGTACTTCTACCACCATTTCTCTAGCAGTGGTTAAAAAGCGATTATTCATCACAATTGCTAAATCTACCAATCCATCCTTGAGGACTTTCAGGGCGCGATCGCTTCCTAATGAAGTCACCCGCAATTGCACATCTGGATATGCATGACAAAATTTTTGCAACACTGGTGGTAAGTAAGATCCACATAATGAGTGAATCACGGCAATGCAAAGTTCTGGTTGCTTTCCAGCGATTAAATCAGCTAATTCTTGTGTAGCTGTCTCCCATTCTTGGCAAATTTTACGGACACGTGGTAGTAAACATTCACCTCCCAGCGTTAATTTGGCGTGAGTAGTTCTATGAAAAAGTTCTACACCCAAATCTGCTTCTAATGCCTGGATTTGGCGGCTAATCGTCGATTGGGTAACACCAGATGTTCGCGCTGCTTGTTGAAAGCTGCCGGTTTGTGCGATCGCTAGAAAGGCTTGCAACTGCTCTAGGCGCATTTTTATGTAGCCTGAATTACATTTATCAGTTTCATTAAGTTAACGGTTTTTTATCAGCAATTTAGTATAGTTTGTTACAGTATTTTTTATCTAATTTACACGTCTTCATCTTCTAGAAGCATCTCAATCACTTCGCGTAGATTTTCCTGTAACTCATCTAAGGTTTCTGCTTGAGAATGCGCTCCGGGAAATCCAGGCACATAACCAACATAGAGATTAGTATCAGAATCTCGCTCAATTATTGCAGTAAAGGTTTTCATAAAGTTGGTCAGTGGCAATATGCTTTAGATCATAGCCGGACAATCACTTGTTCATAGTAGAGGAATCTGATCTCCAATTTGACGAAATTACCACTCAGCTAAAGCGATCGCTATTCCTTGTTGCAAATCTAGTGTGAGTGCAGCATTATTGGCTAATTGCTGTAGTTTTTGATGTGCAACTTCCCCATCCAGATTTTTGAGTGCAGCGATCGCGTGTAGTCTCACCGATACATTAGAATCAGCTAGCAGTGAAATCAATGGTTCAATTGCTTGTATTTCGCTTAACTGTCCTAAAGATAAAGCGATCGCACTTTTGATGTTGACAATCTCTGTAGCTGGATGCTGCGATCGCAGTATTTGCAATAATATTTCTACTGCTTGTGTAGTTTGCGGCTTTTGTACTCGCCCCAAAACAGTGACAATTTCTTGCCAAAGTGTCTCTGAAGTGATTTGATTAAATGCTGTTTGCAAATATTCCAAACTAGATGGTGTACCCACCCAACTTAAAGCGCGGATGGTTTCTAATTGCAGCTTTGTTGGTGTTTGAGGTGAAATCAACAAATTAAATAAATGTTTTGCAGCGTCATTACAACCCATCCGAGAAAGGGAAACTGCGGCTGCACAACAAACATCAAGATTAAAGTCGTAAAGCTTGGGTTGCAATCTCGTCACCAAATCTAATGCTTCGCGCAAGTCGGGGCGAAAACCTAAACCAAGCACTGCTGCACGCCTAACTGTAGCAGCAATATCATCCAAAGCGTTTAACAAGATTGGTGGTATACGTTCGTCATGAAAACTGCTGAGGGCTTCAATTGCAGCGGTGCGGATTGTGGCTTGTGGATCTTGTACTACAGTCAATAGCGGTGTGATGGTTTCTGTTTGGGGAATACAGGAAAGCGATCGCACTGCTAAAAGTCTTGTATCTTCATCTGCTAGAAGTTCAGTTAATGAAGTAATCGCAACATTACCCATTTTACCTAGTGCTGTGGCTGCGATCGCTTTGAGTTCTTCATCCTCATCAATTTTCAACAATTCAACCAAGGGTGCGATCGCTTCTGGCTGCTGAAATTCACCCAAGGTTCGCGCTGCATACCAGCGTAATTCTTCCTCTGCGTCTTCATCTTCTAAGATGTCAATGAGTGGTGGAATCGCAATATTGCCCAAGTGAGTCAAAACTTTGGTGATTTCCCAGCGTTGTTGAAAATCTCCCATCTCTAACATTGAAATTGCTAATGTCAGCAGATATTCTCGATTTTTAACTACCTCTGGATGTTGTGAATCTGACCCTAAAATTAATTGTTGTAAATATTGAATCAGTGATGACCAATCAGCTGCATTATATGCTGTCTGGGCTTGCACCAAAAGCTGGTTGATATTACTCACCATACCCTGAATTATATTGTTTAAGTTGGCTTGACTACAACTGAATTACCTTCAATTTTGGCGGCGTAAGTTTTAAGCGCTTCTGTAGCTGGGCCTTTTAGCACCTTACCATCAACCCCAAATTCTGAACCATGACAGGGACAAGTGAATTTTTTTGCCTCAGCTTTCCATGCTACGGTGCAACCTGCGTGAGTACAGGTAGGGTTGACAGCTGTGATTGCGGCTTTAGATGTACCGACTACCAACACAGGCCCAGCAGGTGAGTTTTTAGCCAGTAATTGACCAGTTTTATCTAATTCTGCGGAAGTTCCTACTGTTTGCCAATCTCCAGTTGCAGAAGATGTTTGAGAAGAACAAGCTGCGATCGCTACAGGTAGAGAACTCACTATTAAACCCAAACCTACCCAATTAATAAAATCACGACGTTTCATAGTTGCTGAAATAATATCTAAGTTTTCGCTAACATCTGCCACCTAGATTTTGGATTAATCTATGGCAATCCAAAATCCCTTCAGTCATCTCAAACCCTCTTCATCAAGGGGTTTGTGTGGCTCATTGGCTGACTGTGATGCAAAAAATGCATATTACGTATCCTTTTTCAGCAATTTTACTAAAAAATCGTAACAATTTATACGATTTTAACAGAAATCTCGTCTTAAGTTATGAGTATCGAAATTGTTACATGAACATTATCTAAACCTGCTTGACAATTTCCAAGATGTATATGGAGACAAGTTTTCCTTAACTAACCACGGTTTTGAAGTTTCACGTTGGAATACTTTTGAGTAACAATAATCAGCCGTAATCGAATATTAAATTTTTATTCCCTAACCCTCGTAGATACACCACTTGATGGAACTACGGGTTGATTTATATAGGGCAATTAGCAGCACAAATTCTCACGAGAGTCAGCCTCATGACAGACACAACAACTACGACTACCAGCCTCAATAAATTCGAGAAATTCAAGGCGCAAAAAGATGGACTCGCCATCAGGGATGAGATAGAGAAATTTGCCGCCTTGGGCTGGGAAGCAATGGACGAAACAGATCGCGATCATCGGCTCAAGTGGGTGGGCGTATTTTTTCGCCCTGTTACCCCAGGTAAGTTTATGATGCGGTTACGGATGCCTAATGGTATTCTCACCAGCAGTCAGATGAGTGTTTTAGCCCAAGTGGTGCAGCGTTACGGGGATGATGGGTGCGCCGATATTACCACCAGACAGAATATCCAATTACGGGGAATCAGAATTGAAGATTTACCAGATATCTTTAATAGATTTCACGCAGTTGGTTTAACCACTATCCAATCAGGGATGGATAACATCCGCAATATCACAGGCGATCCGGTGGCGGGATTGGATGCTGATGAGTTGTATGACACACGAGAGTTGATACAGCAAATTCAAGATATGCTCACCAACAACGGTGAAGGAAACCCAGAGTTTAGCAACTTACCACGGAAATTTAATATTGCGATCGCAGGTGGAAGAGACAATTCAGTTCACGCTGAAATTAACGATTTAGCTTTTGTTCCAGCATTTAAGGAGGGGACAGCGGATAGGGGACAGGGGATAGGGCAAGAATTTGGTTTTAACATCCTTGTGGGTGGCTTTTTCTCAGCTAAACGTTGTGAGGCGGCGATTCCTCTAAATGCTTGGGTGGCTCCAGAAGATGTGGTAGCTGTATGTAGAGCAGTTTTGGAAGTCTTTCGTGATCATGGCCCGCGTGCTAATCGGCAAAAATCCCGCTTGATGTGGCTAATTGATGAATGGGGTGTAGATAAATTTCGAGCAGAAGTAGAAAGCCGTTTGGGTAAATCATTATTACCCGCAGCCGCAAAAGATGAGATCGACTGGGAAAAACGCGACCACATCGGAGTATATAAACAAAAGCAAGCGGGGCTAAATTACGCAGGTTTAAATATTCCCGTCGGGCGACTATATGCTGAAGATATGTTTGAAATCGCTCGTCTAGCGGAAGTTTTCGGCAGTGGTGAGATCCGCTTTACCGTTGAGCAAAACATCGTCATTCCCAACATTTCTGACTCACGGTTAGCAACATTTTTAACAGAACCGTTGCTAGAAAGGTTTTCTATTGATCCAGGTTTACTGGCGCGATCGCTAGTATCTTGCACAGGCGCACAATTTTGCAACTTCGCCCTCATCGAAACCAAAAACCGCGCCCTAGAAATGATTAAAGCCTTAGAAGAAGATTTAATCTTCACCAATCCAGTCCGAATTCACTGGACAGGTTGCCCTAACTCTTGCGGCCAGCCCCAAGTTGCAGACATCGGCTTGATGGGAACCAAAACTCGTAAAAATGGCAAAACCTTGGAAGGTGTTGATATATATATGGGCGGTAAAGTCGGCAAAGATGCCCATTTGGGAACTTGCGTTATCAAAGGCATACCATGCGAAGACTTGCAGCCATTATTGCAAGACTTACTAATCAAAAACTTCGGGGCAAAACTCAAGCAAGAAGCCTTACTAGTTAGTAACTACTAGTGGTCTATGTCATTAATTCTGAAGGGTTATAAAAGTTCGTAGTAAGGACTTTAGTCCTTGATTTGAGCGATAAATCGCTCACTACAAACCTAGCAAAATTAATGCGATAGACCACTAGTAAGGCTCAACCTTTGAGATAAAAGGCTCATCTTCCCCTACCTCTTCACCGTAGTTTATTCAATTAGAAAGATTGGAATGCTTAAAAACTTATTTTCATTTAGCGATCGCTACCGCATCTTACATCAGACTTGGTTTGCTTTCTTTCTCACCTTTGTTTGTTGGTTTAACTTTGCCCCCTTCGCTACAACCATTGGCAAAGAACTACATCTAGCACCAGAGCAAATAAAAACTTTGGGTATCTGTAACCTTGCCCTTACAATCCCTGCACGGCTAATTATTGGGATGCTTCTGGATCGTTTTGGCCCTAGAATCACCTACTCAATCTTGTTGATGTTTGCGGTTGTTCCTTGTTTAGCAACAGCGCTAGCGCAAGATTTTAATCAACTAGTCATCAGTCGTTTGCTGATGGGAATTGTCGGATCTGGATTTGTTGTCGGTATCCGCATGGTGGCAGAATGGTTCCAGCCGAAGGAAATGGGAATTGCTCAAGGCATTTATGGCGGTTGGGGCAACTTCGGGGCTTTTGGCGCAGAGTTTGCCTTACCGATACTTGCAATTTCTACTAGCTTTTTCTCTGGTGGCGCTTCTAACTGGCGATTTGCGATCGCACTCACAGGTATCATTGCAGCTATCTATGGCGTAATTTATTACAACACTGTCCAAGATACGCCTAGAGGCAAAGTCTACAATAAACCTAAAAAGAATGGTTCTCTGGAAGTGACGAGTATTAAAAGCTTCTGGGCGCTGATTTTCTCGAACTTTGGTTTGATTTTCGCCTTGGGTTTATTAGCTTGGCGCTTAGAACAAAAGAAAATTCACTTTTTAACTTTGAGTCAAATGTATTTGACTTGGTTGGTATTAGCAGGATTGTTTGCTTACCAAAGTTATAAAGCTTGGCAGGTAAACCGAGAACTTCTCACTGGCAAGAAAACTTACCCTGCATCTGAACGCTTTCAATTTGGTCAAGTAGCTTTACTCGAATTCACTTACATAACTAACTTTGGCAGCGAACTGGCAGCCGTTTCTATGCTCCCAGCATTTTTTGAGAAAACCTTTGGTTTAGAGCATGTTGTCGCTGGGATGATTGCTGCTACCTATCCCTTCTTAAACTTAGTTTCTCGTCCTAGTGGTGGCTTAATTTCTGATAAATTTAACTCACGTAAATGGACAATGACAATTATCAGCGTTGGTATCGGTGTTAGTTATTTGATGGCACATTTTATTAATAGTAGCTGGCCGATTCCGGTAGCGATCGCAGTTACAATGTTTGCCGCTTACTTTGCCCAAGCTGGTTGCGGTGCTACCTACAGCATCGTACCGATGATTAAGAAAGAAGCCACTGGACAAATTGCTGGAAATGTGGGGGCTTACGGTAATTTTGGCGGCGTAGTTTACCTGACAATTTTTAGCTTAACCGACGCTCCCACACTATTTACCACAATGGGTATAGCTGCACTAATCTGTGCTTTTATGTGTGCCTTCTTCCTCAAAGAACCAAAAGGTTCCTTTGCCGCCGCTTATGAAGGTGAATTACCAGAAACCGCCACTCATAACCCTACCTTTTTAGCGGAAAAATAGACTTCTGCATTGGACATTGTAAGAGAGATTTTCATTTTTTCTTGTGAGTGCAACTCATGAAATTTCTTGACTACCTGCTTCAAGGTGACTCGTAAAATAAGATTGTTTTTTCTCAGCGCTCTCTGCGCCTCTGTGGTCAAATAAATTACTTTTGAACCGCAGAGACGCAGAGACGCAGAGGACACAGAGTAAAGTGCTTAAAGAATAATTTCTACACTATTCTTTACTCTCTAACATTTCTCAACCTGTCGCTAAATCTGAGGTTGCACAATTCAAATAACAAAATGGTACAACTGCCATGAGTGAATTTACCAAAACTCTTTGTCCTTACTGTGGTGTTGGCTGTGGACTAGAAGTTTCACCTCCAGCCCAACTTGGCAAAGCAACTAATCGAGATAGTCAAGGAAACCCGACTTGGCGAGTACGAGGTGATAAAGCCCATCCATCTAGCCAAGGAATGGTTTGTGTCAAAGGCGCAACGATCGCAGAATCTTTAGATAAAAATAGATTACATTACCCAATGGTGCGAGACTCTTTAGATCAAGAGTTTCGGCGCGTTAGTTGGGATGAAGCTTTTAGTCTGATCGCGCAGCGTATTCAAACAGTCCGCTTCACCCAAGGGCCAGAAGCATTATGTATGTACGGTTCTGGTCAGTTTCAAACCGAGGACTACTACATAGCCCAGAAGCTCATGAAAGGCTGTCTGGGTACTAATAATTTTGATGCCAACTCCCGTTTATGTATGTCTAGTGCTGTGGCTGGCTACATTCAAAGCTTTGGCGCAGATGGTCCGCCCTGTTGTTACGAAGACCTAGAGTTAACTGACTGTGCATTTTTAATTGGCACTAATACAGCCGAATGTCATCCCATTGTTTTTAACCGACTGGAGAAATATCACAAAAAGAACCGCAAAGTCAAAATGATCGTGGTTGATCCCCGACGCACGCCAACCGCAGAAGCCGCCGACTTACATTTAGCCATTCGTCCCGGTACAGATATCGATTTGTTAAACGGCATCGCCCACTTATTGATGCGCTGGAACTACATCGATACCATGTTCATGGACGACTGCACCAGCAACTTTCCCGCTTATGCTGAGGTGATTCGCCACTATCCGCCAGAAGTCGTGGCCCGTCAATGTGGAATCAGTATTGAAGATTTAGAAACAGCAGCACGCTATTGGGGTGAATCTCGGCGGGTACTGTCTTTGTGGTCAATGGGTGTGAATCAATCGTCAGAAGGGACGGCCAAGGTAAGAACTATCATCAACCTGCACCTGATGACTGGACAAATCGGCAAACCTGGGGCTGGCCCTTTTTCCCTCACCGGACAACCGAACGCAATGGGAGGAAGGGAAGCCGGAGGTTTGGCGCATTTATTACCAGGTTATCGGGTAGTGAAAAATCCCCAGCATCGGGCAGAAGTTGAGGAGTTTTGGGGACTCAAGCCAGGGCAGATTTCACCCAATCCCGGTTTGACTGCTTGGGATATGATTACTGGCTTGGAAAATGATGCTGTCGGGTTATTGTGGATTGCAGCTACTAATCCAGCTGTAAGTATGCCAGATTTGGAGCGAACTAAGAAGGCGTTGTTGCGATCGCCTTTTACCATTTACCAAGATGCTTATTATCCAACAGAAACCTCTGCCTATGCTCACGTTCTGTTACCAGCAGCCCAGTGGGGTGAAAAAACTGGTGTGATGACAAACTCCGAACGGGTGGTAACTTTGTGTCAAGCATTCCGCCAACCGCCAAGAGAAGCTAAGGCAGATTGGGAAATTTTCGCCGAAGTTGGACGGAGATTAGGTTTTGAAAAAGAGTTCGCCTTTGCTAACTCGGCTGAAGTTTATGCTGAATTCGTCCAATTAACTCAAAATCGCCCCTGCGATATGACGGGTATCAGTCATGAGCAATTGACACAAGGCCCGACTCAATGGCCTTACCCAGCCAAGAAAGAAGAGTCAGTATTTATCGATACTGAAACAGGACTCTTAAGTTTTCAGCCAGAAGAAGAAACTTTCTCTGACAAAGAAGCTGAGAAGAAGCGTAAGTACCATACGCTCAGAATGGGAAAACGGCTCTACACTGATTTACGCTTTCATACCCCTGATGGACGCGCTCAATTTGGGGCATATTACTCAAAGGGATTGGCAGAACCACCAGACCCAGATTATCCTTTTGTGCTAACTAATGGGCGACTTTACGGACATTGGCACACCCAGACACGCACCGGTCGCATTGAAAAAATTTGCAAAATGCACCCCGAACCGTTTATTGAAATTCATCCCCGTGATGCGGCGAAGTTAGGTATTGTAGATAACCAATCTGTGCAAGTGCGATCGCGTCGTGGTAAAGCTCAATTTCCTGCTAAAGTGACAAAAGCGATCGCGCCTGGTACAGTTTTTGTCCCTATGCACTGGGGTTCACTGTGGGCTGATAATGCCGAAGCTAACGCCCTCACTCATCCAGAATCTTGCCCCGATTCGCTGCAACCAGAATTAAAAGCCTGTGCTGTGCAGCTGATTCCAATTTCTGTAGAAGTTGCAGTCAAAGATTATCAATTCCAGTCATTACAATGGTAAGCTGCAAAGTGTATTTATCAAGAGGTAATTAACAATCACTAATAAGTAATTTAGTCAATAATAAATAACCAATAGTTATTATCATTTTTTATGGCTCTCTACTCTTGACTCATAGCAATTACTATATATAAAGAGGCTAAATTGCTAGTAAGCAGAGGTTTGACTAGCACCGAGTTAAGCTATGAGAAAGAATAAAAATCAGATAGTAAACTTACAAATCATCTTTTTTTAATCCTCTAGATTTATCTATAGGATTTTATTTTATTTAAAAATCGGGTGCAGCAAATGAAAAAGTTAATGAGGCGAATTCTCGGAGCTACCAAAGATGAGAACTTCATGCACATCATTGAAAACATAGAGGTGCTAGTTTCTAAAGTTCTATCTATTTTTATGGTAGTTGTAATTTTGGTTGCGATCGGAGACTTAGCAGCTTTTATTTTTAAAGAGTTATTAACAGCTCCTTACGCTAAGTTTAACACAACCTTGTATAAGATTTTCGGGTTATTTTTGAATATTCTAATCGCTTTAGAAATCTTAGAAAATATCACAGCTTATTTGCGAAAACACGTTTTTCAAGTTGAATTAGTTATTGTGACTTCTTTAATTGCTGTTGCCAGAAAAATTATCATTCTTGATTTAGAAAAAGTTTCAGGTATTGATATAATTGGTTTAGGAATTGCTATTCTCGCCCTCTCAATTAGTTACTTAATAATTCGTCTCAGTAATGACAGAAATACTCGTTAACAATAGAGCTTGATTAAGATGTTTTTGGGTATAATATTTAGGGAGATATAGTTTTGTCTAAATCTACCCAAAAATAATAGAGTATACTGGATAATTAAGAACAACCAAAACTCCATTTTGGATAAATTATTAGTGTGTGATCACTACTTAAGTCTTATTTTTAATTACCAATTTTTGTAACTGAAAATCTAAAAAATTATCGATGGTTTAAAATCGTTAATTTTAAATAATCGAATTTTGAATAATAGACTATGACATATTTTTTTCAATTTGAAGCAGACTTTGTTGATTCGCTGCGTTGTATCCCCATGCAGGTGCGCTGCAATTTAGATACTTGTGGCATTAAGCTAAAATTGTCTGATTGGAATCAAATGACTATAGCTGAACGTCAAGCTTTAGTCGATTTACCTTGCACAACAGAAACGGAAATTCAGTCTTACCGCGAACATATCGAACAATTAATTTTACAACGCACAGGTATACCAGCTACAAAATTACCCATCGAGCTACATCCTGCATGGCTAGACTCTAGCACTGTACCAACTAGCCTCCAGGAAAAAGCTCAAGAAATAGGTGTAAACCTGACACCGCAACATTGGGCAGCTTTAACGCCCTTACAGCGTTTTGCCTTAATTAAACTCAGTCGCCCAGGACATGAAAGCAAAAACTTTCCCATAGCGATCGCAGAATTTAATCTGCTTTAATTACAGAATAAAAGTGTTCAGTGCATTACACTTTGTTAACTTGCCATCATCAAATGATACATTATCGCAGAGTTAGTGCTGTAATGTGTCAAAAATTTGTGCGTCTGCTCACGCCTAATGGACTCAACTCTAAATTAATATTTATTTTATAAACAACACAGTTTCTTTACCTAGTCCCTGCTTCAAATAGACTGTGGCAAAAACAGCTGACCTTTAAGGTGGCACTCCTACGGATGCTTGAGTACTTGCTACCGCCAGTTACTCATGGGGAAACTCCCTTCTTTGCAAGACGCTTTGCGTTCGCAAAGCGTTCCGTAAAGCCTGCGGCATAGCTCCGCTTAGGTCGCAGCCTCTCGTAGAGAAGGAAAAGCGCTAGCCCTCTCCCTTTGGAAGAAGACCATACTAGCTCGCAACAGACCGCCAGAAATTATATATTTTCTAAATGAAACTAAATGCAGTAAAAACTACTGTTTTTTGATAAATTGCTTTGGATGAAATTTACCGCTAGGATGTCAAAAGCAGACAAATCATATAGTCTGATTCATCCCCATGACAAGCTTATTTAGGACAAACTCTCAGTACATGGAATACTTATTAACATTAGGTGAAACAATTTGAAATTTCCCTTCTAGAATTTTAAATTTCTTAGCAGTAAGTGAAGCTATAGTGGATTTAGCAATGCTGCTGTTAATGTGGCTAAGGTTAGTCCTGCTGCCAAATTATATGAAGAAGAATTAGTTTAGAAACGCACACTAACTCGATGACAGGCAAAAACGCAAGACATAATGCATTTCTGCGGCTAGTGTCTGGTAATGGGGCAGCTTCTGGATCAGAATCTCGCTACTCCCTGCCCCCCAGCAAAGAGATGGTAATTGGACGCGACCCCAGCTGCCAAGTTGTCTTGGATGCCATGATGTACCGGATGGTATCTCGTCGTCATGCGGTGGTTCGTCCCCTCTCTTTATCGCCAGATAGCAAATTCAGCTGGGTGCTTTGTGATTTAAATAGTGCTAATGGCACTTATTTGAATGGACAACGCTTGTATGAATGTCAGGAATTGCACCCAGGCGATCGCATTTCTCTAGGTGCTGATGGCCCGCAATACGTTTTTGAGTACGAATATACTTATCAAGCTCCGGCCACAACAGTTAACCAAGTTACACCATTACCTTCGGCAACAAATTACCACGGCCATACACAATTAAAGCAGCCAGATTCTGTTAGCTTCACTCAGCTTTTCCCCATTATTTCCACTGGTAAAGATTTAACTCGGAAAGCTTACCTCGTACCGGGAATACTGACCGTAATCTTTGTAGTATTAATGTTTGCTACAGTCGGTCAGCCCCAAGCTAATCAAATTATCGTTGCAACTTATATCGCCTTCGCTGCCTACTATTTTGTTTACCAACTTTGCGGTAAACAAAAGCCTTGGTGGGTGCTAATGGCTGCGGCATTGAGTACAACGTTGATTTTACTCAGTCCACTATTGGATGTATTTATTTTCGTGTTTCGCGGTATTCTTCCGGGAAACTTGCCCTCACCCCAAGAATCTACCACCTTCACAGAGTTACTGGTGCGGATGTTTTTTGGTGCTGGGTTGATGGAGGAATTACTTAAGGCATTACCTGTGTTAGGGGCATTTGCCATCGGTAGAATGTTATCTTCACCTTGGCGGGAAAGGATTGGCGTTTGGGAACCCCTAGATGGTATTCTCCTGGGAACAGCTTCTGCTGTGGGTTTCACTCTATTAGAAACTCTTGGACAATATGTGCCCGATATTGCACAACAGGTAGGCATAGGCGCTGCTGGTCAACTAGCGGGTTTACAACTGCTAATTCCGAGAATTTTAGGCTCTGTAGCAGGACACATGGCTTATAGTGGCTACCTGGGCTATTTTATCGGGTTGGCTGTTCTCAAGCCCAGTAGAAGTTGGCAAATTCTTTCTATTGGTTATCTTAGTGCTGCTGCGCTCCATGCCCTGTGGAATGCTACAGGATCTATTAATGCCTTGCTGTTGGTAGTTGTTGGGGTGTTATCTTACGCCTTTTTGATGGCGGCAATTCTCAAGGCACGGGCGCTATCACCTACGCGATCGCAAAATTTCGCTACCCGATTTCTAGGCCCAAAATAAGAGATGAAGAAGCTGGAATTAGGGAGCAGAGGAGCAAGGGAATAATTTGAATATTTATATCTTTGGATAGATGGCCTAGTTAGAAAATAAGCGTACTGTAAATTTATTCTGGGTTAACTATGCCTAAAAAATAAAAATCATTTAACTTCTTGCAAAAGTCTTGATTTTCGACTCTTTTTTTGCGCCTCTGCATAATGTAAATCAACATCTTTGCAAGAGATGACTCTAAACGTATAGCGATTACAAAGCGTGGGCTATGCGAACACAGCGCATGATGAAAATTTTGGCTTTCTCTACTTTTTCTATTGCCCGTTACCGATCAACTGTCACTGATTCCCGATTTTATAGTTCAGGCTGAGACTGGTTGAGTTGAGTAAAAGCATAAGAAGCGATCGCTAAAGTGACCTTTGCTTTCTCTACTTCTGATAAAGCTGTCCACTCGCTATTGTTAAGATTACTTATGGCAGATGCCGCGTTTTTCGATTCACTACTTCGCATAGCGTAAGCAAAAGGGCGAGCTAAAACTAAAAGATCCTCAGTTCCCCAAGTTGGCAGTACTGTCTGAACGCACTCAACTAGTTGTTCACCAATTGATTGCTGGGCAGCAAAAATCTCAGCAGCTTTCTGGGCGATGGTATTGAGCAATGTTTGGGGGACACAGGCGGCAAAAGTATTACGTAGTGTTTCTTGAAGATTCACCACTAGTGCCTGTTGGGGATTGTCATTATAGCTTGACGTAAGGGAGATATTAGACCAAAGTGTATCTAAATTGCTATAAAAATCTTGCGATCGCGTCGTCAGTTCTTCCTCAAGTAAATCTTGCATTCCGAACTGTTGTTCTAATTCCTGAAAATAAGCTTCTGATTCTTCATCAGCTGGATTCCAGGGATAGGTAGCATCGTCTGGTTCTAGTAGCGCTTCTAATAAATCTAAATCCAGTTGAGATGGCAAAGAAGAGAAGGTGTCTGAGCCATTAATTTTTTTAGCCATTTTTTATTTTCTCCCGATTATTTGGTGGTATTGACAACTACAATTCCTTACAAGAGATTTCCGCAAAAACAGATGATTTTTTCTCTGGAAAAAATAGATTTTAAAAGCTGATGTTAAACATGAAAATTCATTTCTGCAATAGCTATACTAGGAGTCTTCAATAATAAACTCCCAGGTTTCGCCTCTAGCACTTCCAAACTTTAACTGCATTCCCGATTTCAGGGGTACTTCCTCTCGGAGGATTTGTTGCCATCCATTAGGGCCTAAAAACCAGGTTGTACCGTATGTGGAAAAATCTTGCAAATAATAAGTTCGCACCAATGTAGCATCGGTAAGAGTATTACGGCAGAAGATTTCGGCGTGGCGTTTGGATACAGATGGTTCGGCGATGATAATATCATTATCTTTCGTCCGGCCAATGCGGGTGACTCCATAACGCAACAACCAGGTTTTACCTTTTGGAGTGAGCGATCGCAACGAAGCAGTTGGAAGCGGTGAACCGATATCAGGAATGGCTGTGTCTGGTAGTTCGGTAATCCCTTCATCTAGATTCTTAATGAGTTCACCATTAAAATCCGGATGCAGGTAGAGAACAGGCAAAGTCCAAGCTGGTTGATTAAATTTATACAGTGTTAATAACTCTTGCCTAGCTAGTGATACGGCTTCATCTATGGGTTTGTGCGATCGCAAAGCTTCGGTAAACGCTTGAATAAAACTGTGGCTTTCGTGATCGGCGATTTCATCGCGCATCCCCAAAACAGCAGGCACTCCATGACGAATCAGTACTTCGGCTAAACTACTGGCAGGTATGGCTTGATGATTAATAGCAGCTGGTTGTGCGCCCCAACAGGCGTTGAAAAGTGCTAGTTTCACACCAGTACGGGTCAATACTTGCGCCAATTCTATCCCATTCAGGGGCATATCTGGTCGCAAAAACAGTAATCCTCCGTCTGCTCCTGGCAAACCATGTCCAGCGTAAAAGAAAACGTTGTATGCTTTGGTTTCTAATTCTTGAATCAACTCTTGTGGAGTTGGTTGTATAAGTTTATTGACTATACAAGGTGCATATCTTTGAGAATTACCACCCACAGGTGTATCTACAAGACTTTGCTGTAAAATAGCCGCTTCTTGTTCTAGTTGCAGCTTTTCATCATGACCTAAAACCAGCAAAATACTTAAAGCTTGGTCAGTTCGCAAATACGGTAATGGGTCAACTTCACTGCTGGTACGACTAAATAGCAAATCTTGGGAGAGAGACATTGCCGATTGACCAGGCTCACGCTGCATAATTTCCCAAGGGAGAGCGATGAGATCCGGGTCACGAATTTCTAGCCGAAAGCGTAAACGTGTATGCTGACCCATAGCAATCCCACGACTGCGTTCTAGACTACCGAGAATTTGCCCGTCAAATACCCAGCGCCATAAATTCATTCCCAAGTATTGCATTAGACGACTGCTGTAAGGCCCAGTGGTTTGACCAGAAGAGGGCGAAATCCAATCTATGGAGAATTGCGACTTTTGAGATGTTGAGTTTGGGGAAATATCTAGCCGACTATGGCCAGCAAACATCTGCTGCCATTCTTGCCAAACTTGATTGAGTTCAACAGGCCATACACAGTCACGTAAAACGTAGCCACTGGGATAGGGAGCCTTGACCACCCAAATGGCGAAGTTGTCAGTGCCAGTGTTTAAGAGACGGGCGATCGCCAAATTCAGGGATGGCATGGATTCATAAAACTCAAAGCTAAAAACAATGGAAGGAGGCAGGAGGTAGGATAGCGCCGGCGGCAAGCGAGTCCACGAACATCAGGTAGTTTTTCTCCAGGAATAACTGCCCTCTGCGGCTCGACTGAGCGATCGCCGAACGTCCTCCTGCCTTTCTTGATAATTTAAAATAACAATTCTTCAAGGTGAAAATTTTCTATTTTTTGACCTTGTAAGTTTTTTACTTTGATTGTTACTTGTTATTATTCCAGGTTTTTACCAGTTTATCGAGTATTTGATTAAGTTGGACTGGTGCTAGCTGATGGAGTAGCTGGCGGTTGCGTAACGGTTGGACAGGGATTTGGTACATCTGATTGTAAAACAGATACACCAAAGCTTTTTAGTTGGGATAAGTCCAGCAATACTGTTTCCGGTAAAGCTTTCAAATTGGGTGGAACTGAGGAAGTTACTGCTGGTTTATTGGTATTAGCTGGAGTTGGCGTGTTCTTGCTTGGACAGACTCGCATAGAAACCGAAAGATTTCCAGAAGCAGGTTTGGGATTTGGATTTGTGTTGATAACTTGTAAAAATGCTCCAGGAGGAAGCGATGGTTTATTTCTCAAGGGGATTTCCTTAGTGGTTTGAATTACCCAGCCAGGAGAAAGGTTATCAAGCGATCGCGCTACGGGTGTTGCTTGGGTGGTAGGCTTTTGAGTTGCTGTGGGATTGGGAAGAAATGGAAATAAGCCTGATGGCGATCGCAATTCCTTCACGAACAGTCCTAAAGAGCCTGCTATCACCACAAATATTAAAGGAACAATCCACTGTAGCGGTAATTGGCGATTTTTAGCAGGCTCAGTGTCGGGAATGACCTGAGTTTTGTGGTTTGGGCTACCTAAAAGGCTTGCATCTGTTGCCCTGGATGCAAAATCAACAGTTTTGGCAGAATAACTCTCTGGAATGAAGGCTTTGATGGTAATTTCTGGTTCCCAGTATTGGACTTGATAATGGACTAAAGCGATGGTGACATTATCGTGTCCGTTTTTAGTATTAGCAATTTCGATTAATCTATCGGCAACAGTGGCGATGTTTGCTTCCCCAAGTAGAATCGGCAAAATTTCTGTTTCCCAGTATTCCTCCACCCGATCAAAATCACTCAAACCATCGGATGTGAGCAGAAAAATCGCATCTTCGTCGAGCATAAACCGTGCCGAGGTGGGATGCAATGAAGTGCTGGGCCCCATACCCAAAGCCTGGACGAGAGAGCCAGCAGAACTTTGTTGTACAGCATCGCGGTAAATGGCATAGCCTAGCCGCACCTCGCGGGAAGCGACATCATCATCAAGGGTGACTTGATAACAACCCTGACGGGTAATCCAGTAAGCACGACTATCACCTACATGGGTAATGTACATTTCGTGTGCAACAGGCAATGCCATGACTAAAGTTGTGCCCATACGCTGCCGCCCTTGGCGATTTTCACTGTCATTGCGCTGACTAATTTTGTCATTGGCAATTGCCACTGCTTTTTCTAGATCATTCAGCAGTAGTGAAGGGTCTATGTGGTCGTAGGGAACTTTTGTTAATTGCTGTACCTGCTGCTGGATCGTTTCAATGGCTAAATTTGAGGCGACATTGCCACCTTCGTGACCACCGATGCCATCACAGACGATTGCTAAAGCTGTTGGCTGGGGTGGTTTGCTGATCAGAGTTCCACTGGGAGGGCTACA
The DNA here is from genome assembly GCF_009873495.1 of Nostoc sp. ATCC 53789. Classification (GTDB taxonomy): domain Bacteria; phylum Cyanobacteriota; class Cyanobacteriia; order Cyanobacteriales; family Nostocaceae; genus Nostoc; species Nostoc muscorum_A. The sequence continues at coordinate 1,173,288 of NZ_CP046703.1, read as the reverse complement.
GGCATCTTCGTTGCGTTGGCGACTTGGGCCAGTGTCGGTTTTGGTGATAATTTTGATCGTGGGCGTTTGCGATCGCCCTAATTGTGCCAGTCCCTGATCTAAAACTGTAATCAATTGGTCAGTTGAGTTAATCTCTCCCTGAATTAAAGAAAGGCTAACCTGCTCAACAAATTCAGTTATGGCTGGTTTGCTATCACTAACCAACTGCTGCCAAAATTCACCTAACTGCGGCAATTCTGGTGATATTTCACTGTCGAAACGCAAATCCAACAACCGGACTAACGAGCCTTCTACCCGTAATACAGATGAGTCAAGCAAGCTAGAAGCTACACCTTCACTTGCCAGAGGTTGCCACAGATGAGCTATTTGCCATAACCAATTGAGTTGGCGCATCGATGTTGCATCACGCCAAGCGGTGGTTAACTCGCTGCCCAAATACACTTGGATTGTGTCATCTACTAATAATGGCGGTTTAAATAGTGGCGGTTTTTCTAAGAGTAATATTTCTCTTTCATGGGAAGATCCGTCAGCTATAAAAATGACTCCATATACCTGTGGTACGTGTAAGCGATAGGGAATGAGTCTCAGGTAAGCTCTTAGAGGCTGTAAATTCTCTAACTCAGGTGTTAGCGCTAAGAAACCAGGTTTCGTGTCTAAAAGAATAAATTTATCAACGACTAAATAGCGATCGGCTAATATTTCTCCAGGGCTACCCACACTTGGGCCATCTACCACAGCCCAGAGATAATTTTTGGGTAAGGGCGTGGAACATCGCTGGCAAAACTTGTGAGTCAGGGGGTTGGCAGCCTGACAATTTTCGTTTGGACAGTAGAGCGTTGCCGCGTCATTTTCCATAGTTTTCGCACCGATCAGCGATTGGCAATTTCTTTAACAGCATTAGTAGGGACAATCTAGACCGCTCATCTTTCTTAAAATTGACATACCCAGACTTTAGATGATGATTTTAGCTGGCGGATATCAGCAGGTGCTAATACTTAACTTATCTAAAAAACACGCTCCTAAGTCAACCCTCCAGCCTCATCATAGCTTCTATTGCTCTGTGACTCTCAATCGCCAAAGCAACTAGCTCCAACCCTGTTAACAAAGCATAACCCAAGCATAACTGCACCCCAAGCTTTTGCTGAATTATCGCATCATCAAGAGGCAGAGAATATAGGGATTTATTTAGTTTATAAGTAGGATAGCAACAATTAACTTTAATTAAGAATTAAGAATAGCAAATATAGTTTTGGCAAAAGTACCGGATGAATTTCCCCTTCCTACGTCGGGAAGGGGGATTTTGCTGATGAGTTGCTTGAATTGTCAGAAGGGTTCAGCCAGACTCTTAGCAACTTTTTAGCTTACTTGTTTGTCGTCAATTGCAACTTGGGGGACTCCCATGCTGTAGTTTGTAACGCGCGCAGACAGATTGTAGCTGATTTCGCCGCCTTGCAGGAGCGATCGCAGATAATGCTCTAAGTCTGACCCCACACGGCGCAAATTATAGTCCGTGAGGTCTGCGCCACTGGATGCTTCTACTAGTTCATCAAATTTTCGATAAACTTTTTGCAGCGCGTCTTCATTCCAGTTAAATTCGTTATCTGGGTCAATATCTAACGTTAAGACCTGTTGACTTGGAACTAGGTCGCCATCCCGGTCAATTTCGCCTGCAAAAATGCGGACATGACGGGTTGTGGACTTGAGCAGCATCGGGTTATCCATAAAAGGGTGTAAGATTTGGGTGGATTACACTGAAATTATTGTAAACGCTATATTCAAGCTTGAATGCTCTCAATTTACAAGCTTTGAACCCAGTTTCAAAAGGGTATATTGAATGGGCATAAGTAAAAATATCACCTGTACTGAATTAACTTACTCCTTCTGTTATGAGTTCAAGACACATTTAGCAGCTCGTACTGTCAGTAGTCCAATTATTTTTCTGTAAAAATTACTTTTTCATTTAGGGTATACAAACAAGTCAAAGTGGTGTGTGAATCTTAACTACTGCTAGGATTTTCTTACTTATAAAGCCTAAAACCCAGTAAGGTGAAGCACTCACAAGGAATAATTTGATCTGTGTACATTTTTTTATGGAGAACAAAAGTTTTTACCTTAATAATTCTGCTGACGAATTTCTTCGGAATTTTCTATTGCAAAAAACGTACATCAAGTAATTTCACTGAATAGTGCTACATCGACCTCTGGCTGTAATAAGTTCAAAAAAATTAAGCGATTTTACTTACGTATAAACACCAAAATTAAAGTAACAAGTCCAACTGTTATTGACGTTCACATAAAGTTGATGTAAAAAGCTTTAAAAAGGTTGAACAACTTCTTACAGAAACTTTATTGTGTAGAATCTTAAAAACTGAATAATAGTTATGGCTTACCATAAGCTACATCTGGCACAGGAACATCAAAATCTAGACAGTGAAAATTTAGCTTGTAAATAAAACACAGGAGAGTGAAATGGATTACAAAAGTGATTGATGAAGAAAAATTCTTAATTCAAGCACTTTGGATTCAAAAGAGATATAAAGAATTTTTGCTGGACATCTACCTCCTTACCCTCATGACAACCAAGTAAAGGAATCTCAATAGTTATGAACTCCAAAGCATTACCACGCCAGATAAATAATCTCGAAGTAGGTGTTTATGAGTGCGAAATCCATCTCAAGTTCCGGTTGATTGAGGAAAAGAGTCTATTGAGCGATCGCGAACAACTCTTACAAGTGCTACTTGATGCTTTAACCGAAGGTTCTGATGACTTTCTAGAGACGCTACAAGCGTCCGTTAAAGCGCAGGAAGTGTCTGAGTTTAAAGCTTCACCTCAAATGCGCCGTCAGCTTATGCGCTTGCGTAATGCTGCTGAAAATCCACAAACTTAAAAGTGTAATTTAAGTAGTGAGAAGTATGAATTGGGCATCAAATCAAGTGTTGATCCCATGAGCCCCGTTGCAATAAATACTAAGCAGCAAGTAGAATTCATCAAAATATTGTGATTTCTACTTTGTGAAAGTCTTATTTAGCAGCACAAAGTCCCAGGAACAGTTTCCTCTATTAAAAAACTTTGTAGCAAAGGGTACTGGTAGAATCTGAGAGCCAACTCAACCGGGTGCATTTTACCGAGTTTTTATCAAAAAATTGCAGGAAGAAAAAACCTGTGTCTTTACAGATGGGGAATTGGACAACAGGCGCAAATCCAATGAAAACCTAAAAGACCAAAGTAAACATAAATAACCTTACTTTTAGCTTTTTACTTTAGCTAAGTGCCTGATTTGCCAAAATACTTATGTTTTATCTATTACCAGTATTAGGTTATGGTTTAGCAGCCAGTTACCTATTACCAATTACCCAGAGGCAGAGGGCAGGGAGCAGAGGGGAATGAGGGGGATGGAGAAAACAATATAATCAATGCCCAATGCCCCATGCCCAATACCTATTTAGCCAGACCGTGTTCTAGAGCAAAACGAACTAACTCTGTACGGCTATTAGTGCCAGTTTTACTAAACAAACGGCTGACGTACTTTTCTACATTGCGGACGCTGGTTTCCAAACGACGGGCGATTTCTTTATTCATCAACCCTTCAGCGACCAAGTTTAAAACACTTTGTTCTCTGGGAGTCAAATCAATTTTAAAAGGGGCTGGCGATTGGGAAATGGCATTTCTTTGGGTTAATAATGCTTTAATTTGGGCAATCTGATTGGCTAGTTCAGCAAGATCGGGTGTTTCAGCGTCATCTCCTGTAGTTTTAGCCTTAGCATCGCGGCGGGCTAGTAAATTTTCGACTATAGCCACTAACTCATCAGGATCGAAGGGTTTGGGTAAATAGGCATCAACACCAGCATGATAGCCTTGAATGCGATCGCCAGTCATACCCTTAGCAGTTAAAAATACTACTGGCAATGCTTGAAAGCGGGGGTCTTCTCGCAGTTGCTTGAGGAACTGATAGCCATCCACCTGGGGCATCATGACATCGGATATCACTAAGTCAGGTGTATTCATCTGCATCCATTCCCAACCTTCAAGGGCGTTACTGGCGACTTGAACGCTGAAACCGCTCTCTTGCAAATAGTCTTTCACGGCTTCCCGTATCCCTGGTTCATCATCCACCAGTAACAATTGTGCTGACATTTAAGATTTCCTTGAGTTTTCCTTTTTCCAATTTAGCGAAAGTTGACAGTCATTGAACATTCTGAATTTATCTCTACAGCCCCTAAAACTTCTAAAATTGACATCTTGGCCCCTCGTTCACCCCTTTAACCTTTGTAATCATCCTCCCTTCATAAGGACGGGCTGACTGGAAAGTTTAGGGACTTCCAAACAAAAAAATACAATTATTGATTGTGGGGTGGGCAACATGAGCGCCACATTAACTGGGCGCTCATGTTGCCCACCCCACAAGATTGGATAATTTGTGGAAAAAGTATTTGCCAAAAAGCCAGGGTTTTTGCCGGATAAAGAAAACCGAGTTCTTAATTTTGGATAAAGTCGAGCGAAGAAAGCGGGAACGACTGCGTGAGACATATTTATATTTTTGATGGGCAACCCTACAAAATACTACATACAGTTTTCTGCAAAATAGCAGGTACTATTATGCGATCGCATCATACAAATTAGGCATGTATATGTGCATAAATTGTGAATGCATTACCTAATCATTTCCCTTAATCTGAGTATTAAAGAAACGGTTCATGAATCAAAAAACACAAAAAGCATAAATTCATTAACCGTTGCTGATAAAAATTTTGTAATCTTTATTAACTCAGATGAAGAGGTTTATCATGTTTTCTAAACTAGTTCGCAATACAGTTTTAGTAACAACTTTAGCATTCCCAATAGTACCATTAGCCAGTCAAAATGCTCTTGCAAACGATAACCGTGATTTCTTGGTCTACAACAACAATGAGTTAGAAATTACTCAACTATATGTATCCTCAGCAAAATCTAGATATTGGGGTAATAATATTCTCAATTCAGATATTGTTAACGGTTCATTTGACATGATTACATTTGGCAATAGCAGCAATCAATGTACCTATGATGTTAAAGCCATTTATAGCGATGGCACTTATGATCTCATGCGTCAAGCTAATCTTTGCAGCACCTATGGAATAACTTTTTACGGTCATGGAGGCGACTATCAAGAATATTAGGAATTTTCCAATGGGATTTTGATGCGATCGCAAATCACCAAACTCTATGTTGATAATGGTTATATCAGCAGTAGTGCATTTATTCCCAACAATCAAGATATCGCTAGCGGTGTTGTGCAAATCCAAGTTGTAGAAGGCGAACTTGAAAGAATTTCCATTTTAGGGTTAGAAAGATTGCAAACTGCATACGTGCGTTCCCGGATTGCACGGCTGGCGGGTAAGCCTTTAAACCAAAAACGTCTTGAAGAAGCGCTGCAATTATTACAACTTGACCCCGTAATTGAACGAGTCAATGCCGAGTTAACCGCAGGTAGCACCCCAGGTAGCAATATTTTACAGGTGACAATTACCGAATCGCCACCATTCCATGCTGGGGTGAACTTTGCAAATAATCAATCATCTAGCGTTGGTTCAGAACAAGGGAGTCTTTTTATTGCTCACGATAATTTCTTAGGGTTTGGAGATAAATTCAGTGCTGAATATGCTGCTAGTGAAGGGTTAGATATTTACAATATCAATTATTCTATTCCCTTTAACGCCCTAGATGGAACTATTGGTGTCCGCTATAGTAACAGTGCTAGCCGGATTATTGAAAGCGAATTTCGTGATTTAAATATTCGCAGCGAAGCCGAAACCCTTTCTTTTAACATCCGCCAACCGCTAACCCACACGCCAAACAACGAATTTGCTCTCTCGTTCGCATTCGATTTACGGCGCAGTCAAACCTACATCCTCAATGATATTCCCTTCTCGTTTACAGAAGGGCCCGAAGATGGGCAATCAAGAGTTACGGTAATTCGCTTTTCGCAAGATTGGTTACAACGTAATGCTAACAGTGTCTTAGCGGCGCGATCGCAATTTAGTTTTGGCATCGATGCTTTTGATCCAACTATCAACGATAGTGGTACTGATGGGCGTTTTTTCTCCTGGGTAGGACAATTTCAATGGGTGCAACGGCTATCTCCCCGCATTTTGATGTTGGCCAAAGTTAACACTCAACTTACTCCTGATTCCTTACTTTCGCTAGAAAAAATTAGTATTGGCGGAGTAGATACAGTGCGCGGCTATAGTCAAAATCAAATTGTTGCTGACAATGGGGTAGTTGGAGGTGTGGAAGTTCGGATTCCCCTAGCATCGAATGTGGAAACTTTACAGCTAATACCCTTTTTTGATATCGGCACAGCATGGAACAATCGCGGTATTAATGCCGACCCACAAACTATTGCTAGCCTGGGTTTAGGCTTAAACTGGCAACCTTTAAACGGTTTGGTATTGCGTGCAGACTATGGTATACCATTTATGGGCACAAGCGATCGCGGTACTTCACTACAAGATAATGGGTTTAATTTTTCAGTCCGCTATCAACCATTTTGAACCACATCTACAGAAAAAGCGATCGCACTATAAATCAAGTTATTCTTCTGCTTCAAAATTAACACCTTCATATAGTGGTGCGATCGCTAACTCAAATTCGATACTGGATAGGGTAATCATATCTCCCTCAGTGTAGGGATAATAAAGCCACATTTTGCCCTCTCCCCGACAGTAGCGTTCGACGGAAATTTTTTCCGAATCTATCAATAAATATTCTTGTAAAGAGGGAATTTTCAGGTAATTGGTGAATTTTTCGCCCCTATCTTTCTCGCTTGTACTGGGGGAGAGGACTTCGGCAATAATTTTCGGGTTTTGAATAAATTTGCGGGCATTCAGGTCTTGAGGGTCACAACTAACGATAACATCAGGATAATAATAAGGACTTTGAGGAGTAACTTGTACTTTCACATCCGACACATTCACTCGACAACCTCTAGCCCGTAAATGTGGGTATAAGACTCTGTAAAAGTTAAGTGCAATATCATTGTGGGGAATTGTACCACCTGTCATTGCAAAAACTTCGCCGTTGACATATTCGTAACGAAGTTCTTGCTGGAGTTCCCATGCAAAATATTCCTCAATGGTCATTTTTGGCGGTTGCTGGAGGATGGCTACCATAGTCAGATTTTTCCAGTTTGTTTTGATTTTAGCGAATCAACACTAATTAGAACATTCTCGACTCAATAGCAACTGTCCATTATTCAGCCGATATAATCCTTGTGGTTCAATAATTGCATCGCCTTTCTTCCAAGGACGGGATGTAGTTTCAACACCTCTCACCTCGCCAGTTGTGTAGTTAGAAACCAACACCCCAGGACGATTAGTAGTCAAAGCACCAGAACCTGTGATGGTAAAAGAGTTTTCTTGTCGTTTAGTACCGCGTGAAATGCAACTATTAGCTATGAGTGCGTTAGTGTCAATGGCGTTTTGGGGAAGTTGACCAAGGTTGTTTTGTACGAAAGTGGTATCAGGTAGGACAATTACACCTGATACTGCACCGCTAGCATTGATGTCTACTTGGTTATTTTTGTCTAATGTAAGTGTATTAGTACCGGGAACTATGGGACGATAATTCTGTCCAAAAAAGGCTGGAGTATTGAGGGTGATGTTCCCACCTTTACCATCTTGGGCAAAAGCGAAGATGTCGCTGTCATTGAGGGCAAAAATAGAATTCGCTGTAATTTTTATGTCGCCACCACCACCAGCACCCCTAGAAACAAAAGTAGAAATATCACTGTTACCGAAAAGTCGAATATCTCTAGCATCAATATTAATATCTCCTCCCGAAGATTTTCTGGAAGAAGTAGAGATACGACCATCTAATGCATTTAGATTTTCATCAACTCGGATAGTAATTTTGCCAGCTTGACCTTGATTGATACTTTGGGTAGATATTACTGCACCACCATTAATATTCAAAAGTCGGGTTGTCAATTTGATATCACCTGCATCTGCACTTGAGGCTTGGTCTAAAGTTCGACTTTGCACACCACTGCTGGAACCCTCAGCAGAGATACCCTTTATTTCCACCGTATCGGCAGTAATATCTATGTTCCCGCCACGACCTTCACCAATGGTAGAAGCAGCTATTTGCGATCCATCTTGGATAGTTAAGTTTCCAGTATTGAATATTTTTAGGTTTCCTGCGGCTCCAGTTCCAAAAGTTGATGTATATAAACCACTTCTACCGATAAGTTTTATGGAGTCGCTAGCTGTTAAGGTTATATTTCCTCCCTGACCTTTATCTGTAGTTGAAGATGTTATTAATGACCTATCCCTAACTATCAATTCTCCAGTTTCCAAAGTGATATTTCCAGCCGAAGCTGAACCAAAAGTAGCAGTAGATATAATATTACTTTCCCCATCAGGCGATATTCCGCTTAATACCACTGAATCGGAAGCAAAGATGTTTACATTACCTGGTTTTGCTTGTTCAAAATTACTTGAATCTCCTGGCTCAATCGTGTTAATTAAATTTTGGATAAAGGCAATTAAAACTTCCCGTAATTCCGGTTGACCATTACTAAGAAGGTTTATCGGAGTAAAAGAGTTCAAATCTATTCTGCTTGGATTAATAGTACTAGTAGTAATACTAGTTCCTTCTCGGAGATTCAAGTTTCCAGTTTCAATCCTGATATTACCTCCTGCTCCCGCTCCAAATGAAAATGTAGCGATCGCACTGTTATTCAAATTTGCAGATGCATTAGTACCACCAGTAAAAGTCATTGCAGCAATAATTCCTTGTGTTGACATTGCTCCAATCATCGTCACATTTTTTCCTCGTCCCTGAGGATGTGAAGCATAAGCACGACTACCTTGAGGCGAACGAGCGAAGCGTCTGGTGATGGCGATGTTAACTCCGGCTTCATCAATAAATACCAGGTCTTCCAGGTTTACCGAGCCAATCGTTGTCCAATACTCTGCTCTGAGTTTCTGTACTCGTTCTGTATATTTTTCACTGGCGTGCAATGTTTTTTTTGCGGGTTAGCTTTAGCTTTTGAGTGATTCTTCCCATTGTCGCTCTGCTGACTAGAACACCCGTTCGTTCCTCTAATCGAGAAAACAACTCAACCAAAATTGCATCGTTGTCTTCCTCCAGTAAGGTAACAACTATTGCCATCTGCTCACTACTTAGCTTACCTGTATTACCTCCAGCATGAGCTTTTGGCTCAATTGTCGCCTTGCTTCGATATCGCTTTAGTAGCTTCTGGATAAAAGTTAAACTGACGCTAAATCTTGTTGCTAGTTTTCGTTGGGAGCCTTCTCGATTATTATACGCGTCAATTACTTTTTGACGAAGGTCAATGGAGTATGCTTTCATTCCAGATGCACTTTGCTGTTGACTTTGTTCATCCTCCCATATTTTGTATTTCACTCAAGCGAGAACCGCTATATTTAAAGAGGCTTTATTGGAAAATAAAATGTTAGCTTTCAATACATCTATAGGAAAAATTAAATCAAGATTATTCCCATCTATATTTAGTCTTACTATCCCTCTTTCTGCTAAACCTCCTAATTCAATTTGTCCTTCAGGAGCGTTTAAAACTCCTCCATTAAAAGTTATATTACCACCCAAAAATAGCAAACTTCGACCATTTGTAACTTGTATTCCATCAATCACAGATGGGTTAGTATTATTTACAGTTCTAGATAGGTTAATAATGGGTGCTGCATTTATTTGATTGAATAAAAAAGCTGAGGGATTAATTGTCAAAAGTTGGGAAGGTTGACTACCAGAGGTACTCAAAGAACCGTGAGCGCCAAATTGAATCCCGTTTGCAGTTGTTGCCACAAACAAACCACCCACATCTAATCTGGAATTTTCCCCGAAAATAATCCCATTGGGATTTATTAGAAACAGGTTGGCATTTGAAGGGGCAAAGTTATCACCAACCACTTGAATAGTACCCAATGCACCCAAAATCTCAGAACGATTACTCCCAGTTACCCGCGTCAAAACATTCGCAATACTGGCATTGGGAATAAAAAAGTAAGCTCCCCGTCCCCCGCTAACATTAAATTCTCTAAAGCTGTGAAACAGATTAATTTGGCGAGTTGCACCACCTGTAATTACTTCTATCGATTGTCCCTGAAAGTTGCCTATAACTTGAGAAGACTCAGCACCAAGTGTATTGTCGGGTACTATATTACTTTGCTGTGCGAGGGTTTTGCTAGTGAAGATACTGACGATTAACCAGCTTACGAACCCCGCCAATCCGAACTGCAAATACTTGTATAAACCGTATTTTTTCGTCATTTGGCGCTATTCATTTTGATTATTTGAGTATCTAATAAAACTGCACCTTTGGATAATCAATAAGCGAATATTCGTTAATTATGCAGTTTTCTGCAATGGTGCGATCGCATTTCTGCATTCTTCAGGTATTAAAACTGCACACAAACAAGCAGAAAAAGTGGATGTGTAGCATGAAGATGTCGGATATTGTGTAACTCATCGGCAACAGTAAAACTACTGAACGTTAATTAGTCCCTTGCTTTTTAGGCTAAGTAATTACACAACTTAAGGTTTTTACAAGTCAATTGCATATTTTAGCCTGAATTACCAATTCATTAGTCACAGCTTTTAAAAATATGGATACACTTCGTTTAAGTAAAAACGCTGGTGGTAAAACTGCATTTCCTTTTGTACACAATTCTGATGATGCTGTGCTTGTAGGCGATCGCTATCTCACTATCGAAGAAGTAATTAGTGTAGCGCGTTATGGGGCACAGGTGCGTTGAACTGACAACCTCAAAAGTTTAGCCAATGTCCAAGCATCATGTGATTTTATTCATCATGCGGTTGAATCTGGCGACCCGATTTATGGGGTGACAACTGGTTTTGGTGGTATGGCCAACGTGGTGATTTCTCCTGAATCTGCGGCTTTGCTGCAAAATAATTTGATGTGGTATCACAAGGTGGGTGCAGGAAAAAAATTACCTCTGGCTGATGTCCGTGCTGCGATGCTTCTCCGTGCAAATTCCCATATTACTGGTGCATCGGGGATTCGTTTGGAACTTATCAAGCGGATGCTGGTATTTTTAAATGCTGGTGTTATGCCCCATGTCTGCGAATTTGGCTCAATCGGTGCGAGTGGTGATTTAACGCCTTTAGCATATATCACTGGGGCATTGATTGGTTTAAATTCTAACTACACCGTAGATTTTAACGGTGAAGAAATGGATGCACCAACAGCACTGAAAAAGCTGGGTTTAGAGCCATTGCAATTACTTCCAAAAGAAGCAGGGCAAACGCATCTTATTTACTAATAAAAACTGAGGAAGATTTAAAAATGACATAGATAATTGTAAAAATTGATGAGATGATAAATAAAATCAAAGATTTCGCTAAAATGTGAATTAGCTTATCTTCAACTGAATCACTAATCATTAATACTAGAATAATTCAATTATGGGATACATAAAATTATATTTACCTGGAGAATAGATAAAACTTTTATGTAAAATATTAAGCTCAAGTTTGGATGTACTATTTTAAGCTAATGCTAAAACACTTAGTAAATATTTGTTATCTATCGCCGCGAGAAACTGTTTATTTTTGATTCCACGTTTGACATGCTTCTCTTGAGTTAAAAGATTGACTGCAATATGTCTAAGAATTGCAAAATTCTGTGGAGCATTATCTTTTCTAATCCGACAGTCATCTTCCCTTAAGGCAACATCTAATACCCAATGTAATGAATTCTCAACTCCCCAATGACTGCGAATAGAATTACCAAACTGTTCAGCATTATCTTCAAGGCTACTAATAAAATAACGAGTTTCAACTGTTGTTTTACCGTCTAATAAACGGACAGATTCTACCATGCCAACACTATTAAAGTTTGACCAAACTGAATCTGGGTTAAGCAGAGACTGAATCTGAGATAACATCACATAGTGGCGGGTTTCCTGACGACCATGCCCAATTTCATCTGTTTTATATGTGCTATGTTCAATCCCCTCAAAACCTGTACTTATCCCTGACTGGAATAGTTTTTCAACTTCATCGTAAAGATTTCCTTGATTCTTTTTTAACGTAATTACATAATCTGCATCTTGCTGTGTAATTAGCTTCACAATCTCTTTCTGGCAACCAATTGCATCAATTTTTACAATACATCCAGACAGTTCTAGAACCTTTAATAATTCTGGAATAGCTGTAATTTCATTCGATTTCTCATCTACTTTTACTTGTCCTAGCACTAATTTATTGGTGGTTGCCCAGGCATTTACCATTAGAAAATGTTAATATACAACGCAGCTTAGATTTTTATACTTCTATTTACAGACAAGAAATTGGTATAATTAGCCGTTTAATTGCTCAATCTGCGCCGATTGTAGATATTATGCTGGCTACACAAGCACGACAAGATGCGATCGCACGATTAGCAATTACCAGCAACAGATTAGCTCACTCACTACATTAAACACGTAAAATTATATATGAAGCAAAAACCAGATGTGTCTATTAAGCCACTAAAGCGAATTTTGACAATGTTGCTAAAATACCCAGTAATGGTATTAGCTGCGATCGCTAGTTTATTAATGACGATAGTTGCTAATATCGCTGCACCTCAAATTATACGCTGGGGAATTGATGCTGGTATTGCCAAAAATAACTTACAAGTGATTTTGACTTGTGGGGGATTGATGGTTTTGGTGGCTTTAATTCGGGGATTGTTCAATTTTGGACAAAGTTTTTTTTCAGAGATAGTATCTCAAAGTATCGCTTATGACATCAGGAATAAATTTTTTAGTCAAACCCAGCATTTAGATTTAAGCTACTACGATCGCACGCCCACATCACAACTGCTCACACGTATTAATAATGACATCGAACAAATTCGCGTTTTTATTGGCGCAACCTTGCTGCAAATTTTTGGTGCTGCGATCGTATTATTCAGTAGTGCGACAATTTTGCTACTCATGAATTGGAAGTTGGCACTTGTAGCATTAGCAATTATCCCGACTTCCTTCATTCTATTAGGCGGATTTTTTCAAAAAAATACTTACTTGTTTACTCAAGCACAGAGGCAGCTAGATGATTTAAACTCAATTTTAAAAGAAAATTTACTCGGTGTGCGTGCAGTCAAAGCTTTTGTGCGTCAAAAAACAGAAATAAAACGCTATGCCGTTGCTAATGAAGATTTCCGCACAACAAGTATCAAAACAATTTATGCACTGCGAGATACATTTCCCATAATTTTTTTAGCGAGTAATTTACTTGCAGTTGCTATTTTTGGATACGGGGGTTTAGAGGTAATCAGCCACAGCTTTTCTATTGGCGAACTAGTTGCTTTTAATTCCTATTTAGCATTTATCATCCAACCAATTTTTCAGACGACTTTTGCATTTCAATCTGTTGCTCAAGCATCAGCATCAGCCACTAGAGTTTATCAGGTGATAGATGCAGAAATTGCCATCAAGGAATCTCCCAATGCAGTCTTTTTGCAAAGATGTGAAGGAAAAATTTCTTTTGAAAATGTTGATTTTCGCTACCCAGAAGTAAATGATAATACCTTAAATAGTATTTCATTTGAAATCCAGCCAGGGCAAACAGTGGCAATTTTAGGTACGACGGGAGCAGGTAAAAGTACACTTGCTAAATTGATTCCACGTTTTTATGATGCAACAAACGGAATAGTAAAGGTTGATGGGTATGATGTCCGCTCTTTAAATTTAGTCAGTTTACGTTCTCACATTGGTTTGATTTCTCAAGAAGCAAGTTTATTTTCTGGAACTATCCGTGAAAATATTGCTTACGGAATACCAGATGCACCTCTTTCAAAGGTAATTGAAGCAGCTAAGTTTGCTCAAATTCACGATTTTATTATTAGCCTCACTGATAGTTACGATACTGTTATCGGCGAACGAGGAATCGGCTTATCGGGAGGGCAGAAGCAAAGAATTACTATTGCTCGGATATTGCTAAATGATTACAAAATTCTGATTGTAGATGATAGTCTTTCTGCTGTTGATGCGAAGACAGGAGCATTAATTCAAGAAGCCTTCAAAGCTCTGATGGAACAGCGTCAATTTACTATAATTTTTCTCACTCAACGGATTAATAATATGGTAAATAATGCTGACCAAATTTTCATAATTGATCGAGGTAAAATAGTTAAAATATCTTCTGGTGCAGAGCTGATTGAAAATGCCATCTTAAAAAACTAGTTAAGCTAATGAGCATTTAAGTTGCATAACACCAGGGCTGAAGCCCTTACTACAAGCGAATCAGTCTGGAAAAATAAATGACGATTAGCTTATTTATAGAAATGCTAATTTTTGATCTCTATAAAATTATTTATATCTCAAATCAACCTTGCCATACTCTCTAACATAAAATTGCCATCCATGAACAGAAAAATTAATATTTTTGAATCGGTATCACAAGTAAATGCACCATTACCTGTTATCCGCCGCTTCAGTCAATATTTTCGTCCATATATCAAAGAGATTCCCATCATTCTGGGAATAATTATTATTAGCTCTATTACCCAAACAATAGCACCTTTGCTTACTGGTTGGTCGATAGATAACTTGATACTTAAAGGCAATTGGTTAGGACTGTTATGGATGCTAGTTGTATTAACAATAGTATACCTTACGGGGTTTTTATCCAATCGGACTTTGATTGTTAAAGTTGGTGTAATTATGCAGCATTTGCTCGCGCAATTACGCCAAGATATCATGAACAAATTACAAACATTACCCCTTAGCTTTTATGATAAAAGTAAAGTGGGTGATTTAATGAGTCGCCTGCTGAGTGATGTTAATACTTTAAATCAAGTATTTAGCCCTATGCTACCGCAAGTTATTGGAAGCTTTTTTGGCTTATTAGCAAGTGCAATATTCATGCTTTCCATCAACTTGCAATTGGGTTTAATTACTAATCTGATTGTGCCAATTATGTTCTTAACAACTGCATTTTTTGCCAGATTAGCGAGGGCAAAGTTTCGCATTACTAGACAAACAATTTCTCAACTTTCAATTAAACTAGAAGAAAATATTAGCAATATTCAAGAAGTTCAAGCATTTAACCGGGCAGAAATCAACATTCAAGAGTTTAAAAAACTTAACGCAGATAACCGAAATGCTAATATCCAAGCAACAGCAATTACTGCTGCTTTCCTGCCAACAATAGACTTATTTAATACACTTACTTGGGGGATTGTATTAACTTATGGTGGCTTTCTCGTTTATAAAAATATCATGACTGTGGGAGCTGTTACCGCATTTTTGTTTTACGTCCAGCAATTTTTTCAACCCATCCAAATTATCACTAACTTTTATACTCAAGCACAATCTGGATTAGCCGGATTAGAAAGAATTTTTCTACTTTTGGATGAGCCAGTCCAACTTGAAGATACCACAGACGCGATCGCCTCCGGGAGACACAACGCGATCGCAATGCCACCAATTCAGGGTAAAGTTCAATTTGAATCTGTCAATTTTGAGTATAAACCTGGCCAAAAAGTTTTAGAAAATGTAACTTTTGACGCTGAACCAGGACAAGCGATCGCATTAGTCGGAGCTACTGGGGCAGGAAAAACCACTATAATTAGCCTACTCTCCCGCTTCTATGATGTATCAAGCGGTGCTATAAAAATTGACGATATAGATATCCGAAAAGTTACACAAGCAAGCCTACGTCGTCAAATTGGTGTTGTCTCGCAAGATACCATGATTTTTAGCTGTAGCGTTGCCGAAAATATTGCCTTTGGCAATCCCCAAGCAACAACGACAGAAATTGAAGCGGCGGCAAAGATTGCAAATATTCATGACTTTATCTTGACCTTACCCCAAGGCTATAAAACGCAATTAGGAGAACGGGGGATAAATCTCAGCAAAGGACAACAACAGTTAATCAGCATCGCCCGTGCAGTTTTAGTAAACCCGCGCATCTTGATTTTGGACGAAGCAACGAGTAACATTGATAGCCAAACAGAGAAATTAGTTCAAGAAGCGATCGCTAATTTACTTCAAGGTCGCACCAGCTTTATCATCGCCCATCGTCTGGCTACAGTCACTAATGCAGACAAGGTATTAGTCATTGAGCAAGGACAAATCATTGAACAAGGTACACATACACAATTGATGGAGCAAAGGGGAGTATATGCAAACCTTTATTCTCTACAACTAGTAAATAATATCAAAACTAGCTTGAAAATAGGTTCTAGAAACTAGTATAGAGGGTTAGTAAACTGTGTAGCAGCTTAATACTATTCCACGAAATGTTCTGATACAAATAATTTGTCTCTAATTCTTTCCCCATGCTCCCTGCTCCCTTCCCCCTGCCCCCTTCCCCTCATCTCCCCAACCCCCCCTGGTGTTCACAATGAAAACCTTTATGCTCCCAAGCTTGCATATCTACTTCAGCAAGCTTTGTCACATTTGAGCATTCCGGTTGAATAATTTGACTTAAAATTGCCCACAATAGGCTACGCGTTAAATCTAATCCAGTTTTGCCCCAAGATTCATTATTGCCAGGAATGCCCGACTCCTCAACAATTTCAGGCTCTACCCAAATACCATGAGCGCCCAAGAGAATCTGTGCCATCCATTTAGCTCTGGGTAAGTGACTTGGCGAAGTAATCAACATGACTTTATGCACTCCCCAACGCCGGAAAATTGGAATACCATAATAAAAATTTTCAAAGGTAGAATTCGCGCACTTTTCTAACCAAACGTTTTGTAACTCTACTAATTGCGGCTGAAAAATTAACCATATACAGGGGTCTGGGGAACCATGAGAAATTAAAATTGGGGTTTGCGGGTATTGTTTTGCTAGTTGGGCCACATAAGTTTCTCGACGAATACTGCCACCAAGCACGAAGAAGGCATCTACTGGCTGTGAAGAAGCAAAAACTAAGGTTATAGTAGTAAAAATCAGCCAAGTGCCTAAGACAAAGTACAATACACCAGTTAGTTTTTGTAACAATTGCCACAGATTAGCAATTTTTTTTTTAATAGAAATTAACGATTTGATGGTAAATTTACGTTTCATGACTTCGGTAAGAAAACCTGATTTAATAGCTGTCTAACAAGGCTGCAATTAAGCGATCAAAGTGCTATCTTATAAAAGTAATGAATCAGTACAAACATGACGCTAATCAAAGTGTCACATCTTCAGTATAGCCTTCCGGAGACGGCTAAAAAGCTGAGAAATGGTTGTTAATAATGCAGTATTTTCGGCATCATTACAACGATAAAAATGATGAAGAAAGCATAGCTTAGTTTGGGGTATAAAAACTTAAAAATTTCTGGAAAGCCTGATTGCTAAACTGTCAACAACACAATTATTCCAGTTAATATACATGAACCAATCTGCGAAAAGTTACTCACCGCTCCAAGTAGCCTTGATTGGTGGAGCGATCGCTACGACTGCTACGATGTCTGTATTCGGCTCCGCTTGGACTCGTGGTGTCCGTGCCGCCTTAGCTCTACAAGACAGCCCGAAAATGATAGTTGACCAAGTTTGGCAACTGGTAAATCATGAATATGTTGATGGTAAATTTAATCAACAAGATTGGCAAGCAACTAGACAAAGCCTATTGAGCAAAGACTATTCTTCCCGGGAAGAAGCATACACTGCCATCCGCGAAGCTTTACAAAAGTTGGGAGATCCTTACACTCGATTCATGGACCCCAAACAGTTTGAAGCCCTAACTAGCCAAACATCTGGGGAAGTCTCCGGTATTGGCGTTCGGATGGAAGTAAACGAAAAAACTCAGCGCCTGACTGTCGTCGAAGCCATAGAAAATTCTCCAGCACTGAAAGCTGGGATCAAAGGAGGCGATGAAATTTTGGCAATTGACGGCAAATCCACTCTCAAAATGAAAGTGGATGACGCTTCCAAGTTAATTCGTGGCAAAGCAGGTACTCCCATCAAACTACGGCTGGGACGAGCAGGGCAAAATGCCTTCGAGTTGAAACTGACAAGAGCAAGTATTGAAGTACCAACAGTACGTTATACCCTCAGACAAGAAGGAAATCGCCGCGTTGGTTATATCCGGTTGCGGGAATTTAGCGCCCACGCCGCAGAGCAAATGCAACGAGCCATCCGCGATTTGAACACTAAGAAAGTTGATTCTTATGTCTTAGATTTGCGGGGAAATCCTGGCGGTTTGTTACAAGCGAGCATTGAAATTGCTCGGATGTGGTATAATGACGGCGGAATTGTCAAAACAGTAGACCGTGTGGGCAGCACTGAAGAAACTAAAGCTAATCGCACTGCTTTAACAAATCGTCCCTTGGCAGTATTAGTGGATGGTAATTCAGCTAGTGCTAGTGAAATTCTCACAGGGGCACTCAAGGATAATAAGCGGGCGGTAGTCGTAGGTGGTCAAACCTTTGGTAAGGCCCTAGTCCAGTCAGTTCATGAACTTGCAGATGGTTCCGGCTTGGCTGTCACCATTGCCCATTACTACACTCCGGCGGGAACAGATATTAACCATAAAGGGATTGCCCCAGATGTCAAGCTAGACTTGACAGAGGCACAAGAGCGGCAGTTAGCTTCTAATCCAGATTTAATCGGAACTAAGAGCGATCCGCAATATGCCAGAGCGATCGCCATTTTATCAAATAACAACTTCGCCCAGCCGCCAGCAAATCAGCCCGCTCGACCTATGAGCCGCGCCGATAACCTGAAATTTTAGATTGATGCAAATGATTTCTTCACAGGTGTTTATATAGTAGTATTCCCAAATCCAGATTTTTGGAGTTACGAAAACTGCTTAATATACCGTTCTAGGATTTTGGTTTGGGAATACTAGTTAGTAATCCCATCTCTCAAATCTCAGATTTATGAATCATCAGCCAGTTGATGCAACCACCGCCACCACCCCTTTACCAATGGTGTCGGTGGTTGTTCCTATTTATAACGGTGAGGCGGATTTACCAGAGTTAATCAATTGTCTGTTATCTCAAACTTACCCAAAAGACCGGGTAGAGTACTTATTGGTAGACAATAACAGTAGCGATCGCACTCTCACCATCCTCAAAACATCTGCCGAAAACTGCCCAATTACAATTCGCCCCTTGAGCGAAAACCAAATTCAAAGCTCTTATGCTGCTCGTAATACTGGGATTCGCGCTGCTGTGAGCGAAATTATAGTTTTTACCGATGCAGATTGTCGCCCACAACCTCAATGGTTAGATGCATTAATTCAGCCTTTTGTCAACAAAGAAGTGGTAATTGTCGCTGGTGAAATTTTGCCGCTACCAGGTAAAACTCTACTAGAACAACACGCAGACCGTGAAGAAACTTTATCGCAAAAGCATACCCTTAACCATGCCTTTCGTCCTTATGGACAAACCGCTAATTTGGCGATTCGACGCATTGCCTTAGAAAAAGCGGGTTTATTTCGTCCTTATCTTACCACTGGTGGCGATGCCGATATTTGCTGGCGGATTTTGGGGGAAAACATCGGGCGTTTGGAATTTGCCCCAAATGCGATCGTTCAGCACCGCCACCGCGCCACACTTAAAGAACTGCAAAGTCAATGGCGGCGCTATGGACGCTCAAATCGCTATCTGCACGAACTACACGGCGTAGATTTGATGCGAGAAATTACACTTAAAGAATGTGGCTATCGTTTGGCACGTTGGTTATTGAAGGAAGTACCACGGGATATTAAAAAGGTGTTGGCGCAGCCCGCCGCAGGCATCGCGAGTCAAGCCACCTTTGTAGATTTATTAAATACTCCCATTGGTTTGTTCACAGCGAGGGCACGTACTGCTGGGCAACAAGACTCCAAATTACCAGAAAATGCCAAGATAATTGATCGGCTGTAAAAATACTAGAGAGTTTGCCAGGATAACTGCAATTCTTTCCATATCTACATATCATATAGAAACCCGCTTTGATTTCTATTCGAGCAGCGTGGTGTAGGCATATTTACTTGGCTTAACAGAAAACGAGAAAGAAGGCTCATTGATTTGTACCTAGCTTCGCAAAAATCATCAATATAATATGAGATTGTTGGCAAATTTAGAGGTAGTCTAAACCATCATATCTAATCCATCTTAATTTCTTTCATTTCTGTGCGTTTCAACCCACTTGAGCTACTAACCCATAATTGATTGCAGCGCCAGAAAACATCACAAAATCAAGGTATTGCGTATGCGGTGTTTCACTGATAAAGAAATGCTCCTCTCAGCCCAATAGCATTGGTTGAACCCTAAAAATTTACTAAGTTATCCAACTACTGAATCTATCTTAAGAAGTATATTAAAAAACACAGAAAGAAAATATGCTATTATGCATAAACTATTACCTGTAATAAATTGTATTTAAAAGCATGTTTAAAAAGTTTCAAAAAATATAATTTTGTAGTTCTGATTTGGCATGACTGCAACAAAAAATCAAGATTTTACCTAGAACTGAGATACCTTTCTGTGCTAACTGTGGCAGCAAAAGACCTTTTTAAAACATCCTCTAATGAGCAATATGAACGTGGATGTATTTAGCCAACAGATAGAAAAATTGCACTCACAGATACAGAAACTATTGCAATGCGATACAACTAAGCCAAACTCAGAACAGGAGATCATAACAGAGGCTTTCGAGGAACTTAACACCGCAATAGAAGAATTATTGACAGCCTCCGAAGAATTAAAGGTAACACGAGCGGAAGTAGAGAAAGAGCGCCAGCGTTACCAAGATTTGTTTGAGTTCGCCCCAGATGGTTATTTGGTAACTAATATCGTAGGTACAATCCAAGAGGCTAACCATGCAGCAGCAACCTTACTGGGTGTCAACCAAAAGTATCTAGTAGGTAAACCATTAATTCTATTTATTGCTCAACAAGACCGTCAGTTCTTTTGCTCTCAGATGAACAATTTTCAAGAGCTACTGAATTGGGAACTTAACCTACAACCACGGGGCGGAAAGCCTTTCCCCGCGATGATTAAAGCATCTGCTGCGTACAAATTCCAAGGGAAGCAGGTTGGCTGGCGTTGGCTGTTGTGCAACATCAGTGAACGCAAAAAAACTGAAGAAATGTTGCATCAAGCTTACGATGAGTTAGAAATACGAGTAGCAGAACGGACAGCGGAACTGGTAAAAGCAAATCAGAAATTGCTAACTGAAATTACAGAGCGGAAACGAGCCGAGTCACAACTGCTGCACCTGGCATTTCACGATATACTGACAGGTCTGGCAAACCGCTCTGCATTTATGAACCGCCTAAGCCATGCAATAAATTATTCAAAACGGCATTCAAATTATTTATTTGCTGTGCTATTTATCGACCTAGATCGATTTAAGGTGATCAATGACAGTCTTGGACACCTAAATGGAGATCAATTACTGCTTGCTACTGCAAGTAGACTACAAGTATGTGTACGTTCTATAGATACAACTGCACGCCTTGGAGGAGACGAATTTACAATTCTGCTTGAGGGAATCCAAGATGTGTCAGATGTCATCATAGTAGCTGAACGGATTCAACAAGAACTGGCATTACCCTTTGAGCTTGAAGGACAAGAAGTGTTCATAACAGCAAGTATTGGTATTGCCTTGAGTTCAACACTAGATTATAAACATCCAGAAGAAGTATTGAGGGATGCAGATACAGCAATGTACCAAGCTAAGATGCAAGGTAGAGCGCGTTATAAACTATTCAACTCAGATATGTATGCTAATGCTCTGGCGAAATTGCAGTTAGAAACTGATTTACGCCGAGCAATTGAACGCCTAGAGTTTCGAGTTTATTATCAACCGATTGTTTCGCTCACCAAAGGCTCTATTTTGGGTTTTGAGGCTCTGTTGCGCTGGCAGCATCCAGAGCGTGGTTTGCTTAATCCAGCAGATTTTATTTCCCTGGCAGAAGAAACTGGACTAATTTTCTACATTGGGAAATGGGTGTTGCATGAAGCCTGCCGCCAAATGCAAGCTTGGCGAATGTGCCATGATTCCAACTTGCTAGAAAAAATAAGTGTCAATCTCTCACTCAAGCAATTTTCCCAGCCAGATTTGATTGAGCAGATTGGGCAAATTTTACACTCAACTGGTCTTGATGCTGACACGCTAACACTAGAAATTACTGAAAACGTAATTGTGGCAAATGACGACAAGGTAACTGCTACATTTTTGCAACTTCGAGAGATGGGTATTAAGTTATCAATTGATGACTTTGGTACAGGGTACTCCTCATTAAGTCATCTTTATAACTTTCCAATTAGTGTGTTGAAGATTGATCGTTCTTTCATCAGCTTGATGAGCGCAAATAAAAAGAATATAGAAATTATTGAAATAATTGCCACATTAGCGCACAAGTTGGGTGTGGATGTTCTAGCCGAAGGAGTAGAGACAAAAGAGCAACTAGCATTTTTAAGAAAGTTGAAATGTGAATATGGTCAGGGACATTTTTTCTCAGTTCCATTAAATAGTTCATCAGCAGAGGCATTAATAATAGCAAATCCTCATTGGTAACGGTTATTAAAGAAAATAAAATTGGTTGGCTTTTTGGGCGACTTATTCTACACTCCAAAAAAGGTTCAATAATCAGGTCGCCTTTTTTCCATTGAATTAAATTAAGTTTGAATAATAATTTAATAAGAATAGTAGATTAGCTTGAGCAATAGTAAAACCTGTAAAAGTCTGAATCTTATTGCTGTTTTAGATAAATTGCAGAAAACTGCACACTTTTAAAAAATTCAGTTTTTTCTGCTAATTTCTGGTAATTTAAACAATAAAAGCTAAATAAACATTTTATCTATGTGGAAAAATATGAAAGCTAAAAGTAAATATCTTAAAATATTATTCTCTGCGCGTTGGTGGATGCAGATGTTGCTGAAGGTTGGAAACTTCTGCAAAAGGCTAATTTATTTCTCTACTCAGCGACACCAAAAACCAAATCTGCATCATAGATTTATTAAAGTATTATTTTTGACAACTTTACTAACATATCTTTTGTTTGGACAAGTCGTATCTGCACAAACTCCAAATGTGACTGCATTAGTTGAACAAGGAATTAAAGACTATGATACTGGAAATTTTCACAATGCGGTAAAACACTGGGAAGATGCATTAATTCAGTATAAAAGTAATTCAGCAGCTACGGCGGTTGTAAATGAAAATTTGGCGCGTGCTTACCAACAACTAGGAGAAAATAAAGCAGCGATCGCATCCTTATCAGCAGCAATTCGTGACTATGGCGCTGTAGCAAATATTCAGCAAGTGGGACGCATGAAGTCAGAACTAGCCCAAGTTTACAGCAATTTGGGACAACCCCGCAAAGCGATCGCAGTACACAAAAGGCGTTAATTTTGGGTTTAACTGAAAAAGCCACAATTGACGGGAAGACTTTTGATCAACTTTTTGCTGTTCCCAATGAAGTTAGCGCAGTTGAAAGTATATTTCCTAATCATACCGACCTTATTGATGAAAACTTTTCCCCTGAAAATTTTGAGAAAACACTTGATAAAACCACATATCCTATTGTCCACATAGCTAGCCATGCCCAATTTGGGATCATTCCTGAAGACACCTTCATTGTCACAGGCAAAAACGTCACAGGCAAAAACCAAAAACTTACCATTAGTCAATTAGAAAACTCACTGCGAAACCTCACCAGCAAATCGGATAGCGTCGAATTACTCACATTGACTGCCTGTGAAACCGCAGTTGGCGACGATCGGGCCACACTAGGATTAGCTGGAGTTGCATTGCAAGTTGGGGTTAAAAGTGCGATCGCATCTTTGTGGAGCGTCAGCGATCAATCAACATCCGAACTAGTCAAAACATTTTACAGCAACTATCGCAACGCTGGCATGAGTATTGCAGAAGCATTGCAACAAGCTCAAATTAGAATGATTCATGCTAAGAAATTATCATCTGAGGGGATGAATCCCAGCTATGACAATCCTGCGTATTGGGCACCAATGATTGCGATCGGTAATTGGCTTTGAAAGCCCAAATCACCAACTCCTTTGAGGATAAAGTTGGCGAATAGAGGATGCACGGCAACGATTTTCTTGATTTATTGCGGAATATTCGAAAAGTGAAACAAGAAGCGATCGCAAATTTAGGAGAACCACATTTATAGAATCATCTCAAACTCTAATTGATGACTCTTAAAAAAATCATGAGTGAAATGATCCACCACATTTGTATCAGCTAATTCCAAATTATAAAAATCCACAGCTTCATGGTCAAAATGGGGGCCAGCGTGCCAAGTACCCTCATGTAGCTTGATAAAACAATTCCCCGGAATGCGGAAAGCAGCAATCTCTTCTAATACTGGTTCATTCACATCATTATGAGGAGGACAAACAGCAATTAACCAATCCTTCCCTTCCAAAGAACCCAGACATTGAGTGCATTGTACATGGCGAGTAATTTTGTGAAACTTTCGTCCTCTCTTCTCCAACCGCATGATATAAAATCGTGGAATCCCATTTTGCAGGTTTAACTGGGCATCTTCCACATCGTAACTTTTGCCATCAAGACTAGCAAAAATTACTTGTCCATAACGCCGAAAGTTTTCAGAACTCACCCATTGGGCTTGCAATTCTTGCACTGTTTTTGATGTGCCCATATCAAATCTTTGATAGAGATTTCTTAGGTTTATTTTCCCCCAAAATGACCAAATTTTATTGATCTAAATTGTGGAAAAATAACCTCAGCTAGCTAAATAACTACGTACTTGTTCCTTTTGTCGTCGGAGGAGACTGAGAGCTTTTTGCTCAATCTGACGTACCCGTTCTCGACTAATACCCATGCGATCGCCAATCTGTGCTAAAGAAAGTTCATAGCCATCAGTCAGACCAAATCGTAGGGTTAATATTTCTCGCTGTTGCGGAGACAACTTTGCCAACAAGTCTTGTAAGTCTTGGTGGAGAGATTCTTCAACTGCATAGTCTTCAGGAGAAGGGCCGTCATCCTCTAGGATGTCCTGCAATTCTGTATCTTGCTGTTCACCAACTCGCGCCTCTAGCGAGAAAGGTTGACGAGCCAAGTATAAACACTCTCTAACTTGGCTAGGTGTCAAAGATAACGCATTAGCAATTTCAGCAGTAGTGGGAACGCGACCTAGCTGTTGAGATAATTCTCGCTGTACCCGTTTAATTTTGTTCAGTTTCTCAAAGACATGAATCGGTAAGCGAATTGTCCGTCCTTGTTGAGCGATCGCTCGCGTAATTCCTTGACGAATCCACCAGTAAGCGTAGGTAGAAAACTTATAGCCAAGAGCAGGATCAAATTTATCCACCCCTCGCTCTAAACCCAAAGTACCTTCTTGAATTAGATCCATAAATTCCAGATTGCGGTGCTGGTATTTCTTAGCCACTGCTACCACTAACCGGAGATTAGCCTGAATCATTTTCTGCTTGGCTTGGTGGCCCTGACTTAACTGTAGCTCTAGCACCTCAGCACCTAACTCCACTCGATCTGCCCATTCTTGCAGTGTGGGTTCATGGTCTAATTTCACAGCTAATTCTTCTTTAGCAGCTAGTAAATTCATCATTAGCTGCACTTGTTGGGCAAAAATAACCTCTTGTTCGCGAGTCAACAAATCTACACGCCCGATCTCTTGCAGATAACTACGCACAATATCATCTGTAGCTCGAGGTTTTTTATCTGCGGCTAAACTTTTTTTCTTCGTTTTTTGAACTTCGGTAGGTGGAGATGTTAAGTTGCTCATGGTTATTTGCTCCTCTGTAACCTCATCAATTTAGTGGTATCAAGTCTAGATATTCAGACCCACAACCATTTCACACTGCTAATCAATTAATTGGCAATACTGATGAATTCTGGTCTATGATACATTACAAGTTAATTGTTGGAGATAATAAACCCAAAATCAACCCACCCCATAATACTAACATTATCACCAGTCACAAATCAATTACCCTAAAGTATTATCACTATATCCTTTGAAATAATCCCACTATTTTATTCTGAAAAATTGCATATTTTCAAACACAATTATGTCTACTTAAATTATCCAATGGAGTTAACGGAAAAATGAAACCTAGACCAAGCAGCGATTTCATCCCCAGAAGATAAATCATTAACAGTAAATACCAACACAATTCTGAATTATTAAATTACAAAGATTTTAAAATTCTCATAGTCCGGATTTACATCTATGTAATTCCAATTAAGTGAAATTAATTAAATATAAAATATCCCTTTTTTACTTTTATTTTTTATTAGATAAAAAAACCATCTCCAGTCGAGTACATAGCAGCCGATTTTGAAATATAAACGAATGCACTTCTCCTGCTCAAGAACAGCTTCCTTTAGAAGTCCGGTTCAATACTTATAATTAAGGATTTAGGATGACGAAGACGCAGGTATTTGTGACAATTGTACTTGTGTCATACTGCACGCAGACATCTGCATTGAATGCGGTATCATCAATTTGATTGCTCTTGGAGACATTTTTTGGAATAAAAGTAGTAACAGTGGTAACACTAGCACCAAGGATAGTACTTGGCAAGACAGCAGCACCCGCGATCGCTACTAATATCTTATTGAAACGAAAAGATTTACGTTTAGAGGTGGGTAGTTGATTCTTGCATAACATACTTAAACCACAAGATCCTCCACCTATCCAATCAGTCGGAAATCATCGAAGACTCTTAAGGAGAAAACATCTTGAAGCTTTCTCACATCCTTGACACAATTACATATTCGTGTATCAAGATAGATGATTGACTTGTCGCAAAGATTTTCAGCAAAATAATACTAAATTGCAATTTGAACCGAACTATTCAAACATCACTTAGTAGATATTGGTTAAGAAAAGTATTGACTTCATTAGCGCATAGCCCGACATAGACTGCCTTACCTGCCTTCCTGAGAATGTCTAATCCTTGACCATTATTGCGGGGATCTGGATCAACTATAGATACATATATTTCATGTATACGACAATCTTCTGCGATCGCTAAAGCACATGCAGGTGTGCGTCCATGAAAAGAACAAGGTTCAAGAGTTACATACATTTTTAAAAACTTGAAAGCTTTGCCTTGAATCTGTTTAAGTGCGTCAGCCTCAGCATGGTGTTTTCCTGGTACTTGCGTGTACCCTTGAGCTACTATCTCTTGGGCATCTACGATTACACAACCTACTGGTGGGTTTGGCAAACATTCCGGCAAAGCTTTTCTGCTTTGAGCTAAAGCAGCCAACATAAATACATTATCCATGTTTTAGCATAAATTATCTAGATAAATTACACTACCAAAAACTAGCTATCTCTGGCTAAAAAAATTCCTACATCAAAATTTAGTAACTGTCACACTAATTCCAGAATCTAGTTTAGGAACCTTAAAATACTCAATTGGTTCAGTAGTTTGAGAACTTTGGGTATTTATTGGCTTCTGACATTCCTTAAAGAAAGCGTCTGGATTATTGATGAACTCAAGCGGACTCATCTTTTGACATCCTCGTTCCTGCACTAGCGAAACTGATTCAGCAGTTTGTTTGGGATTATTGGTCTGTCCCGTAAAATTACTCCATGTAGTGGTAATCGTTGCTGGTTCCGTCAATAAAACTCCAGCCTGATTGCGATCGTGAAACGGCTCCTCTGGAGCTTCAGCATCAACTGTTACAATTGGAACATTCTCTTGGTTAGCATAGACACTCTGAGGTAGAAAGAGTGCGCTAATTACAACCACTAAGGTGATAAAAGAGGATTTCATAATTCAATCTCTTAATGTTCAGTCTAATAATTAGAATTCGCTAGACACAAACACCCAAAAATAGCAGTCTAGTTTGAGTACTTCAGATTAACACAGGTACTATGGAGTATGGCTAAACTTCATTAAAAATATAGTGGAGTCTAAGTGTACATAGATTTTTATCCAGAAGAGGGTGGTTAAGCAATCCATCCTCCCTCTAACACATCTGAATTTGACACTACCGTGTTATCTATTTTCCGTTGTAACTGTACTAATTAATATTTCGTTACCCGTATTACTAGCCGTTTCTCTCTATAGCGTGTTACCATACAGTTACACTGATAAGACAAAATCCAAACTGTTAGATAAATCTTAGAAGGCGTATTTTGCATCCATAGCAGAATATAACCAAGGTGATTGCAAGTTTACAGTTAAATCTAAAATATTGGGATATAAACCCAAGGATGGGAACTGTGCTGTAATTTTCACACCTCAAGCCACATCAACAAAGCTTCATCAGTCTGGGCAAATTGAACATAAGTACGAGTTATTACAACTTCAATACTCAACTCACATAATCTTAGTATTGCCAGTCCTGGATAATTGCCAAAATTACTGTTATTCAGAGTAAGAATTAATTGTTGCTGAAAGCTTTTTAAAAGCTTACGTAAATATCCATACAATCTTTCCAATTGTCTCTTTTCACTACGAAAAGCCTACCTCTGAAGTCCTTACATTGCTTGTAGGCTGGGAAAATTGTATATTCCTTACCCTTAAGGTATTAATTCTTCTCATCTTTTTAAAATTAGCGAATGTGCAGGGAATATACTGGTATATTATATAAATTTTTTGTAAAGTTCTTTAATTAAGTGTTCTTACATAATATGATATTGAATGTTAGATTACTAATCAATAATTACATCGGTATCAACACAAAAGTGAGTTAACCAAAAAAAAGAACACTAGCTAAATAAATTACGAAGAAAATTAGGAATTATCCTGTTGTTTTTCTCAGGATACTATAAATACCTGTAAGTTAAAATCGCTACTTATTAAGCTCTCTAATATATATGCAGCGAACAGGTTGTGCGTCGTTTAGTCAGAGTATATTCCGTAAGACAGTATATCGGACAATACTTTGGTTTTAAAACAATTGAACATTAACAAAATCATCAATATGATACAGCAAACATTAGCAAAACGAAGTAATCTATAGTACTAGTGCGCTAAAATACCGAGAAAAATCTACTACAAATACAAATAGTCATTATTTTAAAACTTTTTTATTATGACGATGGAATCTTTACCACAGTTTGAAGAAGTAAATATTCAGAGATACTTAGAAGTTATTCAACGGCGTTGGCTACCTCTAGTCGGAATTTTTAGCATAGCTGTTACCTTTGGATGCTTGTATGCCTTTTCACTAAAACCCTCATACAAGGCAGAAGGAAGTTTGATGATTAAAACAAATCGATCTTCCTCACTCACAGGTTTACCGGACGACATAGGACGCTTGGAAGCTTTGAATATAAACGACAATCCCCTGGAAACCCAGGTGAGAGTTATTGGCTCAAATCCAGTTATTGACAGAACAATTAATACCCTCAGCCTCAAAGATAATAAAGGCAAAATGCTGTCGATTCGCGACTTAGCGACCCAACTAAAAATAGAAGGAATTAAAGGCACTGATGTTGTACAAATTTCTTATAAAAACAACGATCCTGAACTGGCTGCCAAAATCGTCAATGAAGTTATCAAAAGTTATATCGATTTAAATATCCAGGCTAATCAGGATGAAGCACGGACAGCCAAAGGAGTTCTTGTAACAGAAGTACCCAAAGCTGAAGAAGTCGTCAGGAGAGCTGAATCAAAACTGCGAGTATTTAAAGAACAAAATAAAGTTGTTGTCCTGCAACAAGAAGCAACCGCAGCAGTCGACACAATTTCCAAGCTAGGAAATCAAATTTCTCAAGCTCAAGCTCAACTAGATGATGTCAAAGGTCGTTTACAACAGTTAGGCAGTGAAGCTCAGTTAGATTCACGGCAAGGTGTAATCGCATCTGACTTGAGTCAAGCACCTGGGGTTCAAAAAGTGCTTATCCAACTCCAAGAAACGGAAAGTCAACTAGCAATAGAGCGGACTCGTTTTTCACCTGAACACCCTACAATTACTAGCTTAGAAGAAAAAGTCGTAGCTCTTAAGAACTTGTTGAAAGAGCGGACAGGACAAGTTGCTGGGACAGCCCAGATAACAGAGGGAAGTTTACAGCTTGGGCAACTGCGCCAAAGCTTAATTGCAGATATTACTCGCGCTCAAGCAGAACGCGTTGGTCTAGAAAGACAAATTGCCACCCTCTTGCGACAGCAAGATGCTTACATCAAACGAGCAAATAATTTGCCAAGACTAGAACAGACTCAACGAGAGCTAGAACGAAAACTGCAAGCAGCTCAAACGACTTACGAAACCCTCTTAAAGAAACGCCAAGAAATTGATATTGCACAAAACCAAAAGATTCCTAATGCTCGTGTCATTTCTCTAGCTTTAGTCCCCGATAAAGCAGAAGGGCCTCGCAAAATCCTGTTTATTGTTGGTGGAGGAGCAGTTGGTCTTTTCTTGGGTATCATTGTCGCCTTTAGTTTAGACTTGATAGACCGCTCAGTCAAGACAGTTAAAGAGGCTAAAGAAGTCTTGAAATACACTGTTTTAGGAGTAATTCCTACACAGAGCAAAAATCCTAAAACTCATTCTTCCATAGCAGGAATTGATAGACCTATTCCCAAAATTATTGGCAGAGATATTCCTTATTTCCCTCTTGGTAACGCCTACCAAATACTCCAAGTAAACTTGAAGTTCCTCTGTTCTGATAAACCGCTCAAAAGCGTTGTAATCACCAGTTCTGTGGGTAAAGAAGGAAAGTCTGACGTATCTGCAAACTTAGCTGTGACAATGGCTCAAGCGGGTCGTCGAGTTTTACTAGTGGATGCAGATATGCGTAATCCCATACAGCATCATGTCTGGGGTCTAAACAATACAGTTGGACTAAGTAATGTCATTGTTGGTCAAGTTTCTTTAGATGCAGTTGTTCAAGAAGTGATGCCTAATCTAGAAGTTCTTACTTCTGGAGTTTTGCCTCCCAATCCAGTAGCGCTGCTAGATTCTCAACGGATGGCAACATTGATAAGTAACTTTAGTAGAGATTACGACTTAGTTATTTTCGATACTCCACCTTTGTCAGGAATAGCGGATGCTGCTGTTTTAAGCACCCTCACTGACGGTATCCTATTAGTCGTTCGCCCTGGAGTAGTTGACTTGAACAGTGCCAATGCAGCTAAAGAATTTTTAAATCAGTCAGGTCAGAAGGTGTTAGGGATAGTTATTAATGGTGTGAATATTAAAAATGAGTCTAATAATTATTTGCCTGAAAGCAAAAAACGACAAATTAAAGAAGATTTAGTATCTAGCAGTTTAACCAAATTTAGCAAAGAGCGTTAATCGTATAAATATCACTGCAAGTATATTAATTTATTTTTTTTCATTTGGGAGACATTTCTATATGGATAAAAACAAAATCAAAACATCTTGTTTAATTAATAACTACAATTATGCTGAATTTGTTTCAGATGCAATTGATAGTGCTTTAAATCAAACGATTAAATTTGATGAGATTATTGTTGTTGATGACGCATCAACAGATAATTCTGCGGAACTCCTTGCTAGATTTACTCAAATAGAGAATGTTAAATGTATCTTCAAAGAAAAAAATCAAGGACAATTATCATCCTTTAACGAAGGTTTTTTAGCTGCAACTGGAGAAATTATATTTTTTTTAGATGCCGATGATATTTATGAACCTCAATATTTAGAAACTGCCCTAAATTTTTATAAGAGACGTAGTGAATGTGACTTCCTATTTTGTGCATATAAAAAATTTGGAGCAGAAGAAGGAACATTTCAAGCTGATGCAGTTGATTTAGATTTGGGTTATTCAGTAATCCGAACTTTATGCAATGGTGAATGGATTGGCTCCATAACTTCAACATTGTCAATACGCCGAGAAATAATTAGAAAATTTTTACCTATTCCAAAGACAGAAGATTGGCGTGTAAGAGCTGATGACTGCCTGGTATGGGGAGCCTCTTTGGTAGGGGCTAAAAAGTTTTATATGTCTAATCCTTTAGTGATGTATAGAATACATCAGAATAATCAGTATCATAATAAAAAATTTTTAGATATAGACAAAAACTATGAATATAAAAGATTTTGGAAACGCAATTCTTTATTTAATTACATCATTCAAACAAATCATTTTAGCCTACCATTATTATTGGCTTTTACCTCTCTTGATGAGCTAAAAACAATACCATGTCCGAAACTTACAGATTTTATTTCATATTTGAAAATAATATTTTTATTTGAGTCTAATATCTATTGGAAAATTAAGGGCATGATTTTGTTATTTAACTACTTTTTAAAAATCTTGATGGCTGGGAAATTAAAAAATAGTAGCCAATCAATGATTATGTAAAATACTAATTTAATTCAATCTATTTTGATGAATTTAGCAAGCTAGTAAAAATTTGCATATTGTTATAAAGAGTGTCACATGGTTAAAAAAAGTAATGCTAAGTAAATTAAGACTTAAAAGCTTCTCACAATTAAAATCTCGTTCTGGCTTACGTGCAATTATTGCTAATACAGGTTGGTTGTTTGCTGACCGCATTCTACGTATGGGTGCAAGCTTGGTAGTAGGAGTATGGGTAGCACGCTATTTAGGGGTACAGCAGTATGGTCTATTTAACTATGTTTTAGCCTTTGTTAGCTTATTTAGTCCGATTTTTACTCTTGGACTAGACGATGTAGTAGTTCGCCATATTGTCCGTCAATCATCAAACAAAGAAGAAATTTTAGGAACCACTTTTTGGCTAAAGTTGCTCGGTGGAATTACCTCTGTTTTATTGGCGGTTGGCAGTATGTTCTTCTTAGGTGAGCATGAAACACTGAAGATATGGCTAGTTGCAATTTTAGGAATGGTAGGGATTTTTAGGGCGGCTGATACTATTGAACTGTGGTTTCAATCACAGGTGCAGTCAAAATACAGTGTAATCGCTAAAAATATAGCTTTTCTGCTAAATACTCTCATCAAAATAGCACTAATTTTAACAAAAGCACCATTGTTAGCTTTTGCCTGGGTAACATTAGCAGAATTTGCAATGAGTGCAATTGGCTTGCTGATTGTTTACCAAGCCAGAGGTACCTCGGTGTTGTTATGGCGTTGGAACTTTACTGCTGCTAAAACTCTTTTAAAAGAGAGTTTACCTCTAATTTTTTCAGGGTTCGCCATCATGATTTTTATGAGAATCGATCAGGTAATGTTAGGTCAAATGATCGGAGATAAGGAGGTTGGAATTTATTCTGCTGCGGTTCGTGTTTCTGAAATTTGGTATTTTATTCCGGCGGCTATTGTCTC
Source organism: Nostoc sp. ATCC 53789 (assembly GCF_009873495.1). Taxonomy (GTDB): domain Bacteria; phylum Cyanobacteriota; class Cyanobacteriia; order Cyanobacteriales; family Nostocaceae; genus Nostoc; species Nostoc muscorum_A. The sequence continues at coordinate 1,140,154 of NZ_CP046703.1, read as the reverse complement.
TTCGGTTGGTCCCTCAATTTACGCAGCTAAGGAAAAATCAGAAAGTCTTTATTATCAGCGAATAGGACAATTACTCCGTCTCCTCACATATATATCTTTTGCAATTGCTCTGCCAATGACATTTCTATCTGACAAGATAATTATGGTGATGTTTGGAAGTGGGTATGCACAAGCAGGGCCAATATTAGCAGTTCATATTTGGACATCTTTATTTGTATTTATGGGTCTTGCAACATCACCGTGGTTTATTGCTGAAAGTTTGAATCATGTTTCTTTAGGTAAAACTTTATTTGGGGCAATATTGAATATTATTCTTAATTTATTGTTAATTCCTAAATATGCAGGATTTGGTGCTGCGATCGCAACAATAATATCTCAAGCTTCTGCTGCTTTTATATGCAATGGGTTTGATAAAAGAACACAAAAAATATTCAAAATTCAGATGCGATCGCTACTTCCTTTTTATAAATTTTGATTATTATCTATCTTTAGCCTTTATCTATAAATTGACATTAGCAAAATTAATTCAATATGCAAACACCAATAACTTTTATTATTTTTAATCGCTCACAAAAAACAGAGAAAGTTTTTGAAGCTATTCGCCAAGCCAAGCCAAAAAAGCTTTTTGTCATTGCAGATGGCCCCCGCAGCAACCGCGAAGGTGAGGCAGAAAAGTGTGAAGAAACTAGGGCAATTATTGAGAGAGTTGATTGGGAATGTGAAGTTATTAAGAATTATGCTGATATCAACTTAGGTTGTGCGAAACGAGTATCTAGTGGTTTAGATTGGGTATTTAATAATGTTGAAGAAACAATTATTTTAGAAGATGATTGTATCCCTCACCCGACTTTTTTCAGATTTAGTGAAGAACTACTGGAAAAATATAGGTATGATACTAGAATTGGCACCATATCTGCCCAAAATGTTCAATTTGGACGAAAACGTACAAATTACAGTTACTATTTTTCTCGTTATAACCACTGCTGGGGTTGGGCAAGTTGGAGACGTGCTTGGCAACATTATGATTTGACTATGAAACTCTGGAAAGAGGTGCAAGCAGAAAACCTTTTACACGACATTCTTATAGATACAAAAGCAGTAAATTATTGGCGACGAATATTTCAGTCTATTTATAACAATCCTACAGGTATAACTTGGGATTATCAATGGACTTTTGCTTGCTGGATGCAGGGTAGCTTAAGCATTATTCCCAATGTCAATTTAATTTCTAATGTTGGTGTTGGTGCAGACGCAACTCATTTCAATTCCAAGCAAGAATTTTCTTTCATTAATATGTCAATGGAAGCAATAGAGTTTCCTTTAAAGCATCCACCGTTTATTGTGAGGAATATAGAGGCAGATATTTTTACGCAGAAAACAGTCTATAAAGCAACTGCATTGGATATTTTCAAAGAAGAATTGAAGAAAAAATTAAATTATTCAACAGTCAAAAAATAGTAACCCATCTAGTAAATTAATAGACAGATGAAATGTCAGAAATTAAGGTAAAATTAACAGAAAAAATACTAACTGTCTTACTATTACTCATTACTGTAGGGGCATTGACCATACACCCTGCACAAGAAATTTCTATATCTACCCTTGGAGGCGATAAGCTAGATACTATATTCAATATAGTTTCATATTTAATTCTGTTTTATTTCCTACTTTTATACTGGAAAGGTTTTCTTTATGTAACTACTAAAAGTCCATTACAGTTTCTTTTGATAACAATAGTTATATTTTCTCTTTTGTGGTCAGGAGACTTAAGTTCTAGTCTTACTTATATGAGAGGTTTAATCCGACTATATTTTCTGGCAATCTATTTGGCAATGCGTTATTCTCTCCGCGAACAAATGAGACTAATCGCTTGGGCGCTTGGTGTATCTGCATTATTATCTATGATATTTTCTGCATTCATACCAGGTTATATTCATCAATCACCTGAATTAGTAGGTATGTGGAGCGGAATTTATGGTCATAAAAATGAATTAGGATATATGATGGCTTGGAGTACAGGAGTTTTTTTGCACCTTGCTCTTAGTAGCCATCGATATAGTTGGTTGATGTGGGGAATATGTGGGATATCTATATGTCTAATTATCCTCTCACGTTCCACAACATCTTTGACGATTATATTAACAATGATATTACTTTTACCTGTCTATAAATCATTTCAAAAAACTAATTATAAATTACAAGTTATTCTAATTACTTCGACTTTAATGTTACTCATTATCGGTTTAATGTTACTTATCAATAATGCCGATACCGTAGTTGGTACTTCTGGCAAAGACCTTACCTTTAATGGACGTTCTGATCTCTGGGAGCTAGTGATGTCCAAGATTTGGGAAAGACCCTGGCTAGGTTATGGATTTTCTGGATTTTGGACTAGTACTTCTGCATCTAATCTAAGAGCTACTTATGATTGGGCAAGTAATGCTCACAATGGTTTTTTAGAACTATTGTTAGAATTAGGATTTTTAGGTTTTTTGACTTTTGCAGCAGGCTTTTTCCGGTTCTTTGTAATGGCATTAACTCGAATTATTTCTGTTGCTAAAAAGCCGGAAGATTATTGGCCAATGCAGATGCTAATTATCATTGTAATAGTAAATTTTTCAGAAGCAAGATTATTAACTCCCAGTTGGAATTGGTTAATGTATGTAACTACATCGCTATCTTTGACTCTTGAATATGAACGAAATCATAAAAATATTTTAGTTAGTAATTACGAAGTTAAAAAAAATGAAAGTTTTACATCTTAGTACTCACGATATTGGTGGAGGTGCTGCAAGGGCTGCCTATCGTTTGCACACAGGTTTGCAAGATATAGGACTACAGTCACAAATGCTAGTTCAGGAAAAATCTAGTAATGATAAAACAGTAATTGCCCCTAAAATTAGACTGTTTCAAGGTATCGCCAAAGCTAAATTGACATTTGAAAGCCTACCATTAAAGCTTTATACTCAAAAGAAAAATACTCCATTTTTTATTCAATGGTTGCCAGATAGAGTTATTCCTAAAGTTGCTCAGATTAATCCAGATATAATCAATTTGCATTGGATTAGCGGAGCTTTTATGCAAATAGAAACGTTCTCTAAGCTAAAGCGTCCTCTAGTTTGGACTCTCCATGATATGTGGGGGTTTACTGGAGGGTGTCACGTTATTGGAGAATGCGATCGCTACAAAGTATCCTGTGGAGCTTGCCCTCAACTCAACTCTAGTAATGAGTGGGATTTATCCCGTTGGGTATGGCGGCGCAAAGTAAAAGCTTGGAAAAATATTAATTTAACTCTGGTTTCCCCAAGTTCTTGGTTAGCAGAGTGCGCTCGTTCCAGTTCTTTGTTCCAGAATTTGCGAATCGAGGTGATTCCTCACGGATTGGATACTCAAAAATATCGACCTATTAATCAACATTTTGCCCGAGAAACACTGAAGTTACCTCAAGATAAGAAGCTGATTCTCTTTGGAGCTATAGAAGCAACAAGCGATCGAAATAAAGGGTTTCATTTGTTGCAGCCAGCTCTACAAGAATTGAGTAAGGCTGGATGGAAGGACAACTTTGAAGTGGTTATTTTTGGGGCATCTCAACCGGAAAATCCACCCGATTTAGGCTTTAAAACATACTATTTAGGGCATTTATATGATGATCTATCTTTAGCAACTGTTTACTCGGCAGCTGATGTGATGCTTGTGCCATCTCTGCAAGAATCTTTTGGACAGACAGCTTCTGAATCACTTGCTTGTGGTACTCCAGTTGTTGCATTTAATTCTACTGGCTTAAAAGATATTGTCGATCATCAGCATAATGGCTATTTAGCGAACCCTTATGAAGTTGATGATTTTGCCAAAGGAATTGCCTGGATACTTGAAAATGAGCAGAGGTTAGAAAAACTGTCATTCTATGCTCGCAAGAAAGCAGAACAAGAATTCACCCTAGAACTTCAAGCACGTCGTTATTTAGCTTTATTTGAGGAAATATTGATGGTAGCCAAAAAATCTCCATTTAGTAACTAATTTTAGTAAATAAATAAATACTTCATAATATGTCAATACCTATAGCTTTTATAATTTGTACAGAACCTGGGCGCTTAGAAGCTCAGTCGTTAATGCTTGCAGAAAGTATTCGTAAGTTCTGTGGAGAATTGAAAGATACACCTATATATAGTTTTCATCCTAGAGTAGGTGAACCAATATCAAAGCAAACCCAAAAAGCATTTGAAGCGTTGCAGGTAAATCATCAACAAGTCCCTATCAATCAAGAATTCCATGAATATTATTTAGCAAATAAGCCCCTGGCGTGTGCCTATGCAGAACAAAATATTGATGCAGAAATATTAGTTTTTCTAGACAGTGATAAATGCTTTTTTTCTGCACCAACAGAATTTTTATTACCTGTTAATTGCAACGTTCGTTTACGTCCTGAGTATGGTCAAGGAATTGGTTCTACAGGTTTTCGAGACTCTCAAGAATGGTACTGGCAAAAATTATATGAAGTGCTGGGGGTAAAACGTGAGGTATTTGTTGAAACACCAATTGGGAAAAAAAGGATTAGAGCTTACTGGAATTCTGGTTTGGTCGTTGTGAGAAGGAGTGCGGGTATATTTACAGCTTGGAAAGAGAACTTTGAAAAAGTCATGCGCCTTGATATTACTCCTCCCCAAGGTATTTATTTTGTTGAGCAGTCTGTTTTGTCTGTAACTTTATGTGCCTTGGAAGAAAACGTCGAACATCTTCCTGCTAATTATAGTTATCCATTACCTTTACATAACCGTTTATCAACAGAATTACAAATTAAACATTGGAATGATATTATATCGATTCATTATTTCAACCTATTCTTCTATAACGATTGGAATACACAAATCAAAAAATTGAGAAAGCTTAACATCAATTCTGAAAAATATCTATGGTTGTGTCAAGAGGTTGTCAGACTAAAAATGCCTCGTGTATCAGTTTTGCACAGATATATGTTGGTAGTTAGAAGAATGGAACAAAAATTACGAAACTTTAATTTAGATATTAATTTGAGTAGCTGGATAGAAAAAATGGCGAAACTTTAAACGTAATGGAAATAATTACGTATAGCTTTATTATTTGTATTGCTCATTTCCATATAAATTACGTGAGGTAAATAAGATGAAAAAAGCAAATATAGCTGTAGTTATGACCTGTCATAACAGGCGAAATACAACTCTTGCCTGTCTACATACTTTATATGAGCAAAAACATCATTGTGATGTTTACCTAACTGATGATGGTAGCTCTGACGGGACTGCACAAGCTATTAAAGCAGAATATCCAGACGTACATATTCTTCAGGGTAATGGTAATTTATTTTGGGTGGGAGGAATGCATCTTGCCTTTGATGAGGCGATAAAGAATCAATATGATTATTATCTATGGTTGAATGATGACACATTTCTAGAACCCAATGCTGTCAGCAAATTATTACAGATTCATCAAGATTTGACTGCACAAGGTTATCCAGACTCCATTGTAGTTGGTTCAACTAAAGACCCAATGACAGGAAAAGCAACCTATGGAGGAGCAGTAAAATCTAAAAAGTGGTATTCTAACAAATTTGAATTTTTAGAACCAAGTTCGGTTATTCAAAAATGCGATGCTATGTATGGTAACTGTGTACTAATCCCTAAAACTGTTGCTGTAAAAGTTGGCAATATTGATACAGCTTTTATTCACAGTTTAGGAGATTTAGATTATGCCCTCAGAGCGCGTAAATTGGGTTGTCAAATATGGGTATCTCCTGGATATATTGGTACTTGTACTAAAAACTCTATCCGTAACAGTTGGGTAGATACTAATTTAAGTATATTACAGCGCTTACAAAAGGCGTTGCAAATTAAAGGATTTCCATTAAAACCCTGGACTATATTTTGTATCAGACACTCTGGGCCGTTATGGATATTTTATTGGTTTTTACCCTATATAAGAGCAATTATTGGTTACAAAAATTTGGCAATTTCTCCCACATTTTCTGAAGATATTAACCAAAGTAACTCAGAAGTTTGATTCTGTTGCCAGGATGATTAACTAATGATATTTGGATAATTCATAGCTATCTAAATAAGTGAAAAAATGTATTTTCAACAATCAATTCTTTAAATATTCAAATCATCAATAGATTATGGGCAAACGTTTACTAATTGTCTCAACACTTGATTCTAGTCAACCATTTGGTGCATTTACTAGACCTTTTTATCTAGGACAATATCTAACTAGATATTTTGATGTTTTTCAGCTAGGATTAGATTGTTCATCTGTTAATTATGCACCTTCTATTTCTATTGGCTCAAGAAGCCTAAAGTCATATATTCAAACTATAGAAAAATGTATCGATGAGTTTTGTCCAGATATCGTTTATGCTCAAGAAACTTTACCTGGATTAGCTGCTTTGATTTCGTTGAGGCTTAGAAAACGCAGAAAATCCTCTCTTATCTTAGATTTTCATACATTTTCGGCGTATGAATATTGGATGCGCTTGTTTTCGGTTGCCAATCCTTTCAAGGAGTTTGTACAATGCATTAAGACATATATTGCTCAGGGAATTCTGATATTTTCTGGTAGTCCAATTATTGCAGCAGGCGACTCAATTCCTAAACTAATTTCCCAGTGGTATGGTAAAACTCCACAGCAGATTTATAGTATCGGGAATGGAGTTACTGAAGACTTACTAAATACTGAATTATTTTTGAGCCAAGACCCTTATCAAGCATTTAGACCAGCAAAAATAGTGGTTCTTATTGCTCCTAAAACATTTCAGTTTCCAAGTAATGATATGTCTGTGTCAATGACTATTCAGATTGCTAAACATATTGAAAATCATCAGGAGAAAATACATTTTGTTGTTATAGGTAGAGATAGCAGTGATATTTCAGAACCAATACCTTCTAATATTTCTTTTTTGGGATTTTTACCTAAAAGAGAGGATTTTGTTAAACATGTTAAATATGCAGATATTGCTTTGCTGCCATTCTCTAAGCAAGCAGTAGCAGGTGGCGCTCGTAATAAAGCGTTAGATTATTTCGCTAGTAGAAAATTAGTTGTATCAACACCAGAAGGATTGCGAGGTTTAGAAGAATTCCGGCACTTAGAACATCTTTTAGTAACAGGATACTCTACTGAAGAAGTCGCTAATACAGTGCTAGATGCAGCTTCAAATTTTGATAAATATCAATCAATTGTAGATACAGCATATACTTTAATTACAGAGAAATATTCTTGGAATGCAAGAGCGCAGAACATCGCGCAAATTATCATGGAAGTAAGTTGTTCTTAGTTAAATTTATTTATTTCAAAGAATATATCCGTCTAAAAAAATTAAATTTAAGTTTTTTAGTATTGAAGATTTGAAATATTTAAATAATCGCCTTTCTTCTGAAATTAACTCTCATAATTCTAAAAATAAAAATTTTTTAAGTCATGAAAAATCGATTTTCTTATAAACTTCTTGGTGTTAAAGTTGATGCACTCTCTATCCCAGAGTTAAATTTATTAATTGAAGAATCTATTGAGAAAAGCGAGAAATGGATTATTGCTAATCACAACTTGCATAGTCTTTATCTCTTTCATAACGATCCAAAAATGCAAGCGTTTTATGCCAAGGCTGAATATATCCATATTGATGGTATGCCTCTATTGTTTATTGGAAAGTTGTTAGGTTTTCCAATGAAACGAGAACAAAGAGTAACCTATGCTGACTGGGTATGGCCTCTGATGGCAGAAGCCGCTAATAAAGACTGGCGTGTATTCTATTTAGGTTCAAAGCCAGGAGTGGCGGAACAAGGAGCAAGTATTTTGCGCGAGAAATTTCCTGGTTTACAGATTGCTTGCGCTCATGGTTATATTGATATGGATAAAGATAGTGAAGAAAATCTCGCTACTCTGGCTGCAATTAATGCTTACAAACCTCATGTATTAATGGTGGGGATGGGTATGCCACGCCAAGAGCATTGGATTTCGGAAAATCTGGAATATATTTATGCCAACACTATTTTGACTAGTGGAGCCTGTATGGACTATGTAGCAGGAGTAGTGCCTACTCCTCCTCGCTGGATGGGAAGAGTTGGCTTGGAATGGTTGTATCGCTTGTTATCTGAACCGAAAAGACTTTGGAGACGTTACTTGCTTGAGCCTTGGTTTGTAGCTACACTATTTTTACGAGAAATTTGGAGTATGCCAAGCCAACAAAAAAAAAATAGAATGCTGCTATTTCTCACTACAAGATTCCACAAGTTTGTAGCCTGATTGAGTTTCGCCAAGCCTCACCAGTACGTCACTCAACTTGTCACGAATTTATGAAATACTGTATTAAGGCTTAATCATTAATTACTTCAAGACACTTTATATCTCATCATCGTAAATGATGAATAATATCTCCACATACTTCGTTGAGAATAACATTTAAAAGTGCTATTTACGTCTGGGTGAAGTATTAAGTTGCTTGCTGAAAAGCCTGGGCAATAGCGTTGCGAGCAAGTTTAGGTTGCAGGTTTTCATCGAAGGGAAGTGGACGCAGGAATTTCCAGATACTTGGATTGTTTCTAAAGGTTTTTCCTGGCATCCAGTCGGGATGACGTATCCAGGTATGACGGTCGGTAATTCCCCATGTAATTACAGTATCAACTCCACCCGCAAAGCAGAGGTCAAGATATCGCTTGTAACTGTCGGCTACCATCTGGTCTAGCTTTTTGATACTATCAGGCAGTGGGGCATCAATGATAATATCTAATTCTGTGATTATTGGTTTAACTTGAAGATTATTAAGCCGTTTTAAGACAGAATTAAATCCTTTTTGGTCAAAACCATAAGCAGTAGAAAACCATAGATGTGATTGGATACCTGCACCATCAATTTTAACGCCACTATTCTTCAGGTATTCGACCATTTTTAAGAAACGATCTGATTTCCATGTAGCGCCTTCGATGCCGAAATCGTTGAGGTAAAATTTCTTGCTACTATCAACTGAAGCCGCAATTAAAAACAAATCTCGAATTAATTCTCGTTTTACCCCTTTACGCAAACCGTAGGTAGGATTATCAGTTTCATTTTCACTATCAGCGATAATTTCATTGGCAATATCCCAAGACTTTAAAACAGGGCTATTGCGATAATGCCCCATAACTCCTTTAACATGGCGTTCGAGCATTTTAAGAGTGGGAGGATAAGGTAGCCAGTCTGGTTTTCCCATGTGCCAGAAAAGGGTATGCCCATGCAATTGTATATTATGCTTTTGGCAGAAACCAGCGATCGCATCTGCTGACTCAAAAGTAAATTTTCCTGGCTGTGGTTCAGTGGCGTTCCATTTTAATTCACCATTTGGTGTCACTATCGAACATTCACGAGCAATTAGGTCAGCGTAACCCTTCTCTTGTAGCAAAAATTCACTAGAAACTGCTGCGCCATAACGCTTTCCTTTGGCTGCTGCTAATTGTCGGAGGGGAGAATTGACATTTGCGCTTGCACTTAGATAATTTGCCGTAGCAGCATTTGTGGTACCATCTTCCTTCTGCCTATCCTTTTGTAAAAACCCCATAGTCAATAAGGCAGAAAGGGTTGTGTATCCTGCTCTTTTTAAAAATTTTCTGCGATAAGGCATAAACGATATTTAATAAAAAGCACAATTTATTATATTACAGAATAATTTTTTATACTTTTTAAAGTATCGCACTTGCTCGACATCCCACCCTAAACTGAAGTGCAAGGCTGATAGCCAAAGTCCATTTAAGTGGACTGAAATCATCTAAATACTAGTCCTCTTTAGAGAAATGTCATATCCCCAGATGTGGGTAACGACAAGGCTTAGAAGGGTATTAAAACTTGAACTTAAGCATATTGCGAGTGGTTTTGTTAAACTGGCGATCGCTTATAAACTACGTTCTTGAGTATAAACTGCTGAAAACAAAACTTTATTCAATTGTCAATCCTCCAAAAGATATAACATATATTATTGATGCTTACTTAATTCTGATTAATCAAATCAAAAGCTTACTCGTAGCCGTTTTCGCTCAACTACAATTAGTTAAGTCATGAAAATCTCATATTTGATAAATTAATATTAATATCATTAAAAAAACGGAGTATTAACAACTTCTACAAATCATGATTAGACAAACTTGTCTTCTGAGCAAACATTTGAAACCACAGCTAAGGTAATTATTAATCAGTGATGTAATATTACCAATTGTTATTCCTAACTTATGATTTCTGAGTAAGGATTCAGGTGCTGGGGTATTGACAAGTGTGGTAGGGGAAGCAGAATATAGCAATTATGGAAAAAAACCTGCCACTAAAACTAGACACTGAAACCCTAAAACAGTTGGAGAAAGAGCAACTGGTAGAGATGCTTATGGAGCAGGCAAAAGCTATAGAACAGCTAAAATCCAGAGTAATAGAACTAGAATCTGTAATAGAGAAACTCAAAGTTAGTAGAGACTTAGACAGCACAACATCATCAAAACCACCGTCGGCAGACATCCTCAAAAAAACCGAGAAAAAACTTGAAGATGAAGCAGGGGAGAGTGAAACGCCAAAACGGAAACCAGGAGGACAGCCAGGACATCGGGGAAAAACGAGAAAGGGTTTTGGGAGAGTAGATAGGTTTGAGATATTAAGACCGCAAGTGTGTTTTTGTTGTGGTCAAAAGGAATTCAGTAACGAACCAATAAAAATAGAAACCCAGCAAGTAGCACAGTTGGTAGAAAGACCTATCGAAATCGTAGAATATCAAAGACATACCTGTATTTGCAGCGAGTGTGGGTCAAAACAAACAGCAGACTGGTCGCCAGAAATAGTACCGGGACAAGATATAGGAATCAGACTGCAAGCTTTCTTGGGATGGATAAATAATTACGGGCATTTACCATACGAGAAACAACAAGAATTGTTGTGGGAACTGGGTGAAATAGAAATTGGAGTCGGGACTTTAGTAGCCACAAATGAACGAATAGATGGTGCCGTAGCTCAAAGTATTGACAACCTTAAAGAGTGGATAAAACAAACCCAGCCGAATATCCATTCGGATGAAACACCTTGGGTAATCAAAGGGGTAAAAGAATGGTTATGGATTTTTGCCAATACCGATTTCGCTTTATTTCATGCGGCTGATACTCGTTCTCGCGCCGAATTAGAGGCAATTTTGGGTTCAAGTTACTCTGGTGTACTCAGTTCTGATGACTTTAGTGCTTATAACGGTTATCCGGTGAAAGCCCAACAGAAATGTCAGGCGCATTTACGCCGTCACTTCAAGAAACTCATCTTAATTCCTGGCTTGAATAACAAAGAGATTGGGTCAGCATTTGTCAGCCTGATAGATGAAGGTTTTAAAAACTATGCTCTCTTCCAACAAACTAAAAACATTGATGAGTTCTGGAGTTGGGCATCCGAGTTTAAAATAAAAGTTGAATCTTCCATTCATTCATGGATTGATAAAGCTGGAGGAGAAGCTGGTAAACTTTTACGCTCCTTACGTAATAAAGCTCATCAATGGTGGTATTTCTTAGACCACCCGGACATACCCCCTGATAATAATTTAGCAGAACGAACATTACGTTTAGCAGTCACAAAACGAAAAGTCAGTGGTGGTTCTCGTTCTATGAAGCGATTCCAAGATACTGCTAATTTATTGACTGTTATACAAACTTGTCGCCGTCAAGGACGCTCTGTAATTGAGTTTTTTGACCAAGCTATCAAAGCGATGGTTAACTCTTCTGTGCAGACCCCTTCTTTAATTCCTCTCGTTTAGACCTGAATCCTTACATTTCTGAGTTATCGACAGAGTTATGCTGTTATATAGTAATAATTAATTGGAATTTAATTGGAATTTTTTCTTCTTACACCCTGAAATATCCTTTTTTGCTCTTCCTATTAAAGATAAATATCAAGTTTTTTTATAAAAATACAATGAAAGACCAACTACTAGATCGGATTTTCAACAAACCTTCATTACCAGATAAATTTGAACATTTGGAACTGGATGATCATTTTTGCATTATAAATAAATCAGAGCAAGTGCAACGGTTTGCAGATAGTCCTGAAGAGGTGATCCAGGGAAAAGATATCCGGCTAAGTTTTCCTGAGTTTATCGGACTTGAAAAGATTTTGCAAGCTATTTTGCGAGGAGAGCAGCAACTATTTGATTTAGAAGCAATTGGACGACGTTCAAATCAGAAATATATATACATGAATATATATATTATCGGCAATCACAATGAAAATAAATTTAGAAATAAATTAATCGTTTTCATTGAAGATGTTACAAACAAATTTATTTTAAAGCAAAATTTAGCACAACAAACTTATGAAGAAAAACTGCGAAAGGATGCTTTAACAGCATACAATACTTATATGGAAAAAATTATTAATTCAATGCCAGATGCTTTGTTAATAACTAGTAGCAAAGGCAATATTAAAAGAGTAAATAATGCTGCTCAAGAATTATTTGGTTTTAGTGAAGAAGAATTAATTAATCGTCCACTATCTCTGATAATGGATGACGACCATTTTTTAATAGAATCAATTTTTAAAAATTATTATTTTCGGCAAAATTTTCAGAATTTAGAGGTAGTTTGTCGAACTAAAACTAGAGAAAAGTGGTTGATTGCTTTTTCTTGTTCAGTAATTCCGAAAAAAATACAAGGATTAGAAGATATTGTCTACATTGGTCGGGATATTACGGCTCGACAATACCGAGAACAGCGTACAAGTACCCAGTATGCTATCACTCGCATATTATCAGAATCCCAGAGTGTAAAGCAGGCAATTCCGCAAATTTTGCAGTCGATTTGTCAGAACTTGGGATGGCATTTAGGTGAACTTTGGGCACCAAGTCAATATATTGGCACTTCTGTACAGGGACACAGCATCAATGCAATATTAAGGTGTGTGGAAATTTGGTCAAGTCGAGTAATTTCTGTGCGAGAGTTTAAGGCAATCACCTGGCAAACTACCTATACTCCCGGTATTGGCTTACCTGGTCGAATTTGGATTAGACGTTTGCCCTTGTGGATTAAAGATATCACAGAAGATGGAGACACAAGGCGATCGCAACCTGCGGCTGAAGCTGGATTGCACGCAGCCTTTGGTTTCCCTATCTTAGACGATAGTGAAATCTTAGGAGTGATGGTTTTCTTTAGCCGTGACGTACAACCAAAAGATAAAGACCTATTGAAAATGATGGGTTCTATTGGTAGCCAAATCGCCCAGTTTATCAAACGCAAACAAGCAGAAGATGCTCTGATAGAAAGCGAAGAACGCTATCGGGATTTATTTGAAAATGCTAATGACTTGATTCAATCTGTCAATGTCTATGGTCGTTTTTTGTATGTCAATCTTGCATGGCAAGAAACTTTAGGATATAGCGAAGCTGAAATTGCCAATATGACCATTTTCGATATTATACATCCAGAGTTTAAACAAGAATGTTGGCAAAGGTTTTATCGCGTACTGTCAGGAGAAAAGTTCGATCAAGTGAAAGCGGCATTCGTTACTAAAGATGGTCAAACAATTTTTTTAGAAGGTAATATTAACTGTAAATTTTCCGAAGGTCATCCAGTTGCAGTTCGTGGCATATTTCGCAATGTCACCCAGCGAATAGCAGCAGAAGAAGCGCTACGTTATCAGCAGGAAGAAACCGAACGTTTATTGCTGAATATTTTGCCAACCGCAATCTCCAAGGAACTGAAAGAAGAATCAGCTAACATTGCTGAAGAATTTGCTGATATCACAGTTTTATTTGCAGATATTGTCGGCTTTACCGAAATTGCTGCTTCTATGAGTGCAATTCAAGTGGTAAACTTACTTAACTCGATTTTCTCAACTTTTGATCGCCTCACCGAACAATATGGTTTAGAGAGAATCAAGAACATTAGCGATGCTTATATGGTAGTTGGTGGCTTACCTACACACCGTCCAGATCATGCTCAAGCGATCGCTCTTATGGCACTACATATCCAAACTGCGATCGCTCTATTTAATACTGAAAATAACCAAAACTTCAACATCCGTATTGGCATCCATAGTGGTTCCGTAGTAGCGGGAGTAATTGACCTCAACAAATTTACTTGCAATCTATGGGAAAACACGGTAAACATCGCTAGCTGCATGGAATCTCAAGGTATTGCTGGTAAAATCCAGGTTACAGAAGATACTTATAAGTCATTGTGTAACGAATTTTTATTTCAAAAGCGGGGCGAAATTGAAGTTAAAGGGAAAGGGAAAATGACAACTTATTTTTTGGTTGGGCAAAAGGGATGAGGGGCATGGGGTATGGGCAAGAGGACTTGGGGACAAGGGGAAAGACTTGTTTCAAATTCTCACCTCTTGTCCCCTTGTCCCCTACTCTCCTGCTCCCCTGCCTCCCCTACTCCCTACGTATTGGGAATCAGCCGCCCACAGGGATAAGTCGCTGTTTGCTTTTGGGCACTTTCAGCCACTGCTGCGGGAACCTGATCCGATGGTTGGCTTTTGGCTGCTAGATAGTCTTTTTGCAGTTTATCCAAAATAGCTTCTCGCTTATCGTAGATACGCTTCAGGGGACGAGGCTGGCACTTATTCAAGACGTATGCTGTTACCAGTGGTAGAGCGATCGTACTATCGGTATAACAAACAATTGTGTTAGGTAACTCTTCCGGGTCAATCTTACCCCAGCTAACGGCTTCTGATGGGGTTGCTCCAGACAAACCGCCTGTATCTGGACGTGCATCGGTAAACTGCACAAAGTAATCGTGTCCTCGTTCTTCTAGCCCTAATACCTCATGAAGTTGCGGCTGAGTTTGTAGTAAAAAGTTCTTAGGACTACCGCCACCGAGAATTACAGCAGCACTTTTACCGCCTGACTCACGGGCATTATATGCGATCGCAGCCGTTTCATTTACGTCAATTGATGGATCTAACACCAACTGCGAACCTTCCAAAGCCAAAGCCGCCACGTTCATCCCAATAGAGCTATCTCCTGGAGAAGACGTATATATAGGCACGCCATACTCATAAGCTGTAGCCAGCAAGCAGGAATGCTGCACACCCAGTTGCTTTTCTACTTCCCGAACATACTTACCTAGTAAATGGTGAAACTCAGCAGTTCCCATCCGCTTCTGAAACGCTTCCCCTTGTAAAATCTTGCGGATGAACGCATCAGTTTCTAGTAGCACATCGTAACCAAAGATAATGTCATAAATGCGAATAGTCCCTTCCTGACGCAGTTTCACATCATCCAAAAAGGGATTACCAGCAAAGAGTTCAAAACCCAAACCGTAATGCATATCATGGTAAAGATTTGCACCAGTGCTAATCATCCAATCAATAAAGCCATTACGAATTAAGGGTGCAAGCGCTGAAACCCCAAATCCTGCTGGTGTCATCGCACCGGAAAGGCTAACTCCGACAGTAACACCTTCGGTTAGCACATCACGACTCAGAAGTTGGCAGATTTCCCGCAACCGCGCTGAGTTGTAAGCAGTGAAATATTGATCGATCAAATCCACTACATTGATATCATTTGATATAGGTGTAGGTGCAATTTTTTGACCCAGCTGTTTAGACATTTTGGCACTCCCGAACAGTAAACACGCCGAATCTAATGTTATCTAGCTTTCAAGCAAAGTGATAGCAATTTAAATAGTACAGCAGCAGGTAAATCCACCCACGGCACGAAGAAGTAGTAATTTCCCCCTTCCCCCTGCTTCTTCGTTGAGTTTCCGAAAATATTAAATTTAATGGAAGATTTAATAAATCGAGAGAGGTGTACGCTACCTAGATGTGAAGAATGCGTCAACAGAGGACTCAACCAATGGGATATGTAATTGCTACTGCAAACATGAAAGGTGGCGTTGGTAAAACCACCCTTACCGTCAACTTAGCAACCTGTTTAGCTAAAAATCATGGCAAGCGGGTACTTGTGCTTGATTTAGATAGCCAAATTAGTGCCACACTCAGTTTGATGTCGCCTTTAGATTTTGCCAAGCGTCGTAAACAAAGCAAGACATTTAGATATCTAATAGACGAAGTTATAAATCCAGATCCACAAGCAAAACTCACAATTCAAGATATCATTCAATCCCAGGTTTGTAATCTTCCCGGTCTGGATTTATTACCAGGAGATATCGACTTATATGATGAATTTGTTGTATCAGAAATGCTACATCAACAAGCAACTGCATTAGGTGAACAGGACTTTGAAACTATTTGGAATCGCTTTGAAAGAGTTCTGATTAATAACATTTTAAAACCAGTCCGTCAAGAATATGATTTTATCCTTCTCGATTGTGCCCCTGGATATAATTTATTGACTCGTAGCGCTTTAGCTGCCAGCGATTTTTACATACTTCCGGCGAAACCAGAACCCTTATCTGTAGTGGGTATTCAACTACTAGAAAGACGCATTGCCCAATTGAAAGATAGTCATGGACATGAAACCAAAATAGATATAAAAATGCTGGGAATTGTATTCAGTATGTCTACCGCTAACCTTCTCACGGGCAGATACTATAAACAAGTGATGCACCGCGTTGTAGAAGATTTCGGGGTAGAGAAAATTTGTAAAGTACAAATACCAGTTGATGTCAATGTTGCTAAGGCTGTTGATAGTTTTATGCCAGCTGTTTTAAATGCTCCCCAATCAGCTGGTTCAAAAGCGTTTTTTCAGTTAACTCAGGAGTTGTTGCAAAAGCTATAAAGACCTAATCAGTAAGCTAATGAGGGTAATATAGCAGTCCTAAATCATTCATTAAAAATTAGATCCCCGACTTCATAAAAGTTGCCGGGGATCTGGACAGCACGAATTTTCATAAATTAGATAGTATTGCTATAAGTAAGTTATCTTTTATATAAGTTCAGCACTTATACGGAAGCTATATGCAGCGAGATTCGGCTATTGAGTGAAAAGGTCAGTAAATCTTACTAAGAAACAATGCTTACTCAAAATTCTATACCGACAGAGAAAAATCAGAACTTGGTAATACGTTTACCACGTACTCTGAGTTATCTCGAAACCTGGGGCTTTGGCTTAACGGGTCATGTGGGATGGATTGGTACTGCCCCTATTATTCATGCGGCGTTAGGGCCTAAAGCGATTTTAGTTTGGTTTGTTGGCACGATTATTTCCTTTTTACTAAACTTGCAGGTGCAAAGCCTAGGTAGACGTTGGCCAGATGTCGCCGGAGGGACACCAAATTATATTACAAGGCTATTAAAAAATTTTCCTGGCTTAGGTCGTTACGTAGCATTAGGATACTTTTTTAGCTGGGCAGCAGCACCGGCACTGTATGCGATTATTCTCACAGACCTAATTAAAGTAAATTTTGAAACATTAGGTATTTATTGTCCAGAAACTTTATTAAAAGTTTTATTTACAGCAATTCCTTTTATTCTAGCGTTCAGTGGCACTCGTGCTTTAGCGCTCTTGCATTTATTTTTTGTATTTCCAGCGATTTTATTACTGCTTTTGTTTTCTGTTGAAGGCGTTTTATGGTTAGCATTCTCAAATGCTAATTTGAAATTTATTCCAACTAGCACACATACTATCAGCTTTGAAGAATGGGCTAAGTGGTTTTTTCTGGCTAGCTATTCAATTTATGCTTGTGAAACCACTTCTTCTTTTGTAGCTGATAGCCACCATCCGTATAAAACTTTAAGCTTTTTAACCGTAGCTGCTTGGCTAATTCCTCCAGTTTTTTTAGGTGGTTCTTGGGTATTAATGTGTTCGGGTCAAAATCCCACAATAGGTAACGATGCGTTCTTAAATCTGGTAGCGGCTTCTAAACCTTTTTGGGGTGAATCTGCCTCTTTTTTAGCAACACTTTTGATTACTGTATCTTGCCTTCTAAGTTCTGCTACGGCGGTTTCCAATTCTCCTCGGATATTATACCAACTTGCCTTGGACAGACAGATTTCTCCCATATTTGCATTAGTTTCCCGTCAAGGTGTCCTTGGGCCTGCTATCTTCCTGACCTTTCTAATCAGTTTGCTGTGTCTAAATTTGGGAAATGTATCTCAACTTGTCACAGTAGCAGGCACCTGTTATCTAATGTCCATTATGGGATTACATCTGGGATTATGGCTGTGTCGAGGAAAACCCCAGGTGTTATGGCCTTGGTGGTCGCTTGGTTTTTTCTTTCTAGAAGCGGTAGTTCTAATAGTAGGAGGTTTAGCTTGGAATTGGAGAGATTTTTCAGTGGGATTATTATTACCCATTGTTTTGATGATTGGAGATGTTGGGCTACGTCGTTTAAGATTTGCACCATTACAGTTGGAATGGTGGACACAGCGTTACTACACTCGGTCTAGCACAAACAATTCAGACTTTCTGATACTACAGGTGATTGTCCTAGTATCATTAATTTGTATTACTGCTACAAGCAGTTGGGTTATCCGCGATTTATTAGGTAAAGTTTCTGATAATCCTCAAAATTCTTTACTAGCTATTCTGTTAGTAACGCTTTCTTTGATTGGAGTAGCGATCGCTTGCTGGACAACTCTACCACAAATCGTTGCTATTGATGAAGCACGCAAACAAGCAAAAAGTCTATTTATCACTACTCTCGATACTGTTCCAGATACTGTTTTAGTCTTAGATGAAAACGGTAAAATTTGTCAGACTAATGCTGCGGCTGAAGAATTATTTCAAACACACTCTCAAGAGTTGCTTGGGCAAAACTTGAATCAACTCTTGGTATGTTATCACGGCAAACCAAAGCAATGGTCTATCAGAACTGAGCAAACTTTAAAAATAAACCAAGGTCTAAGAATTGTTGAATCAACTATTTCACAGCCATTTAATTCTCAGCTACGGGAGTATGTTGTTATTATCCGTGACATCACTAAGCGGAAGTTAGTAGAGGAAGAATTAATCCAATATCGTTATCAGCTTGAGCAACTGGTTCTAGAACGCACTGTTGAACTTATCAGAGTAAATCAACAACTAGAACAAGACATTATCAAGCGCCAACAAGCA
Source organism: Nostoc sp. ATCC 53789 (assembly GCF_009873495.1). GTDB lineage: Bacteria > Cyanobacteriota > Cyanobacteriia > Cyanobacteriales > Nostocaceae > Nostoc > Nostoc muscorum_A. The sequence goes on along the minus strand of NZ_CP046703.1, from coordinate 1,121,187 downwards.
CAAGAGCAATTACTTCACAATAGTCTTCATGACGGGCTAACTGGATTACCTAATCAACGATTATTTATGGAGCGAGTCCAGCAAGCAATAGAACGTACCAAACAGCACAATAATTATTTATTTGCCGTACTCTTCTTAGACCTAGACCGCTTTAAAGTTGTTAACGACAGCCTGGGACATCTACTAGGAAATCAACTTTTGATTGCAATTTCCCATCGGCTAAAGTCAGTTCTGCGAGGCGGAGACATAGTTGCCCGTTTTGGTGGAGACGAGTTCACCATCTTAATTGAGGACATTGAGGATATTGACATCGCCATACAGGTAGCCGAGCGAATTAAAAAGGTGCTAGCTTTGCCATTTCAATTAAATGAGCATCTGGTATTTACTAATGCTAGTATTGGCATCGCTTTAAGTAAGCCAGATTATGAACAATCAGCGCATATTCTCCGCGATGCCGATGTTGCAATGTACCGTGCCAAATCACTTGGTAAAGCACGCTATGAGGTCTTTGACCAAAAGATGTACGAGGGTGCATCTTTGCTATTAGAGTTAGAAACTGCTCTGCGAAATGCACTGCTCAAACAAGAAGAATTTCGCCTTGATTACCAGCCAATTATTTCACTTATAACTGGCAAAATTATTGGATTTGAGGCCCTGATACGTTGGCATCATCCAGAACGAGGTCTTATTTCCCCTCAAGAGTTTATTCCTCTGGCTGAGGAAACTGGAATGATTGTTAGTATTGGGCAATGGGTTCTTTCTGAAGCCTGTCAGCAAATGCACAGATGGCATCAACAATTTCCTAGCTCGCTACCTCTGACAATTAGCGTTAATTTTTCTGGGAAACAAATAACGCAACCCGATGTGTTTAAACAAGTTAAACATATTTTGCAGGAAACTGGACTAGAGCCATGCAGTTTGAAGTTAGAGATTACTGAAACCCTGTTGATGGATAATTTTGAATTAGCTACCACCGTGCTTTCTCAGTTAACAGAGCTAAATGTCGAGATGCACATGGATGATTTTGGAACTGGTTATTCATCCTTGAGTTATCTACACCGCCTACCTATCAAAACCCTGAAGATTGACCGCTCTTTCGTCACTAATATAGGTAGTCGAGGAGAAAATTTAGAAATTGTCAGAGCGATTGTGACATTAGCTCATAATCTCAATATGTCTGTTACAGCAGAAGGCATAGAAACTGTAGAACAATTAGCACAATTGAAGGCGTTACAATGTGATTATGGACAAGGGTATTTTTTCTTACCACCGATGGAAAGTGCAGAAGTAGAAATGCTACTTGCGGCTAACTTGTGTTACAAAAACTTTTTAAAGAGATAAGTTCTTTGGTATCGAATTATGTTTGGAGAAACACTTTGTAAAATTGATAAAGCAATTATACTTGAGGATCTACATTAGTGTTGTAGTACTGGCTGTAGCTGAAAATCTTCTGCGTTATTAACTAACCCTTCTTCTAACAATAGTTCATTAATAAAAATATCAATTTTCTCCCGACCAATATTCTGCATGACTATCATGTGTGCCGAGTTTTCAAAAACTGCTAACTGCCACTTTTTAATTAACCTTTGAGAAGGTTTTTGAAAAACTACTGTGTTTGAAAAATTATTTAACATACATGGATATTCTCTGATTTGAAGTTGTTGGAAAAGATATTGAGCATTATGAATACAGGTCTTAGCCTCTTTAGCTAATCCATCATAACCTCTTGTTTGTACTGCATACCAGAGAATTAGGGGAGTATGACCATTTCTAGATCCCAGAATAGTTGTATCTTTTGAACCAATATATTCAATTTCTGTTTCAACTTTTTCTACCCATTTTTTCTTAGTTAAAACTACACCACAAGGTAAGGGAGAACCAATAAATTTAGCAGAAATAGCTACACTATCTATGGGTTTTTGAAAATTCACTTGCGGAGCGCCATCTAGAAACGGTAATATTAACCCTGAAAGTGCAGCATCACAATGAATGTAGTAATCTTTAATCTGATTGCGCTCTAAAATTTCTAGAACTTTGTCTAAGTTATCAATTGCACCTTTGACAGTAGTGCCAATATTTAAATTTATGATGGCTGGATAACGACGATTTTCGCTAAGTTGTTGTTCAAAATGGTCATAATTCATTTCTCCATTAATTTGCGAATTCACAACATTATGTTGAATGCGGAATAATTTCGCGGCTTTGGGAATTGAGTAATGAGAGTCTTGTGATGAGTAAAGAATCCCATTAGGGTAGATTTCTCTTGCTAAGAACATTCCATATAAATTACCTTCAGTTCCACCAGCTGTAACATAACCCCAAAACTGATTTTCTGGAATTTTATAGAGGTGAGCAAAAAAAGCTAATACTTCTTGCTCAAACTTACGGGAATGGAGACCAAAATCTGGCTCAATATATGGGTCTCCAGCATTATTTAACAGATGATTGAAAAATTTCCCGATCGCACTGTAATCACAACTTAAATTATACGGATAGCCTGCATGAAATTGCGATCGCTGTTCTATTTGCAGCAAAAAATCTGCCAACTCTTTAGCAACTTTACTTGACATATCTTTGTATCTCTTGAATTTTGATTAAGTTAATGGATGTTTTAATCGAAAATTTACGTATTAATCCATACCTTTATGTTTTCTTCATAATACTGTAATTCGGCTCTATACATGAAAAGGATATGGTGAAAGTACTTAGCAGGCTTCAGTAAAAACACCTGAGTTTTTGCTTACAAGTATATTACACCTAGAAATTACTTGCTTTACAAAATAGCTATAATGTGTATTACGTAAGATATCTTTTTCAGGCGGTGACTACAACCTGATTTAGCGTGAATTATACGGATGAGATAGTGTCTATATAATTACCTAAAAGAAAAGACCTCTCCCTGGTTTTAATACACAAAATTTTCCCTCTCTGAGTTGGCTACGGTGTACACACAAGTTTGCCCAGAGCGAGTTTCCACCCAAAAAAGGTGGATTCAAATTGCTCAAGACCGCGAACCAAAGTAGTAATACCGGGAGGTTTTTGAGACTTGTAACCAGACCAACCACCAAGCCGAGCAATAATCCAAGTAGCCCAAGGAAGAGAGGAAGGAAGATAGGGATTTTGTTGCAATTGAGTTTTCCCCTCTAAAGTTGGTGAAATGCTAGACAAGCAATGCTGTTGCTCGTGTGAAAAAGCAACAGTAGCAGGTAAATTAGGGTTATCCCGTCCCTGAATCAGTTGTAAAATTCGCACGGCGACTGACAAAGCTAATACAGTCAGTCGTTGAATGGCAGCAATCGATTCTAATTGGGTAGCTTCGAGATTTAAACCAGCAGTTTTGAGGGTGGCAAAAAGTTGTTCAATTCGCCATCGCCAGGTGTACCATCGAATCACCTGTAAAGCTTGTTCTAAACAAACAACTTGGTGGGTGGTGAGCAATCGCCAATGAATCGGTGCTTGACCTGGTGGTGGGTTGACCTCCACGGCTTCCACGGCATAAAGTGTCACACTCGGAGGATAATCTTGTCCATTCAATTTATCTGGACGTTGAATTTTCACCATTGCACGGCGAACAATTAATAATGCCTCTCTTGCGGTTCTACTAGTGCGTGCATCTGCTGGGACATCTACTGTGTAAGTCCCCTCGCTCGGCTGTTGGTTTAAGTATGTATAAAATGATGAGGTCTTTCCCACCAGGCGACGGTCAATGCGCGCTCTGACCAATACATGATTGTCTTGATTTGCGACTGTCACAAATTCCTCATACATATCACTTTCTCGGTCGCCGATATGGGTAATCATTTTGGCTTCACCAACATTGATGCACTGTTGAGTTTCATCAGCTGAACGCAGCCATTTGTATGATTCTTTCTCCTCTATTGGCAATTGGCTATAGTTTCGTTCATGTTTATCTTGATGGTTGATATCTCTAGTCCACAGTTTTACTGTACTTATCCCCAAGGGAAATCCATTTGCTGCATCTAATACTAGTGTGGGATGAATATAAAATCCTATATCCCTATTGTTTCCTACTACACCTAGACCCAAAGCTTCCAACCTGCCTACATGAGACTGCAAGTTAATTTCGCTGGTATCACTGATAGCTAATATATGCTTTCCTTCTACATGAGATACGCAGTGATCTGATAGGCTTCGCACTAATTCCCCTACTGTCACACTCTTATTCTCCAAAAACCGATAGTATCCTATTTGTTCGGCTCTATTTTTACTTATTTGTCGAATGCTGACTGATTGATGTTTTCCCAAAGCTTCGTACAATGCTGCCCCCTTTTTATCAGTCTTGGGTCTCCAAATGCTTTTCCCTCTACTGCTTGCGCGTGTATTCTGATTGGATTTTCCATCGCCTTTTACTCCCCACAACTCCTTCCCTTATTACTTTACTTGGACTTGTGTGTACACCGTAGCTTTACAAGGGGAGGATTAGGGTGGGGTAAAAACCAGATTCGTAAACTACTCCAGACTTGTGTGTACACCGTAGCTCTGAGTTGGAGAGGGAAAGGCTTGAACTTTATTTCAAGGTAGAGAGAGGTTCGTTGAACTCAGGTATATTTACTAGAACTTTCCGGCTAAGGCTGCAACACACCGTTCGCAAATTAAGGGGTGTTCTGCTGATTCTCCCACATGGGTGGAGTAGTTCCAACAGCGATCGCACTTTTGCCCTTCTGCGTTTACTACACCAATTCCCCAGTCTTCTGTCTGCGCCGTATATTTTAATCCTTGCAAACCCTCAGCAGAATCTAATAATTCCACTTGGGAAGTCAGCAATAGATACCGCAGTTCATCAATACCGTTACCCTTAACCGGGTTAAAGGCTTTGATAGCATCGCCTAACTGTTTATGAGGGATATGAATCAAAGCTTTCGCTTCCAGGGAAGAACCAATGAGTTTTTCTATCCTGGCTTGTTCTAACACCTTATTAACATCGGTGCGGAGTTGTCGTAGTGTCTCCCAAAATTCTGCCAATTCTGGATTACGCCATTTTTCTTCAACCTGCACCCAACCAGCTTCAAACACTGATTTGTAAGGTGTTTTGTAGGGGAGATATTGCCAGATATCTTCGGCGGTGTGGCATAACACTGGTGCGATCGCTCGTGCTAAATTATCTAAAGCTATTTTCAGCACCGTTTGACAACTGCGACGGCGGAAAGCATCCTTTGCACTGATGTACAGCCTATCTTTGGCAACATCCAAATAAAAGTTGGATAAATCCACCACGCAGAAATTCTGCACAGTTTGGAAAAAGCGGAAGAACTGGAAACTATCAAAGGCTTCCGTTACTTCCTCAAATACCTCGGTGATGCGGTGCAGCATATAACGGTCAAGTTCTGGCAATTCCTCAAAGGGAACTGTATCTTTTTCTGGGTCAAAATCATCCAAGCTACCCAGCAAAAACCGCGCTGTATTGCGAATTTTGCCTCTGACATCATTCATCTGCTTGATGATGTTTTTCCCAATGCGGACATCGCCAGAATAGTCAACCGATGATACCCACAATCTCAAGACATCTGCACCGTAAGCTGGTTCTACTTTTTGATTTTTCCCGCCTTCAATGATTGTATTTGGGTCAACCACATTTCCTTCTGACTTACTCATCTTCCGGCCTTGTTCGTCTAAAGCAAAGCCGTGAGTTAGCACAGTTTTGTAAGGTGCAATGTCATTCACTGCTACACTGGTGAGCAAGCTTGACTGAAACCAACCGCGATGCTGGTCGGAACCTTCCAAATATATATCAGCCGGGTAGCGTAACTCTGGACGCTGTTGGACGACAGCTGCCCAAGATGAGCCAGAATCAAACCATACATCCATTGTGTCTGTACCTCTGCGGTAAGACTTACCATTATTACGATAGGATTCTGGTAATAATTCCTCAACGGATAATTCCCACCAAGCATCAGAACCTTTTTCGGCGATAATTGCTTGAGCGTGGTTGATAATTTCCTCATTCAGCAGTACTTCTCCGGTGGCTTCATCGTAGAAAACGGGAATGGGTACACCCCAAGCGCGTTGACGAGAGATACACCAATCGGAACGTTCCGCCACCATTGGCGTGATGCGATTTTCACCTTGGGCTGGAATCCATTTTACCGTTGCGATCGCTTTTAGTGCTTCTTCTCTAAATCCTTCTACGGAAGCAAACCATTGTTCAGTAGCGCGGAAAATCGTCGGTTTCTTTGTCCGCCAATCATAAGGATATTTGTGGGGATATGGTTCTTCCTTCAGCAAAGAACCAGCCGCAGCCAGTGCATCAATCACCGCCTGATTACCATCACCCAGCACATTTAACCCCGCAAATTGTCCCGCTTCTTCGGTAAAATTGCCGTTGTCATCCACTGGTGCAAGGATGGGTAAACCGTAACGCTGACCAACAATGTAATCTTCTTGACCATGACCGGGTGCGGTATGTACTAACCCAGTACCCGACTCAGTTGTGATGTAATCACCACCCACTACAATCGGACTTTCGCGGTCAAATAGGGGATGACGGTAAGTAGTATGTTCTAAATCATTTCCCTTGAACGTGGCTTTTACAGTTAACTCAACTCCCAACGTTGAAGATAAACGTTCGACTAAATCAGCAGCAACAATGAGGTATTTAAAATTACTCTGCGCCTCTGGATGGGAAACTTCCACCACTGCATAGTTCAAATCTGCATTCACCGCGACCGCCAAATTCCCCGGAATTGTCCAAGGTGTAGTTGTCCAAACAGCCACACCCAAATCTGACTGATATTCCGCCAACAGTGGTTTTACAGCTTCGGACAAACTTGTGATTGCAAAAGCTGCATAGATACTGCGGGAAACGTGACCTTCAGGATATTCCAACTCAGCTTCAGCCAAAGCGGTTTTAGAACTCGGACTCCAGTGAACCGGCTTTAAACCGCGATAGATGTATCCTTTCAAGAACATCTGACCAAACACGCCAATTTGAGCCGCTTCATATTCCGGCTTCAGAGTTAAATAAGGGTTGTCCCAATCACCCCAAATACCGTAGCGTTTAAAATTTTGGCGCTGGTTATCTACCGTAGCTAGGGCAAATTCTTTCGCTTTTTGCCGTAGTTGTAAAGATGTTAAGTTCTGCCGTTCTGCTGACTTCATATTCTGCAAAACTTTCAACTCAATTGGCAAACCGTGACAATCCCAACCAGGAACGTAGCGAACTTTACGCCCTCGTAACATTTGGTAGCGATTAATAATATCTTTGAGAATTTTATTTAAGGCATGACCAATATGGAGTGAGCCATTAGCGTAGGGAGGCCCATCGTGCAGTATAAATAATTCGCCGGGGTTATTTTCAAAGAGGCGATCGTAAATTTTATTTTCTTCCCAAAATTTTTGGATTTCAGGCTCGCGCTTGATGGCGTTTGCCCGCATATCAAAGCTAGTCTTGGGTAGGTTTACAGTATCTTTGTAACTTCCTGATTCGGTCACAGTCTCATGCCTAGAATTAGGTGTGCAGGTTTTATTAATTATAGGAGATGCCAGGAAAACCAAAATTCGCTTTTTGAACGCGAGTTTGATAGACCTCTCCCTACCTTGAATTTTCGTTAATAAAGTTGCAAATATAAAGATAGGACTTTTCCACAAGAGCGTAGGCGTAGACATCGCCACTTTAAAATTCAGATGGATTAAACGTAGGTTGGATTGATGTAACGAAAGCCAACCTACATTTAATGCACAATTTTAAGCTTGACACAGCACTAGATTTATGCAATCAAGCGGATTATTGCAGCAAAGGAGTTGTGCTTTTACCGTTAGTTGAAGCATTCGCAATTGCAGCTTGAGCCGGTTGAGTAGCAAGAACCGCTACAAGTGGAGCAACTTTTGAACTAGATTTTTTATTTCTTTTTCCATTAGAGCCGCCAGCTTTGGAATACTCTATACTGTTTCTGCCGTAGATAGTTGCAACTCCACTTAGCATTCGTTCAGACATTTCGGAGAGGGCTTTATCCATCTGGGTTACTGTCTTACGCGATTCTTCAAGATTGGACACAAGCGTGTTATGAGCTTCTACCGTCGCACGGGTAGTATTAACCAGGTGGTTGTAGGCTTCAATGGTTAATCCATGTCCTAAATCCAGATTTTCATCAATGGATTTAAGCAAGGCGAGACGAAGTTGGGCTTTGTCAACAGCAGCAGAACCACGAGTTCTTAAAGACATGAGATATCCTTTTTTTTAAGAATTACTTTTTCAACATAGTTGAGTATCCTTTTGCCTGAGATGGGTAGTTTTGTGGATTTATTTCGTTGAACTTTTAATGAAATAATTACGAGTTTGTCTGTATTTTTACTCATTTTCATATCGATTTGTTGTTTGAGAATAAGTGCAATCAGCAAATGCGAACGCCAAATCAGCAAATGCGAACTCCAAATCAGCAAATGCGAACGCCAAATCAGCAAATGCGAACGCCAAATCAGCAAATGCGAACTCCAAATCAGCAAATGCGAACGCCAAATCAGCAAATGCGAACTCCAAATCAGCAAATGCGAACGCTATATCAACAAATGCGAACGCCATATCAACAAATGCGAACGCTATATCAACAAATGCGAACGCCGAATCAACAAATGCGATCGCCTAATAGGTTGTTTGAAAAGTAATTAGCTGTGATTTTAGGCACTTGTTGATCCCCCCTAACCCCCCTTAAAAAGGCTACGGTGTATACACAAGTCCTAAAATCCTTGCCTGGCAAGATGCAAGCCTTAGTAGGCAAGGTTTTGAGTTTATCAAGCTGATTATCAATAGTGTCAGCTTATTGATATAGAATTAACGAAAAATCAAGGATTTTAAAAATAATTTTCCGTTCTTTTCCCTCTATTTGATTCTCAACCCGACTTGTGTATACACGGTAGCTTAAAAAGGGGGGAACCGGAATCAAAGTCCCCCTTTTTAAGGAGGATTTAGGGGGATCTAAAACCTTTTACTACCAACAAGAGGACTTTTAAAACATCCTTTAAGGATACAAGTTGTATTTGTAGCTATCGCAATTACATTAAAAATGACAAAATCTCGATTCAGAAAATTGTAGCGACTGTCAACTTTGTGTCTAATTTTTCCGAAATTGAGGATAATACTGTTGAAGCTTCATCAAGATGCGTCTAACTCACACCTGCTCATGAACGAACAGCGTTTACACGCTTATAATCAGCTAATTCAAAACCTGCTAGATTGCCCTAGCGGGGAAGAACCAGAGATATTAGCAGCGAATACAGAATTGCTAGATGCTGATTTTGTGCAGGTTATTGTAGCAGCAGCAGACCATTTTGCCCAGCAGGGAGAGGAAAATACTGCCGAGTGGTTGAGAAACTTAGCAACATATCTCACTACCCCAGAAACTCCCCTCATCACCCAAGAAGAGATAGAGACTTACGGGCAATTTTTACAAGAGATACTGCTAGCAATAGCAGACAGCAACGGTGATGCTCAAGTAATTTACCCATTGCTGGCAGCAAATACCGATAAACTTAATGATATTTTTGCTGAATTATTGCGCCATTGGGCAACAAATACCCTAGCAGAAGCGGAACCAGATGCAGCAACATCCATCGCCGCAGTGATTGGTAATTTTAGTAATCTGATTCAGCAGTTCCCCTTGGGTAGCAAAGCCAGCAACATGGAAATTGCGATCGCTGGCTACGAAATCGCCCTAACTGTATATACCCGCAGCGCCTTTCCTGAAAAATGGGCAATGACGCAAAATAATCTGGGGAATGCTTACGGTGAAAGAATATTCGGAGAACGAGCCGATAATATTGAATTTGCGATCGCTGCTTATAATCAAGCATTGTCTGTATATACCCGCAGCACCTTTCCTGTTAATTGGGCAGGTACGCAAAATAATCTGGGGCTTGCTTACGGTGAGAAAATATTAGGAGAACGAGCCGAGAATATTGAAAGTGCGATCGCTGCTTATAATCAAGCACTGTCTGTATATACCCGCAGCGCTTTTCCTGTTGATTGGGCAATGACGCAAAATAATCTGGGGATTGCTTACCGTAACAGAATATTTGGAGAACGAGCCGAGAATATTGAATTAGCGATCGCTGCTTATAACCAAGCACTGTCTGTGTGTACCCGCAGCGCTTTTCCTGTTGATTGGGCAATGACGCAAAATAATCTGGCGATTGCTTACGGTGAGAGAATATTAGGAGAACGAGCCAAGAATATTGAATTAGCGATCGCTGCTTATAATCAAGCACTGTCTGTTAGAACCCGCAGCACCTTTCCTGTTGATTGGGCAACAACGCAAAATAATCTGGCGGTTGCTTACGGTGAAAGAATATTAGGAGAACGAGCCGAGAATATTGAATTAGCAATCGCTGCTTATAATCAAGCACTGTCTGTTAGAACCCGCAGCGCCTTTCCTGTTAATTGGGCAGGTACGCAAAATAATCTGGGGAATGCTTACCGTAACAGAATATTAGGAGGGCGAGCCGATAATATTGAAATGGCAATCGCTGCTTATAATCAAGCACTGTCTGTTAGAACCCGCAGCGCCTTTCCTGTTAATTGGGCAATGACGCAAAATAATCTGGGGAATGCTTACCGTAACAGAATATTAGGAGGGCGAGCCGATAATATTGAAATGGCGATCGCTGCTTATAATCAAGCACTGTTTGTATATACCCGCAGCACCTTTCCTGTTGATTGGGCAACCACGCAAAATAATCTGGGGGCTGCTTACGGTGAGAGAATATTAGGAGAACGAGCCGAGAATATTGAATTAGCGATCGCGACTTATTCTGCTGCACTGTCTGTATATACCCGCAGCGCCTTTCCCCAAAATTGGGCAACCACGCAAAATAATCTGGGGGCTGCTTACAGTGAGAGAATATTCGGAGAACGAGCCGAGAATATTGAATTAGCGATCGCGGCTTATTCTGCTGCTTTGGAAGTTAGAACCCGCAGCGCCTTTCCCAAAAACAATGCAACAACTTTGTTAAATCTCGGCAGGTTATACCAAGAGGAAAAACTATTTGACTCAGCTTACAATACCTTTGTTTCTGCCATTGCTACAGTCGAAGGTTTGCGCGGAGATATTATTTCCGGTGAAGAAGCCAAGCGTAAACAAGCAGAAGAATGGAATAAACTTTATAGACGCATGGTGGAAGTTTGCCTAGCATTGGCAAGAGACACCGAAGCAATAGAATATATCGAACGTAGCAAAACCCAAAATTTAGTAGAACTGTTAACCAAAGCAGCATCAACAAGTCCAGAAAATTTGACTTTGGTTAATCACAATATCCAATTTGGAGAAATTCAAAACCTTTTAGACAACGAAACTGCAATCATCCAGTGGTACATTTTTAATGATTGTTTTCGCGCTTTTATCATCACCAGCGACAATAAGCCAGCCATCTGGCATTCTAGTCAACAAGACTTAGATGCCTTAATCGATTGGAGTAATAGACTCATCCGCGAATCATGAAAGCTTACCAGGAGAGAGTTACAAGGATTTGCACGGAAGGAGCGATCGCCATCTGGCTGTACGAGGAAATAAGGGTTTGAAGGCATTGAGAGAGAAAAAAATGGAATTAGAGCAAAAACGTAGAATCAGAATAAATGAATTTACAAATAGCAAATTAAGTACTAAGAGTAACAGAAAATAACCGATTAATTCTTAATCTTACCAGCCCACAAACAGCCAGAATTACCTGATTATATCGATGTCGAGCTAGACGGAATCTATCACTGGCTACTCGAAATATTTTTACCCGACATATCATGTGTTCAACAGCGATTCGGCGTGACGAAAGTTCTTTATTCTCTTGTTTTTGTAATTCCGAGATTTCTGTATTTTTTCGTTTCTTATGAGGGGTGGTAATGGCATCATCTCCTATATAAGCTTTATCGCCGAGAAACTGTTGCGTGTCAGTAAATTTATGGCGGGTTTCTCGAAATAAATTAATATCGCTTGTTTTCCCTAACATTCCGACACGGACATCGACAATATCTTCCCCTCCAGGTAGAACAATAAATTGATTTTTCAGAGTGTGCATTTTTTTCTTGCCAGAGTAGTATCGTTTTTGCTCTTGATAGTCTACAGGTCTTGCTGTAGGTTGTTCAGTGCTATCGACAATTAATTCGTATTCAGACAGCATTCGCTGTAATTCTTGATATTTTTGACTATCTGTTGATACTTCTTCTATTTGAGATGCTGGTAAAATATCTCGCAAAATATCTACCCAATAATTGAAGGCATCATTGGCTTTAGTTTTGGAAATGTTAAACAGCAACCCTAAAATCTCAAAAATTGGTTTTTGTCTCAGGTAAACTAGACATAAGCATATTCCTTCTTTGGCTGACATTTCTGGTTTACGCCCGCCTCCAGGAGCGATAATCCGAATTTTCTTTTTTTCAATTTCTGCCTGTTTTTCTATATGCCTTTGCTCTGCCAGGCCGACCAATGCTAAAAAATGGTCATAACTAATTCCAATTAGGCGTTTAGCTTCATGAGGATACGATTCAATTCTTGCCAAAGGACTTGTCATATTCTTTCCACATAATTGCTACTCCAACTTTTTATTATCTCATGCTATTTATATTAAGGATAAGTCTAATGAATATCTAAATGACTACTACAACCCGGAAGACCAAGATAAAATTCAATGGCAAAATCAGCTAGAAGAACGTCTGAAAAAGTTAGCAGAAATTCTGCATATTGAGAAAATTCTAGACCTAGTATCCAAACAATGCGACAGATTAATCCTCATTCCTCATCGCTACTTACACCTGTTTCCTCTCCATGCTTTACCTGTCAAAAAATCATACCTAATTGACTTATTCCCCAACGGCGTAGGCTATGCACCCAGTTGTCAACTTCTGCAACAAATCCAACTGCGTCAACGTCCCGACTTTCAATCTTTATTTGCCATCCAAAACCCCACAGAAGATTTATATCAAGGCTACGAAAAAGATTTAGGAGCCGTTGGAACCATCAAGAAACAGTTTGCTGATACTCATATTTTGAAGCAAGACCAAGCTAACAAGTCAGCAATTCTGCTCGGCATTAATGAAAATATTCACAATGTTACACTCAATGAAAAATTGCTGAAAGCTAACTGTGCTTTTTTCTTCTGTCATGGATACTTTAACTCTGCTTCTCCCCAAGATTCTGGTTTACAGTTAGCTGATGGAAACCTGACTTTAGCAGATATCATTACTCACTTCAAACTAGAAAACTGTCGCCTAGTCACTCTCTCTGCTTGCGAAACTGGTTTGACCGACTTCACAAGCACAAGTGATGAATACATTGGTTTACCCAGTGGGTTTTTGTTAGCAGGTAGCACCAATGTAGTCAGTAGCCTTTGGACTGTCGATGCTATAGCTACAGCTTTATTGATGATTAAATTTTACAAAGAACTACAGCAGCAAAATAATATTGTATTAGCTTTAAATACAGCACAACGTTGGTTAAGGGATAGCACAGTCCAAGGCTTTCAAGATTGGCTGATTAACTCGTCACTAAGTTGGGGTTGCAAAAAATATTTAAATAAATACTTTGCTGCTAATCATGAAAATGCCTTAACCAAACCGTTTGAATCACCTTTTTATTGGGCTGCTTTTTGTAATATAGGTAAAGGAGTTTAGAAAATGTCAATTTATAGAAATAGCATCGAAGCTTTTATTCAAGTGCTTAACTCTCAATCAAATTTGATTCCGACTCAAGACTGGAATGAATTGCAGCAACTATCGAGTCAGTTACCAGAAGACAATGAGGAAATTGTAGAAATCCTAGAAAATTGGTTGCAATCAGAATCCCGTAATCAAGTTCTAGAAGCTTACAAGCAAAACCTAGAATCAATCACTGATAAATTACCTATTAATGTAAGTACAAACATAGGAATAGCTAATAGTAAATCACAGACTCCAGTCAATCAACCTAGTGAATCATCAAAGGAACTTGTAGATAACGCCATAAAAAACAACTCTCCCTTGTCTGACGATAAAAAACCACAACCAAAACCATGAAAAATTTTAGTAGCTTCGCTTAGAGGTTGTTTGAAAAGTAGTATGTTGTGATTTTAATCGAATTATTACCCCCCTTAATCCCCCCTTAGAAAGCTACCGTGTATACACAAGTCGGGTTGAGAATCAAATAGAGGGAAAAGAACGGAAAATTATTTTTAAAATCCTTGATTTTTCGTTAATTCTATATCAATAAGCTGACACTATTGATAATCAGCTTGATAAACTCAAAACCTTGCCTACTAAGGCTTGCATCTTGCCAGGCAAGGATTTTAGGACTTGTGTATACACCGTAGCCTTAGAAAGGGGGGAAAAAGAAATCTATCTAGTTCCCTCCCCTTTATAAGGGGAGGGTTAGGGTGGGGTAAAAAAAATTTATACATCAATCACGACTTTTCAAACATCCTCTTAACCCAAGCTACAATTTACAATAAAAATCTTAGCCAAAATAGTGAAAAATTTCAGCCTCAGCCTCTATGCTTTTCATCTCCGCCACACCCTAACTGAACTTCCCGGTGAAGTTGTGACAGATGCTAATCTCTTGTGGGAAAATCTGGTGAAAGTGGGTGAAAGTTTGCTAACTTTTGTTGGATTGAAAGATTTACGCTCAAAATTAATTTGTTATCAAAATGGTAAATACGAACCTAAGCGGGAAATAGGAAGAATACCAGAACGGTTAATTGATGCTCAAGATTTAGATTTGGGTAGTCTCCTCACAACAGAAGGCTTTAAAATTAATGCTAATCTTCAGCCCTTCTTGCTTAACGACACCTACGCAGTTGATTTAACTCTGGTTCCAGAACCACCAAACATTTCCATAGACATACCACAACTGCAACATTTTAAACCAAGTTCCCTACTACCATCTAATATTCAAGCATCTTTAGGACAAACATTATCGATTTATGGAGAAGTAGATCCAACTGAAGATTGTGATACACTAGCTGAAAAATTAGCCATAGCCTTAGTAGCTGGCACAAATTTAAATCCTGTACGAATACAACAAGGAGAACTGTTTGGTAGTCTTTTATTTGAATACCAAGCACTTGACCCAGATGAACCAGATAATCCTGCCAAACAATGCCATATTTTAATAGTCATTAATAATAATCAAGCTGCAACAGCAACACTTGCAGCAGAAGCTTATGACTGGTTGCTAAATTTACTATGTAGCTACCATAAAATACTTTACATTTATCAACTAGCGCGTCAACGCTACCGCGAAGCGAGAACAATTTATAGTGATTTAGAAAATAAAATTCAAAAATTTAACAGCTTGATATCTGAAAACCAAACACAATTATCTGGCTTAAAAAGCTTAATGGGAGAAATCCCCAAAAAAATATTTGATTACACCAGATGTTTGCAAGATTTACAAATACACCACACAACAATTACTACTAATATTACTAATTACACAACTTGTTTAGAGAAGATTCAAACTATTGATAGCGGTAATAGTCCCCAATCCTGGCAAGATTTTATTAATAAAGACTGTAAAAAATGGCAACAACAAATACAAACAGATATTAACTATCTGACTCCAGGTCAAGAATTGTTTGGGCAATTGGTTGATACTATCCGAGGTATAGTAGAAACAGAACAAACTGAGCGCGATCGCTCGTTAGAAAACACCATCCAAATATTAGGTATAGGCTTTGGCGGTGGTGCGATCGCCTCTGGTGTATTCACAACACATATTGATAAAATTAATGTGCCGTTAGTACAAAAACATCCCCTTTACGCATCGTTAACTTTAAGCATCATTGCTACCGTGGTATTTATCGCTTTAGGTTGGCTAATTACCAAACGTAAATAAAGTAAATTTTTCGGAGAAACGATGCAAATAAAAGACATGACCACATAACAGTTACAAAACTTGATCTGTAATCCCCCGATAAATTGGGGGACTTTAAGAGCTTTTTGCCTGCTTTTTTAAAGTGGGTTGGGGGAATCAAAAGCCTGTGGCGCAACTCTAGAAGACTGGTGTGTACACCGTGACCTTGATAAGGGGAGGGTTAGGGTGAGGTGATTCGATAACTTGTATATAAGTAAGTCGGTGGCAATAAATCAAACTAGATTAAGTATATTGATATCAGTTCGTAGTGAGGGAGCAATGCGGTTTTGTCAGATCCGGTAAAAAACAAGCGATGCCTTCGGCGGGCTACGCCTACGCAAAAATCAAATCTAAGTAAAAAGTGACTTTAGTTACCAAAAATATGCTGATAGCCGTGAGAATTCATCTTGATGAGATATCTCAAAAAGATTAATAGCAAGTCATTTGACCATTGTTACCAAAAATATCTACAATCAGTCTTTTATACTTAGTGTTAATTAAAGCAAATAATAAGTTAAAAGTAGAACTAAAGTATAAAATTTATCAAGCAGTTTGGGGTTTGAGAAAGGAATTAAAGATAGAACCACAAAAATTATCCCAACTTCCAGCTATCCATTGGCAACGCAGATGTAACATAATTTCTGCATTCTCTTTCAACCAGAATTTACTGTTTCCTTTGATTCTTAAATTTACAACTTGGCGGATTAAACTCTCAATTGCACCACTGCCAATAGGTAGTTTTTTATTTATTGCTTTATCGTAATTTAAACGCCCTTTCCGATAAGCATCTAAAATATAATTACGCTTAACTACCATAATCTTACAGCGCTCTCCAGTAGCTACAGCAATCAACTCATCCATCTGGCTGATTAAGGATTTAGCTTTACTTTTTTTAAACTCTTTCTAACTTTTACAAACCATTCCTTAGACTGTGCCTCTTCATTAAAAGCCGCGTCCGCAAATATTTTTAAATTTTCCGTAACATGATAAAAGTCAAATAGCTGATAAGTTTCAACTGGGCATCCTAATCTTGCCAAAAGTGGGGGAATATGTATCCAGATCCACTCCGCTCCATCCCCGATTAATAAGACTTGTTTTGCTTGACTAATTCCCAAGTCAACTAAACACGCTTCTAAAATCTCCAAAAGCGCTTTATATCCTTCATAAGTACCATCATTCGTAATAGGAATTTCAGAACTATTTATTTTTTTACCTTGCTCATCAACAACATAAATTGTAAATAACTTTGGCTCAACCCATTTGCCGATAAACCCGTGTCGCTTGGTTTTGGAATTTCTTCTTCCCTTTTTATTAATTCGGATTCGACTCCGACCACCATCTACGGCAATGACAACTCTTTGGTCTTTAAGAATATTACCTTCGGTTAAATTCCCTAATTGGCGATTTAAGATTTTAGATTGACGTAAGTTGATCCCAATTTGACCAAATTTATATGTCAAACGTTCAATTCGTTTTAAACTAAGGTTAATTCCCCAACCCGTCAAAGTTGTACAGGCGGCTTCAAATGAGCTAGTGATTGCGCCGTATTGGGCAACTGTTGACCATACTAATGGGGTTAAGCCAGCCGTCTGACATCCCTAACCACTTTAATAATGGGCAGAATCCCTGAGTAGGGATTTTATTTTTGGTCGTAGATGTTGACTTTCTTCTTACCATATATGGCAATTTTAAAGTAACTAAAACATTTCCGACTGTTAATATTTGCCGTCTTATATAACCGTGTCTTTGCATATTGCCATCCCACCAGCAAGAGTGTTTGATTCATCGCTGCTTGATTGGCTGACTGAGATTGAGAGAGGTTATACAACAAAATAGCAATACATTGACCAGCTAAAATAAGTGCAATTTCTCTAATTTTTCCTTCTCTTTCTTCAAGAATTTTCCCATTCCATTCCGTAATATTCGTCAATTCTAAACATTTTGTTACCTCGGAAGAAAAATTTGATAATGATTTGCTCAAATCTAGAATTGCACATATACTTTTTTCCATTAAGGTAGATAATCCCTGTCTCGAAATTATTGCTCAAAGGGAATCCTAGCCTTTTTTGGGTCAAAAAAGAGAGTCTTGCAACTTGTGACTCAAACTCATCTTTTTTTAAGTGTTAATATGTCTTGATAAGTATAAATTTATTTATACTACTGGGAAAATGATTTAGCGATCGCTTGTTCTTTACTGGATCTGACAAAACCGCATAGCTCCCGTCGTCAATTTGCTTAGATAAAACGGACTCAATAATCGCCGTGGTAACAGGTTTTTCTCCAAAGAGGTATGCAGCCTCGAAAGCTAGTGTCAAATGTTGCTCGATTTGTAGTGGTGTTCTCAAGCGTATGGCAAGTAGCTCAATGGCTTCCGCCGACAAGATATCACTTATTTGAGTATCTTCTTCTTTGCATTTAGATACTAACCATTCAATATATTCTCGCTGGCTACCAACAATACCCTCCAAAGAGAAGACCGTTGCTCGATATCCAATTTCTTCCATAGTTGGACGGCGTAAATCATTTTTCAGTTTGGGATGACCAGCTAATACCACTGAAAGTGTGCCACCACCATCTTCAACTACTTCGATTAAACGTTTGAGTCCCGTCAAAGTACTGTAATGTAAGTCGTGAGCCTCATCTACAAACAGCGCCACGGGCTTTTTACCTTTTCTAATCAAGTCGCGCAGTTCCCGTTCCCGTTTTTCGCCATCTTTTGGGATTTTGATTTCTTTATCTGTGGATAAATCGTAGAATAAGGCAGCAATTAGTGTTGGTAGCGTCGCTCGGTCTTTATCCACAGAAAGGGACTTTGAGACTAGAATCTTACCTTCTTTCTCCAAAACATCAAACAAACGTCGTAAAGTAGTCGTCTTCCCACACCCGATAATTCCAGTTATGGCAACTAACTTCCCGGAATGGATGGCGGATTTAATATCCTTAAACATTTGTTTTTGGTGGTCTGTCTCGTAGTACCCAGCCTTGGGAAACTCCCTAATCAAACGAAAGTGTTCCATGACTTCAGTGAGCATTGTGTTCCCCTCCTTTATTTGAGTGGAAATATTGCCGCACTCGTTCAATAATCGCTTTTTTATTCAAAGTTTCAGCTAACAGTACATCAATGAATGCCAACTGTTCGGTAGACAATTTAGCCAACGGTTTAGCGAGATAATCGGAAATCGCCCTTTTAGCAAACAGTACAGTGGGATAAGTAAATTCTTGGTATGGGTCGGGGTCATTAAAAGGTGTGACGGTTGGCGTAAGTTCCTTGTACTTATCCACCAGAAATTGTAGGTCCGCGTTTTTGTCTAAAGCTGTCCGTGGCAAGCCCAACTTTTTAGCTAAATCGGCAATTTTATCTGCCCGTTCTTCAGTTTTAGTTTTCTTGTGTTTGCGATAGCGATGTAGTGGGATGGGCCCATCAACCGGGTAAAATGGCCCGTAGCGGCGATCGCTAAATTCAACGTATAGCTCGTTGTCAAATAAACCCCACCAAAGCAGGGTAAGCTCATCTAATTTGGTATAATAGCAACTTGACAAAAGAACAAAGATAAGCATCCAAAAACAGATAAAAAATGCACTTGACATCAGAGCAAAAGAAATGAGATGAAAGCAATGCGCTCAAGAAAGAAAACTCCTGGAATCAAACTGTATGTCGGCAGGATTGGAAACTAAATCTGGTAAAGCTAAAAAAAGCAAGCGTCATCAGCCCAAGCCAGGACAGGTGGCATCAATTGAAGCTATTCAAAAGAGTTTAGTCAAGCATTTTGAAGATATCAAAGATCCAAGAGTAGAGCGAACCAAAAAACATCAACTCACACATATCTTAGTGATTGCAATTCTCGCAGTAATAAGCGGAGCGCAAGGATGGGAAGACATAGAGAATTACGGCATTAGTAAGCAAAAGTGGAAAGAAAGAGTTTTTAACATTACCAAACGGAATCCCTTCTGATAGCGTAGCGTTAGCGAGTCTTCGAGCGTCTGACACCTTCCGGCGAGTATTTGAGTTCATCAACCCAGAAGAATTGAATTGCTGTTTCTTGAAATGGATAGAAACCCTAATGACAAAGATGGGAGGAGAGATAATTCCCATAGATGGAAAGACGATTAGGGGTTCTTACGACCGAAATCGAGGTAAATCAGCATTGCATTTGATTAGTGCCTGGGCAAGTGAACAAAATTTGGTTTTGGCACAGATGAAAGTGGAAGATAAATCGAATGAGATTACAGCAATTCCCGCATTATTAGAGTTACTAGATATCACAGGAGCTATTATCACTATTGATGCAATGGGGACACAGACCGAGATTGCTAAAAAGATTATCGACAAAAAAGCAGATTATGTTCTGGCGCTCAAGGCTAATCACCCGACTCTCTATCATCAGGTAGAACAATGGTTTGAACAGGCTTCTACACGGAATTTTCAAGGCATTGATGTCAGCTATGACCAACGGATTGAAAAAGGACATCATCGCACGGAAATTCGCTCCTGTTGGTCTGTTCCTGCTTCTGCTTTTGGTGAACTTTACCAACCCCAAATCTGGACTGGACTTCAAAGTGTGGTCATGGTTGTTCGGGAGCGTCGTCTTTGGAACAAAACCACTCGTGAGGTTCAATTTTATTTAACTTCTTTACACAGTGATGCTCAACTTTTAGGTCGAGCTATCCGCAAACATTGGGGTATTGAAAATCAGGCTCATTGGACGCTTGATTGTACTTTCGCTGAGGATGCTTGCCGCATTCGCTCTTTCCATAGTCCCCGGAATTTTGCTCTTTTACGACGCATTGCTCTCAATGCCCTCAATCGTGAACAAACTTACAAACGTAGTCTCCGACAAAAAATGAAACGGACTGGTATGGATAACGATTACATGATTCGAGTTCTCAGTTCCGGTTTCATTGACTCTACATTAGATTCCTCTCAGCCCTTATGTCAAGCCTAATTGAGATGCTCTTACCCTACTGGGATTGCTGTAATTTCATTTGAGTTAGAATCTACTTTTACCTGACCTAATACCAATCTATTTGTCGTCGCCCAGGCACTAACTATTTCAATCGCACTTTGCCCAGATGCTTTATCCTTAGAACCACATAAAGTTTTCCCATCAATTGCTACTATCTCCCCTGATGTCACCTTCTGTATTGATCTCATCCATGACAGAAAACATTCTTGGAACTGTTGGGGGTTTAACTGTGCAAAGACTCGCGCAAATGTATCGTGTGACGGAATACCGTTTGGTAACTCCAAAAACGTTTTTAACCATTCATATTTCGTGCAGCCATATAGTTCAATTGCCACCCAACTATCTGCTCCACAGATCACTGCACACAAAGCGATGGTCAAAATGTCAATCAATTTATGTCGTTTTGTACGATCTATTCGTGGGTCTGACATCACAGCAAAATGGTCAGCAATTGTGATTTTGGGCTTGAGCTTCACGCAAACTGGGGCAATATTACTATTTTTACAATGACTTTACCATCAAAGCCTCATTGCTTAACCCTATACCATCAGCGATCGCTGCCTTTATCTCTCTTTTAGTAATTATGTACTATACGTAGATGCGTTTGCTCTGTTTTAAGTACCTACATATAGGATGTGTTTCTGATGTAAAATAAGAACTTGGGTAGAATATGGGTTCTTGGCAACTTTTGGTGATCTAGGTTGGGGGAAGGCAGAGGGCAGAAGGCAGAAGTCGGAAGGAAAAAAGATATAATTAAGAGACTTCAAACTTCACTCCATCAAACATTTGAGGGATAAGCCTCAGCAAGCCCTATGTCGGTGCTAGCTCACCTCTTACCAGATTCAACAAACCTGAAACTTGAGAGTTGGCTTGTTGACGAAATAAAAACTCAGATAAAGTTGATTATTTCTGTAATCAGAACAGTAGTTAATTGTCCAGTTTGTAACCAACCAACTCACAGAATTCATAGTCGCTACGAGCGCAAGTTAGCAGACTTGCCTTGGGCTGATTACAGCATTACCTTACAGTTACGGGTAAGGAAGTTTTTTTGCATCAATAGATTGTGTAAACGGCGCATTTTTACAGAAAGGCTGACCAATGTAACCACGCCTTGGGCTAGAAGAACTCTACGTTTAGCTCAACGACTGAGTGTGATTGGTTTAGCTAATGGTGGTGCAGCAGGGGAAAGACTCTTACAGCAATGGGGGATAAAAGTTTCTCGCAACACACTATTAACTGGAGTTTGGACTAAAAAGCTAGAGAAAAGCAGTCAGCAGTAACACTGACTGCCGTAAAGTCAATGAAAGTAATCGATAAATCATTGACGTGATGATCCTGACACAACTAGAAAAATTCCGCCAAGGTATCTACGATTGTTTGGGAAAGGCCAAAGATGCAGTATTTGAATTGATGGATGCAGTATTAACAAGTCCGAGTATCCCATCGTTTGTAAGCTTGTCACAAAGCCCAGTATTTCGACGGCAATGGTCGAGCATTTATGCAGCACTACATGATAGTCGTCCACCAAAAAGAAAACTGATGAAGCTACTGGTACAGGAGGTAGTGACGGATGAACAGCCATTTCTAGCAGGAGATCATAGCTTTTGGGCAAGACCAGAAGCGAAGACACTAAAAGAAAGAACTTTTCATGGGGACTCCAGGGGAAGCATAGGCATCGGACAAAGTTACAGTACGTTAGCGTGGATACCAGAAGCGGATGGGAGTTGGGCATTGCCGTTAAAGCACGAACGGATCACCAGCTTTGAAACGCCAACAAGTAAAGCCGCATTCCAACTTAAACAAATAACCCGTGAGTTAGGCAAAAGACCGCTTGCTGCTTATGACCGAGGCTACGGCAACGCCAAATTTGTCCAAGCCACGGAGAAGATTGACGCAGACCTGTTGCTGCGTTTAGCTTCTAACCGATGCGTATGGGGTACACCCGGTACTTACAAAGGACGAGGCGCACCGTGTAAACATGGTCATAAGTTTAAGTTCAATGACTCGGAAACTTGGGCAGAGGTAACTGAAACTCTAGAAGTTGAAGACCCGCAAGTTGGTCGAGTAAAAGTCATGCGCTGGAGTGGGTTTCATTTTCTTCAATCTCCAAACCGGGCAATGGAAATCATTCGCGTCGAGGTGATCCAACCAGTTGGACGCAATCGTAAGTTCCAACCCTTATGGCTAGCTTGGTTGGGTCAGACAATGCCTCCATTAGAGGATCTCTGGCAAAAATACCTCCGCCGCTTTGCTCTAGAACATTGGTATCGATTTGCCAAGCAGAGGTTATATTGGACACAGCCTCAGCTTGGCTCTACTCAGGCAGCAGAGCGATGGAGTGACCTGATGCCATTGTTAACTTGGCAATTATGGCTAGCTAGACTTGCCTGTATTGATTCCCCCTTGCCTTGGCAATCGACTCAGGATAAACTGTCTCCAGGACGCGTAGCACAAGCCTTTCCTCTAATTTTAGCCACTATTGGCACTCCTGCTCAACCCCCGAAAACTCGCGGTAAATCACCTGGGCGTGCCCAAGGGCATCAGCCACCTTCGCGTAAGCGTTATCCCACTGTCAAAAAACACGCATCTAAAAAACCTAAAACCGAAGAATCACTTAAGAACGCTGATCTAACTGCTGCTTAGTTTCTGCTTCTTTTTCAACGATTCAACTTAACTCAGCCTCTAAAAGAAGTTGGGTAACTTTTTCTTGCTTTCTATTCATTGCTGCTAAATGCCAATTAGTCCAAACTCAAGTATTAAATTTAGTCCGCTCAATCCCACTGCCACCAATCGTAACGCCACATACTCTTGGGGTAGACGACTTCTGCTTTCGCAAGTGTAAAACTTACGGGACAGCACTAATGCGTAGCTCAACTTTTACCGAACGTCGTGAACGTAGCGACCACGGTCTGAGTCTTCTCAACCCAAATCAAGATTACCTCCTCAGTAGCTGGAATAGCGGGAACCACAACACCCAAGAACTGTTTGAAGAAATTCGCACCTGCGGGTATATCGGTGGTTATGCCACGGTCGCTCGCTTCACTCGTTATCTCAAGACCTTGCCCGGATTTGAGCCAGCAAAGTGTTCAAAGAAAAACGCGTCCCCCAGGGTTAGTTCTTCCTCCCATCGTCCTCTCACCCCCAGTCGCGTCACAGCTTTAGTCTTGCGACGACCAGAATTAATACAGCCTAATGAGCGTGAAATCATCGCTCAACTACAAACAGCCCATTCTGATTTGAAGTCAGCTATTGAACTAGCTCAACAGTTTGCATCTGTTGTGCGTCAACGTCTGAGCGAGCAGCTCGATGCTTGGTTAAACAAAGCTAAAAACAGCTCGGTTTCTTTGTTGCGCTCCTTTGCTGTTAGTTTAGAGTCTGACTACGATGCTGTGAAAGCAGGTGTAACTATGTCAGTTAGTAATGGCCCAGTTGAAGGACATATTAATCGACTGAAAATGTTAAAGCGGCAGATGTATGGTCGCGCCAAAATAGATTTACTGGAGCGACGGTTTTTGTTAGCTATTTGAGGACAAAATTTTGTCAATTTACACTTGATTATATGAGTTATAGAAATCAGTTTATCTGGCAAAGAGCAGTTCAACTTGCTATCAATTGTTATAAATTTACCCGCCTATTTCCTCAATCAGAATTGTATGGTTTAACTAGTCAAATACGTCGTTCATCCGTGTCTGTAGCATCTAATATAGCTGAAGGCTATGGTAGGCGTTCCAAGCCAGAATATATCCAGTTCTTACATATTGCGTTAGGTTCTTTGAGAGAACTAGATACGCAATTAATCATTGCGAAAGAAGTAGACTTAGCCGAGAAAAATCTTTTCACACCCCTATTAAATGAAGTTGAGGAAATGCAAAGTATATTAGTTGCAAGTTTAAACAAACTTAAAGCTTGAACTTACTACTTATTCCTTTCTTCCTTCTGCCTTCTGCCCTCTGCCCTCTGCCTTCCCCCAACCTAGATCACCAAAAGTTGCCAAGAACCAGAATATGGTTTAAAACAAAGTAAAAATGAATTAGGATGGGTCGATTTTCGTCTAACTCATTATTCACAAATAGAGAAATGGTGGGAAATTGTTTTTAGTGCCTATCTGTTGATTAGTCAACATTGAGAACAACTGCTAAAATTCCCACCACAATCTGAATATAGATTCTCATCACATCCTTGCTGGGATCAACGCAATAGTTGGAATAGTATTCTAAATAACCTGCGTTTGATACTTCAGCCATTTACACTATTTAACTTAATTAAACCTTGGTTAATGGTCTTTAGAATCCCTAAGTTATCTGAGGGTTTTTTCAACTTAAAATGATTGTTAATAATCTGACTTGCTCAATTTTTCAAAACTTCAATATCCCTTATTTCTACTTTTACTCTGCCTAGATTGACAAAAGAGGGATAAGCTTTACGCACAGTGTTTCTTCAGAGAGGGATAATCGATACTGCCCCTCGGAAATTAGCCAACTAAAGATGTCTCGCGTAATTCAATCAAAGTCTGTAGACCCGATTTTAGCGACCACTCAGGTGTAAAGCCTAACATTGAATATGCATTTGAGATATAAGCTTGTGAATGCTGAATGTCCCCTGGACGGGCAGGCATAAAATTAGTTGCTGATTGGTGTTGAGGAAAACAAGTTTTGAGAATATTAACTAGTTCAATCAAAGAGGTATTTTTTCCATTACCTAAGTTACAAATTAAAGAAGATCCTGATTCTAGAGGAGTAGTTAAAGCTTTGGTAAAGCCATTTGCCACATCTTTAACATATATAAAATCTCGCGTTTGAGTACCATCTCCATAAATAGTCAAGGGTAAACCTTGCTGCATAGCATCCACAAAGATGGAAATTACACCAGAGTATTGGGAATGAGGTTGTTGTCTAGGGCCAAATACATTAAACAGGCGCAATCCTACAAACGAAAAACCTAATTGTTTGGCAAACAATCTGGCATATTGTTCGCATACCAGTTTTTGTAAACCATAGGGAGAAATGGGGTAAGTCTGTTGATTTTCTGAAATTGGTAGTTGCGTTGGATTACCATATACAGCTGCTGAACTAGCAAAAACTAACCTGGGAATATTTAAGGCCTGACAAAGTTGAATTACAGCGATCGTTGCAGAAAGATTATTGTGATGAGCCTTTAGTGGTTGCAGCCAAGATTGAGTAACTGATGGGGTAGCTGCTAAATGGGCAAGTCCATCAATCTGCTCGGTAAAATCCTGGGGTTGACATCTGGATATATCTTTTATTAGTAGCTTGAGACGAGGATGCTCAGGTAGGTTTTGCAAGCTACCTGTTGATAGATTATCAACGACAGTGACATGATGACCATCTGACAGAAGCTGTTCTGTCAGATGGGAGCCGATAAAGCCGGCTCCACCAGTGACAATAAAGTGCATAATTTTGGAGTGTATTTAAAAACAAATATTCTCATCAGGTTTAGACATGAACTTTCGTTCATATCTGCATTACTCTGTTTCCTATCAGATCGGGCAGAGCTTATTTATAAGTAAGTAGACAAAAATATTTACAGTCATTGCGAGCGAAGCAATGCCAACCCTTGCGATTGCTTCATTCCGCTTCGCTTCATTCGCAATGACATTGTGTAATTAATTCTGTCCAACTACTTATAGAGAAACGCCACACCAAATCTATGATTTGTTAGTCTACCCTAGCCTGTGGTGCGGCTCTACTGGAACAGCTATTGCTGAACATTCTTCATGATGGGTCTGAATCACTACTAATTGATTTTGGCTTCCAAATTGTTCATTAAAGAAGGTCATATTGCCGGAAATACATGTTCTGTAACTCATTTCGTCTCATTTCTATTCAAACTGAGTAATTTGTAGGAATAGACAAATTTAATGGCTCTCTTTGTCAGAAGTGTTTGTAACTCACTAAGTTTTTTAATTTTCCACTTGAGATACCTAGTCTTATGAAATAAAAAGTACAAAATTGGATGAACAACTAGTAGTTTTTCCTTTCTGAATGCACCCCATAGTTTGCCGTCTTTGATACCCTGTACAATTAAATACTGTTCTAACCAGTTTAAGAAATTGAGACGCGCAGTGTATTCTTTACCTTTTTGCTCTGATGCTGTGTGGCAACAACTATTAGGATGCTGTCGATATTTATACCAAAACTTACTGGCTACGAATACAGGAAATTGCAGACAAACCTTTGCACAAAAAACCTGATCTTCGTACAAACCTCGAAATGTCTCTTCAAAACCATCGACTTTTTCTATTACCTGGCGGCGTACTAACATTCCTGATATGCAAATTTTCATTTTTAATGAGAGCAGGAACAGCATTGGTGGCTGGATTATAGTATCAATCTGTACTCTAGAGTCCTTCACAGACACAATAGGGATGTCTAAAAAGTCACGTCTCATATCTTGAGGATTTCCAGTCCAGCTGTACCACCACTGAATTGGTCCATAAACCATAGCAACTTCAGGATGGGAATCTAGAATAGCGGCTTGTTCCTCTAAAGTTTGCGGTATCCAGATATCATCGGCATCTAAAAAGGTAATATATTCGCCTTTGGCGTGGCGGATACCTAAGTTGCGAGTTGCACTCATGCCGCGATTTTGATGTCCTTTGTGTTCTAAGTAACGAACTTTTTCAGGAGATTTTTGTGTGTAGCTTAAAGCAATGTTTGTACTAACATCGGTAGAGCCATCATCTACTAGTAATAGTTCCCAGTTTTCATAAGTCTGAGCAAATACGCTTTCTATTGCTTCCACAAAAAACTTATCACCAGCATTGAAGAAGATGATGATGCAAGAAATCAGAGGTTTGCTAGTCATAATTAAAAGAACCTTGACAACCAATGGGCAAAGGTTTCTCCGTCCCAATCTTCAACCACAACACGAGGTAACAGAAAAAAGCTGCTATTCTGTTGAACTTTACCAACTATGCTAGAACAAGCGCAGGTAAATCCAGTTTCTTGGACGATAGAAGTAGTCTCATTTGTATAACTACCATGAGGATACGAAAAACTCGTGATTACATGCCCTAATATTTTCTCCAGGTAGTCTTTACTGTGCTGAATTTCATCTTGTTGCGAGGCTATGGGAAGTTGAGAAAGAAAGGGGTGTGTTACAGTGTGGGCACCAATTTCGATCAGTCCCCCTGACTCTAATGCAAGCATCTCCTCCTTGGAAAGAGAGCGATGGGTTGATCGTCCTACAGGTTCAGCGTTTGCCCAGATAGCTAGTTCATCTAGCAGCTTATTTCGCTCATAGATGGGCAAAAACTGCAACAGTTGATAAAGTGAGCGATAGAGGGTGTGTCGCAGAGTAGGATATTGTCTTAGTTTTCTGCCCATCCGACAATGGCGATCGCGCTGATGGTCGGCTTCACTATAATGTGTTGCTTCTCCTAATTTCCATTGGTAGGTTTTACCATGAATATTTAACCGGAGTAAGTCCGGTAAGATGTCAGGTTGTAATAACAGTTGTTCTAGTTCATCCCACCAAAATTCACGCTTTTGGTCAATACCGCCAGTCGTAACAAACACTGTTGCTGGGATATCGTACTTTTCTAATAATGGTTTGGCATGATAGAAGTTATCTGCGTAACCATCATCAAATGTAACGACAATTGACCGATTTATGTATTGGCGATCGCTAAGCCTTTTGGTCAATTGTTGTAAATGCAGAGGATAGCCATATTGTCGCAAAACTTCTAAGTGTTCAGCGAAGTGTTTTGGTGTCACACATAATGACCAAGGGTCTGAATCTGCTTCAGCTACGCGGTGATACATTAAGATGAGCGCACCAGGGAAAATTTTATTTTTTAACTGCTGAACAGTGTATCGAACTTTGTTGTTGAGTTTGCCTAGAATCATTGGTTTCACTATTTCACAGCTCTAGCTGTAATTAAAACCTGGTACTCAGGGTCTTGATAGTCTAGTTTTGATTGCTCTAGTTCTTCAGTTACAATGCCGTGCAGAAAAGCGATCGCACTCAACACGTTTCCATAAGCTGTAACTTGTATTTTGTCTTGGTCAAAAGCTTCCTCAAGTAATCGCCGTGTGGAGAGAGTCGTGAAACTCCAGTATTGACCCCAACGAGTCATATCATCATCACTGATTTGGGTAATACCTGGTACAGTGGCGAGTAAAACACCCCCTGGCTTGAGAATACGGTGAAGAGTTTTAATTGCGGCTCGGACATCATAGATAAATGGCAGTGTTTGAGTCAGGATAATGCACTCGAAGGTGTTGGATGGGAGATGGTCTGCCTTAGTTAAATCTGCAACAATAGTTGCTTGGGGATTACCTGGTTCTACGTGAAGTACGTCGTTTTTTGTGATGCGATCGCCACCAAATTTGTTTGTGTAGAGGGGTTCCTTAATCTCTAGTACATGTCCTTGAATATCTTCAGCATAACGAGCCAGAAAATTTTCAATATAGTAGCGGTCAATCACT
Source organism: Nostoc sp. ATCC 53789 (assembly GCF_009873495.1). Classification (GTDB taxonomy): domain Bacteria; phylum Cyanobacteriota; class Cyanobacteriia; order Cyanobacteriales; family Nostocaceae; genus Nostoc; species Nostoc muscorum_A. The sequence goes on along the minus strand of NZ_CP046703.1, from coordinate 1,091,949 downwards.
GAACCCCGATCTAAACCGAAGTTAGGTCTAATTGGCTTGACTCGTCCTAAGCTACCAAGGTTTATTTTTCCCACTGGTGAGCGACCATACCGGATATCTCGCAGCCAATGGTATACAGGAGTTGGCAGTTTCTTAACTAAGCTGATATTCATGATGCCACCTCTGGTTTTACTGCTCTAACAGTAATTAATACTTGGTATTCATCATCTTGGTAATCGAGTTCTTTCTGGCGTAAATCTTTGACAGCAAGTCCTTGCAAAAAGGCGATCGCAGCTAGAACATTACCATGAGTTTCAACTTGAACATTAGTTTTAGGAAATTTCTCTTCAAATAACAAGCGTGCTGATTGAGCCGTTAACGCCCAACACCAATCATCACCCCATTCGCATTTGACCACTTGGCTAATACCAGGAACGGTTACTAGTAAAACACCGCCGGGTTTCAAGATGCGGTAGAGATTTGCTAGAGCTGCTTGCATATTGTAGAGAAGGTGCAATGTCTGCGTTAGAACCACACAGTCAAAAGCATCTGATGGAATATGGTCTGCGTTAGTCAGATCGCCGATGATAGTTGCCTCTGGGTTCCCTTCGATTACATGTAGTACGTCACTTTGAGTAACGCGATCGCCACCAAATCTCCGTGTATATGATGCATCTCCAATCTCCAATACTCGTCCTTGGACATCATTAGCCTGACGCTCAAGAAATTTTTCAATATAGTAGCGATCAATGGGAAGGCCTCGATTGTAACCAAAAGCCCGACTGATAGGAGTCAACCGTCGTAGGGAGCCAAAATTTACCATCCCCGTTGGTGGACTATATTTCTCTCCAACAAATTGAGAACGTAATACATGGTAGAGAGGTGATGGTAATGTTTGCTGTGCAATTTCCTTCAATTGTTTTTTATTCATGAGAATTAGGTTTGTAAAGTTAAAAGTCATCTTTTCGACAAAATGTTGAGTAGGCTTTGTTAGTTTTGACAACATTGGATGGTGATAAGCCCATAAGTGTTTTTGAAGAGCTTGCCAGACCTCTGTATCTTTGGCTCCCTGTTCAGTCAAATACTTCTCTAACCATTTCAAAAAAAACAACCGTCCTTCATATTCGTGCTTTGTGTTATGGGTACTAGAACAGCAGGAGTTTGGATGCTGTCGATATTTTGCCCAACATTCATTCGTTACAAATACAGGCGCTTTCAGACAAACTTTGGCATAAAAAACTTGATCCTCATAGAGTCCACGAAAGCTCTCTTCAAATCCGGCGATCGCCTCTAGTATTTCTCGTTTGACCATGAGGCTACAGGTACAAGGTACAGCGCCGCTCTTTTGTAAAAAGATGGTCAGTAGTGTTGGAGGTTTGAACAAAGTATTAGGTTTTTTAGTTACTTCTGCCACCTTGTCACAAAATTCTTTTTGAGTATCCTCTGGATTTCCTGTCCAGCTATACCAATATTGAGTATTACCATAAACCATACCGGCTTCAGGGTGAGTATGGAGTATTGATACTTGTTGTTCTAAGTTTGGCGCTAACCAAACATCATCAGCATCTAGAAAAGCGATATACTCACCTTTAGCGTTACGGATGCCCAGATTGCGAGTAGCACTCATACCTCGATTTTGGTGCCCTTCATGTTCTAGATAACGAACTTTTTCTGGATATTTTTTCGCATACTCACGAGCAATTACAGTACTACCGTCCGTAGAACCATCATCGACCAATAATAGTTCCCAATTTTTGTAGGTTTGGGCAAATACACTTTCTATTGCTTCTTGAATAAATTGCTCGGCATTGAAAAAAATAGTAATTACAGACACTAGTGAATTGCTGTTCATTTTATGATTCCAAAAGATATTTGTCGATTAAATCCAATATTTTAGAATCTTTAGTAGCATCAAATTTTCGGGCATATAAACAAGGTGATTGAGACAACTTATTAAAATCATTGATACCCAATATTTCTGGATTGTCCGAATAACCCGTCCACAGTGTATAGGTCATATGGTTGCTTATTACTTTTTCTTTGAAGGGCGAATTCATGACAATGCTTTGAAAGAAGATTTCATCAGGAATTAATACATTTCTAAAAAAATTAACAAAGTTAGGATTATGATTTATGAATGAGTTGATATATTCTGCAAGTTCTCGTGAAACACACCAATATGAAGAACCACCATATGGTTTAAAGCCTTTAGGAAATTTGCGTTTTAATTGGTGTTGAAACAATGAAACTGGAAAGCGAAAGCGTTTATTAAAAAGATTGAAATGAAAATATTCAATTCTATCCATTAGATTTATCCATGCATCATTTGGTAAAGGAGAGAAATTTACAAGAGAATGATAATTCAACTGTTTTAAGAAATCTTGGATTTTTTTGTTAGATTTAATAGGATAACATTGTCCAGTCAACAGAATAATGTAATCACAAGATATATTACTATCAAATATTTTTTTGATTCCTTTTATAGAAGCTAAAACATGACCAAAATTGCCCCAATAGCATTTGTGTCTATCAAGAAAACAAACATTTGAATACTTGGATAGCCCTTGAACCATTTCTTGATATATTTTATTATTTGTTTTTTTATCTACATGAATCAAAAAAGACGTTTTATCTGCATTTAATCTATTGACTAGACGTATTAATTGCTGTGGATATTTATATGCTGATATAATGTAGGCTATATCCATAGTACCTCATGAAATTATTGTTGTATTACTGAAGATTGCAATATTGATTTGTAGAAATTTGTTTCATCACAAATATTAGTCTTGTTCTAGTCTAAATTTATATTGAGTCATCTGTCGAATCTCTCTGAATAACCGCGTTCCTATAATTAATTTAATAAATAAAAGCATAGTTTTTTTAGTCAGCAGAATGCTAAAATTCAGGCGAAAAGCTATATTTAAAAGCTGTAAAGTATTATATTCTTCTCGCTCTAAGCCGTCGTAAGCTAGCTCTAATAGCTGAGTACTAAGATAAATCAAAACTTCATTACGATGTTTTTTAGATTCTTCCCAATCGAGTTTGTAGTAATTACAGAAAGCATGATGTAAGTGAAATATTCGTTCTATAACTTGATTAAGCTGTTGTAGATTCAGATCCTTTAGTTCTTCTAGCTCACCAAGCCATAAAGCAATTATTGATTTAAGGTGTATTCCATTACTCCACCTCTTAACTTCTTCCGCTCCCAATAAATGTTCTATATTGCTAATCTGAATCCAAAGCGTTGTATCTTGTTGTATATTTTCATAGGTAGCTGTTACAGATGAGGGATGTATTCGCCACTGTATTAGATAATCGCTTAAATTTGCAATTTTTAGACGAAGGGCAATTCTACACCATAATTCATAATCTTCAGCATGAATAGCAACTTTATTGTAGAATCCAATCTGCTCTAAAACAGAGGATTTTTGGAACATCACCGCGCTATGAATAAAAGGGCTGTAAAATAAAGTGTTCCAACGAATTTGTGTACAATCACAGGGTAACTGGCACTTGCAAATGAGATTTCCTTGAGTATCTATCTGCTTGTACCATGTACCGACTAATGCTACTTTGGGGTGTGTTTCTAAAAAATCAACTTGCTTAACTAACCTTTCAGGCTCTGAAATATCATCTGCATCTTGACGAGCAATAAATTCTCCTTCAGCTAATTTCAGTCCCTTATTTAGGCTTTGCGTTAAGCCAAGGTTGTAGTCGTTATCTATCAACCGAATACGTGGATCATCATACGAACAGATGATTTCTCGCGTGCTATCTGTAGAGCCGTCGTTAATAATTAAGAACTCAAAGTCTTGAAAGGTTTGGCTAAGGATACTATCTATCGCTTCTCTAAGGTAGAATTCTCCGTTATAAACTGGCATTAAAACTGTAACTTTAGGCATGTATCAGCACCTTGACAATAGTAAAAATATTATCCTCTTGGTTTTTTATGAGTTTTTGAGCATATATTCAGTGAGCAACTTCAATAATGATGTTTTACTGTCTAAATCTCTACTAACGCTCACTAGACCTCTTGCACGAATATTTGAAACTAAGAATTTTAAGGTTTACGCAGAGGCGCAGAGAGTAACGAGAAAATTATTTGTTTAGCAACTTATATTCTGATTCATGCAAGAGGTCTACTGATGAGTTTTCAAACTCATTTGGGACTTGATTACTTTTTTTATCCAGAATTTTCCACTTTGGAAAATAGTGCGGCTCAGTTCTATCAAGACTTTTCGAGAATAACTACACTTTAAGGCTTCTTGAATTTGAGTAGTTGCAGCCGTAAAATCGCCAAGAGTTAACATCTGCAATACTAAATCTTGAACAGAGTAAATAGCGACATTTTCCTTAGCTTTGTTAGATAGTTTTCTAGCAACTAATGTAGGTAAGTAAGTTTGCATAATCTCAGTTGCCATACGTGATTCTTGAGTATCTGCTGCTGTACGGGTAGATATCCGACTAAGAGAGTTTGAATGGATGCGATATAAAGCTAGAGGTTCAACTTCATACCACACTGGGTATTGCGCTGCAATTCGTACCCACATCTCCCAATCTTCACCACAGCACGAGAATCGGCGATCGAACCCTCCTAGCTTTTCATAGACACTCCGCCTCACGACAATTGAAGGCGTTTGAATGCGCTGTTCAATTGCAATTCGCTCTAACCAGTTGCTCAGAATTCCACTTTCAAGTTGCTCTAAGGCAGAACTTCCTTGATAATGACCGTTCTCATCCATATAAAAATGACGGCAGAAAGCAGCACCTATTTCTGGGTTATCTTCAAAAGCTGATTGCAGCTTGCGATAAAAACCCTTTTTTACACAATCATCGCCATGTAATAAATGAATTAACTTACCTCGCGATCGCTTTAAACAAGTTTCAAAGTTTTTTATATACCCGACATTCTCTGGCTGTCGATAGAAAACAACGCGCCCTCGACCCAATTCTTCAACCACTGCTTGTGGATCGTCTTTAGTAGAGCAATCATCAATGACCTCTATCTGCATGATTTCCGAACCAGGGTCTTGAGCTAACACGCTAGTTAGTGTTTCGCGCAGATATCTGGCACAGTTGTATGTGGGAATCATAACCGACCAAACAGGACGGGATATTGCCTCTGGTACGGGTAGAATTGTTGCACGGTAAGAATGTAGTTGATTCATGTAATTTTCCTTAGATTAAGGAATGCGATAAATGATGTAGTCTGGACTATCTTGAATAACTATGTTTTTGCAGTTTTTGCACTTCAGTAAATAAGAATAGGTGAAAATATTTTTTCTATATACTCAAGCGATTTTGGGTTTTCCCTAAAGATAAATATTCATGCACCTAGCTTGAAAATGCTGCTTCAATGAATATATATAGATATTTTTCATGGTTTTTTGTTACAAATTTGTCATTAATACTACTTAATAACTATTGTTTAAAATCTTTTTTTTATTTTATCATTGACAAAATGAAATGTATTCAAAAGCTTTGTTTGTAACTCAAAACGAGGTTTATTAATTATAAATTGTTGTTTTTCTATTTTAGGCATTAAATTTTCACACACAACAAACTTTCTATCATGAGTATCATAGTGTAATTTTGAAGCTTCAACTATTCTCTCTGTCCAATCATTTGGAATATCTTGAATATTAAGTTGCTCAAAATCAGATACTAAATTAGATTGGTCAAAAACTAATCCTTTCCAATTAGCTTGTGCTTCGTGACAGAATCCCGATCTATTGACTATAGCTTCACGACGAGTTTCTATCCTCTTTTGAATTTGCTGTGGAGAACGATATTGATAATGCTTCAGCCATATCCTAACTGGATAGATAGGATTTTGCCATACAGCTGATGGCCAGCCCCCATCATTTTCACCCCAAATCCAATCTTTTCTGTATCTGATAAAGCGCAGTTCTGACCAGTTATTGATGTAGTAGCGACATTTTTGCTCCACTGGTACATAATCTGCATACGAAGAGGGATTCTGATTGTAAAGCTTTAAATCTTTATCTGTGAAGTAATATTCAAAGCTAGCGTTGACAACTAAAATATATTCTTGGGGCACTTTGGCTAGGAATATTCGAGGATCATCTATGTAAATTTCATCAGCATCTAATCGACACCACCAATCTTCTTCAGAACTATTTATCCGATAATTATTAAAAATCTCGCTTCGTAGATCATCACTAAAAGGATCGTTTTCCTGTTTATAAGGAATAATTTGCTTATATATTTGGGAAAGTTCCAATACTTTCTCCCAAGTTTTATCAGTGCTGCCATTATCATAGACATATATATAATCACACCATTTAGTAGCAGATTTAAGAGTTTGTATAATAATATCATCTTCATTTTTGACTAAACACATGCCGTAAATATTCATATTTTTATGAGTGCCTTTGGTGTTTTTGAACGATTCAAGAATATGCAATTTACAAATTAACTTATATCAACAGTCTTTTTCTTCTTAAAAGCTTTAGCATTTTAGGTTGGCATTATAACTGCAACATTAGAATTTATTATTAACTCATAAAATTTAAGTATATCTAATAGTTCTAATAATCCTGTCATAATAAATTAGGAGTTCTTTCACTGTATTTTCCATACCAAATTCTTGAACCTTCTTCTTTGCTGCTTGACCAATTTCATTTAAACTAGAGTGCAACCACACTTCATTTATTTTGGTAGCTAGTGCATTTACTTCACCCACAGGTACAAGAAAGCCTGTTTCTCCTTCGGTCAGCAGTTCCTCAAAACTAGCACCAATTGTTCCAATAATAGGTTTACCCAATGCCATAGCTTCTAAACAAGCATTAGGTAAGTTGTCAATTAAAGAGGGTAAGACAACAAGTTTAGCGCCAGCGATAACAGGGTATAACTGGGTATGGGGTATCTGATCGATAAAGATGAGGCGGTCTGTATACTGACTACAGAGTGAGAGAGCATACTCTTTCATGGAAGGTGCAAGAGAAGATGATAGATCCAGTCCTACAAAGGCAGCATGACAATCTGGATGTTTCCTAAATACTTCAGGTAGTGCTTGAGCTAATATATGAAATCCTTTATGAAGTTGAAAACGACCGAAGAATAGCAGATATTTTTTGCCTTGTAAGTATTCATTGAAGACAGATGAATCCCAATCTGATGTTTCTAAATAAAAAGGTGTGCGAATGACCTGAACATGAGTTATTTTGGCTTCTTCAGCCAATAAACGCTTAAGAGTATAACTTGGTGCATAGATATGTTTGATCAGGCGCATCTGAAGCCACTCTAACCACTCTATAATTTGCTCATCGCGATCGCGTGAACCTCCACACATTTTCATCCATACTGGTCGATATGCAGAAATACGTGTTACCTGTGGAATAGGCAAAAGAAGACTTGAAACTACACCACAAGCATTCCAGTCTGGGAATTGAACAATATCGAAAGGTTGCTGTTTGTGTAATTTTAAAAGTTTGCGATAAACCTGAAAGCTAAAGTCCAAACATTGTGATGTTTGACATATACTATATCGACTTATTGTATCTAATATTTGTTGTATTTCTCCTAAAGTTAGGCGATGAATCTGAATACCTTCGTATTCAAATCTAGATCGATCGATTTCTGAGAGGACTACAATATGAACCTCATGTCCTAAAGACACTAATGCCTTTGCAACTCGATGTAGATAGTTAGCTAAACCACCACTAAAATTTTTTTCAGTGACATATTCTGTCGTAGCAAATCCAATACGCATATTTGTTGATATAAATCAAAATGAGTAAACTTTATTTTTTACAAATTGTAGTGATGCCAATACCAACTTCACTCTCTCCAGATAAAGTTGAAGTCCTAGTTTCTAACTCCTCCAAGGCTGCGTACAAAATAAGATGTCCTTCATTCAGCCAAGTTTTGTAAGCGGCTTTTCCTGCTAAAGCTGTATGTCTGCGTATATCTGAATCTTGCAGTAGCTTCAATGCTTCTACATAATCTTGAATTGTGCGACAAACGTAGTAAGCTCCTTGTAATGGCTCAACACCACGAAAGGTTTGCTGACTACCTACCACAGGCAAGCCAGAAGCCAATGCCTCGATCATTTTAATTTTACAGCCCCATCCAATCTCGACTGGAATACAGACAATATCCATATCTTGCATGAAAGCCTGCAAGTTTTCGACATAATCGTGAATAAAGAGAGTTTTTGAAGCATGTTTGCTAAACATTTCATAGCTGCCCCGTCCTACTATATGGAATCGAAAAGCACCAGGCATTGTTGCTTCTACAGCAGGAATAATTTCATTTATAAGTTTATGGGAACCCCTAATAGTTGGTTCGTTATCTTCAGCGTGTACACCTACATAGACCACATCTAGTGGAGCTTTATATTCTTTGATAGGAATTGTTTCACAGTCTACAAAGGGTAGAACCCAATCTTTACTAACAGAGTCTTTGTAAAATTTGGACATAAAGCGTAGATCGCTGTAAGAAATGAAAAAAAGACGATCTGCAATACGGTGCATAAGCTGTTCCTTATAGAACCTTTGAACAAGGTTCAAACACAGTTCTATAGACCATGACAAAGCTCTTTTTGGAAAGCTATAACTTTGCCAAGTCAACCAAGGTCTGCTTGCCAGAGTCTTATCAATCAGATGAGGTAATTCAAAATTATGTGGGCGAAACCAAAGCTTTGCTCCATTTATATTTAGTGCAGTGACTAGCGAGGAAAAGTGAGCATACTCACACCAAACTACTTGAGGTCGGTGTAAGTCAATTAGATTTTGCAGTATTGATATGGTTTGTGGGTGTTCTTTCAATGCCCAATAATCAACTCTTCGTTGAACAGCATGGCAAGTAATATCTATAGGTACTTGATTATTAAATGTTTTTAAATCTGATTCTGTTGTCCATCCACATACTATTAAAACTACTCGCCAACCCGCACTATGAAAGAAGTTAATATGACCCCAAATATCGCGTTTATTTCCTTGGTTATGAGGATAGGGTAGGTCTGGGCTAATTACTAGAATTGTTTTTGGCATTGTTATTTATAGATTGTAATTGAGAGTATTTAATCAGATTTCTTGATTAATTTTTTATATTTGACTTAGCCAATTGAAAATCTTTATGAGCAAAATAAAAAATTTTTTTTATACCTAAAGGTTTGTTAAATGGAAAATCGAGCAATTCAGACCATTGGCTTTTAATTATATCTGTTGCCAATGTTTCAGTACGTTTATAGTCAGGTGGTAAGCTCAACATAATTTCGATAATTCTTCTGTGAGTAAAGGGGTATAAGCGAAACCGATTATATACATGTCCGTAGAGCGATGGGCCAGCCCAACATGCTAGTCGCTGTTCTAGATAAAGAAGGTCTAGAGTTAGAAAATTGTTTTTTATTGGTAAACTTTCAAGCCATTTTGAAGCTCGATCTAATAGATAAGGAGTTTCAGGCATACTCATTCGATTCAATATTTCATTAGGGGTAATTAAGCTTGATGTAGTATCACTCTTATCATCTTTATACCAATAGAATGAACGTCCTACTTCACCTCCCCAACCCATTAAAAGCGGTCGTCGTGAATCTAGCATCTGATTTACTCTAACAAATCTTTTAGTGTCTTCTTCAATGCATTGACCAGTACGATATGACCATTTTTTCAAGTCTAGTTTTTAAGCGAAACATCAGTTTTTGACAAAGCAGGAGTTAATGTATAGCCTCCAAAAGTAAATCAAAATTATTTGATGCTTTATCCTTTACTTTTGGTAGCTCATTTTGAATACGCAGAGAAACCTGTTGGCGTTTTTCCCAACAATCGCGTATTGTTTCACAAGCAAGTTTGGTATTCATAAAATTCTCAATAGGAATTAGTAATCCTTGATTTATTAAATCACTACCAACAAGATCAGCCATAATACCCTCTGCTTTAACTGAGTAGCCCACTGCAACAGTGCAAACTTCACTGCATAGACCAGCGATCGCAGCATGGGTACGTTCAGCAATAACGAGATTGCAAGCGGAAATTAACCCCTTAAATTCTGATGCTGTATGGTCTGCCCCAGCAATATGAACTCTGGGGTTATAGTTCAATTCTCTAAGCAAAAGAGTAGCAAGAATTCGATCGTCACTTTTTGGTACAGGCTTTTGGACGTGTGGGATGATAAGTACCTCAGCATCAAGTTCATCAAGGATCATCATCACAACCTTCTTCCAGGCTTCCAAATGCTGGCTGTAATCCAAACCTAATGCGTAACCACAGATTCCTTGGCTAGTCGAAATAGCAACCATAGGGCGATCGCCTTTGATGCCGTAACTCTTCAGCATATTATTGACTTGCTCCACAGGGGATGCTGGCAACAAAAATGCTGGATCGGCAGTTAGTTTGACTAATTCTGGAGAAAGACCAAGGTCTTGAGTTAGGTATTTATAAGTCAGCCTTTCGCGTACAGTAATCAGCTTTGAGTAACGTGCAACCTCAAGCCATGATTCAGTTTGCTCATCAGTCTTATAAGGGCTAATAGACTGAGCCAAAAAAATTACAGATACACCAGCTTCTAGTGCTAACTTCAATGGTTTGAGGTGAGGCGAGATGTCATACTCAGGACTAAAAACATCACCACCAGATGCAATAACAGCCGAGGCGTTACGAATTAAAGGAGAAGTTAAAGGTAATTTATAGAAAGGCAGGAGCTTTGCCAATAAATGCTTTTTACGACTTTGGGGTAAAGTTTGTAGATGCTTGCTTTCTAATTCCAAATTTACATTGTAATTCTGTAACCGAATTTTATCGTAGTCAGGTGTTGGTGTTAGAAGGCTTATTTCTATTTCTGGATTGCGTTGGCGTAATTGCTCAATTGTGGGTATGACGAATGCCTCAACCCCTCGATTGTGCATTCCCGTGATACCAGTGATAAGTATATTCAAAAGTTTCTACCTCCTAAGCTTGTAAAAATTAACTATATGTATTAAGAATTCTTCAGTCTTGATGACCATTAAATAAATGACTGATTTATAAGATTTTTCAATCGTCTTAATGCACGTTTCCAAATAGGGGGTTTTGGATCTATGTACGTCGCTCTGTACTGTTGAATCAGAGGATTCATACTCTCTTCAAAAACAGAAAACTTACCAGCCTTAATTGCATTCTTAAATGCAATATGGCTTTGTTCTGCAATCAAAGTTCTAAGACGAAATCGTTTTTGATCTGCTTTATCAAGGTGATTGGCTTTAGGTTTAACACGCTTGGGAGGTCTCCATTCCCCTTTGTTATCAGTAAGAAAAAGTCGATATGCTAAACCATCGTGTCGATGCCGGAATCCTGCAATTTGCGACTTAACTACTTCTTCCGGATCGAGAACTTCCAGTCTTAATCGCCCTGATATCCTCGCTTGTTCTAGCAGATGATATAAAACTGGGTTACGAACGACCACGACGTTTGTCCCTTGACTATCTTGTGTATATTGAGGTAACCAAGCATCTCCAATGCTGATATCTGCTGTTTCAGCAACTACATCATCGCAGTAATCACATGCTTTATATTTAAAGAAGCCTAAACCCCAATCAGAAACATAAAAATCTTTAACGGGACTTGTCAAAGTGATGGTTTTTCCATCTTTTATCCCAGTCACTTCAACACCATATTTATTAGCAGGAGCATTGGGAAGTTTTTTACGGAAATCAATAGAAATTATATTATTAGGCTCAATTCCACTCTGCCAAGCAAATGCTTTGGCAAACGCTGTACTTTTTAAATGTCCACAAACTAGACCTATACAAAATTTGATGCGTTCAGCAATGACAGTATCTTGACGCATCAACAAGCGAATCGCTTTGATAAAACAGGGAACACCAACAATTGCGTAACGTCCAGGTCTGTCACGAATTAACTGTATAACCTCAGACATTTCAACTGGGTAATATCGAGATTTTGCCCCATTACGAATATCTTCTTCAGTTAAAGATAAATCATATTTAAACAATCTGCTATCTTCTTCAGTAGGGTGATGTTGATGAATATGAATAATACCATCAACCAAATTTTCATTTAGTAGTTGGGTTGCAAGCCAAGTTACAAGTCCACCAGAACTACCACGTTCCCGAAAATTACTATCAACAACATACCCAGCATAAGTAGCTAGATAATAGCCAATTTTATCTTGGTATTTACAGTCTTTGCTAAATATTTCCTGATTGATTTGATCCTCATTCAGACTTTGATCTGAAAATGGACAAACAGCAAGAAGCGAATTATAAGTAGTGGATAAACTATCATCTGAGTTTAAGTCGATGCTAAAACATCCATACTCATCCAACTTCATCTTAATAGGTGAGTTACTAACTGAGGCACATGCACCACAACCTATACAGTAACCTCCCTCAATTACAGTTTTGAACAACTTCTTTACTTCTAAATGAGCTTTGTGATCATACATAAAAATTTCTACCTCCTGAGCTTGTAAAAATTCAACTATACGTATTAGTAATTCTTCAGTCTCGATGACAATTGGCTAATTCTAGGCTTTCCTACTGCTTTTTTTTAAAAAATTAAGAATAAAAACATCTCGTAATAAATTCACTATTATATATTTAACTTTTTGCAAAACTTCAGTGATAATCCACATTTTATTTTTAATTTTATTTATATAAAAGCGGTATAAAGAAAATTTTTCACCTAAAACGACTTTGTTTACATGAACTAACTCTTTATCTCCTATTACGTCAGCCTCACATTTAATTTGTTCATAAAAACGTCGTTGTTTTTGTTTTAAAACAAGCACTTCAACTCTACTCAAATCTAATACTTCATGGAAAGAAGTAGCTAATTCTAATACCTTACAAGCACGTAAAGCCATCATTGTTCGTAGACACTTCTCACATTGACAGCAATTGTATAACTGCTTTGGAGTATTGGAATAACAAACTCTAAGAGTCTTGAGCGCGATCTCTGATTTAGCAACTTGTCGCTTAATCTTCTCTATTCGATTAGATTCACAACCATCATGAATTAAAGTTAAATTCTGAGTTGACCATAGTGGATCTAATAAAGGATGAGAACCCCAAGGTTCAAGATATGAATAAGGCCTTGATGAAGGAATGAAAACCTCAGATATTTTTCCTGTCAAACATAGTCCTATTGCTGCTAAAAAGCTTCCGTGCGAATACTCTCCAAAAAAGTCATCATCGTAATATTTTCCCCATACCATTTCCAATTTAGAAAAATCAGTTCTTGAGCGCAGATTTGTTTGAACAGTAATTAATTTTTTTCCAAAATACTGGGCTATATTCTCGGCAATTTGCTTAGTAGATAACCATAATTCATTATTATGTATATCCGCACCTTGAATGAGAATTAAGTGAGAAATAGTATCCTGATTTTTTAAAAAGGAATACCAAGAGTCTAAACCTAGCGAAAAAAAGCAACCTTTCTGCCCGTTATTGTTATTTATAAGAGAATCATATGTTTCTGTACAGCTGACAGAAATCTCTTTTAAATTTGGGTACCATTTCGTTAGAATTGACTGAATCGTTGAGATATTTTTGAGTAAGAATTCGGATACAGGTGCTTCAATATGAAGATTTTCACCTGCATACATACATGGAATGAGAAAGCCTGCCAAAAACGGATCTCCCGTGATATGGGAATAAGTAAATTCTTTAGTAATACGAAACCAGACTCGAAAATCTCCATGCCGAGATGTACTAGCAGAAATATTTGCAGACAATTCTTCAAAGTCTTCAATTTGTTTAACTCTAATATCAGAAATTTTCATTGCTTTACCAATATTATTTATTTTCAAAGAAGTAGGTTAATTAGACTTTTCCATTTTTTATTAACCATTCTCGTGGTTGATAAAACCTAGACATACCTAGACTGCAATCCCCGTAAGCCACTGTGAATTCAAAGGAACTAACTAAATCGAGTGTATAAAGAGAATCCTGTTTAATGAGAACATCCATATTATATAAAGCTGGTTTTAGACATATATATGGCATCCAAAGTCGTATTTCATTTTCTTCAGGTAAGATATTTAATGATTTTTGATCGTTAAAACTATTCAAAATTAAAGTTACATCACTTTCACCAGCTAATTCCCTGACTACTAAACTAAGTCCAACATTAGTAATTTTTTTATAGGCTTTATACCTAACACAAAAGTAACTAGGTTGACCAGATATAGGCTTATCAATTATGTTATCTTGAAAGTCTCTAAAAAAAATAGAAATAATATCTAAGCCTAAGCTTTTATCTGGTGGCTTTAAAGGAAGATGTATTTTCCCTGTTGATTTTTTACTAAGATTGGAAAATAAATCTTGTTCGTATCGATTTATTACTATATTTGTCTCACCTGAAATAATTAATTTACCTCGAAGCAGATAGATTGATAATTTACAGACATTGAGTATATGTTGAGGATGATGACTAACTAAAATGAAAGATGTCCCTTTCTGTCTTAATTGATGTAACTTACGAAAACATTTTGCTCTAAATTTGATATCGCCTACAGCTAATACTTCATCAATTAAGAGAATATCTGGCTCTGTATGAATCGCACTCGCAAATCCTAATCTTGCTGCCATTCCAGAACTATAAGTCTGCACAGGTGCATCAATTGCATCCCCAATTTCTGCAAACTCTATAACTTCATCAAGTCTCTCATCAATTTCCTTCTTAGACAATCCCAAAATTGCCATGTTGGCATAAATATTTTCTCGCCCTGTCAAAATAGGATTAAATCCTGCTCCCAAAGCAATTAACGGTGCTACTCGACCATTAATTTCTACACAACCACTATCTGGCTTAATTAAACCAGCAATAATCCTCAGTAGTGTTGATTTTCCACTACCATTTTTTCCAACTAAGCCTAATGCTTCTCCTCGACGCAATTCAAAACTGACGTTATTTAGCGCCCAAAATTCTTTTTCTCGCAGTTTATCACTCTTTTCTCGTAGCCCTAATAATTCCGAAGTTATATCCTGAACACCATACATCAAAGACCGCTTTAAATCTCGACAAAACTTTTTAGAAACTCCCTTAATAGAAAGGACAATATTACTTTCGTCACCCTGCTGCTTTGCTGCTATTTCTTGCTCATTGATAATCGTCATAATTATGAACTAATCCTCTCAATTACAAAGGGCATTGCTAGACGATAGATAATCCAAGCTAATAGCAATCCTAAAATTGCAATTAAACTCGCTACCCAAAATCCTTGTGGATCTGATATAAAGCCTGTTGTTGCTAATTCTCGCGTTGTTACTAACAAAGGTGTAACCGGATTTAGCTTCACAATACTGCCAAATACTCCATTGCTGGGAACTGGATAAACTACTGGTGTAAGAAACAGCCAAAATCCAGTAATCAAGGTTAATCCTCTAGAAAAATCCTGGTATAAAGCACCCATTGGTGCTAACAACAAACCAATAAATGTTCCTAATAAGACTAAATGAATTAATGCAACTGGGGCTAAAATTAGGCTCCAAGTAACTGGGATATGAAACCAGGTAAATAAACCCATAATTAATATGAGCTTGATACCAAAGTTAAAAAATACTTCTCCTAGTTTGGCAAGAATTAGTGCTTCGTGGGGAAAGTTAATTCTTGCTAGCATTGACTTGGCATCGTTCACTGCTTGGAGTGGCCCATTTAGTGCCTCTGTGAAGGTTTGCCACAGTGTCATACTGAACATAACATAGGCAGGATACGGTAACTCTGTATTACCAATATTGATAACACCATTGCTTTTAGCAAAAGTGAAACCTGCTGCCGTAATTATTGGCGGAATAAATGCCCAAAAAATTCCTAGAAATGATTGACGGTATTGAGCATTAATATCTCTTACTAGAAGTCGCCAAGCTAATTCTTGGGAGGCTAATAAATCTCGTCCCATTTCCTTGAACAACTTAAAGGGATGCCGCATCCGACTCTCAGATGTGTAAACAGATCTTGTTGATCCTAATTCTGCTTGTTTTATTTGCTGACGTAGTTTAGTTCTCAATCTATTCATAATCTTAAGACATATACTTCTAAGTCCGAATTGTCAAACTTCTTGTATTTCATAGTTAGCTTTGTATCTTTTCTCCTCTTTTGGAGTATCTAGTCTGTCAATTTCGTAATAAGATAACTTTAGATTTTTCTATCAAATGGTTATCCTCAAAGATATTTTTTAGTAAAGATGGATCTATGGAACTCTTTAGAACGCCATAATCTCTGGTAGCAAATCTTAATTGCAATATCAAACGATCCTTAAGCAATGGGCGAGTCGCTTTATGAAAACAATAGGGATCTTCAATAAAACCAGAACCTGCCTCTCCACAAATAGTTAAAACATCTTCATGGTTGTAAAACCTAAGAACTTCCCGATCTGTCCGTTGAGTTAGAGAAACAATTTGCGTAATCTTTTTTTTTATATGGCTACCACGGATGCAAATGTGGGGCCCACTCTGTAAATCTACATCAGTTAAGTAAAAGAAAAATCTAAGGCAACTATAGTCATCCGGATCATAATGAAAGAAACTGGCTGTTTTACTAACATCATAATTTTTTTTGTTAACAGGAAATGTCCACCAAAGCCTGGCATCTGTGAAAATCGGCTTTGTTTTCATATATTTGGCCGCAATCATTTTGATACCTGGATCGTTACTAAGTTTTTTAATTGCTGGACAAAGAATATCTACGTTGAAGTATGTCGCGGTAGAGAAAGGGGCTTTGTTTTTTTTCTCTGCTTGTTTTTTTTGGGAATAAAGGAAGCCGCATTTGCTATCTAAATTACCATAACAATCTGTAGACATAGCAAACATAATTATTTCTTGAGAAATAATCTTTGGTAGTTTTATACCTAAATAGCAACCATATTTATTTAAAGAATTGACAATTCGATCTACGTCAATTTCTTGAAAAAGAGATTTATGTAAATCATAGTGATTTAATTCAGGGGTTCTAGATAATAATTTTATTAAATTTCTCAAAAATACAAATCGACTCAATATAGATATCACAGTCCATTGAGGATTTGCGATCGTATGACTATAGTATGCCTGTAACCTTGATATCACTTCTTGAAGTTTTTTTTCATCCCGTAAAAAATTATTAGTCTGATAACTTGTTTTCATCTCGGTTTTCATCTCGGTTTTCATTTCATCAGCCTTCAAACCTCAAAAAGTAGGCAATCAATGAGGTTATAGATTAATTGAAAGCGTTAGTAGGCAGTTCAAAATTATTTTCTAAATCACGTGTAGATAAGTCAGTCGAATCGCTGTTTATCAGACGAATAATCTTTGCTGGATTTCCTGCAACTACAGCACCTTTAGGAATATCTTTTACAACTACAGAACCCGCTCCAATAACAACATTATCACCAAGTTTTATTGGCCCAATAATTACAACATTTGAACCTATATCTACATTATTACCTATTTGCGGTGATGCACTGATAGAATCATCTGGTAATTTTTTATTACCAATAGTTGTCGAATGTCTCAAAGTACAATTTGCACCAATTACAGTTTCATGATTAACAACCAAAGCATGACCGTGTTGGAGCTTAAGGTTTGAGCCAATTTTTGTATCCCAAGGTAACTCAATACCTAATATATACTCTACTATAAACTGATAAAAAAAACGATAAATTTTTGATATTTCTTTTCCAAAAATTGGTAAATTTATCACTATTATATTTAATCGAAACATCAATAAAACCAAACGAGACTTGAAGCTTGTATTCTGATTAATTTGCCAATCTTGAAGTAAGTAATCAATTATCTTATTCATTTATTTATCCCAAAGAATATCAGCAAAAATTATCTTTAAGAGACTAGACCAGTTAAATTAAAGAGAATGATATTCTATTTATTTAAATGTCATATCCTCTCTAACTTGCTGTTCATTCCAATTCCAGCCAGCAACTGCTAGCAAAGTCCACCAGTAGAAGAATAAGGTAGTATGACTCCAAATATTCTCGGTAATCATTCCCACAGGTATGGATGTCAGCATAGCTAACAAAATAAAACACAAGTTGCGTTGTTTACTCCCATATGGTGTCTGCTGAATTAATAGCAAAAGATGTGTGAACTGAGCAGCAAACAACGCCAAAAAAGATACTAAACCAATGATTCCTCCTTCTACCAAAGCTCTGATGTAATCATTGTGGGGAAGAAAGTCATTTCCTGCTGCTGGCATAGTCAGCCCCAAACCATAACCAAAAATTGGACTATTTTTCCAAGCATTAAGTAGTAGATACCATTGAGAAAGCCGCCAATTAAAGCTATTTGAGTCTCCCTGTGATAACAGAATTGCTCGTGATATATCAATGTCTGGATTAAGTAATGGTGTTTGAGCAATGGAGGCTAGACGTTGTTGTCCAAACTCTGTACTAGCAAAAAATACGATGACCAATCCCAAAAACAACACTCCACTAATTAGCTTTACTAAGTTCAATTTAGGAGTAATTAAAACTAAAACAAAAACCGCAATCATCATTAAGCTAAACAGGGTCTTGGTACTGATCAGAAAAAAACAAAGTAAGCCCAATAACGTTAACCAAAACCAGCGTTGCTGTGTCCAGTTCAGCTTCCAGAACACAAGACTGATGAACAGTAACAAAAAAGTCGCAAAGGTATTTGCTGTACCAAAAGTACCTACAATGCGATCGTGGGCTTCAGATGGCAATGAGCCAATGTCAGCGCCTGCATTACCTGAAAACAAGGAAGCTGTGAGTGAAGGCACACATATCTGCAATAACCCGATGGCGATTGGTAAGAGGAGAGCTAAAAATAAGCTAGCAATCACTTTTTGGGGAGGGAGTCGATCCTTGAGCTGCATTACTAGTAAATAGACCATCACCCAAGAAAATAGACGTACCCACTCACGGATACTAGCTGGCAAATATGAAGCGTCTAGCCCCAATGCTCCTAAATGTAGAAGGATGAGCCATAAGCCTTGTAGCAAAACCCAGCCAGCTAAAAACCACCAAAATCTATCGGTGCGGACAATGTGACCCGTCAACAACAAGACTATTACATACAGCAAAGTCAGAGCATCTAGGCCAACAGCAAAGACCGCAGGTATCTGTATATCTGAGAAAACATCGAGTGAGCTACGCAATATCAACAATACCAATACTGCTTGCTCAAACTTGATAAAGAAGTAAAAAACTATCCCTACTGCAACTATAGCTAAACCCACTAACTTAGCACTGGTTCCTGCCAAGAATCCTGCAACTATACAAACCCCCACGCCTACCAACCCAAGCAATGTTGTCAAAGCCAGAGAGCAACTTGAACGTTGATTGGTTAACATCTTCAGACCTCATCGCTAGAAGTGTTGGACAATCCTAGAGCAGTCAAACGCCTGTTTGATTGGTATTTATTTACAGAATTCCGGTAATACTTTTCAAGCTCAGTAGCCATATCATTCACCACGCCCCCCAGTATGGGTATGCCATTTTCAGTTAATTCTGATACTGTCTTTTGCAAAACCTCTTTGTGAGTCCAGCCGGGACGAGTAACTAACATGATTCCGTGACTTTGCTGGGTCAATGTGGCAGCATCAATACTTGCACACAGAGGAGGGGTATCTATAATTACCAAATCAAAATGTGCTGTCACTTCTGCTATCAGAGATTTCATCGCCGTAGACTCTAGTAACTGAGGAGGACAATGGTGTAGTTCACCACAAGTTAAGACTGAAAGATTGTCAATTGTTGTTGGGCGTATCACGTCCAGTAGAGATTGATTATTTTCCAGCACTTCACTCATTCCTGGGGTTGCAGCTAAATTAAACAATTGATGTTGTACAGGTCTATGCAAGTCGGCATCAATAATCAATGTCCGGCGCGACAACATGGCAGAGACAGTAGCTAGATGTGAAACAACAATTGATTTGCCTTCGCCAGAGAGGGCGCTACTAACAACAATCAGCTGCAAGTTCTCACGACTACGAAATTCTAGAGTCTTAAGGAGCATTCGATACGGCTCAACCAAACCCACATCATTTAAGAAGCTTTTTGCTGAATCTAGCTTTAGGGTGTTAGCTTTGAGACGTGGCAATATTCCTAGCAATGGCAACTTGAGTAATTCCTCTGCTTGCGACGCATCCCTCAAGGTGTTGTCTAACACCTCCAATAACAGCACAACCCCAACGGCAAAAATCATACCGAAGAAAATAGCAATTACTAGCACTGCTGCCTGCTTGGGTGATGCGGGTGAATCGGGTACTGTCGCTTTAGCAATAATGCGGATATTGCTGACTATTTGAGCCTCTGCGATTCGTGCTTCTTCAAATTTGGTTTGTAGGAATTTGAGAGAATCTGCCGCTTCTTGTCGTTGGCGAACCAGACCATTGAGGGTTTTTTGTTTAATTGGTAGTTCTACCAAACTAGCCTGGAGTTTGACACGTTGAGCTTGGACAGTTTTGAGCTTATTTTCCAAAGCCGATCGCTCGATTCTTTGAGTAATGAGTTGAGATGTTAAGTTCTGGGAAAGCTGATCGTTAGCGACTTTTTCTGGAGCGATCGCCCTATTGTTGGGTGACACCAAAGCCAGTTTTTGTATATACAACTGACGTAGGTCATCCCGTCGTTCTATCAGGTTGAGTAAGGTAGGATGATTCTCTGTAAAACGCACACGAGCTTCAACTACCTGTGCCTCCAATTCCACCAATTTATCCCGTAATTTTTTCAGTTCTTCATTATCACCAGCACGCACTGCTGAATAAGCATTTTTGAGATTGCCAGCTTTGGTAATTCCCTCCAAGCTTCTAGTGCGAGACTGAATTTCTTGCAGTTCACCCATCAGAGTCCGTTCTTGATTTTCCAATGTTGCCAAACTGTCTACTAGAGTTCTCGTTTGGTCTTCAATGGAGACAATGCCACTTTTTTGTCGGTAGATACTTTCTGCTGCTTCAGCTCTTTTCAGCAGCGATCGCTGTTTGGGAACTTCCACTTCTAAAAATTGCCTTACAGAATGAGCTTCTGAACTAATTGCATCCGCACTTTCCTTGACCATTGTTTCTGAGATAGCATTCAGAACTTTGGCAGCTAAAATAGCATTTGGTGATCGGTAGCTCAGTTCCAGTATGTTTGTTGCTGGAATAATTTTGACTTTCAAATTCTCACTAAGTTTGGCGGTTGTTATTTTTTTTGGAGAGTCAATTTTAGCGATCGCTTTTTGCAGAACCTGTTGCGACTTGATTAATTCTGCTTGAGTAGCTAGTGGGTTAGAACCTCCTGGTGTAGTTAGAGGCACTTGGCTAAGCTCGCGACCTAATTGGGAAACGCTCACTTGTTTTTCGTCTAGTATTAGCCGCCCTGATGTTTCATACAATCGTGGAGTCACAGCCAAGTAAATAACTGACCCACCAATTACTGAAACAAATGTAGCTGTTGCAGGGAGACTACGCCGTTTCAAAACCTTCAGTAAAGATGAAATGTCTTTTCTCATTAGCTAGCTTTCTCCACCTCAAGTACTCTGTAAGAAACAACAGGCTGATGCCTCCTGGAATTAAAACTGATTTTTTTTATGCATATATCTAGATTTATTTTTCTGAGACTGTGATTTGCTCGGAAATTACAGCTTTTTTCCCAACAACTGCGCTTGAAGTTTGCTGGATTGAGTCAACTCCAGCTATTCTCATGGAATAAGGTTCGGATATCTTGATAGTTGCAGACGAGTTCAACAGTGTTCTATATAATTTCAAATTCTCAGCAGTAATCTGTTCCCAACTATAGTTGAGTTCTACATACTTTTGGGCATTACTAGCCATTATTGCTAATTCCTGGGGATGATTCACGGCCCAGTCCAGGCAACTAATACAAGAGTCTAGGTTTCCTGCTTGGAAGAGTATGCCACGCTGCTCATTTAACAACTGCTGATGGGGTGGAATATCACTTGCGATTACCGAGATCCCTTCCCGCATCGCCTCCAACATTGCTAAAGGTAGTCCCTCCACATCAGAAGGTAGGACAAATAATCCGGCTCCCCGAACAATCTCTGCTAAGCGTTCTCCTTGCAGTTCGCCTGCAAATACGATCTCTGGATTCTCGGCAACAGTATTTAATAGCTTGGAGACATAGGGCTTAGTATCGCTGATGCCACCAGCCAGAACAAGTTTCCATCCTGGTGGTTTGAGTTTACAGAAAGCTTCAATGAGTAAGTCCGGACGCTTTTCTGGTACAAGTCTGCCCAAAAATAGAATATAGCGTCCCTGCATTAATTTGAGAGAGGTGCCATAGGAAAAATTAGGGTCTGACTCAGCATAGTTAGCTGGAGCGTTAGGGATGTAGACTGTCTGCCTACCATAGGTTTGCAAAAAATAGGATTGCAAATCTTTTGAGACTACTATTAGTCCGTGGGCGAACCGCACTGCCGCCTTTTCTCCCGCAAGAATCAAGCGACTAGAAAAATTACCCCACTTGGCACGTTGCCAGTCTAACCCCTGACAGGTAACAACAATTTTTGCCTTCTTGGCGGTAAGTCTCGATAGGCAGGTAAATAGAGATGGACCAAGAGCATGAAAGTGAATAATATCATACTGAGTTCCAGAAGCAGCGATCGCTGCTATGGCAGAGCTAATAAAAGCGTCTATCCCTCTAAAATCGAAACTAGGCAAGGAGATGACTCGGACACCCTGAAAGCCATAATTATCAAACCAACGACAATCAGTGTATGAAGAGCGGGCGAATAAATCAACACTATGACCCTGCGCTACTATCCGGGGATATATTTCTGCACAATAATGTTCAATGCCTCCCTGTTTAGGTGGTAGACCTTTGGCACCAATTACAGCAATTTTCATGAATTTTTTCCCAAAAATTAGTTTTACTTACGAACTCACTGCTGAGAAGGTTTGCAATTCCCAGCGATTTAGCATTTCTCTGTAGATATCTTTAATCACAGTGCAGGCAGCATAGGGACGTGCAGTTTGCACACAAGAAACACTTGGATAATCTTCTGGATGTAGTAGTACTTGGCGTATACTCTCTGCTATGGATTCTGGAGTACGTTGAGAACAAACTACTCCACTATCATCCGTCAGTAATTTTGGGGTTTCACCAGTTCGAGTTGTGACTACTGGAGTCCCACTAGCAAGTGCTTCTAGAACTACCAATGGTAACCCTTCGTAGGCACTAGTAAGGACAAAGACATTGCAGATACGATGTAACTTTGATAGTTCTGTTTGATTCACTGCTCCCAGCATTGTCACTCGTTCAGTTAAACTGAGACGACCAATTTCAGCACGAATTTTCGTGGCTAAATCTCCATCTCCAGCTATGAGTAGATGAGTATGGGATTCATTTAAAGCCGCGAATGTACGTACTAACAAAAGTGGATCTTTGTCTGGATGCAAGCGACCAGCAAAAAGAATAAAACGTGTTTCGGGAACCAAGCCTAATCTCAAAGCTAGTTCGCGTCTTTTTGCTTCCCTTTCTTGATGACTCAACGGATAGAAAATTTCATTGTCAAATGAATTTTTGATGTAAGAAATGCGATCGCTCAAAGTAGGATAACGTTGGCTATAGAATTTAGCAGAGTTACTATTACACGATAAAATCTGGTTAAACTGACGAATTAACAAACTTTCCAAGGCAAAATATGCACCCGGAAATCTTCGCCACAGAATCGCTTTTTTTTGCATCTGTGCATTAATATCAGTGTGAATAAACAGGGTTTTCTCCCCCTGCCAATTCAATGCAGCTAAAGTTGGCTCCAACCTATGAAAATGCATAAAGTCTGAAGCAAAGCAATGCCCTAAAAGTGCATTCGTATACTTAACCGTGGTTGGTATCAGACCCCGAACATTATCATTTTCTAAAGTAAACAAAGGCATAAAACTAATTTCTCTACCAGAAAGTTCTGCTTCTTGCCACTTCAGATTTGGCTGACACCCATCATGTCCTGTTCCTACAAGCCGCAGATCAAATTCACTAGGTGCATACTTAATAAACAAGCTAACTAGTGTTTGAATGCCACCAATAGTAGTATGCCAAGGATTAAATTGGTAAAAAATCGTTAGGACAGGTTTATACATTTAGGGAAAGGATTCAGGAGGGGATAATTAATAGGAGTGATAGGAGTGATAAAAGCGTAAAACGTCACATTCATGAGCAAGGGCACATCAAAGGACAACAGCGATGAAGAGCTCCGCACACTTACTTGTACAAACTAGTAACTTCCGTTATTAACAAGCGCCGCTCTTATCTAACACAACTTTTAGGGTTTTTAGCATCAAATAAATATCGTAGGTAATAGACCATTTTCGTTGATAGTCTAGATCCATACTTACAATATCCTCAAAGTCTTTGATACTAGAACGTCCACTGGTTTGCCATTCGCCAGTAATACCTGGTTTGACATTTAACCTTTCCCAGTGATGGTTTGAGTAGCACATGACTTCATCGGGAGTCGGAGGGCGAGTGCCAACTAAACTCATTTCTCCTAGTAGTACATTCCAAAATTGGGGTAGTTCGTCTAAGCTAGTGCGACGCAGAAACTTACCTACACGAGTAATACGAGAGTCATTTTCACTTTTGAAAATATGATTACTTTTGGCTTCGTTGATGACTAGATGTTTAAATTGGTCAGATCCAACAATCATAGAGCGAAATTTCCATATCCGGAAATAGCGTCCGTTCAAACCACAGCGAATTTGACTGTAAAAGATGGGACCAGGGCTATCAAGTTGAGTAACTATAGCAACAGGAATCGCTACGATTGCTGTAATAATTAATCCTACTATAGCACCTAAGATATCAATCATCCGTTTTGCTTTGCTTCTTACAGAAGTATGAACTGGTAGCTTGGCAAAATGAGCAGTATAAACAATATTCATAACTGCTAGATCAATAGAGTTTAAAGTATGAAAATTAGACATGACTGCACGATTTAAGAGGCGGTGATAGTTTTGAAGACACTGTCATCGAATGTATTACATTAGTGGAACTAACTTAATTACAGAGAGAATAAAAGCTGTAAATTGATACACGTCTTTTTAACACTGTTTCTCAGTTCAATCAGCCTGACTCAGGAAATAGCTTAGGAATATAGAGATTTCGTCCAAATCCACTCTTTAGCTAATCCATCGATTAAAGAAGTTTGTGGTTTGTAGTTTAAAAGTTTTTGAGCTTTAGCTATGTCCGATAAAGTGTGACGCGCATCTCCCATTGATGTTTCAATGTGGTTGATATTAATATTACTTCCTATAATTTCTTCTATAGTACTGATAACCTCTAACAGACTGACTCTACTACCGCCACCAATATTGAAAACTTCACCAACAGCTTCGGGTATTTTAGCGGCTGCTATATTGGCTGTAACTATATCATTTATGAATGTGAAGTCTCGTGTTTGTTGACCATCTCCATATATAGTTAGCGGTTGTGATTCAAGTATTGATTTAAAAAATTTATGAAAAGCCATATCTGGACGTTGTCTAGGCCCATAAACTGAGAAGTAGCGTAAAGCAACAAAGGGTACACCAAAATTTTTATGATACAAACTACACAACTTCTCAGCAGCTAATTTTGTAATTCCATACGGAGAAATAGGCTGAGGGCAAATACTTTCATCAGTCGGTAGTTTTTTAGCATCACCGTATATACTGGAGGTTGAAGCAAATATGAATCTTTTTATGTGTTTAGCATCTTTGATGGCTTCTAATAAAATTTGGGTACTATTGATATTCTTTTCAACATAAGTTTGGAAGTTTTTTCCCCAACTAGCTCTTACACCCGCTTGTGCAGCTTGATGATAAACGAATTCAGCATCTTCTAGCAGTTTATGCCAGTCTAGGAGTTGAATATCTCCCTCAATTAATTCAAAATTAGGATTGTTATGTAAATGTGCAATGTTCTTGCGCTTTAAAGCAGGGTCGTAATAATTATTGAATTCATCAATACCAATTACTTGATGCCCTTCTGCTAATAAAGTGTCTACTAAGTGAGAACCAATAAAACCAGCTGCTCCTGTAACGATTATTTTTATAAGAGACACCATAAACTAATCTCCATAACAAAAGATAAGCTTCACTGCATACCCTACGGGAAGGCTTATACCAACACAATGACATTGTGTAATCAATTTGTTTTTCTACTTACTTAATGCATAAACTGGAAAGTAGCCATGAACTGGGCAATAGATAGCCTGTTTTTTGAACTTATCCCACTAGTCTAAAAATTCCTACTTCTTTTCGTAAAATGTGCTTGAAAACCTTGATTTTTCGTTTTTAGTTCTCAATAAACTTAAGTTTTGAAGCACAAATCTTATTAGTGGGATAGGTTCTTAGAACATTTTGGATTGCGATCACACTTTCTCTGAAATTCTACGGTTTAGAGGGACTGAGGTCAAAAAGACCATCAAAGCTCAACTCCTAAAAATTACTGCCAAAATATTCAATTAATTTTGTAAATTTTAACTGCTAGTTGATTACCAGTTGTGACTTACAGGAATTATAGTATCTGATGAGATACTCAAACGCAACTCATATGCAACATAAAAGTATCAGGGTTAGCGCAGGTAGGACGAACGCATCTAAATATTAAAGATCGATAATCAAGGTTTAATTCCCCAACATTACACCACACAAGGCTTTCAGAGAATTAGGTATGAAAGCGAATAACCTAGTGTGGCAAAACTTACTAGAGAAGAGTGGAAATCCTGTAATCTTGACCTTGTAGCGAAATAATGGTGCAAAAACTTGGTAAGAAAAAGTCTAAAACCAGAGGCAACATCGTTTGAAGTACTCGATTGTATTCAAAAAAAATGCCCTTCGTGCGGGGAAGCAATGTGGAATGAATACAATAATCCTCGACATATAAGAACATTAAATGGGGTAGTAGAACTACAACTAAAAATTCGTCGATGTCAAAATAAGTCATGTCTGCTGCAGGGCAAACGCATCTAAATATTGACGAGCCTGAATCAGGGTGAAATACACCAAGACTCAAACTACATAAGGCCTTGAGGAAATTAAATCTCACTCATTATAAAAATGATAATCATTACGAGGGGGAGTTAGAGGCAGCCGACGGCTGCCTGAGCTTTCACGGTCAGTTCTCCACTCTTCTAGCGTAGGTTTTCTCACAGTCTGATTCTCAATAGTTTTAGATTAATGACTAGGAATTATGAGAAGATCAGCACAAAGAAAAACTCAATTTATGCGATCGCCACCGGGAAGGACGGTTACACCATCGCCCTCCCGATCAAAGTGACTTTTACAGATGCTGTGAAAATGAGGACGGCTGGCCTTCATTGAACGTGGTATTCTCACATTTATCAGAAAGAAGAATTACGTTCTTATGTGTAAAACGTGGAATCAAAAATAAACAGTTTCTCGCGGCGATGGATAACAAATATTTACTAAGTATTTTAGCGTTAGCTTAAAATAGTACATCAAAACTTGAGTTGAATATTCTACATAAAAGTTTTATTTATTCTCTAAGTAAATATATTCTTATGTAGCTCATAATTGAATTATTTTAGTATTGACGATTAGTCATTTAGTTGAAGATAAGCTAATTCGCACTTTGAAAAATATTTGATTTATTTTATTTATTATTTCACCAATTTTTGCAATTATCTATGTCATTTTGGAATCTCCCTTAGTTTTTATTAGTAAATAAGATGCGTTTGCCCTGCTGCTGAGGGTGTAACATGACCTTTGTCATAACCTGAACCACTGTATATAGTTGGAGTTACCCGTAAAAAGTTTGTAGGTAAAGTGTTATCAGGTCTAAAATTATTTTGTCTGTCAGCAGTTCCCAGGCATGACTTGTTAAGCTGCCAAGCTACCCAGTTGGGAGTTCCTTTAGTATTGTTGTAGGAGAGCGCGTACTGGTTTTTTACCATTAGGTAATTATCAGGAGTATCCACCAGGGCGATCGCATTGCTGGGATTTCCCAAAAGCAGGTTAGCGCTGGTTGAGGGTTTAGTAGGTACAATCGGCGTTGCCTGCAATGGTTTTTCTATTGTTGATGTTGGCACCTGGCTTGGTGCTGGCGAACACCCCAATAGAGCAATTAGCCCAGTGGCAACAGCCAAAGCCTGAAAACGATTGATTAAACGCATAAATTTTAGAAAAAGATTGCAGATTAAATTAATCATCACCATTTTTGAGGCGATGTCCAGTTTTTGTCTACAAGAGCGTAGCTTGCCGCCGTAGGCATCGCGTTTCCTCTAAGAAAATGCTTGTGGGCGATGCCTAACGGCGGCAAGCTACGCTTTTCATCTATCATCAGTTCATTGCTATCAAAATTGATATCAAATAGCTGACGACAAGACCCCACCAAGCGAAATGATTCGCGTTCCTACTGCCCTAATTGGAGCAGTACGCCAACTATCCAAACTGCACAGAGAGGGACATACAATTGCCTTGCTGCAAGGCTTAGAAGAATTGCTCTCCAAGTTTGATAGCAATATTGATATCGATGTTGCCCCCAGCAGTAAATCGGTTTTGCAGATGGAGAAGAAGCTAGAAAGCAAGCTCGACGCAATGACCAAAAAGCTGGAACTCATCGAACGGGCTATTTCATCAAATAGATACAACAGTCAAGCTAGACCTCGAAAACAAGCGCACCCATACCAACAAACCCTAGTTGAACTGCAAGCATTGCCGGATGAAAATCTAGCACCGCGACTAGGTTTAAGTCCGTCGAGCCTCGCACCGGAACGAGAAAAACTCACTACCAAAGAATTTATCAGTTGGACTCGTAACCGCGACCCAAGGGGCATAGGTTGGGAATGGAATCCAAAAGATGGGCTTTACCATCCAGTGAAATAATTTCAAGTGCCTAAATGCTACAGCTTGAACACAAAAAACGGGGTGTTGCTTGACCACAAATAATGGAGCAAGCAGTTAAGCACATCCACGGCGTTGTCGTAGAATATAAAAGCTTCCTGAAACAGCACTTCCAGGAAGCTATATGTTTATCATCGCGTAATTCTTATTTCCTAGATGGATATTACTAATATTGAGGTGGCGCAGGTCGAAATTCTGCCTCCTACTCCCCAACCAAGTGTAATTAAAAACACGAAGGCTCAAGTAACTCCAGAATTAGTAGAAGAGATAATTCGCCAATATTATTACCGCACGCCTGCGGTGGGTAATGATGAGGAGTTAATTTTGGCTTGGGCTGGAAGTCAAAACCGCGAACAAACCAAGCGAAAATACTATCGATTTGGTCAAAAATTACTCGATTGGGTACGTAAATCAGGTATACCTGATTTAAGATTGCTACAGCAACCATTGTTACTAGAATTTATTGCTTCCTGGGGTGAGGTTTCCCCTTGTACTAAAAGTAACTGAGTGCTGATATTGCGATCGCTCTGGAGTTATGGGAGCGGGGAGAGTATTGGCTATTTTTTGCGGAATATTGCAAGTACTATAAATTACGATAATTTCAGTGATTTACGGAAGGCAGAGCGGTATCTAGAAGATTGGGAAATGGAGAAGTTAGCTGATGCTGCCAAGGTGTTAGGGGGGCAGTATTGGCTAGTTTTTAACTTGATTTTTTATAGTGGGATGCGGGTTGGCGAAGTGGGTCGCGTGACGGTTCCGGGTGATGAACGGGGTAAACCCAAGGAAGATTATCCGGGGTTGTATTGGCGCGATTTTAAATGGCAGTTTGACCCAACGCCGGAGGATAGACACCGGGGGTATTACACAATTAAGTTTTGGGGTAAGGGTGGGAAGTACCGGGAGATTGGCTTAGACCATCAGACTTCGCTCGTTTTCAAAAAGTACCGGGGGATGGCTAGTGATAAGATGCCGGTGTTTGCCAATATCTCACCTGACCCAGCAAAAAGGGGATTGCCGTTGAGCGATCGGGCAATTAAAAAGTTGATTCAGGATATATCTGAGGTGGCGAAGGTGAAGTTTTCGTGTCACTGGCTAAGGCATTCTCATGCAACGAGGGCGGTGGAGAGTAAACCGCTTTTTCAGGTGCAAGACCAGTTGGGACATAGCAAGAGCGATACTACCAAGGGGTATGTAAGAGTGAAGAAGGATGCGGGAACAGGTACAGTGCTGCCGAGATTTTGAGGAAATGTATCTCCATGCTAGACCAACTGATAGCAGCGCTTTGTATTTGCCAGATGATGATGAGTAGAGGGAGTGCGTAGCTTGCTCCACCAGACGATCGCCCAACGCTATATATTAAGTTATGCTGCAAATTTCAAATATTATCATCATCCCCGATAGCGAACTCATTCCTTAGTACAGCTTTGCTTAAATTCGTAGCGAATTGACAGGGGTAAATTGTTGACGGTAAGGTGAGGATACGTGGACTATCCCTCAAGCATTCGGTACTATGGCTGGTCGGCAAAAAACCTACAAGGTGCAGCTAACAGAAGAGGAAAAAGAACTGTTGCAGCAGCAAGCGAATGCCCGAAAAACAGGGCAAAGCAAAGGCAAACGAGCCAAAATAATACTTACAACTGCTGAAAATTCAGATTGGACAGATGCTCAAATTGCTCAAAATATCGGCTGTTCACAAGCCCTTGTTCGGAAATGGCGCAAACGTTGGTGTCAAACTCGTAGTCTAGAAGAAGCACCCCGTCCAGGTCGTCCTCGGATATTTGAAGCAATTATACGAGCAAAAGTTACTGCGTTCGCGCTTCGCGTTGCCGCAGGCATCGCTTGCAGCAACCCAACGGATTTTGATCTTCCCTTGGCGAGGTGGAGTTGTAGCGATATTGCAGCACATCTAGTCACGCTAGGCATTGTAGTATCCATAGCGACTTCAACAGTCTGGCGATGGCTAAAATCTGAGCGGATAAAACCTTGGCGGTTTCATACTTGGATGCATCGGATTGATGATAATTTTGTTGCAAAAGCAACCCCTGTACTTAAACTGTATGCTCAGGCAAAATTTTTGATTAAAGCTGGATTCTGGGTGGTATGTGTGGATGAAAAAACTTCCATCCAAGCACGATCCGGCTTACATCCAAATATTGGGGCAGGTGTCAAACAACCAGTTCACTTTGCAGCCAGATATGCCCGAAAAGGAGCAACACATCTTTTTGCGGCTTTGAGCGTTGCTGATGGTCTGATTTATGGTTGTTGTCGCCCAACAAAAACATTCCTTGATTTTCAAGGATTTCTTTTAGAAGTATTGATACCAGAAGCCATTCGTCGGGGTATGCGCCATATTTATTTAATCCTTGACAACGGCTCTACCCATGCCCCAAAACAATTACAGGCTTGGTTGAATCAGAAGCAAAAAGAAGACGGTTGGAATTTTACGGTGGAAGTGGTCTGGCTACCAAAATATGCTTCATGGTTAGATCAAATTGAAATTTGGTTCAGCATTTTACAACGTAAATTACTGACTCCAAATGATTTTCCTGACCTCAAGACCTTACAGCAACGTATAACTGATTTCATCGTCCGTCACAATGATTCAGCCCAACCAATCAAATGGTCATATACAGTAGCCCAGATGATGGAGAAATTCGCTACGAATTAATGCAAAGCTGTACTTAGCTGATGTCCGACTCAATCGACTGTCAACCATTGCCGGGAGCAATGCGGTTTTGTCAGATCCGGTAAAAAACAAGCGATGCCTTCGGCGGGCTACGCCTACGCAAAAATCAAATCTAAGTAAGAAGTGACTTTAGTTACCAAAAATATGCTGATAGCCGTGAGAATTCATCTTGATGAGATATCTCAAAAAGATTAATAGCAAGTCATTTGACCATTGTTACTAAAAATATCTACAATCAGTCTTTTATACTTAGTGTTAATTAAAGCAAGTAATAAGTTAAAAGTAGAACTAAAGTATAAAATTTATCAAGCAGTTTGGGGTTTGAGAAAGGAATTAAAGATAGAACCACAAAAATTATCCCAACTTCCAGCTATCCATTGGCAACGCAGATGTAACATAATTTCTGCATTCTCTTTCAACCAGAATTTACTGTTTCCTTTGATTCTTAAATTTACAACTTGGCGGATTAAACTCTCAATTGCACCACTGCCAATAGGTAGTTTTTTATTTATTGCTTTATCGTAATTTAAACGCCCTTTCCGATAAGCATCTAAAATATAATTACGCTTAACTACCATAATCTTACAGCGCTCTCCAGTAGCTACAGCAATCAACTCATCCATCTGGCTGATTTAGGATTTAGCTTTACTTTTTTTAAACTCTTTCTAACTTTTACAAACCATTCCTTAGACTGTGCCTCTTCATTAAAAGCCGCGTCCGCAAATATTTTTAAATTTTCCGTAACATGATAAAAGTCAAATAGCTGATAAGTTTCAACTGGGCATCCTAATCTTGCCAAAAGTGGGGGAATATGTATCCAGATCCACTCCGCTCCATCCCCGATTAATAAGACTTGTTTTGCTTGACTAATTCCCAAGTCAACTAAACACGCTTCTAAAATCTCCAAAAGCGCTTTATATCCTTCATAAGTGCCATCATTCGTAATAGGAATTTCAGAACTATTTATTTTTTTACCTTGCTCATCAACAACATAAATTGTAAATAACTTTGGCTCAACCCATTTGCCGATAAACCCGTGTCGCTTGGTTTTGGAATTTCTTCTTCCCTTTTTATTAATTCGGATTCGACTCCGACCACCATCTACGGCAATGACAACTCTTTGGTCTTTAAGAATATTACCTTCGGTTAAATTCCCTAATTGGCGATTTAAGATTTTAGATTGACGTAAGTTGATCCCAATTTGACCAAATTTATATGTCAAACGTTCAATTCGTTTTAAACTAAGGTTAATTCCCCAACCCGTCAAAGTTGTACAAGCGGCTTCAAATGAGCTAGTGATTGCGCCGTATTGGGCAACTGTTGACCATACTAATGGGGTTAAGCCAGCCGTCTGACATCCCTAACCACTTTAATAATGGGCAGAATCCCTGAGTAGGGATTTTATTTTTGGTCGTAGATGTTGACTTTCTTCTTACCATATATGGCAATTTTAAAGTAACTAAAACATTTCCGACTGTTAATATTTGCCGTCTTATATAACCGTGTCTTTGCATATTGCCATCCCACCAGCAAGAGTGTTTGATTCATCGCTGCTTGATTGGCTGACTGAGATTGAGAGAGGTTATACAACAAAATAGCAATACATTGACCAGCTAAAATAAGTGCAATTTCTCTAATTTTTCCTTCTCTTTCTTCAAGAATTTTCCCATTCCATTCCGTAATATTCGTCAATTCTAAACATTTTGTTACCTCGGAAGAAAAATTTGATAATGATTTGCTCAAATCTAGAATTGCACATATACTTTTTTCCATTAAGGTAGATAATCCCTGTCTCGAAATTATTGCTCAAAGGGAATCCTAGCCTTTTTTAGGTCAAAAAAGAGAGTCTTGCAACTTGTGACTCAAACTCATCTTTTCTTTAAGTGTTAATACGTCTTGGTAAGTATAAATTTATTTATACTACTGGGAAAATGATTTAGCGATCGCTTGTTCTTTACTGGATCTGACAAAACCGCATAGCTCCCTCGTAGTGAGGGCTACCCTATGGGAACGCTCCGCGAACAGCCCTCATAAGAGGACTAAAGTCCTCACTACAAACCTTGAATTATTAACGCCGCTCTATTTACACCGTAGCTCCGATTTAGAGAGGGACGGTTTTGCCTGCATAGTAAAACCAGGGAGAGGTTTTTAGGCGATTAGGAGACTAATCAGGAATTTTGCTGAGATTGAGAGTTAATCGACATAAAGTAGTATACTTTTCTGGGTTCGTCTAAAGCTATCAACAAATTTCGTCTAAAAACCAAAAATTTTGGGGTCGCTCTAATGCTAAGTCCTGTAATAACAGTCAGTATCTTTCAAAAACAACCCGATCCTGAAGCATTCTCAGCAGGTGAAGTCATCTTTGAAGAAGGACAGTCTGGTGATAGTATGTACGGCATTCTGGAAGGAGAGGTAGAGATAGTAGTTAATGGCAAGGTTGTAGAAACTATTGAGCAAGGCGAAGTTTTTGGTGCTGGAATACTTGTAGGAATAAAAAATAGAAATTACACAGCTATTGCCAAGGTGAATACTAAACTAGGTTTTCTTGATGAAGAAGGGTTTCTCTTTGCCGTTCAGGAAACACCTATGTTTGCCATACAGGTGATGAAAAGTTACTCGGAGCGTCTTAGTCGCTTACAACGTCTGGTCTAAAGAAGGCAGGGGACAGAAGGCAGAAGTTTGGCTCTCATCGTAGGACTCTGCGTGAAGGGTCTTGTAAGGAAGAGATGCAGTATTCCAACTGAGCCTTCTGTCCTCACTATAGCTGCCTTTGGTGGTGAAAGGTGGAGAATTTACCGGAGGTAGAAATGGCGCGTAAACGGTTGATTATTGAGATGGGGATGGGAATAGATCAGCATGGACAAGAACCAACAGTAGCAGCATCTAGGGCGGTACGGAATGCGATCGCTCACAATGCTTTACCTGGTGTTTGGGAAGTTGCAGGTTTAAGCCATCCCAATGAAATGATTATAGAAGTTCAGGTAGCAGTACCATATCCAGAACAAGTTAGAGAAGAAGAGGTACTAGCTGTCCTACCATTTGGTCGGAAAACTCTTACCGTAGAATCTGGGGGGATGATAGTCCAAGGGCGGGCGATTCCCGAACTCAACGATAAAAATGATGAAATGTTGATTGCGATCGCATCGGTTACAGTTCTGATCGAAAATGAGCCGTTGAGCTAAAAAATGCAGTATTTATTTCATCAAATGAAGCATCTGTGAACAATTATCTGTATTTAATTACTTGGTGATTATTGGACACAGAAAGAACGAAAAAATACTTTGCTCTGTATTACCTTTTAGGTTTCTTTTGAAGGTTGCCAAACAGATGCGCGAATGATAGCCGACAAAAGTAACAAGTTATAGATAGCCCACACACCATTGAGTAAGTGAACCAAAGGATTATTTAGATGACCAATTGCAAAGCGATAAAGACTCCATAATATCCCCAGAATAGTGAGGATAAAGATAACTAACTGTGGCCAAACCAGCCTGAGATAAATACCAGACTGCCTTTGCTTAGGTGTGACTTGAAAATTGAGTTTTTGTCCTGTGAACACACTCCATACAGCTTGGATTAGCAGGGGGAATAAAGCGATCGCATATTGTTCAGAACGCCAAATTTCTGTAGCTGGAATGCCCCAGGTAGCTGCTAAGAACGTGAGACGGTTGATAATAAAAGCGGGGAAAAAGTGTATCGCAAAGTCAGATCCATAGGTTTTAACTGGAACAATGTCCGTAAAAAAATAGATAATTGGACAAGAAATAAAAACCAGAGTTGCAAAACCAGAGAAATAACTATACATAGTCTTAAAATATTGCAACCTTTGCCAAAATGTTAGCCCTGATTTTGTGAGTGGATTTTCCCTAACTAGCACTTGGATCGTTCCTTGTGCCCAGCGTAGTCGCTGCTTAAGAGTAGAACTCAGGTCGTCTGGTGCTAAACCTTCTGCCAAAAGTTCATTGTGATAAATAGATTTCCAGCCAGCACTATGCAGACGCATGGCTGTATTCATATCTTCTGTAATACTATTACTCGATACCCCACCAACTAAATCAAATTCATCTAAACGTTTTTCATCTTTGGCAAATTCATCAGCAAAATTTTGCAGTCCTACACTAACTAGTGCTTCACGCCTCAATATCGCATTTGTGCCTGTATAGAACGCAGCATTCATGCCATCTTTACCTTGTTGAAGTGGCCCATAAAATAAATTTGATCGATGTCCAAAAGGATCACCTGGAGGAATATTGTAAAAATCCTGGCGAGTCTGTACAAAAGCAATTTGATTCTGGTCGTATCTTCCTGTTGAAAGATTATATGTATAGAAATAAGGTACAACTCGCTTCAGAAAATTTTGCTTGGGAATGTGGTCGGCATCTAGAGTAACAATAAAATTTCCTGCCGTTTGTCCAGAAAAAATTGCGTAATTGATGTTGCCTGCTTTAGCATGATGTGCTACACCAGGTGTCTTGGGACGAGCGATATACCGAAACCGAGAGAGTTCCAAAAGTTCGAGTTCTTTCTTACGAATAGTTTCCTCTAGGGCTTTCCGTTCGGTAGTGAGGCGATCGCGTAGCGTCTCCACAGGAGAATTACTAATACCTTGATGATTCGGAGATACCCAAAGAATAAATTGTCGCAGACTTTGCACAAATTCCGTAGCCAACTGATTAACCACGGGTTCTGATGATGATGTTTGCAACCATTGTTCTGCGGACTGAGTATTAGGTGTCAGATTTTCTAGTTGCTTTAGACGCTGCAACAAATAAGAGTGTTCTGCATCAATCCGATTTGCTTCTTGTTGTAGTTGTGGTGACTGCAAATCCTCAATACACAATCTTTCTGTCATAGCCCGTATATCAGCCGAGTTACCATCATCCAGGACATAAACTCGTAACTTTGTTGGCGGATAATCCATTTTCAGAGCAGCTTTGGCCGTTTCCTCTACAATTTCCGGTGGTTCATTGTAGCAGGTAACAAAGACATCTACTGTTGGCCATTCGGATCTTGGTAAAGGTGGGGTCATCTGGTCGAGAGACTTAATTTGTCGCACTAAAGGTCGCCATAACCCAATCACAAACATCGCACCGCCGAAATAGCTATAAATTTCTGCTATCAGCAAAGGAATAGAGATCCACAACGCATCAAAATTGATGGAATGGGTGATGCGCCATTGCAAATACCAGATACCAAAAATTAAATTTATTTCTGCAAGATAGCGAAATAACAGCGTTCTTTTTTTAAGTAATGAGCGACTATTACCAGAAAACTTTGAGGAATTATCACTAATAGAAACTGAACTCATCTTGGTAGTTTTTTAGATTTTAGATTTTAGATTTTAGATTCGACTGCGCTCATTAACCATCGAGGCCATAAGCAAAAGCCAAACTGAGAGGTATATGTTGCAAGGAAAAGACTGTGTTTTTAGGAACCAGGATTTATGCCAAAAGGAGAGAATGTCAGACCAATAAAACTGCAAACAAAAGAGAGGCTATTCCCGATGAATTGGGAAGCCCCGTCTGTGTATAGGTTGGGTTAGCTTACATAATCTGCATTCTCTCAGAATAAGTATTCCCTACTTGAAGTGATTACTAACAACTTATTATCAACCCAACATTACTGACTAGAGAAGGCAGGGACGCATCTTTGCATTTCTGCGATCTTAGTGACCATCGCTCCTTGAAACCCAGTAACTACCAGAACTATCAGAAATTAACTTGGTTTGTTGTGTGGCAGTGTTGGGTAGACCTCGCCCAGAATTTCCCTTACTAACTTCTTGCCACCAAGGAGATTTCATGTCATTTGTCGGACGAATTAGAGGTTGTTGATTCATTACCTTGTACAGCAAGGATTGCAAAATCATACTGTTGGTGCTGCTGGTGAAACCAACTGCCGTTTTACCTGTGGCTTCATAGAAACCCTCATAAAATCCAGCTAATGGATTATATAAGTCAGTCGTTCCTTGCAGTAACTCTTGACTGTACTTGTTTTCTGGAAGCAGGGCATGATAGGCAAAAGCGACTGCTGTACTCACCAATCGCCCCTTTGGTACAGGTTGACCCTCATCTCCTAAAGCTACCCAAGACTCACCTTTTTCAGTAATTGTGCTGTGGACAGTGTAAGGCTTACGATCAATCAAGGTGGTAGCTGAGGCTGTGAGGTTGCCGGTGCGACGATAACGTTCAGCTTGTGCTTGAAAAATTGGTTCAAAGAGCGATCGCATTTGTGGATCTAGTCCAAACTCCAAAGCATAGAGTAAGAAAGGATTACTAACTGTGTATTGGTTTTTGGAATTGCTATCTTTGCGGTGGCGTTGAATTGGCACTTTCACTCCCTCTACTAAGGCAGTTTGATATTCTCCGCCAACAGCAGAACCATTAACATTAAATCCCCATAATTGAAAAGCTCTAGCTGCATATTCTTCATATCCCAAGCGGGTTTCGGGGTTGACACGGATTAGCGATCGCCCTTCTTGCTTTTTGGTGACAGTCGCACTGGATAGAATACCTTCGCGTACCACACGCAAGTATGACCAATCCAGCACAATTTTATCTACCGCAGCCGTGTATTCTGAATGACAGGTTTTTAAGTTGTAAAGTGCTGCCAGCATTCTACCTAAATCCAAAGCTGACCAGCCGTTTCCTTCTGGGGCTGGATTTCCACCGTAATCTACTGGTTGGAGCGATCGCGTATCATAACCCCGACCGGGTAACTCTCCAGCAAACAATGGTAACTTTGTCAAAGCTGCTAAAAGATGTCGGGTGCGCTGGTCAAATTCCTTGGGAGTAATTATATCGAGCGATCGCGCTGCATGGAGGGCTGCGAGATAATCTCCTAGTCCCCAGAGGGTTGCGCCTTTGAAATCACTGCGATCGTCAATCAGCCCATTTTTGGAGTGATAATTCGCTTGAAAGTATCGCCAAGCCGCTTCTGCATAACGCCGTTCAATCACCGACAGTGGTCGCTCCATCTTGATCTGAGATGATGGCTGAGGACTATCTACTGGTGGAATAGGTGCAACGGCGACTTCTGTAGGTTTAGAAGTATCCGCAGGGGTTGCAGGCGGAGTTTTAACAGTAGAATTCGGTTGATTTGAGGGTGTTGCAGGAGAAGCATTTTCACTCGGCTTGCCAGTAGACACACTCGCAGAACCAGAAGCAATTAAAGGGTGATTTCCCTTAGCTTTGTAGTACAAAATCTCCAAAATCAGCCCATTAGTATTACCTGTCAAAGCTTTATTAGGCTGTTTTGATTCTTCATAGATACCAGCATAGTAACCACTATCATCAGGACTGCGAAGATCCTTGACAGCATCAAAAACTTTTTGAGCATAAGCATTCTCTGGAAAAAGATAGCGCCAACCAAAAGCAGCTTTGGTACTAATGCTGCGAAACTGTGGATAAGGTTGATTAGCATCCGTGATTGTTGCCCAGTTTGCACCGTTGGCGTAGACGGTGTTGTAGAGAAAATAAGGCGCTTGGTCAATATTATCTTCTGTAACCGCAGTCAACTGCCCTGTGGTATCGTAACGCCGTTTTTGTACATCTAAAACCCTGGCAGCAAAATCAGCTAATTCACCTTGCAAGCCAAACTCAATCCCTTCAAGGATATAAGACTCACTCACAACGTAATTATTAGCATTAGTGCTTTTAAAGTCACGGGTATCAACGGGAATTTGCACACCATTAATTTCGACTAACTTAAACGGTTCTAAAGAAATAGCCTTGGGTGCGGGGAAACCCCAAAGTCCATAACCTCTAGCCCCGTATTCTTCGTAGCCAAGTCGTCCTTCTTGCACCAACAACGTTTTGTTGTCTGGGAGAACAGTAGCGCCAAAAAGTTGTCCATCTTTGAGCGATCGCGCCACTTGCCACTTCGCTACAATTCCTTTAAGCCAATCATTATATTGCGGATGACAGGTACGGATGACATCAAACGCTGCAAGTATTCGCCCAACATCCAAAGCAGACCAACCAAGACCCCGCTCAAGGGGATTGTTGCCATAATCAACCATTTGTGCATTGGCTGCGTTATAGACTTTGTTGGGCAAAGCATCCTCAAATAACTTTAAGCCGCTGAGAGTCGTTAAAAATTTGTTGAGACGAGCATCAAAATCTGCTTGGTCAGTGAGATTCAACCACCGTGCAGCATTCAACGCCATCAGGTAGTTACCCATATCCCAAAGTGTACCAGAAGGATAACCCCCAGTAGAATTTGTAAATCCTGTTGCTGGCTGATAATTTTTGACAAAATACTGCCAAGCACCACGAGCGTAAGTTTGTTCTTCAGGTGTCAGAGGGGCTGTAATATTGCTACAGCTATTGGAATTTTGAGATAAGACTGGTGTCGGGATGTAAAACAAAAATTGCAGAAATGTTCCAACTAGGAACAATGCAATCCATCTCAACAGCTTTTGTTGAGGAGGTTTGTATATCATAAGGCGAAGAAAGAGTTAGGAGTTAGAAGCGCATAGCGCGTCTGTACAGTTATATTCCTAAATCAAGATTTATTAGGTGTATTTTTTGCGTAATGGCTTTATCGATTCGGTAGAGGGCGCACAAGATGGCGATCGTATTTTCAGATTGTCACAAACGCAATTCAACAACTATAAAATTAAACTAGGTCTATCACAAGAATGTAAGCAATTCTGCTATGAAAACCCTGGCTAAATGGTCTGTAGACGACTATCACCGCATGGTTGAGGCGGGCATTCTGCGTGGTCGTCATCTGGAATTGCTAGCAGGCGAAATTGTTGAGATGAGTCCAGAAACCCCAATTCACTACACCACAGCAAAACGAGGTGCTAAATATTTAGAAGAATTGCTATCAGGTAAAGCTGATGTTCGTTTCAATGGGCCCATTACACTATCCGACTCGGAACCCGAACCTGATATTGCGATTGTTCGACTTCCAGAATCATCCTACAGCGATCGCCATCCCGCTCCTCAAGATATATTTTGGATTGTAGAAGTTGCTAAAACCAGCTTAAACAAAGACTTGGAGATCAAGGCTGCGATTTATGCTACGGCTGAGATTCAAGAATATTGGGTTTTAAATTTATCTGCTAAACAGATGATTGTGTTCAGAAACCCTCAAAATGGTAAGTATGTTGAAGAATATACTCTTACACAAGGAACGGTTACACCATTAGCATTCGCAGATATTTCAGTGTCCGTTCAGAGACTTTTGCCATAAAGTGGCGTTACTGAATGGATATTGCAAATTACCGTAGTTACACGGTATGGACATTGCACAGTAGATAACTTCTATTATGCAACGCCAATTTTTTCATGATTTGATAATCTTAGCTGTAACTTGCGGTGTTCTGATAGCCCTTTTGGTTGACCATTTTTTAATTAAAAATTAAAAGTTAAAAATTAGTGAAGAAGAATAATTTTTAATTAATTAATTTTGGGTACAAGCCCCCACTAAATCAAAGATTTAGTGGTCTACAATGAGTGGTGGGTTCAAGCCCCCACTCATTGCAATTTTTAATTTTACATTTTTAATTTTTAATTGGAGCGAAGCGACTTGACTTCTGGCTTTTGACTCCTGCCCAAACGGTGAGTGGTTGTCCAACTTGTTTATACAGTAAGCTTTCTAAAATTACGCCATTATTGTTGGCGGTGAGAGTTTTATTTGGCTGACGCATAGACTCATAAAAGCCGTTGTACCAACCATCTTTAGAGTTAAGGTTAGCTTGGACGAAATTAAATAACTGCTGCGTGTAATCAGTATTATAAAGCACGTGCCAGCCGATCGCAGCTTTGGCACTGAGGAACCGCAAATCGTTGTGTTTTTGTTGGGTATCTGTGATGGTTGCCCAAGGTTCTCCGTTGACAAACAAGCTGCTGTAAACAAAGTATGGAGGACGATCTAAGTTGTCTTCGGTAACGGCGGTTAATTGTTTTGTAGCTTCATAACGCCCTACTTGAGCAGCTAAAATCCGATCGGCATAAGCTTTAGGCAAAGCTTGAAACCCAGTTTCGATACCATCTAAAATATAGGGTTCGCTAAGAACGTAGTTATTGGCTCCAGAGTTTTTATAGTCGCGGCGATCATAAGGAACTCCCTGTCCGTAAAGATCAACAAAGGCAACATTGGACTGATAATCCAATGCTTGTGTAACATTCAAGCCCCAAAGCTTTAACCCGTAAGCAGCATAATTCTCATAGCCCAAACGGCCTTCTTGATTGTATTGTTCTCTACCTTTAATAACGGCAGTTCCGTACATTTTTCCATTTTTGGTAATACGCTTGACTTGCCAATGTTTCCAAACGTCTGTAGAAAGCGATCGCATTTCTGGATACTTTGCCTCGACAATCTTCAACCAGATTGCCATCCTTCCCAAATCAATAGCTGACCAACCAATTTCTTCGCGTTTTTCTAGTTGACCATAATTGACGGGTATGAGGGTTTTGGCATTGTAAACCTTGTTGGGTAGTTCCCCTTTATATAAAGGCATTGATGCCAGTGTTTTCAACATTTTGCTCATTTTGGCTTCAAATTCAGCCGCAGGCACGATATTGAGTTCTTTAGCACTAACTAAGGCTGCGATCGCTGCTGTCTGATCCCACATACTGACGGAGGCAAAGCCATCAACGGAATTTACCAAACCAGTTTCATCATTCCAGTTGCGCTGGAAATATGACCAAGCAATACGTGCCGTTGTCATTTCCTCTGGAGTTAGTTTTCCAACTCCCGGAGCAATGTATGGAATTATCGCTACCGTGAGTTGGTTCTTAGGAATAGCTTGACCTGGTAAAACTACAGATTTAGCATCAAGACTAGCAATGATTTCAGCTGCTTCAGCACCAGAGGCAGGGTTTTGGGGTTTCTTTGGTTGTACCAACTGGCGTGAAGCAGTTTCGGATGTTGAGATTTCCGGTTTTTCTATGGAAGCTTGGGAAAGTTGCTTAGACCAACTATTTAAAATTGCGATCGCTATTACAGCCGTAACTACCCCTCCTACAGAAGCTAGTATGGACAAGTTCTTTGGTGGCGGTTGAAAATCAGAACTCATACTGATTAAAGCCTTATTTTGTAAGTCAGCGTTGTTTACGTAGTTTCACCACATACATTCTTCCCAACTTTGAAATCTAACTAACACCCAGAAGTCCACCTGACTACTACAATAAAATAGTCACGC
Source organism: Nostoc sp. ATCC 53789 (assembly GCF_009873495.1). Lineage (GTDB taxonomy): Bacteria > Cyanobacteriota > Cyanobacteriia > Cyanobacteriales > Nostocaceae > Nostoc > Nostoc muscorum_A. The sequence continues at coordinate 1,049,366 of NZ_CP046703.1, read as the reverse complement.
ACCCGATCTCTGGAGTTCTAGCAGTGGGCTTATTTGATGATTTGAGTCGGTTTTTAGAAAACCGTTTAGAAGAATTCTTGCGTAACAATCCACATTTGGAGTTAGAGGCGCTGCTAGAACAGCTGCGTGAGCAAGAAGAAGACACATTAAAGCTGATCGCAGATTTACAATTGCAAGAGAAGCGATCGCAAGAAGAAATTCTCTCCACCGCTCAAGAAATTCAGCGTTGGCATATCCGTGTTCAAAAAGCCAAAAGCGCTGGCAGAGAAGATTTAGCAACTGCGGCGGGTGAGCGAGAAGCAGCCCTGTTGCGCGAAGGAAATCAGCGCTGGGGACACATGCAAGGGCTGAAAGAACGCATTAACCAATCTCAAGAACTATTACGAAAAATCCAGCAACGGCGACAGGAGGTGCAAGCTAAAGCCGCCGAAGCACAAACAGCCCGTGATAAAGCGCAAACTCAGCAGCGTTTTGAAACCAGTGGCTGGTCGAATAAAACTAGCAATTATTCTAGTGGGTTTGATGACTTAGAAGAGAAGTTCCGTAGCTGGGAAACTCAAGACGAGTTAGAACAAATGAAGCGGAATCTAGGGAAATAATCGCATCTGGATAAAAAGGACACCTGAAATTTATAACGTAAATGTATGATTACTTATTTTACAGTAATCATACATCGATTGAAATGGTATAACCAATCGCAGCGCTATATGGAATGCCAATCATGTCTTTCTTTTTGTTTGCATTGAAATAACGCTGACAGAGTTGATTTTTGAAGAAATAGACACCCGGATTTTTCAGTGGTAAAAAATCCGGGCAACGCATTGGCTTCCCTACAGTAATTTTGTTTTTACTTAATAAAGTATATCGACACTCCTTATTTTATAAATATTCTGTATTGCTCATAACAAATTTTGTTATTTATGTAATATTAAAAATCTTACATATTCATACTTACTACAATCATCAAACAATTAAAATTTGGAAATTGTATTTAATTTACTAATCAGGATTTATTTTTCTGATAAAGTTTACTAAAGTCAAGCCTTACCCCTCTTTGCATTACGACCAAAACATCGTAATAATACCTAACTTTTCTTGACTAATTCCCAACAAGGAGAAGATAGAAACAATCTTATATTTTTCAAAGAGAGCGTGTAATTTAACACATTTTTATCTTCGCTATTTTGTGTTGTTGCCACAGTATTTTCTAAATCTTTTCCATGAGAACTGAGGCAGAGAGAATATATGTTTTTAGACATTTTAGCTAGCCTGCAACGGTTGTTTGTGGGTTACATTCCTGCCGCAGTGTTAGGTAGTTTTATCGGATACCTAATAGGCATGAATAGCATGGTTTATCAGTTATTTAGGCTGATATTCCAGATACCACATAGTATCCCTCCTATAGCTTTGCTACCTATTGCATTAATAGTATTTCAAGAGAGCGAATCGGCTGCTACTACAGTAGTTTTTCTAGGAACTCTCTGGACGATGATTATTAATACAGCAATTGGTATGCAACATTTTCGTAGGCAAAATAATAACTTTCGAGTAGCTATATTCCATATATTTCATGCCTTGAAAGTTAGTATTTGGGTAGCCTGGTTTATAGTTATTTCTATAGAAATGCTAACAGGGCCAAAAGGACTTGGCTTTACTCTCTGGGAAGCTTATAAAGCTGGCAATGCTGATTATATAATTCAGGAGATCCTCTACATTGGCATCATTGGTTTTTTGCTGGATCAGTTGCTAGATTTTGCAGCTTATATTCTTTCGCAAATGGTTTCAGATGGGAAAAAATCTTCCTAAATTTTATCTAGTACAACATGGCAGAAATAAACCACCTATTCCAAATTAATGAAATGCTTATGCTGTATTCATTTTTAATTTTTAATTTTTAATTCCGCCTTGCGGTACTAGGTTTGCGGATTGCACCCTGCCAGCTAATAGTTTGTTTGGCAGAACGTATTCCCAAGGAACGAGTTGCTACGACTTCAATATCAACGTTGACACCAGGACGTAAAGCTGAGTCAGGAATTTTGAGCTTGCCTAAAGCTAGAGTAAAACGGTTGTAGTCACGAGTCACAAGTTCGTTGGGAATATCCCCTTCATATTCAGTTTTGTAGCCAGAAAAGCCGTACAAGTTATCCTGGGCGCGGAATTTGATGCGAAACTGAGTATTAATAGCATCAGATTTCGCTGCCAAATCAACTATTTTTAAGTTGAGGTTTTGTCCTGCTTCGGCAAACTCTGCTACAGCTAACCGGGTGACATCTTTTTTGGGAATGGCATGGTTAACGGTAAATGTTGTTAAATTAGCTTCATTCTTGATGCTACCATCAACCCATAAGTCCTCAGCAAAAGTAACTTCTACTTGTTTGTTGTCAGTTAAATTAAGTGTTACAGCTTGATTGCCAAAGCTAGTAATAGGTTGTTTTTCTTGCCAAACTATTTGAAAAGTTTCTTCTAGACGCTGTTCAAACTCAAGGTAATCATCTGCGATCGCAGAACCAGGCGCAAGTAGAGAAGTTGCCCCTTTGCGAAGATTCCATTTGTTCTTCGAAAGGTTTACTGGTTTGTTTGTCAGTTCCGAAATTGCTAGCTGTACCGTTGGAGTATCAGCCGCCAAAGCTTCCTTGCTATTTACAATACTTAAAGTTCCTAAGCGCCCTTGGCTACCATCGCTACCATCACTGCCATCTCGCCCATCGCTACCGTCGCTACATCGATAAACTTTGTCAGTACACTTATAATCAGGGCTACCGGGAGTTCCTTTGCAGGTTTTCACTTCCCACCTCCGCCTATGACAGCGACAACCCTCCGTACCGTTGCCACCTCTACCGCCACGTCCACCTTGCCCACCAGTTGCCCGAACAGAAATGTTTCGTAAATCTGCTAAATTGCTGTAATACACTGTGAGGGAACCACCATTTCCCCCATCTCCTCCCTTACCGCCGTTACCGCCATTGCCACCATTTGGTGCATTTATATCATGGCTGACGCGTAGGCGTTGCCCGCCGTAGGCATCGCGTTGATAACCACAGTCAGGGCGATCGCTATGTTCCCCGTCTTCCCCATCTTCACCATCTTTACCAGACAAATCGAGATTAACGGGTGAACCATTAACAAAAATATTTTGGTTTTCGCCGCTTCTACCCGATCGCCCATCGGTTCCTGTACGTCCATCTCTGCCATTATTTCTGGCTACTCTATAATATTCGTCAGAGGCAACAGCTGGGCATAAAACTGAACCAGAGGCAGGCAAAAAGCTCGTAAATAAGCAAAATGTCAGCAGTAGTGGTAGTTTACTCCTAAAACCATTGTGCATTTAGTTACACCTAAAACTTGAGTTAATTCAACTACTACTGACGCTGACTTTTAATAATTTGCTCCCTTGTCTCTAGTGCTGTGCCTTTTACTTGGCTGTTGGATCGTCGTTTACCTTAACAATCAGCTTGCCAAAATTATCACCTCGAAGTAAACCGATGAATGCATGAGGAGCATTTTCTAAACCCATAACTACATCTTCTTTATACTTAAGCTGACCAGACTGTAACCATCCAGAAACATCATGCAAAAAATCATTAAACCGATGTTGATAATCGGAAACTAAGAAACCTTTGATTAAAGCTCGTTTGATTAGTAGTGGCATTAAATTAGGCCCTGATGGAGTAGATGTAGCGTTATACTCCGAAATCAAACCTACTAATGGAATTCTTGCCCCAAGGTTGATCTGCTGCAATACAGTTTCTAAAATCACACCTGCTGTATTGTCATAGTAAACATCAATTCCATTAGGTGCAGCTTCTTTGAGTGCTGAATCAAGTTCTTGGGTTTTGCGGTTAATGCCAACATCAAAGCCTAATTCTTTAACTATATAGTCCCGCTTATCGTCACTCCCAACAATTCCCACTACTCTAGCACCTTTAATTTTGGCAATTTGGCCTGCTACTGCACCGACAGCACCAGAGGCGGCTGAAACCACAACAGTTTCACCTTCTTTCGGTTGACCAATATCAAGCAAAGCAGCATAAGCAGTCAGACCAGGCATACCCAGTACACCTAAGCTATAAGATAAAGGTGCTTGAGTGGGATCAAGTTTACGTAGTGTCTCACCCTTAGATACAGCATAAGTTTGCCAACCGTTATTGCTCAGAACAAAATCCCCTACTTGAAATTGAGGATAATTTGATTTAATTACTTGGCTGACTGTACCACCCACGATCGCAGAATTCAATTCTACTGATGCAGCATAAGACTCGCTTGCACTAATGCGACCACGCATATAAGGGTCGAGAGATAGATAAATGGTGCGGCTAAGAATTTCGCCTTCACCCGGTTCGGGAGTTGGTGTTTCTACTAAAGCAAAATCACTCTCTTTTGGTTCGCCAACTGGACGACTTTTGAGGATGATTTGTTTGTTCATTAAATCAGACATCAGTTATTTTCCTCTAAATTCTAAAATGTTGCAAAAAATTGTAGCGACTGTCTTGAATGTCAAGTGCGATCGTTAACAAAAAAGCGGGACTCTTAACATTGACGCAACTGGGGAACGCTGCGCTAGATTCTGTGGTGGCTGGTACGGGCAAAAAGACTAAGTCTACAGAGTTGTCTGGGGCTAAGGTAAGTTCGTTTGGAGGATTAATTGGAACCACTTTGACCTTACCAAAAACCTCTGGATTAGCTGCTAGCTTCTGTTGAAAAGCCAAAGTGGGTTTACTGCTACTGGCAGAGTTAGTAACTATGAGTTGTCCCTTTGATGCTAGAAATGGGGCTAATATCTCGGTATACCACCCACTCCCTGGCCATAATTCAACCACAGTCATGTTGGGGCGTAAACCAAAGAATTTTAGAGTTTCGGCGGGGTGGCGGTACTTGTCGCGATCGCGATTTGCAAGGGAGCGATGACTGCTAGTAAGTATGGTTTGGAGTGTTGTTGTACCATCGAAAGTTGGGGATTTTCCGCTCTCGTTAGCTAGAACACTGGGGGGCATCACAGATGCCAATATAAATAAAGCTAGAGTCAGGGTTTTTAGCAAGCCTTGGCGGTATATAAGATTTTGTCTCATAAACATTTTTTCTCCTTTCGGTCAGCATAAAGGCAAATCAATACTTTTTGGTTAAACCCAATAATCTCTCTTTTGGTCTGGGGAAAGGTTAAAGGGTAATGGGGAAAGGGAAATTCAAACCCTTTCCCTTTCCCCTTTCCCCCAAAACCCGAAAAGTATTGAAGGGCAAATAGCCCCTTCTAATCGTGTTATGCCTGATTCTCTAGGTTGTTTATCGAAACAGAATTCTGACCGAAGAGGAGCGATGGCGCGAAACGCCACCCAGAGGCGATCGCACAAACAGATAACTCATAAAAGTTAGCTTTTTTCTGGTGGATCTACTTATAATGATTCCAGCATTTACCAATTACCACCCATTACTTATGGCAATACTTCAACTGATTGAACCTGAAGTTAAAGATTTGGGTGGGTTTATTGCCCGCCGCAGTTTGCCATATCTTCATTGTCAAATGGTCGGGCCATTTATCTTCTTTGATCATGTTGGCCCGTCTGTTTTGCCACCCAACAAAGGTATCGATGTCCGACCACATCCTCATATCAATCTTGCCACCGTAACTTACCTATTTGATGGTGCTTTGATGCACCGCGATAGTTTAGGCACTGTGCAGGAAATTCAACAGGGTGCCGTAAACTGGATGACGGCGGGAAAGGGGATTGTACATTCGGAGCGATCGCCAGACAGCGATCGTCAAAAAGAAAGCACCATTCATGGCATTCAAACCTGGGTCGCCTTGCCTGTAGAATACGAAGAAATCGATCCAAGTTTCACTCACTATCCTGCCCAAACCCTTCCTACTTGGGAAGAGAATGGCGCTATCATCAAACTCATTGCTGGACAAGCACTTGGGTACACCTCACCAGTCAAAGTTTTCTCACCTATTCTCTATTTAGATGTAATACTGTCTGCCAATGCTCACTTTACTATTCCCACTGGTTATTCAGAAAGGGCAGTATACAGCGTCACAGAAGGTTTAAGCATTAATGAGCAACCGCTAGAGCCATATCGCCTTGCCATCCTAGAACCAGCAGATGAAATCAGGGTTTCTGCTGCTGCTCCTGCTCGGTGTATTGTTATTGGTGGTGAACCATTGGGTACACGCTACAAATGGTGGAATTTTGTTTCTAGCCGACCAGAGCGGATAGAGCAAGCAAAAGCCGATTGGCAAGATTGCCGCTTTGCTAACGTTTCAGAAGAAACAGAGTTTATTCCACTGCCAGAAGTGGTGACAGAGGCTAATCCCTTTTAGTACCAGTATGGTGTTGCGGATGCGCGATCGCAAACCTAATTAAAAAAGTTGAATATATTAATTTGATGACAACTAGCTTCTCTTGGACTAAACAGTGGTATCCAATAACTCCCATCAGCTATCTGGAACCCTCTTATCCGACCCCTATCACTTTGCTTGGAAAAAAGCTGGTAATTTGGAGAGACAAACATCAAAATTGGGTAGCAATGGATGATAGTTGCCCCCATAAATTGGCACAGTTATCTTTAGGAAGTATCCATGAAAATGGAAACCTGATGTGTCGTCATCATGGTTGGTGTTTTGATGGGGCAGGAAAATGTACAAATATTCCGATGTTGAGTGACGAAAAGGCTTTAAAAGCTGCTTGTAATAGTGAGCGATCGCAAGTAACAACATACCCTACTCAAGTGTTACAAGGATTACTGTGGATTTGGGCAGATGATAGTCCTACTGCTTTTGAAGATAGCACTACCAAGCAACCTGCCCTGATGCCAGAATCTCAACTTGATAGCTCGTTAACCGATTGGTTTATGTCAGAAGTTCCTGTTGGTTACACTGTCTCTGTTGAAAGTAGTTTTGATCCTTCTCACGCTCAATTTTTGCATAAAGGAATTGCTGGATTTTCTCCAGAAAGAGCAATACCTATACAAAATTTTGAAGTATTTGGAGAAATATCTGCTGAAGATGGTTTTACGTTAAAACATTCTGGTTACAATATTTTTAACAAAGATATGGATGCGACTAGGAAGTTCACTCCACCCTGTTCTAATACAACCAGCTATAAATATTCTAACGGTAAATTTGCTTTATTTCAGTTGTATTTTGTGCCCACCAAATCAGGTTATTGTAAACAAATTGGTAAATTTATTGCTGATACCCCTCCACAAAAAGGTAATTTCTGGTTTGAGCTTCTGCCCAAATATTTACAAACTGGGTTAAAACATTCATCTAGTTATAAGTTGAGTAACCAAGATTTATCAATGATGCACTCTCAAGCTGTTAATGAATCTGTGGTGAATAGAACTTGGCAAAAGTCATATTTTATGCCTTCAGTAGCTGACGTTGGCATCGTTACTTTTCGGAAATGGTTAGATGAATTTGCCGATGGTAAACCTGCATTGCAGGGAGTAGTAGAAGCACCTTTTCAAGAATTAAGTGATGAGCAATTATACGATATCTGGCACAGACATACAAAGCATTGCCCTAGTTGTCGACAATCTCTAGTTTTGATAGATAAAGTCAAAAGTTTTTGTCAAAATTTGACTTTAGGATTGACGATTTTAGCATTGTTACTAATCGTAATTAATCTACCTATAAACATAGTCATTACACCAGTTTTACTTGGCATACTAAGTTTAATTTGTGGCTATAAATTAGATTCAATTCGAGAACGCTTTCTCAGCAGTATTCCCGAAAAAGGTTTACCCGTGGTTGAATTATATGAAAATTAACATCAGAAGTTTGTAGTGGGCACTTTAGTCATCATCAAGTTTCACGCCTTAGCCCATAACTTTTACCCAACAAAGTGCGTTACTTCTCTTAATTGGATGAAGTCGAACTAAGTTGTCGAAGAAACTCAATATTCAAATCTAACTTTTCTCCTAACCAGAGAGAATAAACCGCGTGGTCTGAGACAGCATCGCCTGTCTCAGGGTGGACAAGAATATCTAATCCCTCACGATTAAGCATTAACCAAGGAACGACTTTATCAAACTGATTCGGTAAGAAAGCAACTTGATACATCCCCTTTGGGTGGGGCCCAATAGGCTTATCAAACCAGCGTCCGAGTTGCACGTCAAATCTAGCGCCCAATCCTTCACGTACACGCGCAGCGACATCCCGACTCGCAGCATCGAAGTAAACATGAGCATGAAAACCAGCGATCTCAATGGTATCTTCTTTCATAGATCCACTTTTTGCTCTCAACTCTAATTTTGGGTAGAGGACTTTTTCTTTTTCACTGAAAAAGCGATGTCTACGACGGGCTACGCCTACGCTCAATTTTAGCCTAATACCGTGCAGTTAAGGATAGTCTGTAGCGATTTAACTCTATAGAGGCCATTAATTGAGGTAATTGGGTAGTTGAAAATAAACCAAATTCTGAATTTGGCTGGCTATGATTTATGCAATATTAGTAGTCTGTCAAGTTTAAATTGATGGCAAGCAAGTTCGTAGTAAGGACTTTAGTCCTTCTCTTCTAAACCCTAAAATCCTTACTACAAACCCTCAAAACTAGTTTGACAAAGTAGTAATTAGTTAACGCTTAAAGTACTTGTAGTTTCTTTGACAACTTCATTTTTTTTAACAGCAGCTGAAAGATGCACAATATGAACCGAACAAGAAGCATGGTGAAGAACGTAGTTACTCACACTACCGAGAAATAACTCCATTAGCCCAGAATGACCCCGCCGCCCCATAACAATTAAGTCAGTGCCAGAACTATGGGCTAAGTCACAAATAGTCCTGCCAGGATTACCAACATTTTGCGTAAATTCTGTATTTACACCTGCTGTGTTAGCTTGTGCAGAGAAAGATTGCAACATCTGGATTCCCAAATTTTTAAAGGTATCCCACTGCTTTTGGTATAACTCAAAGCTTTGACTAGTCAATCCTGGATAGTAGTCAAAATTAGACATCATAGGTACATAAGGGCTACCCTCTTCTTCTGGAGATAGAACATGGACTAACATTAAGCTAGCTTGTGTTAACTTTGCTAAACTCAATGCTTCTTCAAAAACTTGTTGCCCTATTTCCGAGCGATCTAATGCAACTAAAATCTTTTTAAACATCATAATAGACCTCCTATTTCATTGGTAATTGGTCTTTACTGTTTCAGATTTCCAAATGCTGGATTATCAAAAATGACTAATCCCTCAACTATGTTTAGCGATTTTTGAATTTAAATATTCTTAAAGGTTTTCGCCCCATATTTATATATATAGCAAAACAATTTGAGGAACTTGTGAGGAAAGCAAACATTTATCTTTGATTACGAGCAAGTATTCGGTTTTATAATATACATTCAACTACGTATATAATGTTTTTCAAATGCGAGTACCTTGATTCAAAGTATGGATTTATCAGATGGATTTAGTATTTTTCACTGCCAAAAACTCATGTAATTCTTCCATACTTACTGACGTACAGTAAATATCAGTTTCTATTTTATAGACTTCCAAAAAAGATGCAATCGCTTCATTAAGTTGGTTTATTGCTGCTTTTTGATTTATCCCTTATCCTACTATTCCATTGTCTAGACATAAAGCAACCCAATAACCCGCACTCTTTCGCAAAACTGTTGTGTAGAATTCCATAAATATTTTCAACTTGCCACATTTTCTTGTTTTAGTGATTGATAATATTTTAGGGCTTCATCTTTTGATAGTAGTTTTTCTTCCTCTACTTCCTCTATGAGTTTTGCTAAACCGTAATTCTCAAGAATTTCTTCAATTTTTTCAAATTCAGCGATAGGAATTTGTACAGCAATAGGTTGTTGATTTTCGTCGAGAACATAATTTTTGTGAACTTCAAGCATTTTAATGACTCCTATGTGTAAAAAGCTTGGTGTCAGGTAATTAGACTTTAATAGTTTATTGCGATCGCATAAATTGACCTCTCCCCCAACCCCTCTCCGTTGGCATAAGCCTGCCGTTAGGCATAGCGGAGAGGGCAGCCAGATTTCTTGTAAGTAAGGGAGTTGAGGGGTTAGGTCTGTGTGCGAAGTGAGAGGGTGCGATCGCATACAATTTCTTTTATCGAGGCCATACTTTAATCGCTATTTTAGCTAAAGATTCAGCGCGACTTTTGATTTCCTCTTCATTCCAAACATTTACCTTGTGAAAATATTGGTTTAAAGTCACATTACTAGCCCTTAAAATCTTCAATTTCTCCTCAAAGGATTTGTTAGATAATTCAGAGTTATATTGTGTTAACGTGAGATTACCCAAAGTGTGAAGCCATTCCTTATGCGCCTTGTTATAATTTTCGCCTAGCATTTCTTGCCATTCTTTACGTAAAGGTGACTTTTGGGGCATAACATGCTCAAGACTCATAGGCTGAGTATCAACACGCTCCTTACTCAGAGATTGTTCTATACTTTCTAATAAAAACTTCACGCGTTCATTTGCTGTCGAGCTTTTAGGATTATATAGAGGTTCATTGGCGATATACTGACAGAATAAGTTGTCATCAGGAAACACTTGAGTTTTCTCAAAACTAATTAGAACTTGACGTAACCCATTTACTAAATCTTCAGGATTTGTTTCCTTTACTTGCTTATATAGATTGTTAAATGTTATGCCTAAAGCTCTAGTAGGAATCCCAACAATCCAACGGCGTACAAAGTAAGATTCTAAATATTGCAGGATTTTCTCAAAATCTTGAATAGATAAGTGTTGTGCCTCATATTCATAATAAATATTCAGGAGAAATATATGACAAGTAGTGAAATCCAATTTTTTTAATCGCTGAAACCAATGCCTTAGTTTTGGTTCTTGTTCTTCATCGTCAAAATTAAGGCGTAGATAGTAATTAGTAAATTTTATAAGGTTATGCAACTCAGCCTTGATACCTAGTTCTGGTTTTTCAAACCGTTTAGCCGATTCATCAAAACGTTGTTTAATTGATTTATAAACGGCTTTTTCATTAACTGCCTCTCCATCTTTACGCAGATAAAACCAAAATGCCTTAGTTAGTTCATCTGCATATTCCTTTTGCTTCATGTTTGATTTAAAACTTTCTTGAAGAGGCAACCACTCGCTGTTGTAAACTTCATCTCTTTCTTCAGAAGGTAACTTCATAAATATATAGTTACGAACTAAATCTGCTTGGGTTAATTCTTCTCCTTTATTGTTCAAACTCTCAAAAATAAGATATGGGTTATCGTTGTTATCAGAAGTAATATTTACTAATACCAAACGTTCTAGAATAATATTTTTAAATTTTGCAAAATCTAACAAAATATCCTCATCTGCAAAAGGCTTCTTCAGCTTCGCATCAAAAAATTTATAAGCTTCATGTATTGCTCCTGATTGTGATTCTTTATTCCTACCCTTAGTTATCTTATTGTCGATAATACTTTTATATGCGTCGCAGTCATCCTGAGTAGGCAGCACTTTATAAAAATCATCATTCTTTTGATACTTATTTATCAAAAAAAATTCATGTATCTGTTCTGCTATTTGTTTGTCAGATTTTTTGAGATAGTTTCTTAACGCCGCCAAAAGAATGCTAAGAGTTGTAAAACGTTGTTGTCCGTCTATAACAATATATCGACTTATACCATCAGCAGTTCCAAGTTCAGCTTGAGTTACTATAGGCCCAAGAAAATAAAAGCCTTTTTCATCATCATTATAAAGACTCATCAAATCTTCCCACAGAGTCTCCCAGTTCTCTTTTTTCCAAGAGTATGGTCGCTGAAAAAGAGGTATTTGAAACTGTTTACCACCTTCTAGTAAGTTACGGAGAGTTGTTTCTGATGCTTTCATGCTTGTTATTTGCTTTATGTATCATATACGATAATAACTAATTTTTGTATTATCAAAGACTTCAGTGTGAGGGATTTACATTAAAAAGCCCGCAAATGCGGGCTTGCTTTCTGTAGCCACAGATTAAAACCTGGGGCATTTCATGTTAATTATTACCTACTTCGCCGCAGTCGGCATACCCAAAATATCCTCAAGTCTCGGCATATCTTCCAACGCAATCACGCGCCCCTCATCCTCAAAACCAGCAATTTGATCAAAGTTTAAATACCGATACAAATCATCTGCAAAAGGATGAATTCTACTCGCCACAATATCCAAGTATTCCTGCACTGTTGGAAGCCGCCCCAGCAGCGCACAAACTGCGGCTAATTCTGCTGAACCAAGATACACTCGCGCATCTTTACCCATACGATTATTGAAGTTGCGGGTAGAAGTAGAAAACACTGTTGTGCCATCAGCAACTCGCGCCTGATTACCCATACACAAACTGCATCCTGGCATTTCTGTTCTAGCACCCGCAGCCCCAAAAACGCTGTATACACCTTCTTCTTTTAATTGGTGTTCATCCATGCGGGTTGGTGGCGCTATCCACAGGCGAGTTTTCACTTCACCTGCGCCTTCCAAAACTTTCGCTGTTGCCCGATAATGACCAATATTCGTCATACATGAACCGACGAATACTTCTTGCACTGGATCATTAGCAACTTCCGATAATAATTTAACATTATCGGGGTCATTGGGAGCAGCAACAATTGGTTCTTTGATTTCGTTTAAATCAATTTCAATTATTTCCGCATACTCCGCATCGGCATCGCCTTCTAATAATACGGGATTTGCTAACCATTCTTCCATCTTAGCCACACGGCGCAGCATGGTACGCGGATCGTGATAGCCTCGTGCTATCATATTTTTCAGCAGCGCGATATTAGAACGCAGATATTCCGAAATTGTCTCTACACTCAGCTTAATTGTGCATCCGGCACAAGAACGTTCGGCACTAGCATCGGTGAGTTCAAAGGCTTGTTCAACTTTTAAATCTGGCAAACCTTCTATTTCCAGAATGCGCCCGGAGAAGACGTTTTTCTTGTTCTGCTTCTCTGCTGTCAGCAAACCTTTTTGAATTGCTACGTAGGGTATGGCATTCACGACATCGCGCAGGGTGATACCTGGTTGCAATTCTCCTTTGAATCTTACCAAAACTGACTCTGGCATATCTAAAGGCATCACACCCAAGGCGGCTGCAAAGGCTACTAATCCAGAACCGGCGGGGAAGGAAATACCCAAGGGGAAGCGGGTGTGAGAGTCGCCGCCAGTTCCCACGGTGTCGGGTAGCAGCATCCGGTTTAACCAAGAGTGGATGATACCATCACCGGGACGGAGGGCGACACCGCCACGAGATGCAAAGAAATCGGGAAGTTCGTGATGGGTTTTAATGTCTACTGGTTTGGGATAAGCTGCTGTGTGGCAGAAACTTTGGATCACTAAGTCTGCACTGAAACCAAGACAGGCGAGTTCTGTCAATTCGTCGCGGGTCATGGGGCCTGTGGTATCTTGAGAACCAACGGTGGTGATGATGGGTTCGCAGGATGTGCCGGGACGCACGCCAGGTAATCCGCAAGCTTTACCTACCATTTTCTGTGCCAAGCTGTAGCCTTTGCCTGTATCAAAAGCTTGCTGGGGACGGGTGAAAACGGTGCTGGGTTCTAAACCTAGTGCAAGACGAGTTTTGTCGGTGAGGGTACGTCCAATAAGTAGGGGGATGCGTCCACCTGCGCGGACTTCATCGAGGATGGTATCAGGTTTAAGGTCAAAGGTGGAAATGACTTCGCCTGTTTCGTTGGTAATTTCGCCTTTGTAGGGATGGATGGTAATTACCATGCCGGTTTCTAGTTTGGTGACATCGCACTGAATAGGCAAAGCACCGGCATCTTCTGCTGTGTTAAAGAAAATTGGCGCGATCGCACCACCTAAAACATAACCCCCAGCACGTTTGTTTGGCACAAAAGGTATATCATTCCCTGTATGCCACAATACTGAGTTAATAGCAGATTTACGCGAGGAACCTGTACCAACTACATCCCCCACGTAAGCTACAGGATGCCCTTTTTTCTTCAACTCCGCAATTGTTGTCAAGCTTCCCGGTTGCCGTGACTCTAACATCACTAAGGCGTGTAAGGGAATATCTGGCCGAGTTGTGGCGCTTTGGGCGGGGGATAAGTCGTCGGTATTGGTTTCGCCAGGAACTTTAAAAACGGTGACAGTAATCGCTTCTGGAACTGTGGGGCGAAGGGTAAACCATTCAGCTTCCGCCCAAGAGTCAACCACCCGTTTGGCGAAAGGATTGGTTTTAGATAACTCTAAAACATCGTGGTAAGCGTCATACACCAAGAGGATTTTGCTTAAGGCGTTGGCGGCATAAGCGGCGATGGGTTCCTTTCCTTGTCCACCCATTACCAAAGGTGTTTCGGATGAGTCAGAGACGGATACAGTAGGCAATTGCAGCAAATCGATTAAAGATTGCACATTGTAACCACCGATCATTGTGCCCAGCAATTGCACTGCTTCGATGGGCGCAATCAACGGACTGGTGATTTGTTCCTTAGCGATCGCAGTGAGAAATCCAGCTTTCACATAAGCTGCTGGATCAACACCAGGAGAAACGCGATCGCTCAATAGATGTAATAATATATCCTCTTGACCCTTTGGCGGATTTTTCAGTAATTCACATAGTTCTGAGGTTTGCTTCGCATCCAATGGTAAAGGGGGAATACCGAGTGCTGCTCTTTCAGCAACGTGTTTACGATATTGTTCTAGCATTTTTATGTTCTCCATTGGGATGTTCTATCTTTAATTATGAAATATTTTTAGTCAATACTTGGCTATAAGAGTTTAGCTTACTTTTATTACTGAAAGCCTTACTGCTAATCGGTTGCTCGCAGTTTTTTTTATACTGAAAGTTTGAAAAGTATTGAGCGAATGGAATTCTAAAATTCTTGTTCTTTCTATGTCATAGTCTTGACCTTCATCTGTAAAATGGCTATCTCCATCAATTTCAATTACTACTTGTTTTTCCAGTAAAGATGTGTGTACACCGTAGCTTAAAAAAGGAGGGGACAAGAATTAAAGTCCCCCTTTTTAAGGGGGATTTTAGGTGGATCTAAAACGTTTTGCTACCAAGAAGAGGACTTTTCAAACATCCTCTAACGCGCTTAGAATGCCGCGAAGTCTTTATTTATGCCGTCAAAAAGGCACAAGAAAAGTATAAGTTTAAACTCTATGCTTTGTGCATCATGAGCAATCATGTCATTACCTGCTGGAACCAAAACAGCCAGAAGATGGGTTGGCGTTGATTTACAAAAAATTATTTTCGAGGCAAAGTTGCACTAAAGTAGCGATCGCATGTAATAGGCAGTCAACTGAAAACATGACGTTCTCTCCCGCCTGTTATACCATCAGATTAACGGGAAAGAACGTCACAGTAGACCTAAAGCTCGCACTAGTAAATGAGGATCAATGTCAGCTTAAAATAATCGTCCACAAGGAATTGTTCCACGACGAATCGCATGATTGCTGGTTTCGGAATCATCCGCCCAGAAGAACTGTTTTAGATTGCTGGCGCATTCAGAATTGGGCGCAATGGCGATACCTTCGTTGTTAATGTTTGACATCGAACTTGGGCGTTCGTAACCCTTGCGGATGATGAATTTGCCTTTCGTTGACGAGCCAACGGTGGTATCGATGGCGAGCAGGGTTGAGCGGTTGCTGCAATTGTTGTCGCAATACGCCCATAAAGTCTCATTATCGCGGTCGAAGGATAAATCCATGATCTTTGTATTACCACTGGCAATGGTAGCAATACGCGTATATGTAGAGTCGGAGTTGAGCGCGTAGGCATAAATTTGTCCATTTGCTTCCAATCCAACAAAAAACAATCCCGTGCCATGCAACGGATAATTGGCTGGGTTGTAGAGCTGATTGGTACTTTCATCTATGAATCCATTAGCCTGCAAATAACTATCTGGCACCCATGCGATCGCTTCCAAGCCCAAATTAGTGGAGCTAACCGTTGGCAAATTAGAAGTTAAGTTCCATTCCTTAGTAGCATTGAGGGTGGTGGCACTGCTGCTGCTGTCATAACTCAGTACGCTGAAGCGGTTGGAGCCGCTGCCATCTCGCTCAGTAGAGACGTAGATAGTTGTTGAAGAAAGCTCGGCTTTGGTCACGCCTTCCGCATCTGGCGCACCAGTACCATTGGGATAGCGCAACGTTTTTCCAGAACTCCAATTATTAGCAGTATTTTTGACGAAAGTGCTGCCGTTCCAAACCAGGTTATAGAGTTTTGATGGCGAATTTTGCACTCCCCACAACACAGCTTGTTGCATTCCAGTCGCTGGGTCGTAGAACAAACCGCTGAGATTACCACCGAACTGGCTGGAGCCATCAGCAGTGACTACAGTTGTGCTGCTAGGCCATGCGCTGTAGGTGACAGCGGCCGCTACCAATTTCGCACTCAATAAACTTATGCCACAGGCAAAAAACAGCTTTGTGAGCGCAAAGGAAGATATTGCTTTACATTTCATTGTTTGATAATCTCTGAGAATCATTGAAGCCCATGCGCCGTCCAATTTTCGATGTGTAAATTGTTTGGATTACGCGGCATCACAAAAGTGGTGGTGAAATTCACTCTAGCAATTGGGTATGACTTAAAAAATTATAATTGGTTAAAATTTTGGTTAAAATTAGTTATTTTCACGAAATTTTCGCCACACCAAAAAAACTGCTTTTGCAATGTCCAAAATTGCCCTGAATACAAGGGTAATTGAAGCAGCCCGATCCAGATATCGCTATATACTATATAGTCCCAATCAAAGCCTCACAGATACATATTAAATCTCTAAAGCCTGGAAATATAATATTATTATCTCTGAAATTTTAAGATTTATCAGAACAATCGCTGAATATAAATTAGCTTAGGTTGTATCAATTAGAATTAATTATGGAGTCTCCCACAGCCTTTTTATCCCCCAACCCAAATTTTTAAGTAAGCAAAAACCTCTCCAAGTCCTCCTTAAAAAGGAGGATTTAGGAGGAGCTACAACATTTTGATTTTGTAGAGGTATGTGTATACGCCGTAGCCTAAAAAAGAGGGGTTAGGGAGATAAAAAAGTGCCTAGATCACAGCCAACCAATAACTTTTAAAGCAACCTCTTAAGCTAGCTCACAAAATCGTTCCAGTTTCTTTCAAATAAACCCGTGTAAATGGTTCATCTTCAGCCAAAGTATAATCTTCAATCAACCCTTTGCGACGGATAGAAATATCATTGCCTTTTCTAATCACCACAGTAGAACCATCAAAGACATCCCGCGCCAGCATCATCTCAGTTTCAGTGGGATTATCCAAAACCACGATATTACTATTCGGGTAAAACATCCCCTCTTCATCTAAGATGTCTTCCGCATATTCGGCAATCAGCAAATCAACTTTGGGATGACGGAGTAAAGTTTGGACGTTGCTATTGTAATTTTTGCTTAATACTTTTTTCGAGCGATTCACAAAAACTGCGTCACGACAAATAGCGCCAATTGTCCAGTTGGGATGTTGCAAAAGGATATGGTCAATTGTTGTTTGCAGTTCTTCAACTGAGATTTTATTAAAGGTGATAATCGGTATCCTCGAATCTGTATCCGACTCAAAAAAGGTTTCTAGAATATGAGAAGGTACATCAACACTTTCACCTTCAGAAGGTTTAAGATGCATTAAAACTCCTGGTGCAGCGTTGATTTCCAGGATAGCGAAGTTACTAGATTTCCAAGATTCGGAGAGACTTTTGGTAATGACATCAATACCAAGGCAAGTCAACTGGAAATGTTGGGCAATATCTTGCGCCAAGATAATATTGTCATCATGAACTGTGTGGGTTGAATCGATGCTCATACCTCCGGCTGAAAGATTGGCAACTTTACGCAGGTAAACAGTGCGTCCTTTTTCAATCACGCTGTCTAGTGATAAGCGCTGTTCCTCTAAGTAAAGTTCCATCGCTTCATCAATCTGAATTTTACTCATGGGTGAGGTGGGCGTATCTAAACGTGCAGGTTTGCGGTTTTCTAGGCGGATTAATTCTGCAAGCGTTAAGTGGCCATCACCGACAACCGATGCTGGACGGCGTTCTGTGGCGGCGACAAATCTACCATTGACACACAACATCCGAAAATCTGAGCCAGAAATACTTTTCTCAACAATTATCCGAGTTAGCTGATCTTCAGGAATCGCTGCTAATGCTCTATTATAAGCAGATTCCAGTTCTTTTGAGTCTTGTACGTCAGCCGTAACGCCAATTCCTTTATGACCTACCACTGGCTTAACTGCCACTGGGTAGCCAATTTGTCTGGCTGCTGCCAAGGCTTCCTTTTCAGAAAAGACGATATCGCCTTCAGGGACTGGGAAACCCAAGGTTTTTAGAAATGCTTTGCAGTCATCTTTACGGGTGGTAAACTCTGAATCTAGATGACTATCACAGTTAAATGTGGTTGCTACTCCTCGGACGTGTTTTTTTCCAAAGCCGTATTGCATTAATCCTTCTTCCCACAAATAAAAGGCGGGAATACCTTTTTCGTAGGCTGTTCGCAATAAAGCGTAAACTGTGGGGCCACCATAGACAGATGCGCGAAATCTATTTTGCAGCCTCACTAGCTGCTCCTCAAAGTTAAAGTCTTCGTCTTGGGTAATGGCTTCAAACCAATCCCAAACAAAATAAACGACCTCTCTAGTTGTGCGTTCATGTAGTGATTGGACGCTAATTCGCGCGAAATCTGGATATGGCTTAACACTCCAATGCTTAAGGTGCAAATCCATATCAAGCTTTCCGACTTCGGACACAACTTGGGCAAATAGATAGGCATAAGATTCGTAGCTTTGGCTGCCCAGATTTGGATAGCGATCGCCAATGCTGGCAATATAATCTTCTATGGGCAAAGGCTCTCTAGAGTCAACTAGAGCAAAGTCAAATACTAGCGCCCCTGCATCTAAATAGGGGTTGGGGCCAACATAATGCTTGAAGTTGAAAATATCAAATACATCCGTTCTTCTAGCATTAATGCGAGCTAAATCACTGCTTTTTTGTAGAACCATTGATTACGAACCTTTGGCTAAACACCCTGAAATTTCTATGCTGAGTTATCGTTACTCAGACTTGTTGATTGGAGGCTGATTCCGATTAATTGTTGGAGAGTGATGGCAAAGCCATTGATCTAATCAGAACCTACACTAACCCTATTAGTAAGCATTTTTAACTATCTCAAGGCATAATTAAATTTTTCTTCCTCAGCAAAGAATCAAGAATAGTCACTTCATCCTTATGAATGGGCAAAGATATAACCTTTGAAAGGTACAACACGCATCCCAAAATCTGTATAAGTAAATATGCGGTATTGAAAAGACAGCAAAGCATGAATAGCACACAAGCTGATCTAAGAGATGAAATTCGAGAACTTGCTGAGGAAGCTTTTCACCAAAAGCTGATCTCTGGTCATGGTGATGGGCCTGACATAAATGAATATCAAATCGTCTACCAAGGGAAACCCAGACATCTCCCACTAGAACAAGCACGTTTTTTCTTGACTAACTTGCTTTACAGAAGTCGCATTCATTAGGATTTACCATCAGATATCTAATTTGTACCCAGCGAGAGTTAATACCAACAATTGCATGATAAATTTTCAATCGGTAATTTAGAAACGCAGTCAATAATGCCTCTAGAAAATCTCTCTAGAGGCAGTTGGTTTTAGTAATTTTATTTAGTAAAAGAAAATTAATTCTGAGGAGAGCTATTTTTCGATGTAATTTTCCTGAAAAATCTTTTGGTCTAATTGCAAGCGCAAATTTTAATACTACCTTCTATCAGGTAATCTACCACAGGGATGATTTGATAGTTTAATTGTCATGGTTTAGTGAAATTTATTAACTCACATCAGGGGGCATCATGGTGGAAAGTAATCCCAAACGGCAGTTGGTAATTATTGGGGGAGCAGAAGATAAGGATGGAGATTCTCAAATTCTGCGAGACTTTGTGCGACGCGCTGGGGGTACGAAGGCGCACATTGTCATTATGACGGCTGCGACAGAATTACCAAGAGAAGTGGGAGAGAATTATATTAGGGTTTTTGAGCGGCTGGGAGCCGAGAATGTTCGCATTATTGATACAGAAACCCGCGAAGACGCATCATCATCTACCGCATTAGAAGCAATTCATAAATCAACTGGGGTATTTTTTACTGGTGGAGATCAAGCTCGCATCACCAATATCCTCAAGGATACTGAAATTGATGCGGCCATTCATAAACGGTTCGCGGAAGGTGTAGTTATCGCCGGTACAAGTGCGGGCGCTGCTGTGATGCCAGATAAAATGATAGTTGAAGGTGATTCGCAGACACATCCTCGAATTGAAACTGTTGAAATGGGCCCTGGTCTAGGCTTTTTACCAGGAGTGGTAATTGACCAGCATTTTTCTCAGCGTGGACGTTTGGGACGCTTAATTTCAGCTTTAATACTAGAACCTGCTGTTTTAGGGTTCGGTATTGACGAGAATACCGCTATGGTAGTAACCGATAATCAAATTGAAGTGATTGGTGCAGGTGCGGTGACAATTGTTGATGAATCAGAAGCTACATACAACAATATGGGCGAAATTTTGAAGGATGAGTCTTTGGCGATTTGCGGAGCAAAGCTTCACATTTTGCCACATGGATTCAAATTTGACTTGAAAACCCGCCAACCTATCCTAAATAGTGGCTCTGTGACTAATGTATCTGTACCTGTTGCTTGAATCAACACCTAACTTTTTACAGGTGCGTTTTACTTGAATAAATAATTAATGATTGTAGATTATTGGCATTTATCTCTTGAATATCCTCCCAAGTACTCTCAGAAGTAGGGGATACAGCCCCCCTTTTTTCAGGAAGAAAGGGGGGATTAATTTTTAATATTCTTTATCTTAACTTTAGCAAACTGTTATGAATAAGTAATAAGCTGTTGTGCTTTTAATTTGCACTAATATTTTTTTCAATATGATTGTGAAGTGGGCAATATGAGCGCCCTGATAGTGCAAGTTGTATACGTAACAGCTTATCAACTCTACATAATCATACACTTAATATTTATTAAACGAATTATAAGTATAGGTAATATATAAAGAAACGGCTCGGTAAATGAATTAATTATGAAGTTAAATTTGATAGAAAATTGGTATAAATAAGTAATAATTAATTCAAACTATATCTCGAATGCCGATCAACTTCTATGACAATCTACTTTTATAGCACTCGTGAAGAATATGGTTGTTTCTCTAACTTTTCGCACCACGGGTTTCAATTAGATGGATTGTATTGGTCAACCAGCGAACACTACTTTCAAGCGCAAAAGTTTGTGGATACACCTCATTTAGAGCAAATCCGCCAAGTTAAAACACCTAAAGATGCGGCAAGAATGGGACGTGAGAGAACCCGTCCACTACGTCAAGATTGGGAACAAGTTAAAGACGATATCATGCGGCAAGCTGTGCTATGTAAATTTCAAACTCATACAGATATTAGGAATATCTTACTTTCCACAGGTAATGCAGCAATTGTTGAAAACTCACCCATCGATTTTTATTGGGGTTGCGGAGCCGATGGTAGCGGTAAAAATATGCTAGGAAAAATTTTAATGGAGGTGCGAGAGAGCCTGCACCATACATACAGCGCAGATGTTGATTGTAAAAGCGTTAAATGATGCGCTAAGTACAGCTTTGCATTAATTCGTAGCGAATTTCTCCATCATCTGGGCTACTGTATATGACCATTTGATTGGTTGGGCTGAATCATTGTGACGGACGATGAAATCAGTTATACGTTGCTGTAAGGTCTTGAGGTCAGGAAAATCATTTGGAGTCAGTAATTTACGTTGTAAAATGCTGAACCAAATTTCAATTTGATCTAACCATGAAGCATATTTTGGTAGCCAGACCACTTCCACCGTAAAATTCCAACCGTCTTCTTTTTGCTTCTGATTCAACCAAGCCTGTAATTGTTTTGGGGCATGGGTAGAGCCGTTGTCAAGGATTAAATAAATATGGCGCATACCCCGACGAATGGCTTCTGGTATCAATACTTCTAAAAGAAATCCTTGAAAATCAAGGAATGTTTTTGTTGGGCGACAACAACCATAAATCAGACCATCAGCAACGCTCAAAGCCGCAAAAAGATGTGTTGCTCCTTTTCGGGCATATCTGGCTGCAAAGTGAACTGGTTGTTTGACACCTGCCCCAATATTTGGATGTAAGCCGGATCGTGCTTGGATGGAAGTTTTTTCATCCACACATACCACCCAGAATCCAGCTTTAATCAAAAATTTTGCCTGAGCATACAGTTTAAGTACAGGGGTTGCTTTTGCAACAAAATTATCATCAATCCGATGCATCCAAGTATGAAACCGCCAAGGTTTTATCCGCTCAGATTTTAGCCATCGCCAGACTGTTGAAGTCGCTATGGATACTACAATGCCTAGCGTGACTAGATGTGCTGCAATATCGCTACAACTCCACCTCGCCAAGGGAAGATCAAAATCCGTTGGGTTGCTGCAAGCGATGCCTGCGGCAACGCGAAGCGCGAACGCAGTAACTTTTGCTCGTATAATTGCTTCAAATATCCGAGGACGACCTGGACGGGGTGCTTCTTCTAGACTACGAGTTTGACACCAACGTTTGCGCCATTTCCGAACAAGGGCTTGTGAACAGCCGATATTTTGAGCAATTTGAGCATCTGTCCAATCTGAATTTTCAGCAGTTGTAAGTATTATTTTGGCTCGTTTGCCTTTGCTTTGCCCTGTTTTTCGGGCATTCGCTTGCTGCTGCAACAGTTCTTTTTCCTCTTCTGTTAGCTGCACCTTGTAGGTTTTTTGCCGACCAGCCATAGTACCGAATGCTTGAGGGATAGTCCACGTATCCTCACCTTACCGTCAACAATTTACCCCTGTCAATTCGCTACGAATTTAAGCAAAGCTGTACTAAGGGACTTCCAAGAAATAAATTATCCAAATAAACGAACCACAGAGACACAGAGAACACAGAGAGAAGAGAAATAGAGAGGGTTCTTTCGTCAGTTTTGGGACATTTTTTTATTTGGAAGTCCCTAAACAACCTGATGAAAGATACCTTCTGGTTTTGGGAACACTATATTTACCACCAGACTTCAAAGGAAGGGGTTGATGCCTAAAGGCGAATGGAATAATAGATCGAAAAATACAATTCCCCTACAATTACCCATAACATACTTAAAACCAGTGAAGCGTAATACAATTACTCATGAATTTGGCTCTGGTTCACATGCAGAAATACTACCTCCACAGGAAAATGATGACAATTTATCGGAAGCATCCAAGCTACTACGGCAAGGAATTCAACAGCAGCAAGCTGGTGAATTAATTGCAGCGTTGAAGTCTTTACAACAAGCTTTGGGACTGTTTCAGGGAGTTGGGGATTTGCAAAAACAGGCACAGGCGCTTTCTTTTTTAGGATTGGTGACTTATAGCGCTGGAGACTATAAAGGTGCGATATCTTACTCCCAGGAGTGTTTGTCTTTGCTCAATAACACTTCAGATTTAGCATTGCAAATGCAAGCACTTTCCCATTTAGGGAATTCATACCGTCATTTGAATGACCATAACAAGGCTATTGAGTTTCTAGAAAAGTGTTTGAAAATAACACAACAGCTGCAAGATAAACGGAGTCAAGTTGCAGCATTGAATAATTTGGGATTGGTGTATAAATCTTTGAGTAACTTTACACAGGCTATTGAGTATCAGCAGCAAAGCCTAGAGATTGTGCGAGAACTTAAAGATAACTGGGGCGAGGAACAGGTACTCAAAAATTTGGGTAATGCTTGGTATGCTTTGAATAATTACCCCAAAGCGATCGCTTATTATGAGCAGTGTGTAGTACTAGCACGCTCCTTAAAAAATGTTCGTAGTGCTTCTCAGGTACTCAAAAATCTGGGTAATGCTTGTTATGCTCTAGGTGATTATACTAAAGCTATTAAGTATTATGAAGATAGGTTGCTCTTAGCCAGAGAAATTCAAGACAAACGTAGCGAGGAACAATCTTTAGGTAGTTTAGGAGTTGCTTGTGAAGCTCTGGGTGACTATAACAAAGCAATTACATATTATGAACAACGTTTGCTCTTAGCTAGGAATATCAAAGACCGTCGTAGTGAAGAAGAAGCTCTTGATCGTTTGAGAGTCGCTTGCTACGCTTTGGGTGATTATGCCAAAGCTATGCAATACCAGCAAGGAACATCTTCAAATAGTTAAAAAGCAAAAGAAGGAAACAATTCAAACTTAAAATTACTCGGATAGATCCATTGGCCCCATTCTATTTTGTTGCTGGAGATATCTGAGAACCTCTGATGTATCAACTTGGGGAAATTCCGCGTAGAAATTACTCACACTCCAAAAGGGTTCTGGTGTTTCCAAGACGATTGTGCGATCGCCCCACTGTTCTAACCAAGGTAGCAATCTTTGTGGTGCAACTGGAGTACATAGCCAAACTGCTGCTGGAGACAGTGCTTTGATAGCAGTAGCGGCAACTGCTATTGTCATTCCTGTAGCAATGCCATCATCAACTAAAATAGCCGTAGCATTCTCGGCATTCACCTGCGGACAAGCAGTAATTAATTGAGCCTCAAGAGACTTAGCTTGGATGATAGCTTTATTTAAAGCCACTTCGCGCAACCTTGTATCATCTTTAAACCGAAATAGCTTTTGATCAGTCCAAAGAACATTTCCGTAAGTAGTCACTGCACCAATTGCTAACTCTGGGTTTTCTGGATGGCTAATCTTTTTCGCTACAACGATTGTCAACGGACAATTCAATAGACGTGCTATTGGTGCTGCTACTGGTATACCCCCTCTTGGCAAAGCATAAACAATTGGTACAGGTTTTATCCCAGAAGCAATAGTTTGCTGAGTCAAAACATCCTGAATCACTCGCGCTAATAATTCACCCGCATGGGTGCGATCGGCAAAAAGCGGGGTCTGTGACATGGGTTCCCCCCAGCATCTTAGGACGGCACTGCTTTTATCATGACTGAATTTTGTCTCAACTTAACTGATACAATAAGATTTTGTATAAATAATTAAGTATTCAGCAAAAGTCTATTTATTCAGATAAATCTGCAACCAGAGCAGTATTTAACTCAGAAAAAACAGCTAGCGCTGATATCAAAATCCTAATTTTCATGAGCAGCGAAACTCAACTCAGCCTCTTCGACGACTCAACCTTTAACCAACGAGAACTAATTCCTACAGACGCTAAAATTGCGATCGCTCCCGGAACTTATTCCACCATAACGGAATTGACACAGCATTGCGATCGCTGCCACCGTTGTCCATTGGGAGACACTCGGACTCATGCTGTCGTCGGACGCGGTAATCTCAAAGCCCCAATTATGGTTATTGGGGAAGCGCCTGGTCAAAATGAAGACGAAACTGGTTTACCATTTGTAGGTAGATCGGGGCAATTGCTGGAGAAAATTCTGGCATCGGTGAATCTAACTACCGAGCATGATGTATATATAGCTAATATAAATAAATGTCGCCCACCAGATAATAGAGTTCCTACTCCAACAGAAGTAGCGGCTTGTCTACCCTACTTACTAGAACAAATTCGTCTAGTTGACCCTAAAATAATCTTGTTAACAGGTGCAACTGCTGTCAAAGGCATCACTGGCGATAAGCGAGGGATTACGAAAATTCGCGGACAGTGGCTGGAGTGGGAAGGGCGTTTATGTATGCCGATTTTTCATCCTTCCTACTTACTGCGTAATCCTTCTAAAGAAAGAGGTGCGCCTAAATGGTTGATGTGGCAGGATATCCAGGCAGTGCGGGCTAAGTTAGACGAATTCCAAAATAACAATTAAACCTCGTCTACCTTGAGAACCGTAGTTTTGTCGGTTGGGTGCAGCGATCGCGTAACTCAACATAAATAAGGTGGTAATGTTGGGTTGCGTTTCACTCCACCTAACCTACTTGCGTGACTTCCATGACTTGAATCAAGCCATGCTCAAGGGTGAATCGATGACCCACGTGTTCATCGGCAAGAACTGCTCCATCCAAGTCACGCACGACCTGATGCACATCGACCAAAATGCGCCCGTCCTCCTCCGAATAAAAGGAAATCGGCTCGACGTGCGGATTGATCTCGCTCCATTGCTCCGTCCAGTAAGCGCGAACTTCTTCAGGCCCACGGACAAAACCGCCTTTGAACGCTTTCGGCCAAGCCACGTCGGGAGTCATGAGGGCAAGGGCAGCGTCAATGTCTCGTGCGTTGAAGGCCGCATAAGCCGCACGGAGCAGTTCGATTTCTGGTGCAGGTTGATCTGACATAAGAGTTATGGTGAAGGAGATGCAGCAGGACTTAACAACTTATTATACCGTTAAAGCTAAGTAGTGTTATCTTTGCGGGACACAACTACGCGCTAATTGCGATCGCCTGTTTTAATTGAGGTGGAAGCGATCGCAGTTGAGTTAAGTTAGCATTACATAAAGTTAGTCAGGGAAATTAGCCCTTCTTTCAATTAAGTTATATTTTGATTAACAAATATTCGGGTAATGGATAGCTTGCTGACAGCAAGAAAGGTAGGGGTGAGGTTCTAAGAACAACTCGTAAGGGCAGCACCACATTGATCTTCCTTTGTCAACCAACCTTTAACACCTTGATATTCAACCTGCGCCCAATCTCCTTGACAGCCTAACAATTTGACAGCCGTATTCGCAGGAATTGTTCTCACTTTTTGGCTTTCTTGACTATTACTAGCATATAAATCTACGCCATTAGTACCGTAGCCCTGCGTTGTTAAACCCAGCTTTGGCACAAATACCCATCCAGTTCCTTGAAAACCATTACTAGCATTAGTAATCTTTACCCAATCTCCAGTAGCACCAATAACTTGAACTGTTTCGTTGATGGGTATTTGCCCTAATATTGTGTTATTTGTACTTGCACCATTCCGCACATTTAAACCTTGTGGATCTGTATCAGTGACGTAGGCAAGAATATCGCACTTTTGTGGATTAGTTGATTTTGCTAAAGCTATTTGATAAGCTATACCTGTATTGAGCATCACACTAATACAACTAAATACCAATCCTATTACTAACTTTGATGGTGCATTTTTCAGCTTTTTGGTCATAATTTGCTCAATTTTTTTGCTTCAGTACCTAAGATTTGAGTTCGATTTCTATCTCATAATCTACCCAAACAAATTAAGGCTAACTTTATAACGTAGCTATCTAAAAAGAATTTTAGTACTGTAATAACACTTTTCATTTTACAAAATTTAGTCCTGCGATGTCTACGGCGGGCTACGCGCAGATGGATGCAACACAACGCTATGATTGTGTATTAAAATGCCTATAGTGTAGTTAACGCTAATAGTGAGTACAGTTTTAATAATTTATTAATTTATATGAACCACAAAATACAGCCCATATCAGATGGCATGGGTCAAGAAATTATTAATATTGACAATAGCAGTATTTTAGAATTAGATAAAGAAGAAATTATTCGTCTATTTAAAGATTATGGAATTTTACTTTTTAGAGGATTTGATGTTGATGTTGAAATCTTTAAAGAATTTACCAATCTATTGAGTACCAATTTTATAAATTATGCTGGTGGTTCATTCAGTCGGAAGGTAATTAATGGAGATGAGACTCTTTTAAGTGTAAATGATTTTAAGTCTGAGATTAAATTACACGGAGAAATGTATTATCAGAAAAACATCCCACTTATGTTGTGGTTTTTCTGTGCTAATCCGCCATTAGAAGATGGTGAAACTACCGTGTGTGATGGTAGAGAATTTTTTAATGAAATTAGTAGTTCAACCAAAGAGTTATTCAGCAAAAAGAAGTTAAAATTTACTGTTCGGATATCTCAAGAGGACTGGCAGAAAAAATACCAAACAGATGATTTGAATCAGCTAGAAGAAATGTGTCGGAAGAATAATACGCATCTGACAGTAAATGATGATCAATCAATTCTGCTTGAATACATTTGTCCAGCCATTATCCCCAGTAGATGTGGAAAATATCGGGTATTTATTAATAGTCTATTGCCCACAAAGCAGTTAAACCCAAAGATTCTTAATTTTGAGGATGATTCAGAAATTACTGAGGAGGTTGTCTCTGAACTTAATGAAATTGCTGAAAAAATTACCACGAAAATCTCGTGGCGGAAAGGAGATATTTTAATGATTGACAATACAAGGATACTTCATGGTAGAAGAGCTTTTGCTGACGATCAAAGAGATATTTATATCAGGCTATGTTCTCCAGCTTTTTAATTTTGACATTTGAGATAACTTTGACTGATAAAAATCAGTTAAGCTGATAGTCAGCAGAGATTTTTACCAGTTTCTATTTAATACGTTACCTCATATCATAGCCAAACAAATTCGGGTCTACTTCTCCTAACTGCAACTCTGCCAAACCATATTCTGCCCATCGTCTCTCTACCATCGCCGCCACATCTGGGTCAGATTCCAAAGGCGAACCCCATTCATGGTCTGTTTCTGGTGGAATCTTTGTAGTCGCATCAATTCCCATCCGTCCACCTAAGCCAATTTTTTCACTGGCAAAATCCAAGGTATCAAAAGGTGTATTTGGTAAAATAAACACATCTCGCACTGGGTCAACTTTGGAACTAATAGCCCACACCACTTGACGCGGATCGCGAATATTTATGTCTTTATCCACAACAATTACAAATTTGGTGTATGTAAATTGTGGTAAAGCACTCCAAAACGCTAAAGCCGCCCGTCGTGCTTGTCCAGGATATGCTTTATCAATGGAAATAATCGCTGCTTTGTAACTCAAAGCTTCCATTGGGAGGAAGAAATCGACAATTTCAGATACTTGTTGGCGCAGTATGGGCGTATAAATGCGATTTAGTGCGATCGCCATCATCGCTTCTTCTTTGGGTGGACGACCGCTAAATGTTGTTAAGTAAATCGGATTTTTCCGGTGCGTCATACACTCAAAGCGAATCAAAGGCGAATCCTCAACGCCGCCGTAATAGCCCATGTGGTCGCCAAAAGGCCCATCTGGTAACACTTCTCCTGGCGTAATCGTTCCTTCCAAGACAAATTCGGAATCGGCGGGAACTTCCAAATCTACAGTTTTACATTTCGCCAACTGCACACCAGAACCGCCGTAAAGTCCAGCAAACAACCATTCTGATAAATCTACAGGGATGGGTGTGGCAGCTGCCATAATAATGAGAGGATCTACACCAAGTGCGATCGCTACTTCTAATTTTTTCCCACGTTCGGCTGCTTTTCGCAAATGCCTCGCCCCACCCCGCACCGATAACCAGTGAACCGTCATCGTATTTTTAGATTGGAGTTGCAAGCGATACACACCTACGTTTGGTGTACCCGTCTCACAATCTTTGGTAATTACCAGTCCCAGCGTGATAATCTTGCCAGCATCACCAACATAAGGACGTATCAAAGGCAACTTATTTAAATCTAAATCATTACCTTGAAGCACAACTTGCTGACAAGCAGGGAAAAAGTCTCGTCCTGGTTTCGCCTTCACCACATCAAACAATACTTTCCCAAAATCTATCGCCTGGGAAATCTTCTTCGGTGGTTTTGGCTGTTGCAGCATACTTAATTTTTTCCCCAGAGTTTCTAACTCCTCTGGATGCTGCATATTCATCGCCCAGCAAATCCTTTCCACAGTTCCCATCAAATTCACCGCCACAGGGAAGGAAGCGCCTTTGACGTTTTCAAACAACAACCCTGGGCCACCTTTTTGCAGCATCCGGTTGGAAATCTCAGCAATTTCCAATTCTGGGTCAACTAAAGCTGAAATCCGCCGTAATTGTCCCTTTTCTTCCAGAATTTTAATGAATCCCCGCAAGTCTCTCGCCATTGTTCTAATAAAGCTGATTATTTAAGAAGTGTGAAGCGCTTTCTTATATTATGGGGTATTAGGGATTGGGCACGGGGCACTTGTACTGAGCGTATCGCTAAAGCGAAAGCTCCGCTAAAGCGTAGCGTCTCGTAGAGAAGCCGTAAAGCCTGCGGCATAGCTATGCTTAGGGTGCAGCCTCTCCAAGAGTTGTATTGGCATTGGGAAAGGACAAGGAAGAATGCGTTCTATAATTTTCCCTTGTCTCTATCCTTCACTCCGTCATCTACCCATTTGGGAAATTCTTGGTTTTAATTGGAAATTAACCTATTTAGTCACTTTTCTTAACTGTCTTTTCCAAAATATTTAGTTATTGTATCTAGGGATACGCATTTATTTTTTATAAATAAGCGCTAACCTAATCAAACATGGCCAGAATATACTATACCTTCCTAGCAGGCGGTTTTGTTATATGACCCCTGCTAGGTTTATTTATTACAAGCTTTTACTGTGCCTTTTTTTGGGATTTTTCTGAATTTTTGTGAGTTTGCGTTAGTGTAGTCCAACCCAAGCATCGCCAAAAGCATAAATTTTTGATACTGACAAGGGAACTTTTGAAAGTTTGGGCATCTGAAACATAGCTGAAAATTGCTATTTATCCGAATTCACAAATTTTCTAGAATTTTAAAATATCTAATGATTCTTCTATTTCTAAATCTAATATTCTTTCTCGTGTATCTTTGAGTGCTTCTAGCTTACCTTCTTTACGATATATGTCTGCTGCTTTCTGAAAATCTTCAATTGCTCCCTGTCTATCTGCTATTTCTAAACGAATATTGCCACGATTGTAATAAGCATCGGCATAATTATAATTAATTTGTATTGCTTGAGTATAATCTTCAATTGCTCTCTCAAAATCTCCTAAGTCAGAATGAGCATTACCACGGTTATAATAGGCATCGGCATAATTAGGATTAATCTGTATTGCCTGTGTATAATCTTCAATTGCTCCTTCAAAATCTCCTAAATCAGAACGAGCATTACCACGTTTTTTATAAGCTATGGCATCTTTTGGATTAATCTTGATTGCTTGAGGGAATCCCGGTTGAGAACCTAATAAATAACGAGCAATCCCACGGTTTTTATAAGCATCAGCATAATGAGGATTAATTTTAATTGCCTGGGTATAATCCTCAATTGCTCCTTGATTATCTCCTATATGAGAACGAGCTTCAGCCCGGTTTTTATAAGCTACGGCAACATTAGGGTTAATTCTAATAGCCTGAGTGTAATCATTGATTGCTTCTTCTAATCGACCTAGTTGAGACAGAGCCAAACCTCGTTTATTGTAAGATTTAGCATCCTGAATATTCATCTGGATTGCCTGAGAATAATCTGCGATCGCAGCTTCGTAATCACCTATTTGATAGTGAGTCAAACCTCGTTTATAATATAAATCAATATCGCCAGATGTAACTTTTAAGGCTTTACTATAGTTAACGATCGCATTTGTATATTCTCCTTTTTCAAAATATTCATCTCCCAATTTTGCATAAAGTGTATTTAAATCTTCATTGTTATTATATTCAGGTTGAAAAAAAGATTTTAGTAACTGATTATTGGTTGGCTTAGATAAAATTTCTTGCTTCGGAAGATATTTGTAAATCGATGGTTGTTGTCTAGAAGAATTATTTAGAGAAGATTGTAACTGTTCTAGATAGCACCATAAACCTCCACCATACAACAACTGGTCTATCCCAAAGGAAATTTTACCAGTCTTTAACTTAATCATCCGGGTTGGGAGAAACCCAGCTAAAAAAAGGTGATACTGAGATTGTGCTTCACTTACATCTTCTTGAATCAAAATGCAAACTACAACTGCATTTTTTTCAACTTCTTCAGAACTGATTGACCATCTAACTCTATCAATATTACCGTGACGAGATTTAACCTCGATACCAATAGATGGGTCAGAAGTCAAGGTAAAATCTATATTGCCATCGCCGCCGAATCGCTTTTCATAATCGACTTCGGTAATAAAATCTGCTAAACGTTCCTTGACAACTTCCTCACCCAACTTCCCTTTAAGATAGCTAATAAACACGTCACGGACTGGCGAAACACGCTTATATTTCTCAGCCATCAACCAGCAAAATTCCCGCAGTGCCTTTAATCTCTCTCCAGAGATTATAGTTAATTCACTATATTGACCTTCGGTTTCACAATGAAGCAGACAACCAGATGTTAACCTTTTAATAAAATCAGACTGTAGCGATCGCAGTAGTGTAATCCAGTCCATTTATATTTCTGCGAATCTTTTGATGAGATTATTCTATTAAAATATCCAGTCGCCGTAAACCTTTTAATTAGCTTGGCAGAATTTATCTCAGTTTAGGTGCGGCCATGTCTGATTATGCCAAAGTTTAGACTGCTAGGGAAGAGTGTAAGAGTGCGTAGGCGTAGCCCGTCGTAGACATCGCTGGGAGGATAGCTAAAAACGCTTATCGGGGCGTTGGGGACTTCCAAATAAAAAAATGTCCTAAAACTGACCCAAAAACCCTCTCTTTTTCTCCTCTCTCTGTGTTCTCTGTGTCTCTGTGGTTTGTTTCTTTGGATAATTTATTTCTTGGAAGTCCCTTGAATCTCAACTCGTCCACAACGAACACAAGCATTGCAACTCTCGCTAACCACTTTTGACGTGGGTCTGCGGTTACGTCAATCATATAAGTACCTTCACATCGCTGTTGACTCAAGCCCTTGAATAGCGATTGGGATTGTCCTAACAATCGATATTAAGTTTTATAAAAGAGATTAAAAAAAATCACAAAACTTGCTAATGACGAAGAGGGAAAGTTAAGTTATTAAAATTTGTTAAAAGTTATTAATTTTGAATCAAAATTATTTAAGAAACAAATCATAATGTTCAGTAATTTCTAATTAACAATGTGCTTGTATATAAGCAGCAGTTAGGAACTTTTATATATGAATTACGATGCTTTCATTGTTCCACCAGGTTCAAAGATTTCTCTGAAAAAAAACTATGACCCAGCTTATAAAGCTGATTTTAATGAAAAAACTGATGCTGCAATTAAATTACAGGCGGATATTGAGCGATTAGCGAATTTCCAAAATATTCTCTATGCTCAAAACACCTACGCATTGCTGATTATTTTTCAGGCAATGGATGCTGCTGGTAAGGATAGCACAATTAAACACGTGACCTCTGGGGTGAATCCGCAAGGATTTCAGGTGTTTAGTTTCAAGTCCCCCAGTGCGGAAGAATTAGACCATGACTACCTGTGGCGAACAATGAAGGCTTTGCCGGAAAGAGGCCGAATTGGGATATTCAACCGCTCATATTATGAAGAAGCACTAGTAGTTCGTGTCCATCCAGAAATGTTAAGAAAGCAACAACTTCCTCATTTCCCTAATGGAAATAAGATATGGAAGCAACGCTTTGAAGAAATTAATAATTTTGAAAAATATTTAGTAGACAATGGTGTGATCGTTCTGAAGTTCTTTCTTAATGTTTCTAAATCAGAGCAGAAAAAACGCTTTTTAGAACGGATTGAATATCCTGAGAAAAATTGGAAGTTTTCAGATAGCGATGTCAAAGAAAGAGCTTTTTGGGATGATTATATGAATGCTTATGAAGAGGTTTTTAATAACACTAGTACAAAATCGGCCCCTTGGTATATTATTCCTGCCGATCGCAAATGGTTTACACGTCTGGTAGTCGCCAATATTATCTGCACTAAACTAGAAGAACTCAATTTGAAATACCCGATAGTTAGTGACGAACATAGGCAGCAACTTTTGGAGGCAAAACTCATTTTAGAGCAAGAAGATGAACAGACAAGCTTAACAGATAAAGGCAACAAGAAGTAAATTAGTTCAGATATACTGTATAATTTATGTAAAGAAAGATGAGCAATCGTAAATTTATTAATACTTCCTGTAACTAATAAGTTTAGTTGGTACTGACAGCCGAAAAATCATGATTCAGATGGCAGAAGATGCCAAGAATAATCCACCCCCCTTTACTAATAGTGCCTTTGATATTGTGGCGATCGCAGCCTCAGCAGGTGGTCTGACTGCTCAAATTAAAGTGCTATCAACTCTACCCGCAGAATTCCCAGCCGTGATCGTCATTGTGCAACATATTTCTCCTGAACATCCGTCATTCATGGCAGAAATTCTTAGTCGGCGCACGCATATTACCGTCAAGCAGGCAAAGGAAGGAGATTACCTCACCCCAGGAACGGCTTACATTGCCCCACCTAATCGTCACTTGTTGGTTAACGATGACGGCACACTTTCCTTATCACAGTCGAAATTAGTACATTTTTTACGTCCTTCGGCAGACTTATTATTTGAATCGGTTGCAGCCACTTACAAAGAAAGAGCGATCGCCATCGTGCTAACTGGAACAGGTAGCGACGGCGCGATGGGAGTAGAAGCAATCAAAAAAATGGGTGGTACTGTCATTGTCCAAGACGTAAAGACCGCCGAATTTTCCGGGATGCCCTCAGCTGCGATTCAAACTGGCAAAGTAGATTTTATTCTCCCTCTAGATGAAATCTCCAAGGCTCTGGTGACTTTAGTCATGGGAGAATGTAACTAAGCAGAGGGGCAGGGGAGCAGGGGAGATATGTTTTAGAATGCAACTTAGTGTCACTATACATTAATGAGGCTTTGATACTTGCGGACGTAGCTTGGAACTTTGCCCCCTGCCCCTCTGCCCCTCCCTAACCTATGACTTCCGCAGACAGAGATCCCAAATTTGAAAATCTACTGATTTATCTCAGACAAAGCCGGGGATTTGATTTTACAGGCTATAAACGCTCGACTTTGATGCGCCGAGTCCGCAAGCGGATGCAGTCATTGAACATAGAAAACTTT
This sequence comes from Nostoc sp. ATCC 53789, assembly GCF_009873495.1. Classification (GTDB taxonomy): domain Bacteria; phylum Cyanobacteriota; class Cyanobacteriia; order Cyanobacteriales; family Nostocaceae; genus Nostoc; species Nostoc muscorum_A. Next base: position 1,014,721 of record NZ_CP046703.1, on the reverse strand, counting down.
GAAGAGTATTTAGACTACCTAGAAGTTTATCCAGAAGAATTCAATTATCTTTTTAACACTATCTTAATTAACGTCACCGCTTTTTTTCGAGATTTACCAGCTTGGGAATACCTAGCAGAAGAAATACTGCCTAATCTGATTAGGAATAAAAATACTTCTGACCAAATCCGCATCTGGAGTGCTGGTTGTGCTTCTGGGGAAGAAGCTTATACCTTAGCAATGTTGATGGCTGAAATATTGGGAGCAGAGGAATTTCGCCAACGAGTGAAAATCTATGCCACAGATGTAGATGAAGAGGCTCTCAACCAAGCTCGTCAAGCTACGTATTCAGCAAAAGATGTTCAGGCGGTATCAGATGAACTCCGGCAAAAATACTTTGAGATTGTCGGTAATCGCTATGTTTTTCGCCAAGACTTGCGCCGCTCAGTGATTTTTGGCCGTCACGATCTGCTTCAAGATGCGCCCATTTCGCGCTTAGATTTGCTGGTTAGTCGCAATACATTAATGTACTTTAATTCTGAGACTCAAGGGCGAATTCTGGCGCGGTTTCATTTTGCACTTAATGATACTGGTTATCTATTTTTGGGGAAAGCAGAGATGCTATTGATGCATTCTAGTCTCTTTACTCCAATAGACTTAAAAAACCGGATATTTAGTAAGGTATCGTCGGTTAATATACGCGATCGCCTCCTAGTTATGGCAAATTCAGTAGATGACGAATCTAGCAGCCGTGTGTCTCGACATTTGCGGCTGCGAGACATGGGTTTCGACACATCACCAATCGCGCAAGTAGTCATTGATATCACTGGCTCTCTGGTAATGGTGAATGAGCAGGCACGGACTTTGTTTGCCCTTTCCCCCAAAGATTTAGCTCGTCCTTTCCAGGATCTAGAACTTTCCTATCGACCGATTGAATTGCGATCGCTAATTGAACGGGCTTATACTGAACGCCGCCCTGTCAGCCTGACAAATGTAGAGCGCTATTTGTCTAACACAGAAACCCAATATCTAGATGTGCGAATTACGCCTTTGCAAGAAACAGACACCAGTTTTTTAGGTGTTAGCATTTCCTTTCATGATGTCACTCGTTATATTAAACTCCAAGATGCCTTGCAACGCTCGCAACAGGAATTAGAAACTACCAACGAAGAACTCCAATCTACCAATGAAGAATTAGAAACTACTAACGAAGAACTCCAATCTACCAATGAAGAATTAGAAACTACCAACGAAGAACTCCAATCCACCAATGAAGAATTGGAGACGATGAATGAAGAACTTCAATCTACTAATGAAGAATTACAGACAATTAATAACGAACTGAGCGAACGCACCACAGAACTTAATCACACAAATATTTTTTTGGTATCTATTCTCAGAAGTCTGCAAACTGGAATAGTGGTAATTGACGGCAGCTTTAATATCTCAATTTGGAATTACATGGTAGAGGATTTATGGGGACTGCGAACTGATGAAGTTTTAGGAAAGTCTATCTTCAGCCTAGATATTGGGCTACCTGTTGAGCAGTTGCGATCGCCACTCCGCGATTCTCTATCTGGTAAAAAACAATTTCAAGAAATGATCCTTGATGCTACTAATCGTCGAGGTAGGCAAATAAAATGTTACCTGGCAATCACCCCGTTGCTTGGCATGGATATACAGGGAGCAGTTTTAATGATGGCAGATGTAGAGAGAGTCCATAGTATGATTTCTAGTCAAGATATGGAGGAACGGCGGCAACAGGAATGAAAAAGCAGGGGGCAGGGGGAGAAAAGAACTTGATTTTCTGACGATAAACCCCGCAAAGTTTCTTTGGTGGTCTACTAGTTTAAACTATGGAAAAATCCAAAATCCAAAATTGATTGACTCTGTGCTTACTCAGTTACCGACTATCAACGTCCTAAAACAGCCCACTAGCTCTGCTTGGGTTGAACAAGCGATCGCTAACCTAGACATCATCTTACTCGACCACTCTCACTGTGAACGCAAAGCAGCAGGTGTGGCTTTAAATATGATGTTTCGCTACCCTTCCAATACTAAAATGGTGCGGGAACTGACTGCGATCGCCCGCGAGGAACTAGAACACTTTGAGCTAGTTAACCAATGGTTAGAACGCCGGAATATTCCCTTAGCTCCCTTACCACCGCCTCCCTACGGTGCAGGTTTAAAAGCTCAAGTTCGCCCCAAAGAACCTGAGCGATTTCTGGATTCCTTACTAGTCACTGGTTTAATTGAAGCTCGTTCTCACGAACGTCTGGGACTATTAGCTGCTCACTGTCCAGAGCCAGAGTTAGCAAAATTTTATCGTGGCCTAATGGCATCCGAAGCGCGTCACTACGGTATATATTGGGTTTTAGCTGCTACTTATTTCGACAGAGAAATTGTCATGCAACGGCTTGATGAATTAGCAATTGTCGAAAGCGAGTTGCTGGCGACTTTGCACCCAGAACCTAGAATTCACAGTTAGTAGACTAAGGCAACAGATATGAAGCTTCAGCTAACACACCTGAGACTACTTGTCTCCAACTACAAAGATTCTTTTCTGTTCTACCGGGATCTGCTGAAATTTGATGTCGATTGGGGCGATGAAGAGAGCGGATATGCTGAGTTGAATACCGGATATCTCAAGTTGGGTTTGTTCAAAAAAGAATTAATGGCTGAAGTAGTTCCAAGAATTGAACAGCCTTCATACATTGTCAATCGAGATAAAATAGTCTTGGTTTTCGCAGTCGATAACGTGGATGAGGTTTATAACCAAGTAAAAAATCAGAATTCGATCGTTGTGACTGAACCGCAAGATCGCCCAGACTGGGGAATTCGCACCGCTCATTTTCGCGATCCTGATGGCAATCTCATCGAAATTTACAGCAATCTAGGAATTGTCAGTTAAAAATTCGCTGTCAAAAACTATCCCATATCTAAACTACAAATTTAGCTCTAACAGTAAACGTATTGCACTGTAACTAGGGGACATATTCTCAATCCGTCCCCTACAAGTTTTAGGTATTTCTAGCCTTTCAAATTCCTTGATCGTTAAAGTTAGAATAATATTTAATTACAGTTCTAATCATGCTAGCTTCGACTATTCAGGTTCACTGTCTATATAAATGCTGGCTTTTTTTTGAAGACTCTATTTATAAACTTCATATAGGAATCCGCTTTGATTTTTGTTCGCGCAGTTTGGCGGTAATAAAAAAGGCTTTTTGAGCTGTACGGAGTTTTTTGAAAAATCAAATGTGAGTCCTAAACCTTGTCTACTTTGAGAACCGTAGTTTTGTACTAGTTTTGTAGGTTGGGTGCAGCGATAGCGTAACCCAACATAAATAAGCTGGTAATGTTGGGTTGCGTTTCACTCCACCCAACCTACATAAATATATCTTTTAAAAAACTCTAGATTTGAACATAGATGAAGCTTATACCAATTTTTTATTAAGCTGCATAGAATTCGATCCCCCCTCGCCCACGCCAGTCGCTCCACTACAGCGCTTCGCGCATCCTGCGGCAGGGGAGACCCCATCGCTTTTAGCGTCTCCCCTTGGGAGAAGACCGCGCTGGCTCCCCTTAATAAAGGGGGGAACCGGAAAAACATCTATCAAAGTCCCCCTTTTTAAGGGGGATTTAGGGGGATCAAGATATGTGCAGCTTCACATTAAATTGGTATTACATACATAAATTTGCTAAAAGAAAAGACAAATTTGTATATATTCATATTTTATTAACTAACCCTAAATTAAATAAGGCATAACCCAAACTTAATCAAAATAAAATACTTTTTCTTCAGCATTATGTAAGTAACCAAACCATCCTCATGACATTTTCAAGACGTAAATTTTTTGCAATAGCAGGCACTACTGCTGTTGGCACTTTGATGGTGTCTCCTATGAAGGGTCTTCTTGCCCAACAAGCCTATGGATCAAGATATGGCATAGGATATGGGCCACTTTTACCAGATCCCAATGGCTTGTTAGATTTACCAAGTGGATTTCGGTATCAAGTTATATCTCGCACAGGCACTCTCATGAGCGATGGGAGTTTAGAGCCTAGTAATCATGATGGAATGGCAGCCTTTCCTGGGCCCAGAAACACAATAATCCTGGTTCGCAATCACGAACTTAGCAATACTTCTGGTACAAAAGTACAAGTGCCCAATCCCTACGATCCTATTTGCAGAGGTGGCACTACAACTCTAATTGTTGGGCGCGATCGCAAACTGATCAAAGAGTTCAGTTCTCTTGGTGGAACCATTCGTAACTGTGCAGGTGGTCTAACTCCTTGGGGCTCATGGATTAGCTGCGAAGAAGATGTAACCATACCAACTGCGACGAATGGAGTCACTAAGCCACATGGTTATAACTTTGAGGTTCCAGCTAAGGCCACCTCTCCTGTTGAACCAGTACCTCTAGTTGAAATGGGACGGTTTAATCATGAGGCTGTAGCTGTAGATCCCAAAACTGGAATTGTTTATCAGACTGAAGATAGTGGAAGTAGCCTCTTCTATCGTTTTATCCCGAAACAGTATGGCAATTTAAAAGCAGGAGGCACTCTCCAAGCTCTGAGGATCAAGGATAGACCAGAGGTTAACACCACTACCGGTTTCGTAGTAGGACAGAAATGGGATGTAGATTGGGTGACTATTCCTGAGCCAAACCCTACTACTGTAGATAATGTCAGAGTCCAAGGTCGTAGCTTAGGTGCAGCCCGGTTTAACCGTGGGGAAGGCATTTGGTACGATGACAACAAGGGCAAGAAAGACAAAAACGGCAAGGATGACAAGAAGAGCAAAGGTGAATTTTACTTCACTGCTACAAGTGGTGGCCCTGTAGGGGGTGGTCAGGTATGGCGCTACATTCCGGGTGAAGAGACAATTGAACTGTTTGTCGAGTCTCAATCTAAAGATGAACTCGATATGCCCGATAACCTAGTCGTAGCACCTTTTGGCGATCTTATCCTCTGTGAGGACGGAAGCGGTGACAATTTCTTGATAGGTATTACTCCCAGTGGTGAAATCTACAAATTTGCACGTAACGCCCTCCAAACTGGTGAGTTTGCTGGAGCCTGCTTCTCACCCGATGGTGATACTTTGTTCGTTAACATTCAAAGCCCTGGTATTACTTTAGCTATCTGGGGCCCTTGGACAGGTTATAGAGGTTATAGAGACTAAGATCAATGTCAGCGTAGGCGTAGCCCGCCGCAAGCATTACTACTATATCGCTGGATTATCCTTGCTAAATAGACTTGGGGAGGGGAAGATAATTCCTCTCCCCTTGCCTCTTTATTGACATCTTGAGAGTACCACCTGAAACTGACCATGCAAGAATTGCTATTTGCTGAGTAAATTGGGATATAGAACCAGAAAATTTTCTGTGTAAACTTGACCAGCAAATGGTAATGAAAAACTATTATCAAGATTTTATAATTCGTGATTGGGTCGCCAGCGATCGCACTAGAGCCGCCGAAGTCATCAGTTATGTATTATCAGAATACGGTCTGGGTTGGGAACCCAACGGCGCTGACCGAGATGTATTGCGAGTAGAGGAATATTATTTAGCTACTGGGGGGGAGTTTTGGGTAATTGAACACCAAAGCCAGTTAGTAGGAACTGGGGCATACTACCCCATACACCGAGGTGAAAAAGCTGTAGAAATCCGCAAAATGTATCTTTTGCCCAGCATTAGGGGTTTGGGATTAGGAAAATATTTGTTACAACAGCTAGAAGCAGCGATCGCAGAGCGTGGTTTTGGGCAAATTTGGATTGAAACCGCCAGTGTTTTGGTGGAAGCAGTCAAGCTGTATGAAAGCAACGGCTACACTCCATCAACGGGAGTAGAAACAACACGCTGCGATCGCGTGTATTTTAAGTCATTAGTCATTGGTCATTAGTCATTGGTCATGGGTCATTGGTCATTAGCTAAGAACAAAGGACAAGTGACAAAGGACAAGTGACTAATGCCAAAGGACAATTCTAAATGCACACTTGGATTAAAAATCTCACGGGCTTACTTAATCTTTTTCTCCAATCCCATTGTCCACTATGCCAACGCGCAACTTCCCAAGAATTTTGTCACAACTGCACCAGACAACTTCAAAAATGTCAACGTAAAGACCCAATGTCTCTATGGAAAGGGCCAATACCAGTGTTTGGCTGGGGAGAGTATGGTGGCCCAGTGAAACGAGCGATCGCTGTGATGAAATACGAAAATCAACCCCAAATAGCTCGTCCTTTGGGTCAATGGTTAGGAGAAGCATGGTTGTTAAATTCACCTAAGCGAGATAGCCAGCCTGTGGTGGTTCCCATTCCCCTGCACCCTAGCAAGCAAAAGCAACGTAAATACAATCAAGCTGCACTAATAGCACAAAGCTTCTGCGAAATAACTGGATTAAAATTGAAACTAAACGGTTTAGCCAGAGTCCGAGAAACTGAAGCGCAATTTGGTTTATCGGTATCTAAGCGAGAAAAAAACTTGGCTCAAGCTTTTGCTGTCGGACAAGAATTTCGCGATCGCCCCCCAAATGTTCCTGTGCTGTTAGTGGACGACATTTATACTACTGGTGCTACTGCCAGGTCTGCTGTGCAAACTCTTCGTCAGTATGGAATAGTGGTCTTAGGATTAGTAGCAGTAGCCACTGCCGTTAAAGACGGATAAATTCCAAAATTAATGAGCTAAATTGAACAGATAAGCGCATAAATCGACCGAATTACTCTATTTTTGTGGAAAAAATTGCTTGAAATGTATGAATAAAGTTTTTGCGGCGGGTTTAAAACAACTCATAATTATTCCTGCCACATTGCTGGCAATAGGTGTAAGTACAAGCGCAGCTTTTGCTCAAAATAAGTTGTATAGTCCAATTCCTTTATCTAACAGTACTGAACTTTCCGATAGCCTCTCAGATAAAGACATTCCCACAGGTCAAGGTGGGTTTGCTCGTGATTATACTGTGAAGTTACAAAAGGGCGATAATTTAGCAGTTGATCTGTCATCTGAAAATTTTGACAGCATCATTACACTGCTAGCACCTGATGGATCGACTCTGGCAGAAAATGATGATGGCCCCGATGGTAGTAGCAATTCCCTACTATTTACCCGCATCGTAGAGACGGGGAATTATGTGATTCGTGTCCGATCTTTTGGAGAAACTGGGGTTGGGGCTTTTAAACTCAAGGTGACAAAGTTGCAACCGATTAAATAATTGGGAATTGGGAAGAGGACTTGGGGACAAGGAGAATTGGGGACAAGGGGAAAGACTTATTTCAAGTTCTCACCTCTTGTCCCCTTGTCCCCACATCTTAAAAAATGGTCAATACGCAGAGAAATAAGGCTTCAGTCCACTCGACGACTGCGCCGTAGGTGTCTCCGGTGTGTCCGCCTAATTTGTGGTTGAACCATGCGCCGGTTAAAGTGGCGATCGCACTTCCAGCAACTATCATTGCCAGTGCAAGAAATAATTGCTGTTTATCTATCAGCACAAGTAAACCACTCAAACCCAACAGCAATAACAATCCTGGTAACAAATCTTTGTAAGAACGAATGGCTTGTTTGTGAAATGCACCTTTGCCAGTTGGTTTTAAATAAGGATACCGTGCGATCGCTACTTGTTGTCCCCAACGTCCCCAGCCACAAGCCGCCATCAGTAACAAACAACGGTTTTCTGGCATATCTGTTAAGGCTGTGATTTTGAGTAGCACCAAGGCGATCGCGGTCATTGCTCCAAATGCACCTGTAGCACTATCTGCCATCACCTCCAGCCGCCGATCTGGGTCGCCTACTGCTAAACCATCGGCAGTATCCATTGCCCCATCTAAGTGCAGTCCTCCAGTTATGGCAATCCAAATACTTACTACCAAAGCACTACGAGTTAACACTGGCATACCCAAATAATCCATCCCCGTATCCAGTAACCCTAAAATCCCCCCAATTATTAACCCTACAAGCGAAGCAAGACGTGCCACTCCCTGAAAATCTAATCCGTTCAAATACGGTAATGGAATACTTGTATAAAATATGATACCAGCTGCCAGCTTTGACAGCAGCTTTTTCCACCACTGTTGCTGTTTCGTCATCGTAGTTACATTAATATTTGGCTAATTGCTGGATAATCATCATAATTTGACTACAATTGAACATCAGTACACTTTAAAGCTTTAGATAAGATTTACTTCTGTTAGAGATTATCACTGAAAATTTTGTTATGCTGTTCTAAGTAATTAATAAAACTTTTTGGGTAGTTGTTTATACAAAAATTAAATGGTTCAGGAAATTAAAATTCCATCAGGAATCAAAATTTGTGTTTTGTATTCGTTAACTAAAAACTTCCTCCAAATTGTTAGACGATTGCCCCACAAAATTGATATTTTTTTAAATGTAGGGAGTAAACAAGCTATTCAATTATGACTGTCTAGCTCTGTTGTTGCTCTCCTTAGCTCAATCGCTATTTTCCTATGAGTCACCATCTACCCGACACCAGGATACCAGCTCCGTGCATTATTAACACGGGCATCATTGTGAATAAGCTCGACATCCGGCGATTGCTGGCAGATTTAGGTCGAGTCCACTACATCTACACCCAAGAAGATAAGGTACTGAGCGAGGGTGAAGGGGATGTGATGGAAGTTTTTGCTAATCCACAAAGGTCTACCTTAGTGGCTAATCATGCGCTATATTTGAATGTTTGTAGTTTTGATTACTTGGAACTCAAACAGTCATCGCAACAAGAAACTTACTTCGATTTGATGCAAGACGGAGTGTGTCTGCGGTTGATTCCCCGCTCAACCCCCATACAAGAGCGACGAGAGCGAACCTTCAATGTCAGCGCTATAGAAGCGATGATGGAGCAAGTTCTCTCAGCCAGATGGGATGCAGAAATTGACGATGACTGTTCTGATTCTTTTTAAAATAGCGACTACTATACCAATTTGATGTAAGGCTGCGCTTTATTGATGTAGGGGCAATTAATGAATTGCCCCTACATCGTATAGTTTTGCATAAGTCTTAATAGGCGCATCTTCAAAAATCTAAAATGGCATGAGTGCGAATTTTTCCTTTGAATGTCTTGCTTGCTGTAGTCAGACAAAAGCTAGAGCCGGAGTGTTTTTTACTCCTCACGGGATTGTAGAAACCCCCAGATTTATGCCAGTGGGTACGCTGGCAAATGTCAAAACTATCACCCCAGCCCAGCTACGAGATACTGGGGCGCAAATGGTTTTATCCAATACTTATCATCTTCACCTACAACCAGGGGAAGCGATCGTGGCTGGGGGTGGAGGATTACACAAGTTTATGGGTTGGAACGGCCCAATGCTTACAGATTCTGGTGGGTTTCAGGTGTTCAGTTTAAGTGAGATGCGAAAAATTACTGAAGAAGGTGTAACTTTCCGCTCACCCCACGATGGACGAATTATTAACTTGACACCAGAACGCTCCATTGAGATTCAAAATACTTTAGGGGCAGATGTGATCATGGCCTTTGATGAGTGTCCGCCTTACCCAGCGACTCGGCAAGAGGTTGAAACTGCTACTGAACGAACTTATCGCTGGTTAGAACGCTGCATAACGGCTCATCAACGTAGTGAGCAGGCTTTGTTTGGGATTGTGCAGGGAGGCGTGTATTTGGATTTGCGTTGTCGTGCGGCAGAAGCTTTGGCTAAGTTAGATTTGCCTGGATATGCCATTGGTGGCGTGAGTGTGGGAGAACCGCCAGAATTGATGGCTCAGATTGTAAAAGTGACAGCACCACTTCTACCGCCCGAAAAGCCTCGTTATTTGATGGGTGTGGGTACTTATCGGGAAATGGCGATCGCGATCGCATCTGGGATAGATTTATTTGATTGCGTAATTCCCACTCGCTGGGCGAGACATGGAACGGCAATAGTTCAGGGCGGACGCTGGAATTTAAAAAATGCTAAGTTTCGTGAAGATTTTACGCCATTAGATGAAACTTGTCCCTGCTACACATGTCAAAATTTTAGCCGTGCTTATGTATCTCATCTGGTGCGATCGCAGGAAATTTTAGCTTATACGTTGTTGAGCATTCACAACATTACCGAGCTAATTCGCTTTACCCAGCATATTAGAGAAGCAATATTAAGCGATCGCTTCACCACAGAATTTGGCCACTGGCTCAACGAAGAAAGTGGAGATGAAGAGTGGGAAGTCGAAGAATAAGATATTAATGACCAATGACAAATGACCAATGACCAAACCATGTTAAGATATTTCTCAATTATGAAAGCTGTGTTGGATAGGTGGATTTAAACAAACATGGAAGCAGCACTTTTATTAGCAAAACTGCCTGAAGCTTACCAAATCTTCGATCCTTTGGTAGACGTTCTCCCAGTCATCCCTGTATTCTTCTTGTTGCTTGCTTTCGTTTGGCAAGCAGCCGTGGGATTTAGGTAAGTTAATCTATTTCTCAATTGAGTAGGACAGGTAATATACCTGTTCTATTTTTTTGTGGCACTATGTTTTCTAAAGTTAACATTTATTAACATTTTGTAATGTTTTAATATAATAAATAAGATGTGAATCAAGCCATGTCAATATGAAGCCTTGAAAGCCAAGCTTAGAGTCAAGGAGGAATCAGTTATGGGTAATATCAAATTCGTTAAAGAGAATAAAGAAGTAGTAGCGGCAGATGGTGCCAATCTCCGACTCAAAGCCATGCAAAATGACATTGATATATATACATTCATTGGCAAGATGACCAATTGTGGCGGTAATGGTCAATGTGGTACTTGCATTGTTGAAATAGTCGAAGGACTAGAAAATCTTTCCCCTCGCACAGAAGTAGAAAACCGGAAATTCAAGAAAAAGCCAGAAAATTACCGCCTTGCGTGTCAAACTTTAGTGAATGGCTCAGTCAGCGTAGTCACAAAGCCTTAAATTTTTTGGGAGCATTCGTAGTTAGCATTTGAGAAAGTAAAAAATTTGGGCTAACTCTGTCATTGATAATGGTATCCTAATGTTGTTGACTGGAAAACTAAGAGAGGCTTTCTTGCCATGCAAGTTAATGACCTGGGGTTCGTAGCGAGCATTTTGTTCGTATTAGTTCCCACTGTGTTTTTACTAATTCTGTACATCCAAACTGCTAGCCGCCAAGGTGGAAAAGATAGTTAAGAATTTGTGTATAAAATAAATAACCCCTGCACTAGTTGTGTAGGGGTTTTTATTTATCAACCACTAATTGATTGCTGTATATGGATTGCGCGGCGTTTAGCCTGTGTTGAGTAGTAAAGACAAGACAAATCTTACTTCTTTACTATCCTATTACAACAATTTTTATACTCAGCATTCTTGACTTAAGCGATCGTCCGCGCCAATAATACCGGACAAGTGGCATTGACTCGAACATAGTCAGACAAGGAAGATCCGATGAGTCGATCTATATCAACAAAACTCTTAGCGATGGATGGACGACGATCTGGAGAACCGAGCAATAATAAGTCTATATTCAACTCTTCTGCCAAGCGACAAATTTCTTCACCAGGTTTGCCACTGCTGATATAAGCACGAGATTGGATACCTTGTTTTTGAGCTTCTGCAACTGCGGCTGCTAAAACTGGATTTTTATCTGAGTTAACCTCGGTTATTTCCGATTTTTTACCACCTAAATCTGTACTAATATTTGCCAAAATTAACTGGCCTCCCTGAATATCTCGCAGTAAAAATAGTGCCAATTTCAAGCAGTTTTTTGCAGAATCAGAGTTGTCTATTGCCACCATAATGCGCTTAATTTTTTTCACATAAATGTCATCTTTTACCAGCAACATGGGGCGAGAAGATAGCTGGAAAACATACTGACTAACTGAGTTAGATAAAATAGATTGTAGTCGCTTAAGTCCGCGTGAACCCATAACAATCAAGTCAGCATCTATTTCATCAGCTACTTGGCAAACTACATCTTTGGGATCGCCTTCGCGCAAAATTGAAGAAACCTGGCTAGGATCTAAGTTCAAAGTTTGAATGGCATTAGCCAGAATTTTACCACCATTTTCCCATTTAGTGGTCATGGTAGCAGCAGTATTTTGTGCCTGAACAACATGCAAAATTGTAACTTTCGCAGATTCAATTGAAGGGATTTCTCTCAGGGTTTTGAGCATTTCTTCTGCGTGTCCCAATCCCGATACAGTCAGCAAAATTTTGTTTATCATCTTACGTAATTGTTTTTAAGTTTACTTTTGTTTTCGCTGTTAGTATTTGGCTTAGGTCGTATTTTGACCGCCTTGCTTGATAATCTAGTTAGTAAGTTGGCACGAAGAAACTTTGTTTTTGAGTATTTAATACTAAAAAAATGGTCAAATACAAAATACTCAACAAATATTTAAGTTTGTTCGCAACTTAGTTAATAAAATTCTCAACTAGACTTCAATTATTAAGCATACTCTCAATTTAGCCCGATCAACTTAATAAAATATGATGTTAGTTATCATTGTTAATCTATATTCACTTTTTTTAATTAGAAGTTAGTTAAGTATTGCAAAGAAATTGCCAAATAACTTTTTAGAAGGATTGATTTGCTGTAACGCTTAATAAGCGATCGCTTCTGGCTTAAATAATCTAAAGTCATATTTCAGACTACAAAGACCTCTCCCTAGTTTTACTATGCAAAATCTTCCCTCTCCGAGTCGGAGAGGGAGAGACTTGAACTTGAGTTAAAGTCAAGGAGAGGTTGATCGAACTCACGTTAACTCAGCTGCGCTCCTGGTTGTCCGTTTTGGACTGTAAACGAAGCTAGAGTTTTGACAGAGGCATTCAAGTCAACGATGCTTGATACAACGCGGTAGTCACTTTGCCAGCGTTGTGGGGTAAGGTTGCAACGGACATATCCCCGAAAAGCACCATCAAAAAACTTGGTATGGGGATTGTTACTTAGTGAAGCTTGAACTGGAGCGATAAATGCTGTGGGAAAGTCAGAGGTAATTGAGGTTCCTACGAACTCAGTGCCTACTGTGGCTGAATTGGGGTTATTAAAATCAAGCTTTAGATCGTGTACCCAACTAGAATGGATGTCTCCGGTAATCACCACTGGATTAGAAGGCTTGCGCTGGTTTAGAAAACTCAAGAGCCGATTACGTGCAGCTACGTAGCCGTCCCACTGATCCACATTGAAGACACCGGGGCCTGGACTACTATTAAAATTGTACTGGCCGAGCATGGTCTGTTGAGCAATCACATTCCAGCGCGATCGCGACTGATCTAACCCTTTTCGTAGCCACTGCTCTTGTTCTGAGCCGGTCATAGTAGCATTTGGATCAAAAGTTTCTGGGCAGCGAGGCTTCAGTCCATCATTACAAGGTTGGTTAGTGCGGTACTGCCTGGTATCTAGGACGTTGAACTCAGCTAAATTACCGAAAGTCAACCGACGATAAAGCAGTGCATCTGGGCCTTTAGGCAAGGAAGACTGACGGAGGGGCATGTGTTCGTAGTAAGCCTGGTACGCACTAGCTCGGCGTTTCCTAAAAGCCTCTTCGCTTTGGTTATCTTCGGGGATTAAATTGGCATAATTATTGTCAACTTCATGATCGTCCCAGGTGACAATCCAGGGAAAAGCAGCATGAGCAGCTTGGAGACTCTGGTCTGTTCTGTACAGGGCGTAGCGATCGCGGTAGTCTGCAAGAGTAATGATTTCTGGACTGTTATGCTGGCGTGGTCCACCAGATTGTGGCCCATATTCATAGATGTAATCACCTAGATGAACCACAAGGTCGAGGTTTTCCTCAGCCAAATGCCGATAAGCCGTGTAGTAGCCATTTTGCCAGTCTTGACAGGAGACAAAAGCAAAGTTTAGTTGTTGGGTATAGCTATAAAATGCTGGTGCTGTGCGAGTCCGGCCAATGGGGCTCACTTCTCTACCAGCTTCAAATTGATACCAGTACCAACGGTCAGGATCTAGCCCACGCACATCAACGTGGACTGAGTGCGCTAACTCTGGTGTTGCCAGCACTGTTCCTCGACGCACAACTCGTTTCATGTTTTCATCAAGGGCAACTTGCCACCGCACTGGCACATTTACCACTGGCATTCTACCTCCAGAAAGTGGATTTGGAGCCAGCCGCGTCCAAATAACAACACCATCCGGCAAAGGATCACCAGAGGCAACACCAAGACTGAACGGATAATCAGAAAACCTTGAGCTAGCCAATACCGGATGCCACTGGCTAGCAATTGTTAACCCAGTTAACAATCCTGCACCCAACAAAAAACTCCGCCGTCTACACCGATTTGCTAGCAGTCCGCCATCCATAAGTTCCATATTCACCTCTACCAGATGTAAATACAAGGAACCTAGCAATCCAGGATCAAGCAGAAATTAAGATTTTGTTAAGTTTAATATTGGGAATTGGGCATTGGAATTGGTTATCAATAATTATTCTTCTCTGCTCCTTATCTCCCCATGCCCCATGCCCCATTCCCCATTCCCCATTTAATTTAAAACCTGCCATTTCCCTGAACAATGTGCTTAACAGTGGTCAAAGTTTCTAGGCTGATAAATCCTCGACGATGACCTTTTTGGTTAGACATACCGAGAAACACCGAATCTCCACGCGAGGGGTTGCGGGAAAAACGCGGGGAAGTGTTGATGTAGGTAGAGGCACTGTTAACTCCCAAAGCAAACTGCCGACTTTCTTGGTAGGATTCAGTAACGATGGAGTCAGCATGACCACTGCTGTGTTCATTAATCCAAGCGATCGCACCCTCTAAGCTATCCACCAGTTTAAAAGCTACTGTCTTTGTTAAATAAGGATTTCCCCATTCGCCCTCCTTCACCAGCTGCAACTGGGGAAAGGCTTGTACTAGTTCTGCATCCCCTCTAATTTCAAAGCCTTTTTCCATCAAGCTGTTCCACAGAACTGCTAAGGATGATGGCAAGGCTTGACGATGAATGAGTACCTTTTCAATGGCATTGACTTGATCTGGTTCACTTTGATGGCTATCAAGAATCATCCAACGTACCATTTCTAAACTGGAATTTAGTGACCAGTAGAGATAACAGTTACCCATCGCGGACTTTAAGACTGGGCAAGTTGACTGTCGTACTACCTGCTGTACCAAGCTAGAACGTCCGTAGGGAATAACTAGATTCACGTACTGGTCTTGGGTGACTAAATCCCGAATTGAAGCACCATGTTCGGCTGTAATCAGTTCTACACAGCCTGAAGGTAGACCAACTTCTGCGATCGCATTTTGCAGTGCCTCAGCGATGGCGGCGTTGGAATGGCTAGCTTCAGTACTGCCTTTGAGAATTATACTATTGCCAGTTTTAATACAAAAACCTGCTGCGATCGCCCCTAAATCGGGAAAGGCTTCATAAATAAATCCAATCACTCCCAAAGGCATTAACTGGGTGTAACTCTGGGAATCTTCCAGTTGATAATCAGCCGTTCTGACGCGCCGTAGCGGATCTGATAATTCCCCTAACCGTTGTAAAACGTCTACTGTCATCTCTAGCCTTTTAGGAGTCAGCTTCAGCCAGTCCAATATCAACTCTGGCACTGCCATTTCTCGACTGGCTTCTAAATCCAACGTGTTGGCTTCTAGAATGTCGTCAAATGAGCGCTCAAGAGCTTGCGCCATCGCCAATACTGCACGACTGCGGTCTGCTCCCTTTGTAATCCCCAACTTTAGGGAAGCTTGATAGGCTCGTTGGGCACTAGTAATCGGTTCGGGGTGGTCATCTAAAACTTCAACAGTCATTGAGTTAACGTCTGTAGGTAAGCCAGACCATTAATGCTGGCAGAATAGCTAATAGCACCGCCACCATTGCCCAAGCAATAATGCTGGAACCATTTGCTAATCGCAGTGCTAATGGCAGCCATATAATCACTAGCACGAAAATAATGCCAAGTGCTATAGGCAGATAGCTTTCTCCCAAGCGGGGATGGACAACGTGCCAACTATTTCCCACCCAACGCCAAGCCCGTTTGTAGGGATAGGTGGTGGAAAGCTGTTCTAGGACATGACCATTATCTTCTACAACAAAGATTTGCTGACAGCGATCGCAACCAAATGCTTCTGTCAACGTAATCGGAATTAACTGACCCCGGCGACGACAGGGACAGGGGTATTCAGCATTGAAATCTATTTTTTCGGGTTTTTGAGATTGCACAAGCGTTATAGTAACTTGAGCGTGTTTTACACGAACTACGACAATATAATCCTTTGGTAAATGCAATAGAAGCTTCTGCTACTATAGATTGCTCTCTTTATATACATGTACTGGCAATACAAATATCGCCATGATTGCAAACAGTAGATGCAGCAGACTCTAAGTATCCTAATTTTCATATCAGTACGGAGTTTTTATTTGTAGTCTTTCCCCGAAGCTGACAATCTTATTTAAATTTTTCTTCTACTAGATAAAATCTAGACAAAGCTAGATATTATTTGACATTTCAAAGGGAGCATAGGAGCGGTTATCCCTTAATGTCGAGACACGAATTAGCCATTCGTGCATAAGTTTCAAAATGTTTAGATATATGTAACACTTCGGCTACGCTCAGTGTGAAATGTTAGTCAGCACACTGCTGACATTTATGACATACATAAACCTGTTTTAAGAGACTAATACCCTTGAATTCCCCCATAGTTTGAACAAGTTTTACTAGATGGGTAAAATCTATCCATAAATAAACAGTTCCACCATATCTAAATTACTTTATATTCTACCTATCTATGAAATTCATCAAAATTCGGAACGATTCACAGGAATACAGCGCGAATCGCCAAAAAATCCAATGCACCCTAAAAATACTAAACCTCTTGAGATTTTTAACTTCAAGAGGTTTTAGTTGGAAGCGGGTGACGCGATTCGAACGCGCGACATTCACCTTGGCAAGGTGACGCTCTACCACTGAGCTACACCCGCAATCAATTGCCATATATCAATATCTCAAATTTATCTCTGATTGTCAACCCCTTTATTTATTAATTTGTCATTGGTCATTGGTCATTGGTCATTAGTGAATGACAAAGGACAAATGACTAATGACTCATTTAGCCGAGTTCTTCTGACTCCGCCGTTAAATTGCCGATGCTGGCACTTTGAAAAGAGGCTGGCAAAGACTGGCTATTACGAGAATATGGCTCTGCTAGGTTAGAACGCAATTGCCGCATCAGGCTTGCCATTTCTAGGGCGTTTAGAGCATAATCCCAGCCATGATTACCTTTGATACCTGCCCGTTCTAAGGCTTGCTGCATAGTATCTACTGTCAAAATGCCAAAAATTACTGGCACTCCAGTTTGAAAACTAGCGGCGGCGATACCTTTAGAAACTTCGGCGGATACATAATCAAAATGGGGTGTTTGCCCACGAATGACTGCACCTAGACAAATTACAGCATCATAACGATGGGAAAGTGCTAGTTGGCGAGCTACTAAAGGTACCTCAAAACTTCCTGGAACCCAAACATAGTCCACCTGATTACCTTGGGGGTTAGGATCTACACCGTGGCGTTTCAAGCAATCTTGACATCCCTCTAGCAGCTTTCCGGTAACAAGGTCATTGAATCGACCAATCACCACTGCAAACCGCAAAGGCTCCGTTTGGGTAAAAGTTCCCTCGAAAACTGCCATGACTGCCTCTTAATCAACTATAGTTCTGGCCAATATACATTTCTTATTTAAATGTAGAGGAGCAGGAAAGCACGGTTAAAAAAAGGAAATCGGAAAAAATTTCTTCTTTTCTCCTTTGGTCTTTGACCTTGGCTTTTCTGCCCCTCTAGTTCTTATATTATGTGCCTGCGCCAGAGCAAAGCCGTCGTCTACACGACAAAAAAGTTTAACAAACCAACTAAAAATACCAAAGCAATCCAGACGGCAGAACCAACCCAGAGTAGTTTTTTAGATTCAACCCAATTTTGGGGAGTAGCGTAAGCAACCGGAACGCCTACAACCAGGACAAAGGACAATAGGACTAGACCTATCAAGGCAAATTGGAATATTATGGTCATTTTTGCTTCTCCCAATACAGCGAAATACTAAGGATAGAATATCCTAAAGGGCGACACTGACACTTTCTTATTATTTTTAAGCTAGCAGAAATTGCAACATTTTAGTCATTTGTCCTTTGTCTAAGTACCGATGACTAATGACTCTTAACTATGGATTTAATTCTTTGCCACACAACCGCAGATTTTGACGCACTAGGAGCAGCAGTAGGGTTAACGCGCTTACTACCGGGAAGTAAGATTGTGCTGACTGGCGGTTCTCATCCTCCTGTGCGGGATTTTTTAGCATTGCATCGGGATGAATATCCGCTAATTGAACGCCGTTCGGTGAATCCTGAAAAAATTCGTTCTCTGACTGTGGTGGATACGCAACAGCGCGATCGCTTGGGTAAAGCTGCTGAGTGGTTAGATTTACCCCATCTTGGGGAAATTATAGTTTATGACCATCACTTAGGACAAGAATCAGATATTCCTGCCACGCGATCGCATCTTTCTTCAGTAGGAGCCGCCACAACTTTAATTGTGGAGCAATTGCAACAACAGGAAATTTCCTTGACTTCTGCCGAAGCGACTGTGATGGCTTTGGGTATCCACGTTGACACTGGCTCCTTGACTTTTGACCAATCCACACCACGGGATGCCTTAGCTTTGGCTTGGTTGATGCAACAAGGTGCAAGTTTATCGGTAATTTCTACCTACCGTGACCCTGGCTTATCTTTGCAATTGCAGCAGCTATTAACTGAGGCGTTGGAAAATTTAGAATATATTTGCCTACGTGGATATACGATAGCTTGGGTAACACTGCAAACGGATAGTTTTGTGCCAGGGCTATCGAGTTTGGCTTCAGAACTCGTGGAATTAACCGAAATTGATGCGATTCTGTTGGCTAATCAGTATCCTTTGAGTGAAAATGATTCACGTTTAACTATAATTGGGCGATCGCAAATTCCCAAAACAAATCTTAATCTATTATTCCAACTCTTGGGCGGCGGCGGTCATTCACAAGCCGCATCGCTAAATCTAAGAGGAGTGGATTCACAAGCAATATTAAAACAACTCCTTGACGGAATAAAAGCACAAATTCCCCACCCCCTCACCGCTAGGGATTTGATGTCTTCTCCTGTTCGCACGATTCTACCTGAAACCACAATTGCTGAGGCACAGCGAATTTTGTTGCGCTATGGACACTCTGGTTTATCTGTAGTCGATACTCAAGGGCAACTAGTAGGTATTATTTCGCGCCGGGATCTTGATATTGCCCTGCACCACGGATTTAGTCATTCGCCAGTTAAGGGCTATATGACAAGAAATCTGAAAACAATTACACCAGATACAACACTGCCACAAATTGAGTCGCTGATGGTGACTTATGATATCGGACGCTTGCCAGTATTGGAGAATGAGCAGTTAGTTGGTCTTGTCACTCGTACTGATGTCTTGCGGGAATTACATCAGGAAAGGGATGAAAACGGAGAAGGGGGAGAGGAGGAGAGACAGAAAAGTAATATTAATCTCCCGCAATTGCAAAATAAACTTGCTCCTCAGTTATGGCAATTACTCACCATCGCATCGCAAGAAGCCGAAAAACGAGGTTGGCATCTTTATCTTGTCGGGGGTGCGGTGCGGGATTTGCTGTTAGCTGAGACAGCAGGTAGCTTGATGATTAAAGATATTGACCTAGTAGTTGATGGCTTTCACAAATCGGCAGATGTTGGCGCTGGTGTGGAACTAGCAAAAGCACTCCAACAACTTTACCCTGCGGCTCGTTTAGAAATCCACGGGGCTTTTCAAACTGCTGCTTTGTTGTGGCACAAAGACCCAGAATTAGATTCTCTTTGGGTAGATATTGCCACGGCTAGAACAGAGTTTTATCCTTACCCGGCGGCGAATCCAGAGGTTGAGGCGAGTTCGATTCGTCAAGACTTGTATCGTCGGGATTTTACTATTAATGCGATCGCTTTGCGGCTCACCTCTCCCCGCTCTGGTGAATTACTCGATTTCTTTGGCGGTTTACTCGATTTACAAGCTAAACAAATTCGGGTTTTACACCCTAACAGCTTTATCGAAGATCCCACCCGCATTTATCGTGGCGTGCGCTTTGCCGTGCGCTTCGGATTTGAAATTGAACCGCAAACGGAAGAGTTTATTCGTTATGCCATCAACAGTGGTGTTTATGATCGCACTTCCCAAGAGAATACCAAAACTCCAGCCCTACAAACTAGACTCAAAACAGAATTAAAACACATCCTAGAAGCGCCCTACTGGAAATCAGCTTTACAATTACTCGATAATTTAGGGGCATTGCAATGTATCCATCCTACCCTCAAACTAGATGCTTTACTCTTGCGACAATTACGTTTGTTAGAACTCTGTTTGCGGCGATTTGATGCTGAACAAACTCTCATTCACTGGCAAATGCGTCTAGAAGCATTAATCGCCCACCTAGCACCTGAATATCGGGTGAAAGTAGCACAAAATTTGCAATTACAAGACGATAGCATTGTTAGGTTGAAAAACTTAGTTCAAAGCTTTAGTCAAGTAATAGAATCTTTACCCACTTTTCAACACCCCAGTCAACTAGTGCAGTTGTTGCGGCAATATGATTTACCAATGCTGATTTTAATTGCTTTGCAAAGTCCGCGAGATATTAGACATAAAATTTGGGAATATTTAACAGTTTTGGCAAATGTGCAGCCACTATTAAATGGCAATGATTTAAAGAAACTTGGTTACAAACCAGGGCCACTGTATCGACAAATATTAGATGATATACTTGCTGCTACTTTGGATAGAGTAATTAAAGATAAGGCTGAGGCTGAAGAATTTTTAGCGCAACACTATCCTAAATGAAATAGCTCTGGTCTAAATTGTATCTGGATCGATATTTAACTCCCGCAGTTTTGCTGCCAAACGTTCAGCCTTTTGTTCGGCTTGTTCTGCCTTTTGTTCAGCTTGTTCTGCCGTTTCCTCCGGTGTTGGTACTAGTTGCCCATCTCGCGTAAAAAACCGCAATAAACCTTCATAAACTCCCAAATATAACCCTAGCTGATGACTCCACAAATATCCTTCTTCACTTGGTTGTAGAGGTTGATATTCTCCATCTACTAAATGAAATCCTGCAAATTCTTGTGTGTAAGGGTCAAACCAAAAATAATCGGGTGTACGGAAAGTATCTTGATAAATTTTTTTCTTTAAATCTTTGTCAGTATTCGCTGTTGAGTCAGATAAAATTTCTAGAATTACATTCGGATATTTACCATCTTCTTCCCAAACTACCCAACTTTTGCGGGTTTTACGTTCAGTTCCCAGCACAACAAAAAAGTCTGGCCCCCGGAAGTATTCCGATTTGCGTTGGCGCGGACTGTAGTAAATAGTTAGATTTCCCGCCGCATAAAAATCATTTCTATCTCTCCACAACCATTCCAGACATGTTAATAGTAGGATTATTTGTCGTAAATGAAGTTCGCTTTCCAAGGGAGGCTCATCACTATATAAATCACCAGGGGGAAATATAACATCTTGGCAGATGCCTTGTTGAGAATCTAATTCTTGAGCTATGGTCATAGAATGGATACGGCATCAAGTAGTTATGGATTTATTTTAACAGTCTCGTAGTTAGCGATCGCGCGTAGCTAATCGCCTATTTTTAGGGTACAGGTAAATCGTCCAATTCAGGCTCTATCATCTCAAAACCAATTTCATAAAAAAATCTATCCTGAATATCTTACCTCTGCGTTCTCTGCGCCTCTGCGGTTAAAAATCTTTATTTACCACTGAGAACGAGCGATCGCTACCCTTCCGAAATTCCTTTATGCTACACTGTAGTCAATATCAAACCTCATCACAACTCCAACGAGATAGCTGAAATGAAGTAGTACCAAACACCTGTTGCGCCAAAGCAACTAATGTCAACAAAGAATAAACGCAACTAGTTTGACAGGGTTACTTCACACAGTCATGTACTAACAATATTGTCATCATTCATATTTACATTTAACCGCTTGGTAAGTGTCTGCGGCTAAGTTTTTTGTGTCTAATATCCCGTAATTCCTGTAAACATACGGGCGGAAGTTCGCGAATTGAGGTTTGGAAATAATGCAGAAAAAATCAATATTATTAGCTGAGAATTTAGCTTACGAACTCAGCTTAGATAGAACTTTGTTTCAAAAAATCCAGGTGAGTATTGAGGCAGGCGATCGCATTGCTTTAGTTGGTCGCAATGGTATAGGAAAATCAACTCTATTAAAGATACTTGCAGGTCAAATTCGCCCCAGTATAGGTTCTATTTGGCGTAATGGTGTTGTCTACTATTTGCCACAAATCAGCACTATCAGACAAAAAATTACAGCAGAAACAGTACTTGATTTTTTGATTTCCGTCTCTGATGAATGGTGGAAGATTGAGGAGATTTTGCAAACACAATTCGATACAAATATTAATCTTTATCTCCCAATTAATAACTTGAGTGGTGGAGAACTGACAAAACTATTTTTAGCAATCGGATTATCTCAACAGCCCAATTTGCTGTTGCTAGATGAGCCAACTAACCACATGGATTTGCAATCTTTAGAAAACTTAAGACAATTTGTGCAAAATTTCACTGGGGCGTTTGTAATTGTCTCACATAAACCTTTTTTCTTAGACCAAGTTATAGATGTTACTTGGGAACTTACACCTGATGCTTTGAAAGTATATGGAGGAAATTTTTCTCAGTATCGAGAACAGAAACAAATCGAACTAGAAGCAGCATTGCGATCGCACGAAATCGCCAGAAAGGAACTAAAACTTACCCAAACCACAGCGATGCAAGAACAGCAACGCGCAGCCCAATCTAAACATAACGGTCGCGCCAAGTTTCTGAATGGTAGTATTGATAGAATGGCAGCAGGACTAATTAAAACCAAAGCTGAGGTGTCTACTGGAACTGCAAAAAAGAAACACGAAGCAGCAGTAGCCAAGGCTAATCAAAAGGTTGCAGAGACAAAAGTCAAAACTACAAAAGTTACAAGTATTCAGCTAGAGGAAAAAAATCAAAAGCGCCGAAATCTCATTAATATCCAGGGTGCAAATCTCAGGGTATCAGAACGTCTATTGATTCAAAATATTCAATTGCACGTGTCCTCTGGCGATCGCATAGCCATTATCGGCGCAAACGGTTCTGGTAAATCGAGTCTGGTAAAGGCTATTTTAGGAATAGAAAACCAAACAGTAGTTTTGGACTCAGGTGAGGTTTTGCTTGCACCAGCGATGAAAGCTGTATATCTCGATCAAAGCTACGAACTTATAAATCGTAAATACACAATTCTGGAAAATATGCAAGCTGCTAATGCTAATCTTAGCTATCAGCTTTTGCGTCAACAGTTGGGACACTTTCTCTTTAAATATGATGATGTTCACAAAAGCGCCTCTGTGCTGAGTGGCGGTGAATTGGCAAGATTAGCGATCGCTATGATCAGTATCTCAGAAATCGATCTGCTGATTCTCGATGAGCCAACTAATAACCTAGATATTGAAACCGTTGAACAAATGGTAGTAGGTATCAATGACTATCAAGGAGCTATTTGGGTCATTTCCCATGATTTAGATTTTCTCAGTCAGATTAACATTACTCAAAGTTTCAACTTGAGAGAGCAAGCCTTGCAAATTACAACCTATTTACCCAATACACCAGAGCAATATTATCAAGAGTTGCTGAAATGTCATGATATATGTTATTCCAGACCGGTGTAGCTGTCGCTTGTATGTCTGTAAACTCCGTGAATGATTGAATTGAGATATTGCTAACTCTAAATCTCTAACTCCCCAACAGAAGCCGTAAAGCATACAGGCAAGTTATAATTCTCTTGCGGATCAACGTAACAAAAATTTATGAGTAACCCACTAGTACAAGCCTTTTTCGTAGGCAGAGCAGTAGCCGAAGTAGTTAATGAGCGTTTAGAGGTCGCCTTGACCGATGCTTTGAGCGATCTGGGCAAATTTGATGCAGAAGCTAGAGAGCAGTTGCGCCAGTTTACAGAAGAAGTCCTAGAGCGGGCAAATCGGTCAGCAGAAGCAGCTAATTCTGGTCAAGCTACTACAGGTAGTGGACAAACCAATTCTGATTCAGGTGACTTGCAAGCAGATATTGATGAATTACGAGCAGAAATTGCCCTGTTACGCACAGAATTGCAACATTATCGCAGAACTTCTGCGTAAATTTTAGTCATTGGTCATTGGTCATTGGTCGAAAATTATTCACAAATGACAAATGACAAATGACACTAAAGAAAAAACAGTTTAGGAATCAGAGTGTCTTCTTTTTCAAGTGATTCGGTTGCAAACCAACGGTACACAAAAGGATATGGAACAAGGTTATTCAGATAAGGCATACCGTTGGAATCGGGAAAAATACTCTAGCAGACGGCGTTTTGTGGACATTTGGTCTTTTGTCTTGACCTTATTGTTCAAACTTTGGCTATACAACAAATCTTGGAGTTATCCGGGTGGCGTGACTGAGGTAAAGCAAACTGCAAGACGCAAAACCCAAGCGGTCTGGATTCGCAATACCCTGCTGGATTTAGGCCCAACCTTCATCAAAGTTGGGCAACTGTTTTCCACCCGTGCTGATATCTTCCCTGGTGAATATGTAGAAGAACTAGCCAAATTACAAGACAAAGTACCGGCATTTAGCTATGAGCAAGTAGAAGCGACCATTGAGAAAGAATTAGGCAAAAAAATTCCTGAACTCTTCGATAATTTTGAACCAATTCCCTTAGCTGCTGCTAGCTTGGGACAAGTACACAAAGCTGTGCTACATAGTGGAGAATCGGTTGTTGTTAAGGTGCAACGTCCTGGATTAAAGAAGTTATTTGAAATAGATTTACAAATTCTCAAGGGAATTACCCGCTACTTTCAAAACCATCCCAAATGGGGACGTGGAAGAGATTGGTTAGGTATTTATGAAGAATGTTGTCGCATTCTTTGGGAAGAAATTGATTATCTTAACGAAGGTCGTAACGCCGATACTTTTCGCCGGAATTTTCGCGGCTACGATTGGGTGAACGTCCCAAGAGTATATTGGCGTTATGCCAGTTCCAGAGTGCTGACTTTAGAATATCTCCCTGGAATTAAAATTAGCCAATACGAAGCTTTAGAAGCAGCCGGTTTGGATCGAAAGGCGATCGCTCGTCAAGGCGCTCAAGCTTACTTACTACAGTTACTCAATAGTGGTTTTTTCCATGCCGATCCTCACCCAGGCAATATTGCCATTAGTGCAAGTGGGGCTTTAATATTCTACGATTTCGGCATGATGGGGCGAATTAAATCCAACGTGCGCGAAGGACTGATGCAAACACTGTTTGGCATCGCTCAAAAAGATGGCGATCGCGTTGTGCAGTCTCTGATCGATTTAGGCGCGATCGCCCCAACAGATGATATGGGCCCAGTGCGGCGTTCCGTCCAGTACATGCTGGATCATTTCATGGATAAGCCCTTTGAAAATCAGTCTGTGGCGGCAATCAGTGACGACCTTTATGAAATAGCTTATAATCAGCCATTTAGATTTCCAGCAACCTTCACTTTTGTGATGCGAGCCTTTTCTACCCTAGAAGGAGTAGGTAAAGGTTTAGATCCAGAGTTTAACTTTATGGAAGTTGCCAAACCTTATGCAATGCAGCTTATGACCGATATGAATGGTTCTGAGGGGAATACCTTTATTAATGAATTAAGTCGTCAAGCAGCTCAGGTAAGTAGTACTGCTTTTGGTCTACCACGTAGATTAGAAGATACGCTAGAAAAGCTAGAACGCGGAGATATGCGCCTCCGCGTTCGGTCTATAGAAACTGAACGGCTATTGCGGAGGCAGAGCAGTATTCAACTCTCAATGAGCTATGCTCTGTTAATCAGTGGTTTCACACTTTCAGCTACGATCTTAGTAGTTAGCAATCATGTCTGGTGGGCACTGCTGCCTGGTTTAATTGCACTAGTGATTTCAGTGATCTTGATCCGACTACTTTTGCGCCTTGACCGTTACGATCGTATGTATTAATTGTTGCAAAAAAAATTATGAAACTTAATTTCACGGGTTTTAGCGATCCGGGACTTATTCGTTCTAATAATCAGGATGCTTACTATGTCGACCCAGAAGGGCGGTTTTTTGTTGTTGCCGATGGAATGGGTGGCCATGCTGGAGGTGAAGAAGCAAGCCGCATAGCCACGGCAGAAATTCAGGCGTATTTGCTGGCAAATTGGGAATCTTCTAAATCTTCTCAAGAACTGCTAGAGCAAGCTTTGTGGGGTGCCAATGAAGCGATTTTGCAAGATCAGCAAAATCATCCCGAACGTGCTGATATGGGCACAACAGTTGTAGCAGTAATTTTTCGCGCCCCAGAGTCGCCCTGGTGCGCTCATGTTGGGGATTCGCGGCTGTATCGCTTCCGAGAGTCGCACTTAGAGCAGGTAACAGAAGACCACACTTGGGTAGCACGGGCAATCAAAATCGGTGACATAACCTTAGATGAAGCGCGATCGCATCCTTTTCGTCATGTATTATCGCGCTGTTTGGGGCGTGAAGACTTGCATCAGATTGATGTGCAACCACTAGATGTCAAAGCTGGCGATCGCTTGCTTTTATGTAGTGATGGTCTTACAGAAGAACTTGTGGAACAGAAGATTGCTAGCTGTCTCTTAGATGCTCCTTGGCTTGATAAGGCTGCCATCTCTCTAATTGAGGCTGCTAAGGAGCATGGAGGGCACGATAACATCACAGTTGTCATCGTCTCACTAGAATAAATAGTCATTGGTCATTAGTCGATGCTTAGTAACCTTAAATAAAGGACAACTAACAAATGACAAATGACAATTCTGGTAGATATACTCAGCAATTTGTTCAGTACGAGCATTTTTAGTTTTTACAATTTGATACAAATATTTTTAGCCTCCAAAGTCACCTAATGAGGCTGAATTTGCATCAAATTGATAAATTGACATCTTGCACATAATAAGGTAGAGCGACTATAATTCACGCTTATTACCATTCATTCCCCAACCTCCTGAAAGTCCTAGCTTTCAAAGCTTCCTCCATATTTATTTGTGGAGACAGAGTATCTTATGTTTTTCTCAAACAGGAAAACGTATAGGACTCAGGACAAAATCTGCTTATCTCCTCAAAAGAGATTAGTGCAAAACAGAAATGGTTGAGAGGTAGTTATATCTACACTTAGTTCAAACAGAGCTTATTTTCCGGAATACGGCTCGGCTGACTTGGGTAGTATATCAGCAGGATTAGGTGCAAGATATCATATCAAAAAAAATCCACACTTAGGATGTGGGCAACGTGTCAAACAATTGTTATCTTTCTTAATACGGAGGAACAAATGTTGGACACATACAAGTCCAATTATTATCCCATTTGGACTTCTGTAAGCGATATCACCTTTACGCGTTTTTTTACGGAGTTAAATATGAACCAACCAATGAAACTATCCTTGGAACAGCAATTCAGCATCTGCTCATTTGCCACTCAAGTGCAGAATATGAGCCACGACCAAGCTAAAGACTTTTTAGTAAAGCTCTATGAGCAAATGGTAGTGCGCGAGGCAACTTATCAGGAGCTTCTTAAACATCAGTGGGGCTTAGATTCCGGTTCCACTATGGCATAGAGTCGTTCTACTGTCGCAGTGGACGACCTCCTTCTCTTGCTTGGTTCCAAGGAGGAAAAGAGCTGGGGATGTCGGGGCGTCAACTTCGATAAACAATTCCAAAAGAGCGGCGCAAGAATTCAATTCAATAAATTAACTAACAACTAGTAAAACTTTCGACTGCACATCTGCTGGAGTCTAGACATAACTTTAGCTTTGCAGGCTAAACTTACCGTTCACTTGAGCAAAACTTTTTTACTGTCTCTTTTGTCTGCTCAGAGAATTACACCTGCGTAATATTTACAACTCTTTGAAATATGTACACAAGAATACTCAGAGATAACCTAGACATGCCTGATTTTGCAGATCGCGTTTTCACTCTTTATACATATAACTAGAACTTACATCTTTATATATATTTTGTTTATAAAAGTTTACATTCTTTGGGTTAGTAGCTCTTAGCTACATATATTACATGTAATATTAAGAAATTATTCTTAGCTGGAAAGATCGTATGGAGAATCTGTATCAATGCTTTCCAGTTTTGCCAGAATTTGAGGCTTGATTTTTTCGTACTCGCTTTTGAGCAAGCTTTTACTCATTTGCGGGTCGGCAGAAGACATCAATGTGTTGCTCATTGCGACCCACTCTTGCAGTCGTTGACGCTGGGCAGAAGCGACGCTGGAAGGTAAGATGTGTGTACAGCGATTTGGTGTTTCTCGTGCAAAGAACAACAGTCGGTAGTAACCTGTGTGCTGTAATAACCGAGTAATTTCTTGACCAAGACTGGTTTTAAGATCAAGGTAGTAAGGTAACCATTTGGCACCATGCTTGCGGTTGTAGATGACAGTAATCCATAGCAACATGGGATGGGGAATAGAAATAAAAAGAAATTGGTTATAGCGGGTACAGAGTAAGCGCTTCTGAATTTCTTCTTGCGGTAGCATCACCCATAGCGCTGGTAAAACCTCCCCATTGCTTTGAATGGACTGAGGAAACACAATATCGGCAATTGGTTTATTTTGAGGCCAAGAAATAGCACGAGCGATTTCATCGTTAAACAAGGATGCCCGCAAATCGGCTTTAGTCTTTTGTTCAAGCTCAGGACTAGCCGTAGTAGTAGGAATTAGGGCATAGCTATCTTGCTTAACTTTGCGTGTATGCTCAGGTTTTTCTAGAGATGCTAGAACTCTCAGGATTTCGTTGATACTCTGGGGGCGATCGCGTGCTACCTTAGCGAGACAACTCATCACCAAATTTTCGATTTCTTTTGGTAGTTCTAACCCAGGTGCAACCTCAGCAAAAGAACGTGGTTTTTGATAGTGATGTGTTTTATACCATGCTCCAAAAGAATGAGTTTGTGCCACTAGTGGCATTTTGCCTGTGAGCATCTCAAACATCATTACACCCAAACTATAAATATCAGCACGGTTGTCTAATTCCTTACCCTCCATCTGTTCGGGAGAAGAATAAGCCAATGTCCCCAAATAGAATTTTGTATGGTCGCCATCCGACTGTAATAACTTAGCAATACCAAAATCTAGAACCTTGACCAATTCTCCGAAACTGGGATCTTGAATCACCAGCATATTGCTTGGCTTGACATCCCGATGGATAATTGGGCAAATTGTGCCCTCAACTGGGATGCCATCATGAGCGCACTGTAACCCCAGACTTAGTTGACGCGCCATACTCAGAAATCTTGGTAAAGGCAGTCGTTGCTTACGAATAATATTGTTTAGGCTTTGTCCTTGTAGATATTCCATGACGTAGAACGGGGTATTATTCTCATCTACGCCATAGTCCATAACTCGGACAATGTGGATACTTTTTTGACCTAGTAAAGCACAGGTTTTTGCTTCTCGCTCAAAGCGGTCTTGCAATCGCATCTTTTCATTTTGAATTGATAGAGCGAGAAACTTAACCGCGACAGGTACACCTCCCAACAAAGTATCTTTAGCACGATAAACTCGACCCATTGCTCCAGTACCGATTAACTCCTGGAGTTGGTAGCGTTTGCTGAGTAAGCGACCAATGTTGGGGTCTGACATAGAGAATTTGAATCCAAAAGCAGGTTGTAAGTGTTTAGGAGAAAAAGTGCATTCAAACTATATCTGAATTATTGCGCCCAGAAATGACTTTCTAGATTCGTACCATAAGGCAGAAATAGAAGTCAAAAAATAAAAAGCTTATAGGATAGGCTGTTGGATGATTTCCAATCGTTGCTCTATCTACACAGTTCTGTGCTAGTACACTGGGGTGGAAATTTGCCTACCTTTAAGAAGAGGATTTTGCCCCAAGTCTTGTTTAATTAAGATAGTAAGTACATTTACGCAGTGCTATACTAGCTTTTTCTAGCCCTCTTTTAGAAGATTGCAGCCATCCTGTGGTAGTTTGCAACAGAGATGGTAATTACAACTGGTGCAATATGCCAGAGCAAACAAGCGGAAAGAGTAGATAATGAAGCTTCATATCATTTTGCACTTTAATTATGTTGTAGTTTTAGTTTGCCCAATTTTGAGTCAATAGATAACTCTAGCATCTGCCAAAAATCTTAATTGGGAACTACCACACTCACTACAGAGTTATGATAACTGAGTGATGAGTCAGAGTTTTGAATATCAATAAAGCATCAAAGAAAGAGATGAGGGCTTCCTGTCTAGCTTTTATCAGCTCCAAGCCCTTGTGTCTCATAAAAAGTTCTCTAGTTTGCTAGGATTTGTAACTGTGATTTTAGTGGTCAATGACTCACAACTAAAGTTTTACTTGATTAACACTTTCATTCTACTTCCAGCAAAACTGTCTTCTGCCTTTGTTTTGTTTAGTAGGGATAACAACAAATACTTATTGCTTGACCAGGTTTTAACCTTCAGACTTATTATAACTAGGTAAAAATGTATTATTTACGCATGAAATTGTGATAATATCAATTCGCTATTGTTCGTTTTTTCTGTAGGTTATAAGACATATCAAAAACTGATTTATTACCCATTACATAGTATTGTATTCGACGTTTAATAATATTGTTCAACTGGGAAATAAAAACAGAAAAGAAGTGCGGATTTTTCATGATTTCTCTTAATGCTGTTAACCATCTTCTTTGCTTTATAGGCACTACAACTTGATAGTAAGCTAGATGTTTTTTATAGGATGCAAGATTATAAGATAGAGCAAGCATTAAAGCTGGATTGTTTTTCACCCTTTCTTGTTGCATGAAAGAATTAGTAGCTATGCAGCATTGATTTAGACGTGATAATATACTTTGACGTACAAGAGAAATAGGGCGTGAGCGGTAGAAATAATAGGGTTCTGGCACAATAAAAAAGCGGGCACCATTGATGAGGCATTCCACATCAAACCAAAAATCTTCAGCTATGCTCACACTTTCATCGTACAGAATGCCGTGCTTAACCAAAAATTCTCGTTTGAATATAGGCTTGCTTAAACCAAAAGGCAACACTGGTTCTCCATAGACACCACTTTTTACAAATGAAATGAGATCAATTTGGAGAGCTTCATCTAGATACTCTCCATTTTCTTGAATAAATGTACTCCAAGGAGATGTTGCGCCATCGTGGATTAAATAGAGATCGTCAGCAATTATGTCTGCATTTGTTTTCGCTGCCAGCAACAGAAGTTTTTCTAATCTTTCAGGAGCATACCAGTCATCTGAATCAAGAACAGCAACCCATTCTCCTTTAGCTGCTTTGATGGCACGATTACGCGCAGCAGAAACTCCAAGGTTTTGTTGATTAACTATTACTTTGAGGCGTTGGTCAGTAAAACTTTTAGCGACTTCTACAGTTTTATCACTTGAACCATCATCGACTATGATGACTTCAATATCATGGAGCGTTTGCTCTAAGGCTGACTGTATCGCCTTCGCAATATAAGCTTCAGTATTGTAAGCAGGAATAATGACGGATACTTTAGGATTCATAAAACTGAACTCCTGATTACACAGTTAATTAATAGTCCTAAGATTATGAAGATAATTTTGATAACTTCCTCTTTACTATACAACTAAGTAGTCGGCAGGGCAAACGCATCTAAAATTACTCTTGATCGCAACCAACATTAAAAACAAATGAAAAAATGCTTATTTTTCGTTTGATTTAGTTTGCAAGATCAAAGCGATATCTAGGACGGGCTATGACACTCTCTACGAGACGCTGTGCGTAGCTTGCTTCTTTGCAGCAGAACGAATACTCGCTATCGATGTCGCTTAAATTTTTATCAATAAAAAAGTCTTTATGAAATCTTTAAACTTTATTGAGAATAAATTAGTTTTATTCATATTGTATGTTGTTTTGAGTAAGTTGGTGAAAATAAACTTGAACATTGCCAAATCATTACGTTGCTAGAGTTATTTAGACAATATGGCTTCAGTTTACAGGTTAGACTCACAGCAGCGAGGTAAATTGCTCTTAGGTTGATTGACGCTCTAGGCTAACTTCCATTGTGTTAGTTAAAAAATGACCAGCTAAGATACCACTACTTAGGTAATATCTATCTTCGGAAATCCGATGTAGGGTTTCAAAGCCACTACGACGCTGACGATCGCCTAGTACCCAGTAACGCTGCACAATAGTATCTAGACCAATCCAACCTTCACCTTCAACTTGCCCCAAAATATTATGCTGTAGTAAAAAAGTATACTGACGCTCTCCCTCATGCAATCGTCCTTTGTATTGTAGAGAGATTTCTGAGCGATCGCTACCAGGAAATATCAGCTTTGTAGCCATAGTGAACCAGTTATCTCGATTCCAAGCTACCAAGGTCATACCCTTGACGCTGATTGGCATACCATTTCGTTCCAGCCAATTTCCTTGCATTGCCCAGCGTCCTGGTTCCAATAAAAAAGTATGAGCCACCTTATATATTCCCTGTCTTGATCGAGTACCGCCAAGATTACAGTTATAGCAGTGCTGTACATGAATAGCGGGGCGTTTAGTTTGTGCTGAGTGAATAATGAAGAAATTTTTTATTGTTCCTCTTTCAGAACTCAGGACTGACTTTGGTGAATTTCTCCCAAAAGCACTTCTTGAGGTGCCCCAGTAGCAGTAGGTAGATTGCCAGGAATGCCCAAATGCCGCCAGTAGGCTAAAACTGCAAAAGCGATCGCTTCTTTAAAATCTGCATTTAATCCAACTTCATCTGTAGCCAATACTGGGATTGATGCCAACAATAATTCTAATCGACGTTTCAAATAGAGATTGCGGCTACCACCACCACATAATAGTACTCGTTGTGGCATTTCTGGCAAAAAAGTTCGGTAACTATGAACAATCGAAGCAGCTGTCAGTTCCGTCAGAGTTGCCAGTATATCAGCAGCATTGAGTTGGTATTCTTGGGCATCTTTTAAACACTGATGTAGATAAGTCACACCAAATAACTCCCGACCAGTAGATTTGGGCGGTGGTAAATGAAAGTAATCTTGGTTGAGCCATTGTTCTACCAAAGGATGGCAAGGAGTACCACTTGCTGCCCAATTGCCATTTTCATCGTAAGTTTTAGCACCAGCGCTTAAATGCTCTACCGCCAGATCCAACAGACTATTTCCTGGGCCAGTATCCCAAGCACGAATTTTTGAGAGCCAATCGCCATACCGAGGCGGAATATAAGCGACATTACCAATGCCACCAATGTTTTGAATACAACGCCCTTCTTCAGGATGACTGAGCAAATAGGCATCTACTCTGGGCACGAGAGGCGCACCATGTCCACCAATAGCGATATCAGCAACGCGGAAGTTGCTTACAGTTGTAATGCCCGTAAGATAGGCAATCAGTTCACCCCGCCCTAGTTGGAGACTATAACCCAAAGGAGTGCTTAGTGCTGAATGAGGAGTGAGTATTTCTCTCCCCCTGCTCCTCTGCTCCCCTGCTCCTTCTTTGGGTGGTCGATGATAAACCGTCTGACCGTGAGAGCCAATGAGAGTAGCTAGCTGATGACCAATTTGAATATTTTGGGCGGCTTGGGCAAAGACAATGGCGATCGCATCATCCATTTCTGCCAATTCTGCCATTGAGATGGCAACACCTGCACCAACCGCTAGTATTTTTTCTCTGAGTTCAGCTGGATAAGGATATGTTTTACCGACTAGTAACTCAACTTTAAGATCCAATTCTGTACCGGAAATCTCTACTAACACAGCATCTATGCCATCTACGGATGTGCCACTAATTAAACCGATAACGCGAGTAGAGAGAGCAGCTTTTTCAGTCGGATGCATTGTTCAAGATTCTTTTTAGGATTGCAAGAGGTAGTTTAATTCATGCTACTACCCATGTCAAAAAAAGTAAGGTGGCATAGTTGATTGGAAAAAGATGAATTTTGAGGGAAAGGGTGAGAGGCAGTCGACAGCATAACGTCGTATTCACTTGAAGTCAAAAGAATAATTTTTAAATTACAGCAATTCTAGAGTTATGAAATGTATGAGACCTATCTGGATGTATTGTGAAAAATGATGTAATTGGTTCTCATAAACAGATTATGAAGTTAATTACACAGCAAAATGCAGGTTATGTAATTACGTGAAAGAAGAACCAAGATAATCTTGTTCTTGAGGTTGAAAAACTATTCAGCCAAGGAATAAGCACTGATTTTCAAGGTTTGGCATCGCACAATGCCTCATGCCTTCTTGATCTAGAACCCTAAAAATATAAACTGCCTGCGAATCTCAAAACGGCACTTTTTATAAATGAAGCTTATTTACAATTTAGCACTGATAACTTCGCATTTTCTACATAAAGCTATAGATATCACAGAACATAATATCAGTGATTATCCTCTAAATAAAGTCCAATAGCCTGCATTTCTATCTGGGTATAGTCAAATCAAAAAAGTAGTAATCCCTCTGATGTTGGAATCTATAAGTACATCGCACAATGAGGCTATGAACACGAAAGATTAAAAAACGAAAAGGGATTGTAAAATGAAAAATCTTTTAATTAAGTCTGCGATCGCTTCTGGTGTTGTTTTGTCCTTAGCTACTGTTAGCCGTCCTGTAATGGCTGCGTCTTTTACGATATCAATAGAAAATGCAGGCGTACAAAATGCACAATTATCAAATCTTGTTAATGCTAATGTACAAACTTTTGATGCACAAACACAAGGTTACAGTGCAACAGGATTTCAATGGAATGAGGGAACAACAAATATTGGTAGCTATAAGAATACTCTGATCATGAATCCAGACCAATATGGTGCTGCTGGTGGAACAGGCAAGTATTTTGATGTAGACACGAATAGATCGGGTAATGGTCAAACGGTTTCTACCTTAAATTTGACAACCGCACAAAGTTACTTTGGACTTTGGTGGTCTGCGGGAGACGCTAGTAACGTACTTGAATTTTATTCAAAAGGTAATCTTGTAGAAAGAATTACTACTGCTGATGTGGCTAGCTATATCGGAAAGCTACCAAATTCAGGCGGCTACAATGGTAATCCTACTTCTACTTACAAAGGTCAGGATAGTAACGAACCCTTTGCGTTCATCAACTTCTACGATGTTGCCGGAACTTTTGATCAGGTTAAATTCACCAATATTGGTGGAACTGGTTTTGAATCAGATAATCACACAGTCGCCACTGGCTACAAGAGTATTACCGGGAATGTCGTTACAGCAGTTCCTGAGTCTTCTTCTCTATTAGGAGTTTTTGCGATTGGTTTTGTGGGTGCTGCTTCAGTTATGACCCGTCGAGCCAAGAAAAAGTCAGTTTTGCAATTGTCTTAAGTCTAGTAGCTTGCAAACAAGATAATTTTTAGCTTACATTAAGTATCTTCTGCACTTCTGATGATAATTAAGAGAATATCACCTCAAGCGATCGCCACTTTAATAGCACTGCTTTAAAGCAATTCTATTAAAGACACCAATTCTAGCTCAGTAAGATTTGCCTGATTTTCTCTATGCCTTACTCCCAGGCTCGACTTCGCGTAGCGTGCCACAGGCAGGATTTCAGAAGTTCCAGCAAAAAGTCAACATTAAACACAAGTTAGGGTGAGCTTACTTAGGTAAACTCACCCTAATTGTTTTGCTGTTTATTTTATGGACAACCACTCTACAACACTTAAGATAACGCCTAGATTGCCTTCTGCTTAGAGATATTGGCATTACCCAGCCTAAAAGCTTAACTTGGCATAGAACTGATCCTAAAGCCTAGGTTTTAAGAATCGATATGATAGAAAAGTAGATAAAACTTAAAAAATATTTATCGAATGGTGCTTCAATCATCTGGCTTGTCCAAGGTCAAAGACTCATTCACACAAAAAATCTTCTTGGGTAATGAACCCAATGCGGAGTTAATTGCAATTCTCACCGTTTACTTTGTCCAAGGAATTTTAGGGCTATCGCGTTTAGCCGTGAGCTTTTTCCTCAAAGATGAACTGTTGCTGAGTCCAGTCCAGGTGTCGGCGCTATTGGGAATTGTCTTCCTACCTTGGATGATCAAGCCGGTATTTGGTTTTATCTCTGATGGCTTGCCCATATTTGGCTATCGTCGTCGTCCTTACTTGATTTTATCCGGGGTACTGGGAACCGCTTCCTGGATGAGTTTGGCCACAATAGTTCATACTAGTTGGGCAGCTACATTAGCGATCGCTCTTGGTTCTCTCTCCGTCGCCATGAGTGACGTGATAGTTGACTCGCTAGTTGTGGAACGTGCCAGAGGGGAATCCCAAGCAAAAGCCGGTTCACTACAATCTGTATGCTGGGGTGCTTCTGCGATCGGAGGTTTAATTACAGCATACTTTAGCGGTCTGCTGCTTCAATACTTTACTACCCGTACTGTCTTTGGAATTACTGCCTTATTTCCTCTCATTGTCTCAGGGGTAGCTTGGTTAATTGCTGAATCTCCCGTTAGCAAAGGTACTAATGAGAGTAATCAAACTAACCCTTTACCAATCAAACATCAACTGAAGCAACTACGCCAAGCCATTACCCAAAAAACAATTTGGCTACCAACGGCTTTTGTCTTCATCTGGCAAGCTACCCCAAATGCTGAATCAGCCTTTTTCTACTTCTCTACCAACGAATTACACTTTGAACCAGAATTTTTGGGACGGGTAAACTTGGTGACAAGTTTCGCTTCTTTAGCAGGTGTTTGGATTTTTCAACGTTTCCTCAAAAGCATTCCTTTTCGCGTGATTTTTGCTTGGAGTACCGTCCTTTCTTCAATGTTAGGAATGACGATGCTGTTGTTAGTGACTCACACAAACCGACTGTTGGGTATAGATGACCACTGGTTTAGTTTGGGCGATAGTCTTATTCTCACTGTGATGGGGAAAATTGCCTTTATGCAAGTCATGGTTCTAGCAGCAAGGCTTTGTCCCTCTGGAGTGGAAGCAACTTTATTTGCCTTGTTGATGTCGGTATTTAATTCAGCAGGAACGGTTTCCCAAGCATTGGGGGCATTAATCACCTATTGGTTAGGGATCACTGCAACTAACTTTGAGTCACTTTGGCTATTGGTGATAATTACTAACCTTAGTACGCTGTTACCCCTACCATTTATCAACTGGCTACCTGCTGCTGAAGAGCAAGCTGAGACATCCAAAGATGGGGAACAAGCTTTCTTACCTGATTTGATGTCTGAGTTGGTACTGACAGAACCAGAGTCGGAAATAGTGGAATAGTGTAATAAATCCAAAGTCGAGTCAGTGCGCTGCCTCCCTGTTGCAACCTTGCTGCAACGGAATTATTTTTAGCTGCTACATATTTTTGTACGAGATAACAATAAAAAACAAAGCTTATGCATTTGAAAAGTCAAGAAAGCCCGGTTACAGAAAAATCTTATACTCGTGCAGATTGGCAAGGTGGGTATCAATCTCTCACCCAAGAATTTGATTATTGGATTGATGATATAGAAGGGGAAATTCCCAGAGAATTAGAAGGCACGCTGTTTAGAAATGGCCCCGGTTTGTTGGATGTGAATGGAAAATTTCTTCATCACCCGTTTGATGGAGATGGGATGATTAGCAAAATTACCTTTACCAACGGTCGTGCCCATTTTCGCAACCGCTTTGTCCAGACAACTGGGTATTTGGCAGAGCAAAAGGCGGGAAAAATTCTTTATCGCGGTACTTTTGGTACTCAAAAACCCGGTGGTTGGCGAGCTAATATCTTTGATTTCAAACTCAAAAATATTGCTAATACAAATGTTATCTATTGGGGTGGTAAACTGCTAGCACTATGGGAAGCTTCTGAAGCATATCGCCTCGATCCCAAGACTCTTGAAACTTTGGGAAATGAATATTTTAATGGTGCTTTGTCAGCAGGTGAAGCTTTCGCTGCTCATCCCCGCTTGGAAAATAATTGTGAACAAGATGGGGGCGAACCTCGCCTAGTAAATTTTTCGATTAAGCCAGGATTATCTACCACCATTACTATTTTCGAGCTAAACTTAGTGGGTGAAATTGTTAGACAGCAAGCTCATAAGGTTCCCGGTTTCTGTTTCATTCACGATTTTGTTATTACTCCCAACTACTGCATCTTCTTTCAAAATCCTGTCACATTTAATCCCATACCTTTTGCCTTGGGAATACGTGCGGCAGGAGAATGTATCAAATTTCAAGCAAATCAGCCAACTAAAATTATAATTATTCCCCGTTTTCCCAAAGAAGGGCAAGAAGAGATAAAATTTCTGGAAACTCAGTCGGGTTTCGTTTTCCACCACGTTAATGCTTTTGAGGTAGGAGAGGAAGTTCTGATTGATTCTATTTGCTACCAAGATTTACCAGAAGTGGAGCCTAAAAGCGATTTTCGACAAGTTAATTTCGAAGCTTCTTCACCTGGGCAACTTTGGCGATTTTATCTAAATCTCAAGAATGGGACAGTGCAGCGAGAATTGATTGATAGTCGCTGTTGTGAATTTCCCAGCATCCATCCGGCGAATGTGGGACACCCTTATCGATATCTATATATAGGTGCGGCTCATGCAGAGAGTGGTAATGCTCCCTTGCAAGCATTGCTGAAAATTGATTTACAGTCTGGAAAAAGACAGTTTTGGAGTGCTGCACCCCGTGGTTTTGTAGGTGAACCGATTTTTGTCCCGCGCCCAGATTCTGAAAAGGAAGATGATGGTTGGGTATTAGCTTTAGTTTATGATGCTGCCCATCACCGCTCAGATTTGGTAATTTTGGATGCTAGTGATTTCTCTAAAGGAACAATTGCACGGCTACATCTCAAGCATCATATCCCTTATGGGCTGCATGGAAGCTTTACTTCTGAAGTTTTTGGGGAAATTTGATCTCCTATTTGGATGAAACCATTTTTTCGCTGGCAATGATATGCAAATCGATATTTTTGAGCAAGCGCACCAATTTTTGCGTCAAAGATCCTTTGAGGAGCATTTGCCAGCGCGATCGCTGACTCTCTCCAATTACAATTTGGGTAATCCGATATTTCTCGGCGACTTCTGCGATCGCATTAGCTATGTTACTGTTAGTAACACGAAGAAAAGTACCTTCAAATTCGTTACAGAGTTTCTCACAAGTGTGAATGTGTAGGCTTTCCTCCTTGGTGAGGAACCGTTCTGGATCGGCAACAAACAAAGTATAAAGTGGGGCATTCATGTAGCTAGCTAACCTCGCACCCCGGCGTAACAACTGTACTGAGTTGGGATAGGTGGATACACACACCAAAACGCGCTCATGAATATTACAGGATTGTCCATTGGGGATAGTCGCGATCGCATTTTCTTCTACGTTGTCTGCGACTTCGCGCAAAGCTAACTCCCGCAAAGCAATCAGGTTACGGCGTTGGAAAAAATTATCGAGGGATTGCTGGATTTTTTGGGGTGCGTAAATCTTGCCTTCTAATAACCGTTCTTGCAATGTTTCTGGTGTGACATCCACTACTACTATTTCATCTGCTTCATCCAGAATTCTGTCAGGAACTCGCTCACGGACTACAACCCCAGTAATTCTAGCTACTAAGTCATTAAGACTTTCCAAATGTTGCACATTCATTGTGGAGTAGACATCAATACCTGCTGCCAAAACTACTTCTACATCTTCGTAGCGTTTTTCGCGTGGGGAACCAGGGACGTTGGTATGGGCAAGTTCATCGATTAAGGCTAATTGGGGCGATCGCTTTAAAATAGCATCTGTATCCATATCCGTTAGTGTCAACTCACCGCGAGGATATTGCTTACGGGGTAAAATCTCCAGTCCTTCTGCCTTTTCGGTTGTATCCTTGCGTCCGTGAGTTTCCAAAAGCCCAACGATGACATCAATGCCTTCTTGTTTAAGTGCGTGTCCCTCTTCTAGCATCCGGTAGGTTTTCCCTACTCCAGGAGCCATACCAATAAATATTTTATGCTTACCCCGCCGTCGTGCCGGATAAAGTGAGTAACTTCCAGAATTTAAAGGTGCAGTGCCATTCGAACCAGTATTATTATCTGACATTTCATTCTTTGTTTCTATCGCAATCCTATTTCATCGGAAAACGGCGCTTTATCTATCCCCCTTAGAAGTGCTGTTAACGGATAGCTAGGGTTGAGCGCGTGAATAGTAAATCTGACTTCTTTGCTCACAACTACTCGGAACTGTTTTGCCCAATTCCCAATGCCCATTTATTGATTTTGCTGACGATTAATATCTTGCAAGTCAAGAGCATAATTCAATCGGAGAACATTGACTCCCGGCTCACCAAAAATCCATAAAAATCTGTCATCGGTATACTTGTTAATTAAACGTAGGATCTCATCTTCTTTGACTCCCCGCGCACCAGCAACCCGCGTCAATTGCTGCCGTGCTGCTTTGAAGGAAATATGCGGATCTAAACCAGAACCAGAGGTATAAATCATATCAGCGATCGGTTGAAGATTTTCGTCTCGCAATTGATTTGCCTCTTCTAGAATCCGCTTTAGTAGCTCTGGATTACTAGCAGCGAGATTACTGGCTCCAGATATGCCAGTTGGCTTGGCTTTTTTTCCTTGGCTATATCTAACAGTACTAGGACGAGGATGGAAATATCGCTCGGATGTGAATAGTTGACCAATCAAAGCTGAACCAATTGGTTCATTATTTAGATTCAGCATAATGCTGCCATTCGCTTGATAGGGCAAAAAAACTTGACCCACTACAAGAATGATCAGAGGATAGATGATTGCAGTCAACAACCAAAGCATTAGAGTTATAAAAATTGCTCTGATAGTTTCTCGAATAATAGCCATAAAAACTTTTCCAATTATTACTAAAATTAATTTTTAATTTTAATTCTTTTACCCAATTAGAACGATGTTTAAAGATGCTGCTGCTAACAGCATAAATATCTAGGGCAATTACCACATTCAAGCACAGCAGGATAAAAATAGCGAGTGTGAGTGTTGTTTAAGCAATTGCAACCAAACAAAGAACATCGCCTGTATCAGATTTATCGACAAAAACTTTTCCCAAACATCGACCTGTTTATTCATATTCTTTTGGTTCTCTCTCTCAACGGTAAAAGTAAAAATGTTTATTATTTTACTTTGGTCAAGATGCGCTCGTTTCGCAGCGTCTCTACTTTTTCTATCCTTAAGCCAAACCTACAAGTGTAATCAGTATGTCTATCAACTTAATGGCGATAAATGGCGCAATCACCCCACCTAAGCCATAAATTAAGATATTGCGTTGGAGTAGCTGATTAGCTGTCAGTGGTCTAAACCGCACACCCTTCAATGCCAAGGGAATCAAAGCAGGAATAATCAAAGCATTATAAATCAGCGCTGATAGTACAGCAGACTTAGGGCTAGTTAAATTCATAATATTCAGGCTTTGTAGATTAGCAGCGACAAATATCACTGGGATAATTGCAAAGTATTTAGCAATATCATTAGCGATAGAAAATGTCATCAAAGCTCCGCGAGTAATCAACAATTGTTTACCAATGCTAATGATATCGATCAGCTTTGTCGGATCGGAGTCCAAATCCACCATGTTGGCGGCTTCTTTTGCAGCTTGTGTCCCTGTATTCATGGCAACGCCAACGTTAGCTTGGGCTAATGCGGGAGCATCGTTAGTCCCATCTCCCGTCATGGCAACTAGTTTACCTGCTGCTTGTTCCTTTTTAATGACACTGATTTTGTCTTCTGGTGTGGCTTCAGCGATGAAGTCATCCACTCCAGCTTCTTTAGCAATAACAGAAGCTGTGATTTGGTTGTCTCCAGTTAGCATAATGGTACGCACTCCCATCCGTCGCAGTTGGTCAAAGCGATCGCGGATACCAGGTTTAACTATATCTTTGAGATAAATAACCCCATAGATTTCGTTATCTAAACTAACTGCTAGAGGTGTACCTCCCAAGCGAGAAACTCGTTCGTAGGCAGCATCCAATTCTGGCGTATTGCGTCCGTTGCGAGAACGGACAAATCCTTTAATGGCTTCTACAGCTCCCTTCCTTGCCTCATACCCACCAGGTAAGTTAGTCCCACTCATCCGTGTTTTGGCGGAAAAATCAACTCCTTCTGCCTGGTTGGAATCAAAATCAAACCGTGCTACTAGTTTTTCTGCCAGTCGAATAATAGATTTACCTTCTGGTGTATTGTCAAAGATACTAGCCGCCCACGCAACATTAGCAATTTCTGATATTGAATGACCGTTTATAGGGATAAACTCTTCCGCCAAACGGTTGCCGAGGGTAATTGTACCTGTCTTATCAAGAACTAAAGTGTTTACATCACCACAGGCTTCGACTGCTTTTCCGGAAGTGGCAATGACGTTAAATTGGGCAACTCGATCCATACCAGCAATGCCGATGGTACTGAGTAAGCCGCCAATGGTTGTAGGGATTAATGCCACTAATAGGGCAATTAAAGTTGGTACGCTGACTGGA
The DNA here is from genome assembly GCF_009873495.1 of Nostoc sp. ATCC 53789. Taxonomy (GTDB): domain Bacteria; phylum Cyanobacteriota; class Cyanobacteriia; order Cyanobacteriales; family Nostocaceae; genus Nostoc; species Nostoc muscorum_A. The sequence goes on along the minus strand of NZ_CP046703.1, from coordinate 972,345 downwards.
CTGTTGACATAGTAAGCAAGTGCGGGCAGAGTTACGACGACTAACAAAAACACTAAGCTGAGAACTGCCAACAATACAGTCAGGGCAATTTCATTGGGTGTTTTGCTGCGTTCTGCCCCTTCTACTAAGGCAATCATCCGGTCAATAAAGCCTTTGCCTGGGTCAGTAGTGATCCGGATAATTAATTCATCTGAGATAATCCGCGTCCCACCAGTGACAGAACTGGAAACATCTGAGCCTGATTCTTTTAATACTGGTGCAGATTCTCCAGTAATTACCGATTCATCTACTGAGGCAACGCCCATAATTACCTCGCCATCGCCGGGAATGATATCGCCAGCAATAACGTAGATGTTATCGCCCTGTCTCAGGCTAGTGGATGAAACTTCACTAATTGTGCCGTCGGGAGCGAGTTTTTTAGCGATCGCCTCTGATTTCGTTAATCTCAAGGCATCAGCTTGAGCTTTACCCTGTCCTTCTGCCACTGCTTCGGCAAAATTGGCAAACCAAACTGTAAAGAATAAAATCCCCGACAGTAAGCCATTGAAAAGTTGCGGGTTCTTTTGTAGGGCTGGGCCAAATAAATTGGGATCAATCGTGAGCAATAGAATGATGATTGTCCCCACCCAAACCACAAATATTACTGGATTTTTGATTACATACTTAGGGTTAAGCTTGACAAAAGCATCTCTAATTGCCCTTAAGTACAGCCACTTTTTACTTGTCCTTGCTTTTTTACGTCCTTGACGGCGATCGCCAGAACGAGGATTTGGCCGTCTAGCTCTGAAGTTAGTTGCCACTTGATTCATGAATAAAGTTAGGAGTTAAAAGTTAAAAATTAGGAGTTAGGAGTTAGAAGTTAGGAGTTTCCAATAAAAAATAGATCTAACCTTTAGGGCACGCTATGCGATCGCGAACACAATGCCAAAGCGATGCTCGTTCCTACCTACCTCTATTCGCGTTCGATTGTCACCAGAAGGACGGACGATCGAACGCGAACAACGTGTCGCAGACAAGACTCGCTAATACCAGTCGCCTACGGTAGGAAATCCTCCTACAGCGATGGATTCAGCACAAAGCACTGGCTCCCCTACAAAACAGGATAATTTATTTATTTTTTGGTATTCTCTTAATTCCAGACTTATAACTCATAAATTTTCTAATTGCCAGATGCTAGTTTCAAACCCTCAGCTATGGGGCCTAAAGCTAAAACGGGAAAGAAAGTCAATACTCCCAAAATCAATGTCACTCCAGCAGTGATACCAGTAAATACTAGAGAATCAGTTCTTAGGGTACCAAGGGTTTCTTGTACTTGTTGTTTGCGAGACATACCGTCAGCTAACAGCAGGATGGCAATTATCGGAATGTAGCGTCCTCCTATTAAGCTAACTAAAGTACTCAAGTTCCACCACAGGGTGTTGTCCTTCAACCCTTCCAAGCCGGAGCCATTATTTGCGGCGGCTGAGGCGTATTCATAAACTACTTGAGAAATACCGTGATGGCCAGAGTTACTAATTCCAGAGAGAGAGATGGGATAAGCCAGGGCGATCGCACTGGGAATCAAAACTAGAATTGGGTGAATCAACAACACGACGCTGGCGAGGACAATTTCGCGTTTTTCAATTTTGCGTCCTAAAAACTCTGGGGTGCGTCCTGCCATTAGTCCAGTTAGGAACACTGTAAGAATTAAGTAAATAAATAAGTAAGCTGTTCCAGTTCCCTGTCCACCCCAAATAACCTGGATAAACAAATTGAAGAGAGTCGAAAATATTCCTTGGGGCATCAAAGAATCGTGCATCCCATTCACAGCGCCAGACATAGTAGCGGTAGTCATAACTGCCCAAAATGCCGTTTGTAACCAGCCAAATCGAACTTCTTTCCCCTCTAAATTGGGTTGTTCTAATCCAAAGGCGTTATTAACTAGGGGATTACCTTGCAATTCTCCCACGGCTGTCACTCCCACCAGAACGACAAAAATCACAAACACCATCCAAAAAAGCAGCCAAGCTTGTTTGATGTTGTTGGCGAATATACCGTAGGTGTAAATCAACGCTGCTGGGATAGAAATCATGGCGATCATTTCTATTAAGTTAGAAGCGCCATTGGGATTTTCAAAAGGATGTGCTGAGTTTACGCCAAAAAAGCCTCCGCCGTTCTCGCCCAAAAGTTTAATCATTTCAAAGGATGCCACTGGGCCTCTGGCAAGATATTGTGTTCCGCCTTCTAAGGTTCTCACATCCATAGTCTTCGCTAATGTTTGTGGTACACCTGTTAGAAGCAAAGCGATCGCTCCAATAATCGAAATCGGTAGCAATATGCGCGTAATTGCACGGACGATATCGACATAAAAGTTTCCCAGCCTTCTACCCGTCAGCCCGCGAATAAAGGCAATTCCCACAGATAAACCGGTGGCTGCGGAGGTGAACATCAAAAAGCCTAAAGCCGCTACCTGGCTAAAATAGCTTAAGGTTGTCTCACCAGCATAGTGCTGCTGGTCAGTATTCGTTACAAAGGAAATGGTTGTATGCAGTAATACATCCCAACTGGTAGCACCAAAACCATTAGGATTCCAGGGCAATAGCCTCTGAAAATATAACAGTAAATACACTGAAATACCCATAATCAGGTTGCTGTACAGTACAGCCCGGATATACTGCGAACCCGTCATATCATCTTTTCTGCGAACACCCGCTAGTACGAACATACTTCGTTCTATGGGGTTCATTAAAAAATCCAGTAGTGTTCTTTCTCCCAAGAAGACACGGGCTATGTATCTACCGAGTAGCGGAGTAATTGCTATGACAATACACAGCGTTAAGCCAATTTGCAAAAAACCTTGTCCCATATATTTCGCGCAGGGTAAAATTTAAGTGCTAGCAAACCAATTATTAGAAATAACAGATTAACTGTTGAAGTATTTGATTTGGAGGAATTTAGTGATATCTCATATCACCGCCATTTTGTAATCTGGATTTACTATTTTCAGTTATTGCTATCCAGATACTTATTTAACTTATTGTTAAAAATATTTAATCTTTACTTTTAATTCATCTAATTCGCTAGTTAGTATTATTTGTTTATACAATACATTCTCGAAGTTTGCTACGTTCAAAGAATATAAATATTTAAAAGGATTTTATTAAATAAATGACGGTATGGGAAGGTTGTTTTAGATACCCTGGCCCTTGTGGACAACTACCCAGTCCCCAATCCTCAGTCCCCAGTCCCCTTTTTTGCATCTGGACAATCGTAATTTTCGGGTTAATACTCAAGTGAATATTTGCAGATATAGATTGCAGATAAATCATAATCGCTGAATTAAATAGTTGTAAAGATTGTGGGATAAAGATTTTTTAGTAAATCAGAAATGACGATATTAAGTCGATTAGTGGCTATGAAAGAAGCTATAAATGAGCGTGGAGAGACTTATGGGCTAATAGCGATCGCCTTTGCGATCGTCATAGGCTTAGAATATTTGACACCACCTGAGTACGTATTCGGCTACCTCTACACAGGGACAATTTTGTTAGCAGATTCTCGACTGAATCGGAAAGCAGTATTGGGGATCACTCTGGCTGCTACAGGATTAACATTATTGAATTTGTTTGTCCCCGGAGGAGAAATGATTAATGCCTCAACTTTGGCAAATCGGCTGATTGCAGTATTGGCGTTGATGGTAACGGGTTGGTTAAGTGACCGCAACCACCGCAATGAAGAAGCGATCGCTTATACACAAGCACAATTACGCTCCCAAGAACAACTAGCTATCATGCGTGAAGATTTTGTTTCCACCCTAACGCATGATTTGAAAACACCCCTATTAGGAGCAATTGAAACGCTGAAATATTTTCAAAATGAGCAATTTGGTGAAATCACACCAATGCAAGCAAAAGTTCTCCAAACTATGGCTCGTAGTCACCGGAGTACACTGCAATTAGTCCAAACTCTTTTAGATGTATACCGTAATGATGCTGAAGGGCTGAAATTACAGATATCACCTGTTAACTTGGCAACTGTGGCGGAGGAGGTAATCGCTACCCTGGCTGAACTAGCGAGAACACGTCAGGTTTATATTTCTCTACACTATGGCGAATCAGATTTTCGGAGCTTTCTCTGGGTAAATGGCGATCCTTTGCAACTGGGGCGAGTCTTCACCAATCTCCTGAGTAATGGTATTAACCATACCCCCCGTGGCGGTAAAGTGGAAGTGGTACTTGAAGGTTATTCTAGCGATCAAGTGGTAAAAATACTCGATACTGGTTCCGGCTTTACCGAAGAAGAGTTACCCCACTTATTTGAGAGATTTTATCAAGGACATAGCGATCGCCACGTCTCAGGATCGGGACTAGGGCTTTATTTAACCAGGCAAATTATTGCTGCTCATGGGGGTACAATTTGGGCAGAGAATCGCTCACCACGGGGAGCAATGTTTGGTTTTCGACTCCCAGCTTGTCCACTACCGGGAGTAGGTGAGTAGGGAAGCAGGGGGGCAGGGAGCAGGGGAGGCAGGGGAGGCAGGGGAGGCAGGGGAAGAAGAACTATTTATTGACCAATGACCAATGACCAATGACAAATGACAAATGACAAATGACAAAAATCTTACTAGTTGAAGACGATGAATTGTTTCGGCTAGGTCTGCGGATGCGGTTGCAGCAAGAAACTACTTTGGAGATTGTCGCAGAAGCAGAAGATGGGGAACAAGCTGTAGAATTGGCAAATCGCTATCCCCTGGATTTGGTTTTGCTAGATATAGGTTTACCCGGCATTGGTGGGATTGAAGCTTGTCGCCAAATCAAGCAGAAGCACCCAAATTTACCAATTCTCGTTTTAACATCTCGTTCTGAGAAACCTCTGATTTCACGGTTAATTGCAGCTGGGGCCCAAGGTTACTGCCTGAAAGGTATTCCTGCTGAATCTCTGATCTTGGCAGTGCGATCGGTTGCAGCTGGCGCTTCATGGTGGGATCAAACGGCAACAACAGAGATCAGAGCAGCTTTTGAGGGCAATTCTACTGTGGCGCTACCTGCAAAAACTGAGGGAAACCTAGAAAATCCCCTAACGAAGCGCGAGCAAGAAATTTTGGCACTGGTAGCAGCTGGCAAAAGCAATCAAGAAATTGCTGAGATTCTCTACATTGCCCCTGGTACAGTGCGGGTTCATGTTCATGCAATTTTGCAGAAACTAGAAGTACGCGATCGCACTCAAGCCGCAGTCTTAGCGATCCAAAAAGGATTGGTAGCACCAGAATTGTTGATTAATTAGATTAAAATTCAATCTTAAATACGTTTGTAGTAAGGACTTTAGTCCTCAAATATTCAAGCACTGAAGTGCTTACTACAAACCTATCAATGGACTATTTTAGATAAACCAGATTTCTCAATCTTTTAGCCCAAGAAAATCACATAATATTTAATGGGTCTACATCAATTGTCAAACTAACAGACGAAGGACAAAGCGATCGCACTTCTTCCCAATCTGGCAATTGTGGTAATGCATCGGGAGCAAATTTAATCAATATCTGCCAGCGATAACGATTAGCTACTCGTAAAATACTCGCTGGTGCTGGGCCTAATATCTCGAATTCTTCTTCTGTACTCAAGGCTGTAGCAATAATTTGCGCGGTATTTTGCACTTGAATAGGATCGAGACTACTTAAGCGCAACAAAATTAACCGCCCATAAGGGGGATAATTGAGGGCTTGGCGTTGTTCTAGTTCAGCTTGGGAGAAAGAGTGATAATCGTGCGATCGCACTGCTGCAATTACCTGATGCTCTGTGGTGTAAGTTTGTACAATCACCCTGCCCGGATCGTCTCCTCTACCAGCACGTCCAGCGACTTGAGTTAAGGTTTGAAATGCCCGTTCACTGGCACGATAATCTGATAAATTTAGCAATCCATCGGCGGCGACAACGCCCACAAGTGTCACCTGTGGTAAATCCAAACCTTTGGTAAGCATTTGCGTACCAACTAATAAATCCGCTTCGCCGTTGGCAAATTGGGTGAGTAAAGTCCGGTGTGAGCCTTTGTTACGGGTGGTATCGCTATCAAAACGAATCAAGCGTAACTCTGGGAACTGTCGCGCTAATTCCTGCGTTACTCGCTGAGTACCGCTACCGAAAAATTTCAGGTAAGGGGAACTACAATCGGGGCAGTATTTGGGATGCGATCGCGCATAATTACAATAATGACAGCGCAATAATTCCGGCGCTTTTTCTTCGGTGTGGTGGTACGCCAGTGACACATCACAATGCGGACATTCCAACACATATCCACAACTGCGGCATGAGACAAAAGTACTGTGTCCCCGACGATGGATAAATAAAATTCCCTGTTGTTTTTTCTCTTGCAACTGTTGCAAAGCTTCTTGCAGCGATCTACTAAATATAGAACGATTTCCCTGCTGCAACTCTTGCCGCATATCGACTATTTCCACAGGCGGCAAAGGGCGAGAATTGATGCGTTCGGGCAAACTTAAATAATGAGTGCTGAGTGATGTTAGCGGTAGCGGGGCGTTTAGCCCGTGCTGAGTGCTGAGTGAGGAGTGAGGAGTTACGAATTCTCCCCCTGCTCCCCTGCTCCCCTGCTCCCCTGCTCCTCTGCTCCCATGCTTCCCCCCCACGCTTACCCAAGTTTCCAACGAAGGTGTAGCAGAACCTAACAATAAAGGGCAATTTTCTAATTCGGCTCGCCATTTGGCTACAGTACGGGCATGGTAAGTAGGTATGGGTGAGTCTTGCTTAAAGCTGCTGTCGTGTTCTTCATCTAAAATAATTAAACCCAAGTTGGGCAAAGGCGCGAAAACTGCGCTGCGCGTACCAATGACAACTTGGGGTTCTCCGGTGAGCATTTGCCGCCAAGTGTCGTAACGTTCACCGTCGGAGAGAGCGCTGTGATAAACGCTGACTTTATTGCCAAAACGGGCACGAAAACGATCGGTTAGCTGGGGTGTAAGTCCAATTTCTGGTACTAAGACAAGGGCAGATTTGCCTTGCTTGATGAGAGGTGCGATCGCTTGCAAATATACTTCGGTTTTTCCCGAACCCGTCACCCCATGCAATAAAACTTCAGCAAATCCATCGAGTGTCTGGATTGTTTGCAAAGCGCTAGCTTGGGCAGCAGTTAAAGATTTAGCCCCATCACCTGCTAATACTGGGCCCTGTTCAGTTCGCAATACTTCCCGTTCTTCAATAACGATGTAACCCTTTTGTGTCAACGTTTTGAGGATAGAAGAACTAGCATTGCAAATTAGCAGTAATTCATTTTGCCACAACTCCCCATTATGCCGCCGCAGCACTTCCAAAATCTCTCGCTGGCGGGTAGTTAAGTCGCTATCAATTGTACCTGTGAGTATGACCGCTTTTTGTAGCTTTGGTCGAGTCAGCCGTGGCGGTTCTAAATAGCTTTCTACTAAACCGAATCGCAGCAACTCCCGAATTCCCCGATAGGCAGATTTGACTTTTTGTTGAAGGTAGGCGAAACTATAATCCCCCGCAGGCTGCCCTTGCAAAAGTTCCCAAACTTGCCGCGCAGTAGGAGTCAAAAAAGCTAAAGGATCGGAAGATGCTAGCAAATAACTACTTCCCCCTGCCCCTTGCCCCCTGCCCCCTGCTCCCCCTCCTCTAACAAGGCGGATACGGCGCTGCGATCGCCCCAGCAACCCTGGTGGTAGAGCAACCCGGATTACTTGAATCAGGGGCGTATAGTAATATGCGGCAACTCGATTGAGTAATTCCCAATAAGCACTTGGGAAAAATCCAACGCTGACTATATCTTCTACTTCCCGGATTTTTTCTGGTGCTAAATCGATATTTGGTTGTGCCAGTAACCGAATTGCGATCGCTCCTAATTGTTGTGCCCCAAATGGCACGCTCAAAATATCCCCTGGTTTTATTTCTAACTGGGCTGGCAATCGATAAGTAAATAATCCTGTACTTCCTGGACAGTCTACCAGTACTTCAACCCATCTATTAAGAGTTGTACCTGATTGGTACGATTCGCTAGGTTCAGCCACTACTAAAGGAGATAATTTTATGTCATTAATATACATAGCTACTGACTTTATAGTTAAATATTTTCCTCACATAGCTGGTCAAAATTAACCTAGCTAACTAAACTCTAATTTTTTGCTTTCTTAAATTTAAATAGTATTTTTCAATACTGTTATCCTTCATAATACTTGATAAGTTTCCTCTTATGTAATCTACTAGACAAATTCGTATCAACTATACATGCAATAAATATTTGGTACCCACTATATAAATAAAAGCATGTCGGCACTTGCTGCAACAGTTGCTCTATCTACTAAATAGGGAGTAGCCTTTTTCCGCCTATCGATAGATATTCAACCCTTTCTGTATATGAGATGCTTTTATACAAATAAGAACATCCCAAAATTAAGCTGCCATAATTGTAATTTGTATCATTTGGGTAACTTGAAATTGGGAAAGCATAACCCCATCACCAGGTTTTAAATTTATCCAGTGACTTCCAAATACCTAAACAGAAAAATATATATTTAGAAAAATATATGAAAGTTTAAGAAATTTGGATGGTTAGCTGAGATTTTTATGTTTGTTCAGGTTGAGAAAGTTTGAGGGGGTTTGACATATTTGGTAATTAAGAAAAAAATGAAGAATATAATCTGTTAGAAGCCTGAGAAGAAAGTTTTGTTGGGTGCTTAGGTCAGTTACTTTGTAGGTTGTATCTAACTGTAACCCGTAGGTTGTAGGTAGATATAGATTTTTATTCTTGAATAGAAATTAGTAGAAGCTTCTATTCCGACATATAAAGGGGTGCATTCGTCCATTAGGGAAAACTACCAAGCCTCAAACGAGTAGCTGTAACTAAATTATGTACCAAACAAAACAACAATCCCTAAAGGAAACTATGAACATTGTTGAATTGGGAAAAATGGAAATACTGGAGAATGCTGCTGATATTGAAGAACCATCACTCGATAGTTTAGATGCAGTGGCAGATGAAGAGCCTCCGATTGTAGTAGAAAATCTGGAATCAGATGAACGCGATGGAGATGACATGGCGGCGGCCCGCCCTTCGGGATACAATAAAACCGAGCATGATGATGCCGTCGGCGCGTTTTTTAAAGAGATGGCGCGTTATCCGCTTTTAAAAGCTGATGAAGAAGTAGAGTTAGCGCGACGAGTTAGATTTCTAGAGGAAATTAGGGAATTACAAGCTGCTTTAAACTTAAAACTAGGACAGGAACCTACCAAACTAGAAGTAGCTTCCGAGCTAGAAATGACCGAAAAGCAACTAGAAAGTCGCTTGTATCAAGGTAGAGTAGCGAAACGCAAAATGATTCGCTCCAACTTGAGGTTAGTAGTTTCTATTGCCAAACGATATCTAAATCGGGGAGTGCCTTTTCTGGATTTAATTCAGGAAGGAGCAATGGGTTTAAATCGCGCTACAGAAAAGTTTGATCCAGATAAAGGATATAAGTTTTCTACTTATGCCTATTGGTGGATTAGACAAGCGATTACCAGAGCTATAGCTAACGATGCGCGGACAATCCGGCTACCTATTCATATTGTTGAAAAGCTTAACAAACTGAAAAAAGCTCAACGGGAACTAAAGCAAAAACTCTGTCGAAATCCTACCGAAGGTGAAATGGCAGAAGCTTTGGAAATTAGTGTGCAACAACTACGCCAACTACAACAGCTACGCCGTCAAGCACTTTCTCTCAACCACCGTGTAGGTAAAGAAGAAGACACGGAATTGATGGATTTGCTAGAAGATGAAGATAACCTGTCTCCAGAAGCAAAAATGAATGAAAACATGATGCGTCAGGAGATTTGGGAAGTGTTGGGTGATGTGTTAACTCCACGAGAAAAAGATGTGATTTCTCTGCGTTATGGTTTGACAACCAGCGAACCCTGTACCTTAGAAGAAGTTGGCAATATGTTCAATCTTTCCCGTGAGCGAGTGCGCCAAATTCAAAGCAAAGCGATGCGGAAATTACGCCGTCCCCACATAGCTAAACGCTTAAAAGGTTGGTTAATTTAGTTACATTCACGAAGATAGAGACGCAATCCCCGTTTGTCACTTTGTTCCCATTCAAAATTCAAAAATAGATATTTAATTTTGAATTTTGAATTTCGAATTACCCGCATGGTTTGACTTAATTAGCTCCAATAATAAATTTAGGGGCTGATATATTTATATTTCTTGAGCTTCGACTACCGTAACTCTCCAAAAACGGGCTTTCTGTGACTTTTTCGGCTTTTGTTTAGTCATTTTAAAAAAAATTGCACAGTTGCCTATAGACTATGGACTATGAACTATAGACTATAGACTAATGACTTCGTGTAGCAATTTGATTTTGCGTTTTGCTGAACCAACTGATTACAGCGTACTTTTTCAATTAATTCAGGGACTTGCTGAGTATGAAAAATTATCTCATGCTGTCACTGGCGATGCTCTGGCACTTAAGGAGCATTTATTTGGTTCGCACAGATATATAGAAGCGATTTTAGCAGAAACTGCTGGTCAAGCTGTTGCTTTTGCCCTATTTTTTCATAATTATTCAACATTTTTGACCAAGCCCGGAATTTATCTGGAAGACTTATTTGTTTTACCAGAATATCGTAGGCAAGGTATTGGTAAAGCTCTTATTTCTAAAGTAGCCCAGATAGCTATAGAACGTGACTGTGGACGGTTAGAGTGGAGTGTGTTGGATTGGAATGAACCAGCTAAAGCATTCTACCGTAGTATAGGAGCATCTATATTAGATGATTGGCGAATTTGCCGTGTCACAGAAGACGCACTTACTCAGTTAGGGGCTGTCAATTGAAGAAAAATTCAGCTATTCTGAATTCAGTAGTCAAAAGAGGTTGTTGGACAAGTGTTTTTCTCTAAACTTTAAGCACTTTTAGATTCTCACTAACCCTCTTTAAAAAGGCTATTAATTAACCAGATATTGCTTAGGGATTTGCTAGCCTGATCATTTATTGACGACAAAAGCTAGCAGTAAAAATACAGGGTTGGGATTAGCGTAGACACGGAGCGGCTTGTCGTCTAGACATCGCTCATCAAATTATTGTGGAAAAACATGGTTGTCAAATTAGCGTCGAGTCCGAACTTGGCAAAGGCACAAATTTGACAATTCATGTAGTACCGCCCCTAATTAGCTTTAGGACTTACACAAAATTTAACCAGGTAGGGGTACTCACGCAGGGTATTGCCCTTACCTGTAAATCCTGGTTTTGGTTATTGTTTGCGTAAGCCGTAAGCTTAATCAAGAAACCTCTTTTAACTCTTCACCTTTTACACCTTTCCTGCCACAACCAAGTCTTTCTTCAAAATTTCCACTGCTGCTTGATATTGCAGATCCGCTTCAGTACCAATCTGTTCGCGGTTAATTGGATCTTGGGAAATTACTTTATCTGGCTTAATACCTAGTTTGTTAATATCCCGGTGTTGAGGAGTTTCATACTTAGCAATTGTGACTGCCAACCCCGAACCATCTGATAATTCAAATAAAGATTGAATTAGACCCTTACCAAAGGTGGTTTCGCCTACCAACTGGGCACGACCGTTATCTTGGAGTGCGCCAGCGAGAATTTCGCTAGCACTGGCAGTTCCTTGATTCACCAAAATCACCAGAGGATCGGTCGTCAAGGCTGGGCCAAAGGCTTCAAAACTACCCTGAATGCCTTGTCTATTCACAGTGTAAACAATAGTACCAGAATCTAACCACTGACGGGCAATTTCAATTCCTGATTGCAATAATCCCCCAGGATTATTTCGTAAATCTAGAATGTAGGCAGCAGCGCCTTTTTTTTCTAGACTAGAAATAGCGTGTGCCAATTCCGTTGAGGCGTTGGCATTGAATTGAGTGAGACGTAGGTAGCCAATAGATGTACCTTCCGTGGAAACACGCAATTCTGAAACCACAGGATTAAGAGCAATGCGATCGCGCGTTAGTCTAATTTCCGTTTCTGGCTCTCCATCTCGCTCAATGAGGAGAGTAACAAGGCTGCCACTTGGCCCGCGCATTTTAGTTGCAGCTTCATCTAGGGTAAGATTTTTTGTGGGCACGCCTTCAATTTTAAGAATGCGATCGCGTGGTCTAATCCCCGCTTTATCTGCTGGTGAACCTGCTATAGGAGCCACTACTTCCAACTTCCCAGTCTCAGGATTCAGGACAATTTGCAATCCTACCCCAGTCAGTTCCCCAGAGGTATTGACCTTTAAGCTGCGGTACTGTTCCGGGTCTAAAAAGCGGGTAAAAGGGTCATCAAGGCTCTTGAGCATCTTCCCAATGGCCGCATAACTGGCATTTGCGTCTGTAAGCGGCTTCTCTAGAACCTTTTGCCGCACAGCCGCCCAGTTCTGATGATTAAAAGTCTCATCTAGATAAGTGCGATTAACAATTCGCCATACTTCGGAAACCAGCTTTTGTTCTCCCGTTAAAGCCACCGCAGGCTGGGTAAGCGTACCAAACGCCAACCAAAACGCCATTAACAACGAAAATCCAACCCGAAAGACTTGTTTGTTCATGAACCCCATTATCAATTCCACCTCAACCCAAATTGCCTAGAAATGCTCAGTTGTCCTGTTGTTGATGAAATCTATCTCTCGATTATGTTACTTTTTTTATAGAAGTGGTGCATTTCTCTCATCAAGTTGTTCAGTCAACTGATGCGTTGTATCCACTCACGAAAGGATAAAATCTACTTTGTGTCCACCATTTTCTGTGCAGGGGCGTAAAGAGATCGCAATATATTCCTTCTTTACAGAGTGTAAAGTTTCTGAAGACTCTTAGCACGCTGAAAGCTGACAAGCAAACGAAATAAACTCGTCTTTACTAAAATCCCAAAATTGCTAATTGGGAGAGAAGTCATAAGAGGCGGCTTATGAGAAGTCCATAGACAATTCTGTTGTTACCCTAGCCTGCGGCAACCCCTTGGGCGAACCCGCAGGATGCCGAGGCTTGGAACCATCAGAATTTTTGTCGCCGATTTAGAGCTTCGGGATTTATCAACCGCAACCGACTTTTAGGAACTTGAGATTGTATGGCCAACGTTTACGACTGGTTTGAGGAACGCCTGGAGATTCAGGCACTCGCTGAAGACGTTACTAGTAAGTACGTCCCTCCCCACGTCAACATCTTCTACTGCTTGGGTGGTATTACCCTGGTTTGCTTTCTCATCCAGTTTGCCACTGGATTTGCCATGACGTTCTACTACAGGCCAACAGTCACTGAAGCGTTCTCCTCAGTGGAGTACATCATGAATGAAGTAAACTTCGGTTGGCTAATTCGCTCCATCCATCGCTGGTCTGCCAGCATGATGGTGTTAATGATGATTTTGCACGTCTTCCGGGTTTATCTCACAGGTGGTTTTAAAAAGCCCCGCGAACTAACTTGGGTCAGTGGTGTGATCCTAGCTGTAATTACAGTTTCCTTTGGAGTCACCGGCTATTCCCTACCTTGGGATCAAGTTGGCTACTGGGCTGTAAAAATCGTTAGTGGCGTACCAGAAGCAATTCCTGTAGTTGGCGTTCTGATCTCCGACCTGCTGCGCGGCGGTTCAAGTGTTGGTCAAGCAACACTAACTCGTTACTACAGCGCACACACTTTTGTGCTGCCTTGGTTGATTGCAGTCTTCATGCTGTTTCACTTCTTGATGATCCGCAAGCAAGGCATTTCCGGGCCTTTGTAATCTCAATTATTAGCCAAAGGCAAGATTTGTCAGTTTTCAGATGAAGTTGTTTGTTTTAAACTTATGAAACACAATAAATTTAATTGCACATAAGTTCCAAAGATAAACACTTCATCTGAAGCCTAAAGCTGTAAATTCCTTCCAGGCGCATAACCGTAGACAAACAAAACGCTGCTTTTTGCCTGCTAGGTTTGCCTAGTAGCTGATAGCCTTCACAAATGCTTTAATTTAACTTAAGCAGGAGAGCACATTTCAAAATGGCAACACAAAAAAAACCTGACCTGAGCGATCCTCAGTTAAGAGCCAAACTCGCCAAAGGCATGGGTCACAATTACTATGGTGAACCCGCTTGGCCTAATGACTTACTTTATGTCTTTCCAATCGTGATCATGGGTTCCTTCGCTGCAATTGTGGCTCTAGCTGTGCTAGATCCCGCAATGACCGGTGAACCAGCAAATCCTTTCGCCACACCATTGGAAATTTTACCAGAGTGGTACTTGTATCCAGTCTTCCAAATTTTGCGATCGCTTCCTAACAAACTTTTAGGAGTGTTAGCAATGGGTTCTGTACCAGTTGGGCTAATTCTCGTTCCTTTTATTGAGAACGTCAACAAGTTCCAAAACCCCTTCCGTCGTCCAGTTGCAACCACAGTCTTCCTCGTTGGTACTCTTGTCACCGTGTGGCTGGGTATTGGTGCTGCCTTGCCATTGGATAAATCTTTGACCTTGGGACTATTCTAAATTAGTCACTACAAAGTGCTTTGACGCCTGTGAGTTTCAAGAGCATATTACAGATATGTTTTTGAAAGAAATCTACAGGCGTCAATTTTAATAGTTCAGATTGCATTCGGGATCTGGAGTTTTGGATTGAAAAGCTATCCCAAAATCTAAAATCACCAAAATTCATCAAATATAAACATTTTTCACTTAATTAACGTAAGTTGCTAGTTACAACCCTCGAGATGCCAAAATCGTTCATATTTTGTATTTTGGTAGATAAAATATCTCAATTTAGATTTTTCTACATCAGACAAATTTGGCAAATCATGCAAAATTTAATAACTAGCAACTTGGGTTTATTTATATTTAAGTCACAGTTAATGTTTACTATAGTGCAGCAAGACCATCTGAAGGTTAAGAGCGAACTCAGCCTCCTAAACCAGGTGCAAGAATGGTTCGAGCAATTTTGTCTGCAACATCTGTCTCAACTTGGCTGGTCAAAAACCCAACTCGATCGCCTCAATTTAGCATTAGCAGAAGGTTTTACCAACGCTGTTCGTCACGCTCATCATGCTTTACCCCCAGAAACAACCATTGAAATTAACGTTGATCTGTGGATCGATCGACTAGAGATTAGAATTTGGGATTATGGAAAACCTTTTAATCCTGATGCGATCGCAGAGCCAGCGCCAGGTACTCTACAAGTAGGCGGGTATGGATGGTTCCTGCTCCGGCGGTTGGCAGACCGTGTTGTATACGAACGTGGTGCAGATGGTAGAAATTGCCTTCTCATCGTCAAATACTCTGTAGAAGCACAATAAGAAAGGCGAAGTTAAGCCACTTACTTCAAAACAGAAGTATGAGCGGAAAAACTCTTTGCCACAAAATGTAGTTACTTGATTGATAAAAGTATACTCCTTTTTCAAGATGATTTGAATTGGAGCAATGTATTTTTTACGTAAAATTGCTTAGTTATTATGATTTTTTTGTAAAATCTCAAAAATATTTTTGTATAAAAAGAATTAGTGAATACAGTAAAGATAGCATTCGAGTTATATTAGCTCCCTTGTTAAGATTTGTCAGCAGTGTTGAGAGCCGGAATGTTTGTTCTCCAAGAACTGCTATTTAGTTCTTAAAGAGATAGAGATAATAGGGGACAGATTATGACTAAAACAGCCCTAATTACAGGAATAACTGGTCAAGATGGCTATTATCTCAGCCATTTGCTCCTCAACCGTGGCTATAGAGTTGTAGGATTAGTACCTCCCCATCGACAACCTAATTTGACAAAGCTGGGAACACTGGCGAATCAGGTAGAAATTTTTACGGTTGACTTGAGAGATAGTGGGGCGCTGTTGACCGCAGTTGAGCAACTACGTCCCCAAGAAATTTACAATTTGGCGGCTCCCAGTTTTGTACCCGACTCTTGGAACGACCCATTAGGAACCCTAGATTTGATCACTGGTACAGCTACCAGACTTTTGGAAGCAGTACGACAGGTTGGTTTGTCTACCAGATTTTATCAAGCTAGCAGTTCGGAAATGTTTGGCGATGTATTTAGTTCGCCTCAAGATGAAGAAACGCCTTTTCGTCCCAAAAATCCCTATGCTGCGGCCAAAATGCACGCCCACTGGACGATGGTGCATCATAGACAGCGCTATGGACTATTTGCCTGTAGTGGAATTTTATATAACCATGAGTCTCCTCTACGCGCACCTCAGTTTGTAACCCGAAAAGTTTCTTTAGCAGCCGCATCGATTAAATTGGGTTTAACTGACACCTTAGAAATGGGTAATTTAGATGCCAAACGCGATTGGGGGTTTGCGGGAGATTACGTAGAAGCTATGTGGCTCATGTTGCAAGTCGATGAACCAGAAGAATATGTGATTGGCACTGGTAAACTGCACAGTGTTAAAGATTTAGTTGCCACAGCTTTTGAGTCTGTCGGATTGGATTGGACGCGCTATATAGTTTTAAATACCAGTTTATTGAGACAAGATGAGCATTTTCAACTAGTAGCTGACCCCAGCAAAGCTAAAAGAAATCTTGGCTGGGAAACCCAAGTGAGCTTTGAAGAACTTTTAGAAAAAATGGTAAAAACAGATTTAGAGCGGTTACAAAGCGGTGCGTTGGATGAAGTCCTTGCCGCAGGCATCGCGCCCTTAACCCAAGTGTAAATAACCTAATATGAATATCACTAAAGTGACACAAAACCTAAAGGTAGGTGATAAAGTTAACCAAAAAACTAACCATGTCTTCGTATTTTTAGAAATTTTTGCCCACGAAGGTGGTATTCAATCATATATAAAAGATATTTTCCGTGCCTATTTGGGATTGAGCCAAGCTTACAAGGCGGAAGTTTTTTTGCTGCGAGATAGCCCTGATCGGTTAAATCTGTTTGAAGCTGAGAACCTAAAATTTCATTACTTTAAAAATCAGTCTCCTCATTTGGGGAGATTGCAAATGGCAGCAGCTTTACTCAAGTGTCTTTTGCAAAACCGTCCGCAGCAAGTTTTCTGCGGTCATATTAACTTAGCAGTATTAATCCAAACTCTTTGCCAGCCCTTGGGAATTCCTTACACCGTGCTAACTTACGGCAAAGAAGTCTGGGAACCTCTAAAAAATCAAGAACGTCGCGCCCTGACATCAGCAGATAAAATTTGGACAATTAGCCGTTACAGCCGCGATCGCGCTTGTCTTGCCAATGGTCTAAACCCCAAAATGGTAGAGATGATGCCTTGTGCAATTGATGGGGATAAATTTACTCCTGGTTCCAAGCAGCCAGAATTCGTTCAGAAATATGGCTTAACTGGTTCTAAGGTGTTAATGACAGTAGCACGCTTATGGTCAGGGGATATTTACAAGGGTGTAGATGTCACAATTCGGGCATTACCACAAATTGCTGAGGTTTTCCCACAAGTGAAATATTTAGTAATTGGTCGCGGTGATGACCAACCACGATTAGCGCAACTTGCAAAAGATTTGGGTGTGAGCGATCGCGTCGTCTTTGCGGGTTTTGTTGCTACAGAAGAATTAATGGAACATTACCGCCTTGCTGATGCCTATATCATGCCTTCGCAAGAAGGCTTTGGCATTGTTTATTTAGAAGCAATGGCTTGTGGAGTACCGGTCTTATCCGGTGATGACGATGGCTCGGCTGACCCCTTGCAGGATGGTAAACTGGGATGGCGAGTACCACACCGCAATCCTGATGCTGTAGCAGCAGCTTGTATAGAAATGCTTCAAGGGGATGACCAACGATGTGATGGACAGTGGTTGCGAGAACAGGCGATCGCTCTGTTTGGCATAGATGCCTTCCAACAGCACTTGCAAAAAATGCTTCTATCCTCTGACAAATGACAAATGACAAATGACCAATGACTAAAATCGCTATCCTAGAAGGAGAGCAGGACGACGTTTAAAAAATGAGCTTTAAGTCATTTCAATTGAATCTTTTAAATCTCCGGCCTTGGCTCACCCTGCTGGCAGTTTTTTGGTTGCTAGCATCACTGGGCTTGGGTTGGTTGGTTAATTCGTTGCTAATTATTGTCGGGTTGCTATTTTTAGCACCCATTGTGGCTTTTTTTGGCTTTCGTTGGTGGCTGCAACGCAACTTGGTTGCCGATCAGTGTCCCGTCTGTAGATATGAATTTACGGGTTTAAATAACAGTCAATTACAGTGTCCTAATTGTGGGGAGTCGCTTTTAGTACAAGATAGTCATTTTCAGCGCTTCACACCAGAAGGCACAATTGATGTCACTGCTGTAGAAGTTCCAGCCAAATCACTTGAAGATTAGTCATTGGTCATTAGTCACTTGTACTGAGCCTATCGCTAAAGCGAAAGCTCCGCTAACGCGCAGCGTCTCCGTTAGGAGAAGCCGTTGGCGCAGCCTCTCGTAGAGAAGTATTGGTTATTAGTAAAAGACAAATGACTAATGACTATTTGTTTTGTTGTGAGATTGAGAGGGTGTAGTTAAACTGCTGCTGGGATAGTTCGCCCACATGCACCGTGTATCTTCCTGCTTGCCAGTAACCAGGAAGCTCTGCCTTGCCTCCAGAGGAACTATCTGCCATTACACAAAAACGTCCCCCTGGCCCGTCGATCAACAGTGTTGGCTTCCCTTGACTTTCTACTGTTAATCGTAAATAAGGTAGTGACTCTGTAACCTGAATAACTTGACTAGGTTCAGTAGTAATATTGCCACAATTACTTTTGACAGTTCCCCCAGACTTTCCGTTCAAAACCAGTGGATCTGGCTGGAAATTGCGATTTATTTGGACATTTGGTGTCTGTGCCAAATTAGCCTCAGTAAAAACCAAGCTCATCACCAAAGATATGGGAAGAATTGCAAGTAGCCGAAGCGTTTTCATTTTAATTAATGCTCTCGATTTTTTAGAGCAATTATTGTTATACAGTCTAATTTAATTGACGATATCAATTTATCTTGGTTCCAAAAGCTGCCGTATAACCTAATACCATTAAATTAAAAATTGTTTGTGAAGATGGGGTGTAGAGATGTCGCCAAGTAAAGACTCTACATTTATCCTACAAATTAACTCATATACCATGATGGCTGGCGATCGCTTCTCTACTAAAATATTTAACCACCAGTAGAATAGGCATTCGCCCAAAAAGTCTTATTTTTTACATTTGAAGAATGTAAAATTACTGGGAAAATTAAATAAATTACCAGACAATAACAAAAAAACATAATTTTTACCTGTCAGAAAGGTATTGCACACACAGACATTAGCTAAAATCACTAAGACAACGACCAAAAATAGAATTTAGTTGGTCTGTTGTCCAATAAGTGTGCTAACTGAGGTAGATAAATTTATGAATCCTCAACCAGAAGAAGACTTACAGCGTCGCCTCGATAAGTTAGAGGCAGAGATTAATTCCGCACCTGGAGCGGTTACTCAACCACAAGGACAAAAACAGATGCCTCAGTCTGTTTTTACCAACTTGGGCTTGCAACTGGAGCGATTTAAGATTTGGTTCAACGGCTTATCTGGGACAAAAAAGCTGGTAGTTTCGGGTGTGACGCTGCTAGTAGGCTTGGCGATGCTCCAAGCAGTGTTTAAATTAGTTGCATCTGTAATAACTCTGGCACTTTTAGCAGCGTTAGTGTATGTTGGATACAAATTTTTTGTGTCTAGTAGCTTTCAACGTAAGCAATAAGTTGATATGCAATTACTTGGCAATCTGCCCGGAGTTATGAGAGTCAGGAGTCATAATACAAAAGGCTCATGACTCTCATGACTCCTCAATTCTATTTCAATATGCTTTTCTTTTTGCCGATTAGCTGAGTCTATTTTAATTGTGCCGATCGCGGCGTAAAAATAATATCAAAGGGAATTATCTGATGACATCACCAATTGTGAGGAGAAGTAGTAATCAATCTGGTCAGTCAAAAGAACCGGAAAGAGCCAGTTCAATGTTGCTAGCAAGTAGGCGTTTTGCTGCTTGGGCGGCTGAAATTACACTAGTGGTTGCCAGTGGGTTGATTCCCTTCGGCATTGGTGTTTATGCCAATTCTAGAAGCGATCTTAACCGAGTACCTCTTAACCCCGTGCTGGTAGTTACGGAAAGAGCGATCGCTAGACCCCTAGCTCTGCCTGTGAGCTATGGTATCCGTAATGTGGCATGGCCGACTAATATTTTGTGGACAATCGCCCTGTTAGCGCCTGTAACTCTCTCATGGTGGCAATTGTACTTACTAGCTAAGACTGGTAGGACAATTCCGAAACGTTGGTTCAAAGTGCGGGTTGTTAACGAGCAAGGGAAGCCTCCCGGATTGGGGGCAGTTGTCATTAGAGAAGGAGTTGGACGTTGGACTGTACCTATTTCCATCGCCTATCTGCTTTGGCGCTACAGCTTTGCTTTCCCGAATTTGGGATTATTCACATTTTTGTCTTTATTAATGATTGTGGGTGAAGGGATAGGCTTACCGTCGCGTCGGGGTCGTCGCGCACTACACGATCAACTTGCAGGCACTTATACAATAGATGCGACTCGCCCCTTACCATCTTCGCTCTTAGCTAACAACAGACAAGCTCAATCCGCTGGCGGTAATAATGAAGCAGAAGGGCAAGAAGAAGAATTAACGGCAGCCGAAACCAACCATTCACCCAACCTGTGGCGGCGGATACAGCAAAATCCTAACCTGACTTTGTTTGGGGTAGGGCTTACGAGTATGACTGCTGTGTTGGCAACTTTAATCGGTACTCAAGTTTATATCCAAATTCAACAATCCCAGCGAGCAACTAAGCAAATTAATAGCCAACAGTTCCTCGAACTTGTCAAACAATTAACTCCCAACTCTGGGGCGACTAATGAGCAACGCCAAAGTGCAATTCTGGCTATGGGTGGTCTTAACGATCCACAATCCATAAAATTTCTAGCGGATTTATTGGTTAGCGAAACCAACCCCAGCCTCTTGGATACCATTCAACAATCTTTGACAACTGTCGGACCCCAAGCTATCCCCGAATTAAAAAATAAGAATCAGTTTTTGGTTAGCGAACTGGAGTCTGTGGGCAGTGCTGCAACAAAAGAGCGAGAATTGCGACAAGGGCGGCTACAAAGAAACCAGAGAACGATCAACAAAATTCTCTCTGTGTATAGCGGAAAAATGGAAGGCGTTGACCTTAGTAGCACCCAATTAGGTCAAAGCGGTACTCCAGGAAGTTCATTCTTCAACTTGGTACTAGACAACCTTGATTTATCAGGAGTTAAGTTTAAATCTGCAAATCTTAACCAAGCCAGCTTTAAGGGCAGCCGCTTTCGGGGTGCAGGTGAAGATGGACGCTGGGATACCTACGACGATGTAATAGCTGATTTAAGCCAAGCTCAGTTGCAGCAAGCCAATCTTACTGATGCTAACCTCAGTCGCGTCTTGATGAACCGGATCGATTTGAGCCGCGCCACTCTCAACAGAGCCAACTTATCTAACGCGCGTCTATATGACGCTAAACTCAACAGCACCCAACTAGTAGGAGCCGATCTGCGAAACGCAGTTTTGGAAAGAGCCAGCTTAACTGGGGCTGATTTAGGTGATGCTAAATTGAACGAAGCCAATCTTTACGCTGCCCGTTTAGGTCGTGTCACTGCTATAGGAACGCAATTATCCTTTGCCAACTTAACGAACACTGATTGGCAAGGAGCAGATTTATCAGGAGCCTATTTGGATCGTGCTAATCTCAGCAATGCGAACCTGAGCGCCACTCGTTTAGCTGGTGCTGTTTTGCGTTCTGCTCAGATGGAAAACGTTAACTTACAAAATGCTGACCTAAGTCTTGCAGATTTACGGGGGGCAAATGTGGCAGGAGTAGATTTTAAGGGGGCAATTCTCGCCCCTAGCAAAGAAGATCCAGCAGATCAATTTGTCAAAACCCCGGATTTAGGCTCAGTATCTGCCGTAGTCCAAGGGGTTGATTTTTCTAAAGCCAAAAATTTAGATTCCAAGCAACTAGCATACATTTGTACTCAAGGAGGCATTCATCCTCGTTGCCCGTAGAATGGAAGGGGGCAGAGGGGCAGGGGAGGATGAGAGAAACAAAGGAGACAAGGGAAGAATAATAATGCCCAATGCCCATTGCCCAATGCCCAATAACAAAATGGTGTGAGGAGTCGGTTATGAAGTATGTTCCATATTTGGTTTCAATTTTGGGGGCTAGCTTGGTCTTGAGTCTGGCGACTACTAAACCAGCACAAGCTCAAGTAGCTTATGGCAGTTATGTAGGTATAGGCCCCACTGTTGGTTTTACTGATGGTATCCAATTCGGGGGAGTAATCGCTGGGCGCTACAAGCTTTTGGAAGCACCGCTTTCACTGCGTGCCCAAGTGTTAATTGGTAATAATACAGCAGTTGTGCCAACCGTTTCTTACGATTTTCCTCTTAACTGGCAAGCTGATGCATACCTGGGTGCTGGGTTAGTGTTGGCTGGTGGTGGTGGATCTTCTCCTGTGGGCGACAAAATCAGTTTTGCTTTACAACCAGGAATTGATTATATGATCCCAAATAGCAATACTGTGCTTTTTGGCAACGCCATCATTGCTTTTGATGCCTACCGTGATAGCGGTGGTACAGCTATCTCTGTACAAGGTGGTGTTGGTTTGAGATTTTAATGGGTAAATAAAAGCCCTGCTGCGATCGCTATCCCTAAGAAGCGTTAAACTTCATTGCAAATTAAGAAGTTAGTCCAAACAACATGATAATTTTTTCTCATGAAGAGAAATAGCACAGGATTAACACAGGAGAACACAGTGGCAATGGAATCAAATTTATTAACAGATGCGGGCGCAGATGAAGTGAATCAAGATTTCAGTGAATATGTTGCCAACCTGCAACTTCACATGACTCTGCAAGCTCGCAATCTTGTTCCATCCCTGAAACAAACACTGGTAGATAGTCGCCAGCAATTACTCCATCAAACCCAAGCCCACTTTGAAAAGCTAGTTTCTCGACAAGGGCTGTAAATATATACAAATTTTCATCAAAATTCAAATAAAATAAAGGCAGATGTTGTTACGTTAACGCCAATGGTGTTCTCACAAGGTCTGCTTTTCTGCTTTTTTAAGTATTAAATTACTCAAATCACACTTTTGACGCACTAGTAAAGGGCAGAAAGCAGTTAATATTATTGCAGCAGTTCCTTTGAAGAGCAGTTAGTTAAGGCTAAATAGCGGCTCGAATAAAAATGACTTCATTACTTCCCAGAAACCTTAGCGTTGTTATCCGACCAGTCCAATACCGGGATCTGGACGGAATTGAGCGCATAACTCAAGAGTCATTCGCAGCCCTTACTCCCCAGGGAGCAGGTTTTGCCATCAGCCAGATGCTCATGCTGCGTCGCTGGTATGGATTACTCAAGTTTTTGAGTTGGTTTCCTAACCCACTCCAGTATCGCCTCTGTGCTTATGTGGCAGAGCAAGGGCGGATGCTTCTAGGAATGATTCAAGTGTCACCCTTTAACCGGACACGCAGCACTTGGCGCATCGATCAAGTGCTGTTAGAGCGTGGTGTCGATAAACAAGGAATTGGTTCGCAACTTTTGCGTCATTGCTTTGAATCGATTTTGGAAGCTCGCACTTGGCTACTGGAAGTTAACATCAATGACATAGAGGCGCTGGCACTATATCGCCAAAATGGATTCCAGCGTCTGGCAGAAATGACGTATTGGGAAATTGGGCCAGAATTACTGGCTGAATTGGCACAAGCAGAGCCAGATTTACCCAACCTTTTGCCAGTGAGTAATGCTGATGCCCAGTTGCTATATCAACTAGATACGGCATCTATGCCACCTTTGGTACGTCAAGTTTTTGACCGCAATACCCGCGACTTCAAAACCAGTTTATTCGGCGCTCTGACTGATGCAGTGAAGCAATGGCTGACGAAAACAGAAGTAGTCAGTGGTTATGTATTTGAACCCCAACGCAAAGCTGCGATCGGGTATTTTCAGGTGCAACTTGACCGGAAGGGCGAAGTTCCCCACGTGGCAACTTTGACGGTTCATCCTGCTTACACCTGGCTGTATCCAGAATTGTTATCTCAACTGGCTCGGATTGCCCAAGATTTTCCTCAGCAAGGGTTACAACTAGCCTCCTCTGATTATCAGGCAGAGCGAGAAGAGTATTTGGAGCGAATTGGGGCAAAACGCATAAAACATACATTAGTTATGTCTCGCTCGGTGTGGCATAAGCTACGAGAGTCTAAATTCGTCTCCTTAGAAGGAATTCAGTGGACTGATATGCTGCAAGGTTTACAACCAGCACGTAAACCGATACCAGGTGGAATGTCATGGATACAACCAGGAAAGCTGCCATCGCCAGATAAACCACTGCCAATTAAGTCAGAACCAATTAACTTTTCGGTAAAAAACCCAAGCATAGAAGCATCGCCGATTTCTGAATCAGCAGATGCAGAGCAGGAGAATTAGTGATATCCCAGGAGCAGCCAAAACCCTTTATTTCAGCTTTGGGACTAGATTTTGGTCGCAAGCGGATTGGTGTGGCTGGGTGCGATCGCACGGGTTTAATTGCCACTGGGATTACCACAATTGAGCGCACATCTTTTGAGCAGGATGTCGAGCAAATCCGGCAAATAGTTAATGAACGCGAGGTGCAAATCTTAGTTATGGGCTTACCTTATTCAATGGATGGCTCAATAGGATTTCAAGCGCGTCAAGTTCAAAAATTTACTACAAGACTTACTAAAGCCTTGAAACTGCCTGTGGAATATGTGGATGAGCGATTAACTTCATTTCAAGCAGAGCAACTGCTGATTGCTGAGAAGCGCTCTCCATCACGCCATAAAGCTTTGATTGACCGCAAGGCAGCCGCTTTGATCTTGCAACAATGGCTGGATGTTAAGCGTGCTAGTTCCCGTACTTCAGTTGCGGCTATTGAATATTGATACCTTTTAACATGATATTCTGAAAAACGATTAGCTAGCAGTTGTATCTACGTGTAAAGCTATTTTGTTGACAAAAATATCATTAAATAGTTAAGCGATTTTTCAACTTGCTGGTATTTATTAAATTTTTACATTTCGGCTATGTTTTCTCCTCCATTTCCTGAAGAAAATGATAACGCTCATGCGGGTTCCATCACTTTAACCGATGAAAAAGGGCGATCGCTCGAATGTTATGTAGAGCATTCCCTTGAGGTCGATGGACAAGAATACGTTTTACTTCTTCCTGTAGACTCACCTGTAGAGATTTTTTCTTGGGAAGGCGACGATGAGGAAGAAGAAGCGGTTCTGGTAGAAGACGACAACATCATTGAGCAAATTTTTGCCACTGCCCAAGCTGTATTATCTGAGCAGAATCTGATATTGAAGAACACAGCTTATGCTTTGACAGTTGCAGGTGATTTACCGCCAGTTGAAGAATCAGAACTCTTCACCTTAGAAATTGAAGATGAAGAGGCAGATTTAGATCCAGAGCAATTACAGTTACTTGCTAGCTTCTATGATGAAGATCAGGAGTATGCAATTTATACACCTCTCGATCCCCTGTTGTTTTTTGCACGGATAACAAAAACAGGTGAACCGGAATTACTCTCTCCAGAGGAGTTTCGCAAAGTGCAACCCCTGTTAGAGGAACATCTTTTTAATGAAGTAGAATAAAAATAAAAATTCAAAATGTTACATTTTCATTTTGAATTTTTATTTTAATCGAAATTTACTTAAACCTTTTGCCATATCCCATTAAATCTGGAAGCAATGAAACATTGACACAAAAGTGGGGTAATTTGTGTTGTTTAAGATTCTGAAAAAAGCATTTTAGCAAGGATTTTTAATCCAAAATCAAAAATTACCATGAGGTGCTGAAAATGGCTTATAGCGACTTTACATTAAGTAAATTTAAAAAGTCATTCAGCATCCGCATCGATGAAGAAACTGATTTATGTGCCGACATAGAACCTTTACAGGCAAGTGAGAAACTCAAAAATTCTTTAGAAGAAACTACAGAACTGGCTTTAGCAATTAATACTGAAAAAGCTCGTTCAGAAATGATTATCACTCCGATCTTGTTGGAGGTAAGACGCAGGGCTAATTATCCAATTAGTTTATTTTCGGAAACAGATTTTAATGTAGACGCAGAAAACGGTCTGAATGGCTATTGTGACTTTATCATCAGTCGTTCTAAAGAGCAACTAACAATTAATGTGCCTGTAGTGGTTATTATTGAAGCCAAAAATGAAAATATTAAAGGTGGATTAGGTCAATGTGCGGCCGCAATGTTGGCAGCACAATTGTTTAATTAACAAGAAGGAAATGAAATCAGAAAAATTTACGGCGCAGTAACTACAGGGGATATTTGGCAATACTTTTCGGTTAAACCCAATAATCTCTCTTTTGGTCTGGGGAAAGGTTAAAGGGTAATGGGGAAAGGGAAATTCAAACCCTTTCCCTTTCCCCTTTCCCCCTTAACCGAAAAGTATTGGGATATTTGGAAGTTTTTGAAGTTAGAAGAAAACGATATATTTATTGATTTGAGTAATTATTACATCAAAGAGATAGATAAGATATTAGGGATTTTATCTCAAAATGTTCAGGGAGACATTCCAGAATGCAGTTCGACTAACTAAACTATATTGGGTTATGCTCATTTGTCTGAGCTATTTAAATTTGACTGTTGACTATGGCCTGGAATAATCTTTTGCAACCTGACTTGATTTTAGAAGGTTCAGTGTTGAATCTAACACCAGATATTATCCAAAAATACGGACTTAAAGGGCTGGTGTTGGATGTAGACGAAACCTTAGTACCTTTTACAGTAGGGATGGCTTCGCCAGAACTACGAGAATGGGTGGAGCAAATTCGCACCTGTACTGCATTGTGTTTGGTAAGTAACAACCTGAGTGAAGCACGAATTGGGGGAATTGCGCGATCGCTCAATTTACCTTACTATTTGGGTGCAGCCAAGCCCTCTCGACGCAAAATTAGGGCAGCAGTCAGAACAATGGATCTACCAGTGCATCAAGTCGGGATGGTAGGCGATCGCTTATTTACCGATGTCATAGCAGGTAATCGCCTGGGGATGTTTACCATTCTAGTTGAACCGATTGTCCATGCAGACGCAGCCCTCCGCTCTCATCCCGTCCGCAACTTTGAAGTTTGGGTATCTGAAATCTTAGGAGCCTCCATTACCCCCAAGAAAAGCAAGATTCACAAAACTTAAAAAATCGTCAGGAAAGTAAATCTAAAGAAATGGTTAAGGAATCTTACTGGAAGTCAAAAATCGGGGATCATAAGTATTAATAACATGGGGTCAGCCAAAAAAGACCCTAACTCATACTAAGTAAATATACACCCGTAAAGCGTCAGCCTTCACTATAGAGGGATTGGCGCTTTACAATTTCTTTAGTCATTTGTCCGTTGTCATTCGTCCGTTGTCATTCGCCAGTTAGTAATGACCAATGACCAATGACTAATGACCAATGACCAATGACTAATGACTAATGACCAATGACTAATGACTAAAACAATTGTTGTCAAAATCGGTACTTCTAGCCTTACTCAACCAGAAACGGGACAATTAGCACTTTCCACTATTGCTACCTTGGCGGAAACACTTTGCCATTTGAGAACCCAGGGACACAGGGTAATTTTGGTTTCTTCTGGCGCTGTGGGTGTGGGTTGTGCAAGGTTGGGGTTAACTGAACGTCCTAAAGCGATCGCACTCAAACAGGCTGTAGCAGCAGTTGGACAAGGTAGGTTAATTCGGATATATGATGATTTGTTTACTACCCTGCAACAGGCGATCGCTCAAGTATTATTGACTCGCAGTGACTTAGTACAGCGCAGCCGCTATCTCAACGCCTACAACACCTTTCAGGAATTACTGGGACTGGGAGTGATCCCCATAGTCAATGAAAATGATACCGTAGCGATAGACGAACTAAAATTTGGTGATAATGATACTCTTTCGGCATTGGTTGCTAGCTTAGTAGAAGCAGATTGGCTATTTTTGCTCACCGATGTTGATCGGTTGTACTCAGCCGATCCCCGTTCCGTGCCAGATGCGCAGCCGATCGCTCTAGTTAGTAGCATTAAAGAATTAGCTGAATTACAAATAGGTTCCCAAGGTTCTCAGTGGGGTACTGGTGGGATGGTGACAAAAATTTCGGCAGCGAGGATTGCGATCGCGGCGGGAGTGCGGACTGTAATTACTCAAGGGCGATTTCCCCAGAATATAGAAAAAATTATCCAAGGTGAACTGATTGGGACGCATTTTGAACCGCAACCTGAACCAACTTCGGCGCGTAAACGTTGGATAGCTTACGGACTTTTACCTGCGGGTAAATTGTATTTAGATGAAGGTGCGATCGCGGCAATTTCTCTAGCAGGAAAATCGTTATTAGCTGCTGGAATTAAGGCATTAGAAGGAGAGTTTGACATACAGGATGCTGTGCAATTGTGTGACAGCAACGGTAACGAAATTGCCAGAGGACTTGTGAATTACAACAGCAATGATCTGCAAAAGATTCGTGGCTGTCATTCACGAGAAATTCCTACAATTTTAGGCTATGCCGGTGTGGAAACAGTTATTCACCGGGATAATTTGGTTTTGATTTAGGATGGAGCGCCGATAGTCTAATAGTGTGATAGCAAGGAAGGCAGTTGGTGCATAGAGTAAAAGATATGCGCTCCAGATGCCTCAAGTAGATGAGCCTCACTTTGCTCGGTGTAACCTAAAACTCTCATACCAGCAGCAACACCTGCACGTACACCCAAAACGCTATCTTCGACCACAGTGCAAGATGGAGCTTGAAATCCCATATTTTTAGCTGCATATAAGAATAAATCAGGTGCTGGCTTCCAACTTCCAATTTCATACGAACTAAAGATGCACCCTTCAAATCGAGACAACAGATTAGTGACACGCAAAGCTAACTTAATTTTTTCGGGTGGGCCACTGGAAGCAACGCAAATAGGTAGATTAATCTTGTCTAAAGCTGCCTCTATTCCTTCTACAGGACGTAATTCACGCTCGAATGCTTCAGCAGTACGGGTACGAAGCTGAGTTACAAAATCTTGCGGCATCTTTTTCCCAAGTCTTTGCTCAATGACAGCAACACAATCAGCCATTTTGCAACCCTTAAATAACAAAATAGCTTCTTCAAGTTTCATTGCCAGCCCAAACTCAGCAACAAATTTCACAAGAACGCGATTACCCAATCCTTCGCTGTCTACTAACACTCCATCACAGTCAAAAATAACTAATTCTGTTTGCATTACGCTCCACGCCTGACTCATTTACAAATTCGGGATTGTCATAGAAGCGATCGCCACAGCCCCCCACAAAGGCGCATCATCACCCAGCACCGCCGGTATAATTTCAAAATCAACCTCCGGTAAAGCCGTCTCCTGCGCCACCTGACGCACCACCCGCCAAAAATCCTCCCCCGCCTTCGTCACACCGCCTCCTAACACAAAGCGCTGCGGATTCATCAAATTCGCTACATTGCCAATACCCACGCCTAGCGCCCAAGCAGCCTTACGCAAAACTTCCTTAGCCAAATCATCCCCAGCCGCCGCCGCTTCACTTACCAACTGTCCCGTCAGCAACGTTAAATCACCCCCCACCAAACCCCTTAATACCTCTCCATCTCTGAGTCCTCCGCGCCTCTGCGGTTCGTTCTCCAAAATTTCCCTAACATTTTGCGCCATATAAGGCCCCGAAGCCAAACGTTCCACACATCCCCGCTTCCCACACAAACATACCGGTCCAGCCGGATCGACAACAATATGTCCAATTTCGCCAGCCATCCCACCAGCACCCCGCCAAGGCTGGCCATTGAGTATCCAACCACCACCTACACCAGTGCTGACAGTTATATAAAACAAGCTATCGTATCCCTGACCAGCACCAAAGCGATGTTCACCCAAAGCAGCAACGTTGGCATCATTATCTACACCAACAGAAACACCAAACTCATTCTCCAACAACTCTTTGAGAGGAATATTTTCCCAGCCAGCGACATGATGAGATAGTCGCACCGTCCCCATGGAAGCATCAACCGGGCCGCCAAAGCTGACACCGATCGCAGCAGGTTTTGCGTCTTCTAGCAGAGAGTAAATGAGCGATCGCATAATTTCCAAGTCAGTGCTAGCATTTGCACCTACTGGCGAGAGACGACGTTCATAACGCAACCACTTTCTCGAACCAATATTTACCAATGCAGCCGCAAGCTTAGTTCCGCCAAAATCGAGAGCTAAAATTAATGTCATTCACTCACCTTTTCTTGAGTTCAACACTTCATCAATAAACTGTTGTAATCGTTCATAATGGGAACCTTTCCAATAAATGCGATCGCAGTCTTGACAACGCTGGAATTGATCGATCTGGCATCGCACTTTTTCTGGCACTTGTTCAATAATGGATTGCTTATCTACACATTCTAATAATCCATTGCAACGCAAACACCGTTTAAATGGTGCAATTAATTTAAATAAGTCGAAGCGTTGTAGTACTTCTATAATTTGTTCTTGAGGGTTAGTATTTCTAACGTAATACCCATGCGTTACCAAACTACGCATTAATAAACCCTTATCACGAGTCAAGAGAATCCGCTCTTGCCTAGAAGATATTTGGGCTAATTTATCATCATCGTAGTCATTGCGGTATAAAGTATCAAAACCTAAAAGTCGTAATGATGTCGCCAGCTTCCCCAAATGAATATCTAAAACAAAGCGGATAATACTGAGCGGTTTTGGCAAAACAGAAATGCTTGGTATAATGGCACTCCTAGCTGAAATTGGATAAACATTGATAGCATCTCCATCCGAAACTATGTAAGAAAAATTTACATATTTACCATTAACATTTATAAAATCAACTTCGGGATGAGGGACACCTAACGACTCAATCATGTCCTTAATTGAAGCTTTCTCCTCAAAAACATGAGATATTTTCACCTGCTTGTGATGCCGTGGTAAAAAATGATTCAATTCTGCATGGAAGTAGAAATATGCGATCGCCATAGCCACAGATATTTGGATTACCCTACTGGCAAGAATTTGTCACAATTGCAAAACTCTATCTATTGTATTGAAAAAATCAATACTTGTTAAAGTGAGGTATTTCTACTATAAAATGCCCTTTTACCTTAATTAAAACTATAAAGATTCTCAAATACTTGCATTTATTATTGAGTTCAGTTACAGTCAAATCAGATGCCTATCATCAAACTCTGACATAAGTTTCAGGAAGTTAGATTAGGTAAGAAGGTAAATAACAAGTTTGTTAATGTTGATGTCAGTGATGCTGTTAATAATTGGTCACTAGTTTTCAACATTGATTTATAGCGCATGAAATATGGGGCACTAAAGCATTTACCCCTATTTTGGTTGTTTTTATTTTTCCAATTTAATTGAGAATTATTTGCAATATGTGTAAATTTATAGATATATTAAAAGCAGATAGGGGAGAAAGATACATAAACTCGTATTGGCTGATTCCGCATCGCTCTTTAGGAATATCTTCTTCAAAAGAAAGACAACAAACTAGATTTTTATATGTAAAAACAGGATTGCTAACTAACTATATAAATAACTTCAGCAAAACTTTAAACAAGTATCTTATTGCCAGCAATGTTTTTGGTTGTAGTATCGGCTACATTGATATTGCCAGCAAGTTAATCCTTGGTGACTCTCCAAGTAAGTTTGCGTTTATCTATAAGATTGAATTTATTTGATTTTACCCAAGAAAGGAAGTTAATGAAAACCGAGTTTCAGCAAGTGAAAATTTATAAAATACCAAAGAACAATAAAACTAGATACAAAATTAACGTCGCTCATACGGAAAAATCTATCTTGACACTATTTATCTTTATTGTGGAGAATTTATTAACCGGAAAGACCTCGATCAATAATGATGTTATAAAGTGGCTACCTAGTTTTAATAGGGAAATGAATATTGTTCTTTTTTATTTCCTTTAGCCAAGGATATTGTAGTGAAGAACACAAATGTATTTGTTAATACCTTTTGTCCATAAAATACGCTAATGAGTACAGCGAGATGAATACTTTTTTTTGTTCTGATGATTCACGGCAAGTAGGAGAAGATGTTATTGGTAGTGCCACTAATTATCAAACTTATATTTTAGTTGAGTGTCCTTTACCTTGGACATCAGAAGCCTTTAACTCCAAATGGGTACCCCAGAATTTGAGGATTTTGGTAGAAGAAGTGCAGCGTGCTAAACTACCGATTAGATTTCTTTTAATTGCTAATGATGTCTCACACAAAGTAAATCACACTACGCTTTTAATTTATCAAAAAGAAGACGGACTAAGTAATGGATACCATAAGCAAGAGTTTAAGCTAGGAAATATTGAGCAAGTGGCAGGAGTTGTCCAAAAATGGTTACGGGGTATCAGTTCTAATTTTGAAGTAGAAGCTAGTAGAACTAGAGATATTTTAGTTTGTACCCACGGTAGCCATGATAAGTGTTGTGCGAGATATGGCGCTCCTTTTTACTTCCATGTGAGAGCGAGTAATGCTGATTTGTGCTTAGATAATGTGCGAATTTGGAAATCATCGCACTTTGGTGGACATCGGTTTGCACCAACAGTTATAGATTTGCCAGAAGGAAGATATTATGGTCGTCTCGATCAAGATTCATTTAGATCGATTTTGACTCGTACTGGTGATATTCAATGCTTACATCAAGTCTATCGAGGCTGGGGAATTCTACCTGCTGCACTTCAGGTTTTGGAAAGAGAGTTAATTCTTTATAAAGGGTGGGATTGGTTTAATTACAAAGTTGCAGGCAAAATTTTAGAGCAAAGTTTAGACAATAGTACTATCTTAGCTGAACTTAGTTTTGAACAACCTTGTGGTTCTCTCTACACTTATCAGGCTAAACTTGTGAAAGATGAAACTAAGACTCAACAACTGAAGAGTTCATGTAATGCTACACGAGAGTTGGTAGTTACTAAATATGCTGTTGGTAGTCTTTGGATTACTTCTAGTAAGGTGATGAGTTATAGTACGTAAAAGATGAGAGTTTTGAAACGCAGAGGGACGCAAAGGGAAGCGCAGAGGTACGCGAAGTATTGCTGTATTTAGTATAACGCTGCACAAATACGTAACAAAATCTCTGCGTACCTTTTCGTTTCCCTCTGCGCCCCTACCCTGCGGGAAGGCGTACCACTTCGTGGAAGCAAGCTACGCGTAGCGTCTCGTAGAGAAGCGCCTATGCGTTTAAATTAAAAATCAAGATGAAGTCATATTTAAGACTTTTCGTAACAGAACTTGGTCTTCTAATTTGGCTTTTAAACGACCATTCTCGATATCTCGAATCCAGCTTTGGCTTTTACCTGTGAGTTTTGCCAATTCTCTTTGGGAAAGATTCAAATTTTTTCGCGCCTGCAAAATCTGTTCACCCAGTAAATCGTTTGTAGCTTTGGGCTTCTTTTTGGCTTTAGCAGTTCGCCGTTGCTTTTTTTCCGATTCTGAGATTTGCTGTTCCCATTCTGGTGGAAGTTCAAAAGCCAAAATTCGCGCATTCATTAGTAGATTCCACTTACCACGGGGGCCTGTGTCTGTGAGGCGAGTTTCAGAACCACCGTCGTTAGTCCAAAATTCTAATGCTTCATCTGGATCTTCGGGAAGATCGATTAACTTCGCCCACAAAGGTTGAATTTCTGGTGGGTAAGTAACCGGATCGAAAAGTGGTTTCATTCCATAGTGATTGAGAATTTCTAAGTCGCTTTCAAAGGTTCGCAACAGACGTTTGCGTTCTTCCCGTTGTCTGGATGCAAGAGCGACTTTTTCTTCACCGTAAGCAATACGCAGCAAGGTAGGAATGGTAATGCGTTGTTCTTTGCCCATTTTGGTTTTAAACAGCAACCACAGCATTAACCGAACCGCGCCTTCATGTTGCTGCCAAATGCTCATAACTGTGGTTAGCAGCGTTTTCGGAAGACTACCGTATTGATAGAATGCGGTTCGCTCTTTACATGCTTGTTTGTTTAAGAAATATTGTGCCCATAAGCCTGCTTTGACTTTAAAAGTTAACCCAATCAGATATTTGCATCCATGATTGTCTTCTTGGAAGTGGTGCTGAATATCTACTAAGTGCCATAAGCGGCTGTTTGTAACAGAGAATCCGTTAATTCGACCTTGTTGGGGCCAATCAATGGAGATAACCAGGGAGCAAGCTTGCTGGACAAGATTTTTCATTAAAGCTAGCTTGGCAGCTTTGCTCAAATCTTTGCGTTTCTCCATCCCCAAATATTTCTCGATTTGTCGCTCATCGATCGCAAATTCTTGCTCCCAAGGTTGCTCTAAGGCTGTGGCATAACCTGCAAAAATTAGATGTATGCAAGCGGCTCTGATGTCAAGCGCTTCAATTGCTGCTATATCGGTGGCTTTGTCATTAACTTGGAATGGATCTTGGATGTGAAAGGCGATCGCACCTCGTCCTTGATTGACTTGTCGGCTATAACATAGATACCCGTCTTCATCGGTTTCCCAATGTAGTGATGTGCGTTGCCCTAGTACATTACACGCTTCCCAAATTGCGATCGCAGAAGCAAATGGATTATTCTTGCCGTTAGAAAACAAGTCTAAACTGGTAGAATCTCTCGGTTCAACTTTGCATCTCCCCTTTTTTGCCTGCCAAGGAATGGGAGAATTAGTTGGACAAGCTATTACACATTGCGGTTCTGAATAATAGCCCTCACAATTATTACAAAGACCAGGATCAACCCAATATTCATTGTCCTCTATTTTGATTGCACCCGTAGGACATTGGGGGCGGCAGTTGTCACATCCAACGCAACTGTTGTTAGGAATTGTATAAGGCATTTGGCTCTTTTCCCACTCTAATCGTTGAGATGTCTGTCTCAGGTCTCCCCTGGATGAGTCCTGTCTATCAAACAGAATTCAGGAGTCAGAATTCAGAATTCAGAATGGGCTAAACCTTAGCTATCCGCTAACAGAATTAATTCTGTATGACACAACGATCGGGTCAGTGCATCGCTGGCAGATAGCGCAGCGTAAAGCCTTCGGCATGGCTTCGCTTAGAGCGAGTCCGCGTACTCCTACGGAGAAGCAAGCTACGCGCAGCGTCTCGTAGAGAGCGTCTGAATAAATGGGTTTAAGACCCCCACAAAATCTTTGATTTTATGGTCTGATTCTGACTCCTGGATTCTGACTTCTGGATTCTTCATTTATGACTCGCTACCACATAATCTTTCTGGTGAGAAAAATTATTCTCACCATATTCACTCCCCACATCCATATTTTGACTTGGCATCCAATTGGAAGCTATTTAAGGCTTTTAAACCGAGCCTGACAAAACTTATTTATTAACTATACATTTCATGAAAAAAATGATTAATTTGTTCGTACCGAGCTTAGAAAGATATCTTAATCTTCATTTAATTACGTATTCAATGAACATTTTAACTTTAACCATAAAGTGTTTTGAGAACATATCTAAGCCTGATGTGATTGAACTTCATCTGATTTGTTAATAATTTTAATATTTAAGACATGATCGTATTCTGCCATAAAAATCACAGTTGCTTTATAAAATGATTATGTTTCCTTCATAAACTCATTATATTTATTTAAATCGAAAAGCAGTATTTATTTTGTCATCATTTATATAAATAGTTGAATCAAATTAAATTGCAAATTGTTGCTTCGTAAAATACATATTGCATATATCAAAATGTAATTAATGAACATTTGATTTTGTATATGTGTATACTGTTTATCTAGATTTATTTGTCTAAAGCTAAAAGTATTTGAAAAATAATATCATCACTTTTATCGATATACCTGCATTTACATAAGGCTTTGCCGACGAGGGTAGTTTTCAAAGCTGTAATTTATGCGTCTCTACTTTCTATGCTTTGCATGGGAGTGGCTGATTAGGGGCTACTGCTTCCAGTCAGAGACTCAATAAATACCGGATCGGAAGAACGAGATAATTTTAAGCATTGCCAATTATTATTGGCAATATTTTGCATCTATTTGTGGTTTGCAAAATGATTTTTAATTGTGTTCAAAATCATCGATTTTTTATGAAGCGAAAGTGAATTTTGAATACAAAAAAAAGAAAAGATTGGGATAATATGATGATTAATGCACAAACAGATTAATAGGCAAAAATGCCGAGGATTTATTTATGGCGCAACTAACAGGTTTGACATTTGGCGGAAAGGCTTGGACACCAAAATTTGCTCAGGAAATTGACAAAGATAAATGTATCGGCTGTGGCAGATGCGTTAAAGTGTGCGGATACAATGTGCTAGGTTTGAAGGCACTCAATGAAGAAGGTGAATTTGTAGAAGACGAAGATGATGAAGAAATTGAACGGAAAGTAATGGCAGTTACTTCTCCAGAAAACTGTATTGGTTGTGAAGCGTGTTCACGGATTTGTCCGAAGAATTGCTACACCCATGTTGCAGTAAATAATTAAGGTATTTGAAGTTAGTCAAGATTGTTGTTAATTCAAGGAGGCACTGTTTGTAAAAAGCGAAAATGCGCTAGGCAAGGTAACTTGAGGGGAATACTCAGTATTTACTGTCACTAATAAATAGTTCACAGTAAACAAATCCGTAAATCGTAAAATGTTAGCTATTAACAAAATTAAACTTGCTGCTAATATAGCCTAATCAATATTAGGTCAACAGTGCCCTCTTGGAACAACTAGCTTTTTTGAAAGCAGGGGGCTAACTTTTTCATAGGAGTTAAAATATAATTTGTAATTTTCTGGGGGAAGGATATGGAAAAAATCTGGAATTTTTCCCCTTTTTTTATGGCTGCACGTTAGAAAGTTAATAAGTGAAAAGGAAATGGGGAATGGGGAAAAAACAAGGGAATAGGGTGCAGGTTACAGGGAATAGATGAATTCCTATTACCTGTAACCTATAACCTTTCCCCTAAAACCTCAACTCAGAAAATCACACCTTTAAAGACTGTTTACAAAGCAGGTAGCATGTATGCAACAAGTTCCTGTTTCACTATGGACTCTGGTTGCTGGGATAGTAGTTACAGCAATTAGCATTTGGATCGGTCAAAACCACACTCTCATGCCGATGCAGGCATCGCTACAAGCGCCTTTGGTAGACGGTTTTTTCAACGTCATGTTTACCATTGCGATCGCACTCTTCTTAGTGGTAGAAGGAACTATTCTGATTTTTTTGGTGAAGTTTCGTCGCCGTCGCGGTGATGATACCGATGGTTTACCAATAGAAGGTAACGTTCCCTTAGAAATCTTTTGGACAGCAATTCCAACAGTGATTGTCCTATGTTTGGGCATCTACAGTGTAGATGTTTTTAACCAGATGGGCGGTTTTGAGCCTGCTGGTCATCCTCATTCAGCCGCTCATGTTGCTCATAAGTCGGGAACAGCTATTGCAGCTACATTAAGCGATACTTCCGAAGCAACAACTGCCCCAGCCCCAACAATTGGTATTGGCGCGTCTCCTCAAACTCTAGGGAAACCAGCCGATTTAGTTGTTGATGTCAAAGGCATACAGTATGCCTGGATATTTAATTACCCCGATAGTGGCATTACCTCTGGGGAATTGCACATACCCGTCGGTGCTGATGTTCAACTCAACCTTTCAGCACAAGATGTAATTCATTCATTCTGGGTTCCAAACTTCCGCTTGAAACAAGATGCACTTCCCGGTATCCCTACCGAACTACGATTTGTCGCCACCAAACCAGGTACATATCCCGTAGTTTGTGCTGAGTTATGCGGTGGTTATCACGGTTCAATGCGGACAGAGGTAATTGTCCACACACCAGAAGCTTATGAGAACTGGCGGACAGAAAACCAGATTGCCCAACAACAAAACCTCAATCAAGTCGTTGCAGTTAATCCAGCCGACTTATCAACATCAGAGTTTCTCGCACCTCACACCCATGAGATGGGAATCAGTGCAGCAACTCTAGAGTCATTGGTCATTGGTCATTAGTCATTGGTCATTGGTCATTGGTCATTAGTTATTAGTCATTAGTCATTGGTCATTAGTTATTCGTAACGGACAAATGACAACGGACAAATGACAACGGACAAATGACAACGGACAAATGACAACGGACAAAAAGACAAAGGACAAATGACAAACGACAAGGGACAAAAATATGACGCAGGTAGAATTTCCACGGAATACTCCACCAGAAGGAAATAAACCGGAATTGGTGGCTGGCCACACCTCTCATCCGAAGGCGTGGAAATGGCAAGATTATTTTACATTTAATGTTGACCACAAGGTTATTGGTATTCAATACCTGGTGACGGCGTTTGTCTTCTATCTCATTGGCGGACTGATGGCGATCGCTCTGCGTGTGGAATTAGCAACACCAGAATCAGACGTACTCGACCCCAATCTGTATAACGCTTTCATGACCAATCACGGGACGATTATGATCTTCCTGTGGATTGTCCCTAGCGCCATTGGGGGATTTGGTAACTATTTAGTGCCGTTGATGGTTGGTGCTAGGGATATGGCTTTCCCGAAGCTAAACGCGATCGCCTTTTGGTTAAACCCACCAGCCGGATTACTCATATTAGGTAGTTTCATTTTTGGCGGTTCGCAATCTGGTTGGACAGCTTATCCACCTTTGAGTTTGGTGACAGCGCCAAT
Organism: Nostoc sp. ATCC 53789; assembly: GCF_009873495.1. Classification (GTDB taxonomy): domain Bacteria; phylum Cyanobacteriota; class Cyanobacteriia; order Cyanobacteriales; family Nostocaceae; genus Nostoc; species Nostoc muscorum_A. The sequence continues at coordinate 933,816 of NZ_CP046703.1, read as the reverse complement.
TGCTCAAACTATGTGGATACTTGCGATCGTTTTGGTGGGAACTTCTTCAATTTTGGGTTCGCTGAACTTCGTAATCACCATTTTGATGATGAAGGTTCCTAGCATGAAATGGGATCAAGTACCCCTTTTCTGCTGGGCAATCTTGGCAACCTCCATTCTAGCGTTGCTTTCCACACCTGTATTAGCAGCCGGTTTAGTTCTGCTGTTGTTTGACCTCAACTTTGGCACATCCTTCTTTAAACCAGATGCAGGCGGTAACGTTGTAATTTATCAACACTTATTCTGGTTTTATTCTCACCCGGCAGTATATTTAATGATTCTGCCCATCTTCGGCATCATGTCGGAGGTAATTCCAGTTCACTCCCGCAAGCCTATTTTTGGTTATAAAGCGATCGCTTATTCTAGTGTAGCCATTTGCGTTGTGGGTTTGTTCGTTTGGGTACACCACATGTTCACCAGTGGTACACCCGGTTGGATGCGGATGTTCTTTACCATCTCCACTCTTATAGTTGCAGTTCCCACTGGCGTGAAGATTTTTGCCTGGGTTGCTACCCTTTGGGGTGGTAAAATCCGCTTCACCGGTGCAATGCTTTTCGCCATTGGCTTGTTGTCTATGTTTGTCATGGGCGGCTTGAGTGGTGTGACGATGGGAACAGCGCCTTTTGATGTTCACGTCCACGATACATATTATGTTGTCGGACATTTCCATTACGTTCTGTTTGGCGGTTCCGTGTTTGGTATTTACGCAGGTATTTATCACTGGTTCCCCAAAATGACCGGACGAATGTTGAATGAAAGCTTGGGACGGATTCATTTCGCCCTCACCTTCATCGGCACAAATCTCACCTTTTTACCCATGCACGAGTTGGGTTTAAAAGGAATGCCTAGACGGGTGGCAATGTATGACCCCCAATTTATCGACCTCAATCAACTTTGTACCTTTGGTTCAATTGTTTTGGGGATATCGGTAATTCCTTTTGCTATCAACATGATCTACAGTTGGTTGAAAGGGCCTTTGGCTGGTGATAATCCTTGGCAAGCTTTGACTTTAGAATGGACGACTAGCTCACCACCTGCAATTGAAAACTGGGAAGTATTGCCGGTTGTGACTCATGGGCCTTATGACTACGGTCATGGTCATAGTACTGAAGTACAGCCATCTGCAACGCCGGAAGCTAGTGCTTAGTTAGTAGAGTAGCCTTTTCAAGGTGACTAGTAAAATCTCTTTTTTCTCTCAGCGCTCTCTGCGCCTCTGCGGTTAAATAAATTACTTTTAAACCACAGAGGCACAGAGAACACAGAGTAAAGAGATTAAAGATCGCTTCTACAACAGACGCAGCGCATAATATCGTCAAAAAATCTATGACTATAGCTACGACAAGCGAAGATCACAGTGCAGGACACGAAGAACATCCAGATTTAAGAGTTTGGGGGCTGTTGACGTTCCTCGCTTCTGAATCCCTGATGTTTGGGGGATTTTTTGCCACTTTCTTGTTTTTTAGAGGTATTACACCAGTTTGGCCTCCAGAAGGGAGTGAAGTAGAACTACTCGTACCGACGATTAACACCATTATTCTGGTGTCTAGTAGTTTTGTGATTCACTTTGGTGATACGGCGATTAAAAAGAATAACGTCAAGGGAATGCAACTATGGTACGCAATTACTGCAATCATGGGTGCAATTTTCTTGGCTGGTCAGGTTTATGAGTACTCAACATTGGGATACGGACTGACCACCAACGTCTTCGCCAACTGCTTTTATATCATGACAGGGTTCCACGGTTTGCACGTTTTTGTAGGACTGTTATTGATATTACGTGCATTGTGGCGATCGCGTCTCCCTGGTGAATATTCTGCAACCAATCATACTTTCATCGAAATGACAGAAATTTACTGGCACTTCGTAGACATTATTTGGATTGTATTATTTACCTTGGTGTACGTTCTCACTTTGTTTTAACTTGGGCATGGAGCATTGGGAAGAGGACAAGGGGACAAGGAGAATTGGGGACAAGGGGAAAGACTTGTTTCAAGTTCTCACTTCTTGTCTCCCTGTCCCCTTGTCCCCTTGTCCCCCTGTCCCCTTGTCCCCTTGTCCCCATTCCCCAATACAATATGCAAGCTAATACCAACAAATTCTCATGGTTCCAGGTTCCAGAAGACATCAAAAACCTATTAATTTTAGCTGCACAAAACTGGGAAAATACATCTGAATCCGAAAAATATATTCAACAAGCTTTAGCACAGACTGGTGAAAATACAGATGTCTTAGTAGCAGCATATAGATTTTTCTATTATAAAAATAATTATTCTCTTGCATTACAAACAACAGTCAAATTATTAGATAAAATTAAAGAACTAGAGAAATTTCCTGATGACTGGGAGCAACTTCAGCCTATATTAGTCAATCGCAAAGAAGATCCACAAATTCGATTGTACTTAAATGCTTATGCTGCTTCTGGATTAGTGCTAGCAAAGTTAGGAGAAATTGAGCAAGCAAAAGAGATCAGCACCAGAGTCAAACAGATAGACGAAAAGAATGATTTTGGTTCTGGAATTCTGCTGGATATTTTGACACGTCCACCAGAAGAAGACGATTAATTAGTCAGCAATGAAAAGTCAAGGTGAAAATCATGAACAATTGGTTATCTACTAGATCCTATTCTCTATTAGGAGCAAGTACTGATAGTAACTCTATCATCCCTCCTATTAACATACCTACTAAGCTTCCTGTAGGTAACATTCCTAATGTCTCACCGATCATTGTGATCCAATCTTCTCAGCTATCAATTTAAAAGTTATGAAAGGTAGGGATTGGCTGCTAACAGGGGACGGTCAGCATCAAGCCTGTAAATCTGTAAGATCCTGGGATTTATTGAGAGAAAATTACCGCCTTTATCGGTTTTTAACTGAGGTGGAAGATGTTCTCAATGGCAGTGACAATGAAACCAATTGTCTGCCAGAAATTCGGATGCTTGTAAGGCGCTTGATTGTAAATTCCTACTGGGTACAAAGTCAACATTTAGAGCCTTCACAAAAAACGGGAAACTCTGTTTTACTCCTATATGATGAATTGGGTTTTCCGTTGACTGTGCAAACAGTAACATTTGCACCGGGAACCCGTTCAAACATTCATAATCATGGAACGTGGGGAATCGTAGCGGTGCTAAAAGGCCAGGAGAAAAATACTTTTTGGCGACGCACCAATAGCCCAGAATTTCAGGACAAGATTGAAGCAACTGGAGAGGTAACTCTTTTCCCAGGAGACATTATTAGCTTTACTCCCGATGCAATTCACAGTGTAGAAGCAGTGGGTGATGAACCAACTGTGACTTTTAATATTTATGGCGAAACTGATCCGAATGAGAGGTTTGAGTTTGACTTAGTTAGCCATAAAGCTAGGAATTTTTAATTTCATCGATTCGTAGTTGGCGCTTTAGCGCTAAAGAGTAATTAGGAGATAGTTGAATGGCAAAGGTAATTTTCTATAGCAAACCAGGCTGTAAAGGTGGTGTTAAGCAAAAAGTTTTGCTAACAGCTGCTGGTCATGAGGTGATACCACAAAACCTGCTAAAAGAACCTTGGACAGCTGAACGGTTGCGTTCATTTTTTGGCGATCGCCCCGTAGTCGAATGGTTTAATCTTTCCGCTCCCAAGGTAAAATCTGGTGAGGTGGTTCCTGAAAAAGTGGATGAACAAACCGCGTTGGCGTTGATGCTGAAAGAACCACTGCTAATTCGCCGTCCTTTGTTAGAAGTAGGCGATCGCCGCGAAGTAGGATTTGATGTCCAAAAGATTGATACTTGGATTGGGTTACAAGCTGTGGATGAATCCTTGCAAGAAATCAGCGACAAGCTTTTGAAGCAAGATTTGCAAAACTGTTCCCACGGTAAAGATCATAGCCATCAACACCAAAAGCAAGGCAACTGTAAACATTAGACATAAGAGTAGAGACGTAGCAATGCTACGTCTCTACAAGGGTTATACCCGAATGGCACGCTTGAAAAGCTGAAACCTCCTTGCTGGCAGGGTGTGGGAGGTGTGGGAGGTGTGGGAGGATGGGGAGGCAATGCAGCATTTGTTGATATGCAGTTATTCAATTTCTCCCCACACTTCCCCCACTTCCCCCACTCCCCACACTCCCCACTCTCTTTAACGCACGCCAGCAGTTTCTAATGACAAGTCTTGAAACATGGGGGTGCTGAGATAACGTTCGCCGAAGGAAGGCTGAATCATCACAATTAAACGTCCGGCATTTTCTGGACGTTTACCTACTTGAATAGCAGCACACAAAGCTGCACCAGAGGATATCCCAGATAATAAGCCTTCTTCTTTTGCCAAACGTCGCCCGTAAGCGATCGCTTGTTCATCGCTGACTCTAATTACTTCATCAACCAATTCTAGGCGGAGAACATCGGGGATAAATCCAGCCCCAATACCTTGAATTCTGTGTGGCCCGGCTTCACCACCGGAGAGGACGGGGCTGTTGCTAGGTTCAACTGCGATCGCCTTAAAAGTCTTCTTACGACTTTTAATTACCTCTGCAATCCCGGTAATCGTCCCACCAGTACCTACCCCAGCAATGACAATATCTACTTCTCCGTCTGTATCTGTCCAAATTTCTTCGGCGGTAGTTTCCTGGTGAATTTTAGGATTGGCAGGGTTGCGGAACTGTTGCAGCATAAAAGCATCAGGAGTATTAGCCACAATCTCTTCGGCTTTGCGAATAGCTCCCCGCATTCCTTCCGCGCCTGGTGTCAACTCTAAAGACGCGCCATAAGCTCTCAACATAGCGCGCCGTTCTTGGCTCATCGTCTCTGGCATTGTCAAAATTAAACGGTAGCCACGTGCTGCTGCTACCATTGCTAGAGCAATTCCTGTATTACCTGAAGTAGGCTCAACTAAAATAGTCTTTCCAGGCTGAATTGAGCCAGCCGCTTCTGCTGAAAGTACCATACTTAACCCAATGCGGTCTTTCACCGAGGCTGCTGGGTTCATGCCTTCTAATTTGACAACTATCCTTGCTACTACTCCCTCAGCTTGAGGAATCTTGTTCAGTTGAACTAAAGGAGTTCGTCCAATCAGTTCTGTTATATCTTGAGCAATTCGCATTATTTAACTCCTAAAATTCTAAATCTTAGTACAGAGTATTTACTTATAACAATAAGCCTTTGTGTATTTAATTTGCAGTTTAGTGCCAATGAGTGCATATACTATCTATTCTAACTAAACCACAAAATCTGAAAGCTTAGGCAGAACTTTTATCAGATGCTCTCATTGATTCTCACTTCAGCAGATGTCTAGCTTGCCATTCTTTTATTTTACCATTTAGAATTGCTGACTATTGTCTCTTGGGCTAAGATAAATTTTTATATTTCTGTATATATGAATAATTTTTATCATCATTCTTTATTTGTTAGGGAAATATAACTGAATTTCAAAACATTTAATGGATTTTCTGAATTTATTAGTTTATCTTTATCAAAAGACATCGATATTTACTTTTGAGTACAGATTTTGTCTACTAAAACTTGCATTAAAAACAGTTCTAAAGCTTTGCCTACATTGCTTTTAGATTGAGTACAAAAACACCAGAACCCCACTTCAAAAACACTAGCACCCCATCTCAAAAACACTAGCACCCATACCCCAATATTTTTTTATAATACTTACCTGATGAGGATTACAGCCTTTGAGTACTATTCTAATGAATTTAATAATCTTAACAGGGCTGGGGTAAACTGTTTTGTGGAGAGCGACTGATATAAATCGTATAGGATTTACGCAGAGATTCCCCTCTACCCCCCAACATTCCTGAGCGAAAGCTGAGTGAACTAGGGGGGACTTCTTAATCTCCCTTTTGAGAGCAAGATGAAACCACATTCAAGAATCTAAGCGTGTTCTTTCTGATTGAATAATCCTACGTTTTGCAAAAATGTTAGTAGCTTTTCAGTGGTTAGTAGTCAGTAATAATTAGAAAAAGAACTGACAGCTAACAATTGTGAAAATTACCGTTTACACATATTTTAATATCAAAACTGTTTCAGATAAACAGCAAATGATATTTTCTTACTGGGTGCATACTACCTAGCAAGGGAGAGCCAAGATGAAAGCCAAACTTTTAAATGTTCTTACAGTTTGCGTAGTTATTTTAGCAGTGCTTTCTCCAGAACTAGTAGTATTTGGCATTGTTTGGGAGCGACATCTGGATTTAGTAAAAGCCCAGAATTTAGCCTACGAAGTTAACAAGACTACTAAAAATGCTCCCGACTTGGCTCCCCAGACAGAGGTTACACATTCCCCTCAGACTAGCATTCAATCCTCTGACCGTAATGTGATTAATCAAATGCTGACTGTTGCTGAACAATATAAATTTGCCGCTATCTTGCAATGGTTCTTCTTGTTAACCCCTATTTGCGTTGGGTTAGGAATTCTCTTTTATGACAGATATCTTGTACATCGTGCGGCTGTTTTAAAAGAACAAGTTGAAATGTTGGAAAGACTGTGGCAACAAAGTATCGAACAGTGACCAATTCCCAATTAACTCACTAAAATCAACCAAAACAAAACACCATGTCAGAACAACGCCAGCAACTATATTTTAATCTGATTGATGAATTGCTCAAATGCCCTAATGGTCAAGAACCAGAAATTTTAGAATCTAAACCAGAATTAATTGACTCTGGTTTCGTAGAAACAATGTTACAAGTAGCAACGATGTTTGCCCATGAAGGTAATCAAGATGGTGCCAAGTTTTTATTTTTTGTGGCGCGTGAGCTAGCTAAAGAATTGGGTTTATACCCAGAAGTTCCCAATACCGAAGTTGAAAGTACTGAAGTCGCCAATAAGGAGTAAGAATGCTGTTGACTTCAACAGATGCAGGACAAATTGCTTTAGAACTGCTCATGGCAGATTGGAACATTTCAGAAGAGAATCGGGAGTGGTTCACAATCTTTAACTCTCGTCTGATTGGCGAGAGTTGGTACACTGTGGAATTAGGTGTAGAAGGATTTCCTGATAGATGGTTTATTCAAGTATATGACACTGGAGCTTGCGATCCAAACTATACATTTATATCACCAATCCGTGGTTCTGAAGGATTCACCGATTTTGTAAATGTGCCAGATATCATAGCCGAGGTCTTAGTTTGTGAACGCAATGCTCGATAATAATTAAAAATTCAACATTTAGAATTCAATATTGAAATGTGCTAATTAAATACATTTTATTTGAATTCATGATTTTTGATATCAGAGTATTTGGGAGCATCTATCATTGGCAAATATACCTGTCGTTGACATACTCCCCGGCGTGTTCGCACGGTGATTCTGGAGTAATGAGTAATAAGTAACAAGTAATGAGTAATGAGTAAATACCCATTTTTCATCCACTCATTACTCATTACTTTAAAGCATTGCGTGAAGCACGGGGTTTCAGACTCATATTTTTGATGAGAAATCGCGGTTAATCTTGCACGCTGACTAAAAAACTAATCCACAGAGGTGGGTTTTGTATTGATAACCGCGATCTAGGTATTCAAATCAATACTTTGATATTTCATTCAATATAAAGATGCTTTACGCAAATCGGAGGTGATACCAAATAAGGTACACCTCTTTTTTTATGTAATATTTAATATTTTATTTAAGCCTAATAATGTATTTTGTCATATTTAATTGATAAAATTATGTTATATTAAATAGCGTGATGGACGCTACAGAAATATCAGTTCCAATGATTGCTGAAGATATCTTAGCCAAAGAATTCACAAGAGTCCTCAACCACTACTACCCAAAAGTTGGGGAATTACTAGATGGGTGTTATGTGAAAGTCATCACCTGTTTTTGGGGACGACCTGCTCGACGGTTGCAATATATAGGAATTTATTGCTCTGACGAAATGATTTCCTGTGTGCAAGCCCACAAAGAAATTCTTAGAGAAGTTGCAGACAATATGGGTCTAGTCCAAGTAGTCTGCATGAATGCCAAACGATTATTGCGCGATCCGATGTCGAAGGTCAAACATAACAACCCACGGCTATGGTTGGAGTTGCAGTGGGTTGCAAATTAGTCTTTGATCGCATTAATGGAGAGGAGTAAAGGTGTTTGCAGTGAAAACTTTAGTCCTCAAATATTGAAGCACTAAAGTGCTTACTACGAACATATTGACCACTAGAATAGCCAGCACAAAGTATCAAAGCAAGTAATGAAAACTGGAATTTTCTGCAATTACGATAATCATCACCAAGATGCTCGTCGTGCCATTTCTGAGCAAGTCGCGCTGATAAAACAGGCAGAAAGTTTAGGTTTTGAGTCAGCCTGGGTGAGTGAGCATCATTTTAGTGAATCCAATCTCAGCCCGTCTATGTTGCTGTTAATGGCACACTTGGCGGGATTGACTTCAACTATCCAATTGGGCACTGCGGCGGTGTTACTGCCATTCCATAACCCAATTCGGGTAGCGGAGGATATCGCCACTCTGGATAACCTGTGCAATGGACGATTATTATTTGGAGTTGCTAAAGGTGGCCCCTTTCCCCAACAAAATAAACATTTTGCGACACTCCCAAGTGAAGCCCGTCCCAAGATGCTAGAAGCGATCGCACTGATTCACAAGTTGTTATATGAAACTGATGTATCATTTAATGGCAAGTATTATCAGTGCGATCGCTTAACAATTTACCCAAAACCATTGCAGAGTCAAGTACCAGTGTATGTTGCCACTGGCGGCGATGATGGTATCGAGTTTGCTGCTAAACATTCCTTCAGCTTGATGGGTGGGCCGCCATTCTCCCTACACAGATTGAAGGATACTGTTGCTAAATATCGAGCCTTAAATTCTAGTGGTGCAGAAAACTTCGTGCTGGCACGCTTTTTTTATGTTGCCAAAACATTTGATGAAGCAGTGAGTGAGGCATTGCCTTTCATCCGCCAATTTAGCCAGAAAATGAAAGCTAATACGGCTCAAGTATTGCAGAATGGTGCAAACCCCAACCAAAAACCATTTGATCGGACAAACATTTGTTTCGACGAAGATTATTTGATTGAGAACTCAATTATCGGTGATGTGGAGACTTGTCGAGACAAAATCAAGAAATTTCAAGACGAATTAAATTTAGCTACCCTAGCCCTCAAACCCTCGTCTACGGATTTGCAAAAAAACCTGGAGAGTTTGACGCGCTACAACCAAGAGGTGCGAAATTATGTCTTCTAAACTATACTTGCTTCCTCCCGATGATTTACCTCCATCTGAGGTAACAAAAGAGGATGGAATGCTGCAAATGGAGCTAGAACAGTCTACTGGTAGATGCTTTTATCTAGCTTGCGATCGCATTACGCGAGTCCTGTTATCTAATTGTCAGTGGTATATCACAACAAATGCTAGCATCCTCACATTAATTGTTGACTGCCCTGATTTAGTATCTTACTGGCATATTGTTAGCAATATTGCCCAGTTGGGTAATAGGTTAGAGCGGTTTGCTAGCAATGGCAAAATCCGCGTTTATCCACCATTTGGAAAAGGGATGCCATTTGAAATCAGCGTAAATGAAATATCAGCTTATCGAGATTGGCTTTGAGCCTGGATTTCTCACTTGTGAGAAATCAAGGAGTGTGGGAGGTGTGGGAGGATGGGGAAGAAATCTGACCCCGCACACTCCCCACACTCCCCACACTCCTCTGCCTACAGTATCGTGAGAAATCCGGGTGAGGTAAATAGAAACTGGGAATCACACAAAATATAGCTGTCTTCCACCCTGTACTCCTAAAGTGCAGGGTGTTGCAATTTTTATCAAAGCTGCTCTCAAAATAGCACTTTTACAGAATAGAATTCACTCCCAGACGCTCACGAATTTCGCTGACTTGTACATCCCAAAGTTGATCCCATTTTTGCGCGATCAACTTGCCTGGAGTATGAGAACCCACCCTGTAGCCACGAGATATTTCTGTCATTAAATCTTTAAAATTATTAGGTTGATAAAGACTAATCATCACCATACCAAAACTCAAAAGCATGACGCTGATGGGAATTGGAGTCTGAGCTAAGAAAAAAGCTTGTAGACCAATTTCACCAATTCCATTTGTGTCAAATCCAGCGACTACATGATATATGTCATGGGTGGATCTCCAAAGCATTTTGAGATAGGAAATATCATCAACGACAGGAACTTTTTTGTAAAAATAGGGATCGAATCCTCTAGCTTTCATTTCTCTAGCATAAACATGACCTAAAGTTCCCTCTGGGAGTTTACCTAAATCATCTAAATTGAAAGGGGCCGGTAGCCAGCGTTCTGAAAACAAGGCATTGACTTCAGGGATTTTTTTTAATTCATCAACAGCTAACTGTGCCATTTGTGTTTGGTCGAGTGCGTCCTCGAAGTCAAATACTCTATCAGTATTACCATCTCCAAATTTTAGGGAACTAGATGCCAGGAATTGAATGTAAGCAAGGAGTCCTTTATCGTTGTTGTAAGTAATTACATTCTCCATAGTAATTCTCTGCTTTGAGATATAATTTTGCTAATTGAAATCTGAGTCTTCAATATTGGAATATATTTATCCAGGTTTTCATGAATCTTCAGAGGTATTTAGCGAAACTTTTTGCTATAAATATATCTCATTAAAAAATTGACTTTGACAAATATTTTTAGATTTTACTAAACCCTATTAGATTAAAAAAAGTTAATAAAATAGGAGTCAGAATACAGAATTCAGAATTCAGAATACTCTACCCATAAAGGGATAGAGTTTTAAGGCGATTTTAATTTTTTTCGCCCACCATTCCACTCGCTTTTAACCAATATTCAGACGCTCGCAAACTCACTAATGCTGCGCTATCATCCACTCGTACAGAATTCAATTCTGTTAGCGGTAGCGGGGCGTTTAGCCCATTCTGACTCCTGAGTTCTGAATTCTTCTTATAAAAATTAGAACATAGATATTTAGTAATTTCAGGGGCAAAGCTTCTGGTAAAAGGTTATAAATTTAAACCAGGTTTTTATCTCAAAGCTTTGCCCAAAAGCTAATGTTTGCTTACGCTAAAATCACCATTCCCGAAGGAGGCAAATCAATTCGCACAGTTGCGCGACGGTCGTTATGATGTTGTACGGCTACAGTTTGATCGCGGGGTGGGTGACGTAAATATGAATCGCTCCAATCGCTTTTGTATAAAAAGGTCATGGTCGAGTCTTGGGGATGTATATAAGTATCTACTGTGACTTCTGCACCGCGATTTTCTAAGCCGTTGGTATTTAGTACCATCAGCACTTCTGTGTCAAATAAAGTCTGTGACCAAGCAACTAATTCGCCTTGTCCTGGAATCGAGAAAGGGGAATTACAAAAAGATGTTTCGCGTAGGTAGTGATGTCCACGGCGCAATGCTTTACCAATTTTATCGTGACTGTTGCGAATCCGCGCGATCGCAGCTATCCGCAAATAGGTAGGATGGTCGATATCGAAAAAATGACAGTCTGCTGTTTGAAATGCGCCAAAAGCACCGCCAAACATTGCTTCTTTGATATATCTATCTTCCGCAAACCTTCCGCCTTCTATGCTGTAATCGTGATAACCTTCATTTCCATCAAAAGCCTGCTCTGTTCCATAATAAATAGCAGGAATTCCTGGCATGGTTAATTGCACACCAACAGCATGAGCAACTTGCTCATAGAGATTAGGTACATTACTGTATGCGGCAAATCGCTGCTTATTAGTCCGGGATGACATCTCATAGTCATCCAAAATGGAGACATGATATGTCCCAATTTGGCGGTATTCTCCAGCGAGATTGTTTTCGCTATACAAATCGAAAAATTGCTTGGGGTGTACTAACCCTTTGGCGAATGCAGCCAATTCATTAGGGGTCTGTGCAATGTCTAATACAGCACTAAGGTTGCGAGCAATAATGTCTATGTAAGCACCAGCCATACTACCGGAGGTTATTTCCCCAGTCAGTAAAAAGTTGTCTTTACCGATAGATTCGGCGTATTCACGGACAGCTGTGCAGAATTTGCGGGAATCTTCTGGAGAAACGTGCTTGAGGCTATCTATCCGCAAGCCGTCGCAGTCAGAAAGAGCAATCCAATATTGATAAACTCTAGCTAAAGCTGCAATTACATCATTTCTGTTAAACCAGTTATCAGCACTCTGGCTGTAAATTACATCTAGGATGACATACATCCTGCGATCGTGGGCAGCATCAATTAAATCTCTTAAATCTTGACGGGTGCCAAAGTGCGGGTCAATATCTAAAAATTCTTGAATGCGATCGCTATGGTAAGCTTCTAACTCAGAACGTTGCCGCCAAGGTGGATTAATCCACAGCGTTGTTACTCCCAATCGTTGCAAGTAGTCTAATTTACTCTTAATTCCTTTAAGATTACCACCAACAAATTTTGTCCCTGCTGCCATCCAGTTGGCTTTATCCTTAACCTGGAATTTTGCAAGATTGGTGTGGTCAAAAAGCTCCCTTTGGTTTTCATTATCGTCACTGAATCTATCTAATACCAATTGGTACAAAAACTGGTCGCGCCAACTGATAGGACTCGGATAAACTCTCCCTCGTGGTTTTAGGTCTGTTTCGGAGAGTTGCTGGGGTGTCAATTCTTCAACTTTAGCCATGAGGATTTACACACAGATAGGAAAATGGAAGTATGCATTTTAGATGTTAGAAAACATACTTTAAATTTTCATTAACCTGCGGGGGGATTTTGTAAATTAGCGACTTTATTTTTCGATGATAGATTTTAGTTTAAACGTAGATGTGCTTCTCTACGAGACGCTACGCGAAAGCTTTGCTGCCAGGCTAGGGGTGCAAAAAAGTGTGGAAGAACACAAAAAATACGGAGAGATAATAAATAGAGTTTTCACAAATACTTTAAGACTGCTATAGGACTCATATTTGATTTCTGAAAAAATTCAGTACAACTCAAAGAGCCTTCTTGACTATTGCCTATTGCCTCCTACACAAATAAGTTTAGAAATCAAAGACGCTCGATAGCGCAGCGTTAGCGACGCAGGAGCGTCTGACTCGCTACCGCTTCGCTATCGGATTGCTATATAGAATTAAAATTCTTAATTAGGTTTTTGAGAAATTATTTGATAAAGGTTATCAAACTGAGTTATGAGTGATGGAGGAACAGACGTAAAATGAATATAAAATTTTCCTTTAATTGTCGGTTTTTCTAAAACTTTGGCATAGATATCTTCACTGACTTGTGCTGATTTTTTAGATATGAAAAGATTTATTTTAAGATTAGTTAGCTTCGGTGGTACTTTACTGGGAATATCTACTTGTAATTCAGCTCCTTTTGCTGATAGTTTGACTAAACGCCCGTAAAAGATTGGATTACCCATTTGTTTTTCATCCAAAATAGTGTATAAAAGCGGAATCTCTTGAGGAACAGGTAAAAATAATTCTTCTTCTTTGGGTAAATAAAGATTGTATCTTCCACCCACACCATATACTTCGTAAATGGTAATTGTCTGGCTCACACCTTTTGGCTGAACTTGCTTTTGTCCGATAATTTTGATACTTGATCCGACTTCTTTAAAAGTCTGCTCGGAAATGAGAATTTGACCGCCACTAGTATATGACTCAATTCGATAAGTGAGATTTACTTGACTGCCGACAATTCCATATTTAGTTCGTTTCTCAGAACCAATATTGCCGACTATAACTTCACCTGTATTTATACCAATCCCCATTTCTAATGGTGGCCAGCCGAGAGCTTTCATTTTTTCATTAACGCCACCCATTGCTAACTGCATGGCACAGGCACAGGTAACTGCTCTGAGGGCATCATCTTCTTTAGCGATCGGGGCACCAAATAAGACCAGAATACCATCTCCCATAAACTCATCAATTGTGCCTTGGTAATGATTAATCACATCTGCCATGTATTCTAAATAGAGGTTGAGAATGTGAATAACTTCTTCTGGGGGAAAGCGTTCTGAGAGAGCGGTGAAGCCTCTTAAGTCAGAGGTGAGGATAGTAATTTTGCGGCGTTCACCACCAAGTTTTAATCCTTCCGGGCTTTCTAACAAGTTAGCAACAACCGTATCACTCAAATATCGTCCGAAAACTTGGCGAATTAATTGGTTTCTTTTTTCTAATTCAGTGTTGGCTTCTGCTAAATCTGTAGTTCGTTCTTTGATCCGATGCTCTAAATTTCTGCTGTTTTCTCGGAGTTTCCCAACAACGAGTGTCAATCCTGAAAGTCCTAAGACTGACATACCGCCTAACATGGCGAAGGTTCCTTGGAGACTTTGATTGGTCTTGGTTACTAAATTATCGAGAGATTGAGATATCTCCCAAGCTCCAGCAACATCTCCTACTTCCCAGTTTTTCTTTGGACTAGTAGCATCTGTGTTATGACAAGTTACACAACTTGCTTTCATGATGCTAGCTTGTGCATAACGTAAGGTGGTGTTTCCATTTTTCTTCTCAAGGCGATAGAATTTTTGACGAGGGTTTTCTTTCAAGAAGTTGAGTGCATCGCGCTCAAATTCGTCTCTTGCTCCCCCTTTCGTGCGCCAAGGATATGGATAGTTACTATATAGTCGTACAGACATTTCGGCATTTTTTTCACTAATTTGCTCACCAAGTTCGATCGCAAAAGTTGAGGGTAGGGGGATTGCGCCTTTGGTATTGAGGTAAGCGTGGGTGACGGTAATTCCAGGTATAACTTTAGCTCGCTCTGCGGCGGCGGCGCTGTAGAGGTCAAAAGCTTGAGTTAATGATTGAATATTCAAGGCAGCATTTTGCACTGCTTGAGCTTCAATCAAGCTCGATGAAAGCGCAGACATATTAGAAATTGCGATCGCGATCGCTGCACATAACATCAGCGTGAGTACGAGAGTAATTCTCTGTAACAGTAAACGTAAAAGCGATTGCCAAATTCGATTAATTAATAACTGAATCATTCGAAAAACTGCTTTTTACTAGTTAAAAATTTTGCAAAATCTAGAAAATATTAAAATAATTTGTAATTTTTAATCCGTAATTAAGTTTTGCAACGGTGAGAAAGACAATATTTACAAAACTTGCTGATGACAAACCAGGAGCTTAAACCCCTAAAATTTGTTAACGTCTTGGTTTCTTTCTCAACGGCAAAGCCTTGTGTAAAGAATTTGTAAAATATTGCATATTGTTTTTGCTATTATCTGATAAATGAATTATGCCATTCTAATTATAAAATTTAAAGTGCATTTAACTTTTGTCAATTGCAGCAATGGATATTGATCAAGCACTCGCATTTACAGACGCTCTTGTTTTTGCCAAGTCAAGAGTTCATTTAAGCGATCTCCAACAAGCCATGTTGCGTGAGTCTTGGTCTTTGGAACGCCAAAGTTACGATCGCATTGCCGATATTTATGGCTATTCTCCAACTTACTTAAAACATGATGTTGGCCCCAAGCTATGGAAACTCCTCTCAGAAGTGTTAGGAGAAAAAGTTAATAAAACAAGTTTTAGAACAGCAATTGAGCGAGCGACGGCACAATCAAACCAATACATTGAAGAAAAAACGCGAGTAAAATTTACTGATAATCTGCTAGTTGCAGAAGCGCAAACTTACTATCAAGATTGGGGAGATGCAATCGATGTTGATTTTTTCTACGGAAGACAAGCAGAACTAGCTCAGTTACAGCAGTGGATTTTGGTTGACCAGTGTCGTCTTGTGGCTGTGTCAGGAATGGGTGGGATGGGAAAGACTTCTCTCTCTATCAAGCTGGCGCAACAATTACAGAGTGAAGTCCAGGCGATCGCTTTTAGTCCAGATGGGCAAATTCTCAGTAGCGCTAGTGAAGATGAAACAGTGCGCCTGTGGTCAGTTGATACAGGTGAATGTCTGAATATTTTTGAGGGACACAGTAATAGTGCTTGGTCAGTCGCCTTTAGTCCAGAAGGTGATATTTTGGCAAGTAGCAGCTTAGATCAAACAGTGAGAATTTGGGATAGGCATACAGGAGTTTGCCTGAAAGTGCTGCCTGTCATGCCTCATGCGATGCGATCGGCGATCGCATTTGGTAAATCTACAGAACATTATGCGATCGCTAGCGGCAGCCAAAACGGGACTATTCAGATTTGGGATGCCCAAACGGGTAAATGTTTGAAAATACTGAATCCTGACAGACCTTATCAAAGAAGTAATATTACAGGCGTAACAGGAATCACGATAGCTCAAAAAGATGTTCTAAAAGCGTTAGGTGCCTTCGAGATTTAATTCAGGACTTACGCAAACAATAGTCATAACGGGGGGCAATTCATTAATTGCCCCGTTTTGCTTGTCCTGACAATTCAGATCGTGAGCATCCACTTTTGGAAGAAATTTACTCAAAAATTACCCAAATCAATTCATGTAGTCACGAGCAAAGGTTTTATGCTTAACCTCAGAGCTTTTATCTTTGTCTTTACCTTATATAGGCACTTTTGTAATTAACAAGTTAGGCTATATAATCAATCTAATACATTTTTATAAGAAAGTTATCAAATTACAAAAAACTATTTAAGTACATTAGGAGTCGTGAAATAACTTCTCTTTTGAAAAAAATAACCTTGATTAGTAGGGGTTCAGCGATTAAAAAAGGTAATTTATTCGTGTGGGGTTCCTTAGCAAAAATTTAAAATCATAACTTTGATTAAACCAGAAAGCTAAATTTTGTCAAAATGGCTTGAAGATTGATAAATTTTAAGCTTATTTTGTCATTCTCTGATTTTTGAAATCAATTCTTTAATTGCTTTAACCAACAGACTAAACTAATGCGCTCACTTTCTCCTGTGGATTTACCTACTTTAGAGCAGATAGTTGAATATTCTCCTTTAACTGTATTACCTGATACCCCACTTATTGATGTTATTGCTCTAATGAATAGGGTAAACAGCAGTATAGTAGAGTCTAAGTTTGATTTTAGTAGTTGTGTTTTAGTAGTTGAAGAAACAAACTTAATAGGTATATTAACTCTACGGGATGTAATCCGCCTGACTGGGATGGGCAAAGATTTATCCAGTGTCAAAATCTCAGAGGTGATGACACAACCAGTCATCAGCTTGAGGTTGTCTCAGGCTCAAAATGCCCTTACAGCTTTATCTTTCATGCGTCAACATTGTATTCGCCATCTACCTGTAGTAGATGATCTTGGGCAATTGGTAGGCTTAATTACCCAAGACAGAATTCGTCAGGTTATCCAACCACTTCACCTGTTGAAATTGCGATGTGTGACGGAAGTAATGGTAACTGAAGTTATTCATGCTCTCCCGACTACATCTGTGCTGGAATTGTCTCAAATCATGAGCGATCGCCAGATCAGTTGTGTGGTAATTGTCGCCGAACAGAAGACGAAATTGATCCCGGTGGGGATGATTACTGAAAAAGATATTATTAAATTCCATTTACAGGGACTAGATATAGCCCAAACCCAGGCGCAAGATGTGATGAGTACCCCTGTATTAAGCATCACTCCCACTGAATCTTTATGGACTGTTCACCAGTTGATGCAAGAGCGAAAGGTGCGGCGATTAACCGTAGTTGGAGAACAAAGCGAACTGCAAGGACTGGTGACACAAACTAATCTCCTGCAAGTGCTTGATCCCCTAGAAATAGACAGGGTAATTCAAGTTTTGCAAGCAAAAGTTGAGGAACAAACAGTTAAACTTAGGCAATGCAACCAGCAGTTAGAACAGGAAGTTAAACAACGCCGCCAAGCTCAACAAGAATTAGAGTTACGGGTGGCAGAGCGTACAGCTGAACTACTGCAAGCAAATGTACGTTTGATACGGGAAATTGAGGAGCGCAAACAGACTGAAATAGCACTCCAGCAGCGTGAAAATCAGTGGAAAGCTCTTTTTGATCATGCTCTTGATGCGATCGCTATTACCGATGACGAGGGGCGCTATATAGAGGTCAATCCAGCAGCCTGTAAGCTGTTTGGTGTATCGAAGGAAGAACTGTTAGGTTCCACAATCGCGGATTTTGCAGCCCCCGAATTTGATTTTACCCAAGCTTGGCAAGAGTTCTACAAACAAGGACAAATGTTTGGTGAGTTTGACTTATATTGTCCCGATGGCACAGTGCGAGAAACTGAATTTGCGGCGGTTGCCAATTTTATACCACATCGTCATCTTTCAATACTGCGGGATGTGAGCGATCGCCAAGCCGCACTACGCGATCATAAACAAGCTGAGGAAACCCTCAGAGAAAGCGAGCAACGGTTACAACTGGCGCTTAGTGTTGGTAAAATTGGCCCTTGGGAATGGAATCTAAAAACCAATCAGGTTATCTGGTCTGAGAGTTTGTTTACTTTATTTGGTCTAACTCCTGATAACTTTGATGTCAGCTATGAAAATTTTTTAAATCTCATTGTCCATCCTGAAGACCGCGAATTGCTGCATGAATCTGTTTTGCGAGCAATTGACCAGCAAGTACCCCATAATCTCGAATTCCGGTTTATTTACCCAGATGGCACAGTTGGTTGGTCAGTATGCAAGGGTCAAGTATTGTATGATGACACCACCAATGAGCCACTCCAGATGATTGGGGTGAATATAGATATTACTGAGCGCAAACAAGCGGAACTTGAAATCCGTAAATTTGTTTCTCTGACCGATAACAGCACAGAATTTATCGGTATGTGTGATATGAATTTTGTGCCATTCTATTTGAACCCGGCGGGTATGCAACTAGTCGGGCTGAATGACACTCAGCAATATAGAGAAACGCCAGTCAGGGAATTTTTCTTTCCCGAAGATCAGGACTTTATCATCAATGAATTTTTCCCGCGTGTTTTGCGTGAGGGACGGGCGGAAGTAGAAATTCGTTTCCGTCATTTCCAGACGGGAGAAGCATTATGGATGGTTTACAGCGTTTCTTGCGTCAAAGACATCAACGACCAGCTAATTGGTCTGGCAGCCGTCAGCCGCAATATTAGCGATCGCAAGCTGGCCGAACAGAAAATTGCCGAACAAGCGGCCTTAATTGATATTGCTACCGATGCCATTTTTGTCCGCGATTTAGAAAACCGCATTCTGTTCTGGAGTCGAGGTGCTGAAAACTTATACGGTTGGACAGCAGAGGAAAGCATGGGGAAATTAGCCCATGAACTTTTCCAGGTAGAATCCTTGTCTCAACTAGCAGCAGGTTTAAAAACCACTCTCGAACAAGGTTCTTGGCAAGGGGAGTTAGAAAAAACCACCAAAACTGGGAGAAAAATTATCGTTGCTAGTCGGTGGACACTGGTACACAATCAATTTGGACAAAGCCAATCTATCTTATCAGTCAACACCGACATCACCGAGAAAAAACAACTAGAGCAACAATTTTACCGCGCTCAACGCTTGGAGAGTGTAGGAATTCTAGCCAGTGGCATTGCTCACGACCTCAACAACGTCTTTGCTCCCATAATCATGATTGCCCAATTGCTGCCTTTGAGATGCAAAAATGTGGATGCGCGGACTCAAGAACTGTTCAAAACACTAGAAAATAGCTCGCAGCGTGGAGCGAACTTAGTTAAACAAATTCTCGCCTTTACCCGTGGTACAGAAGGGAAGCGCATCTTGTTGCAACCTGGGCATTTGCTCCAAGAATTGGTCAAAGTCATCAAACAGACATTTCCTAAATCTATTGAAATTGTTAATGACATTCCCATAAACACATTATGGATGGTGCAAGCCGATCCCACCCAACTAGAACAGGTATTTATGAACTTGGCAGTCAATGCCCGTGACGCTATGCCCAATGACGGTATGCTCACAATTAATGCCGAAAACCGGATGATTGACGAAACAAACGCCCGAATGCACCTGGACGCGAAAGCCGGAGGCTACATCGTTGTTACCGTCTCAGATACAGGGACGGGAATCCCTCCAGAATTCTTAGAGCGCATATTTGATCCCTTTTTTACAACTAAAGAAGTTGGTAAAGGTACAGGGCTAGGACTGTCAACAGTTTTAGGTATCGTCAAAAACCACGGTGGTTTTGTGGAAGTATCAACTCAGGTAGGTAAAGGGACACAATTTCAGGTATTTTTGCCCAGAGGAGAAGGCAAAGCAACCGAGACAATAACAAAGGCAGAATTACCTGAAGGTAATGGCGAATTGATTTTAGTTGTTGATGATGAAGACTTAGTAAAACAAACCAATCAGGAAACTTTAGAAGATTATAACTACAAAACCCTTGTAGCTAACGATGGCATCGAGGCGATCGCTTTGTATGCCCAGTATAAGGAACGAATTAGTGTAGTTTTGCTAGATATGTCCATGCCCAACATGGACGGATTAACAACTATCTCCATCCTGCGATCGCTCAACCCCAATATTAAGATTATTGCCACCAGTGGTTTACCGGCTAACGAGCAAAAGGCTATTGCCGTTGGTGCTGAAAAGTTTCTGTCTAAGCCTTACACAGCAACAGATTTATTGACTACTTTATCTGCTGTAATCGGTCATCCTGGGGAGCCTCAATCATAGGCAACTTACACTCAATTTTGACCACTTAATTTCGATTTACGCTGCCACTAATTCAGCTTTTTCCAGCAGTCATGGTGCGATCGCTAATAGTTAAACATGATAATCAAGTTAATTAGTTTACTACCTTTTCAGTTACCCATTTATACCAATTATCTAATCCTACACCAGTAGTTGCAGAAACCTGAAAAATCTGAATTTGGGGATTCACTTCTGTAGCATAAGCTATGCACTTTTTAACATCAAATTGCACATAAGGCAGCAAATCAATTTTGGTGAGAATCATTACATCACTAGCACGGAATATATGCGGGTATTTTATCGGCTTATCTTCTCCCTCTGTAACTGAGAGAATCACAACTTTTGCCCGTTCTCCTAAATCAAATAAGGCTGGACAAACCAAATTTCCGACATTTTCAATCATCACAACTGAATTTAGTGGCGGATTCAGTTGTTGTAAACCCCTATCTATCATTGATGCATCTAAATGACAGCCTGTTCCAGTATTGATTTGGATGACTTTAGAACCTGTTTCTTTAATTTTTTTGGCATCATTAGCAGTTTCTTGGTCGCCTTCAATGACACTAATAGATAATTTATGTTTTAAATCATTGATTGTTCGCGTTAAAAGAGTTGTTTTCCCAGCACCAGGAGAACTCATTAAATTTAAGGCGAGAATATTACGACCTTTAAACCATCCTCGATTTTGAGCAGCTATTAGGTTATTTTTTGCTAATATATCTTGTTCTAAAGATATCGTTGTATTATGTATTTTGGCATGGATTTGAGGTGCTTCTATATGAGTGTCATGACTGTGGGAGTGAGTGATGACAGTTCCATCTGGTAAAGTGTGAGTATGATTATGTTCCGCTTTATCTGTTTCTAAATTTGTAATTTTTATTTCGCCATCATCAGAACAACCGCAGGTTACACACATAATTCCTCGATTTCTATTTCTTTAATTTTCAGTTCTTCACCAGTAATTAAATCTAATTGCACGCTACCGCAGTTACAGATACCATAAGGTTTATCTAAATAGATTTCTGCACCGCATTGGCGACATCGCCCTAAGCCTGGGATTTCTAAAATTTCTAATGTCGCCCCTTCTAAAACTGTGCCTTGAGTGCAAATATCAAAACAAAATCGGATAGCGTCGGGCATAATGGCTGAAAGTTTGCCAATTTCTAATAAAACTCGTTGCACTTTTGTGCCTTTGGCGTGTTCAGTCACAATTGCCACAATATTTTGGGTAATTCCAAATTCGTGCATACTATAAATATATTAAAGATTAACAAATTCGTGGCAATTGGTCGCCTACTAACATATCAACAATCCTTTCAGCACCAAAAACTGTTTTTAACAATACGATACCTGGGGGTGAAGAAAGAACTTCGCCAATAATACAAGCATCTTTCCCTGCTGGGTGAGATTTCATAGCAGATAAAACGTTGTTAGCATTCTCTTTTGGAAGCACTACAACTAACTTACCTTCATTAGCTAAATACAATGGGTCTAAACCGAGAATTTCGCAAACTCCGTTGACTTCTTCCCGCACTGGAATAGATTCTTCAAAAAGACGAATTCCCACATTGGAACTGAGGGCAAATTCATTTAATACTGTGGCTAAACCACCGCGTGTAGCATCTCGCATAGCATGAACTTGTGGACATACATGGAGAATAGTTTCTACTAAACTATGCAACGACTGACAATCACTTTCAATATTAGTCTCTAAGGCTAACTCGCCACGGGCAATTAAAATTGCTGTCCCATGATTGCCTATTTCACCATTAATTATTACTGCATCTCCAGGTTTAATATTGTGAGCGGAAATGTTAACTCCCTGTGGGATGATACCAATACCAGCAGTATTAATAAAGAGTTTATCGGCAGCACCACGATGTACAACTTTTGTGTCACCAGTGACAACTTGAATACCCGCTTTTTCTGCGGCTGCTTTCATACTGTTCGCGACACGACGTAAGGTTTCTACAGGTAATCCTTCTTCTAAAATTACGCTGCAAGTTAGGTATAAAGGTTTCGCACCACTGACAGCTAAATCATTAACTGTACCGTTTATGGCTAATTCTCCTATATCACTACCGGGGAAAAATAACGGGTCTACAACATAAGAATCTGTTGTAAATGCGAGTCTGTCTCCTTGTTGGAGGAGAGGGGTTAAGTTGAAGCTGGCTTGGTCTTCTAATTGGGAAAGAATTGGATTATCAAAATTGCTGACAAAAATATCATCTATTAAATCGCGCATGGCTTTACCACCGCTACCATGTGCGAGAGTTATGTGAGTATCTTGTACTTTACTTTGGCGACGGCGGACTTGTTCTATTTTTTGGAATAGGGGATTTTGTATTGGGTTTGTGGGGGGGAAATTCATATT
This sequence comes from Nostoc sp. ATCC 53789, assembly GCF_009873495.1. Classification (GTDB taxonomy): domain Bacteria; phylum Cyanobacteriota; class Cyanobacteriia; order Cyanobacteriales; family Nostocaceae; genus Nostoc; species Nostoc muscorum_A. The sequence goes on along the minus strand of NZ_CP046703.1, from coordinate 910,968 downwards.
AAAATTTTTTAAACGCAAAGGAACGCAGAGGGAAGCGCAGAGGTACGCTGAGTATTATTCTGAGGAGAAGCCGCAGGCGGGGAGAGGTTCTTGAGTTATTTTTGGTTTTTGGGTAATTGTTCTTTTGGCGATGGTGGAGAGTCGTCCGTATTTGTAATAGGCTGCACAAGCGCCTTCGGAAGATACCATGCAAGTACCGATTGGTGTTTCTGGTGTGCAAGCTGTACCGAATACTTTACACTCCCAAGGCTTTAAGACTCCTTTGAGGATTTCTCCACATTTACAAGCTTTATGGTCGGCTACTTTGAGATTAGGAATGGTAAATTTAAGTTCGGCATCAAATTGGGCATATTCTGGTTTAATTTGTAATCCTGAATAGGGGATGTCACCTAAGCCGCGCCAATCAAAACTATCTCGCACGGCGAAAACTTTGTTTATGGCTTCTAGGGCTACTGTGTTTCCGCTTTTTTGGACAATTCGGTTATATTGATTTTCGACTTCGCAACGATTTTCTACTAACTGTTGCAATAGCATCCAAATTGATTGGAGAATATCTAAGGGTTCAAATCCTGAGACAACAATCGGTTTATTATATTGTTGGGAAATAAATTGGTATGGGTCGCTGCCTATCACCATACTGACATGACCAGGCCCAACAAATCCATCTAGTTGCAAGTCGGGATTATCTAATAGTGCTTTGAGGGCGGGAATCACAAGGACGTGATTGGAAAACATACTAAAGTTATGAATTTCTTCGGCTGCTGCTTGCAGAATGGTGAAGGCGGTGCTGGGGACTGTGGTTTCAAAGCCTAATGCGAAGAAGACTACTTCTTTGTCTGGGTTATCTCTGGCAATTTGTAGGCTGTCTAAGGGAGAGTACACCATACGGATGTCTGCGCCTTGTGCCCTGGCTTGGAGTAAACTCGTTTTGGAACCGGGAACTCGCATTGCGTCGCCAAAGGTGGCAAAAATGACGTTATGATTTTGAGAGATTGCGATCGCATCATCTAATCTCCCTTTTGGCATAACGCATACTGGACAACCAGGCCCATGAATTAGTTCAATGGTTTGGGGTAATATTTCTTCGATACCGTATTTAAATATGGAGTGGGTATGTCCGCCGCATACTTCCATGATTTTGATAGGTTTTTCTAGCTGGTGGCTTAATTTGATGATTTCGCGGCGGATGGCTTCAGCTTTTTCTGGTTCGCGGAATTCGTCAACATATTTCATAGGGATTGGGGAATAGTTAATTTCGCTTTTGTGGTAGGGAATTTTTTTAACGAACCGCAAAGGACGCAAAGAGCGCGAAGGAAGAAAGAGAAAGGAAGAAAGAGAGATGTTTTAAAGTCTTTGCTCTGCGTGAGAAAAAATATTATTTAAGTATTAATTCCTGATTGTGCTGCTGCTAATTCTTGAAGGAGTTGTAATGTTTCTGCTGCTTCTTGTTCGTTAATTCGATTCATAGCAAAGCCAACATGAACTAATACCCAATCGCCAATACAAGCTTCGGGCGGATGTTGTTCATCTACGATGCAGGCAATATTTACTTCGCGCTTCACACCACCAATGTTAACTAGGGCTAGTTTATGGTTAACGTTGGTAATTTCTATAATTTGTCCGGGGATTCCTAAACACATTTTTTTATTTTGAAGATAAACTAACCGCAGAGGCGCGGAGAACACAGAGAGAATTATTTGTCAGAAAAGGGTTGTCAAATATCAAGACTCATGTATTTCGCGGCTGCAATCACTGCTTGTCCTAGAGATAATCCGCCGTCGTTAGCTGGAACTAAGCTATGAGTTAATACTTTTATACCCAATGTTTCTAATCGTTTGCTAACTTGCTGTAACAATATACAATTTTGAAAGACTCCTCCTGTTAAAGCTACCTGATTAATCAGATTTTCTTGACAAAGGTGCTTAACCATTTCCACAATCGCATTAGCTAAACCTTTGTGAAATTTGGCAGCTATAACTGGTTGGGGAATCTGCTGTTGCAAGTCATAGAGTAAGGCTTGCCACATTGGGCGTAAGTCTATACAGTAAATACTATCTGAAAAGCTAAAACTAAAAGGGTATATTAGCGCTTCTTTATCATTATTTAAGCTACTAACATCTACTATAGCTTCCATTGCGATCGCAGCTTGTCCTTCATAGCTACATTCTTCAGGGCAAATACCGATAGCCGCCGCTACTGCATCGAACAACCGCCCCACTGAAGAAGCCGGAGGAGAGTTAATTTTTTTCTCTATAAGTTGATTGAGTAGTTTTAGTGGTTTTTTATTCAGCAATCTTACGATTTCTAAATCAGAATACTGTTGTTGGCAATCATCCCAAAGGTTAGCAGATATTAATTGGGCGTAGGTATTACGCCAAGGCTGATAAATTGCTTGTCCAGCACCAATCATTGCTACTGGTTTAAATGTTGCTAGTCGCTGAAATTTTCGATAATCCGCTAAAAGGAATTCTCCGCCCCAGAGTGTACCGTCATCACCGTAACCTAAACCATCTAAAGCAATGCCTAATACTGGAGGTGAATCTAAAGGAATCCCATTTTCTGCCATACAAGCAGCAATATGGGCGTGATGATGTTGGATTTGATGAATTGGAATTTGATTTGTATCTGCTAGTTCTTTACCAAGCTTGCTTGATATATACTCAGGATGTTTATCAATGGCGATTACTTCTGGTGTATGTTCAAATAAATTCAAGTATAAGTTTAAAGTCTCTTGATAAGCATTGAAAGCCGCAGCATTTTCTAAATCCCCTAGATGTTGAGATAGAATCGCTTCTCCTTCACGCAATAAGCAAAAAGTATTTTTTAACTCACTACCCATTGCTAAAATTTGCGGCACATTGTCAAATCCCGGCGGTAAGCTAATCGATGCTGGTGCATATCCTCTAGCACGGCGAATTGTTTGAACTTTATCGCCGATAACACGTACAACAGAATCATCTACCCGATTAATAATCTCTCGATTGTGAAAGAGAAAATAATCGGCGATTGTCCCTAATTTGTCTCTTGCTTCGTCATTATCAATACATTGTGGTTCATCGGCAAGATTACCACTTGTTATAATAATTGGGCGATTCATCCGCCGCAGAATTAAATGATGCAAAGGCGTATAAGGTAACATGAAGCCAAGGGTATTTTGCCCCGGTGCTACCGATGGTGCTACAAGTTTTTTACCTGTCGCTTGTAATAAAACAATTGGTGCAGCAGAACTTGTCAATAATTCTTTTTCTTTAGCGTTGACAGTACAATATTGTTCAATTATTTCAATATCTCGCGCCATTAAAGCAAATGGCTTGTGATAGCGCCTTTTGCGCTGACGCAGTTTTTGAACAACGGTTTCCTGAGTTGCATCGCAAGCTAAATGAATACCACTTAATCCTTTAATTGCGACAATCTCACCCTTTTGCAACAAGGTACAAACAGCATCCACATCATCTAGCATGGAAAACATGGAAGCAGTAACCGATTTACCATCAGCGCGTTCTAACCAAGCTGTGGGGCCGCAAACATGACAAGCTACAGGTTGGGCGTGAAAACGGCGGTTTTCAACATCGTGGTATTCCTTTGCACATTCGGGACATATAACAAACGCAGACATACTGGTATTGCATCTGTCATAAGGAATTGCACGAATAATACTCAGGCGAGGGCCGCAATGAGTGCAGTTAGTAAATGGGTAACGATAAAAGCGGCTAAAGGGGTCAAATATTTCTTGTTGGCATTGTAGACAAGTAGCTGCATCAGGGACAATTTCTGTTTTGATTGCATTATTGACACTATTAGAAATCACAAAATTATTAAAGCTAAATTCACCTTCGTAAGGAATTCTACTTAGCTGATTAATTTTTGCTAATGGTGGACATTCTGTTTGCAATCTGGCAACAAATTCTGTTAATGCTTCCTCATTACCAGATACCCGAATTAATACACCTTGCCCATCATTACAAACATCTCCATACAAACCGCAAGCTTTAGCAAGACGATATACAGTAGGGCGAAATCCTACTCCCTGAACAGTACCGCGAACTCTAATTTCTTCAATCGGCATAGAGACTTCCAAATAAAAAAATACTTAAAAAACTCTCTTCTCCTCATTCCTCTGTGTTCTCTGTGTCTCTGTGGTTCGTTTATTTCTTAGAAGTCCCATAATTAAACTGCCACAGCAATATTCGGTTATTCCCAGAATCAGCTATTACCAACCTATTGCCACAAATTTTTATCCCATAACACCAATTTAAACTATCTCGCTTAGGCAGTCCGAAATTACGATTTTCACCTTTACTTTGAAAATTTATTTGTCCTGCCAACCCATCTGCCATTACCCCTTGCAGTGATAAAATTGATTCTGGCTTTCTCCATCCTAACAAACGAGAATTCGCTGTATCTGCAACTACTAACCAATCGCCAGCCACTGCCACACCATAAGGCATACTCAAACTACTAGCGCTAGGCAAATAAACCCCTTGATTCATTTCCACAAAATCAAAGCTTTTTTGCCCTAAAACCACAGCACAAGGAGCATTATTTTCTGTTGGCATTCCCTGCCAAATCATCACTCGGTGATTACCTGCATCGCTGACAACCAAATTTTCTCCCCAAAAAGCGATGTCGTGACACCAACGCATACTCGCTGCGGTTGGAGAATCACCACCGTTTTCATTGCGAGATATCATATCTGGTTGCCCCAAAACTAAATCAGCAGGTTGACCATTTTCTGTTGGTAACTGATGCCAAATTAATAGTCTTCGATTACCAGTGTCAGCAATAAATAGCCGTCCTTGATGATAGAAAACACCATAAGGCCAGTGCATTGTACTAGCAGATGCTTGTTGATTACCTCGATTTGGTTCATTATCAGTAAAACTAACTTGCCCTAACACCAAATCTGCTGGAACATTATTATCTTCTGGTAAGTTTTTCCAAATCAAAACCCGATGATTCCAAGCATCGGCGACAGCTAACCCTTCGCCGCAAGCACAAATTCCTGTTGGTACACTTAAGGTTGCCTTTCCCGGTGTAGTTTTAGCATTTTGTCCTTCATGATAAAAGTCAGGCTGTCCAATTACCCAATCAGCCGGTTGACTATCTCTCGTGGGTAAATTCTTCCATCCTAATAATCGATGATGTCCTGTATCTGATACCCATAATGGGCCAGTTTCTGATAACAAACAAGCACCACGAGGCCCAAACATTGTTGTGGCATTGGGCGCTACAGGTATAACTAATTGTTCGGGTTCAATAATGTTGCCTAAAATTACCTCCGCACCTTGAGGTGATAGAGGTAAATCTTGAGAATTTTCTGTTGCTTCTAGCGGTAATTGTGATATGGGATTACTTATGATTGGGATATCCATGAACCGCAGATAGAGGCTGATAATTATTTAAAAACATTAATGTTGATTAGCATGTAACAACAGTAACGGTTTTGCATTATGCTTTTTTCAAATTTAGTTAAAATCTCTAATCAACTTCTGTATTAATCAAGCTAAAAAAAATCAAGATAGCCTTTAGAGGATGTTTTAAAAGTCCTATTCTCGGTATTAAATAGTTTTAGATCCCCCTAAATCCCCCTTAAAAAGGGGGACTTTGATTCTGGTTCCCCCTTTTTTAAGGCTAGGGGGGATCTAAAAGTGCCTAAAGTCACAGCAAAATACTTTTTAAATAACCTTTTTGTAACTTTTATTACATCAGGAATCTTTGGCATGACTGCGCGATTTACTGAAATGAAAAAGCAAACTGGGGTTTGAGAAAGTAAAAGCTTATTTTACTTGCGGAAAACACTAAAATGAGTAAGTCAAATGACCTTTTGCTTGCGGAAACCACCAAAATGAGTAAGCAAACTGGAGTTTGAATAAGTAAAAGCTCATTTGGCTTGTGGAAAACACTAAAATGAATAAGCAAACTGAGGTTTGAATAAGTCAAATGACCTTTTGAGAAAGTAATATGCCCTTTTACTTTCTCAAAACACTAAAATCAATACCCGAATTACACAAATGAGAATGAATTTAGGGATATTGAGAAAGTACTCAGGCATTTTGCTTGCACAAAATACTAAAATGAATGTGCGAACTACTGAAATGAAAAAGCAAATTAGCCGTGATTGATTAATTGCCAAGTAGATTTGCTGAAATCTTACCTTTGTATTATCATTTTTGTAGTTTTACAAAAACCTTATCTTCTTTTACCTTGACTGGATACGACTGAAGCGAAACATCAGGCACGGTTAAGCATTTACCTGTCTCTAATTTGTACTGGAATCCGTGGGCAGGACAGGTAATAATACCATTTTCGACTTTACCCTTTTCTAAGGGAGATCCTAAATGAGTACAAGCATTACGGTAACATTTAACTGTAACGCCTTGACGATTTAAAATTAGTGAAGTACCAGCAAGTTGTACTGCGACTACACTAAATTCAGGAACTTCATCAAGGGTCGCTACTTTCATCCAAGTACAAGTTATTTTTGTAGAGAATGGACTGATTAAACCAGAATTAGCGTTGTTAACAGCAGGACTATTATTGACTGCAACAACTTTAGTAATTTCAGGACAATGGTTTTTTATTGCCTGTTCTACTCCCTGAGATAAAGTCAAGGTAGAAGCCGGACAACTGCTGCAAGTTCCGATTAATTTGACTTCTACTGTATCTGGGGGCTTAATTGCCACTAATTCTACATCACCATCATGGCTTTTTAAACCTGGGCGAACTTCTTCAAGGGCTGCCTGAATGCGTTGTGAGAGTGGAGGTTTTGGTGGTTTGACTAACTCGTGATACAGTAGCACTGCATACACTAATTCATCTGCAACAGCATGACGCAAAGCTGGCATTGATTCTTGTTTTAGGCTTTTAATCAAATTAGTCAATGCAGCTTTATGCAAAGCTTCAATTGCTCTTTTAAGACCTACTGTTACACACCGTTGGCTTTCATCCCAATCGGATATAATTGCCTCAAAACGATTAATTTCCTGAATTAATTCTTCAAGATTTGTCATTTGTTATTTGTCATTCGTCATTTGTCATTTGTCATTGGGCATTAAGTATTGCTTGTTTATCAATGACAATTCACTTGGTTTTAAAATCTTTGAAGAGAAATGGCATAATCATGCCTGTCACTAAGCTAGATAATATGATTGGTAGGTAGAAGGGAATGGGGGCTTGTGCAAGTGACACTAGCAGTAAAAAACCTACGGCAATACCAATAGTAGTTTGCTTGACAAAAAATATTGGATTGCGTATTAGCTTTCCTTTAAAAAATAATTTGGCAGATAACCATCCTAGCTCTAACATATTTTCTCCTAATAATTTGTCAAGAAATTCAAAGCAACAAGCCCTAAGAAGATGGCAGGAATTACACCCGCAGGGGCAAATAATGCACCAAGCATTGCTGAAAGCTGATATCCTATATCTTTACCAGCTAATAGCATTCCACCAATTGCACCGCCAACCATAGCCAAGGCTGTTGCTATAATTAGCCAGACTAATTCTGTTGCTATGTTAAGATCGCCATCTGCTAAACTTGTGAGAAAATTTATCAGATTTGGCATTGTTAAAATCTCTCTCATGCTGTTTTTTCCTCATTGTTTAAGTAAAGAGTTAAGAGTCAATTTAGATCCATAACCAATATGCTTGGGTTTTTGAGACGCGATAAATCGCCGTCTCTACAAGGGTTTTGGTCTATAACTCCTAACCCTTCATTTCTGCTTCTACATCTTGTAATGCTTGGACTACTACCTCTGCTTGTGCAATTTGTTGGTATTCCGTAAATATTTCTAAAGCAGTTTGATAGTAGATACGGGCTTGCAAAAGATTTTGAGGATTACCAGCTTCTGGTTTTTTGGGGTCGTCTGGTAAGTTGAATAGGGCGTTGGCTTTGTTGGAAATTGTGTTAGCGTACTCTAAAGGTGTATCTTTGGGATTACGCACTTTTAGCGCTTCGTCATAAGCTGCGATCGCACGTAAGTTATTCTCGACAGGATGGGAACTCACTAAATATTGCAAAGCGTTACCCAAATTATTTTGCAACATCGCATATTCTCTAGGATGGTCAATCAAAGTAATGTGCTTTAGCGCCACCTCAAATGATTGCACAGCTAACCCTTGACGCAAGTATTCCCGTTCCGATGCTAGGGGCATAGAAAGGTAAGCGATCGCAATATTGTTATACAAAATCGCGTATTCTTGGGGGTAATCCTCCCAAGTAAACACCCGCAAAGCCTCATGATAAGCCTGGATGCTGTCGGTTATCCGCGCCAAATTGAATGGCACTAGCGACTGCAACACCAGCCCAAAATTCATCTGCGTTTCTGCTACTTCCTCTGGCGTTGCTAATTGTTGTAAAATCGGTAATGCCTCTTCATAACCGACTTTAGCTTGCATCAACAGTTGGTAATCAGCATCCGGTATTGCCTGTAACGTTCCTGCCATCCCCACTTTCGCCCTGGCTTTCAGTAGGGGATACTCCTCACCACACATCTCATAGGCCCGGTAATATAAACCAACTGCATTCCGCAAGTCTTGGGCAGCTTTGGGCTTTTTTTGAAAACCCTGTGCTATCTCAATCAGCATTTGGATTTTTTCCTCTGCTGTGGCTGACTCTGAAGCAACAGCCGCTACCGCAGCCTTCACTGCTGAATCTGTAATGCTGGGGGTCATAACTCTGCCGTACTCTAGCCAATTGGGAATTGAGTCCAACACCCATGAATGAACGAGACACATTTACGCATCTCATCACGGGCCATACCGATTTACGCAGGCTTCGAGTCCTTTAGGCGGAATTCCCCTTTTGTCTGAAACTAGAGGCTAGGGATTAATGATGCTAGGGACTAGGAAAAATTTTCCCAATACCTAATACCTAATCCTCAATCCCCTAAATTGAGTGAATCAATTTTTTTACTATAAAACACTCTATTTCTAAAATTCTAGGGGGAAATTGCCAATATTAATGTCAGCTTTAAACACCTTACATTTTGATAAGGTGTTCTGTATCATGACCTGACACAACGCAGTTCTTCTATATTGAATTGATAACATCTTATATATTTAAGACCTAACTTTGTTATCAAAATATAACTATTGACTTTGAATTTAAAAATAAATTTATTTACTATTTACTTTTTTTGGTTAGCGGTGATATTTCTTAACGTACAAGACTTTCACTTTTAAAATATTAGCCCATTTATATATAAAAGTTGAGTTACGACTCTCTCAAAATGATTTAAAACAGCTATCTAAAATCAGTGTGCTTAGTTTATTATTCAAGCTTTTGTGAAAAATTCTGTTCTTGATACAACCTTGTAAGCAATCTTAAGTACATTTAAATTCTTAGCAATGATTAATTTTTATTTAATAAAAGATAATTCAATAGAAAATCCACTAATATAAATAAATAAATATTGATAAATACGTGAGACTCTACAAGCATTATTTACTAAGTCACGTATCGCAAACAATACAAAAACACCTAGCCGATGACTAATGTACTATGGCTACAAGGTGGTGCTTGTTCAGGCAACACCATGTCATTTCTCAACGCTGAAGAACCGACAGTCTGCGATTTAATTGCCGACTTTGGTATCAATATACTTTGGCATCCTTCCTTGGGGCTGGAACTAGGCAACGATTTACAAACACTGCTACGGAATTGTATTTCTGGCACAATTCCTTTAGATATCTTGGTATTTGAAGGCAGTGTTGTTAACGCCCCCAACGGTACTGGCGAATGGAATCGGTTTGCCGATCGCGCCATGAAAGATTGGTTAGCAGACCTCGCCAAAGTTGCTAAATTTATCGTCGCGGTAGGAGACTGTGCAACCTGGGGAGGAATTCCCGCTATGTCACCCAACCCTAGCGAATCGGAAGGTTTACAATTTCTCAAACGTCAAGAAGGCGGCTTTTTGGGGAAAGATTTCGTATCGCAAGCCGGATTACCTGTAATTAATATACCTGGATGTCCCGCCCATCCCGACTGGATTACGCAGATATTAGTTGCGATCGCTACTGGACGCATAGCAGACATTGCTTTTGATGAACTAAATCGTCCCCAAACCTTCTTCAACACCTATACCCAAACAGGTTGTACCCGCAACATCCACTTTGCCTACAAAGCATCAACCGCCGAATTTGGTCAGCGCAAAGGCTGTCTATTTTATGACTTGGGTTGTCGCGGCCCCATGACGCATTCTTCCTGCAACCGCATCTTATGGAACCGCGTCTCATCCAAAACCCGCGCTGGGATGCCTTGTTTAGGTTGCACAGAACCAGAATTTCCCTTCTTTGACCTCAAACCAGGAACCGTATTTAAAACCCAAACAGTAATGGGAGTTCCCAAAGAATTACCGCCAGGGGTGAACAAAAAAGACTACGCCTTACTAACAATGGTTGCCAAAGACGCAGCACCACCTTGGGCAGAAGAAGACTTTTTTACAGTTTAGTCATTAGTCATTGGTCATTAGTCATTTGTCCTTTGTGATTTGACCAATGACTATAACCTAATACAGTTCAGAATGAGCAACAAAACACTTGTAGAGACGGCGATTTATCGCGTCTTGAAAACCCAAGCGTATTAGACTATAACCTTTCACACTCCCATCAACGATAAATCAAGGGTTTCGACCATTTTGCAGGAGAGGCGAGTGAATAATTACCAATGACAAATGACCAATGACAAATGACAAATGACAAATAACAAATGACAAAGGACAAATGACAAATGACAATTCAATCATTAGATATATCGCCCGTCGGTAGAGTTGAAGGCGATTTAGATGTTCGAGTTGATATTGAACATGGAAGAGTAGTCAACGCCTGGACACACGCGGAACTATTTCGCGGATTTGAAGTTATCCTACGCGGTAAAGACCCCCAAGCCGGATTAATTGTCACGCCTCGCATTTGCGGAATTTGCGGCGGTTCTCACCTGACATCTGCATCTTGGGCATTAGATACAGCTTGGGAAACAGAAGTTCCTCGCAATGCAATTTTAGCGAGGAATCTTGGTCAAATTGTCGAGACAATTCAAAGCATCCCCCGCTATTTTTATGGTTTGTTTGCTATTGACTTAACCAATAAAAAATACCGCAATAGTCGCTATTATGAGGAAGCTGTGAGACGCTTTGCCGCTTTCACTGGCAAATCTTACGAACTCGGCATAACAATTTCCGCTAAACCTGTAGAAATTTATGCACTATTGGGCGGACAATGGCCCCACAGCAGTTATATGGAAAGAAGTTGGGGAATTGCTTATATAGTAAGGATTTGCTAGGATATGTGTAATGATTCCCTGGTTTTTCCTTAAATTAAGCCATAAATCCACGGTCAGCCACACCATAAGCAAAGATAGCAAGCAGTAAATCCATTTATTTTTCTCTGTTAAAAGTTATTTGCTTTTCTCAGGCATTACCTAATTTTTCCCTAACCCTAGATTAGCGATCATAGTTAAGAAAGTCCAAGGCAAGTAGTTAAGTATAATTATTTTCTTTATATTGAAGTATAAAGCGGGATTTTTCTCAATATAAATACGTAAATAGTAATATCTGAGTTTAAACAATTACAGGTCAGCTTATGTATAGAAGTATTGATTTGTTTGGATATTGAGCGATCGCTTTTCTCAAAGATGTTTAACGGTGAAATTATTGAGTTTTTAGCAGAAATACATGGTACGATCAGATGAATTGGCAAAAATGCACTCGCCACATAATGAATTACAGAAACTATATCACAATTGAAGCGAATAAACGCGGTGGTAAGCCTTGTGTGCGTGGCTTGCGAATTACAGTTTATGAGGTACTTGAATACCTAGCTTCCGAGATGACCGAAGCAGAAATTCTTGATGATTTTCCCGATCTAACGCGAGAAGATTTAAAAGCTTGTATTGCTTATGCGGCTGACCGTGAACGTCGGCTTATGATTTCTCCATTATCAGCATGAAATTACTGTTTGATGAAAACTTATCCCCTAAATTACCCACTCGTTTGAGCGATCTTTTTCCAGACTCACTTCATGTTCGAGATATAGGCATGAAAGCAACAATAGACCCGATAGTTTGGAATTATGCAAAAGATAATGATTTGATGATCGTCTCGAAAGATGCTGATATGCACGATCTGAGTTTAGTGTTTGGAAATCCCCCAAAAGTCATCTGGCTTAGACTTGGAAACTGTTCTACCTTACAAGTTGAAAATTTACTGCGTCGGGAGTTCAGCACGATCAAATTATTTTATGAAGATGAAAATTCATCATTGCTTGCCCTCTCATTTTAACCTAGCGCAGTTAACGCAGTACAAGGTAAGTGGTTAAGTATAATTATTTTCTTTGTATTGAAGTATAAAGCCCGGTTTTTCTCAATATAAATACGCAAATAGTAATATCTGAGTTTAAATAATTACAGGTTAGCTTATGTATAGAAGTATTGATTTATTTGGATATTGAGCGATCGCTTTTCTCAAAGATGTTTAACGACCTCATTCACCCGCTGATAGATCAGCAAAGCAACCAACTGGGATTGTTAGGCTGATAGGCTTTGCTCTAACGATTTCTTTTGCGCCTATAGTATGGAGCTACCCATTTTCCGCTTCGACTGTTAGGATAACCACTTACATATTCATACTCATTTTGATTAGTAATTCTTTGATATTCTGCTTCTGAAATTTTTTCTTGAGTTGCAGTTGTCCTGGTATTTGGTTGTGGTGTAGATTTTTGAGATATCACTGTGTTAGCGCTAGAAAGCTCTTCTAGCCTCTGATTTAGGCTAGATATTTCACCTTGCTGACGCTGATAATGTTGGTATAAAACTTGATTTTGTCTCTGTAGTTCTAGCTTTTGAGAATTGAGTTGAGATATTTCATTCTGCAAATTCTCAACTTCGGATTCTTTGTTTTGAGCATAAGTAGAGATATCTTCAATTCTTTTTTGCAATCTTGATTTTTTCTGATTTAACTGAGATATTTGGTTCTGTAATTGATCAATCTGATCTTGCTTCTTATGATTAAAATCAGCTGAATTTTGAATGTCTCTTTTCAAGTTGCGAATTGAATTTTGGAGATCATTTATCTGGATTTGTTTTTCTTGAACTGATTCCGTAATATTTTGAATATTGCTTCGCAAAGCGGCTATATCTGCATCACGATTTGATATATCTTTATGAAGATCAGAAATATTTTTTGTGAGGTTTGAAATCTCTTCTGTACGTCTATTTAATTCATTTTTATCTTCTTGCTTAACTCTAAGTAAATTGTTAAATTCTTGAGACAAGAGATTAATGCGGGAATGTAGCTCATTAACAAGCGATTGATAATTCCCGTTAGTCATAGGGTTATTAGAATTTAAAACTAATTTTGCTGATAAAACTCTTAATAATTCATCGATTCTATAAGCAAGACGAAGACGATAAGGACTGATTTGATTACTACTTTGTGCTATTTCCGAAGCTAATTTCGTAATTGCTTCAGAAAGGATAATTTGCGACGGTTGCCTACTTCTAATAAAAAGAATCAGATTAGTCACAACCTTCTGAATTTGCTCATAATCTTTCTCTGCTTGACTAGCCAGAAAATTACGAACAGAATCCTGTATTTCTACTAAAACACGATAACTTCGAGGTCTTCGAGGCTCAAGTTCTTGTAGGATTTCGCTTCTTTTATACTCCAATGCTTCAAGCGTCTTAGCGATTTTTTCATGATTTGCAGAAGGGTCTGTACCAAGGCGTTCTAATACACCTTTATACAACCATACTTGAGACTCAAGTTTATTCAGCTTTTGAACTTGCTGTGCATTGTCGGGCTGAGAAATTACATCTGTTCTCTGTAATTGCTGCTGTAAACTATTGATCTTCGCTGCAACAGTACCCGTGAAACACGAAAGAAATAGTTCTAATGATTGACCAAATGGGAATGAATAGTCAGCTAACCAGCCAAATAAAATCCAAAATAAAACTGAACATAGCAAAAATGCAGCTACCTTAATGTAATTAAAGAGCTTCTTCAGTAGATTCCTATTAGATTCTAAATCGGAACTTTTGAGATCAAAAAACTGGTTAACGAAAAAATTGCTGCCCTATGACTGTTCCTGGATTCTTATCAACATTGATGTTGACCCCTGATTCAGTACTTTGAGAAACATGGGAAGAATTTTGAATTTGTTGATAATGAGTTACTAACCTTTCGAGATCCTTTTGAAACTTACTGTCCCATTCGGCTTCACTGAGAATTGCGGCTTCTAAGAGTTTTGACTCAGACTTATCGATTTGGAGTTTGCCTTGAAATCTTTTTGCTAAGAAGCCTAAAACATCTGCCCCAGCTTTTTCCAAAGCACCGCCTGAAACTTTGTCGATCGCCCACAGCGAAATGTTTACCGCTTGTAAAGCTAGTACAGATAATTCCATCTTGATAGTGACCTCATTAATTCTGAATCTTTACCAATTTATAGCACATACACCTACAGATAACCTTAAAATGGCTTTTCTCCACACCCCGATAATCTACAAAAACACCCTTCACCATGTCAAAACTACTATGATTGATACCCACGTTCTTAACTGTGGTGGTAAAGCTGTTTGCAGTCCTCTGGATTTTTAGACATTTTCCGAGAATTTCCACTTTTCAACTTCCAACTTTAACCTTTCATTCTCCATCCGTAGCGCCAATATTTCATTCTTCTGCAACTCAATTAATGACTTTTGACTAATTACCTCACCAAAGGCTTTTTTACGGTTTTCAATACCAAACCATCTTTGATAGGTTTTTGTATGTTCATCAACAGTATGACCTAAATTGTCTGCTGCGGCTTTAATTGGTATTCCCTGAAGATGCGCTCGAATAGCGCAAGCATGACGCAAATCGTAGGGTTGAAACTCAATTCCCACTTTTCTAAACCATCTGGATATATCTCTCCGCATCCAATTAATATTTTGCACAGATGCAATTTTTGTCACCTTTTTTTCTAAAATATTTAATGGTTTGGGATTTTGTAAATCAAATAATTCTATCCATTCTGGTACAAAGGGGATAACTTCTCGATATCCAGTTTTTGTATTTTTATTGACTTTCCAAGTATGGTCTATATTTTGGGGACACATCCACCAATTAATATCTGGTTCGACAAATAATTCCCTTGGTCTTAACCCAAAGGTTGCCAACATTCCATATACCCAACGCCACATTTCCCAGGTGTCTATTTCATCAGTGATATTTGTATTTTTGCGATTGAGCGCGAATTTTTCAAATAGGTCAAAAGAAGATACTATTTTATCATTATCAGGTATTTCTCGATGAGCAGGAGTGACATGATCTCGTGTCACATCAAGTATAAATCCCAACTGAAAGGTTTTAATAAAAACAGAACTTACCGCAATTAATTCATTTTTTTTATTTCCCTGAAATGAATTAATAATTTCCTCAAAATGCTTTTTTGTTGACAAAGTTGTTAAAGGAAAGTTTCTTTTAAGGACGGATATATAGTTAGCAAAAGTATTTTGACTGGTTATAGTTTTCTGACGGGTTTGATAATATTTTTCATCAAATGTATCTAATAATTCCCCAATAGTTTTTATCTCTTGCTTCTCTCTAGATTTAATTCCTAAATACTTCTCATTCCACTCGAAAGTATGGCGAGCGATTAATTTACCCAACTCGTAACTTTCCTCGATCGCAGTTTTTAGCCCCTCTAAATTTGCTGGTATCCCTAGAGACAAATCATACTGCTTTTTTTCCTTACCTAAACTATGGTCGCCTGGTTTTAACGGTAGGGTAGCTCGTAACTGTAGAGAATTGCCAGTTTGTTTAATGCTAACTTTAACTCTATCCCTTTTTAAATTACTATTAGCTTCGACTAACTTCTGCTCAAAAACTGCTTGATACTGTAGTTCTGTTGCTTTAATTTTCGCCATTGTTCCTTTGTAGCTACCGTCTGTGGTGTTGTGCGGCTCAAAATCTGCAAAAATATCAGCGAACAAATCCCTTGAGTCTGCGTTTGCATTCTCATGTGTAGATGGGGGATATGTCTGCGATATGAAATTGTGGCGATCGCAATTACCCTGGTTTTGATTTTGCCCGCTCATTCCCTAAATATTCCCTTATTTATAAGCTGAAATGGTGAAAATAAAATGTTATTGCCGAGCAAAATTACTTTATGCAATAAGTTACTCAGGAACATTTTTAGCATATCACCAGTTGCCACAGCAGTTATATGGTGCCTGGTGGCGTGATGTGCGCCCCAACCCTTACAGACATTACCCGCGCTTGGGCGATTCTAGAATACTTCCGCACCAATTGGTTAGAACCAGTGTGGTTAGGTTGTTCATTAGAACGCTACGAACAAATCCAAACTTATGATGACTTTAGAGATTGGTTAGATGAAGACCGAAATCATCGAGATTCCGACTTAGGTTTTTATTGGCGCATGGGTTTAGACATCGGTTTAGATAGATATGGCGCTGGTGTTGGTAAATATGTCACTTGGGGATATTTAGCCCATGAAGATAAATACCAAAAGCCGACTATCGAAGGACGAAATGCGGCGATGATTATGAAAAGTGGAGTGTACGACAGCTTCGCAGACACTCACACCTTAATGGATCAGTCATTTATCCGCGAGAATACAACTCACTCCTGGTACGATGAAGGGACAGAAGATATTCACCCTAGCGATCGCACCACTAAACCCACTGCAATCAATACCAAAGACTTCGATAACGCCTACTCTTGGTCGAGTGCAGTCCTTCACAAAGACTTCGGACGCTTAGAAACTGGCCCCTTAGCGCGGCAATTAGTAGCTGGTGGTCAACATGGCGAATCTTGGCAACACTACGACCCCTTCATCCTCGATGTCTTCAAACGAATGGGTGGTGCTAGTATTCATGTGCGTCAGCTAGCACGAGTTCACGAACTTGTCAAGTTATATCGTCAAGCTGAACACTGTTTGCGCGAATTCAAGTTAAACGACCCTTGGTATATCAAACCTACAGAAAAAGATGGACGCGGTTGGGGTGCAACGGAAGCAGCACGCGGTTCCTTATCTCACTGGGTGGAAATAGAGGGCGGTAAGATTAAGAACTACCAAGTTATTGCCCCAGGTACTTGGAATATCGGCCCTCGTGATGGTGAAGGAATCCGCGGCCCCATTGAAGAAGCGTTAATTGGGACACCCATTTACGATTCTAGCGATCCAGTGGAAGTTGGTCATGTGGCGCGATCGTTTGATTCATGTTTGGTGTGTACAGTCCACGCCCATGATGCGAAAACTGGTGAAGAGTTAGCGCGTTTTCGTACCGCTTAAAATATGCTAATTTCTAATAGCTAATGGCTAATTATTTTTTAGTTAGTCATTAGCTGTGTTTTTTACTATGTTAGATATTATGCCATGATTAGAAATAGCTATGGCATGAGGGAAAAGTTTATGACTATAACTATAGAAGCTGTTTATGAACAGGGTGTACTGAGGTTATTACAGCCGATTCCATTAGCCGAAGGAACTCGTGTTGAAGTCACTGTGATTTCAACTGAGGCTAAACCTCAAAACAAAACTCCTAGAGAGATTTTGGCACAAATTGCAGCCATGCCCTTAGAAGTAAGCAATGATAAATTTTCTGGTCGAGATCATGACACTATTCTTTATCCTCCCCATAGTGCAACATGATCTTTGTAGATACCAGCACCTGGTTTGCTAGTATTGTTCCTTCCGATACTGAGCATCAGGCAGCGTCTTCATGGGTTAATCAAAATATTCAGCCATTGCTAACAACAGATTACGTTGTTGATGAAACCTTGACCCTTTTGAGAACCCGTGGAGAAACGTTGAGGGCAATCAGCTTAGGAGAGGCATTCTTTTCAGATAATTTGACGACCATTTATTACCTGACAGAAGAGGATATTCAACAAACTTGGCAGATTTTCCGTCAGTTCTTAGATAAAAACTGGAGTTTCACAGACTGCGCCAGTCGGGTTGTGATGAATAAACTCCATTTAACTCAGGCATTCACTTTTGATCATCACTTTCGTCAATTTGGGTTCGTGAATGTTGTACCTTGAGAGTTGCGCGATCGCGTAGCGTGCCGGAGGCAATCGCATTTGCTATTTCAGCGTTTGCATTTGCTATTTCGGCGTTCGCTGCTGCTTATTGCGTTCATCCACTTGACAAAATGTTGATTGCAGAGACTCAGATAGAAGAAATGACGCTTGCGATCGCCGATTCAATGTTTAATAAGTACGACATTTCCCTACTTTGGGCAGCAAAATCGCAAGACTTCACCATCTTAAAACTTACTAGATTGCTCATTGACTTGACTCAATTAACCTCTAGAAGCAATAGTAAAAAACAAATTTATCAACGCCTTACCAAAAAATAGCCAATCTAACCAAAATACGATGTGAAGAATTGCTATCACCCAAAATACAACTTGATAAGAAACTTTGCTGCTTTTGTGATGTAGCTTCTGTTGAGCAACAAATGCACCTAACCAACCACCCATAAATTCGCATAGATGTAAAGTATTTTCTTGCGTTCTCCATCGTCCTTGTTGTGCGCGAGACTTATCATCGGCATATAGCCTAAAGGTAATGAAACTCATGACAGGATAAAAAATTAGCGGAATTGGGTTGCCAGTTGTGAGTGCAAGATGGATTGAACCTAACCCCGGTAGTAAAGATAGAAGTAATGTCTTTAATGCTAATGATGTAGATTTGTCTACAGTTCTGGATGTAGACTTCTTTGGTGCAGCAGAAGGTGAGGACTTTGATGTAACTCCTTTGATTGAAGCATTAAAAGCGCGTAACTTGCCATCTTTACTAGCTGTCAGTTGATAACAAACAAAATCACCAACTTGGGGACGACGGTTAACGTCTTTCAATGCTGTAATGTGTAGAAAGACTTCTTGACTACCATCATCGGGTTGTATGAAACCAAACCCGCGATCGTCCTTCCATGTGATTAGTTGCCCTTTATGTAAAGCAGGTTTCATGAACAAATCATATATTTATATTTATCTTATAGTGTGCCCTTATTTACACAAATAAACAACATCAAAAATGCGTAGGCGTAGCCCGTCGGAGACATCGCTCCACCAACTCTTTTAACTTAGTAAAAATCTGGTGATAACTAATGGACTATTCCCAATGCCTGATATTCAAAACTCGTAGCGTACCACACTAAAACTTATAGAAACAGTGCGTTAGGCTTGCCTTAATGCATTTGCATAAAACAGCAATTTACACGGTAAGCTTGTGTCTGATTTAGCGCTACATAATTATCTCCCTCGCGTTCCCGATGCAGCATTGCAAGAATACATAGAATGGTGTGTTTTAGAGCAAGCTCAAGCCGCAGAATGTAACTTTACTCCTGATAGAAGTAAGTTAGATAATTTGCCACCAGAAGACTACGTTCCGAAACTTGTCGAGCAGTTCATGAAAGTTAAACCAGACCCAATTAAAGCAGGTTTGGTAGCTGCGATCGCTGGCAAGGAAGCTGATAAGCACGCTTTATCCGGTTTAGCGATCGCTGCTGATTTTGTATCTCTTTATGTCAAGTATTTAATTCCTAAAGAAGGAAGTACTAAAGAACAGGCTGAAGAGATATTAACTCAAGCATCACAACACCAGTATGAGAAACTGACTGAAGTTGCCAAGAAACATGGTGTAGATTTATAGTTTCCTGCTGATAAATTATTTTTCAGAGGCTTTGACTAATAATATAGACAAAGCCTCTGTTTCAGTCACTACTGTTTATCTGATCTACAGTCTACTCGATACCAGTACTCATACATTGATTCATACAAGTAATCGTCATTATTCGATGCTAACTATTATTGGTTGTGGAAATCTCAATCGCAGCGATGACGCAGTAGGCGTAATCATTGCCCAACGCTTACAAAAATATCTAGCTGAAAACCCTCATCCTCATGTGCGAGTTTATGACTGTGGCACCGCAGGGATGGAAGTAATGTTTCAAGCTAGAGGTAGTAAAGAATTAGTAATTATTGATGCAAGTTCAACTAGTTCTGAACCGGGTGCTGTGTTTAAAGTTCCAGGGAAAGAACTGGAAGCTTTGCCAGAACCTAGTTATAACTTGCACGATTTTCGCTGGGATAATGCTTTAGCCGCCGGACGGAAAATTTTTCAAAATGACTTTCCCGAAGATGTAACAGTTTATTTAATTGAGGCGGCAAATCTTGGTTTGGGACTAGAGTTA
Source organism: Nostoc sp. ATCC 53789 (assembly GCF_009873495.1). GTDB lineage: Bacteria > Cyanobacteriota > Cyanobacteriia > Cyanobacteriales > Nostocaceae > Nostoc > Nostoc muscorum_A. Next base: position 890,775 of record NZ_CP046703.1, on the reverse strand, counting down.
AGTCCTGTTGTCAAACATTCTGCTGATTTAGTTTTTGAAGAGGTAGCTGCACTTATCAAACAGAATATCAACTTTTAATTAACAATCCAAAATTGAATCAAGCCCAATCCCGATAAACAGAAAGTTCATCTACCCTCATTTCAAAAGGTATGCCTTGACTTTCTGGCGGACAAACACGGATTTTAGCACTGTTAACAATTCCATATAGCAATGTCCCCATTGGCACAATTTTTTGTAAAACACGCCAATTAATAACTTGATCGGGACATTCAATTACCAATGTCAGAGCATTGGCGTGGGTTGTGACATACCACCGACAATCAGATAGCAGATTTTGAATGGTGCGATCGCAAGCGTCATAAAAGTATCTACTAATAGAATCCTCTAATTGCTGTCGCAGTATAATATCTGCCGATGTTGGTTGCATAGGATGTGAGTCATCACTATTAAAGTAATACATATTTCTAGCCATCTCTCTTTAGCTTCCTACTTATCTTCCAATCACCATTCCATAAAGTACATCTTTATTTGTTTCTAATAATTCCTGGGTTTCATCATCATAATAAGCACCTATTCCACTACACTGAATCCCCAAATAATTACTAGTTAAATAAAGTCTCTGTCCCAAAAAACCAGCTGTTTGCATAGCAGTTTGGTAGTTTAAATAATCTGACACAAAAAATAAAGTTACAGCGCTATCTTTAGCAATAGCCTGATTAATACATAAGTAACCTGTCTTTTCACTAAAATTACCTGTCTTAACCAGATACGTACCTTTATATAACCCAGGTGTCATTCCCTCTACTCGATGCACGACTGAGTAAATTTCTATTTCCTCATAGTTTTCTGTCGGTATTGACTGTTGAAGTTGTTGCACTACATATAAATAATCTTCTTGAGAAATAAACTCTTTCCGGAAACGTCTAATAGAACGTCTATCCCAAACAACTTGAGAAAATTTCTCTTTGTCGAAGTCAAATTGAGGATATTCTAATTGCTGCTGGCGGCTATTTTGTAGAGTAGTTGCTTGATAGCCATCTTCAATAAATTGATTGGATTCAAAATAATCAGTACCAGAAACAAAAGGAACTTTCAGCCTTAATCGTCTGATTTTTTTATCTTGTACTTCTCCTGACATCGCACAAGCAGTAATAAACTCTTTATTCTCAAATCCCAAATCTGAATTGAGAGCAAGTTTATCAAAGTCGAAAATTAGTTGTATATCTCGGTTGTGGAGAAAAGCTGAAGCTGCGATCGCACCTAAATGGTGTCCGCTATCTAAAAAGCAATATCTTATGCTTCTATTTTGATATTTCCAGCTAGACCTATAATAAACACAACTAATTAAAAAGATGAATCCGTTGATACATTTACCCGGTATAATATAATTCTCTAACCCATCATCGATTAATTCATAGATGAGAGTTAGACAATTATTCTCAACTTCTAGATGGTATATACCATCTATCATTCCCTCAATCCCACGAACCTGTACGTAAACTTCTGTAGGATACAGAGCGCCTGCGGATGGATTCACTCGCAGTTTATAAGGGCCATCTTTATATACTTTTTCTAGTGTTATCGCACTGGTTAACGAGATAAAAGAGTGAACAGGATTATTGAGATTTAATTTTACTCTCCGATAAAACTTTGGATAAACTTTAAATGAAGATGGCTGTGTTGAAGCATCTACATAATTTGGATCGATTTGTACCGATAAGTAAGAATGCTTGGTAGCTTCATGATAAGCTTTACCCGATATCTGACTTGATGGCATTTTTAAGTATCCTTAAAACTTCTACATTGCTGGCAAAATCAATTGCTTTATAGTCGTCTAAGTTTTTCAAATATAAGTTAGGATGATGTTGTAAAAGTAACTTGACGACTTCTATTTTTCCGGCTGATGCTGCATACATTAAAACGGTTGCACCGTTATCATTTTGGTTATCAATATTAATGTTGACAGCCAACAATAAATTAATTAACTCGTAGTGATTACCAAAACAAGCAAACCATAAAGCATTGTTGCGATCGCTATTTCGAGCGTTGATATCCGCACCTGCATCAATTAGTTCTTTGACGACTGCATACACTCCCTCTCTTGTGGCTTTCATCAAAGCTGTATCGCCATTTTCCCCTAGCTGATTTAAATCCCCAGGGTTATAGCCTTTTGCTATTAGCCATTGAGTTGTTGCTTCACTCAAATCTTGTCTGTTTAATTGACTCATAATTATTCTTTCAACGTCACATAATTAAGTATTTTTCAAGCATAAAATTGCTTGGAAAACTTAATGGTGGGCATTACCCACCATTATTTTAAAATCTTATACGAGTAGCTAAAGTCCAGTTGTTTGCCAAAGCAACTTTGCTAGGTATTCAAAAGTTTCGTAAAACAAAAAAATCTTTCCCCACTACCTACTCTCTGCCCTCACCCAGCAATTTGATTTTGGTTTGCTTTAGTACTAAGTTAACTAGCAACAATTTAGCTTAGTTATATATTATCACTCTGATAAGTTTGAATTATGAATCATTTATAAAGATCCCTAAATATATCTATAAAAAATATTTAAAAACAATTAAAATGCAGTATTTTTTACAATCTGATTTCATTATCTAGACTAATAACAAATAGATTTTTGCGTAAGTTCCCCTAGTTTTAACAATGGTCTCAAGCACATTGTTTTGCTCAAATTTGATGCCACATTTACATTGAATATTGTGTTTAATAAACCTGAATTATGATGTTGAGATTTACTTTCTACATCTGAGACTTATTAAGAAATTTAAAACATTTTCTTTTTTTAAGCCAAATTTGCTAGCTTGTTTAAGTATAAATAAGTAAAAAACAGACGAAACATGGAAATTAGCGCTCGTAATTCTCTCAAAGGTATTGTAAAAAAAGTTGTGCCTGGTACAGTTAACACTGAGGTAATTTTAGAAATTGCACCAGGAGTAGAGTTAGTGTCAATAATCACAAAATCATCAGCAGAAAAGCTGGGACTTACAGAAGGCAAGGAGGCTTATGCCGTGATTAAATCATCAGATGTGATAGTTGCTGTTGAGTAAAAATAGGCAAGTTGCCTTTTATTGCAAGCGGCTCTATCACTAATATCGAATTGCATTTATATCTCTCAATTTAATGACCTCACTCCTTGAATTAATTAATACAGGAGTGAGGTCAATTTAATTCGTAATTCGTAATTGCTATGTATGGTCTTAATTACGAAGTCAAAAATTTTGGTTCAAGAAAACATTATTTATTATATATGTTAATTAATTAAATTATCAATAATGCGGACATAAATAGCTTGGATGCTTTCTGTATCTAGTGCTAAAGAGGTATTTTCTATATTAATAAGGAATGATGGAAAGTTTTGTTCTAAAGTAATAGTGGCTCCTGGTGTTACCCCTATTGATATCAGTTCGTTTAAGATGCTTTCATCCTGACTTTTACAGAAGGTGACGATTCCTCGCTCTCCTGTTCTCAATAATTCTAATGAACAGCCAGTAACACTAAAAGGGGTAAACATTTGAATTATAAATTAATAATTTTGAAGGGAAGAAGGAAGTATATTTTCATCCTTCATCCTTCATGCTTTATTTGGTTGCCAAGGACAGCAACCAAAGTAATACTTTATACGAGATACGCTTCTTGATGTGTTTTGATTGTGCAATTAGAACGAGGATAAGTTACACAAAGTAGAGCGTATCCTTTAGAAACCTGATCATCATCTAAAAAGTTTTGATCGTCTTGATTAACTTCACCTTCGACAACTTTACCAACACAGCTAGAGCAGGAACCTGCATGACATGAAAAGGGCAACTCAATACCATTCTCTTCTGCTGCTTCCAAGATTGTCGTCTCTTCGTCAACTTCAATTGTGGTGTCGATGTCTTCTTTTTTGTTGATTAATCTAACTTGGTAGGAAGCCATTTTCCGATTCTCCTCAAACGTTATACAGTTGGTTTAATTTCCGAAGTTTTTGAGCAACCTATCCTACTTTTTGCTCCCTTCTTTCTTACGGAGATGCAAAGTTTAGTTGGCTTCTCTATAGAGGTAAGGGATGCAATGCGAACGAGAAGCTACCTTAAGGCAAGGCGATAAGCCTGCGGCATGGCTTCTGTACGAGACGCTCCGCGAACGCTTACCGCATCTATGATGAAAGCCTCTACAATCAAACTTGGCGCTAACGGAATGATGTTAGCTGCAAGGTACACCAGTAGGCGTACCATCGTCTGTTTTGAAGGACTTTCCACAACCGCAGGTATCAGTTGCATTGGGGTTGATGAATTTAAAACCGCTTTCCATCACTCCCTCAACGAAGTCAACGATAACTCCGTCTAATAACGGCGCACTTTTGGCATCAACGTAAACTACCACTTTGCCTTGGTGACTTACCAAATCATCTGGTTGAGGTTTGCTGGTGATATCGATCGCATATTCATAGCCACTGCAACCACCATCTTTTACCGAGATGCGGACACCTTTAGTTGCGCCATCAGCGTCGGGTGCTGAACCTTTGAGGAATGCTCGCAGATGGAATTCTGCTTTTTCTGATAAGATAACGGCCATTAAGTCTCCTGATTTGTAGCGATTAGTTGTTCTGATTTCAGGTGTAGGTTGTCATTTGTCAGTTGTCCTTTGTCCTTTGTCCTTTGTTATTCACTAATGACCAATGACTAATGACTAATGACAAATTAAGTATTTTGTGCAATACCTGTGGCTGTGGGTTCCATCGAATTGGATTGCGCGTGTCTCCAAGGCGCACTATTGCCGCATACTGGACAAGAGCGATCGCGGTGAGAACGGCGTTTAGCAAATTCCATCCGATTTAGGTCGATTGTCAGCAATTGCGATAATAGAGGCTGACTAAACCCGGTGATCAACTTGATAGCTTCCAAAGCGGTTAAACAAGCTAGTGTTCCAGAAACAGCGCCTAGAACTGAAAAGCCGCGCTGATCCCACTCAGGCTTTTCTGGAAACAGACAAGACAAACAAGGAGTCACACCAGGAATAATCGTTGTCAGGTAAGCCTCCATCCCATTCATTGCAGCTTCCACCATTGGCTTACGCGATCGCACACAGGCTTCATTTAACAAATTGCGCTCTGTAAAATTGTGGGCGCAATCAAGAGCCATATCAGCCGACTGCACTAACGAATCTACATTTTCCGGGGTGATGTAATCATGAACAATTTCCACTTGGACATCAGGATTAATCGCATCCAGAGTTTCTTTAGCTTTGAATACCCTTGGCTTACCTACCCAATCATCAGTCATAAGAACCTGACGATTCATATCATCTAGCCGCAAGTCACCACCCCGGACTAGGATTAGCCGCCCAACGCCCGCTACTGCTAAGTAAAGCGCCGCCGTACCGCCTAATCCCCCCACACCTGTAACCAAAACTGTCGCTGACTTCAGGCGTTTCTGTGCTGTTTCGCCAAAATTCGGAAGCATCATTTGGCGACGATAGCGTTCTAATTCGGTAGGCGTTAGGTTAACCAATTTATACCTCCTAATCAGAAGTGATTTCTGTCAGTGTGACTACATTTTTCGGCTTGTCGTTAAACACTTTGAACAGCTTTTGTTCATAAGCTGTCGATTCGATAAATAGCTGATAAGCTTTTTGCAAAGCCAAAGAATATTGATTTAATTTCTCTTCTTGACTCAAGTCAGGAGAATTATCATCAATTTCCTGCATGTGTTGAGAAAACTTTTTCAGAATATGTAGACGATGTACATTCACAACTTCTAAGTCGTAGGACATATTAAAGAATTGAAAAAATTCTTCTGCATCTACGAGCTTCTTGAATTCATCAATAGTTCCAGTCATTTAGCATTCTCCAATTGTTTCAGATGTTGCTTAAGTTCATCTAACTGGCGATAGATTTCATAAGTTGCGGCGGCAACATCCATAAGTTGTTTGTAATCTGTTGGCAGACCTTCAGCTAAATCATGCAGATCCATCTTCATTTGACCTGCTTTGCTGTTCAGCCGTCTGATTTTTGCTTGTATTTCCTCAATTGTCATTTGTCATTTGTCCTTTGTCCCTCGTCTGTTGTCATTAGTCATGTGTCTTTTACTAATGACCAATGACCAATGACCAATGACTAATTAAATTTTGCCAACTTCAGGAAAGCGTTTCGCCAAATCAAGACCTTTTTTGACGTAGTTTTCTCCCTCTTCTGCCAATTTCTCTAACGAGTCAAAGCCAAAGCGATGAGCATCTCGCAGGGTTTTCACAGTTAGCAAAAGACGACCGGAAAAAACTAGCGCCCAGCCAAATCCTTCATGGCTCAAATCAACTACAACCTGGGATATCAAACCTGTTTCTTGTTCAATTCCAGCCGCTACAGCTCGAAAAAATGCCATAATCCGGGCTTGAGTTACCGCATCAACTTCGCCCTCAACGGAGATTTCCCGTTTCTTTTGTTTGGTGACAATAAAGGGTTTGAGAATCAACTCATCCGACCAAGTACGATAAACTCCATAGCTGTCTTGACCACGGATTTGTTTGATTAATACCTTAAGAAAAGGTGAGTTCAAGACTTCAGTTGTAGCGGTTCCGTTCACACTATTATTTGCGGTCATACTGTTGCTTCGTCTTCAATTTCATCAGCAAAGTTTGTGGTTTTTGGCTGTAAAGCTTTACGCAACCAAGGTGGAGGATTACCTTTGAGGGTTTTGACTAGCTTATTTAGCACTTCACTAATTTCTTCTTCTTCCGATCGCGCCTTCACTGGGGTGACACCTTTCTTGATTAACCGAGCGGCGGCACTACCACCAATTGCTGTTACATAAACAATCGTACAGTCGCCTATTGCCTGAAGTTTTGGGTTGATTTTGTCTTCATTCCCATCTTCTTTGAGTTCGCCTTCAAAATTGAGGGTTTCTACGAAGTGATATCCCTCATCGGTAATTTCGTAAACATCAATCATTTTTGCCCATCCGAAGTGGGCGTTAATATGAACTCGGTCGCTCGTTGTGAAGGCTATTTTCATTGTAATTCTCCTCTCTAAAGTTTTGAATTTTGAATTGGAAAGAAGGAATTCAGGAGTCAGAGTTCAGGAGTAATTAGAGTTGGAGTGGCAGAATTAAATCTGCATATTCTGTTTGGTGATGCGCCAAATTATATGAGAAACGAACCGCAAAGGGCGCAAAGGACACAAAGAAGAAAGAAGGAAGAGGAGATGAAAAGAAAGAAAGTATTCTGGATTCTGACTCCTGAATTCTTGGAGAAGAATTCAAAACTCAGCGCTCACAATTCCAAACTCTTGGAACTGCTTAACTCTCGCTTCTTCTGCCTCTAAAAACAGGTTGCCGATGCCAAATAAAAGCTCCATCGTGCCTCGATAGCCAACTTTAGTAAATTGACCATTACCTAAACGGTCATAAATGGGCAATCCTAGACGATAAAGAGGAATTGAGAGCCGTTTTGCGATCGCACCAACATTCGAGTTACCAATTAGCAAATCAGAACCGCCCGCTAGACTCTCAAAGTCTTCTAAGTCGCCGATGGTGATACTTTTAACTGGGAGTTTTTCTAAGAGGTGCGATCGCGTGGTTGTCACCACTGCATGAATTTGCGCTCCCATCGATTGCAGGAAATGCACGGTTGACCACAACAAGTCTGGTTCTAGTGCTAAGGAAACTCGTTTTGCACCGAAGTAAAAGTGGGTGTCCAGCATCGCATCTTGCAACTGACGACGTTGGCGGCGGTATTTTTCGGGTACGCTATTACCGCTCAGAATCGCCAATGCTTGGATAAATTCATCTATCGGTTCTAATCCCGTCAGTTCGCCAAACACCTCATAAGGCGTGCCAAAGCGTTCTTCGAGAATCTTTGCAGCCCCCCGCATACTTTCACCCAATGCCAGGGTAAAGGCAGAACTACCAACTTCTCGTAGCTGTTTTAAGGTAGTTCCACTGACTGTAACCGCACTATAATTATCCTCTAAATGTCCATCTAGAGAAGCGCCAAGGTCAGGTACAAAGATCGGCACTAGTCCAAAGGACGTAACTATCTCTTTGATTTCCTGTACATCCCCAGGTGTGAAAGCAGAACCCGCCAAAATTGTGACTTGTTCAGTTCTGAGTCCACCCGCGCGAGGAATTTCCTTAACTATGCTTTCGACAGCAACGGCAAAACCATCTTGCAACGCACCTTTAAAATCTGGGGTAGGTGCAAAAACGATCGCTAAATCATTCAATTCGGGATGGCGATCGCGGATTTCCTTAAGAAAACCTTCGATGTCATCGCCTCTAGTTTCCGTCAACCCAGTGGTACATAAACCAATAATTTCCGGGTTAGCCTTTTCCACCAGAGTCAGAATTGCTTGCTCCACATTCTCTTCACCACCCAAAATGGTAGTGACTTCCGTCATCGCGGTGGTAGCTAGGGGAATCGCTTCCCGGAAATGCCGCACCAGGACAACTTTAGCGAAAGCAGTACAACCTTGAGAACCGTGGAATAAAGGCATTGTCCCTTTCAATCCCAAAAAGGCTAAGGTTGCGCCCAAAGCTTGACTTTGCTTGAGGGGATTAACTGTCAGTGCTTTGTTAGAAGCGGTAACGATCGCCATTTAAACTACCTCCTCATTTGCAAGCTCTTTACTCTGCGTTCTCTGCGCCTCTGCGGTTGAAAAATGATTTTTTTGAACCACAGAGTACGCAGAGGGCACAGAGAGAAAAAGATGAGAATTTGGTGTTGTCACCAAAGGATCTAGGAACGTTGCGATCGCCATTTAAACTTCCTCCTCTTCTTCCCAAGGAGCGGGTTTGCGTATTTGTTCCCAAATCGGGCTATACAAAGCTTCGTACAGTTCCCGCGCCATCTCAATCATTCCCACATAACCTGCATAAGGATGGTGGCGTTCTTGGTTGATATCAAGGAAAGGAATTCGAGCTTTCAAAGCTGTGTATTGGTTACGTCCACCAGCAATCAGCATATCTGCGCGAGTGTCTTTAACCAGTTGTAGCAATTCTTGAGCGTTGCCTTTCTCTAGCATGATGCCATCGTTGCCAATCAACTTCTTGATTTTGGCTTTATCTTCTTCAGTACTTTTGCGAGTACTGGTAGCAACAACTTCAATGCCTAAGTCTCTAGCAGCCGAAATAATCGACCAACTCTTAACACCACCAGTATATAAGACAACCCGCTTACCTTTGAGTCGAGCGCGATAAGGAGCTAATGCCAAATCTAAAGCAGCCGTTTCTTCTGCAATTAGTTTTTCTGTCCGCTCCTGTAAATCAGCGTCGCCTAATTTAGCGGCGATGTTTCGCAGACAGCGATTCATATCATCGATGCCGTAGAAAGACTCTTCAATGTAGGGGATGTTGTAACGCTCCTCCATCTTTCTCGCCATATTCAGCAACGCTCGTGAGCAGATCATGACGTTGAGCTTGGCGCGGTGGGCGTAGCGAATTTCATTGTAGCGAGCATCGCCCGTAATTTTAGACAAAATACGGATGCCTAATTTTTCTAGCAGTGGTGTTACTCCCCACATTTCACCGGCGATGTTGTATTCACCGATTAAGTTAATATCATAGGGCGTTGTATGTTCCGGTTCTGCTGTTCCGACAACATATTCTAATAAAGATTCACCGCCAAAACGGTTGCCCAAATTTTTACTGCCAATGAATCCTGGAGCAATGACGGGAACAACAGGAGTACCAATTTTCTCAGCCGCAGCTTTGCAGACAGCATCGATATCATCGCCAATTAGGGCTGTAACGCAAGTGGCATAGACGAATACTGCTGCTGGTTGGTAGCGCTCGTGAAGTTCCAGAATCGCTTTGTAAAGCTTCTTTTCGCCGCCGAAGATGACATCATTTTCACCCAAGTCAGTCGTAAAGCCCATTTTGTAGAGTTGAGGGCCAGACGACAGACTACCACGACTGCCCCAGGAATTACCAGCACAGGCGATCGGCCCGTGGACTAGATGCGCTGCATCTGCGATCGGCACTAGAGCAATCATTGCACCATCAAAGGCACAGCCCCCTTGAGCCGCGCCAGGTTGTGCCTGTTGAGCGCATGATTTGTTTTTCTTTTCCGCTTGTTTGTGCTGATTATGTTCGCATCCTGTCTCAGTCAGCAGCTCGTTGATTTTACCTTGGGTGCTTTTCATCTCTCTTCTCTTAATTGTTAATTGTCCTTTGTCATTTGTCATTTGTCCTTTGAATAACTAACAACTAATGACTAATAACTAATGACTAATGACCAATGACCAATGACTAACAAATGTATCTTGTGACATCCTCTCCACAGACATCAGCGAGGTAAGATAGAGCGCGGAAACGCAATCCTACAAATTCGTCATATAAAGGATTGAGTTTACATAGTGGTGGAATATCAATAGACTTCCCAAATAATTTAATTTGTCGCTCAAAGGGACAACAACAAGGAATTGTTTGGCAAATTAGATGAGCGAAGCGATTATTTTTAACCTGAATTTCATCCACCACACGCCGCAACGGATTAAGAAGATTGTTGAACCACCCTCGTTTTTTCTGGTTAGGTGGATGGTAATTAGGATGAGGATGAGTGTGAGTATGTTCGTGAGTATGATTGATGGTTTCCATTGATCAATTCCTTGGGTAAATGCTATCAAGAAAAAGGGGAGTTGGGGATGGGAATTGGGGATTGGGCATTGGGTTTGGATATTTCCCTATTCCCTATTCCCTATTCCCTACTCCCCTTCTTTACCCTTTAATTAACACGTTGTGTTTCTACGCAATTTCTAACGAATCAAGTCGTAGGAAATATCTGTCTTAGAAGGAATGTTGGTGTTGCGATCGATTTCTTCAAACAGGGTGTTTACAGTCCAGTTGAGGAGGTTGATCACGCCTTGATAACCAATGGTGGCATAGCGGTGTAGGTGGTGGCGATCCATGATGGGGTAGCCGATTCTCACGAGGGGAATCTTGGTGTCGCGCCACAGGTACTTACCGTATGTGTTACCAACTAAGAAGTCTACTGGTTCGGTGAACAACAGTGAACGCATGTGCCACAAGTCCTTACCAGGCCAAACAGTTGCATGTTGACCGAAGGGGCTAGAAGCAAGCAGTTCTTTCATTTCTGCTTCAAATACTTCGTTGCTGTTGTGAACCAAGACATGCACAGGTTCAGCACCCATTTCTAGCATAAAGCCAACTACGCTGTATACTAAATCTGGTTCGCCGTAGATAGCGAAGCGCTTGCCGTGAATCCATGAATGGGAGTCAGTCATGGCATCAACTGCACGACCACGTTCGATTTCCAATTCTTCAGGAATGGGGATACCGCTCAATTCGCTGAGTTTCATCAAGAACTCATCAGTACCCTTAATGCCCCAAGGACGGGAAACTGAGGTTGGTTGCTTCCATTCTTTTTCGATGTACTCGCGGGTTTTGGGGGTAGAGTGTGCTTGCAGTGCGATCGTAGCTTTCGCATTGATTGAATCTGCTGCATCTTCTAGCTTTGTTCCACCTGGGTACATATCGAATTCACCTGTGTTGGGTGAATCCAAGTAGTCGCTGTTGTCGGCTAGAATTGTGTAGTCAAAGCCGAACAAAGAAGCAATCCGCTTGATTTCGCGGTTGTTGCCTACATAGGTGTCAAAACCTGGAATGAAGTTGATTTTACCATTGCTGGTTTCTTTCTTATGACCTGCGGTCAAGTTAGAAAGAATTCCCTTCATCATGTTGTCGTAACCAGTGATGTGGGAACCGACAAAGCTAGGGGTGTGAGCGTAAGGTACTGGGAAATCTTGAGGAACTGAACCAGCTTGCTTAGAGTTGTTGATGAAGGCTTGTAAGTCATCACCAATTACTTCTGCCATACAGGTGGTGCAGACAGCAATCATCTTAGGCTTGTACAGTTGGTAAGAGTTCGCCAACCCGTCAATCATGTTTTGCAGACCACCAAACACGGCTGCATCTTCAGTCATTGAAGAAGATACACCAGAGAATGGTTCTTTGTAGTGACGGGTTAAGTGGGTGCGGAAGTAAGCAACGCAACCTTGAGAACCTTGAACGAAAGGTAGAGTACCTTCAAAACCAACAGCAGCAAAAATTGCTCCTAGTGGTTGACAGCCTTTAGCAGGGTTAACGGTTAAAGCTTCACGAGCGAAGTTCTTTTCACGATAATCCCAACCCTTTGTCCACTCTGAAACCCGTTTTACTTCTTCGGGATCGTGACCATTTTCAAACTGCTTTTTGTTTTCAAATAGCTGTTGGTACTCAGGTTGGTGGAATAACTCGACGTGATCTTGAATTTTTTCTGGATTCTGAGGCATTTCTTCTGGACTCCAAGGTTACTGAATTCTTTTACTGATTGAGGCGGGAGTGGGGAGTAGGGAGTGGGAATATGATTCAAAATTCAAAATGCAAAAATCAAAATAAATTTTTAATCTTTCAATTTTGAATTTTGGATTCCCAACTCCCCCTGGGGTTTTAGCCCCAGGTTATCCTTACTTATCTCTCTCTCCCATTTCCCTAAACGGCAGCCTTAGCCTTAGCTTCAGCCTTCTTAGCCTGAGCTTTTTCATTCCAAGGAGCGCCAATTAATCCCCAGGTTGGGCTGTTGAGTGCTAAGTCCATGTCACGTGCGAAGATGGCAAAGCCGTCATAACCGTGATAAGGGCCGGAGTAATCCTTTTTGTGGTTTAATTCTTTTAAATAGCCTAATGTTTGCAGTAAACAGTGTCTATTCTAAACATTGTTCGCTGATAACACATTTATTTTTAGGCTAAATATAGGCTAAAAACACAGCGATGCATAATCAGGGTCAAGACAAGTATCAACAAGCTTTTGCAGACTTAGAGCCTGTTTCATCTACCGATGGCAGTTTTCTTGGCTCAAGTCTGCAAGCACAGCAGCAAAAAGAACACATGAGAACGAAAGTACTACTAGAATTAGAGAAAGTTAATCTGCGTTTGAAGTCTGCAAAGGCAAAGGTGACAATTAGAGAATCGAATGGAAGTCTGCAATTACGGGCGACGTTACCAATTAAACCTGGAGACAAAGATAGTAATGGTACTGGGAGAAAGCAATACAATCTCAGTTTAAATATTCCCTCTAACTTAGATGGACTCAAAACGGCTGAGGAAGAAGCCTATGAATTAGGGAAGTTAATCGCTCGTAAAACGTTTGAATGGAATGATAAATATTTAGGTAATGAGGCAATTAAAAAAGAATTTAAGACTATAGAAGAATTACTTGAGGAATTTGAGAATGAGTATTTTAAAACTCATAAACGAACTACTAAAAGCGAGCATACTTTTTTTTATTACTTTTCCCGAACAAAGAGATTTACGAATCCTAAAGATTTGGCAACTGCTGAAAATCTGATCAGTTCAATTGAACAAATCGATAAGGAATGGTCTAAGTATAATGCAGCTAGGGCGATCGCAGCATTTTGCATGACATTTAAAATCGACATCGATTTATCTAAATATTCCAAAATGCCGGAGAATAATTCCCGCAATATACCTACAGATGCGGAAATATATGATGGAATTCTCAAGTTTGAAGATTACCTAAATAATAGAGGTAATCAAGTTAATCAAAATCTTCAAGATAGCTGGCAACTTTGGCGCTGGACGTATGGAATGTTAGCAGTTTTTGGTTTGCGTCCACGAGAACTTTTTATTAATCCTGATATTGATTGGTGGTTGAGTCAAGAAAATGTAGATTTGACATGGAAAGTTCATAAGGATTCTAAGACTGGTGAGAGACAAGCATTGCCATTACATAGACAATGGATTGAGGATTTTGATTTGAGAAATCCAAAATATTTAGAGATGTTGAGAAGTGCGATCGCTAAAAAAGATAACACTAATCATGCTGAGATAACGGCGTTAACACAGCGAGTTAGTTGGTGGTTTCGCAAGATAGGATTGGACTTTAAACCTTATGATTTACGCCACGCTTGGGCAATTCGGGCGCATATTTTGGGAATTCCAATTAAAGCGGCGGCGGATAATTTGGGGCATAGTGTGCAAGTTCACACGCAAACTTATCAGCGTTGGTTCTCGCTAGATATGCGGAAGTTAGCGATTAATCAGGCTTTGAGTAAGAGGAATGAAGTTGAGTTGATTAGGGAGGAGAATGCAAAGTTGAGGATGGAGAATGACAAGTTGAGATTGGAGATTGAGAAGTTGAAAATGGAAATGGTTTATAAACAAAGTTAAATTTACTGATAAATCATACCAAATTTAGAGAATTTGCTATGATTTATGGGTGAAAAATCATCCAAATAAACCCATTAAGATATTTATGTCGGCTACTGATATTGGAACACTGATTGTTAAGTCACCTGAAACTCTAGGGGGTCGTCCTCGCATTGCTGGTACTAGAGTTTCTGTTCAACGCATTACAGCTTGGTATAAACTTGGGCTGAATGCAGAAGAAATTGCTGAACGCATGGGAAATGTAAATCTTACACAAGTCTATGCTGCTCTAACTTATTATCACGCTAATCGAGAGGAAATTGAGGCATATATTTTTGCTGAAAGAGCAGATTACAAGCGATTAGCTACAGAAATGGGGCAAGCAATATGAGTCTAATTCGATTATTTATTGATGAAGACTCAATGGATCAGCGATTTATCAAAGCATTGAGAGCAAGGGGAGTGGACGTTACAAGTGTTGGTGAAGTTGAAACGATTAGTTCTAGCGATAAGGAACAACTGACTTTAGCAACTGAACTGCAAAGAGTTTTATACATTCAATGTTGGTGATTTTTGTCAGTTACACAGCATCCACATACAAGAGAAAAGAAGTCATGCAGGGATTATAATTTCATCGCAGGATTACTCGATTGGTGAACAAATGCGAAGAGTACTCAAGCTGATGGCAGCTAAGTCAGCCGAAGAGATGATAAATCAATTGGTATTTCTCGGTAATTACGCTGGAGAACTATAAATACAGTTAATATACATAAAAATATATGTCTGCTTTAACTGAAGCTCTTGAGTTTGTTGGTGATTGGGTACAGCAATATATGTCAAATCATCCTGCTGCAATGAACCGAGGATTAAGCCGTGATGCAATTGAGGCAAAAGCTAAAGAACTTCCTTTTTATTTACCAGAAGAAATTTATGAACTTTATCAATGGAAAAACGGTGGTGTAAATCCTTTTCTTCCTCATCCCGATGCTTGGGATCTTGCCACATTCTTCTCATTGGAAGAAGCAATTAGTATTGCTCAAGATTGGAAAGGTTCTTTTCATTTGTTTTCCCTTTTCATGGTCGAGGATGGTGGATATTTTTTTGTGGGAACGCAGGAAAAATGTCAAACTGCTCCAATTTATTGCAACGATATTCCTGAAGAAGTGGTTGAAAGAGAGCCAAACTATCCCAGTTTGACTAGTATGGTGCAAGAGTTGGTTGAGGAGTTGAGAAGCAGAAGTTAACTCTGTATTGCTAACTGCGATCGCATCCCTATTCTAAATTCACCAAGTTCATCTGTCAAATATTATTTTGTCACAGAATTGGTTATGAGCGAGGGAGTGCTTAAGCAAGATATTGCGATCGCATATCATGCACCTCATGGCAGTATACAGAGTTTGCTGTAGGCTAAACCTATTGAAAAAGTCTGTTTGCGATCGCTACTCGCAAACAGACTTAACTTTTTCTAGCTTTCTAATTTAAGCTTGCTCCCAAAGCTCACGGATACGGTCAGGAAGCCAGCCAGCAATTTCCTGAATCCGCTCTTGGGAAAGTTCGTCTTTGGTAGCAGAAAATACCGCTTTAACTGCCTGTTCTGCGTCAACTGTTCCTGGAATCCCTCCTTCATTAGCAACCCGCCGCAGAAATAGATTGGAATCAATTCCAATGGGAGCCGGGCCTCTTAAAGGTTGACGGATTCGACTTAAAAATCTCACAATGGGGTTAGTGTCTTTCCAGAGTTCAGCCACTTCAAACTGGAGTGCTTTTTCATCTGTAGGCACAGCCTCTGTATGCAGTTCTGACTCGACGCGATCGCTTGCTTCTGTGGTCATTAAGTCGCGCATGACGCGAAACACAACTTCGGTAAAGTCTCTTGCATCATACAAATCCGCAAATCCGCTTTTAACCATAACCTTTTCAAGAAAGGAGTGATGTTCATCAGCGATCGCAGTTCGAGTATCTTCAATCTCTGTTGGGTCAACTTCTGGAATATTTGTTCTAAAACTTTGATCTGGCATTGTTTTTCTTGGGGTTATTAATTTTGAGTGTTTATGCTGACTTTATATGTAAGGTCGCACAAATCAAAAAGCCTTGGAATCTTCCAGAAGTTTGAGATGACATCTATTCAAAAGTTAGAAATTTTTCTAATCTGTATTTAGATACGTAGCACTGTTATGTCTCTACAAAGGTTCTGGATAACGCATATTTGATTTAACCCGATGCTTATTAAGTAGAGAAATATTGTAGACATCGCCCATTGGTGTCAAAAAACGTCAGAATACATGAGTTGGTATAAAAGCAGCCGAAACAAATATGGTAGAAACAACAAACATCGAAATTAATACTGCAAAAGTCAAAGTACCGAACAATGACTTGGAAATCGATGCTTACTTAGCTCAACCAGCAGAAAATGGAACTTTTGGAGCGGTTATAGTTTTTCCAGAAATTTTTGGAATCAATAGTAATATTCGAGATATCACCGAACTAATCGCTAAACAAGGTTATGTAGCAATCGCCCCGGCGATGTATCAACGTATTGCTCCTGGTTTTGAGGCTGACTTTAGCGCTGAAGATGTTGGGTTTAGTCCAGAAAGCTATAGGTTGGGGTTGGAATACTATCAAAAAGTAAAGTATCAAGATATTTTAAGTGATATTCAAGCTACCATTACTTACCTTAAAACTTTACCCAATGTCAAAGATGATGCGATCGGTGTCATTGGTTTCTGTTTTGGTGGTCATGTTGCTTACATCGCTGCGACTTTCCCTGATATCAAAGCAACAGCTTCGTTTTACGGTGCTGGGATTACCACGTCTAGTTATGGCGAAGAGACTCCAACTATTAATCGCATCTCGGAAATTCAAGGTACTATTTATGCCTTTTTTGGTACAAGAGATACATTAATTTCCCAAGCGGAAACCGAGCAAATTGAGGCAGAATTAAAGAAACATCAAATAAATAATCGTGTATTTCGATACGATGCCGGACATGGCTTCTTTGCCGGATTTTTCAAAGACAAGTACCCATTTATGGAACAACACCCAAGTTACAATCCTGAAGCTGCTCCTGATGCTTGGCAACATGTTATAGAACTGTTTCAAAATCACTTGTGATATGGTTACAAGCTAATCAATCTTCCTTTAAAAATGTTCGTAGTCGGGACTTTAGTCCTGATTTTGTTCGTATAGCGTCTCGTAGAGAGGACTAAAGTCCTCACTACAAAACAAAATTACAAGACTGCGATTCTATTGCTTTTAACCTTTTAAGTTTTTCAGCAGTAATTGACAACCACATAAAAACGGATTTGGATTTTCGATGCGATCGTCTACAAGCACTTCAATAGGAAGCTTGCTATTGTAAATCAATTCGTCATAATCCATCAACGCATCCCACTTAATTTTGCCAGTGGGGAAGCCTAGTTGTGAACTACCATCAGCAATTAACTCTTGCCATTTTTGAATCTCTGGATCTTGCGATTTGCAGTAATCGAGAATGGCAATCAATGCACCAGGTTTAGTAACTCGTAGGATTTCTTTAAGAGCAAGAACTGGATCTTCAACGACACAGAGGGTAAATCCCGATGCTGCTGCATCAAAGCTATTATCAGGAAAATCAAGATTGCAGAGATCCGATACCTTGAAGGTGATGTCTGCGGATACGCGCTTTTTACGTGCTTCATCCATCATCTTCTCAGAAAAATCAATACCCACAACACTTACCCCTTCCGGATAAGCTGAAAGATTAAGACCTGTTCCTACCGCAGCATCCAGCACGGTTTGTCCTGGCTGAAGCTGCAAAGAAGCAATTAAGGGTTCACGTTCAATGTGCCAATAACGCTTCATAATTGCGTCATAATCTACCGCCCCGCGATCGTAGGTTTCAATTACCTGATTTATCTGCATAGGTTCCTTAATAAATAGAACTACTGACTTCAAGCATCTATCTGATGTATCATAATATTTATAAAGCTTGACTACCGTAATTGTCACTAAGTAACTTGGTAATTCCAAATTAGTGTTAAACCACTTCATCAACCTTTAGCTGGAAAGGAATCTGAATGATAAACTCGGTTCCTTTTCCAGGAGTTGAGAAACACTCTAGTTTGCCGCCATGTTTTTCTGTGATGATTTGGTAGCTGATGGACATACCCATTCCAGTTCCTTTGCCAATGGGTTTGGTAGTGAAAAAAGGATCGAATATTCGTTGCTGAAATTCTTTAGATATACCGACTCCGTTATCAGCGATCGCTATTTCTAACCACGTTAAATTAATTACAGATGTGCGAATCTGAATTCGACTAGGATTTTCCTCAATTTCCTGATAGGTACGCTTAATATTATTTTCTTCTAATGCATCAACCGCATTTACTAAAATATTCATAAATACCTGGTTGAGTTGTCCGGCATAGCATTCTACTAGAGGTATAGTGCCGTAGTCTTTAATCACCTCAATTTCAGGTTGTTCTGGTTTAGCTTTGAGGCGGTGCTGCAAAATCATCAAGGTACTGTCGATGGAGGTTGTGCTAATTTGATTTGCTTCTATAATTCCCAAGATGCCCACATACTCACTTTTGTTTAGTTTTTTTAGTCTAGTTACCGGGTTAAGCGCTAGCTTTACCCAGATAGGACATGACACGCTGATTAATTCATAAGGATATACAGGTTCAGTACATTTAGCGTAATTGTGAATGCGATCGCTTAGTAGTACTGCTACGTCTCTTTTTCAAAGAGCAATGTCTACGACAAACTGCTTCTCTACATTCGCGCAGCGTGTCGCAGACAGAGGCTTTGCGTAGCTTGCTTCGACCTAAGAGTATGCATTTACGCAATTATTTAAACTAGACCAAATTTTGAGTAATAGCACACATACTAACTTGTTGCTGCTGTCTTTCCATTCTTGCTTTCCACACTGGCAACAAATGACGGTTGCTCATTACTAGGAGTTAGCGACTCGCCTCGCAATCCCTTACGACGCTGGCTTTTAGGGACTCCTCCCGCCATACCGTATTCCACACTGCTTTTGCCATACCGAGTCCCAACTGCCATTAACATGTGTTCTGTCATATCTCCCAACTTGTCTTCTGTTTCCAGCATTTCACGGTACAATTTATCCAAGCTGGAAAGGGCACTGTTATATGCATTTTCTCTAGTTCGCATCATTTCGATCAGGGTTGAGAAGGCAGGTAAAGTGAGTCCATTGCCTAAATCTAAACTTGGATCAATTGAATTTATGCTAGCTGCACGACGCACTGCTCTTTCTAACACTGCGGAAGTTCTTTTTCTCCTAGCCATGATCTACACCTTGTAATACAGTACGGTTAATATTCTTTACCTTAAAGAACTTCCGTACTGATCAGCCTGAGAGAATTCTGGCAAATCTGCAATAGCTTTTGTTACATAGAGATAATTACAACAGATTGCGCGAACTACTTAAATGAGAAAGCAAACTGGGGTTTGAGTAAGTAAAAGCTGCTTTTGCTTGCGGAAAACACCAAAATCAGAAAGCAAACTGGGGTTTGAATAAGTAAAAGCTGCTTTTGCTTGCGGAAAACACCAAAATCAGAAAGCAAACTGGGGTTTGAATAAGTAAAAGCTGCTTTTGCTTGCGGAAAACACCAAAATCAGAAAGCAAACTGGGGTTTGAATAAGTAAAAGCTGCTTTTGCTTGCGGAAAACACCAAAATCAGAAAGCAAACTGGGGTTTGAATAAGTAAAAGCTGCTTTTGCTAACTAAATTTGACTTTATCTATATTTTTGGGCTGCCATGACCAGTTATGATTATCGTGATGGTAGTGCGATCGCAAAACATAGTGCCTAAAGGGAGCAATCCCAACAACTGCTAGAAATTGCTAAAACATGACTAAAGCTCGGTTTACCTAAAACCGAGCATGGATTGAAATTTTATTTGATGATCGTCATGACGCTTAGAGGATATTTGAAAAGTTCTTAAACCTCGTCTACCTTGAGAACTATAGTTTTGTAGGTTGGGTGCAGCGATAGCGTAACCCAACATAAAATTTGGTGGTAATGTTGGGTTGCGTTTCACTTCACCCAACCTACATATCGCAGTTCTGCATAGGTTAAAGACAACGCCAAACTAGGGTTTTAACTATGTAATAAGATGCAATGCTTTCCTAACAATGAGAGCAAAAAACCCTTTTACAACATCATCTTAAACAATTACAATTGCTTTTGGTATTAAGGCAAAGGAATTTTACTTGCGAGTTAGGTTAAGCAGTTCTTTAGGAGAAGCAAGTAAATCAATAGCCACGAAATAAATTTGACCTTGAGGATCGAGTAAAAATCGCCAAGCAATGTTCATCCCAACATTACCTCCAAACCAAGGAGTTTCGACCGTACCAGTAATTTTATGCTGTGTATAACCATCTTCGATAGTTTCCGAAACGCCTTTAGTTGGCTTCATCACTAACCCTTGTCCCTCATCTCTTAGGTAAGAAGTGATAGCTTCTCGGCCAACAATTGGTTTTTGAAAAGGTGGTTGCAGCGCACCATTATTAGCAAATAAAGCAACAGCAGCTTCAAAGTTATCTGCATTCATAGCTTCAATGTATTTCAGCACTGTTGGTTCTGTAACTCCCTCAATAGTAAATTGGGGACTTACAGATGCACGTGGGAAATTAAAGTTTATTTGTGCTTGTTTTTTATCAGCCAGAGACGGATCGAACCCCATATTTACTACAGTATTGCGTAGTACAGTAATTTGCTGACTCTGATCGATTTTCTGAACAGCTTCTAGCACTGCTTTAACTTGAGTTGACATTTGATAGCCAACTGGCATCGGAGCTACAATACCCTGTTTCATCCACTCTCCTAATTGCCACCAAAATCCCAGCTTGGCGTTGACACCAAAATATGCATAAGAACGACTAATAGGAGTGTCAGCATTACTCGCTAAATCTCTCATTAATTGCGTTTGCTCTTCATGAGACATCTGCTTAATTTCGTTGAATATACCTTCCATTAATTGGAGATTTGCTTTTCCGGGAGCAGCTGGAGTAATTGTACGACCTAGTTCAGCGTAGGCATACCAGAGAAATGCCAACTGATCATCAATGTTGAGTTCAGCAAACATTGCTGTAGTGGCTGGAACAGCATCTGCCACTTGAGTGCTAGAGAAAATGTTGCGTGCAGACTCGATAGTATAATTCATGCTTGTTACCTTAAAGATTTACCTGTTGAATAGTTACTTTCGGCTACATTTTGTAGCTTGGAAGATAAATATAGGGCTTTTTTTTGAATGACATAATTATCCCTAGATATCTAAATCCAAATTATTATGATTCACTACTCTTACATCATAGCTGGTAAACGTTAACAAAAGACTAAGATTTATCTAATGAATATCATTGAATTAAATGTATATACTATTATTTTTTAAATTTATAGGTTTATATTTTTTTTGAGGAAAGTATCTCCCTCTAAAGTAAGATATTAATGATTTAAGATTGCTATAGCATCTATAGCAATCCTAAATCATTGGCGAAAATCCCTCTTTATTTTCTCTGCGTTCTCTACACCACTGTAGTAGCCAAGCGCAACCCAAAAAAGCCCCGTAAATGTTGAGTTTCGTTCCTCAAACGCCACTTGCTTCTCCCTTGGCGCTAGCTTCTCACGAATGGGAGAAGCTAGCGCCAAGGGAGACATGACATATATTTAATATTTGAACGAACAAATTAAGTACAGATCAAAGGGGTTTCTTGACTATTGCCTCTTGCCTCCTACGCAAATAATTATGGTTACGCTCCCGTGAGGGATACAAAAATTAAAGCGGATTGCTATATCTGGAATGTATTAAATAATTTATTATGCCTAAAATAATTAAATGAGCCGGGTAGAACAGATAAAACCATCTAGCTCGTGGGCCTTGTTTACCATTGAATTGAAAAACAATGAATCCTGCAAGAATTGCCCAATGTTGAAATATATTACCTATAAATAGAGTTACTAAAATAAAGTTAAAAATGCACCAGCAGAGCAACCATACCCTAGGTTTGAGTTTGTCAGTTAGAGACATCAAGAAAATTACTCCAATCCCATAAGCTCCATATTCAACACCCAAACTCTCGGCAACTGCTGCACTCAATCCAGTAATTATTAATTGCTGCCATAATTGTGAATAATGCCTTACTAAGCGTAACATCACAAGTCCAAGAACAAGCGTGTAGAGAATATTAAGTGATAAACTCTGGAAAACAACACTATAGATAGGCTGAGATATAATTGCTGTAATTAATAGTCTGCTCCCATAGCGGTATACATTTTGGGTATGTTTTTCACCTTTAGCCAAAAGCCATGCAAACAGGGGAAAACTCAATCGTCCAATAAAGTGCAAAATTCTGAACTCAGGCATTAGCAAATAGCACACATGATCCATAACCATGAATACTGCGGCTAAGATTTTAATACTAAAAGCTGAAACTTTAATCACAACGTTACAGTTACCTTGGATTCCTTGATATAAAATCCCTAAAATCTTATTAATTTAATATAAGAGTTATTCAAAATCCTAGCAATTTGATAACATTAACAAAAAGAGCAATGTCTACAATGGGCTATTCCACATTGCTCTCTTTAGCAGGAAATGCAGAAACCCTATGGCAAAGCGTAAAAAAAGCAATCTTCAGTGGATAAAAGAAACGCTTGAATTAAAACCTGACCATCGTTGGGAATCTCCATCAGGTTACAAAATATTTGTAGCAGATAGAGGCGCTGTTCGCTTCAATGTTCCCCAGGATTGGATTCTTGAGCCACAAGACAAATCTTTCAAATTCCTCGATAAAAAGCCGCCTAACGATGATTGCTGTCTAGAAGTATCTTTCAATCGTCTGCCACCCAATGACTGGAGCCAGTTTCCACTAAAATCTACATTAAAAAAAGTCCTGGAAGACGACAGTCGCAACGTCATTGCTAGGGGAGAAATTGTTACCATCAAGCGCCAAACTGCCAGAATTGTCTGGACAGAGATGAAGTTTATTGATGTTCAAGAAGAACCACGGGAAGCTTTTTCGCGGACTTGCATTGGTTTGGGGTCGAATGTTCAATGCTTAATTACATTCGATTATTGGGCAGATCAAGCAGAACAATTAATACCCGTTTGGGATGAAGCGATGCGTAGTCTCACACTAGGGTTGTATATCCGTGACCCAATGACTGGTCTAGCTTTCCCAGACTGAGTTACAAGAATAAATCGTAAGCATCTATTAAATTGAGGCGTAGGCGTAACCCAGCACAGACATTGTATTGGAGGTAACTTGTAGGGCGGGCATCTTGCCTGCCCCAAAAAACAAGGGACGGGTAAGATAGGCTTCATTTGTAATTCAAATCTTAAAACCCTAACATTAGAGATTACTTAAGTCATAATTCAATAATTACTTTTATTGCTAGTTCATAGCTGTTTTAACTCATATCCTTATAAACATCAGACATCAAGCAGATTAAAGTTTATTGAACTTTAATGATGTAGTTTACCAAAGGAGATTTAGTAATGAATACCTGTGCTACATTTGGAGCGGGATAGTAACAAAGTTACAAAGCTATAGTTTAGGTTCTATAAGCCTAACTGGTGCGCCAACTTCTGTTATAAGCGTATGCCGCAGAGTGCTTTAAACTATACCATCGTTTGATTAGCTCAGTTGGTAGAGCGATCGACTCATAATCGAAAGGTCACAGGTTCGATTCCTGTATCAAACTCCAGGAAGTTAGCTCACTGGTAGAGCAATCGACTCATAATCGATGTGTTGTAGGTTCGATTCCTATACTTTCACCCAACCCTGTCCGGGTTAAAAGACACTACCCTGTAAAGGTAGCCAATATGGTACGGATCTTAACAGATTCCAGACCCCCTCATTTTCTCAACTCTGCGGTGTAAGTGTTCTGCTGTCGGTCATTACTCGTAAGGGTGATGTTCGGTAGCCACAGTCAAGGAGCAAGCGCAACTGCATTTCTCCCTAACTTGAGTATGTTCCTTCGTTTTCTACATCTAGTTTTTCTTCGAGATTCTAGATTAGCAACCGAACGGCATATTTGAGCGCGGTTCTCTTTTTGTAGATTGCTATTGAGCAGTCGAAGAAAAGTAACAGCAATCTTAATCCAGCTTTGGAGAAGCTTTTGCCCACACCTAAACTGTAAACACTTGCACTTGCAGAGTTAAAAAATATTTTGCATTATGTACAGCAAAAATCTAACCACTACCCCATTAGCAACTGAAAGCAATCTAAAAAAGTTGCAACCTGATAATTTAGCACTTTTGCGATGGCTACGCCCGCCGCAGGCATCGCATAGTTTAGCTGAATACAATACTGCCGAAGAAATAGCCTTGGCGATGGGGATAAGCCTGGAAAAACTGCACTTTTTAACAACTAGTACATCCCAAACTAGACATTACCTCCCTTTCAAAATCTCAAAAAAGACAGGTGGAGACAGAATTATTTCTGCACCAAAGCCGGAACTGAAAGCTGCTCAAAGGTGGATTTTAGAGAATATTTTAGATAAATTAGAAATTCATAATGCAGCGCACGGCTTTTGTAAAAATCGTTCGATAGTCACCAATGCTAAACCCCATGTTGGTGCAAATGTAATAGTCAATATTGATTTAAAGAATTTTTTTCAGTCAATTTCTTACAACCGCGTCAAAGAATTATTTTCTGGGTTTGGTTATTCAGAATCTACGGCGACAATTTTCGGGTTGATTTGTACAACTGCTGAAATAGCAATAAATGGACAAATTAACTATACAGCTTCAGAAAACCGCCATTTACCTCAAGGTTCGCCTGCAAGTCCCGCTATTTCTAATCTAGTTTGCCGTAATCTCGATAGTCATCTTACTGCGATCGCTGAAAATCTTGGGTTTTGCTATACGCGGTACGCTGACGATTTAACATTTTCTGCTTCTGAGGATGTATCATCAAAAATATCTAATTTAATTAAAAATACTAAATTTATTATTACTAGTGACGGTTTTACTGTTAATGATGATAAAACCAAGATTTCCGGTAAATCAGTGCAGCAAGAAGTAACAGGTGTTATTGTAAATACACAATTAAATATATCTAAAAAGACATTAAAAGCCTTTCGTGCAACTCTATATCAAATTGAACAAGAAGGTTTATCAGGAAAAACTTGGGGAAAATCAACTAATTTAATTGCCGCAATTACCGGGTTTGCAAATTATGTAGCAATGATTAACCCGAACAAAGGTGCAGAATTTAAATCAAGCGTGGAACGCATCAAGCAGAAATATGGTGACTCTCAAACTGATTAAGTACCTTTTTAAAGCTGCTTATTTTGCGAGGAAAGACTCATTTAGGTGTACCTCAGCCAAAAATAGCCAGTGCGAATGGAATTCACTCTTTTAACTTTTTTCCTGTGCTAGATTTGAACCGGGATAGTAACAAAGTCATAAAGCTGTAGTTTGGGTTCTGTATACCCGACTGGTACGCTAACCTCTGGTAATAGCGTATACCGCTCAATACTTTCAACTATTTCACCATGAAAGTTAGCTCATTTGGTAGAGCGGTCGGTGTATCGCCGATTGGTTATAGGTTCGATTCCTATACTTTCACCCAAAAACCCTCGCCCTGGGTACGGGCACCTTGTTAGGGACAAGGCAGCCTTATGGCTACACAAATGTATTGGGTGTTCAAAAAACCTCAATCAAAAAAACTTCTTGTTTTTTCTTGTTTTTCCTACTCTGTCATGCAGGTATTTATAACAGTAAAAGAGCTAGCGCAACTGTATCTCTCCCTAACTTGAGTATGTTCCTTCCTTTTCCTACATCTGGTTTTCCTTTGGGAATTCTGGATTGGCAAAGCGAACGGCATATTTGAGCGCGGTTATCTTTTTTAGATTGCCATTGAGCAATTTGGGAAAAGTAACAGCAATCTTAATCCAGCTTTGGAGAAGCTTTTGTCCGCACCGGAACTGTAAAAACCTGCACTGGCAGAGTAAATAACTTTTTTGTAGTATATAGTAGTACACACTGCTAAAACTAATCTTTTAGCTTTTGTTTAAAGGGTTGTAAAGCCTAAAGAACCTCAAAATGAATTTTGTCTACTCTAGTACTTAAGCTGTGAGATACAGGTGGTATTTGAGTTCAAGCAAGGTTATAAATGTGTTGATCAAATCTTCTTAGCTAGTTGCAATCGTCTAGCTTACTTAAACTATCACACAAATTATTTATGCAAATTACTATGTGGCAAACGTTTTATATCAAACCTAACGAAATGGGCATCTTATATCACCGCAGTGACTTTAAGAAAATTTTGCAGCCCGGTACACACACATATTTTGGTCGCCATTGGCAAGTAAAAATTTATGACCTGAATCAGCCATTAGCTCAAATTGAAAACCTAGAACTGTTGTTGCGAAATCATGAAGCCGAACTACAAGAACATTTATTGATTATCAGAACCGCATTCAACCAAGTTGCGTTAGTCCGCTATGGTCAGAATTGGGTAAGCGTTGCACCAAATAAATTGATTGCTTTTTGGCGTGGTTTTATTGAGGTAGAGTCTCATCTATTCAACTTGGAGGAAAGCTTAGAATTGCCTGCTTCCTTTGTACAGCAATTGCGCTCAGTTGCGTTGAATGGACTGAAAAAGCTCCAAATCTCGGAGTCTGAGATTGGTTTACTATATCTGCAAAACAATTTTGTGCGACCTCTAGAACCAGGAGAGTATGCTTTTTGGTCGGTAGATAGAGATGTTACAGTCCGAATTCTCAGCCGGATTATCCCTAATCCAGACTTTCCCCTAGAAGATGTACTCATTGAAAAACATCCCGACTTTATTGCTGCTTACTGTGAAACCGTGCAATTACAGACTTCGCAAGTTGCAATTGTGCGATATAGAGGGAAAGTGATTTCTATTTTGCCACCCACCAGCCGCAAGTTATTTTGGCAAGGTATTGCAGTAGAAATTCTCGACATCAGCGCAGATGCTCAGTTACAGCCTAACTTAGTGGCTGAATTAGTTGAAGGTTCAACAGAAGTTAAATTGCTCAGTCGCAACTGTTTGCATATTTGCCAAGTGCCAGCACAACACGTAGGACTAGTATACATTAATCAAGAATTTCAAGGACTGCGATCGCCAGGGGTACATGCTTGGTGGTTATTTGGCCGCTCTTTTCAAACTGAAACCATTGACCTGCGACTCCAAAATATGGAAGTATCCGGTCAAGACATCCTCTCTAAAGATAAAGTACCTCTGCGGTTGAATTTAACTGCTGGCTTCCGCATCCAAGACCCATTGAGAGCAAAAAATGGGTTGTCAGATATTTCCGGCTTCTTGTACAAAGAATTACAGTTTGCTTTGCGTGGTGCAGTCGGCGAACGTAACTTAGATGGCTTATTAGAAGATAAAGGTGCAATTGATAGAAGTATCTCTGAATACATTCGCCAGAAAGCCGCAGACTATGGAATTGAAGTAGATTCTGTAGGTGTCAAAGATATTATTTTACCTGGTGAGATTAAGACTATCTTGAGCAAGGTAGTCGAGGCAGAAAAAGCCGCTCAAGCCAACGTAGTCAGACGTAGAGAAGAAACTGCTGCTACTCGCAGTATGTTAAACACTGCCAAAGTCATGGAGGATAACCCGGTTGCATTACGTTTGAAGGAACTGGAAGTATTAGAGCGGATTGCAGAGAAGATCGATCGAATTCAAGTTAACGGTAGCTTAGATAGTATTTTAACAGACTTGATTCGGATGAATCCGTAGCGATCGCGGAAAATACTCACGCAGGAAAAGGCCAGTATAATAAAATAAGCCTATTTACGAGAAAAGCGAGTATGCGACAGTCAGCTTCAGACTCTCAACAAAACCTTACTCAAAAAATTGAAAAGTGGAAAGCTGGGCTGGCTGACTTAGGACGACGAAATCCTCTCATCAAGTTTCGGCAAGATAGTCCTCGAACTTTAGAAATTCTGACAGAAGAACCAGATTTTATCTTTACAAAGTTAACAGAAGAGAAAAAATCACTTCGTTTTCTAATGATTGAGAGCGAACATCAAGATATTAATCAGGAGAAAAAACCTAAAGCATTATCAGGAGAAAAAAATCCTCTCGAATTAATTACTCGTCAAAGAGGAGATGAGCAACTAAAGCGAATAAATAAATTGCGTCTTGAGGCGCGACGCTCATTTGAAGAAAGAGGGGTAAACAGCCTATTTCTCGCGTTTGGAAGCTTGACTTGGTATGACAAAGATAAGCCAGATGATGCTCTGTTGTCACCACTAATTTTAGTACCTGTAGAGTTACTTAAAGAACCTAGACGAGATGTTTATAAGATATCTCTATTAGATGAAGATGTTGTATTAAATCCAACCCTGACACAAAAGTTAAAGCAAACTTTTGGGATTGAGCTTCCAGAGGGAGAAGCAGTACAAGGAAAAACTTATAGCGAATTAATTACCCAGATTCGTCAACTGTTAGCACAAAAGACATGGCAAATTAAAGAGAATGTATTTCTCTCGCTATTTTCTTATGCAAAGGCTGCAATGGTTCGGGACATTATCGAAAATGAAGCTCTAATTTTTGACCACCCAATTTTGCAAGCTATTAGTGGCGATTTAACTACTTATCAGTCTAATTATAGAGAACCCCTATCTGCATCTGCTCTAGATTCACAAGTTAAACCTGAGCGAATATTTCAAATTCTTGATGCTGACTCTAGCCAGCAAGTCGTAATTGAAGCAGCAAAAGCTGGTTCTAGCTTTGTTGTTCAAGGGCCACCAGGAACAGGTAAAAGTCAAACTATTGTAAATATGATTGCAGAACTGATTGGGGATGGCAAATCAGTTTTATTAGTTGCAGAAAAAGAAACAGCGCTGAGTGTAGTTTATAAGCGCATGGCTGAATGTGGTTTAGACCATATATGTCTTAATCTCCATCACAGTGGTACAACAGATAAGCGGGAGCTTGTAAATAATTTATCGAAAACTATTGAATATCTTAAACAAATTTACGGTGAAGAAAATAATCATCTATTCTTTGAGCGGCTTGTTTCTAGTCGTCAATCGCTAAAATTATATCTGACAAGTTTACACACTAAAGAAAAACCTCTAGATAAATCACCATTTGAGATATTTGGTGAGCTTTTGAAAAAAGAGCGCGAAGCAATTCCCAATATTAATGTTATATTTTCCAATTTTAGCCAATGGAATCCTAGTAGATTACAAGAAGCAAAAGATTTATTAAATCAATTGGCGCAATTTTTACCTTTCTTTAAAGGAGAGAAAACAACTATTTGGGCAAAAAGTTCTCTAAATTCTTATTCTTATGAGATGGAATTGGAAATTACGGAGAAAATAGAGCAATTTCAGCAAGCTATTTTTTTAGTCCAAAAGATTAATCAAGAATTGCAAGAGACTCTCCAAGTTCAACCTTTATTGAATTTAGAGTCTCTAGATAAATGTTGTCCAGCTATAGACTACATACGAAAAGCTCCATTAAATCTGCCAGAAAACTGGACTGGAGTAGATATTGCAATTGCTCAGAATGCTTTCACTATTCTGCAAACAGACGTTCAAGAGATTGAAAAAAATAAGCTTTCGCAAGAAGCCGAAAATTTGTTGAGTCGGCTTTCTTCATATCTCCCATTTTTAAGAGGAGAAAAAACAACCATTTGGGCACAAAGTACTTTAAACTCTTGCTCTGAGACCCTAGAGCTAGAAATTAAGAATAAAATCAATAAATTGAAACAAGCAATTTCTTTGATTCAGACAGCTAGCCAACAGCTTCAAATGATTATGAGGATTCAACCCTTATTAAATTTGGAAAATGTAGAAACTTGCTTTCCTGCTCTTAAGCA
The DNA here is from genome assembly GCF_009873495.1 of Nostoc sp. ATCC 53789. Taxonomy (GTDB): domain Bacteria; phylum Cyanobacteriota; class Cyanobacteriia; order Cyanobacteriales; family Nostocaceae; genus Nostoc; species Nostoc muscorum_A. Next base: position 860,800 of record NZ_CP046703.1, on the reverse strand, counting down.
TATGCTGAAAGTTCCAGATAAGTTACCCGAAAATTGGCATGAATTAGATATTTCAACTGCTCAGGATGCCTTCAGTAAGTTGAAAGGGGATATTAAGTTACTAGAAGAAACTGAGCCAATTTTAAAACAAAAATATAATCCTGAATTATTCTCTTCAGAATTACCTGCTTTAGCTAATAGATATCAAAAATATAGTCGCTTTTGGTTGATTAGAATTTTTAATCTCCAATATAGGCGCGATATCAAACTTTTGAAGAAACTAAGCACTAAAGAGGGACAGATTTCTCACAACGAATTAAAACGTGATTTGACACAAGCCGTTCAAATACAAGCCACACGAAACAAGCTATATCAAAGTAATTACCCAGCCCGGCAGATTTTTGGATCTTTATTTAACCCGGAAGTTTCTAGTGAAGAAGAATTAAAAGCAATTGAACAGTCTTTAAGTTGGTTGACTGACTTACAAAAGTATTCACTTCCTGCTGAGTCAGCCCAACAGATTGTAAATTCTCCCTCTGGACGGCGTGAACTGAATCAATTAGTTAATAAACTTGAATCCCTTCCTGAAGATATTAAAGAGGGTATGGATTTCTTATTCTCATACTTTAATGAGAATGATATTATTGGGCAATATCTGCCTCATAATCAAATTTCATTTATTGAACTGGCAACTTTTTTAAATCTAGCTCAATTAGACTTACCAGAATTTCGCCAATCGTTGACATATAAAGAAATATTTGAGCAACTAGAAAGTTTAGGAGTCCAAGATTTCTTAGATGCTTTGCGCGACAATAAACCTAATCCTCTTGAGTCTGTACAAAATAAGCTACGTCATATTAACTACCAGCCTCGTCAGGTTTTGGGATCTTTGTTTAATCCAGAAGTTTGTGGTGAAGCAGAGTTAAAAGAAATTGAAAAAGCTTTAAATTGGTTAATTGGCTTACAAAAGTTTTCGCTTTCTGCTGATTCCGTCCAGCGCATTCTAAATTCTCCTTCTAAACGGCGCAGAATGGCTGAATTAGTTGAGGAATATGAGTCAGCCCATCAGAGTATTAGGCAAGGATTAGATTTTCTTTTATCGCACTTTCATGAAAGTGACATTACAGATTATTATTTAACTCGTAATCAAATTACTTTTGTCGAGCTAGAAAGCTTCTTAAGCTTGGCTCAATCTGAATTGTCTTATTTTCAAGAATGGCTGACTTATAAAGAAACTTACCAGAAACTCGAAAATCTGGGAAATAATAAGTTTTTAGATACTTTTCGTGATAATCAAATCCCAACAGAGCAATGGTTTCCAGTTTTAGAACAGCGAATTTATCAAATCTGTCTTGATGCTATTCTTGCCAGAAAGCCTGAATTAAAGAACTTTAATTTGGAAGTACACGAACGACAAATAAAAGAGTTTTCTAAATTAGATTCTACCCAACTAGATACTGCTAGAAAACGTCTAAAGCAGCTTCATGTGCAACGCTGGCAAAACTGGGAAAAGACTTCACTTGCTCTAGCTGAGATACCAAATTTGAAAAAAGAAGCGACTAAAAAAAGCCGACATTTGCCCATCCGTAAACTCCTCAATGATACACAAAAAGGAATACCAAATCTCGTCAAAGCCTTAAAGCCTTGCTGGATGATGAGTCCACTTTCTGTTAGTCAATATATCAATCCAAATGTAGTTCATTTTGATGTTCTCATCTTTGATGAAGCATCTCAGCTTCGGACTGAGGATGTTGTTCCTTCAATTATCCGTTCAAATCAAGTGATTGTGATTGGGGACAATAAACAGCTTCCTCCCACTTCATTCTTTTCAACCGGAGATAGTGAAGAAGATATCGATGATGAGGATGATGAAAGCTATGAAAGCGTTTTGGATGAATGTTCAAAATTTATGTTTGCACACCTGTTGAAATGGCACTATCGCAGTCAGGATGAGCGTTTGATTGCTTTCTCCAACTGTCATTTTTACCGCAACCAATTAGTTACATTTCCAAACCCAGTTCAAAATCCAGATTTGGGAGTTTGGTTTAAGCATGTTCCTGATGGTGTTTACGATCGCGGTAAACGCAGAGATAATCGACGCGAGGCTGAAGTGGTTGCTCAGTTAGCGTTAGAGCATTTTCAACGATTTCCCGAACAATCCCTTGGTATTATTGCTTTTAGCGAAGCCCAAGCCGACGCAATTCGGGAGCAAATTGAAATTTTAGGGAAAGAATATCCCGATTTAGAGACATTTTGCACTGATAACTCACCTCAGTTTTTTCTCAAAGCATTAGAAAACGTTCAGGGTGATGAGCGAGATGCAATCATACTCAGCGTTGGGTATGCTCGTGATGATCAAGGTAAACTTTCTCTCAACTTTGGCCCCCTGAATCGGCAAGGTGGAGAACGACGGCTCAACGTCGCTGTCACGCGAGCAAAAAGTAAAATTACACTCGTTTCTTCCATTGTGGCTGGTGACATCGACAAAACACGCGCTCAAAGTAAAGGTGTAAAATTACTGCATGATTACCTGGAGTATGCAGCCAGTGGTGGAGAACGACTACAAGGTAACTCTTACACAGATACGCTCGATTTTGACTCGCCATTTGAAGAAGATGTTTACCATGCTTTAGTCCAGCAGGGATACACTATCCGCACCCAAGTTGGATGCTCAGGATACCGGATTGACCTTGGTGTAGTCAATGGCGATCGCCCTGGTGAGTTTTTACTAGGGATTGAGTGTGATGGTGCATCTTACCATAGTTCACCTACTGCCAGAGATCGCGATCGCCTCAGACAACAGGTACTTGAAAGGCTTGGTTGGAAAATTCACCGCATTTGGTCAACTGACTGGTTTCGTAACAAACCTGTTCAAGTTCATCTGTTGATAGAAAAAATCAAACAACTACAACAAATAAATAGCTAAAAGGTTCGTCCGCGATCGCTTTTCGATAGGTCTTGCTGTGTTCTGCTATTAAACTAAAAAATAAAAATTTTACATCTTTGGTATTGCCATACTTCCAAAGGTGTATATTTACACTTAGTCCGCGTTAAAATATATACTTTATACATAAACTTTAATTATGCCGATTCAATGGCATGGAGTCAGTGCGATGTCAATTGATGAAGTTGAAAACCAGCAAAATAATGGTCTAGTTCAACCCGCTACAGACTTAATAGAAAGCCTAGTAAAGGCAAAAGACAAGAAAAAATCTAAAAAATCCAAACGGATTTTTGATGGTAGTACTGAAGTTTTTGCCAAAAAAATTCCCAAAAAGACTTTTGAAACTGAACTAAAGCAACTCCAGATTGAGCTAGTCAAAATGCAATATTGGATTAAGCACACTGGCTATCGGGTTGTCGTCATATTTGAAGGGCGCGACGCTGCCGGCAAAGGAGGAGTAATTAAACGCATTGCCGATCCACTCAATCCTCGTGGCTGTCGTGTAGTTGCTCTGGGAACTCCTTCTGATCGCGAGAAAACTCAGTGGTATTTTCAGAGGTATGTGCAACATCTTCCCACAGCAGGCGAAATTGTTCTGTTCGATCGCAGTTGGTACAACCGAGCCGGAGTTGAACGGGTGATGGGTTTTTGCACCGAAGCAGAATATCAAGAATTCATGCAATCTTGCCCGGAATTTGAACGAATGTTGGTGCGATCGGGCATTGTTTTAATCAAGTACTGGTTCTCCGTCAGCGATGATGAACAAGAGGAACGCTTTATCTCTCGCAGTCACGATCCAGCAAGGCGCTGGAAACTTAGCCCAATGGACTTGGAATCACGCGATCGCTGGGTAGAATATTCCAAAGCCAAAGATACCATGTTTGCTTACACGAATATTCCAGAAGCCCCCTGGTTTACGATTGAAGCAGATGATAAAAGACGGGCGCGGCTTAACTGTATTCATCATTTGTTGAGCAAAGTTCCTTACGAAGATATGACACCTCCTCCCTTAGAGCTTCCCTCTAGACCTGTGGCTGAGGATTATGTCCGCGCTCCTCGTAATGAGCAGTTCTTTGTCCCTCAAGTGTATTGAGCTACAACTTCTCGCTAATAATTGAATATGGCAAACGTTATCTATAGGTGTTGCGTAGGCGTAGCCCGTTGTAGACATCGCCTATAGCTCTCCTCCAAACCAATTTTGATTCTGGGGATAGTTCTGTCGAAAATTAGTCAATTACATAGCTTGGGAGCAATTGCTTTGAAAACAATACTAAGTATAGAACGCCGGAAGTGACAGAAGTTGATTGAAGTTTATCGAGCCTTATGGTTTTGATGTTATTGAAGGTAAGATTTAAGCCCTAAGTATGAGAGTTTGTGACAAATTACTGAAATCAAAGTGAGACTAATTAAATTCGGGCATTTGGAACTCGGGCAGTTGAATCTGCGGTATTTGGAACTCGGGCAGTTGGAATTCAAATTGAGGCAGTTGAAATTCAAATTGAGGAAGTTGGAACTGCGGCATTTGGAACTGCGGTACTTTAAACTGGGGCACTGAAGCCAACGATGCCCCTCCGATCACCGATTTCATCTCTGCATCGGAGAGTTCTTCAAGTTCAACTTCGTTGAAAGTTAGCTGTGCATTGTTTTTTATTTTTGCCATGAGTTTCCTTCTAGGGTTAAAAAATACAATACATCAATATTGTATCTCGAATGAGGTTAGTAGCGGGTCTTCCTATTTTTGCAAAGTTGCATTACAAAACGTGGGTTCGTGGGAGTTGCCAATCAAGGTGGTTGATAATGCAGGTTCAGTATTGGACGATCGCAATCGCCACTCAGAGCGATATCTAGATTCTGTGCATCATTCTGTACATTGCACATATCATCTACATATATGCAGTGCTATGTTGTCAAGTTGGGGAAATCGATCCAAGGGACTACTTCTTATGAATATCACACATAATCTTTAAAGGCGATCGCACTATCTCGTAAATTAGTTTTATTAACACGCAATCATCGAGATTTGGGCAAAGTAGCCGGACTGTTAATTGAGGATTGGACGGTTTAATGCTTAGGCGCAGCCCGTCGTAGACATCGCCTAGTTTATTGTTGAGTGAGGGCGTAGGCGTAGCCCGTCGGAGATATCGCTACAATGGTCTACTTCTTATCCATCTCACACACAATCTCTAAATATGCAGTAGTGTGTTGTTGAATAAAGGCAATGATTAAAATATAAGATTATCACGGAGAGGTGAATTATATGCATTACAGAATTATTAAAACATCAGGGGTCTTCAGATGCATGTTATTACTCGTAAACGGCTGAATGAATTTGCTAAACTTCATCCAGATACAAATAACGCCTTGACTCAGTGGTATCAATTAGTCAAGGGAAATGAGTTTGTCTCATTTGTAGAACTCCGTGAAATGTTTCCATCAGCAGATCAAGTTGGTAAATTGACAGTGTTTAATATTGGTGGTAATAAAGTTCGACTCATTGCCGCAATTCACTACAATCGCCAAAAGGTCTACATTCGAGCTGTGTTAACGCATTCAGAATATGATGAAGGAAAGTGGAAGGAATAATGCAAAGCCTAAACTTAGATCAAACCATTACTGCTTGGTCATCCATTGCCGAAAACGTCTTTGTTCCTCACACACAGGAGGAATATGAACGCTTGGTTGAGATCCTTGATTTTCTCATCGATCAAGTTGGTGAAGATGAGACGCATCCAGTCGCGTCTCTAATGGAAGTTATCGGTGTTTTAATTGAAAACTACGAAACTGAACATATTCCTGAGTTAGAGGCGATCGCTTAACTTCACCCAGTATAAATATACAGTGGCGTGTTGTCGAACTGGGGCGATCGCACTATCTCGTAAATTAGTTTTATTAACACGCAATCATCGGGATTTGGGCAAAGTACCCGGATTGTTAATAGAGGATTGGATGGTTTAATGCGTAGGCGCAGCCCGTCGTAGACATCGCCTAGTTTATTGCCGAGTGAGGGCGATCGCAACAGCAGTCTACTTCTTTTGCTGTGATGGCTATGACGGGCTATTCGGCGATCGCACTATCTCGTAAATTAGTTTTATTAACACGCAATCATCGGGATTTCAGCAAGATACCCAAATTGTTAATTGAGGATTGGACGGTTTAATGCGATCACATCCCTCCATTTAATTATTTCCTGTGTGTTTATACTGTTATGAGTTCTAATGTAGTTTAGTTATTATCAAAAGTAATTAATTCTGCGTGAGCAGCTATCGAAATGATTTTATTGACATTTAGTTTAGGTGGCAATTATGCGTTATTGGGTTCAATACCACAATTTTGAGAAGATACAGAGTTTCCCAGATGGCTTTGGTATATCAACTAATAAACATGAAGTCTTAGACACTATTGGCAACACTATTTTTTTAATAGTGGGTGTTTCTGAACCAAGAAAATATCTTTTATGGGAACGTTTTATCTGTACAGATGTTGAAGATGGGTATCCCCCACCCTGGCAATATGTAGCCTATGGGGATGGTTGGATACTTGAAAACAGAAATAAGCAGAAGGGAGTACTTCTGAATTCAAAACCTGATTTCTTTGATTATCTCCGTTATTGTCAAAACTTTAGAGTTGGATTTCATGAAGTTACTGAGCATCCATTCTGTAAAGTTTTAATAGAGCTATCAGAACAGCATCGTCAAAAAAATCAATCACATCAGTGCGAAATACTGAGCCAGAAAGTATTCGTAGACTCAACAATAGAGACAGACACAGTTTTTGGTAATTCATACTCCAATAAAGTTGTAGAATTGGCAGCTATTAAAGTTATTACAAACTACTATGAAGGGCAGGGTTGTAAAGTTGTTTCAGTAGAATCAAAGAATTTAGGATATGACCTTATCTGTAAAGCAAACAATGGGATTGAATTACATGTAGAGGTCAAAGGTATTTCTGGTAAAGGAAAACAGTTTATTATTTCTGCTAATGAGGTTACGGAAGCCAAAAAGTATCCTTCAATATATCGTTTAGCTTTTGTTAATATGGCAACTTCAGATAAACCTGTATTTATTATTTATACTGGTGAGGAATTTTTGCAGAGGTTTGATTTGAGAATACTTAACTATGTAGCTAGCCTTAAATAAGAGATGCTGCTAAATTTAGAGATGCAATTTAAAAATTAAATATTCTAAACTCCTATTTTCTGTGCCTTTGCGTCTCTCGTTTGCCTCTTTGCATAAGGCAAATTCATATTTTTACTCAGCAACGCCAATAAAAGACCATTTAATCTAAAAAATCATCATTAAAAATAGTTTTTTATTTTACAGTTTTTCTTTGAGCAAAATGCAATAAAAATCTAGAAACTAGACTCCATAAGAGTTATACTATCTAAAGCATCAAAACAGATTGTTCCTAGATAACCCTGCAACTTGCATTTAGGCTAGAAATAGGCTCTTTTTTCTACCGCCGCGAAAAAACCTTGCATTAATATGATGTTGAGGAGCGATCGCTAGGTTCGGAGTAATCCCAAGAGTGCATTTGACGGAAAGGTAGACCCATCTTTTGGAAGACGTACTTCTCTTTCACACCAGAAGCAACTAGGTCAGGCTTCAGCGCTTTGATAAATTCTTCGAATTCGTAAGCGGTAACGTCGTCATAAACGATGGTGCCGTTTTCGATGTAGTGAGTGGTACGTTTGTAGTCGTCATTATGAGCGAACTCATAACCTGTACCAATCATCTTCATGCCCAAATCTTGGAAAGCTGGGACAACGTGGCGAGGACGTAGACCACCAACCATGATGGCAACGGTCTTACCATCCAAGCGGGGGCGGTACTTAGCAACTACCGCATCCATTGTTGGCTGATACTTGGCGATAACTTTCTCAGCGTTTGCTTGGATTGTTTCGTCAAACTTGGAAGCGATTTCCCGTAAAGATTCAGCAATCTTGGTGGGGCCGAAGAAGTTGTATTCCAACCAGGGTATACCATAAGCTTCTTCCATGTGACGGCTGATGTAGTTCATCGACCGGTAACAGTGGATGAGGTTCATCTTCACATTGGGGGTCATCAACATTTCGTTGATTGTGCCATCACCTGACCACTGAGCGACTACGCGCAAGCCGATTTCTTCTAACAGGATGCGGCTAGCCCAAGCATCTCCACCGATGTTGTAGTCACCAATGATGGCTACATCATAAGGAGTACCTTCAAACTTGAGTGTACCGTCTTTCTTAGCTTGGTCGGATCTGGTGAAAACCCAGTCACGAACCATGTCGTTAGCAATGTGGTGTCCCAAAGATTGGGAAACACCCCGGAAGCCTTCGCAACGCACAGGTACAACTGGCTTGCCAATTTCTTTGGCTGTCTTCCGAGCAACAGCTTCGATGTCATCCCCAATTAGACCGATGGGGCATTCTGATTGAATGGAAACACCACGGTTGAGGGGGAAAAGTACATCAAGTTCTTGGATGAGCTTGGTAAGTTTCTTGTCACCACCAAACACGATATCTCTTTCTTGGAAGTCAGAGGTGAAGTGCATGGTACCAAAGGTATCAATACCTGTGGTGCCGATATAGTAGTTACGACGACCAGACCAAGACCAGTAACCGCAACCTACAGGCCCGTGGCTGATGTGAATCATGTCCTTAATAGGACCCCAAACCACACCCTTAGAACCGGCGTAAGCACAACCACGAGCGGTCATTACACCAGGAAGGGATTTGATGTTAGACTTAACGCCGCAGTCGGACTTACCTTCTTCGTATACACTTAAGTGCTTTTCCCGTTTTTTCTTAGCTTTATCGGGGTAAGCCTCTAGAACTTCTTTAATTAGTTCTTTTCTTTCTTCGATGATGTTTTGATTTTCTGGAGGTGTCATATTTAGCCTCTGTGACTCGTAAGGATCGGGGCATAGGGGGACTAGGAGTCCCCTCTAAGATTAGGGGGGAGATTAGAGGGAAAGGTAAAAGGTAAAAGGTCAAATGTAAGATTCTTCCTTTTTCCTTTTTCCTTGTGCTAAAGCGTTATTTCTTAGCAGCGACTTAGACTACAGGAGCTTCAGCAGCACTTTTGCCAACTAGCATTGCAGTATTTTCGTCGCTTTCGAGGATACCGAATTCAATCAACAATTCTTCTAGTTCTTCCATTTCGATGGGTGTAGGAATAGCTAGATTTTTGTTGTCGATAATTTTCTGAGCCAATGTCCGATATTCGTTAGCTTGGTTGCTTTCTGGTGCGTACTCGTTAACAGTCATCCGGCGCAATTCTGCGTGTTGAACAATGTTGTCGCGAGGTACGTAGTGAATCATTTGGGTGTTCAACCGTTTTGCCAAGGTTTCGATCAATTCGATTTCCCGGTCTGTGTTACGGCTGTTACAAATCAAACCACCCAAGCGCACGCCACCGGTGTGAGCATACTTAAGAACACCACGAGCAATGTTGTTAGCAGCATACATCGCCATCATTTCACCAGATGTAACGATGTAGATTTCTTGTGCCTTACCTTCGCGGATAGGCATTGCGAAACCACCACACACAACGTCACCTAATACGTCGTAAGATACGAAGTCTAGGTTTTGGTAAGCACCGTTTTCTTCTAAGAAGTTGATGGCGGTGATGATACCACGACCGGCGCAACCTACACCGGGTTCTGGCCCACCAGATTCTACGCAACGAACGTCACGGAAACCGGTTAACATTACTTCTTCGAGTTCGATGTCTTCTACTGCACCACGTTCTGCGGCGAGGTGAAGAACGGTTGTTTGAGCCTTGCTGTGCAGCATCAAACGGGTGGAGTCAGCTTTAGGGTCGCAACCGACGATGAGGATGCGTTGACCCATTTCTGCCATAGCTGCTAAGGTGTTTTGGGAGGTGGTAGATTTACCGATACCGCCCTTACCGTAGAAAGCTATCTGTCTAATGTTTTCGTCTGTCATTGTTCGTGTTTCCCTGCAATTGGTTGGTTGGTGGGTCTGTGCGTTTGTCAGTTGCGTTCACGCCAGTTGAGCGACAGTAGTGAGCGCGTGTAGAGCATCGTTGGTAGCGTTGGCATAAATGCCTGCTGGGGGCGATCGCTCCACAGCCAAAATTATTGACAGTAAGTTCATCGATCTTCCTCGTTAAAATTTTTTTCTTTTGATTTTTTGTCCTTTGTCCTTTGTCATTTGTTTTGACAAAGAACAAAGAAAATTACGCGATTTACAAATACGTCATAATGTGTTTCAGCTTGCAAGATTCAATAGGACTTGATGTTGTTATTTGTCAACAATCAATGCATAAGTCCTATTACTTGTTCAAAATAGCGCCCTTCATATTTGTGACGCGATCTAGTGCAGCTTTGGTGTTTTCTGCTGACACTCCACGCACAGCCATTGCTTCACCGAGATGCTTGGCGATCGCATCGAAGTGTGGTTGCTGTAGGTTCATTCCAGCGTGGGTTTTGTCCATTGGACGACCGCCGTATTGCTTTGGCCCCTCAAATATTTGAGATAAGAAAGCAACTAGATGATTGCGTTGCTTTGCCATGTCTGTACCAGCAAAAATGGGATTGAGGAGGCTGTCTGCGGCAATGCGTTTGTGGAGTTCATCTACTACTTGTTCAATAGCTGGTTGTCCACCAATGTTGTCGTACAATGTGCTCATATCCTGTTCCTTTGAAGCGAGTTGGATGATGAAATTTGCAAGTAGGCGCTTAATCTTTTTGCCTATATGCTGTTAGCCGTCATAGCTAATTTAGCTATCGGTTGTAGGTAGGATTGAAGCATTGATGTGGAGACAATTATATGGTTCAAATCCTACTTTCTGTTCCTGGCTGAATGCATATTAGAGCGTATTTGTAGAATACGTTAAGTCCTACAGCAATTCCTAAACTGCTTCGACTACAAGGCTCTTGCTGACACGATCTTGTAATCTGGCTTCGATCGCAATTTTCAGAGTTGCTGTACTACTAGAACAGGAACCGCAAGCACCTTGCAGTACAACTTTAACGCGATCGCCTTCTACATCATAGAGTTCTACATCTCCCCCGTCTGCAATGAGTACGGGTCTGACTTCTTCATCAAGAACCTTTTGAATTAGAGCAATCTTTTGGACGTTTGTTAGCGCTCGTTCCTTAGATGTAACAATTTCTGTGGCAACTTTTACGCCGTAATTGTTGAGAGCAGGTGAGGCGTATTCCTGTTGAACTGATCTAATAATATCATCAATGTTCGCCAGACAGGAACCGCATCCGCCACCAGCTTTCACATAATTTGTTACTTGTTCCGCATCCGTGAGATGATTTTCTAGAATCACGCGACGAATTTTGGACTCGCTGATGCCAAAGCAACTGCAAACTAATGCACCTTCATCATCATCATCGTGGGTAGCTAGAGGTATGCCACGATAGTTGTAGATAGCGGCTTCTAGAGCTTCTTGTCCCATGACAGAGCAATGCATCTTTGCTTCTGGTAAACCACCCAGGTAATCTGCAATGTCTTTATTGGACACTTTCAGGGCTTCGTCTAAGGTTAAACCTTTGACCATTTCGGTTAATGCACTAGAAGATGCGATCGCACTAGTACAACCAAAGGTTTGAAAGCGAGCATCTAGAATCTTATCAGATTCCACTTCCACTTTCAGGTGCAATCTCAGAGCATCGCCGCAAGCAATACTGCCGATTTCGCCCGTTGCAACCTTAACTCCAGCTTCGCCCGTTTCTTCAATTTCTCCCTGATTCTTGGGATCGTAAAACAGTTCTAATACTTTATCGGTGTAGTCCCACATATTATTAAGTGCTGAGTGCTGAGTTATGAGTTATGAGTGGGGGGATTGGGGAAGGGGTAATGGGGAAGGGGGAAGGGGAAAAATCATTCCTTTACCCTTTACCCTTTAACCTTTTCCCATTTTTTCCCAGTCCCTAACGATGCGCCAATGCTTGTTCTTGTCCTTGCAACCAACCTGCATCATCATTTTTGAAGGGTGAGAGAGTGCGTAAACGTTCTACAATACTGGGCATTACCTCTATTACTTGATCGATTTCGGCTTCGGTGGTGTAGCGACAAAGACTGAAGCGGATAGAACCGTGCAAAGTTGTGTAGGGTAAGCCCATTGCCCGCAGGACGTGGGAGGGTTCTAGAGAACCGGAGGTACAAGCAGAACCGGATGATGCACAGATACCGTATTTGTTCAATAACAGTAGAATTGCTTCACCTTCGATGTACTTGAAGCCGATATTGGTTGTGTTTGGCAATCTCTGCGTAACGTCACCGTTAACTACACAATCGGGAATTTTAGCGAGTAAAGTTTGTTCCAAGCGATCGCGCAGCTTTCTTTCTCTTGCCGTCGCTTCCTCTAAGTGTAACATTTCCAGTTCCGCAGCTTTGCCCAAGGCGATAATTGCTGGAACATTCTCAGTTCCCGCCCTACGTCCGCGTTCTTGGTGTCCCCCAAGAATGAAGGGACGGAATCGAACCCCGCGCCGGATATATAAAGCACCAATTCCTTTCGGCCCGTGCAGCTTGTGACCAGACAGAGTTAACATATCTACGGTGCTAGTCTTCATATTCAACGGGATTTTTCCCACTGCTTGCACCGCATCTACATGGAAGATAGCACCAGATTCTTTGACGCGCAACCCAATTTGTTCAATCGGGAAAATCGTGCCAGTTTCATTGTTAGCATACATAATTGTCACCAAGGCGGTGTTACCCGTCAAGGAAGCTTCTAGTTCATCTAGATCCAGCTGCCCTTGATTATTTACTGATAAATAGGTAACACTATAACCTTGGGTTTCTAATTGTTTGCAGACATTGAGTACTGCTGGATGTTCAACTTGGGTGGTGACAATATGTCGCTTTTCTGGTTGCGCCAACAGTGCGGCTCGAATCGCCGCGTTATCTCCCTCAGTACCGCAACTTGTGTAGACAATTTCTGATTCATCGGCTCCCAGGATGGCTGCAAGTTGTTCTCTTGCTGTTCTCACTGCTTTACCGACTTGCCCACCAAAGGTATGCATACTGGAGGGATTGCCGTAATAATCTGTGAGGTAAGGTAACATTACCTCTATAACTTCTGGGTCTACCTTAGTGGTAGCATTATTATCAAGATAGATGCAGTTATTTTGCATTGTTGTCTTCAATTACAAATTAGGAATTATTTAATTAAGCTTCAGAACCCACTGATTGGGATTGACGCTTTTGCAACTGCTCAGAGTATTTCTGAGAATAGCTGTTAAACCAGCGTTCCCAGTAATCTTGTTTATTTGTTAATTTAGCGACTACACGGTTGTAATTGGTAAACCAGCCTTCCCAATAATCGCTAGGCTGCTTAATGCAACCGTCGCAGGTGGGACAACCAGCTTTACACTGAGGCACGGTATGAATGCTACCAACACAATTTGTACAAAGTTCAGGGTCAATCCAGTGCTGTCCGTCAACCACTTTAACTGCATTTGTGGGACATACCGTTAGACAGAGATTGCAGGAAATACACTGGCTAGTAAGAATTTGGTAAGCCATGATTTATTCTCCTTTTGGGGAATGGGGCATTAGAGTCAGGGGAGAGGTTACAGGTGACAGGTGATAGGTAATAATCTCTCCCCTGTCCCCTGTAACCTATTCCCTATTCGTTATTCCCTAATTCCTTAACGTATTGCTCGTAGAACTCCAAAGCAACCTTTTCAATTACGTCGTAAGCTTCAATTGTCTTGATTCCAGCTTCTTGCAATTTTTCTTGAGGACAGTTACCAATCTTGGAGACTAAAACTGCTTTGCAATCTGCGATCGCTTTCATAATATGCTCAAAGGAAGCTTCTTCGCCGTATCCACCTTGGCAGTATTGGTCAATTTTGCGATGACCAACAAAGCGAACTTCGTTTCCACCCACTTCGTAAATTTGGAATTCTTTCGCATGACCGAAGTGTTGGTTAACTAATCCGCCGCCTTTGGTTGCTACTGCAACTAAAACTTTCGGACTATTGGCAATTTTCTTACCAGCTAGCGCTTTATCTTTGGCTACTTTAAGTTCTTCTTTAAACTTCTCAATTCCTTCGTGAACAGTAGCGCGTTGTTCCATGTCATATTCGGGAGCCATTTCCAAGAATTTCTCTTTAGAAAATTCTTGGCTGCGGTCTTCTCCCAACAATCCGACTGCATCGGCACGGCACTGGCGACAGTGACGCATCATTTTCATGTTACCAGAGCAGTTGTCTTGAACTTCTTTGAGTTCTTTAGGTGTGGGGCCGCGTTGACCGATTAAACCGAAGTGTGTGCCATGTTCTGGTGCAGAAATCAATGGCATGATGTTGTGCAAGAATGCACCTTTCTCACGGATGACTCGATTCACTTCAACTAAGTGATGGTCATTAATTCCGGGAATCATCACGGAGTTGACTTTGCACAAGATGTCAGCATCTTTCAGGGCTTGCAATCCTTCCATCTGTCTTTCGTGGAGGATTTTCGCACCTTCAAGACCTCTATAACGCTTGCGTCTGTAGTGAACCCAAGGATAAATCTTAGCACCGATCTCTGGATCTACCATGTTAATGGTGATCGTAACGTGATCTATATTTAATTGTTTAATGCGATCGATGTAGTCTGGCAGCATTAAACCATTGGTTGATAAGCACAGCTTGATGTCTGGTGCTTGCGCTGCAATCAACTCAAATGTGCGGAAGGTTTTTTCTGGGTTTGCCAATGGGTCGCCAGGGCCAGCAATTCCCACAACTGTCATTTGGGGAATCTTGCCACCAATGACCAAAGCTTTATGTGCAGCTTCTTCTGGTGTTAGCAATTCGCTAACTACTCCAGGACGGCTTTCGTTAGCGCAATCATATTTGCGGTTGCAATAGTTGCATTGAATGTTGCAAGCTGGTGCAACTGCAACGTGCATCCGGGCGTAGTGGTGATGAGCGTCTTCGCTGTAGCAGGGATGTTTAGCAATGCGTTCTTGGAGCTTTTCGTCCCTTTCCACGGTGGTGCTGGTGGTGCTGTCACAGCCGCAACCACCTGATTTTGCTTGGGTTGGCGATTCCGTAGCGTTGGAGTTGAGGAGTCGTGTAGACGGTGATGTCATTGAGTTTCGCAAAAGGTCGGTGGACTTGGCTGCCACTGTGGGAGATGTTGTTGCTACTCTTTCATGCCCAGAATTGAAGTCGCGTCTTCCACACTGCCTGCAAACCCTTGGGTGAGGGCGACTTGTTTTCAAGTCAGGCAGGCGATAGATATCTGATGTTCGGCTGGTGTGTGTCAACGTTCGGTTCTTGGGTAGAATTGGTGCTTACAGCCGCGACTTCTCTTCACTTCAGGCATGGTGCTATGTCATCCCTCCACTCACTTTTCGCTTTGTTTTGTTTCAGAGCGTTAGGTGATTGGCGATATAAGATTTATAGCAGCCGTCTCCCAGCCAGATGTTGCGTCTCTCTAGGATAGAATTTATTGGATTTATTACTTTTGTACTCAAATACTAAAAACCCTAATTCTTCAAGCATTACAAGAATTAAAAAAGTTTTTTTCAGGTAGGGGTTCTAGTATTTTTTGGTTGGGGTTCTAGTGTTTATAGATAGGGGTTCAGGATTTCTTTGTACTCAGCCAAAACCCAATCCCAGTAAGGAATTTAATCTACTTGTAACTGGGTTTGGGTTATTTAAATGTGTACTCAGACTGCCCTCAAATTCCGTCAAAAGCAGTAAATGCCAAGGGTTTGAGGGTGAAAAACTGGAGTAGTCTACATCGTTCTACTCCAGAAACGTGCGAAATTCAATTCTGTATCTAACATATCATTTTTTTCAGGGTAAAAATGCAATTCATATTTATTTAATTTTTGCTTTGACAATGATATTCAATTGTGGTTCTAAGTCTTATCTGATAAGCGATATGAGGCAACGGAAATAGATATATTGCTGCACATAATTTTCAAAAAACTTAACTTTTAACTCCTTTTTTTTCATTCCCGCAATGAGGAGATGGGCAAGAAACTGTCGGATTTTGTGTTTGAGGGAAACAACAAACTATAATCTAACATGATTGAGCGATCGCAATGAATTTTCTGAATTGCTCATTACAAACCTTAGCAAAAAACTTAAACCCCTTCCCGCGTCGGGAAGGGGGAAAATTTCAAATCCGGCGAGTGGTGCTACTTAACCTCTATAAACGAGATTATGTTATCCAAGTCAGCCCCAACTGACTTATAATCACCAGCGCTAAACTCACGGCATCGACCACCAGTTTCATGTTGGCAGACACGTACAACGGTACCTGGTGGTACACTTAACGAGCTAATAGTGTCGTTTCCCACAACCTTTAAGTCACCTTGGTTGGCTTTGTATACTCCTGGAGTTGTAGGAAAAGACTGGGAAGAACCAGCAAAATTAGCATCTCTGTAGACCTGAACCACCTTTGCTGACGGCGTGTAGGAGAGCTTGTAGATGGTGCCGCTATAATCATCCGAAATTAACAAATTACCTTGTTGATCGACTACCATATCTACGGGTCGCCCCCAGATTTCTTGTGTTCCTGCAACTAGCCAACCGTTGACTAAATCCATCTCCTGCTCTGGAGCCTTTGTGCTATTGTTCCAGGGAAAGTAAGCTATTTTGTAGCCCGTTTTCTTCTGTCGATTCCATGAACCATGCAGCCCCGCCACTGCCCCATTTGAGTACTGGCTGGGAAAGTTGGTATTTTGTAGGAATGTTAGTCCCAAGGGAGCGGAATGGGCTTGGATACCCTTGTTAATCCTGTCCATTGCATTGCAATTAACCTTGCCATTAGCATTGAACTCATAGTCGCGATCAAAGGGCATATTGTTCACGCCATTTGAAGTGTCAGGATTGGGGTTGCAAAAAGGCCAACCATAGTTACCGCCATCTCGGACTCGTGTAAACTCCTCTGGTGGGTGGTTGTCCACGTAGGAAGGGATAATCTTACCGTAATTGCCACTGCCATCGTTGAAAGGATAGGCAATGTTATCTCGATTATTAACAACTACCCAAAGGTCATTTGTGTTAGGCAAGAATGCTAATCCTTCAGCATTACGTAAGCCTTGGGCAAACAGCCGCCGATTGCTTCCATCTGCGTTGTACTGGTAAACTGCACCACGCACGGGGTTACTGATAGTATCTTCCTTGCAGGCATTGCAGGTAGAGGCAATGGACACATACAGTTTGTGATTGGCATCAAGGGCGATGTTTTTCAGTTCGTGACCATAAGCGCCTTTGAGTTCACTTGTGCTGCTGTCTGGTAAGCCAGTTACAACAATTTGACGATTTTTTGCGGTTAAGTCTCCAGAGTTGTAGATAAAGCGGTTAATTTGATGAGTTTCAGAGATATAAACGTATGTGGTGTTGTTAATCTTATGAAACACAATGTCGTGTGGCTTGC
Source organism: Nostoc sp. ATCC 53789 (assembly GCF_009873495.1). Taxonomy (GTDB): domain Bacteria; phylum Cyanobacteriota; class Cyanobacteriia; order Cyanobacteriales; family Nostocaceae; genus Nostoc; species Nostoc muscorum_A. The sequence continues at coordinate 843,530 of NZ_CP046703.1, read as the reverse complement.
GTAGACCCGTCACAAAGTCAGAAATAATTGGGTCTTTGCTGCCATTTGGCCGAACAATTAATACTTTATTCCCACTGGGTTGTGATACTAAAAGATCCCCATTGGGAGCAACTGCCATAAAGCGAGCTTTGTTTATACGAGCATAAACAGCGATGGAGAAGTTGGGGGGTATTTTCAAGTAACGGTTAATATTGAAAGGTGCATAGTTCATGCTACTAGGCACTTTCAGCTTGGTTTCAACAGATGCAGCAGGCGGTTGGGCCAAGGCTGCGGGGGAAAAAACCTCTAGGGATATTAAACTAGCAACTGAAGGGATTAAACTAACTAGCGACGCAGATAATATGCGTTTTAGCATTGGTATTTGGTTCAGGGAAAACATAACCATTCTTAACTTTTCTCTAGCCTGGTAGTGATGTATCTCACACGTAACTCTCGGCTAGCCGAATTTTTCCGAGAGTCAGAACAAAGATACTCAGGGTACTTGTTTTTGAAAACACTTCGTTAAATATCTTTATATAGTGCATATACTATTATCTTTCCTAACTCATCAAAAAATGGGTGAATCAAGAGTTGCAAATAAAGGCATAGCGATCACTCTTTCCAACTAAAATAGTCCTTAAAACCAACGAAAATATCACCATTGCACCTAGCCATAAAACCTTGTGTAGAGAGTCTTACAGCGTTATTTTCATATCAATAAGCCAAATTGGTATTTGAAAAAGCATAAGCGTTCAAGACTTGGTTTTTCTCAAAGAATTGATTGAACCTGGTAAAATCTGGTTGGTAATTGAGCGCACATATCCCTTGGTATAATTAGCGGCAGATACCTGTGATATTTCTGCAATAACCCTGAAATCTGGAAACATTACTCCAGCTAGTGGATATACTCGTAGTCAAACTCTCAACAGAAGCGAGTATTATGTTGGACTGGTTAGCTATTTGGGGTGTAACTCAGGCCGCCGGGTTGATTTTTAAACCCATTTTGGAAGACTTAGCCAAGGATGCTGCTAAAGATTGGGCTAAAGATTTATTAAAAGGCATCCCTGGCAAGATTGTGCAGAAACTTAAGAAGGAAGACATAGAAATTGCTGCGGGGAAAGCGTTAAAGGAATTTTTGCAACTGATGCAGCAGCAGTTAAAGGTTCGTTGCAAACTTGCTGAAACTGAGATTAAAGAGTACACCACAGACATCAAGAAATTTATCAGCGATAAGTCGGTTACAGAAATTCTTGGTAAGGGTTTTGATATTAATTGTGAATCTCTAGACGCTAAAACCCTAGAAGATAGTTGGAACAGGCTGCAATTAAAACCTTTGCCATCTAAGTTTAACTGGCAATCACTTACAGAACAGTATTTTACCCAAGTCCAAGAACTTCTTTTAGATTCAAAAGATTTACACCATATCCTTGAATTACAAAAGTTATCTGATATTGAAGTTAATACTAAAGAAATTGCTGGGGTTATTGTAGATTTTAATTTAGTTAAATATCAAGAAGGAATCCGCGAACGCTATGGCAATCTTAAGTTAGATAGCTTAGATACTAGCGGCTATGCCTATAACGAACTTAAATTATGGCGGATTTTTACTGCTCAAAATGTCCGTAAAACTCATCAAGTTTTACCACAAGTTCACGAACTGCCTAAAGAACATCTTAGACGGTTGCGAGAAAGTGGCCAAGTAGAAGCTGAAGTGGAATTAGAAGAATTAGAACGCCATAAACGGGTTTATTTTGAACAGCCGATCCGTTCAGTTTTAGATGTTGTCAATAAAAAGCAAGATTATAAATATATTGTGATTTTGGGCGATCCTGGTTCCGGGAAGTCTACATTGTTGCAATTTCTGGCTTTGAATTGGGCAGAGTCTCCACTGGATAATGTTATATCATTACCTATTCCGTTGCTAATTGAGTTACGCACTTATATGCGGCGGCGGGAAGACAAAGAGTGCAATAATTTTCTAGAATTCTTTCATCAATGTAGTGGCGCTGTTCATCATCTCAATCAGCTTGAACTAGATAAACAATTAAAAGCTGGTAATGCCTTAGTGATGTTTGATGGTTTGGATGAGGTCTTTGACCCTGGTAAGCGAGAGGATGTAATTACTGATATTCATCGCTTTACTAATGACTATCCTGATGTGCAGGTAATTGTCACTTCTCGGATTATTGGCTATAAACCGCAACGATTGCTTAATGCTGAGTTCCGCCACTTTATATTACAAGATTTAGACTCAGAACAAATTCAGGATTTTATCTACCGTTGGCATGAGTTAACTTTTACTGATGCAGTAGATAAAGTGAGAAAACGGGAACGGCTACAAAGAGGAATTGCAGCTTCCAAATCTATTGCAGAATTGGCGGGAAATCCTCTGCTGTTGACGATGATGGCAATTCTAAATCGTAATCAAGAGCTACCAAGAGATAGAGCTACACTTTACGACCAGGCATCGCGGGTACTGCTACATCAATGGGATGTGGAACGTGCTTTGACAGAAGATCGGAGGTTAGACCCCAAGACTATTCATTATAAAGAGAAGCAAGCGATGCTGCGTCAGGTTGCTTATTTTATGCAAACTGCTAATAAAGGTTTGGCAGGTAATTTGATTAATGAAAATGATTTAGTCAAAGTTCTGATTGATTATCTCAAAACCATAGAATTTGATAAACCCAGAGAAGTAGCGTGGGTGATGATTAATCAACTGCGGACTCGCAACTTTATGTTATGTTTCCTGGGTGCAGATTATTATGCTTTTGTGCATCGGACATTTTTAGAATATTTCTGTGCATCGGAGTTTGTCTGGCAGTTTAAAGAAACGCAAACGCTGACTATTGAGCAACTTAAGAATGAAGTTTTTGGCAAGCACTGGCAGGACGAAAGTTGGCATGAAGTTTTGCTGCTAATTGCGGGAATGATTGAATCTAAATTTGTTGGGGAGATTCTTGATTATTTAATGATGCAAAATGGCGAAGAGGAAAAGTTTGTCAATCTCTTTTTAGCGGCTAAGTGTCTTGTAGAGGTGAGAAATCGCTTGGCGATCGCGTCAACGGCTATTCAATTACTTAACAAGCTAAAAGACTTAACTAAATATGACCTCTGGTACTATTACGTCCCCCATCGAGATGAAGAAGCTAAAGTATTTCATGAAATTTGCACTCAAGCAGTCACAGCAATTGCAACGACCTGGCAAGAATCTTCCGACACCAAAACCTGGCTCCGAGAACGCGCTAGCCAGGATGATAACTGGGATGTGCGACATACAGCAGTCGAAGAATTAGCGAAGAATTTCAAAGATGACCCCGACACCAAATTCTTTCTCAAAGAACGTGCTACCCAGGATGATGACAACGATGTGCGAGGTGCAGCAGTCCGAGAATTAGCGAAGAACTTCAATGATGACCCCGACACTAAATTCTTCCTCAAAGAACGCGCTACCCATGATGATGAAAACGACGTGCGATGTGTAGCAGTACGAGAATTAGCGAAGAACTTCAATGATGACCCTAACACCAAATTCTTTCTCAAAGAACGCGCTACCCATGATGATGACAACTATGTGCAACGTGTAGCAGTCCAAGAATTAGCGAAGAACTTCAAAGATGACCCCGACACCAAATCCTTCCTCAAAGAACTCGCTATCCATGATGATGACAACTATGTGCGAGGTGTAGCAGTCCGAGAATTAGCTAGATACTTTAAATATCAGCCTGAGTTGTTTGACATATACCACAACTGCACTGTTCATGACCCCTTTGAGCGCAAGGAAGAGCATGAAACAAATCCTCGGCGCATTGCACTGGAGATAATTATCAAGCAATTTCCTCAGCATCCCCAGACTTTACCACTGTTGCGCGATCGCGCAGAGAATGACCCAGATGAGCAAGTGCGGGAATTTGCTCAGAAGAAGTTGGCACAATTAAGGAATAATTGACGAGAATATTCCTGTAGAGACGGCGATTTATCGCGTCTAACGTGCCAGTTTTTCAGACGCGATAAATCGCGTCTCTACATGAGGGCTTTCTGGTTATTCCATCTAAATTAGTAAAATTAAATAAAAATAGGTAATCTCATGACTACATCTATAAATACAGCCAAAGTCTACGACGAAATTATAGAGTTTATTGCTGCTGGAACCACTCCCCAAAGTGTTATCGATTTCAAACTCTCGGATGCAGCCAAAGACCGTTTAGAGGATTTGGTTTATCGCGCAAAAACTGAAGGTCTTACAGGAAGTGACCAGCGAGAGTTAGATCATTTCCTCACGCTAGAGCATATTATGCTACTAGCAAAAGCAAAAGCTCGTCAGTACATCAGCGCGGAGTGAGTATTCAAAGTGTCTCGTCCATATATTAATGCAGAATTGCGGCGTTTAGTTAGCGATCGCGCCGAGCATATTTGCGAGTATTGTCTCGTTTCTGAAGAAGATAGATCGTCGGGTTGTCAAGTAGACCATATAATCAGTGTCAAACACGGCGGCGCTACAACAGCAGATAATCTCTGCTATGCCTGTATTTTCTGCAACCTGCAAAAAGGCACGGATTTGGGGTCAATTAATTGGCAAACTGGCGAACTTATACGGTTTTTTAACCCACGCAGAGACTTTTGGGGCGATCATTTTCGACTAGATGAGGCTGTAATTCAGCATCAAACAGATATCGGTGAAGTGACTGCACGTATCCTAGATTTTAACGGTGATGAAAGGATTATAGAACGACAAGCTTTAATTACATCTGGTCAGTATCCCTCAGCATCAGCGCTAAAACAGATAAATAAATAGGTTATGATGTGCGATCGCACTTACCAATGGGAATTCTATACTTAGCAACTATTGCTACTTCACCATTAGAACTCCCAAGGTAAATATATCATGGCTTATCAGAATATTGCCGCCTCCCTTTCGCCACAAGATATCCAAGAAATTAGAGCCGCGCTACAGACAGTCCAAAAAAAGATGCCCTTTCTGATTACTCTCAGCAATGAAGAACGGCGTAAGTTGGTAAAAATGGGCGATAAAAGCCTAGCCTTTGTGAACAATAGCATTACTGCTGCTCAGTCTAACCGCGAAATTCTTCCAGCCACTTTTGATGTTGAGGAACTGGTTCAAGATTATCAATTAGCAGCTGCGCTTACCGAACTTTTAACTTCAATGCAGCAACTCACCGAACAGGTAGATGATACCCTAATGGCTGTCGGTAGTGAAGCGATGACTAGCAGTTTGACTGTTTATGATTACGTGAAGACTGCATCAAAAAAGACTCCAGGCTTAAAAATTGTCGCCGAACAGTTGGGCGAACGCTTTAAAGCTATAGGTAAAGGGAAATCTGCAAAAGCTCCCGTCTCTTGATAAATTAATACTCATCGGCGAGTCTCATATTTTTTCAAAAATCTTTGTGATATGGTGCTTCTTGCTTGTATGCAATATACTTTGACCTCTCTCCAAACCTCTCTCCTAAAAGGAGAGAGGCTTTGAATCTTACTCCCCTTCCCTTGTAGGGAAGGGGTTGGGGGTTAGGTCTATATTAAACTCAATACAGAAGTGCTATAAATAAATTCTCTGTAGGGGTGTACAAATGTACGCCCCTATTTTGTTCATCCACCTTTTATCTCCGTCGCCGAGTATTTGAACTGGATGAATCCACCTTTTATCTCCGTTAACGAGTATTTGAACCGGATGAATCCACCTTTTATCTCCGTCGTCGAGTATTTTAACCGGATGAATCCACCTTTTATCTCCGTCGCCGAGTATTTGAACTGGATGAATCCACCTTTTATCTCCGTCGTCGAGTATTTTAACCGGATGAATCCACCTTTTATCTCCGTCGCCGAGTATTTGAACCGGATGAATCCACCTTTTATCTCCGTCGACGAGTATTTTAACTGGATGAATCCACCTCTACAGGTTTCTTGAGTAGGGGCGCTATGAGAACATTTACCTATTCTGCTTTTCTAAGATTTTGCGATCGCTATTCCCAGACATCTATATAATAAGAAAACAGTCACGATGAGCGATAACTATATTTGGAAACGTATATCTGCATACAGACAGCAAATCCTAAAAGAAAATAAAGAAACCTGTCTTTCGCTCAACTAAATAATAGGATACTAATAGTAGTAGCATATACAGAAAATTAATTTGTAGGCTTATCTAACTGATGTTTGAGTGCATTTGAGTACAACTTAATATATTGCAAAATATCTTGACGAAATCTTAGCAAAGGCTTACGGGTAAAGTTTCTTGTAGCGTGAACAGAAATTCTTAACCCCCGCCCCAAAAATACTAGTACCCCCATCGTTAAATACTAGCGCCCCTAACCCCAGACGAATTTTAACTTTATGTTAAGTCGGGGTTTCGGCGTTTGAGTACAACTGTAATCAATCCAATAAATCCAATCAGCATCGGGTTTTCTATCGAGTTGGATGTCACCTGATATAAGCATAAAAATAGCAGATGAATCTTTTACCAGATAGACATTACCGATGCAACAGTCTTTAGACAGTATTAGCGATCCCCCCAGTACCAAAACGCAGGATTCTGCACATAAATCCATGCTGAAAAATTTACTCTCTGGCGTTTTTTTTGAGCCATTATTGAGTGATTTTCGCATTATCTTTGAGCGTGATCCCGCAGCCCGGAATTGGCTAGAGGTGGTGTTTTGCTATCCCGGATTGCACGCACTCTGTTTGCATCGTCTTGCTCACTGGTTACATGGTCGAGGAGTGGGTTTTATCCCCCGTTTCATTTCCCATTTGGGGCGATTTTTGACAGGGATTGAAATTCACCCAGGTGCAGAGATTGGCCAGGGCGTATTTATCGACCACGGAATGGGTGTTGTCATTGGCGAAACTGCGATCGTGGGCGACTATACACTGATTTACCAGGGCGTTACCCTTGGCGGAACTGGTAAAGAAACTGGTAAGCGTCATCCCACGGTGGGTAAAAATGCAGTGATCGGGGCGGGTGCGAAAGTTTTGGGTAATCTGCAAATTGGCGATCGCGTCCGTATTGGCGCAGGTTCCGTTGTCTTGCGGGATATCCCCAGCGATTGCACAGTTGTGGGAATTCCCGGTCGAATTATTTCCCGAAATGAAAACGCCAGCCTTTCTCCTTTAGAACATGGAAAGCTACCCGATATGGAAGCAACCGTGATTCGTTCTTTGCTCTCGCGCGTTGAGCAACTCGAAAAACAACTGCAAGCTTTAGGCGTTAAGAGTCATTAGTCACTGGTCATTGGTCATTAGCAAAGGACAACCGACAAAGGACAACTGACAACTGACAAAGGACAAATGACAAATGACAAATCACGTTTTGCAGATTCCTCTGAGCGATCGCTGGCGAATCTATCACCGATTGCAAGAGTTAAAAATAAATAGCTCTTGTCCCCCCGATGGTTCTTTACGAGTGCAAGTGAACAATTTGCTAGAAATAATTCTAATTCGCAGTACAGTTATGCAATTTCTCGCTTCTCGCCAAGAATTATTAGAGTGGCTAGAGCGTTGCTGGTATTACAGCGATGAATCATGAATCTTCTAATTAATCTTGAATTCATGACGCAATCACTGAACTTTATCCTTTTTGTTCATGGATGCACAAAGCTTAAATAGCTTTAGAGTTTGAAGCTACTGTATGCTTGCAGAATTTATTGCAGACTGAGATGGATTGGATGAGGTTTAGATTTTGTTTCTTCTGCTAAATCTAAATTTCTCCTGACATATAGCAACAATTAAAAATGCGAAATTCCCAAATAAAAATTGGAATTTCTGATTTTTAAGTTTTTTCCCAAATTAAGAAATTGAAAGTTCAATCACTTATGGCGACTCGGAACAGAGATATAAAACTCCTCAATTATTTGCACAACGAACTTGAACTTTCAAATGCCGATATTGCTGTAGCTCTGCGACACCGTGAATTAGAAAATGGGCCACTACCGATGCTCCTCTGGCAGTATGGTTTAGTTGATTTGGAGCAGCTAGGAAAGATTTTTGATTGGCTAGCAGAACATAGTTAGCAAATTTGTACCTTGTAGCTCTGAGTCCCATTACCTGCTTAAAGTACACACCAATGCTCTAGAAAATCTGAGGTTACTAAGATGATTACATCCTTAATTGCTGGATTCTGTGTTTTACTTTGTTCAGGGTTTGCTAATAGTTATATTAGTTCATTGCTACTCGAAGAGGTTTCAACTGACATCGGTAAAAACGATTAGTAAATTATACATTGATTTAGTTCCCTGTCATACAGATGTGATGCTGCTAATAGGTCAATAATTAAGGATCATGTATCCTACATTATGAATTGTGATATTTTTAGCATTTGCCATCGCTGGGGATTGTAGAGAGAAAGGATATTAAGAATACTTCCAAGAGAGGGATATTTGCAATGAATCAAATCATAATTAATGACACTACACTACGTGATGGTGAACAAGCGGCAGGTGTTGCTTTTACCCTAGAAGAAAAGGTTGCGATCGCTAAATTTCTCGATGCCATTGGTATTCCCGAATTAGAAGTCGGTATACCGGCAATGGGTGATGAAGAAACACGTGCGATCGCCGCAATTTCTGATTTAGGTTTACAAGCAAAACTCCTCGGCTGGAACCGTGCCGTCATTTCAGATATTAAGGCTTCTATTGCTTGCGGTATGAACCGGGTGCATATCGCTATTCCCGTCTCTGGTATCCAAATCGCCGCTAAATTCCACGGTCAATGGCGAGTAAGTTTGCAAAAGCTCAAAGACTGTATCAGCTTCGCCGTCGATCAAGGTCTTTGGGTAGCAGTCGGCGGCGAAGATTCTTCCAGGGCTGATGAAAACTTCCTTTTAGATGTAGCGCTTTATGCCCAAGAATGGGGTGCATCCCGGTTCCGCTTCTGTGACACCGTAGGAGTTCTCGACCCTTTCACCACCTACACCAAGGTTAAACGGCTAGTTTCAGCTTTGATGATTCCCCTAGAAATCCACACCCACAACGATTTTGGTCTGGCAACAGCCAACGCCCTTGCGGGTATCAAAGCCGGAGCCTTATCTGTGAATACCACAGTCAACGGATTAGGTGAAAGGGCGGGAAATGCAGCTTTAGAAGAAGTTGTGATGGCAATTAAACGCATCTACGGCGTTGATTTGGGCATCGATACTCCCAGTTTGCTAGAACTCTCTCAACTAGTTGCAGCCGCATCAGGAGCTAGCGTACCACCTTGGAAAGCGATCGTTGGCGAAAATACTTTTGCTCACGAATCTGGCATCCATGCTCACGGGGTATTGCAAAACCCTATTACCTATGAACCATTTGCTCCCGAAGAGGTGGGTTGGGAACGGCGTTTAGTATTAGGCAAACATTCTGGACGGCATTTAGTTGCTAACTTGCTAGAACAGCATGGAATTTTCTTGAACTCCCAAGAAACCCAATCTGTTTTAGATGCAGTGCGCCATCAATCGGTACAGAAAAAACGCAGCCTGACGACAGAAGAACTTTTGAATTTGGTCAGAGAACAGAGGTACTCTCATGCAACGCGATGAATTAGAGCTAAACTTGCCACCCGCTTTTGAAATTGGTGAAAAAGTCAGAGTTCGGAAACTGCTCAAGAACGATGGTACTTTCCCTGGTAAAGAAGTCGGGCAAGTTTTAGTGAACAAAGGAGATATCGGCTACATAGCCAGTATAGGAACATATTTGCAGACTTCCTATATATATGCTGTGCATTTCTTGGAAACAGGATTCGTCGTCGGCTGTAAGAAAAAAGAACTAGAATCTGTTGAGGAATCTCATGAAAGTAATGCTACGCATGAATGATGCCGGTACTTTAGTAGTTTACGTTGCTAAAAAAGACCTAGAAGAAGAAGTCGTCAAACAAACCGATGGAAATGATGGCAAGATTCTCACCCTAGCAAATGGTTGGGAATTAGAATTTCGTGATTTGCCAGATACAGCAAATTTACCCCAAACAGTAGAAGCTAAACGCCTCGCTTAAAAAATGGGGAGTAAAGAAGGGAATAGGTTATAGGTTACAGGGTACAGATTATTCCCTATAACCTGTTACCTGTCACCTCTCCCCTCTCCCCCAATCCCCAATCCCCAATAACTTTTTATCAATCATGGGTGACAAGTATTTGACGTTATCAGAATTGAACCTTGAGGGACAGTTACTAGGTTTTGTTGGTGGTGAACCAGGAAAATATAAATATATGCAATTGGCAGTTCCATCTGGAAATGTGGAAATTAAACTGCCTAAAGAGTTGCGCCGATTACTAAGTTCATCTTTAATTCCTGGCCAGCAAATTCGCGTTTGTGGCCATAGTAAGATAGATTCGCGCACAAGTAAAATTAAAATTAAAGCCTATCGGGTGACACCAATTGATGGGTGTCCAAAGCAAGAGTTACCACCTCAAAGCAAAGCGAGGATTATGGTATGTCAAAAGGGCGGTTGCCTGAAACGTGGTGGTAAAGGGTTATTATCAGAATTAGAAAAAACTTTGTGCGATCGCGGTTTGTTAGACAAAGTTACCATTGAACATACCAGTTGCCAAAAATGCTGTAACAGCGCTCCCAACTGTGTTTTACACCTTGGTAAAAAGAAATACAAGAATATTCACCCTGAAGCGATCGCATCTTTGCTAGAAAGTCACTTAACTTCAGAGTAATAAGCTTTTCTAGCTTTTCTTAAAATAATACACAAATTTGTAGGGGTAAATTTTTACCCCTATTTGTCGTAAGTATCGCATAGCAATCTTGTCAAACTGCGATCAGCTAAGTTATAACTGCTGCAACGCTCGTAATATCGACTACAAACAGAACTTATAAAATTTTTTGTAGTCTTGTTCAAGCTGGATTACAACCCTCATTATTGTGTATAAATCTCCGCAAATATCTTAAATAGCTAAAAATCAATGTCTTTGTTTAGTAATTTACTCAATCTGCATTCAGGAACTAAACCGCGTGAAGATTTTTTTACTGAAATTGTTGCTTATTTTCTGTCCCTGAATAATGATATTTTACTTGGTTGGCTAAAACATCACTCAATCATTAGTGATGATAATTATTCCAGCATCAAGATTTCAACCCAACAAGAACACAAAAGACTTGAAAGGCATACTGAAGATAGTAGATTAGACATTGTAGTTGAACTATCAGATGGTTTAAATTCAGATGTAATATTTATTGAATCAAAAGTTGGCTCTCGTGATGATAGAAATGCGTTAGAAAAATATGCTGATATTTTGAGTAATTTCCCAAATGTCAGACATCGAATTTTAATTTACATCACCCGTGATTATGATCCAAAAGAAGAAATTAAAACTCCAGCATTTAATTTAGAGCCAAAAGTAATTTTTTATCAATTGAGGTGGCATCAATTTTATGCCTGCTTACAACAACACTCGACTGATATCTTAGCCCAAGAAATATTAATTTTCATGAGGAAAAATGGAATGTCTCACACTAATCAATTTTCATCGGTTGACTTATTGACAATGGTGAATTACAACAAAACTCTCAATCTCATGGAATCAACTCTCGGTGAAGAAGTACAACGCGAATTCAAGCTAGCTTTTGGAGGTGTTATCAACGGTGCAGCAAGTAGGACTCAATGGAAATGGTCTAGTAGATATATTATCTATACTAGGTTTTCAGGCAATAATTTCTGGTGTGGTCTTGGATACTTTAATTTAAATCCAGACAGTTCCACTGAGTATCCATATCTAGGTATATGTTTAGAAGTTTCTCCTGGTTTTGTAGAACGCCCAAAAATTATTGAATCCATGCAGAAAGTAATTAACGATAAGCCCAGTATATGGACTCCTGAGAACTTAACTATTGTGCCAGCATGGTCAGCTATATTTTATCGAAAAAGCCTACAAGAATTTTTATCTGAAAAAGACCAGCTATCTGCTATTAAATTATTTTTCCAAGAGTCAATAAAGGAATTAAAAACGGTTCAGGAACAATATTTTGATTTTCCTTGGAAGGGTGTAAGTATAGAAGCAACTACAGAAGGTGATAAAGAAGAATACCAAGACACCTCATTAACTTCTATCGCATGACTTTAATCAGCTACAGCTATATTAAGATAAAAATAACTCTGCATTCTCGTAGTTGTTATGAGCCTTACCACTGCTAAACGCTTTACTATAGCTGAATATCACCGTCTAGCTGAACTCGGCTTCTTTGAGGAGAATGAGCGAGTTGAGCTAATTAAGGGTGAAATAATCCAGATGGTAGCAAAAGGTACACCGCACTCTGTTTGTGAAACACGCCTAGAGAGAGAATTATATAAGCTAGTAGGCGATCGCGCAACCCTGCGAGGACAACAGCCAATTACTTTGTCTAACAACAGTGAGCCTGAACCAGATAGAGTAATTGCAAAAAATAGAGATGATGACTATCTAGCAAATCATCCCAGCCCATCTGATATTTTACTTTTAATTGAGATTGCCGATTCATCTTTAAAATATGACCAAGAAGAAAAGTTACCTGTTTATGCAGAAGCAGGTATCTCTGATTATTGGATATTTAATTTAGTAGATAATTATCTTGAGTGCTACAGCAAACCTTATCAAACTTTGCAAGTTAAATTTGGTTATCGTCGCAAGTTGATTTATCTGCCAAATGAATCAGTTAATCTGTGCTGTTTTCCTGATTTAGTTGTGGATTTATTTAAGGTGTTTCCAGGTTAAGATATAAGCTGCTAAGTCTAACAAAAAGCAACTAAGGGTCTATCCTCATCCGGTTTATAGTATGTAGCTTCTATCTGCTGGAGACTTCCCAAGGATTAATAATAGAAATACCACACCCTTCAAAGTCCGAGAAATTGCGTGTTGCTATAGTTGCTGCATGAGTGTAACAAATAGCTGCAATCTGAGCATCGGCTTGAGAAATGGGAGTCCCATTGTGTCTTCTTTGAGACGCAATATTAGCAAAAGCTACAGCAGCAGCTTGATCAAAAGGAAGAACACGCCCAGCAAAATCTTCTGAGAACATCAGATGTGCTGCTTGACTAAGTTCATCTCGTCGTTTTCCCGAAGGAAGTAAGGCGATACCATAGAGAATTTCTGCTTGAGTAATTGTTGTGGTAAATAGACTCATTAAAGATTGTTGAGCAGCCCAACTACGAACTAGTTCAGACTTTTTAGGCTTCATTAATTCTGACAACACATTTGTATCAAGAATAATCATTCTTCAAACGTTGATACTGTACGAATAGGTTCTCTAGGAATTTCTGGTAATTCAAATTCTCCCAAATTTGCAAAACGCTGCTCAATCATATTAGCTAAGTTTAAGGGCTGTTCGTGATTTTCTATTAGAGCCATACAAAGAATTTCTTTGGCTTCTTCTTCTAAGGAACGACCATGTTTTTCTGCTCGTTTCTGTAGGCGATATTTGATGTCATCATCAAGATTAGATATAGTAATATTGTTCATCATCAATTCCTCATCTTACTTTTTAAATTAATTTTTCCAACGCGTGTTGTAAATCATTCGTTACATCAGCAACAGCTTGCCTAGCACCCAAACGATTTTCCTTATACTTTGGGTAACGCTCAGAAATAGATATGGGTTCACCCACAGTAATTTTAACTTTTTGCTTACCCAATTGCGGACGCTGCACAGCTTTATCGCCTTTGATTTTAGCAATCATCTGCCATAAAATTAAAGTCGTTTCAGCAAACCTTTCTGCTGTTGGGTTTTCACGGATATAATTACCAGAAACTGCTACAAAGCTTTCTACTAAACGCATGTGCCACATCCGCGCATTCGCTTCTTCTGCAACGCGATCGCCTAAAGCTCTTTCTACAGCAGATACTCCTTTTACATCCTTAAATTCTTCTCTAAATATATAATTCCAACCCGCTTGCTCGACTCGCCGACAACGGTCACTCAAACTACCTTTTGACTGCAAATTAAAATACTGTTCTGATATTAACAGTGCTGCATTCAACAATGCTTGTAAACGAACTGCTAATGCTTCATTTCTATCTGGAATTTGCCCAGTTACAATCTTCGCATCTGGCAATTTTTGATGATAAAACCGTGTGTAAAATTCTTCCATTAGCAAAAGTAAATGTTCTGCCAAAGCCAACAATCGGGGATAAAGCGACTCTATAGAAGCATTTTCTGCTGAATTCACAGGTAAACCACTAGCCGCTTCCAATTCACTTAAAAGATTAGCGATCGCACCCCAAGGAGCATCAACGTAACTATATTTAATCCCAACTGGTACAATTAGAACCTGTTCGGGGCGTTCAGCTTTGTGCAAATCTTCAGCACACCAAAAGCCTAATTGGGCAATACCAGGTTCTAAGGGGCTGATATTCTCCGATAAACCATTGGTTGCACCCTCTGGCGCAGCAGCCATTGGGAATTTACCATTGGCAAACAAGTCACGCGCCGAACGTAACCCCGTCCAGTCAGCCTTACCTCGCTGAATCGGAGTCCCACCTAAACGAGAAGCAATCCAACCAACGTGGGAACCTGCCCAGAGAGGAATGCCGCGATCGTAGATAAAATGAGCGTGAATGGGATGTTGTAGTGTTGTACCTTGCGATCGCGCTGTCTTTGGTACAATTTGAGACAGCAAGTAACCCAAACAAAGTGGATCATCTGTTTTGGGATGGCGAAATGCCAGCATAAAACGGATCTTACCCTCCTGAAACTGGCGATAGAGATCCACCAGCACCTCTACGTTGTCTGCTTCAATTTGGGTAATAGGTGTTTGCCAGTTTATCCAACTGGGTAGCAACAGATGGACGAATCGTAGAAATAAAGGGTTAAACGCCGGAGGGATGAATTCTAAGGGTGCCTGTGCTTGATAAATTACATCTGCCAAAGTAGTTTCTCCTAAAGATTCCCTGATTTTAATCGCCTGATGGTTATTTCTTTTAAGATATCCTAACGGCTGTAATATGCCCTGAGTAATGAAGTCGAGGTAAAACCTGCCTCTTGCACTGTGCTTGGCACATTACTCAGGTTAGAAAACTAGGATACCTTCTTAGTCTACGCAGATTATTTTAATGAAGCGTACTTACGCAGACTTATAAAGTATTTTCTGCTGCAATGAAAAGTATGGTCAAATAGTGGAGTTTAGCGGCACTTGCAAATCTTAATAACAAGAAAGACTCAACCTAAATCCTGGCAATACATCTTCACCCGATAATTGTGTGGGTAGATTTTGCACTTCTACATCTTGTTTTTGGCGATAAATTTCTACTTGTTGCTGTTGAGGGTTAATTAACCATGCTAATTGCACCCCTGCATTTATATATTCCTGCATTTTGGAACGCAACATTTCCAAATCATCTGTTGCTGATCTTAATTCAATGACAAAATCGGGTGCAATGGGGGGAAATTTGCGTCTTTGTTCAGGTGTAAGTGCTTGCCAACGTTCTCCTTTAATCCAAGCGGCATCTGGCGAACGGTCAGCACCATTGGGTAATTTGAATATAGTAGAAGAACTGAAGGTAAATCCAAGGCCAGTTTGCCGATTCCAGATTCCCAAATCAATAATTAAATCTGCTTCTCGATTGCCGCTTTCACCTCCAACGGGGGACATAATGATTAATTCTCCCTTGGTAGTGCGTTCAAATTTCAATTCGCGGTTATTTTGACATAAGTGATAAAATTGTTCGTCACTCAAGTGAACGGTGTCTAGTTTTAATGTCAAAGGACTCATAACCTAGACCTAGATTAAATAGTTGCAAAGATTATATCACAATCCAGTTCAGAATGAGCAGCAAAACACCTGTAGAGACGGCGATTTATCGCGTCTCGAAAACCCAAAATTGTTGCCAGTAGACCTTAACTGAACCGTATTGGTTTATAACAAATTAGAGATTCTAGAAAGGGAATAAGGGAATAAACGATGCGACTTTCACAAATGTTATTTGTTACACTGCGGGATGATCCGGCTGATGCCGAGATTCCTAGTCATAAATTATTACTCCGTGCAGGTTATATTCGTCGCATCGGTAGTGGTCTTTATGCCTATTTGCCGTTAATGTGGCGGGTACTGCAAAAAGTTTCCCAGATTGTGCGGGAAGAAATGAACGCTACAGGCGCACAAGAATGTCTCTTACCGCAATTACAACCGGCTGATTTATGGAAAGAATCGGGACGTTGGGATACTTACACTAAAGCTGAGGGGATTATGTTTTCCCTAATTGACCGCCGTGAGCAACAATTAGGATTAGGCCCAACTCACGAAGAAGTAATCACAGCGATCGCTCGTGATATGATTCGCTCTTATCGCCAGTTACCCCTACACCTCTACCAAATTCAAACTAAATTCCGCGATGAAATTCGTCCCCGTTTTGGTTTGATGCGCGGACGCGAATTTATCATGAAGGACGGCTACTCCTTCCATACCGATGAAGCCAGCCTCAAGGAAACGTACCAGGATATGTATAAAGCCTACAGCAATATTCTGCGGCGTTCTGGTTTAGCTTTTCGCGCAGTGGAAGCTGATTCTGGTGCAATTGGTGGTTCTGGTTCCACAGAATTTATGATTTTGGCGGAAGCTGGTGAAGACGAAGTTCTCTACACTGAGGATGGTAAATACGCCGCTAACGTAGAAAAGGCTGTTTCTTTACCAATTGATGCCGAAACCTCACGGTTTACAACCTACGAGAAACGCGATACACCTGGAACAGAAACGATTGAAAAGGTGTGTCAACTCCTCAACTGTTCTCCGACTCAATTGGTGAAAAATGTCCTTTATCAGACAGTTTATGATAATGGCGCAACAGTGTTAGTTCTGGTGAACATTCGAGGCGATCAGGAAGTTAATGAAGTCAAATTGCAAAATGAATTGACTAAATTAGCTTCGGAATATGGCGCTAAAACTATTATTAGTTTGAATGTACCAAATGTAGAAGCACAGCAAACATGGACAGCCAAATCTCTACCTTTAGGCTACATTGCGCCAGATATCGCAGATGAGTATATTACTGCTAATAAACAGATCCATCCCAAGTTTTTGCGCTTGGTAGATCAAACAGCAGTTGATTTAAAAAACTTTGTTACAGGTGCAAATGAAGCTGGTTATCACGTAGTTGGTGCTAATTGGGGTGAGCAATTTAAGTTACCAGAGCGAATAGTAGATATTCGCAAGTCAAGACCAGGCGATCGCGCCATCCATAACCCAGAACAAACCTTACAAAGCGCCCGTGGAATTGAAGCAGGTCACATCTTCCAATTAGGCACTAAGTATTCCCAAGCCATGGGTGCAACTTATACCAACGAACAGGGTGAAGAAAAGCCGTTATTTATGGGTTGTTTTGGTGTAGGCGTGTCGCGGTTAGCACAAGCTGCCGTAGAGCAATCTTATGATAAAGATGGGATTATTTGGCCCGTTGCGATCGCACCCTACCACGCAATCATCACGATTCCTAACATTAAAGATGCTCAACAAATCGAAGTCGCCCAAAAACTTTACACAGAACTCAATCAAGCAGGAATTGAAACCCTACTAGATGACCGCGATGAACGAGCGGGAGTGAAATTTAAAGATGCTGACTTGATTGGCATCCCTTATAGAATTGTAACCGGACGCGCGATCGCTAATGGCAAAGTGGAAGTTGTAGAAAGAGCCACCTGCAACTCTCAAGAAATTGTCATCGAGGAAGTTACAACCACACTCAAACAGTGGATTACCGCCGCCACTCAGGTAAAAAATTAAACTTCAACATTTACGCAGAGGAATCAATACTTTACTTTGCGTTCCTCTGCGTTTTACTCAGCGTTCCTCTGCCTTGTAAATTAATCATCTCCAAAAAGAATGAAATTTACATAATTTGGTAGGTGACGGATTAGAAATATAAATTCTAAAATTGAAAAAGGGACTTGCGGAATTAAAAATAATCGCCCTTTGAGGCATAAAGTCTCCTCCAGGTTTCGGGAAACTCTCTACTTGTAAGTATCGTCTTTAACCAGGCTGCTCCTCACATAACGACCATATCAGCCCTCAGTCAGGAAGGTTTTGAACATGAAAGACCAACAAGGATCTAATCGCATTTCTTCAGGCGCAATTGCAGCCGTTTCAGCAGTGGTTGTAGCGGTGGGTGGCGGTGTGGCTTGGTTTACTACACACTCCAGCAATCCTCCCACACCATCAAATCCCTCTGGGCCCATCGCTCAACCAGCACAGCCATCAACTAGGCAGCCAGCTAACGAGCAAACCCCTAATGTTTATTGGCTCAGACCAAAAGACAAAAGTGTTGCTTTGGTTCCCCAACCAGTTAAAGTCGCTTCTATACGAGCCAACCAGCCTTTAGAAGCAGCTTTCCAAAGTTTGTTGGCAGGCCCAACAGAAGGAACAGATTCCACAACTATCCCCAAAGGAACTAAGCTGTTGGGACTGAAATCAGAAAATGACGAAGTTCACGTTAATTTATCTGAAGATTTTACCAGTGGTGGTGGTAGCACATCAATGATGGGTCGTGTCGGACAAGTTGTTTATACTGCGACAAGTTTAAATCCTAAAGCCAAGGTTTACATTGACGTGAACGGTAAACCATTGGATGTTTTAGGTGGTGAAGGCGTAGAGTTACAACAACCACTAACTCGTGAAAGCTTTGAGAAAAATTATCAGCTTTAGTTCTTGGTCATTGGTCATTAGTCATTGGTCATTAGCAAAGGACAAAGGACAAATGACAAATGACAAAAGACCTAACGTTTGCTATTTAACACACGAAAATTACGGGCTTGCTCCTCTAACCTTGTGGCCAGGCGATCGCAAACCCGATTACACAAATCAAAAATCATTTCATCTTCCACCCGGTAATAGGCGCAAGTTCCTTCACTGCGGCGGCTAAGGATACCTGCTTGCCACATTACCTTCAGGTGTTTTGACACATTTGCCTGAGAAGTCTGTGTTGCCTCTACCAACTCTTGCACGCATTTTTCTTCATCCCGTAATAAGTGGAGCAGCCGCAAGCGCATCGGCTCACTTAACAGGCTGAAGTATTCAGCTACTTGTTGCACCACTTCTGGCGGTAAAGGCAACGTTTGTTTCATCAGGATTAACCCGCAAGGACTGAAGTTTTAACGATGACTCATTTCAGATGACTCATTTGATATATAGATTAATACTTAATCGGGGTTAATTCGCATCAAAGGTTGACCATATTCTACAGCGTCACCATTTTGGAGAAGAATTTCCATCACTTGTCCAGAGACTTCGGCTTCGATTTCATTCATCAGCTTCATGGCCTCAATGATACAGACGGTTTGACCCTTGCGGACGCGATCGCCAACTTCCACAAATGCCGCTTCTCCAGGCGCAGGAGCGCGATAAAACGTTCCCACCATTGGGGAAGGCACTTCTACTAATCTCTGATCGATGATTGAGGGAGCATTTACTGACAACTGCAATTGTGTGCTAGTACCAGTATTCTCAAACACGCGAGATGTGGACACCTCCGTTACCTGACTCGCGTTCACCTGGTTTCCTCCAGATGAACCCGATGTCAAGCCAGAACCTACCACACCGCCGAAGGTTGCTTGACCTACCGACAACATCTGATTGCTGACGCTCACAGCCTTACGGACTGTTAGTTCAAAATCATCGCTTTTGAGCGTTACTTCTGCAATATCTGTTTGTGCGATAGTTGCCAATAGTTGGCGGATTTCATTAAAGTCCAATGGCACAGTTTTTATTACCTCGACCTATCCGTAAATTAGCATCTTAAGTGTGGCAGGGATTAAATCCCTATGTAGGGATTTCAATCGGGAGCAAGCATCTCCATAGAGATGAAAGTTATTCCCTGCTGATATATTTATCTTCCTGGGTATCAACTTTGATGCGTTCTCCTTGAGAAATAAACAAAGGAACCATCACAATTGCACCGGTTTCCAAAGTTGCTGGTTTTGAACCACCGGTAGCAGTGTCACCTTTTAAGCCTGGATCTGTTTGTACAATTTCCAGAACCACAGATTTAGGCAATTCTACTCCTAGAACCTGATCGCCCCACTTAATAACTTCAGCTTCCATACCTTCCTTCAGGTATTTGACGCGATCGCCAATTTGTGCGCGGGTCAATCTGCCTTCTTCGTAGGTTTCCATATCCATAAAGACGAACTCATCGCCCTCTTTATAGGTATGCTGCATCGTGCTTTTTTCTAGAGTAGCTTGGGGCACAGTTTCCCCAGCTCGGAACGTTTTTTCCATCACGCTCCCACTTTGGACATTTTTTAACTTAGTTCGGACAAAGGCGGAACCTTTGCCTGGTTTGACGTGCAAGAATTCTAGCACTCGCCATACAGACCCATCTAATACAATCGAAACACCGGGTCGAAAGTCGTTACTGGAGATCATGAAACTTTCAAATTTTGGAAGACAATCGGCATTTATTGTACCCTTCTAGAGCCGTCATTGGGCATTTGTCATTAGTCATTTATCATTTGTCATTTGTACTGAGCGTATCGCTAAAGCGAAAGCTTCGCTAATGCGTAGCGTCTCCAAGAGTTGTCAAAGTATTTGTCATTTATCCTCCGCCCTTAACGTGGGAAGATTATTGATGGGTTACGTCCAGTCAACAATTTAATGCTGCATTTGAGTTATCCCATGCTTAACTTATTAAAATCCTGGCTGAAGAACAGCCTAATGGCAATACTGCTGGTAACAATATTTTTAGGCATAACTACAGCTGGGTGGACTCCCTCCAGTAGCGCCGCGCTGCCAGCCGGCAACGCAATCACCGACGGCAAGGCTTTGTTGCGGTATGCACTCCCGATAGATAACAAACCTGTACGGCAACTACAAGCCAGTTTAGAGGACATCTCTGCCCAACTGCGGGCTAATCGGCGATGGGGTGCTATTTCCAAAGACATCAGCAAAGCATCCCGAATTCTCGATAAACCCTCCCAAATCTTAACAAGCGTTCCCACAGAACGCCAACCCCAAGCAGAAGCTTGGATTACCGAGTTGAAATCTGGGGTGGGTAAATTAGAAGAATTGGCGAACAGCAAAGATAAAGAACAAATTCTGCAAGAGAGAGGCAAACTTCTAAATCTTGTGACTCAGATAGAAGAGTCAATGGTGAAAGAATTCCCCTTTGAAGTGCCTACTGAGTACAGTAACCTGCCACAACTGAAAGGTCGTGCCACGGTAGAGTTCAAAACTAACAAAGGCGATTTGACTGTCGTCGTGGATGGTTATAGCGCCCCTGTGACTGCTGGTAATTTTGTAGATTTAGTACAGAGGGGTTTTTACAATGGCTTAGAATTTACCCGTTCTGAAGAATCTTACTTTCTGCAAACTGGAGATCCCGCAGGTAAAGATGTAGGTTTCATTGATCCCAAGACGGGCGAATATCGCGCTATTCCCTTAGAAGTTTTAGTTCAGGGTGATAAAGCACCTACTTATGGGATTACGCTAGAAGAAGCTGGTCGTTACGTTGATATGCCAGTTCTGCCTTTCTCTGCTTTTGGTGCAGTAGTCATGGCTCGCCCCGAAAGTGAAGTAAATGGTGGTTCATCGCAATTCTTCTTCTTTTTGTTTGAACCAGAACTCACTCCCGCCGGACGCAACCTCTTAGATGGTCGCTATGCCGTTTTTGGCTATCTCACCGAAGGCAAAGAAGTTTTGGATAAACTAAAGGCGGGTGACAAAATTGAATCGGCAAAAGTCGTTCAAGGAATAGAAAATCTGGTTGAGCCGCAAGCATCATAAGAAGGAAGCAGGGAACAGGGGGAGAATAATTCCTGTACAGACGCGATTAATCGCGTCTCTCCTAACTCCCCTGATTTAGATTCCCGGCGGTGAATACTTGATCAACTGTAATCGCTAATTCTAGAAAAGTCCGTGATACAATTTCCTGAGTACCAGTAAAAACTATTTCTTCGTAAAATCCATCTTCCAGTAGTAACACTGAAACCTTTGCTTCCAGTGGGTCTACAATCCAATATTCAGGAACCTCTAAGGCCGCATATTCAGAACGCTTATGACGATAATCCCGTTTAACCGACTCTGGACTGACCACCTCGACAATTAGTAAAGGCGGTGACTGAAATACTGCTGAGGCATTCAACAATTCCCTAGCTTGCTCAAGCGTCACCACACACAAATCAGTCAACCTAGATTTATTTCTCCCCGTTCTCACCCCACTTTCTCGAAAACACAGCCAAGGTGAGCTACAACGTTTAATTTCTGCATCTAGTACTTGCTCAAGAAATTTGGCAATCAGGAAATGTTCAATAGTAGGTGGGTTCATTAGCTCTAGCTTGCCATCCACCAGTTCATAATGAAAATCGCTACCATCATCATAGGTTAAGTACTCTTCAAATGTGATGCTGGTTACTGGTGTTGTTACCATCCCAACTGACTCCTAGACGATACCCTTATATTAAACAGTAAAACAAATCATCAGTTTTCTTAGTAATTTTTCAGCACGGAAAACCGATCGTGAACAGTGATTTCTCTTCTCAACAAGTAAAAGATATTGGTGAACAAGGTCTTTTAGAAAGATTGCAGCGTTTTTGTCCTCCAGAAATTATCGGCGATGATGCAGCAGTGCTTGTGACTTCACCAGAGCAATCTTTGGTAGTGACTACAGATGTGCTGGTTGATGGCGTACATTTTAGCAACCTCACCACTTCCCCAGAAGATGCTGGTTGGCGGGCTGCTGCTGCCAATTTATCAGATTTAGCAGCGATGGGTGCTTCTCCACTAGGAATTACCGTTGGGTTGGGACTCCCCGGTGAAGTTAGGGTGAGTTGGGTTGAGCGACTGTACCAGGGAATGACAGAATGCCTGCAAAAATACAATACCTCAATTGTTGGGGGCGATGTCGTGCGATCGCCTGTGAAGACTTTGGCAATTACCGCTTTTGGTCAAGTTAACCCTAATCAAATTATCCGCCGTTCTGCTGCTGTAGTGGGAGATGCGATCGTTGTTACAGGGGTTCATGGAGCCTCTCACGCTGGCTTAGAACTGCTCTTACACCCCGAATTAGGACAAAACCTCAAAGATGTAGAACGCACAGCTCTAATCCACGCACATCAACGTCCACAACCACGATTAGATGTCTTACCAATCCTCTGGAAAATTTTAGCATCCCAATGCCCCATGCCCATAGCTGGTATGGATAGCAGTGATGGTTTGGCAGATGCAATTATCCAAATCTGCCGCGCCAGTGGTGTTGGCGCTGTCCTAGAACGCAGACAAATTTCCATGCCAGCAGCTTTTGACCATTGGCTAATAGAAGAGCAAGCGCTAGCTTATGCTCTATACGGTGGCGAAGACTTTGAATTAGTGCTTTGCTTGCCACGAGAGTCAGCATTAGCCTTAGTACAACATCTTGGTCAAGGTGCTGCGATCGTCGGCAACATTACACCCGGATCAACAGTACTATTGCACGACGAACAAAAAAAATTCCCTGACCAAGTTCTGAACCTCAGTCAGGGATTTCAGCATTTTAGTCAATAGTCCTTTGTCTTTTGTGAAAAACTAATACTTCTCTGCGAGACGCTACGCGTAGCTTGCTTCCACGAAGTGGTACGACTACGCTCAGTACAAGTGACCAATGACTAATGACCAATGACAAATTATTGCCACTTCTCAGCTACCAATTCTGCCAAATCCAAAACTCGTTGGCTGTAACCCCACTCGTTGTCATACCACGCCATAACTTTTACTAAGTCATTGCCCATAACCAAAGTCAAGCTGGAATCAACAATCGAAGAAGCATCGCTACCTTGATAATCGGAAGATACCAGTTCTAGTTCGCTATAGTCCAAAATGCCTTTAAGTGGGCCTTCAGCAGCATCTTTGAGAGCTTGGTTAACTTCTTCAGTAATAGTACGCTTCTCAACCTGAACTACGAAATCTACCATTGAGACGTTCGGGGTTGGTACGCGTAAGGCAACGCCATTAAGCTTGCCTTTCAGGTCTGGGATAACCAAAGCCACTGCTTTTGCTGCACCAGTGGAGGTGGGTACAATGTTTATCGCTGCGGCCCTCGCCCGTCGCAAATCCCGGTGAGAAGCGTCTAGCAAACGCTGGTCGCCTGTATAGCTGTGGGTGGTGGTCATCGTACCTTTGATGATGCCGAACTTATCGTTCAACACCTTGGCAATTGGTGCCAAACAGTTGGTAGTACAACTAGCGTTACTGATAATGTTGTGTATGTTGTGGTCATAATCATGATGATTCACACCAACCACAAAAGTGCCATCCTCGTTTTTACCAGGAGCGGTAATCAGAACTTTCTTGGCTCCAGCATTCACATGCTTTAGCGCTCCTTCTTTGCTAGTAAATACGCCTGTTGCTTCGATAATTAGGTCAATTCCCCAATCTCTCCAGGGCAACTTTTCTGGGTTGCGATCGGATACGCACTTAATGGTCTTACCGTTAACGATGATAGAGTTATCATCGGCACTAATCTCAGCACCTTTGATCTTACCTAGCATCGAGTCATACTTCAGCAGGTGAGCATTGGTTCTAGGATCTGACGTGTCATTAATAGCGACAAGATCGATATTGCTATTCTCTCTACCCACCCAGCAACGCGCAAAATTACGTCCAATCCGCCCGAAACCGTTGATTGCAACTCTAATCACAGTGTCTTGCCCTCTGTATTTATGCTTATATGTTGATATCGTTGACCCCAATCATATCGCAAAGGGGGGGGGCACTTATAACCATAAAGTGTTAGATCAATAAAAAAACACATAATTTATTCAGATTTGTTCGAGTACAAACTGTTGTTAGTGATATATGATCTGACCGCTTCCGGTACTAAATAACGAATTGACTGGCGTTCGCGACACAATTTGCGAATTAGACTTGACGAAACTCCTACTAAAGGTATATTCAGGAGTTGCCAGTAAATGGTATGTGACTGCTCCTTTAGTTGTTGCTCCACTTGCTTGCAGATTAATTTGCTTTGAGTTATAGTCTCACCACCTAGCAGTCGGGGTGCGATTAACCAATCACACATTTGTGCTAGTTCGTGTCCACGGTACCAACGAGGTAAGGTTTGGAAAGTATCCAAGCCCACAATCCAGTACCAGTGAGTATTTGGGTAACAAGCAGATAAGTCAATCAGAGTGTTAATGGCATAAGAAGTCCCAGGGCGATTTGCCTCCACTAGGGAGACAGTAAACGCTGGGTTATCTTTTATGGCTAATTGCAGCATTTCCACGCGATGCTCAAACAAAGCTGCTTCTTTATGAGGAGGATTTAGGGATGGCACCCAAATTACCTTTTCAAGAGATACTTCTTGCATTGCTGTCTCGGCTACGAGCAGGTGTCCCCAGTGAATTGGATCAAATGTGCCACCAAAAATTGCTAGTTGCTGCATCCAGTTATGCCTGGGTTTTATGCAATTGAAAAATAGTTTCATTTACCAATGTACTATTGTAGTCAATTCACGGCTAAACTTGATGCAATTTCAAATCAGTTTCACTAAACAATGTATTATGTAGCCAATTCCAGTAAGGTAGACAAAAATATGTATTTGACATTACAAGAATTTCTTTCCCGATGTAGCCAAAATTTTCAGAATAATCTTAACAACAGTTCAGAAATAGTAAAAACCTCCAACCAAGGTAAAATCATTCTGAACACGCAAAACCAGACCAGAAACAACATCTGGGCATTAAACATAAATACGATATAGGAGTAGTTACGGTAAAAATCAAATTCCTGTTATGATACGCGTGTCATTTGTGATTATGGTGTGGTGTGGTGTAAGAGGAGCAATAAATGACTAATTCTGTAGATTTTAGTGGTAGACCATTTCATTTTATTGGCATCGGCGGCATAGGTATGTCTGCTCTGGCATACGTTCTCGCCAAGCGTCAATTTCCAGTATCAGGTTCGGATCTTCGTCCAAACCACATGACGCACAAATTGGAATCTATCGGTGCCCATATTTTTGGTAGACAAGAGGCAAGTAATCTCGAATTCTTTCGTCCTCAAGTATTAAATTCACAAGAACAATTACCTGCTGATACTAAGTCAAAATTACCTCAAGTCATTTGTTCAACAGCAATTAACACTAATAATTTAGAATACAAAGCAGCGTTGGAATTAGGTTGTCCAGTTTTGCATCGTTCAGATGTACTAGCCGCCTTAATTTCCGATTACTACAGTATTGCAGTGGCAGGAACACACGGCAAAACTACAACCAGTAGCATGATTGGTTATATGCTTCTGGAAGCAGGTCTAGACCCAACGATTTTAGTAGGTGGCGAAGTCAATGCTTGGGAAGGTAATGCTCGATTGGGACAAAGCCAATATTTGGTAGCCGAAGCAGACGAATCTGATGGTTCTTTGGTAAAACACGCTCCAGAAATTGGCATCATCACCAATATTGAACTCGATCATCCTGACCATTACGATACATTAGAAGAAGTAATTGACATCTTCCAGACATTTGCTAAGGGTTGTAAAACTTTAATAGGTAGTATTGACTGTGCGACAGTGCGCGATCGCTTACAACCCACAATCAGCTACAGCTTACACTCAGATACCAACGCTGACTACACCGTTACTAATATTGATTATCGTGCTGATGGCACCACGGCTCTAGTTTGGGAAAGAGGCAAAGCCTTGGGCGTGTTGAAGTTGCGGCTGCTTAGTCGGCACAATCTCAGCAATGCTCTAGCAGCAGTAGCTGTTGGTCGCGCCTTGGACTTAGAATTTGGAGCGATCGCCAAAGGTATTGCAACCTTTGAAGGAGCAAGACGACGCTTTGAGCTGCGGGGCGAAGTCGATGGTATTACCTTCATTGATGACTATGCTCATCATCCTAGCGAGATTCGCGTTACTCTCGCTGCCGCACGTTTACAGGCAAGACCAGGACAAAGAGTGGTTGCTATCTTCCAACCCCATCGCTATAGCCGAACACTGACCTTTTTAGAAGAATTTGCCGAGTCCTTTACCCATGCTGATTTGGTTGTGCTGACTGATATTTACAGTGCAGGCGAACCCAACTTAGGGCAAATTACTGGTGAACAGCTAGCAGCGGAAATTGCTAAACAGCATTCGCAGGTAGTTTATCAACCAACTTTACCCTCAGTGCGTGAGTACTTGTTAAAAACATTACGCCCAGGAGACTTGGCGCTGTTTTTAGGAGCTGGGAACTTGAATCAGGTGATTCCTGAAGTAATTACTGCACTTTGCGAACCTGCTAAAGCCACATCTTAAGTGGAAACTTTGCAAAGTTTCGTTTCTGAGCAAAGCGCCCGTCTAGCAACGGTTCCATCTATGAACTCTATTACCGTATCTTTGCGGTAAATTAATGTAAAAATTTTACCAATATAAAGTAAAAATGACCATTTCCCAGGCAGCTGGAAACGTCTGCACAGTTTCTGCTTTGAATACAAAGAAACATCAAACAACTAATTCGGTGGATAGTGAAGTAATTTACTTACCAAATACTGATTGTGCAATTAAGCCCCAGGCTTGCTTGTCAGCCTTTACTTCCTATAGGGTTGGAGGAGCAGCTGATTTGTATGTTGCCCCCCGAAACTTAGAAGCACTGCAAGCCAGTCTTAAATACGCAAAAGAACGTGATTTAAAGGTGACAACACTGGGAGCCGGTTCTAACCTCCTGGTGAGCGATGGCGGTATATCAGGCTTAGTTATCGCGACTCGTCACCTCCGCTTCAGCAACTTTGACCCCCAAACTGGTCAATTAACCGTTGCTGCCGGAGAATCAATTCCCAGTTTGGCATGGGCCGCAGCAGAATTAGGATGGCAAGGATTGGAGTGGGCTGTTGGCATCCCTGGAACAGCCGGAGGTGCTGTTGTGATGAATGCAGGGGCACATAATAGCTGTATCGCAGATATGTTAGTTAGTGCCGAGGTACTTTCACCCAATGGGACGCTGGAAACTCTTACCCCAGAACAGTTAGGTTATAGCTATCGGACTTCCTTATTGCAAGGCGGCGATCGCATAGTCACCCAAGCAACCTTACAACTCGCGCCAGGTGCAGACCCAGCAAAAGTTGTAGCAATCACCAAAGAACACAAAAAGCATCGCTTAAGCACCCAACCGTACAACTTCCCCAGTTGTGGGAGTGTGTTCCGCAATCCCAAACCTTACAGTGCTGGCTGGTTAATTGAACAAACTGGTCTCAAAGGCTACCAAATTGGTGGAGCGCAAGTAGCACTACTCCATGCTAATTTCATCGTTAACCGGGGTGGGGCCAAAGCTAGTGATATCTTCTGTCTCATTCGCCACATCCAACATCAGGTGCAAGAACGTTGGTCTATTAATTTAGAGCCAGAAGTCAAAATGCTCGGAGAGTTTCAAGGTGCTTGCTGAAACTTTCAATTCTGGGGATGGGGATTGGGAACTAGGCATATCAGTAAAGATGTATCATAACCAATGCCCAGTGCCCAATTCCCAGATGCATTAATTATTGGTAAAAAAAGAGGCAAATTACTTACCGCATCTATAATTGAATTTGATTTGTTATTCAACGCACAAGCGTACAAATAATTATGACAGGAAAAGGACAGGGATTTGGCTTTGGCTTAGGAAAAATGAAGGAACTAGCCGATGCTTTTAAGAAAGCACAGCAAGTTCAAGAAGGTGCAAAGCGACTCCAAGAAGAATTGGAGCAAATGGAGATTCTAGGAGAATCTGGCGGTGGTCTGGTGAAGGTGATTGTCAGTGGGAACCAAGAACCCAAGCGAGTAGAAATTTCTCCAGATGCTCTTGCAGAAGGTGCAGAAGTACTTTCCGATCTCGTGACGGTGGCAATGAAAGAAGCCTACAACAAGTCCACAGCAACAATGCGGGAACGTATGGAAGAATTAACCAGTGGGTTGGAGTTACCTGGATTTTAGTCATTGGTCATTAGTCATTGGTCATTAGTCATTGGTGAGCCAGTGCGGTCTTCTCCCAAAGGAAGAAAGGAGGTTTCCCCCTGAGCAACTGGTGTTAGCGTTCGCGTAGCGTCTCGTAGAGAAGTGTTAGCGACGCAGGAGCTTCACCCGAAGGGTCATTAGTCAAAAGACAAAGGACAAATGACTATTGACAGAGGACAAAAAATATCTATGCCTTACAAGTTGCTATTTGTCTGCTTAGGTAACATCTGCCGATCGCCATCGGCAGAAAACATAATGAATCATCTAATTGAGCAGGCAGGCTTGAGCGATGCCATCATCTGTGATTCAGCTGGTACATCTAGTTATCACGTGGGTAGCCCACCCGACAGACGCATGAGTGCTGCGGCTGGTACAAAGTTGGGAATTAAACTACGTGGTCAAGCACGCCAGTTTCAAAAGTCAGACTTTCAAGACTTTGATTTAATTTTGGCGATGGATCAAGAAAATTATGAGAATATCCTCACTCTCGATCGCACTGAGCAATATCAGCATAAAGTGCGTTTGATGTGTGAGTTTTGCTCTCGACACACCTTAAAGGAAGTTCCAGATCCTTACTACGGTGGTCAAGACGGATTTAATCAGGTTATTGATTTACTGATTGATGCTTGTGAAGGTCTGCTCACAAAAGTTAAAAGTGAAGAGTTCTGAGTTTTAATTCTTAACTCCTCACCTTTTTTATTCGACTAAACCATGCTTCATAGCAAAACGCACTAATTCTGCTCGGTTGCTGGTTGAAGTTTTTCTCAATAAACTACTAACGTACTTTTCCACTGTGCGAGGACTCAGGTGTAGCTGATGACCCATATCGGCATTAGACAAACCATGAGTCAATAACTCTAAGACTTCTTGTTCTCTATGAGTTAGCGATGAGTCTAAGTGGGATGTCTGAATTTTAGTAGACAGAGAATTATGGGCATCCTCCGCTTTTGTAGAGCCGGAAATGCCCAAACTTTCTTTATGAGAAAAGCGATACTCCGATTGAATAATTTGCGATCGCTCCAAAAGATTGCGGATTGCTGCTGCTAACTCTTCCAATTCAAAAGGTTTGGGTAAGTATAAATCGCACCCTGACTGATAGCCCAGAATTCTTTCCTGGGTCTTAGTTCGGGCTGTTAATAAAATTACAGGTAATAAGCGAAACATTGGTTGTTGACGCACCCTACGCACCAGTTCGTAGCCATTCATCTGTGGCATGATGATATCCGTGACAATCAAATCAGGATTATGCTCATCCACCATAAACAAAGCCTCTTGACCGTCATTAGCCGTGATCACACAGTAGCCAGACAGTTCAAGATAGTCGCTAACAGACAGACGAGTGCCCAAATCATCATCCACTACAAGGATCGTCAAGGGCATGGACAATACACCCCTAGCATTTTTTTTACTCAGAAATTTGCTTCTACGCGCTTCATCGGTGAACACTGGCAAGAATAGTGTTCTTATGTTTCATACTATGACAGGATTACCAGGTAATGACTGCCTTCAGGGTTGATTTATAAAGAAAATCTTAAATCTTTTGGAAGGTTAACGAAGTGCAACTCACCTTTAACTCCCTCAGATCAGGAAGCATAGAGAGCTTTTTAATTTGTAACAACTCATTAATAAGGCAGAGCAGGTTTCCATTATAGTATAAATTATTATTAATTTTATCAGTAATTTACCAAAATATAAGTTAAGTAGGCATGAATTGAAATAAGTTTGTAGAGAAGGCTTCAGCCCTTTCTAGGATTAGCGTCTTGTAGCAAGATACCCAACAAGGTATACTACAAAACTTTAATTATTTACGCCGATTTACTTACAAGTCTTTGTGAAACTGCACAAAATCAAGCTTGGTGAAACTTGAGGTAAAATTCCCAAGTTCTGGATAAACCTCAGATGTAATCAATATCAGGTAACTTAAAAGTTACTAGAAAACTCTTAATTGTGAACTTAGAAAAGCTAAATTAGTGATATACAGTTCAATATTTCTAGCGGTTATAATGAATACCCTATAATTCGCCAGGCAATCCAAATAATTTTTTAGGTACATTTAAAACGCACAAAATTATCAATGAGCGACAAGAACGAAGGTTACAAAGTTATTGCTGACAACCGTCAAGCCCGTTATTTGTATGAAATTCTGGAAACTTACGAAGCCGGAATTGAGTTGACAGGAACCGAGGTTAAGTCAATTCGTGCGGGTAAAGTAAATCTCCAAGATGGCTATGCTTTGCTTCGCAATGGCGAAGCATGGTTGATCAATATTCATATCTCGCCCTACAACGCCAGTGGACAATATTTTAATCATGAACCACGGCGGACACGAAAGCTGCTGTTGCATCGTCAAGAACTCCGCAAGCTAATTGGCAAAGTAGAACAGCAAGGTCTAACTTTAATCCCTTTGAAAATGTATCTCAAACGGGGCTGGGTAAAAGTGAGTATAGCCCTTGGCAAAGGTAAAAAGCTCCACGATAAGCGAGAAGACCTGAAACGACGGCAAGATCAGCGTGACATTCAACGCGCAATGAAAAGCTATTAAGGATAATTGTGGTTCAAACTACCACACCAGAGTGAGAAACAGATTGCTGTGAAAACCATGTTGTATGTCCACAGCGTGACTTATAAAAAGCCCTAGTTTATAGCCACAGATTGATTTTATGAAGGTTGAGAATCGATACAGTGGTGAGTAACTTCGGATGGCATAAGGAATTGTCACAACTTATGAAAAGTAATTTCATTACAGCTGTTGGCGCAGGCATTCTCACCTTGAGTATGGGAATTTTACCCTTAACTCTATCCGCACAAGCTCAGACAACAACTGATCCCGGAGCCACTACTGCTCCCAGAACGACCACTTACGATCGCAACGATTTTGATTGGGGTTGGCTAGGATTACTTGGTTTATTCGGTCTAGCTGGTTTGGCTGGTAAAAAGCGTGATCACGAACCGACTGCTTATCGCGACCCTAATGCCCCAGGTGCCACTACTTACAGGGACTAGACAATTCAAAATTCATTCATTTGTCAGTTGTTCAGTAGAAAAACAACTGACAATTTGCTCGTATTAGTTTACTGCTGGTTCTGGGTTAGATGGATTTGTCTGGTTTTGAGTTAAAGGTGTCCAGTAGCTGGCAATTAAAGCAACGATGAGCCACCAGAGGGTATTGACTTCAGGACGATACCAGACAG
Source organism: Nostoc sp. ATCC 53789 (assembly GCF_009873495.1). Taxonomy (GTDB): domain Bacteria; phylum Cyanobacteriota; class Cyanobacteriia; order Cyanobacteriales; family Nostocaceae; genus Nostoc; species Nostoc muscorum_A. The sequence goes on along the minus strand of NZ_CP046703.1, from coordinate 811,537 downwards.
TATCTACAGTGCCGTGAGCTAGCATACCCAACAAAATAGCGATCGCTCCAATTAACCAAAATCCCTCTACACTTCTCAATCGGCGCAATCGTCGTACTTGCAAAAGCGCCGTATTAAATGTAACGATTATTAGCCAGAGAAAGCAGGCTAAACCAACAAACCCAGTTTCTACAGTCACTTCAAACAAAATCGAATAAGCACTTAAAGCAGTGTATCGAGGGCGTTGGTAGAGTGGATAAACTTTATTAAAAGAGTTGTGACCCGGCCCAATGCCGAAAATTGGGCGATCGCGAATCATCTCAAAGACAGCATCCCACACATTTCGACGAAAATTATTACTGCTATCTTTACGGTCAGCAAAAATGCTGAACACCCGCAGGCGAACTGGCTCTACAAATATCACTGCTAAGAGTAATATCCCGATTAAACCTCCTAAGACAATGGGCAGCGACCAAGTACGCCAAAAAGGAGGCATTTCCACACTCTTCCAAAAAATTAGCAATGCCACCACAGCCAAAACTGCTACCACTAGTCCAATCCAACCGCCACGACTAAAAGTCAGGATCAGGCAGGCAGTATTGACAATTAACATTGTTAATGCTAAAGCTTTTTTGAGCCAGCTTTGCCATGCAAAAATTGCCACCAAGCTAAAAATTACTGCTGGTAACAGGTATCCAGCCAATAAGTTGGGATTTCCTAAATAACTGTAGACCCTTGTAGTCTTAGACAGAGGAGATTCTGGATCAACCCAAGTTGCCAGTGCTGTGGCTCCAAAAAACCATTGCCGCAATCCATAGACACTGACAATTAAGGATACGTGCAGATAAAGGGTGAGAATCCAAGACCGGAGGCGAGGCGACCTTAATACCCTGGCACAAAGGGCAAATAGTAGCAAATACAAGGTCAACGTTCCCAAGTCGTTAAGTGCCGCTTTTTTGACTGGTGATAATGCTGTTGCGATTACAGCAATTCCCCAGTAGAGCAATACTAGTAGGTGAATGGGAGTGACTGACGAGACATTTGCTGGTGTGACTTCATCAGATAAAGTCAACAACAGCCAAAATCCCACACAAGCCACCAGTAACAAACCTACCAACGTACTCGAAGCAAAAGGTGCAAGGGCATATATTGAGCTGAGTAATACAGCTGCGATCGCATCTCCCCACTGAATCAAGACGCTGGTTTGCCGCCAAGACCTTAACAGTCCCACCAGATAACGGTGTACGTAACTGGTAGCAAGATATTCTTTGAGCGGTAAAGATGATAAAGTAAATAGTTGCCAGACTAAATTCATAAAAAACATTGCGATCAATTAGCCTGCCGACGCAGAACTTGGATTTGATCATAATGCCTATGGCTATAAAAAGGTAATAACGTAGTTTGTAAATTAGTAATGACGCTTTTAATTCATGTACTTACTACATAACAAAGTATGAATTTGTCTTTCCCTATTCCCTATCACCTGTAATCGGTTCTCTACTGGCTGTGATCAGACATCACTAATTGCTTGCGAGGGAGTTGCCAGTTGCAGTGGCAAAGAAAGCACATAACGATATCCTGATTCTGGTGAACCTTGAATCAAAATTTGTCCAGCGTGCAACTCTGCTAGTTGACAACTTAGCAATAGACCCAAGCTTTCACGAGAAAGGCTTCCATGTAATTTAGCTAAATTTAGACCGGAACTCGCAGCAAGAAAATTGGAGTGGGAATCACTCAGGCTTTTGGAATTGTCCACTGCTACTGATGAAGTCTCTAGTTGCTGTTGTCCTTCTATATGAGTATTGTAAGTTGCGACTTCACCAGTTAACTCTAGCAGAGACAAAGAATTGAGACGGAAGTAGGGGTCAACCTCAGTAATGCCGTCCCCTAACCAGGGATGAGAAACCCAAATAGTAATGTTGAGCGTATCTTCCTTGTAAGAAACATGGATGCGAACAATGCTACCTGTAGCCGAAAGTTGAATCACACTGAAAACCAGGTGATATAACATTTGTCGCACCTTGTCTTTATCTAAAGGCCAAATGCGATTACGTCCCGGTTCTATAGAGAGGCGAATGTCTTGCTCGCGGCGATTAGCCACTTCTTCAAGGGTATTGATAGCTTGTTGACATAGCATTTCAATATCCACAGGAGCTAAATTCAGTACAGTTGAGTTGTCATCCATAGCTCCTAGTTCGGTAATTTCGTTTACTAGGGAAAGTAAATACCGACCACTATGTTGGATAATTTCTAAATATTCTCTTTGCTTAGTCGTCAAAGGCCCATAAATTTCACGTCCTAAAACACTAGCCATACCAAGTACAGATGTTAAAGGCGTGCGTAACTCCTGAGTTAACTGACCCAAAAGTTCCAGTTTCAGTTGCTTGGTAGAAACAGAGCCGCTATCTTGAGTGGGTGTGGTGATTTTAATTTCAGTGTTACGTTCATCATTAAGCGAAAATATAGAAGCGGTCTTGAGAGTGGTTGATTCGAGTTTGCCTTGCAAAAGTCGGTTCCGCTCAAATTCACTCATGCTCCAACGAGCTATGATTTGTAAAAACTCAATGTCTCGGGTTGTAAAATTGCGCGGCACTAAATCCATCACTGCCAACGCACCCAAACAATTTCCCTCAGCATCAATGAGTGGCGCTCCTAAGTAAGCACGAATACCATAATCCTGCACCAGCTTGCTGCTAACAAGTACTGGGTCTGTAAGTTTATGTGTATCATTAATTACAAATATTTGAAGGCTCTCTACAACCTGAGTGCAGAACGATTCCCGGCGTGACAGTTGGCGGCTTTGTGCCAACTGATTCATTAGCCCCAGCCTAGATAAGCCCACTGCTGACTTGAACCAGTGACGTTCTTGATCCACAAATCCCAATATGGAAATTGGTGCTTCCAAAAAGTGGGCAGCAGTCTGTGTGGCTTCTTCAAAAACCGGAATCGTTTCTGGTTGCCGCAAACCTAAATCCGACAAAGCTTTTAGGCGTTGCTGTTCTCTTGATTCATGAGAATCCCAACCATCCTTTAGGGCAAATAATTTGTTTTCAGGCTCTATCATTGCCACTGCTACCTTAATAATTTCTCTATCGTGTAATTGATCCAAGTCCTATTTCTAGGTTATCAATTGCTATTTTTAAGCATTCCCTAATTTTGCCTCTGACAAACAAATTTAGGGCAAAATTTTTTTCTCCCTTCCATTAACTCGGCGATGCGGTATGCACAAGTTACTAATTACTGGTGCTAGATATTCTTTATTTAGTACTGGTGTAGTCTTTATTGCTTGGGATTTTACAGTCAGATTGCGTTAGATTTGGATTCAGCCAGGGTAAGCTAACCCTAAGGATACAATACAAAGGAGCTGTCATTCTTTATGTACAGAAGGAAAAATTCTTACTGGCAAACCCTAAGTAAATTAACTTACAAAATTATATTTGGGTAATTTTTATAGCAATTATTACTTATAACAGCTAACACTCGTGGCAGACAATCCTAGATAGTTTATGTAAGTCTCGATCGAATAGATTGAACCTATTACAATTTCATGCTGAAAATTGTTTAGGCTTTTTTATTTTTTCCATCTGAGGAAATATTTTTTAAGGACAACTACTAATGAATAAAATGGCTGTTAGAGTTCCTTTTGTAGACCTGAAGTTGCAACATGAACCAATTCAAATGCAATTGCAATATGCAATCCAATCTGTATTGGAACAGGGAGATTTTATTTTAGGGCAAGCACTCTCAGATTTTGAAGCAGCATTTGCGGCAGTATCGGGGGCAGCTTATGGTGTTGGTGTTGCATCAGGAACAGATGCGATCGCTCTCGGATTGCAAGCTTGTAATATTGGTGCTGGCGATGAGGTAATTTTACCAGCCAACACTTTTATCGCAACCTTGATTGGGGTTATCCGCGCTGGCGCGAAGCCAATTCTGGTAGATTGCGATCGCCAAACAGCTTTAATTGATTTAGAGGCCGCAGCAAAGGCAGTTACGCCTCAGACTAAAGCAATTATTCCTGTACATCTCTATGGACAAATGGTATCACCACGTGAACTCATCAAATTTGCTGATACCTACAAACTACTAATTTTTGAAGATGCCGCCCAAGCACACCTTGCCCAAAGAGACGGATATCACGCTGGTTCAGTAGGCATAGCAGCAGCTTTTAGTTTCTATCCCAGCAAAAATTTGGGAGCATTTGGGGATGGGGGAATGCTGCTGACACGAGATTCAGATGTCGCCCAGAAGATGGGACGTTTGCGAAATTATGGTGCATCGCAAAAGTATTTTCATACTGAACCCGGTACAAATAGCCGCTTGGATACTTTACAAGCAGCTATTTTGCACCAAAAATTACCATATTTGCCACAGTGGAATCGCGATCGCTTGACTATTGCCCAGCAGTATGATGCTGAACTAGCACCCTTGGCAACTACTGGTATTATTCCTATAGAAAACCAAAGTGATACAGGACACGTTTATCATCTTTATGTCATTAAAGTTGATGATTCTTGCCCAATAGAACGCCAGCAACTCCAAGAAAAACTCACAGCAGTGGGAATTCAAACCGGCATTCACTACCCAATTCCTTGTCATCTCCAGCCAGCATTCAGCAATTTAGGCTATCAGCCCGGAGATTTTCCCCAAGCAGAAAAACTGTCACAGCAAATATTATCATTACCGATGTATCCTGGTTTGAGCAGTAGCCAAGTTAAAGAAGTTGTAGCTGCGATCGCTCATGCAGTTTCAACAACTTCTCAGGTAGATGAAAACTCCAATGCCGACCTTGACAGCGTGGTAGCCTAAATTTAATTCATACTTATATGTGCATCCAACAATTAGACATTTGTTCTTTGTCAGTTGTCCTTTGCAAATGACCAATGACCAATAAAAATCATGGCACTCCAGCAACAGATTAAAAAAAGAAACGCCTCAGACTTATTGAATCTAGCTATTATAGGCGTTTTGCTGCTGCTTTATGCGCCTATATTGCTACACTGGTTGGATGGTTGGCTGAACAAAAATATCAGTACAGAACACGAATATTTCAGCCACGGAATTATTGGTTTACCATTTGCGGCTTATCTGGCCTGGATAAACCGAAAAAAGTGGAAACGTTTACCAGATACCACACATCCTTTGAGCGCTGTTTTATTGTTACTAGGGGCAGTGTTTTATCTTAGTGGTGTTACAGAGTGGGTTAACCTTTCCTTGCCCGTTATCCTGGCAGGATTATGTTTGTGGTTTAAAGGAATAGCAGGTTTGCGATCGCAAGGATTCCCCCTGCTACTGGTATTTTTAGCCACCCCGACAGCAGCACCCTATCTCATTGCGCCCTATACCTTGCCTCTGCAAAGCTTCATTGCTGGTACGGCAGGTTTCATATTGAATCAATTTGGTATGGACGTAACAGTAAATGAAATCAATCTCTACGTGGGAGGACGCATTGTAGAAGTTGCCCCCTATTGTGCAGGGTTGAAAATGTTGTTCACGACTCTCTACGTTGGCTTGATGCTGCTTTATTGGACAGATGCTTTATCTTCACGGCGCACAACCATATCGTTTTTATCTCTTGCTGCGATCGTTAGTACTACTGCCAATATCATTCGTAACACTTTACTGACTTTCTTTCACGGCACAGGTCAAGAAGCAGCTTTTAAATGGCTACATGAAGGTTGGGGTGGTGACTTATACTCTGCTTGTATGCTGGTGTCATTAGTACCCCTACTGAATTGGATTAATAGCTATTTTTCAGCATCTCTAGAAACTGAGCAAGAAACAGAAAGTTAGAACTATGGGCATTGGGAAGAGGACTTGGGGACAAGGAGAATTGGGGACAAGGGGAAAGACTTGTTTCAAGTTCTCACCTCTCTTGTCCCCTTTTCCCTGCTCCCCTCCCTCTTAATCTACTCATAAATATTACTGAACTCATGGTGTGATTTTATAAAGTAAAATTTTGCCTAAGTATCACAAATTTTACTGATGATTTCATTCTCCAAGTTTTTCAAAGAAAACCAGTTCAATCAGGTAGCAGCACTTTTGTTATTGCTACTACTGCTAGCAATAGGAGGGATTCCCGGATATCTAACAGGACATTGGCAATGGAAACAGCCGCTACCTGTTACTAATCTCCACGAGTTAAAACAGATCCGCAACACTGGGTTAGCCCTTCCTGGTTGGCAAACTATTGAACAATCAGAACAGCAAATTGGTGAACATAAATGGTCTTTGCAGGTAATGAAAAAAGAAGGTTCACAATCCCAGGCAATCCTGCTTTTGCTACCGCAAAATGGGCCTATGGATCAACCAGAGGTAGAGTGGACAGATGTTAACGGCTGGGGAAGATCGCGCTGGGGAAAGTGGGATATAGCGCAATCTCGTTCTGCCGAATTTACTGTGAAACAGTCTGAAAAGTTGGCTTCTAATGTTGTTGAAACTAAAGTAGAAGCTAGGTTCTTTCGTGCTGCCACACCACAGCAAACCTTCGCTGTCTTGCAATGGTACGCCATGCCAGACGGCGGAAATCCATCACCTTTCCATTGGTTCTTGGCAGATCAAGTGGCCCAGTGGCGCAAGCAACGTATTCCCTGGGTAAGCGTGAGCATTCTAATCCCGATGGAACCTTTAGGGCAGGTAGAACAATCTTGGTCTTTAGCCAAGTCTATGGGGGAAACCGTGCAAAGTACATTGATGGCAGGCCCTTTGTAAAGTATCTGATGAATGCCCTTGTGCAGAGATTCATCAGAAGTAAGTTGGTAGAAATAAACCAAATTATGTTATGAAACGTAAATAGTCTTAAAGTCCTTACTAATGACCAATGACAAAGGACAAATGACAGCCCTTGCTAGTTAGCTTTAATTGCGCCAACCTACTTATCTTTATAAATTGCATTCAGCCTAAAACTTAGCCAAAAGATGTTAATAATATGAAGTTAGTATTTAAATTTAGTAAAGTTCTTCTCTTTTTCTTGGTAAATACTTGCAGACTCCAGAGACATTGGGGACATTTATAGAGTAAAATAACGACTCGGCGCGAATAATTCTCATATCATTTTTTCTGCACCGATGTTCATAGATCCCACTTCTTATATGCGTGCATTCAGCGCCCTTTGTTTTGTTAGTCTTCAAGTAGGAGTTTTTTTAATAACACCTATCCAACTTGTCGTTGCCCAGCCTTTTCCATCTCAAGGACAATCACCAAGGCAACCCCCCTCGCCTGTGCCAGGTACTGAGACTGAGGTTATACCCACAGGTGCAAATGACGAAACTTCCAGCCAACTCAGCCGCTACCTCTTAGGGCCAGGAGATATAATTGGCGTTGTACTTCAGCGTCCTCCTGGCCCATACCGCTTAGGCATAGGTGATGGAATTAGCGTTTCGGTTCAACGCTTTCCAGATTTGAGTTTTCAAGCTTCAATCAACCCAGAAGGTAACATTGTAGTGCCACTACTGGGAACAGTTTCTTTACAAGGTTTAACTTTAGAAGAAGCTCAAGAAAAAATTCGCTTGGGTTTAAATCGTTATGTTGTCGATCCAGTAATAGTTTTAGCCTTAGCCGCGCAGCGTCAAGACTTAAGTTTTCAAGCTGTAATTAGTCCCGAAGGCACCATCGTAGTACCGCAAGTGGGAACGGTGTCATTACAAGGTTTAACTTTAGAAGAAGCTCAAGAAAAAATTCGCTTGGGTTTAAGTCGCTTTTTCCCAGATCCAATCATAGTAGTATCTTTGGCAGGGGCGCGACCAGTTCAAGTTACCGTTAGTGGAGAAATATTCAGACCAGGAATTTATCCGATTAATTCAGCAACACCCCGCGTTGCTGATGCCTTGCTAATATCTGGGGGTTCAACGTTGAATGCAGACCTGCGACAAATACAAGTACGCCGCAAGTTAATTGATGGTTCTGTGATTTCACAAACTATTGACTTATATGCAGCACTGCAAAATGGCGGTTCAATCCCTAATTTACGCTTACAAGATGGAGATGCGATACTCATCCCCCGTCGTGAAGTTGGTAATGATGACGGTTATGACCGCAATTTGGTAGCACGTTCATCCTTAGCCACACCACAGATTAGAGTCCGGGTTTTAAACTACGCTGCGGGAGGTCTATCTATTCAAGCACTGCCTAATGGCAGTACGTTTGTAGATGCTTTGGGAGGAGTAAATCTTGATACTGCTAATCTCCGAGATATCGCTCTCGTTCGCTTTGATCCTGAACAAGGTAAAGCTGTTACCCAGAAACTTGATGCTAAAAAAGCTCTAGGAGGCGATGCGTCTCAAAATGTGGCGCTTCAAGATAATGATGTTATTGTTGTTGGTCGTAACCTCATAGGTAGAATTACTAATTTTCTAACTACCATTACCCAACCTTTCTTCAACGTTCAATCCTTTCTCCGATTTTTTGACAACTTCGGTGGCGGGTCAAATTAGTAACTCTAAAAGAAGGATACAATCTGGAAATAGTTGGGAGTGTAGGAAGCCACATCTCCAACTGGTCTTTGAATTCGTGAATGTAAAAATATTAAACATATCAACCAATATATAGTATGAAGTTGATAGCGTTCTTTTATCAAAACCACTATCTTTAGTTTGGTGCTTCCTAAATTTTAAATTTTGAATTTTGAATTGGAGCGAAGCGACCATGACCCCACCAATTGTTAAGCGCTATCTTATTGCTTTTGATAAGTACAAGTGGATTGGACTAGCTAGTTTTGGTCTAGTTATAGTAGGGTCGACTTTGGTAGCTATGCAACCAGAGCCACCTACTAGCTATATAGCATCTGCCGCACTTACCTATAGTGGCCCACCAGTTTCTTTCTCTGCAACTGGTACAGAAATCCAACAGCAAGGAAAAGAACTGAATCAGGAAGTTTTACTCTCCAATCAAATAATTGCAGCAGTGGCAGAAAAAGTTGGTGTCAAACCGACAAAGCTGGGTAACAGTGTCGTCCTTTCTGTTCCTAAAAAAAACCCCAGAACTGGAGAATTGGAATCTAGTATTTTGGAATTGAAATATGTAGATACTGATCCCAAACGAGGTATACAGGTCTTGGCGGAATTGATGCAAGCAATGATCAAGTTGAGTAGTGATATCAATACTGGCCGATTACAAGCAATTATTGAAAAGATTAACGATCGCGTACCACAAGCTAAACGAGAATTGCAAGTTGCTGAAAAGAAGCTGGAACAGTACGATCGCATCGAACGAACAGCAATATTAGCAGCCGAGAATGGCAGCTTGTTAAGCGCTGTTACTGCTAGCCAAAATCTCCAACGGCAGATGCAATTAACTATTTCTGGGGTTGATGGTCAAATTCGCAGTTTACAAAATAAGTTAGGCTTAACAGTCGGACAGGCTTATGTTTCTTCTGCTTTGAGTGCCGATCCAATTATTGGGAACTTACGAGCGCAAATTTATCAAAGTGAGTCGCAAATTGCCGTACTCAGAAAGGATTTGCGACCGGAACACCCAACGATGATTCAGCTAATGCGTCAGAAACAAGCGGCTGAAGAATTGCTGCAACAACGTGCATCTGAGGTATTAGGTGGTGATGGGACGGCGGCTCCGCTTCAGGGTAGCGTTGCAGGTATTCGCACCCAAAGCAGCTTAGATCCAGCCCGCCAGCAATTGGCAAACCAAATGGTGTCTTTGCAAACCCAACGGGAGACGCTGCAACAACAATTAGTTCAAGAGATCCAACAAGAAGCGCGACTACGGCAAGAGTATTCTCTGATACCCAATAAGCAATTAGAGCGATCGCGTTTAGAACAGGAGGTTGCCCTCAAAAAATCCATCTACGACCAAATGCAGGTAAAGCTAACCGATGCTAAAACCGCAGAGGCAGAAACTACTAGCAGCCTCAGCATTGCCAGACGACCCACAGCTGCTGCCGACATCAAACCCCCGAAGAGTGTACCTATTACCCTTGCTGTAGGCGGTTTCTTAGGTGTGGTGATTGGTGGTGGGGTAATATTCTTGTTGGGAGCGCTGGAAGGGACTTTCAAAACCAGAGAGGATATTCGCGAGAGCCTCAAGCAACGGGAAGTGGCAGTGTTGGGAGAATTGCCTTTAATGCCAGTTGATGATTTGGATAAAGAGGCAGTACCGGTGGTCATTTCTGCTGATTCTCCTTATTTAGAATTTTATGAGAAATTCCGCAGTAATCTGCGCCGGATAGGTGGTAAAAACTTAAAAGTGGTGTTGATTACTAGCACCAGTAGCTTAGAGGGTAAGACAGCAAGTGCTTATAACTTGGGTATAGCTTCTGCCCGTGCTGGTAAAAGAACCTTGATTATCGAAACAGATTTGCGATCGCCTTCCCGTTCTACATCTCTGAAAGTAATTCCTGATCCCGATGCCTCGATTGAACCCCTACGTTATTACGCTAACTTAAGTGAATGTATCCGTTTAGTTCCTGATGTAGAAAATTTATACATTCTTCCAAGCCCTGGCCCTGTGCGCCAATCTGCTGCTATTCTGGAATCTAGCGAAATGCGGCGGCTAATTGAGGATGTCCGCGAACGCTTTGATTTAGTTATTTTAGATACTAGCCCACTCAGCATATCGAATGATCCTCTGTTAATCCAACCTTACAGTGATGGGATCGTATTAGTGACACGGCCACACTACACACAAGAGAATATGTTAGGTGAAGCTGTTGATCAATTGGTAGAAGCTGAACTGGGGTTGTTAGGAGCAATTATTAATGGTGCTGATATCATTGTTTCTGTACCTGAAGAAGTTGCACAATCATCAACATTTACATCTGAGGTAGAAGAATCAGAAGAAGTTTCAGCAGCTGCTAGCAAAAACTGATATCCCAATAGGTAAATTTCAATGTTGTATGGGCGCTTCTCTACGAGACGCTACGCGAACGCATTCTCACTGGGTAAGTAAGCAAAGGTTAACGCAGAGGTTTGATAGCTAGCAATTTTTTCGCTATGAATTTAGACAGAAAATGCTGTATTTAGTCCTGCCTAAACAACCCAAACAGGGGAGCAAGAATTACCCCAAAAACAAAACCCCCGATATGCGCCCAATAAGCAACTCCACCGGTTTGTACAGTCATCTGAGCAGCTGTTTGTAAGGTAGCAAGACCAGATATAACATTCTGCACAAAGAAAAGTCCAATTATCACTAGTGCTGGAATTCTGATTGTGGTGATGAAAATCCCCAAAAAAACTAAGGTCATGACTTTAGCGTGGGGAAAGCGGATGATGTACGCACCCAAAACCCCAGAAATTGCACCACTTGCCCCCAAGGAAGGAATCTCAGAATTCATACCAATAAACCATTGGCATAAGGCAGCTAAAGCACCACACGCCAAATAAAAAATTAGATATTTGGCATGACCTAATCGATCTTCAATATTGTTTCCAAAAACCCAGAGAAACAACATATTTGAGATTAAGTGCCACCAACCACCGTGTAAAAATTGTGACGTAAATAATGTTATCCACTCTCCACTCAAATTAGTGGTTAACTCTTGAGGTACTACCGCATACTGACTTAAAAACTGACTCAATTGTGCATTTGACAGGCTTACCTCGTGGAGAAAAACTACAATATTCATGCCAATTAACCCGTAGGTGAAATACGGGGTGATTCGCGTCGGATTTTCGTCGTAGAGGGGAAACACAGGTGTTTTTCCTAAATTATTGGCTAATTGCAATATAGCTTGTAAGGCTAGTAGTTGCGAAGCTTAGGCAATTTCACCTATTAAATCAATCAGTCTTATTGATAGTTCCAATAAAAAATCATTTATACCAAGATTCTTCCTGTGATTTATCGTTAAACAAACCCAACAGAGGGCCGAGAATTGCCCCAAAGATAAACCCACCTGCATGGGCCCAGTAGGCAATACCGCCGCTTTCCATACCGATATTAGTACGTGTTTCGAGGCTAGCAAGCCCATAGAAAGCTTGTTCGAGAAACCAGAATCCCAAAAAGAAATATGCCGGGACACGGAAAGTTGGGAAGAAAATTCCTAAAGGCACTATGCCGAGAACTTCAGCATTGGGAAAGCGGAGAATGTATGCTCCTAGAATGCCTGCGATCGCACCACTCGCACCCAAAGATGGAATGCTAGAATCTTGAGCGAAGAACCACTGTGTTAATGCTGCCAAAACACCGCAAGATAAATAAAATAGTAAATATTTGGCATGACCTAATTTATCTTCAACGTTGTTACCAAAAATCCAGAGGAACAGCATATTACCTGCTAAGTGCAAGAAACCACCATGTAAGAATTGCGAGGTAATCAAAGTTGCCCATTCTGGTACTGGTTGATGTACAGAGATACCACCAAAGCTGAGGCTGAGTTCTCGTGGAACTACAGCCGCAAGGTGTAAAAATCCATTTAATGCTTGTGGGGGAAGACTTGCTTCATAAAGAAAAGCGAGGACGTTGGCAGCAATCAACCCATAAGTTACATAAGGCGTGATTTTTGTGGGATTATTATCGCTAATTGGAACCACGGGCGTTTTTCCTGAGTTTAAGACAGCAATTCTACAATACGGAATTTTGTAAGTAGTTTCTTCTACCTCGTGGATGGATCTGGCTTTGAGACTTAAAAACCGAAAGCCAAAAAACCACCATCGACAGTGATACATTGTCCAGTGATGAAAGATGCCGCAGGCATACAAAGAAATGCTACTAAACCCGCTACTTCTTCTGGTTGACCAACTCTTCCCATAGGTGTTTGGGACAGAACTAATTTGAGAAAATCTTGGTTATCGAGTACAGACTCGGTTAGAGGAGTGCGAATAGCCCAAGGTGCTACGGTATTTACCCTAATTTGATCGCCAGCCCATTCAACTGATAGCGATCGCGTCAGTTGATTTATAGCCGCTTTAGTCATACCATAAGGAGCGCCTGTACGGTTTGAGACTAAACCCGCCACAGAACTTATATTTACAATGCTGCTATTTTCCCCATTTTGCAGCAGAGGGTAAAACAGACGGCACATCTCAAAAATTGATATCTGGTTTGTCTGGATGATGAACTGATATTCAGCAGCCGTGTAGTCTACTACTTTTTTGCTGATATTGGTTCCCACATTATTAACCAGGATGTCTAATTTATCCCAGGTTTTGCCAACCTGCTCAAAAATGGCTTGTCGCCCCTCAGCAGTTGCAACATCTGCCGTAATTCCATAAGCAGGTAATCCTAATTCTCGCCAGATAATTAGTTGTTGGTCAACATCTTGAGAATTCCGTGCCACAATTATGACTTCTGCACCTAGAGATAAGAACTCATTGGCAACAGCTAGTCCAATGCCTTTGGTAGCACCTGTAATCAGTGCTTTCTTTCCTCTCAGTGTCCAGCGTAGACTTAGCCCGCCGTAGGCATCACTCATTTGTAATTTTGCGGTTTTTTTATTTTCAAGGTATCAGTTTAAGAGTTTATCTTGTAAGTGCCCAATGCGATCGCTTTTTATAGTAATGTAGGCGATCGCAATCCCTAAACCATTTACCGCATCTGATTCCAATTCAATAGCTGATCAAACCCATGTTTTTTTCAAATTCTCTGGAAACTTGAGTTTGGACTAATTGGCATTTAGCAGCAATGAATAGAAAGCAAGAAAAAGTTACCCAACTTCTTTTAGAGGCTGAGTTAAGTTGAATCGTTGAAAAAGAAGCAGAAACTAAGCAGCAGTTAGATCAGCGTTCTTAAGTGATTCTTCGGTTTTAGGTTTTTTAGATGCGTGTTTTTTGACAGTGGGATAACGCTTACGCGAAGGTGGCTGATGCCCTTGGGCACGCCCAGGTGATTTACCGCGAGTTTTCGGGGGTTGAGCAGGAGTGCCAATAGTGGCTAAAATTAGAGGAAAGGCTTGTGCTACGCGTCCTGGAGACAGTTTATCCTGAGTCGATTGCCAAGGCAAGGGGGAATCAATACAGGCAAGTCTAGCTAGCCATAATTGCCAAGTTAACAATGGCATCAGGTCACTCCATCGCTCTGCTGCCTGAGTAGAGCCAAGCTGAGGCTGTGTCCAATATAACCTCTGCTTGGCAAATCGATACCAATGTTCTAGAGCAAAGCGGCGGAGGTATTTTTGCCAGAGATCCTCTAATGGAGGCATTGTCTGACCCAACCAAGCTAGCCATAAGGGTTGGAACTTACGATTGCGTCCAACTGGTTGGATCACCTCGACGCGAATGATTTCCATTGCCCGGTTTGGAGATTGAAGAAAATGAAACCCACTCCAGCGCATGACTTTTACTCGACCAACTTGCGGGTCTTCAACTTCTAGAGTTTCAGTTACCTCTGCCCAAGTTTCCGAGTCATTGAACTTAAACTTATGACCATGTTTACACGGTGCGCCTCGTCCTTTGTAAGTACCGGGTGTACCCCATACGCATCGGTTAGAAGCTAAACGCAGCAACAGGTCTGCGTCAATCTTCTCCGTGGCTTGGACAAATTTGGCGTTGCCGTAGCCTCGGTCATAAGCAGCAAGCGGTCTTTTGCCTAACTCACGGGTTATTTGTTTAAGTTGGAATGCGGCTTTACTTGTTGGCGTTTCAAAGCTGGTGATCCGTTCGTGCTTTAACGGCAATGCCCAACTCCCATCCGCTTCTGGTATCCACGCTAACGTACTGTAACTTTGTCCGATGCCTATGCTTCCCCTGGAGTCCCCATGAAAAGTTCTTTCTTTTAGTGTCTTCGCTTCTGGTCTTGCCCAAAAGCTATGATCTCCTGCTAGAAATGGCTGTTCATCCGTCACTACCTCCTGTACCAGTAGCTTCATCAGTTTTCTTTTTGGTGGACGACTATCATGTAGTGCTGCATAAATGCTCGACCATTGCCGTCGAAATACTGGGCTTTGTGACAAGCTTACAAACGATGGGATACTCGGACTTGTTAATACTGCATCCATCAATTCAAATACTGCATCTTTGGCCTTTCCCAAACAATCGTAGATACCTTGGCGGAATTTTTCTAGTTGTGTCAGGATCATCACGTCAATGATTTATCGATTACTTTCATTGACTTTACGGCAGTCAGTGTTACTGCTGACTGCTTTTCTCTAGCTTTTTAGTCCAAACTCCAGTGGAAAATCAACTCCAGCACTGGAACGAAATCATTCGTAATCAGCCAGAAAATCCTAACGCTTACATTCGTCGGGGTATGGTTAACTTTCAACTAGCCAAGATTGATGAATCTATTCAAGATTTTGATATGGCGGAGCAATTGGATAACTGTATCAAACCTTACCTCTGGCAACGAGGATTATCGTATTATTATGCAGAAAGATTTGCTGAGGGCGCTGAACAATTTGAAATAGATTTGACAGTTAATGCTCAAGATGTAGAAGAAACAGTATGGCGATATCTCTGCATAGCTCATTCATTAGGTGTTGAAGAGGCACGTAAATCTTTACTAACTGTGAAAAATGACCCTCGACGTATCATGCAGCGCGTATATGATTTGTATGCAGGAGATTGTACACCAGATGATGTTTTAACTGTTGGTCAATCAGAAGGGATAAAGGGAAATTTTTATAGTCATCTTTACTTGGGATTATATTATGAAGTTGAGAATAATATTGGTTTAGCTCAGGAATATATAGTTAAAGCTGCTGATAATTACAAGATTGATGATTATATGTGGTATTTGGCGCAGGTACATAAAATACTGCGAGGATGGATATAGTAAAGTGTTGATCTCAATTTTCAGTGGCTTCGCTTTCAAACCTGTTCATAGCAGGCATTTAGCTGGCTGGTTGCGGTGTTGATCTCAATTTTCAGTGGCTTCGCTTTCAAACTGCACTTGTCTGTACAAATCGATTATCGCAATTTCTACATCTACAGATTCCAGCCGCAATATATCGCCCAAATTATACTCCGACAGCACCCATTTTCCCTGTTCGTTACGTCGAAACACTTCTACACCCGGTTGAGCTACTTGTACTAAGACATATTCTTGCAAGGTTGGAGATTGGCGATATTTAGCAAACTTTTTCCCTCTATCGGCTGCTTCTGTTGAAGGTGATAGCACTTCGATAATTAAGCAGGGAAATTGTACTAATTGTGGATCGGTATCTCGCTCATCGCAAGTCACCACCACATCTGGATAAAAATACTTTTGCCCCGGTTCTACTTGCACCTTTACATCTACAATGTATACTTCACAGGTGCGATTGGCTAGGGCATCATCTAGAAGCTTCGAGAAATTCAGAGAAATCCGATTATGGTTGCGTGTAGCACCACTCATCATCACAACTTCGCCATCCCAATACTCGTAACGTTCTTCTTGGGTGGGTTCCCAAACCAGATATTCTTCTGCACTCATCAAAATGTTGTCGGGTAAAGCAACCATCGGCGCGATCTCTTAATGATTGACTTAATCTAGGATAGCGAAAAATGGGTGTTCTCTTTTGGTATGACTATTCCCACATCCTCTGAACAGAATAAACATCAAATTTTTTATCCCTGCTAATAATAATTAAGGAGTGATTGATAGCCTGTGCAATTAACATCCGATCAAATGGATCACCATGATGTTAAGAGAGATTCCGAACTTGAACCGTATCGGCAAAAGGTAAGGATTCAGGTCTAAACGAGAGGAATTAAAGAAGGGGTCTGCACAGAAGAGTTAACCATCGCTTTGATAGCTTGGTCAAAAAACTCAATTACAGAGCGTCCTTGACGGCGACAAGTTTGTATAACAGTCAATAAATTAGCAGTATCTTGGAATCGCTTCATAGAACGAGAACCACCACTGACTTTTCGTTTTGTGACTGCTAAACGTAATGTTCGTTCTGCTAAATTATTATCAGGGGGTATGTCCGGGTGGTCTAAGAAATACCACCATTGATGAGCTTTATTACGTAAGGAGCGTAAAAGTTTACCAGCTTCTCCTCCAGCTTTATCAATCCATGAATGAATGGAAGATTCAACTTTTATTTTAAACTCGGATGCCCAACTCCAGAACTCATCAATGTTTTTAGTTTGTTGGAAGAGAGCATAGTTTTTAAAACCTTCATCTATCAGGCTGACAAATGCTGACCCAATCTCTTTGTTATTCAAGCCAGGAATTAAGATGAGTTTCTTGAAGTGACGGCGTAAATGCGCCTGACATTTCTGTTGGGCTTTCACCGGATAACCGTTATAAGCACTAAAGTCATCAGAACTGAGTACACCAGAGTAACTTGAACCCAAAATTGCCTCTAATTCGGCGCGAGAACGAGTATCAGCCGCATGAAATAAAGCGAAATCGGTATTGGCAAAAATCCATAACCATTCTTTTACCCCTTTGATTACCCAAGGTGTTTCATCCGAATGGATATTCGGCTGGGTTTGTTTTATCCACTCTTTAAGGTTGTCAATACTTTGAGCTACGGCACCATCTATTCGTTCATTTGTGGCTACTAAAGTCCCGACTCCAATTTCTATTTCACCCAGTTCCCACAACAATTCTTGTTGTTTCTCGTATGGTAAATGCCCGTAATTATTTATCCATCCCAAGAAAGCTTGCAGTCTGATTCCTATATCTTGTCCCGGTACTATTTCTGGCGACCAGTCTGCTGTTTGTTTTGACCCACACTCGCTGCAAATACAGGTATGTCTTTGATATTCTACGATTTCGATAGGTCTTTCTACCAACTGTGCTACTTGCTGGGTTTCTATTTTTATTGGTTCGTTACTGAATTCCTTTTGACCACAACAAAAACACACTTGCGGTCTTAATATCTCAAACCTATCTACTCTCCCAAAACCCTTTCTCGTTTTTCCCCGATGTCCTGGCTGTCCTCCTGGTTTCCGTTTTGGCGTTTCACTCTCCCCTGCTTCATCTTCAAGTTTTTTCTCGGTTTTTTTGAGGATGTCTGCCGACGGTGGTTTTGATGATGTTGTGCTGTCTAAGTCTCTACTAACTTTGAGTTTCTCTATTACAGATTCTAGTTCTATTACTCTGGATTTTAGCTGTTCTATAGCTTTTGCCTGCTCCATAAGCATCTCTACCAGTTGCTCTTTCTCCAACTGTTTTAGGGTTTCAGTGTCTAGTTTTAGTGGCAGGTTTTTTTCCATAATTGCTATATTCTGCTTCCCCTACCACACTTGTCAATACCCCAGCACCTGAATCCTTACGGCAAAAGATATCGGGATTATGAGGATATCTGAAGCATCGATTGCAGAACCTATTGTTTCATAGCTCTGTTGAAGCGATAATTTGCCAAGGTTCAACTTGATGGCAATTTCTCAAAGACTAGCGATGCTGAGATAAACTATATCTGCGGTATTGATCGTTCTCGTCAGATTATCTGGAAGATTGGAGTCATTTTCAGTTAGCCAGATAAAGGCATGAGTATGTAAAAGGAAAGCACTCATTCTATATATTCCTTAAAAACTTCCAGAGGTTCATCAAAGTCATCAGGCAAAGGTAAAACAAAAGTTCCTTTTAAGATGCCAGAACGACGCTTTTTTTGTAGTAAAGTCTCTTGGGAAACAGCTTTTGCATAATGCAAAAGTTCTTGTTTAAGTGACTCTGATGCAGGAAGCTCATCAAGTTTCTTGCGAAATACCTTCGTAACACTTGACTTCATTGCTCAGAAGGAAAAACGTCAGCTAGAGGAGTGATGTCGCCAGCAGTAATTTCCTGCCTTACCATATCAGCTAGACGATCCCACTGAGCATCTGTTGTAGATTCAAACTGAGTCTTCCATCTTTGCTCATCCTCTATCTCAGCAAGGAGACGAGTAGCGATGCCTGCGGCGGGCTACGCCTACGCATCCTGTTCAGCAACAGGTAGAGTTTTCAGTTGGGCGATCACACGCTCAAGTAACTCAGTCATGGCTACCACACTCTTAAAACGTAAATGGCATCTTATCCATTATCGCTTTTTGCTAGCAAGTTGAACACTAATTAGGCGAATATTGAGTCAGCAGAAGATTCACGTTAACGTCCTAACATTTTATCCCGCAGATGTTTAATGCGATCGCGCAATTTCCCCGCCTCTTCAAATTCCAGTTTCTTCGCCGCTTCTTTCATCTGCGCTTCTAACAGAGTAATCAACCCTGGAATCTGTTCTAATGGCAGTTCATCTAGATGTTCATCTACAACTTTCAAATCAGTTGCATTCAACCGCCGAGATACATCTAAAAAAGCCAAAATCGCGTTACTTGATTTTTTCACAATTGGTTGCGGTGTAATCCCATGCAGTCGATTATGTGCTGTTTGAATACCACGCCGCCTATCTGTTTCATCAATAGCTTTAATCATGCTACCTGTCATATTGTCGGCATACAAAATCGCTTGTCCTTGGACGTGACGCGCGGCTCTACCAATAGTTTGAATTAAGGAACGCTCGGTTCGCAGGAAACCTTCTTTATCTGCATCCATAATTGCTACTAAGGAAACTTCGGGTAAATCCAAGCCTTCCCGCAGCAAATTCACCCCAACCAAAACATCAAATTTACCCTCGCGCAAGTTCTGCAAAATCTCAATGCGCTCAATAGAAGTAATCTCGGAATGTAAATACCTTACCCTTATACTGCGGTCTTGCAAATATTCGGTTAAATCTTCCGCCATCCGCTTGGTTAATGTGGTAATTAACACTCGTTCATGGCGATCGGCTCTATCTTTAATTTCTCCCAATAAATCATCAATTTGTCCTTCTGTAGGACGCACAGAAATTTCTGGATCAACTACCCCAGTTGGTCGAATCACTTGCTCAATTACATTATCTTCTGAAATTTCTAATTCCCAATTTCCAGGAGTTGCTGATACAAAAATACACTGGTTTACCTTTTGCCAAAATTCTTCGGCTTTTAAAGGACGGTTGTCAGCAGCGCTAGGAAGACGAAATCCATGTTCAATTAAAACTTTTTTTCTCGCTTGATCACCGTTATACATACCGCGAATTTGGGGCACGGTTACGTGAGATTCATCAATAATTAATAGCCAATCTTTGGGAAAATAATCAATTAAACATTCTGGTGATTCTCCAGCTTGTCTTCCTGCTAAGTGACGTGAATAGTTCTCGACACCGTTGCAGTAACCTACTTCGCGCAGCATTTCTAGGTCATAACGTGTACGTTGATCTATGCGTTGCGCTTCTAATAGTTTCCCAGCTTGTTCTAAGTCTAGTTTTTGCTGTTTCAACTCGGCGGCGATGTCGTGACAAGCTCCTTCTAAGCGTTCTTCTGGGGTGACAAAGTGACGCGCCGGGTAAACATTCACTGCTTCCAAGCTTTTGAGAATTTCCCCTGTCACCGGGTCAATATAGCGAATCGCATCAATTTCATCACCAAAAAATTCGACGCGGATAATTCGGTCTTCATAGGCTGGGCCAATTTCTAAGACATCACCACGGACACGAAATTTTCCTCGGCCCATTTCGATGTCGTTGCGGCTATATTGAACATTTGCCAAATCCCGTAAAATTTGGCGTTGATTTACTTCCATACCTATTTGGAGAGGGATGGCAGCTTTCAGATATTCTGCTGGCATTCCTAAACCGTAGATGCAGCTGATGGAAGCAACGACAATGACATCACGACGTTCAAACAGCGATCGCGTCGCCGAATGCCGCAACATATCTATTTCGTCATTAATCGCCGCCGTTTTTTCAATATAAGTGTCGGTAACGGGAATATACGCTTCTGGCTGATAATAATCGTAGTAGCTGACAAAATACTCGACTGCGTTGTTGGGGAAGAAATCCCGCAACTCGTTACAAAGCTGTGCAGCCAAAGTTTTGTTATGCGCCAAGACTAGGGTTGGCTTGCCAATTTTCTCAATAACTGCTGCCACCGAAAATGTCTTACCAGTTCCAGTGGCTCCTAGTAAAGTTTGATAACGGTTGCCTGATTGGATACTAGCGGTTAGTTGTGCGATCGCTTGCGGTTGATCGCCTGTGGGACTAAAGGGAGCTTGAAGACAAAATTCTGTCATACAGTTTTGCTGGAAATACCCTATCTCATGGTGACAATTTCGCCCTGTATCCATTGTAGCTGGCTTATCAGACCATATAAATGGCAATAATTTTTTACAAAACTTATTAATTAAAATTTACTTATGTATCAGTTTTAAAGATACTTATATCTATGTGAGGTTTTTTAAGGTTAAACTTTAATATATATGGGAAAAAATTTCATCTTTCCTTAATTATTGTAAAATTCAATTAACAAACCAGAGGTCTTCGTTTATGACTATTAGCAGCGCTGGCAAAGCAATCAATTCTCGGCAAAAGCCTGCCAAGTCTCCAGGGGAAACTACAGAGGAAGTTGAAAATCAACAAGACCAGAGCTTGAATGCAGATAAAGTCGAGGAAGTTACTGAACTGCCAGTGGGAGCTTCTGGAACACTCGCCATTTCTGGAATTCGTCCCATAGGCGCTAGCGACTTAGAAGTTGCTGAACACCTGTCAATTGCTGGAGTGCGTCCTGTTAGCACCAGTACATTAGAAGTAGTTGAAACCTACAACTCAATGGGTATTCGTCCAATTGGCGCTAATACATTCCAAGTTGTTGAAAGTATTAATCTCTCTGGGATTCGTCCAATTGGCTCAAGTTTATTGGTAATTGATGAAAGCTATTCCACCTTCGGTAATCGTCCAATAGCATCAAATGAGATTGACAATTCTGAAAGCCTGATGGGTTTTCTAGATTAGACAAAAGAAATATCCCCATAACTTTATTAACCCAGTTTCTATAGGAATCTGGGTTTTTTATTTAAATAGTCAAAAGTAGAAATTACGATATTCGCCCTTTTTCTATGTCTTTTAGCATAGGTGACTAAACTGTTATTGCTTTAATTTACATTCAGTCAACAGCCATAACGCTTACTATGACTACCTTTCTTAATTACGAGTTAAGCATTAGGAATTACGTTTTTTTTAATATGTCTTGTGGTGGAAGGCTTTAGCAAAAACTTTAAGCTACTGTGTAAAAGTAATCACAAAATATTTCAAAGTTAGTTATAGCTTTGAAAGGAATTTTTTACAAAATCAGGAGTACAAAATGAGTATTGAAGATCGCGCTAAAGCTGCTGCTAAAAATGTTGAAGGTAAGGCCCAAGAAGCATTAGGAAATATCACTGGAGATCCAGAAGATAAAGCCAAAGGTAAAGCAAAACAAGCTGAAAGCGAAGTCCGTCATGGGATTGAAGACGTAAAAGATAATGTGAAGAAAAATATTGACTAACAATTCATAATTTTTTTGCAGAAACTCTAGGGATATCAATGGGGTGGATTCCATTTTTGCAAGAAAGTATGAAGTGTTCAAGATTCATTCAATGCTATATATTTTTCTTGTCATCTTAGCAAGCATGGAAAGATAAAGGACTAGCTTGATTGGCATAACTCTTGCAGAGGTGTAATTTATTACTCCTCTGCATTACAAAATAAATTTATTAATTTAGAGGAATAATCTCTATAAATTCCAATTTTATAAATGTCAGCAAGATGTAAGAAATTAGTTTGAACGTACAACTTATTCTATCTGTTATTTAAAGTGTTTTTTCAGGAGGTAAAAAAATGATTCTGTTTCAACAAAGTCGCAAAATATTGGCGACTTTCCTTTTAATTGGAGTATTGATGATAACTACCGCCTGTGGTGGTGGTACTGTGTCACAAGTTGACCGCCCAACAACTCCTTCAGCAATTGGCCGAGATGTAACTTATGCAGAGTTGGAGCGAGGCAATACTCCAAGCGGACAAACCTTTGGTAACTGGGTTGTGCAAACGTCTCAAGGATTGGTTCAGGACGCTTATGTTCGTGATAATAACAAACTAGGTGTTGTGATTTCCCCTAAAGTTAGTCCCAACGAAGTGCGACCATTAGCAAAATCCTTAGTTCAAGGTTTTCGGAAGAACTTTCCTAATCAAGACTTAAAGGTTTTGGTTTATGCGCCTGATAAGAAATTGATTTTGACTACTGAGTATGATGTTCAGACTAATCAAGTTAAGTATAGCTAATTGCTGTATTTGCAATGAAAACTTGAAGAGAGTTTGATGAATTGGAATTTAGAGTTATGGCTTGGAAATACCAGCCATCAAAATAATTTGACGAAAAAAGGAGATAAGTAAAGTGGCAAGTAGCGAACAGTATAAACGTCAAATAATGAAAGATTTGGCTCAGGGTGATGTTGAATCTTTAGATGATACTACAACCGAATCAACGGCGGAATATCAAAATTTTGATGATTTCGCTCAACGGACAACACCAGATCAACGTCGGCAGTTATTTGGTCGATCTTTACATCCAGATCGGATTCCAACCAGCCAGATGGAGCCAGAATTACAGAATGCGATCGCACAAATTAAACCCAATGAACGGGATGATGTAGCAAGAGCATTTTTCAAACACTTGAAGGAAAGAAAGCTTGACGAGAAGCATCTAGAGCAACAGTTGGGGCTTTCTACACACCACGCCAGCCGCATGACTGCTGATGATGTTAGCAAACTCGCGTCTTTCGCATATCATAACCACCCCGATATTTTCCGCGAAGTGCTGGCAGAGCAACCAGGGATTATCAAGTTTCTCAGTAATCCTGTAGTAGCAGGTATTCTTGGCATTGCAGCGGCTAAGTGGTTGGGTAGTCGCAAGTAACTTCTGAATTTTGAGTGTATAAGTAACAAAGTCAGGTGAGCTATGCTCACCTTTATTTTTCGCCTATTTATTATTTGGTAAAGATTATATATAAAGTATTGTTAAATTATTTTTAGCCAAATAAAATTCACATAAATCTTATATGTTTTTTTATTTAACTGGGTAATAACCTTATTGTTTGTAGCTTATTAGCTGCATTTTAAAAGGTTTTGATCAAATATATATTTTAAAGTTTTCATAAATATAGGTAATTTTTTGTTGAAAATATTTTTTTTTCAGCGATATTAACTTTGGAATTTACGAAAAAACACGTAATTTTCCCTAGCATCACAAATAGTCGTAATGATTGTCATGAGTAGATTTAAGGTAAGACAGAAGTTACAGAAATATTTTGCTGCTGACATACACAAAGCTACTTTGAGTACATTTGTATTCTTTGGTGTCAGTTTTGGGTTTGCTGCCTTAAGTTCGCCAGCATCCGCAAGTTTGTTGTTTCGTGAGAGCTTTGACAATGCGGCACTTTCCATAGATGCTTTTGGTAGCACCAGCAACAATGGTACATTGCAAACAGATGTACCTGTAGGTGCAACTGTTCTCAAAGCTTATCTTTATGCGTCTTCCGTTTGGGAGAATTTTAATGGGCCTGTAAGTGATGTCAAACTGAACGGTAATTTGTTGAAGGTTGCTGATGCCTTTCTACTCACGCCCGATGAGAACCCAGCAACTACTGTACGTTGGGATGTTACCAGCCTTCTCAGCTCTTTGGGGGGTTTACAGAACCATACTATTGAAGAGCTAGGAGACAATGACGGTGAAACTTTAGTTGTGTCTTATCAAGATGCCACTACTATCGGTTTGTCGTCTTTTATCTTAGACGGCGAACTATCTCCCAGAGGTGACACAACCAGATTGAATTTTGATAAACCTTATAGCGGTGGCGATTTTATAGTATCTTTTGCCGATACCTATAGCTTTCAGCCATCTGGTCAATTCACTATTGTGGACGTGACAACAGACTCTACTAGCTCTCGACGCTTAACTAGCTCTGCTGGTGGTCAGGATGATGGAGAATCATCTAATGGCGGTCTAATCACTGCTGGTGGTATTGGTGATAGTTTGACCAACCCAGATCCATTTGCCTCTGATTCTGGCGGTTTTAAGACTGATGATGAACTTTATAACCTAGCCCTTGGTAATAGCAATGATCCTAATCCTTTTATCCAGTCAGGTGATACCTTCATCGAGTTAAATACTGTAAACCCAACCAATGATGAGAATGTGTATAGTCTGTTTATTACCAGCAAATTCAAAACTAAAGTGTCTGTGCCCGAACCTTTAACTACATTGGGTTCATTAGCAGTTGGTGGTTTTGGTCTAGCTTTCTGCCGCAAGTACAAGCAGCAACGAAAAGATACCGCAAAAGCTTAGGTTAACAACTTATAAATAGGTAAATAAAGTATGTTAAATGTGGAGTTAAAAATTCATAACTCCACACTTAAGACTCTGTTTCATGTATTCTTTAATGAAAGATTGCATAACAAGAGGTTAGCTGATTACGCAAATGAAATCAGCTAATTCTATTGAGTTAGAGTTTTATAGGACTTACGCACGAGTTACGGAATAACGAACCGCAGAGGCACAGAGGGCACGGAGAAATCAGAGTTTGAGAGATAATTTGCGTAAGTCCTATTTTAATTCAGTACAGATACAGCGATAATTTACTCAAATCATCACCGAGTTGTTTCATGCTGCCAGTTATTGAAAGCATTGTATTACGTCAAATGGCTTCGGGCGATCGCCTATACTTACAATTATACAAATTCGTCGGCGCTAAACCTGGTAAAAAGGTATACATTCAATCTAATCTACACGGTGCAGAAATTGCTGGTAATGCCGTTATTCACCAGCTAATTGAGTTTTTATTAACAATAAATGATACAGATTTAACTGGAGAAATTTGGCTGGTTCCCGTTTGTAATCCGATGGGAACAAATGAACGCGCTCAACATTTTTCTCCTGGGCGATATTGCGTTTATGAAGCCAAAGACTGGAATCGCATATTTTGGGACTACGAGAAAGAAGCTGATGATTTAGTAGCTTTTACTAAATCTCAACTTCACATTGATCTAGAGGTCGTTCGACAAAATTATCTAACTATAATTAAGCAAAATTTTGCGAAAATTTTAGAAAAAATTAATTCTTCTAATGGTGTTCCCTACACTGAGCTTTTTGCCTACAAGTTACAAAACCTGAGTTTAGATGCAGACTACTTAATTGATTTACACAGTTCTACAAATCAAGCTTTAGACTATATTTATTACTTCCAAAATCGAGAAGACAGTGCAAAATACTTTCTACTTGATTTTGGAATATTGCTTAATAAATATGATGGTGATGCTTTTGATGAAGCTTTTATCAAACCTTGGTTAGCGCTAGAAGCTTGTTTTAAAGAGTTGGGTAGAGAAATCAAGTTTGATGTGGAAGCTTGGACACTAGAATTAGGCACAGGAATGCAAATGAACCCTGATTCAGTATCCAAAGGTATACGGGGTGTGAAAAATTATTTAGTGCAAAAAGGTGTATTAGAAGTTTCTAATTTATCAGATGGCATAAAAACTCATGATATGACTTTTGCATCTAGCAGCAACCGGAAAAAATATTATGCGATCGCAGGTGGTATGATTCAATCCAGAATCGAATTAGGTAGTACAGTCAAAGCTGGAGACAAGCTCTATCAAATTCTCAGTTTTAATAAAGAAGGTCAACTACCTACTGTAATTGATGTCTGCGCTCACCATGATGGATTAGTTTATGATGTCGCAACCAATCAAGCTGTAAATGAAGGCGAGTTTGTATTGGGAATTGTGAGTTAGTCATTTGTCATTTGTCATTGGTCATTTGTCATTGGGAGTTTAGAGTTTTTTAACTCCTCACTCCTCACTCAGCACTCACTTCAGTCTCCCAAATAAATACCCATACCACGAGCGGTTTTAACTAAAGTACCATTGGGATCGACGGCGCTATATTGAGCGATCGCTTCGGTAATTGGTACACTTAATACTTGGCGATTTTGCCAAGTCACCATGCGATCGTATTTACCCTCTGCAATGAGATTAACCGCCGCTACACCAAAGGCTGTTGCAACTAATCTATCTAGTGGCGAAGCAGTTCCACCGCGTTGAATGTGTCCTAAAACTGTAACTCGTGTTTCTACACCGATGTGTTCAATAATTTTATCTGCCAAATATTCACCAATTCCACCATATCGAGATTGACCTAAGCGATTTGTGATTGTCACATTTTCACCATCGTGGGTACGAACCGCTTCAGAAACAATTATCAAACAATAGTTTTTGCCTTTTTCTTGGCGTTCTTTGATTTTGTGGCAAATATGCTCAACGGTGTAAGGGATTTCGGGAATTAAAATTACATTTGCTCCCCCCGCAATTCCCGCAGCTATTGCTATGTGTCCGGCATCACGCCCCATCACTTCTAAAATCATGACTCGGCTATGACTTGCAGCAGTAAAATGTAACCTATCTAGTGCTTCCGTGGCAATATTAACTGCTGTATCAAAACCGATAGCGTGTTCGGTAACGCCAATATCGTTATCAATGGTTTTGGGAATACCTACTAGATTAATGCCACCTTGTTGGGCGAGGCGACGCAGAATTGCCAAACTACCATCACCGCCAATACCAATCAAAGCGTCTAAACCTAGCTCATGATAACCTGCAATGATTTCTTCGGAGCGATCGCATAAACTACCATCCGCCATTGGAAAAGCAAAGGGGTCGCCTTTATTGGTTGTCCCCAACATTGTGCCACCCGCAGTTAATAGCGAGTCAACTTGATCAACTTCCAGTTTTGTGAATTGTTGTGGACGCGCCATTAATCCTAGAGTCGCTTGACGAATTCCCAAAACTTCCCAGCCGTAAGTATCCACTGCACAATTTACTACAGCCCTAATCACAGCATTTAAGCCAGAACAATCACCTCCACTGGTAAGAATTCCAATGCGTTTGGGTTCTTCCATATTTTTTATTGACATTTTGATCCAGATATATTGAGTAGTCGATGAAACTTAAGCCAAAGTTAGCAACAGATTAAACCTAAGTGAATGCGCTCCTTTTAATGCCAAAGTAATTTTATGTTTGTTTTGTATCTAAAAACAAAACAAAGTTATCTCAGCTGTAAAATATAGGTGTAGAGCCAGTAGTAGATTAAACCTCGGCAAAAGAAATCCCTAAAAATGCCAGGGTAATTTTATGCTTGTTTTGTGTCTAAGAAAAAACCAAGTTATCCCAGCTATAAAATATGAGGGTGGAGCCAAAGGTGACTAGTATTGATAATTACAACTTCTCTTTTTCAGGAGAAGTAACAATCCCACAGGCTCCTCCTGATTTTAAATCAGGTTTTATCGGCATTGTTGGTCGTCCAAATGTCGGTAAATCTACTTTAATGAATCAATTAGTAGGACAAAAAATTGCCATTACCTCACCGATAGCACAAACTACACGTAACCGTTTGCGCGGTATATTAACTACGCCAGAGGCGCAGTTAATTTTTGTAGATACGCCAGGAATTCATAAGCCCCATCATCAATTAGGC
Organism: Nostoc sp. ATCC 53789; assembly: GCF_009873495.1. Taxonomy (GTDB): domain Bacteria; phylum Cyanobacteriota; class Cyanobacteriia; order Cyanobacteriales; family Nostocaceae; genus Nostoc; species Nostoc muscorum_A. The sequence continues at coordinate 783,393 of NZ_CP046703.1, read as the reverse complement.
GAAGTATTGGTGCAAAATGCCAAAATTGCCATTGAATCGGTAGATGTAGTCCTATTTGTGGTAGATGGAGCAGTCGCTTGTGGATCGGGCGATCGCTACATTGCCGAATTACTCAGTCGTAGCAAAACGCCGGTGATTCTGGGCGTGAACAAAAGTGACCAACAACCGGACGATTCTCAGTATTTAGATGATAGTTACGCTCAGATGGCCCAGTCACATGAATGGGAAATCGTGAAATTTTCTGCCAAGACGAGTGCAGGATTACCGCAACTTCAAGAGTTATTAATTGAACATTTAGAAATTGGGCCGTTATACTACCCGCCAGATTTGGTAACTGACCAGCCAGAACGCTTTATTATGGGTGAATTAATCCGAGAACAAATTTTACTATTGACTCGTGAAGAAGTACCCCATTCAGTAGCGATCGCTATTGACTTAGTAGAAGAAACTCCCAGCATCACTCGTGTACTTGCTACCATCAACGTTGAGCGTGATTCTCAAAAAGGCATACTCATTGGCAAAGGTGGAGCGATGCTTAAAGCAATTGGTAGTGAAGCCCGCGAACAAATCCAAAAGTTAATCGCTGGTAAAGTTTACCTGGAATTGTTTGTCAAAGTCCAACCAAAATGGCGACAGTCGCGGATTAGTCTGGCAGAGTTAGGCTATCGCGTGGAAGAATAAATTAGTCATTAGTCATCGGTCACTTGTACTGAGTTTCGACTGCGCTTAACTACCGCGTAGTCGGAAAGCCTGCGGCATAGCTACGCTTAGGGCGCAACCTCTCCAAGAGTTGTATTGGTTAAAAAGGCAAATGACAAATGACAAATGACAAAGGACAAAGGACAAAGGACAAATGACTCTTAATAAATAAATAATGTCTTTAGATACTCGCTATCCCTTAAATTTACCAGCCAATGCTCCGCCGTTGCGGGTGTTAATTGTCGAAGACGATCCGATGATGCAATTGGGATTAGAGCAATCATTAATGGCTCATCCTCAGTTGGAGATAGTTGGACAAGCAGAAGATGGTTATTTGGGAGTCCAAGCAGCACTGCAACTCAAACCCGATTTGGTGGTTATGGATATTGGGTTGCCGCGATTGGATGGCATTGCAGCGACACAGCAAATTAAGGCGGCGTTGCCAGCAACTCATGTGGTGATGCTGACATCTCATCAAACGGAGACAGAAATTATTGCCGCACTATCTAGCGGTGCAGATGCGTATTGTATTAAAGGTGCAAGTGTGGAACGATTGTTAAGTGCGATCGCAGCCGCAGTTGATGGTGCAGCCTATCTCGATCCCCAAATTGCGCGGCGAGTAATTGATAATCTCAAACCACCTACACCTACCAGCAACAACGCCAATTTATCTGGGCGCGAGTTAGAAGTGTTGAAACTCATGGTAGACGGGTTGAGTAACCCAGAGATTGCTGAAAAACTCTATCTCAGTCCCAACACCATCAAAACCCACGTGCGGGGGATTATGAATAAATTAGCAGTAGACGATCGCGTGCAAGCAGCAGTTGTGGCACTGCGTTCTGGGTTAGTTTGATTTCTGCAAACCGCACACTCGAATTGTCCCAGCAAATCCAATACAGTTCAGTTAAGCATCTCTTTCTTCTCTCTGCGTTCTCTGCGCCTTCTCTACGAGACGCTGCGCGTTGGCGGAAGCCTCTCGTAGAGAAGGCGGTTCGTTAAAAAAACGACTTTGGTAACAGAGTTTTAGCCTTAACTGAACCGTATTGCCAGCAAATTATCATTCTCTACGCAGCCCGTAGCACAATACACTTGAGTTAAGACTTGATCGGGACTTACGCATCTTTGGCTTTCAAGTCTGCCCGACTTTTAATCCCATTTACAAGTAAAGGCGTACATAAGTACGCCTTTCTAGCCGATTCATTTGTTGCCAAAATTTTTGAAAAATAGTCTACCTCAATGCATTTTAGTTAAAAGAGTTTGAGAATTGATTGGGGTCTAGATTAGTAGGAAATAATAAAATTTCCTTGCCTTCTAAGTTTGCCTTCTGGTGAAGCAAAATTGCCTTTTCCAAAGAACAATATTTAATTGGAACCCATCTGTCGCTATAAAAGTAGACAGTTACTCGGCTCATTGCATACTCTTTCAACGGCAGTGGAAGAGACCAGGACATGTCCACAGTTTGAACCTTACCTGTTGAGTCCATGCTTTGAACCTCAGTTATTAAGTATATATACTTTGACCCATTAGGATGATTTAAAGTAACTGTCATAAGTTACAAGAAACTGCCTTGAAGCTGAATCTTTAGGTAAAAATTAGAATAATTAGAACTAACCTAAAGACATGGGATAAGTCAGTCTAAACTTATCATTTTTGGGTTCAAGGCTCATGGAATTCAAAGACTCGTTCACGAGTATCAAAGACTCATCTGACGAATTATAGCGGTACTAATGTTGATGCACTCGTTCAAGCAACCATAATGAAGCAACAGTACCCACAAAGTGAGCAGCAATCCCAGTGATGTCTGCCACAACTACAAAAACATCCATCGGTCGAATAATGTTATAGGGGTTGGTGATTGCCACTCCTGGAGGTTGGGATATAGATTTTGCTACTAGCACGAACACGGTTGAACCAGCACCTAAGAGAGTTAATAATATTCCTACTAAACCCACAATTATCCCCAGTCGGAGGATTTTAGTTGTATTTGGCTTAGTGGGATGCAAAGCTGGATTGGAATTTTCTAAAGCTTTGCCTATGCGGGTGTAACGAAAGTTCCAATAGAGACTGAATAACAATAGTACAATTCCGCAGACAGCCCAAAATATACCAATTCCAAGACCAGCATTCTGTTGCTGAACAAATTCACGACCAGTCAAGGCAAACAACAAAGCTAAGACAGAAACCACTCCAATTGCCAATTGCAGCCAGAAAGAAATCCAACCTGTAAGGCGAATAGTATTACCAATTCCTCTAGTTTCTGCTGGTAGCGATCGCACTTCTGATTCTGTTTGCATAAAAATTACCTTAATTTCCTACTGCCAAGAATATTGCCCCAGTTCGCGCCATACCCCCATCTTTAGACATAATCACAACATCCTGGGGAATAAATAAGGCAGGGGCCCAATACTTCTCGGTTAAGGGGAAAAGGGGAAAGGGGAAAGGGAAAAGGGAAAGAAAAAACCCTTAACCCTTACCCTTTAACCCAATACAGTTCAGTTAACCATCTCTTTCTTCTCTCTGCGTTCTCTGCGCCTTCTCTACGAGACGCTGCGCGTTGGCGGAAGCCTCTCGTAGAGAAGGCGGTTCGTTAAAAAAACGACTTTGGTAACAGAGTTTTAGCCTTAACTGAACCGTATTGCCCTTTAACCTTTTCCCCAAACCCGATTCCGAGTTAAAAATGCTTTACCCGAGCAGTATTGGGGACCAAGGGGGAGAAAAATTACCTCTTTCCCTTCTGCCTCTTCGTAATGCTTATAATTTAAAGTCCTGCCAAACGATGTCAAGGTTTCAAACTCAGGGACGATGAATAATTAGCAATTAAATTGACAAAATTACACTATAAAGAGTGATATTAAGCGATAGATAGCGCTTTTAAAGGACTAACGGGCATGATTAAATCTTGGATGGTGATTGGGGGCGTGGCTTTCTTGGTTGCTTTAGCCGCTAACGTGATTACGCCTAGCGATCGCCAATGGTTCAAGCGCTTACAACGACCAAGATGGCTAACTTTTGAGGGCGCGATTCCAATTATCTGGACTGTAATATTTATTTGCGGTGCTTGGTCGGCTTATATTATCTGGGAAAAAGATCCAGGAAGCACCTCAACCTGGTTAATCATGGGTTTATATCTGCTGTTAGAAATAATTACTATCGCTTATACGCCTGTAATGTTTAGGCTTCGCAGTCTGAAAGTGGGTACAGTTCTTGGAGGCACAGGTTTTATCATTAGTGCTTTATTGATACTTGCGATCTTAGGTATTTCTGGTTGGGCAGCATTGCTACTAGTTCCTTATTTGCTGTGGAGTCCCATTGGTACTTATACCACTTGGCAGATGATCAGTCTCAATCCTCAAGATGCCTAAAATTCGCACCAACGAATGATTAAAGCTATGCCCTAAATTGTCAAACTTGCAGTATATAACTTGACAAAATACACAAAGCTTGAGGTCATTATGATTCCATCTTGGCTAATAATTGGGGCTGTAACTTTTTTCATCGCCCTTGGTAGTTTCTTGATTACGCCACGTGATGTTAAATGGTTTGCACTGTTAAGTCGCCCTCGCTGGCTAGTTTTTGAACCACTGATTCCACTCATCTGGACTGTGATTTTTATTTGCGGTGCAGCTTCAGCTTATATTGTCTGGGAAAAAAATCCCGGAAGCCCAATTACTTGGTTAATAATGGCTTTGTACCTTTTGGTGGAAATTATCACCGTTGCCTACATACCTATAATGCTGAGGTTTCGCAGTCTCAAAGCTGGGGAAATTCTTGGGCTAGTTGGTTTGATTTCAGGCGTTGTCCTCGCAATTTGCGTTTTGCCGATTTCTCTAATGGCGGCACTGTTACTCCTTCCCTATTTAATTTGGACTCCCATTGGTACTTACACCACCGACGAGTTAAAAGAGTTAAATCCTCAAGATGCTTGAAGAAGTATTCAGTAGTCTTAATTCAGTAGTCAGAAGAAGAAAGTGTGGGATGAACGCTTATTTATTGCTTATGGATTCCGCAAGAAAGATTTAGTATTTAGTTTCACCATTTATTCAGCGTTAGATGTGAGTAAGTCCGCCAGTCAGACTCCGATTCAATTCTGTAGCTTGCTTCCCTGAAAGGGTATTCTGAATTCTGACTCCTGAATTCTTTTGTGATAACACATCTATGCAATACGGCCATAACGTGCTGTGACAGGATTGGCTGGATTGGATTGATTATTCAGCCAAGCCCACATTTGATCGCCAACAGAAAAATGCCACCACTCTCTGGGATTGCGTTGAAACCCTGCTTTTAACATTACATCTTGCAATAGCTGGCGGTAAGCATGATACTTTTGTGCTTCTGGGTTGTCATTATTGGCATAATAATCGGGATGCGATCGCTGTGACATTTCATCAATCGGCGAACCCATATTTACTATTTGCCCAATATCATCTACTAAAGTCACATCCACCGCCGCACCTGTACTGTGAGGAGGCGGAGTTTTTTCATCCAAACTTGGTGCAGCCCAAATTGCATAAACCGCTTCCCAAACTTCTTGACGTTGGTTTGGGGATAACTCCACGTTAGTTAATCCCCTATCCTGCACTGCTTGAGTGAAGCTGTAATCTACCATAAACTGCTGAACTGAGATCGGGCGATAAGCATCAAAGATTTGAATCCGCCAGTTAGGATGCAACACTTCAAGATAATTTTGCGCTTGCCTCAAATTTTTAATAACGCTTTGACGAAGATAATAAGGAGAGTGTTCGCCATAGGGCGCACCTAATTTTTCATAAGGATGAGGAGATTCCACCGCAAACAATTCTAAAGGAATCTCAATTAGCGGTTCACCAGACTCGAAAATTGGGATTTGATGATAAGGTCTCATCTAGTCAGCCACACAAAACATTACGGATTTCAACGCAAGCATAACATTCTTAGGACTTACGCAGAAGAGATCCCCCAACCCCCTTAAAAAGCAGGGCTGTTTCATTCCCTAAAAGGCGCTGATTTACAAGCGTTTCAAGTAAAAAAACCAAGTGACTAAAAAATCTGATTGGGCAAGAAAATGGTATTCGCACTTAAATTTGCTGGTTGAAGTGGTAGTTTTTCTTTTTCCCACTCAAGCAAATTTCTGACTCATACTCTTGACAAAATCCCTAAGAGATCGAATGAAACAGCCCTGCCTTAAAAAGGGGGCTAAAACTCATATTTGATTTTTGAAAAACCTCGTACAACTCAAAAAGCCTTCTTTCCTATTGCCTATTGCCTCTTGCCTTCCCACGCAAGTAAGTTTAAAAATCAAAGCGGATTTCTATATAAGATTAAACTCTACTTGAATATTGTGCTGTTTCCTTTGTGTCCTTGCGGTTTGTGTCTCCAAAATGCTCAATCAAAACCAAACACCATTATTAGATGCGTTAAAAGCCAATGCAGCAAGACCTCATGCACCTTTTTACACCCCAGGACATAAACTAGGTAAGGGAATTTCTCAACCCTTGGCTGATTTACTTGGTAAGGCTGTATTTCGCGCTGATTTAACCGAATTAGCAGATTTAGATAATCTCTTTGCACCCCAAGGCGTTATTCAAGCAGCGCAACAACTAGCAGCACAAGCTTTTGGCGCTTCGCAAACATGGTTTCTTGTCAACGGTTCTACCTGTGGGATTGAAGCAGCAATTCTCGCTACCTGTGGTACAGGCGATAAAATCATTTTGCCTCGCAACGTGCATTCTTCTGCGATCGCTGGTTTAATTCTCTCTGGTGCAATACCAATTTTTCTCAATCCTGAATACGACCCAGTTTTAGATATTGCCCACAGCATCACGCCCAATGCTGTAGAATCTGCACTCCAACAACATCCCGATGCTAAAGCAGTTTTGACAGTTTATCCAACATATTACGGCGTTTGTGGAAATTTGAGTGCGATCGCCAATATTACACATCAATACAATATTCCTTTACTCGTAGATGAGGCACACGGCGCACACTTTGCCTTTCATCCCAAATTACCCACTCCAGCTTTAGCCGCAGGTGCAGATTTAACTGTACAATCCATCCATAAAGTACTTGGTGCAATGACACAGGCATCAATGCTGCATATCCAAGGTAATAGGATAGATTGCGATCGCATCAATAAAGCTTTACAACTTGTACAATCTACCAGTCCTAGTTATTTACTTTTAGCTTCTTTAGATGCAGCACGTCAGCAAATGGCACTCCACGGCAAAATACTGATGTCTCGCACACTGCAACTTGCTAATGAAGCTAGAACAAAAATCAGTCAAATTCCTGGATTATCTGTCTTACAGATTCTTAGCCCCCCTTATCAAGGGGGGTTGGGGGGATCTCCCGACTTTGTGGCTTTAGACGAAACACGCTTAACTGTCACTGTTTCTGGTTTAGGCTTAACCGGATTTGAAGCAGATGAAATTCTAGATGAAAAATTTGCTGTCACTGCTGAATTCGCTTCACTGCAACATATCACCTTTATCATTAGTTTGGGCAACACTCCAGCCGATATCAAGCAATTAGTGCAAGGTTTTACCACTCTTGCTAAAGAATATCGTCGAACCAACTTGACTGTTACAAATCCTAATGGGCAAAATCTTTTAACTACACAGGAATATACTTTACATTTTTCTCCCCGTGAAGCCTTTTTTGCTGTTAGTGAAGCATTGCCTTTAGCACAAACAAGCGATCGCATCTGTGCCGAAATTATCTGTCCCTATCCCCCAGGAATTCCTGTGTTAATGCCGGGAGAAATCATCACCAAACCCGTCCTTGATTACCTGCAACAAATCCAAGCAATGGGGGGATTTATCAGTGGTTGCAATGACTCTAGCCTCAAAACTTTGAAAGTTGTGAAATAACGTCCTAATGTTAATTCGCCACAAACGCAATCAAGCAACTTTTCTGAAATAATCAGAAGTTTTTGACAGCATAGCGCATGACGCGAACTTGTTTAGAGATTTTCGCTCATCTGTTATTTCCTTGCTCCCTACCTTCTACAATAAGGATAGACTTTATTGAGATTTGTATAGTTGGGGAAAAGCTGTCATGGCTCCCGCCGTTTTAATTCAGAATCTGCAAAAACGTTACGGTACAGTGGTTGCCGTCCAGGATGTTTCATTTCAGGTAGAGCCGGGAGAAATCTTTGGTTTACTTGGCCCCAACGGTGCTGGGAAAACTACTACCTTGCGTGCCTTGTGTACGCTGACCACACCGGATGCTGGCAAAATCGAAGTATCTGGCATCTCTGTGTTAGATAATCCGAGGGTGGCAAGGCAACGACTAGGCTATGTTGCTCAGGAAGTAGCTATAGATAAGGTGCTAACTGGAAAAGAACTGCTGCAATTGCAAGCAGCACTTTATCACCTTCCACGCGCAGTAGCCAAACAGCGCATTGAGACAGTATTAGATTTACTCGGTTTGCAAGAATACGCCAATAAAAAGACAGGAACCTATTCTGGCGGTTTACGCAAGCGTCTAGACTTGGCTGCTGGGTTGCTCCATGCACCAGATGTTCTGGTATTGGATGAGCCAACTGTAGGACTTGATATAGAAACCCGCTTTGTAGTATGGGATTTCCTGCGAAAATTACGCGCCTCTGGGACGACGGTAGTAATTACCAGCCATTACCTAGAAGAAATTGACGCTTTAGCCGATCGCGTGGCAATTATAGATCGGGGCGTGGTAATTGCCTCTGGGACACCTTCACAATTAAAAGATCAAGTCGGGGGCGATCGCATCACCTTGCGAATCCGAGAGTTTTCCCCCAGCGAGGAAGCAGAAAAAGCGAAAAACCTCTTGCAACCTTTGCCCTTTGTGCAAGAAGTCATTATCAACAGCGCTCAAGGTAATTCCCTAAACTTAGTGGTGACACCTCAAAACGATGTTCTCATTAACATACAGCAAGCGCTGAATACTGCTGGCTTGCCCATATTTGGTATTGCCCAATCTCGCCCCAGCCTCGATGACGTTTATCTCGCCGCTACAGGACGCACCCTAATGGATGCAGAACTGGCAGCCGTTGCCACTCGCGATCCCAAAGCTGAGAAAAAGCAGCTTATGAGATAGGGCATAGGGAGTGAAGAAGGGAATAGGTGACAGGTTACAGGGTACAGATTATTGCCTGTCACCTGTCACCTCTCCCCTAATCCCAATCCCCAATCTAAAATTCAAAATCCAAAATCCAAAATTTCTATGAGCGTTACTCCTAAATCTGATATCAATTGGCAGTCACTAGCATCGCCACCAGCAGATGTTAATGCTGCACCTAGCTTTTTCGGTGAATTAGTACAAGAGACGTTGGCTTTAACTCGTCGCTTGTTTATTCAGTTGCAACGCCGTCCCTCATCTTTGGTTGCCGGAATTATTCAGCCAGTCATGTGGCTGATACTTTTTGGTGCTTTGTTCCAAAATGCTCCCAAGGGTATATTTGGCAATACAACAACAAATTACGGACAATTTTTAGCTGCCGGCATAATTGTGTTTACAGCCTTTGCTGGGGCGCTGAATGCTGGTTTACCCGTAATGTTTGACCGCGAGTTCGGCTTTTTGAATCGTTTGCTGGTAGCACCGTTAGCATCACGGTTTTCCATTGTCTTTGCTTCGGCAATCTTTATCATCAGCCAAAGTTTGCTGCAAGCAGCCGTGATTGTAGCGGCGGCGGCATTTTTGGGCGCTGGACTACCCGATGCAGTCGGTTTAAGTGCGATCGCTCTCATTGTCCTCTTATTAGCTTTAGGCGTAACAGCCATCTCCCTCGGTTTAGCTTTCGCCCTACCCGGACACATTGAACTGATTGCAGTGATTTTTGTCACTAATCTACCATTATTGTTCGCTAGTACTGCTTTAGCTCCTCTATCGTTTATGCCTCAGTGGTTACAGGTTATCGCTACCCTGAATCCTCTTAGCTATGCGATCGAACCCATTCGCTATCTGTATCTCCACAGTAGTTGGGGACTAAGTAGTGTCGTTATGCAGGCTCCTTGGGGTGATGTTACCTTTGGGGGAGCATTGCTGGTATTGTTTGGCTTTGCCGTTGTTGCCTTACTGAGCATTCAACCCCAACTACGGCGGACTCTTGCTTAAAGAGATAAAATAGAGCAATTTTAGAGTCAAAATCCCATGAAAAAACCATTTTTACAAATTCCTAGGCTCATTGTCGCTACCGTGGCAGGCATTAGCTTTGCTTCCTTGCTCATGGCTCAACCCAGTTCGGCTCAAGTCAGCAGCCCAGCCGATGCTTTTCCCAGTAATAGTACAACAGACCAAAATACCGATCCATTTTCCCGGACAAACGCAGATAATTTCAATATGTTTGACCTGATTCATCGGGCAAATTTTGGGACTCTCAACTGGAATTCTGACCAACAGAACGAACAACTAGACTCAGCCGCAGCAGCCTTTAAAGCAAGGCAACAAAAACTAATTCGAGGTGAACAACAGCAAGCAAGTCCCAGTTTGCCATCGTTTACACTACCATCAGCTACGCCGCCATCGGTTACACCACAATCAGGTAACTGAATTCAAGCAAAGAACCCCAAGCCTCTAGAGGCTCGGGGCTGAGACTATTTAAAAAATCCTTAGTTATCAGGTAAAAAACTACAGCCCAAGCACAGCCAAAACATCGCTAGCATGGGTGGTGGTATTTACGCTAGTGTCAACATGGGTAATTTTGCCGTTGGGGTCAATTACGTAGGTGACGCGCTTGGCATAACCACCACCATCCACATCGAAAGCTTTGATGAGGGATTTGTCGCTGTCAGCCAAGAGAGGAAAATTCAAATTATATTTTTGGGTGAATGCCTGATGGGAGACTTCATCATCTGCACTGACTCCCAAGATTACAATATCTTTACCTTGATATTGAGCCTGGGCATCTCGAAAACTACAGGCTTGTTTGGTGCAGCCTGGCGTGTCATCTTTGGGGTAAAAATACAAAACAACTGTCTTTCCCCTCAAATTAGATAACGAGATTGTGTTGCCGTTTGTATCTTTGGCGGTAAATGCAGGTGCATCCGTACCAACTGCTAGAGGCATAATTAACCTTTCCTGTTTCAGATTGTTGATGCACTTGAAATTTTACATTAATTTATAATCATTAAATATAATTACTAAAAAATAGCATAACTATACTTCAGGTAACTAATTTTGGTTAAATGAGGTATATAGTACAAGAAAAAATATATTCTTGAATTAATCTTTTTAAGAAGAAAAATTTCTCCCCCTACAAAATGGCTGCTGCTGATTCCCAAAACCCAAATATTTTTGTCTATCCTCAAAGCACAGTAGAAAGAGCCGAGCGATCGCTAGTGTGTTCGCCCTTCAATTTATCTTTATTTGAAGTCATGGGACATCAGAGTGTTTCAGTAACTGCGATCGCTTTGGAAAATGGACTCAAACAGGGCTATACTAAGCGCCCTTTATCAGAATTAGCCTGTGATAACGCCTTGGGCTGGCTAATCCAAGTGGGTGTATTGCGGCGAGAAGTCGATGGACAGGGAATTACGGATAGTTTTCGCCTCACTCCCTTGGGTCGCCAGTTGGTGGAACAATACCACGGAAAAAACTGGCGGACACCTTCATGGCGCGATCGTTTATTCGATGCTGTGATTCGTTGGTTACGGATACCCTTTTAGAATAAAAAACCAAAGGGTTAGCATTAGGCAATCAAAGGGAATAATATATACGGAAACATCACATTTATTCATGAAGTCTTTACCGTAATCATCTAATTGAAATTTGTGATGCTAATGGTGGGTGTGGGGTATGGTGTATTATTTCTTCCCCTACTCCCTCATCTCTCCTTGCTCGCTTATTGTTCGTTTCTAAAAATTCACTCTGTATCTTGAAAAACTAACTAATAGCAACTATGAAATCAATTATGGTGGTGGGGACAACATCCCATGCAGGGAAATCACTTTTAACTACAGCTATTTGTCGCATTCTGTCGCGGCGTGGCTGGCGGGTGGCTCCCTTTAAAGGTCAAAATATGGCTTTAAATGCTTATGTTACTGCCAGTGGTGGAGAAATTGGCTATGCCCAAGCAGTGCAAGCTTGGGCTGCGGGAGTTGTGCCTTGGGTAGAAATGAACCCAATTTTACTCAAACCTCAAGGGGATATGACTTCCCAAGTAATTATCAAAGGTAGGTCTGTAGGGAAAGTAAGTGCCTCAGATTACTACGAGCAATATTTTGAACTGGGGTGGCGGACAATTGAAGAATCGCTACAGCATTTAGGAACAGAATTTGACTTACTAGTTTGTGAAGGTGCCGGTAGTCCAGCAGAGATTAACCTCAAACACCGCGATTTAACTAATATGCGGGTGGCAAAATATTTGAATGCACCAACGATGTTAGTAGTTGATATTGATCGGGGTGGTGCTTTTGCCCATGTGATAGGAACCTTAGAGTTATTGGAACCAGATGAACGCGCTCTAATTAAGGGTGTAGTAATTAACAAATTTCGAGGACAGCGATCGCTCTTAGATTCGGGAATAAAATGGTTAGAAGAACGCACGGGTATTCCTGTTGTTGGTGTTATACCCTACTTGCAAGATGTGTTTTCGACCGAAGACTCCCTAGATTTGCTAGAGCGTCAATCGTCGTCAAGTAAAGCCCAAACAGACCTCAACATTGCCGTCATCCGCTTACCCAGAATTGCCAATTTCACCGACTTTGACCCACTAGAATCAGAAAGCACAGTTTCAGTAAAATACTTAAGTCCTAAGCAAGATTTAGGACATCCTGATGCCGTAATTATCCCAGGTACAAAGACTACAATTGCTGATTTACTGCTGCTGCAAAAAAGCGGTATGGCAGAAGCTATTCAACACTATGCTGCTTCTGGTGGAACCGTTTTAGGTATCTGCGGTGGCTATCAAATGCTCGGTCAAATTATCGCCGATCCCGAAGGGATAGAAGGACAAGCTGGCAGATTTCAAGGGTTAAATCTTTTACCAATTAGAACCGTAATTACCGGACAAAAAATCGCCCGCCAGCGCCAAGTTAGCTCAAATTATCCACAGCAGGGCTTACCAGTCAATGGCTTTGAAATTCACCAAGGGCGATCGCGCATCGAGCAGCAAGGAATAGATCCTCAATCCTACCATGCCCTATTTGACGATATTAATTTAGGATTAGTGGATAGTTGTCAATCAGTGTGGGGAAGTTACCTCCACGGGCTTTTTGATAACGGCCCTTGGCGACGCGCTTGGTTAAATCGCCTCCGTCAACAGCGCGGTTTAAAATCTTTGCCTACCGGTGTTGCTAACTACCGAGAACAGCGAGAGCAGATTTTAGACTCTTTAGCCACTGAAGTAGAAAGCCATTTAGACTTAACTCCATTTTTGTCTTAGAACTGATACCATTTTTAATTTTAGATTTTGGATTGAGAATAGCTTTCTAAATCTAGGTGTAGTGAATTCATCTCTCACATCATGTTTCAAATTTGATATAAGTTGCATAAAAGAAATTGCACTTTTTTTCGTTAAGATGGTTATTTGTCATTTGTAAAGACAAAAGGCAAATGACAAATAACAACCCTTACGAATCAATTTCAAATCAAAAGTGTAAGATTCATGATTGTTCGTGTCCACTTTTTACCAGATGATGTGACAGTAGATGCCGAAGTGGGAGAAGCCATTTTGGATGTAGCAGACCGGGCTGGAGTACTTATTCCCACTGGTTGTCTTATGGGGTCTTGTCATGCTTGCACCGTCGAATTAGAGGATGGAGAGATCATCCGCGCTTGTATTACAGGAGTACCGCCACGCGAGGAATTGACAATTAATTTGTTTAGCGATCCTACTTGGTAGTTTTTAACCCTCTAAGTTCAAATAAGGAAGTAGAGGAAAAGAAACAAAATGAGTAAGCTTAAGTACCAAATGATTATTCAATGGTCTGATGAAGATGATTGCTTCTTAGTCGGATTTCCTGATTTTCCAGGACAACGTTGGCGGACTCATGGGGGTACTTATGAGTTAGCTGTGGCAAATGGAATTGAAGCTTTAGAGTCTCTAATTATTGCTTACGAAGCTGTAGGTGATCCACTTCCAGAACCAACAGTAAGTAGAGTACCTTAACGCAATTGAGTAAGTGGTAACTAGTGCTGAACAATATCAATTAGCTTTATTTAACATTCAGCGCATATTCTTTAAACCTTTCCAAATCAGCTTGAATCGTCGATTCAACTATCCGTCCCAAAAACAAGTTATCCATAATTTTGCCAATAATGCCGGGGATAGCATAGGAAATACTCATTTTGACAATGCTACTATTGTGGCGATCGTAAAAGCGAATCGCTCCTTGATTAGGCAAACCATCAATAGATTCCCACTGGATAATTTGGTTGGGAATAACTTTCAGAATTCGGGATTGCCAATTAAATTCTAGACTGCCGGTCTTTAATTTCCAAAGAGATATATCTGGATTATCTGGCGGAATTTTTACCGAATCAATCCACTTCATCCACCGGGGCATTTGCTCCAAATCAGACCAGAGGCTCCATACTAAATCTATGGGAGCCTCTACTTCTACCTGTACAGTATGCTCTAACCAATCTGACATTTTTCTTCTTCCTTTGCGTTCTTCTCTACGAGACGCTACGCGTAGCTTGCTTCGACCTAGGAGTATGCGTCCTTGGCGGTAGCCTGCGGCAAGCTGCTGCGTGTCTACGTTATCTCTTCAAACTCTCCAAAATCACTTTTGCCGCCCGCCGTCCAGAAATAGTAGCACCTTCCATGCTGTCAATATAATCTTGCTGAGTATAACTCCCTGCAAGGAAGAAATTATCTACTGGTGTTTTTTGGTTGGGACGATACGCATCCATCCCTGGCGCTTCTCGGTAGAGAGACTGAGCAAGTTTTACTACACTATACCAAGTCATATTTAGCTCCCGCGACGAGGGAAACAGTTCATGGACTTGCTTGAGGACATGCTGTGCGATCGCTTCATTACTCTGTGCAATAAACGGATCTCCCGGTGTCAGCACTAGTTGTAACAAAGATCCCTGTCCTGGGCGATAATAATCAGCAGGGCTAGTCAACGCTAAATCAGCAAAACACGAAAAATCAGCATCGGCTGTGTAGAGTAAATTATCGATTCCAGCCGCATGATTTAGCTGTTTACGTTGCTCTCCATCGTTGAGTTCTGTTACCCAACCATCGAAGCGTAACTGCACTGTAGCCACTGGTACTGCATCCAGTTTGTAAATATTGTCAAATTCTGACCACTTACGCCATTGCTGGGGTAGGATACGTTGAATTCCTGGAACATCACAGGCAAAAACGTAAGCATCAGCAGTAATAGTTTCGACTGCATCACCTTGGGCAACTGCTATACCAGTGACACGGGTTTGTTCGTTTGACTCTATAAACTGAATTTCTCGCACTTGCCGACGCGTATAAACTTTAGTGCCTCTGGCTTCTAAATATTCCAGAATGGGCTTGTGCAAATATTCAGCTGGAGAACCTTCCAACATTCGCAAAACTGAAGCTTCAGTTCTGACTGCAAATAACTGGAATATGGTTAACATACATCGGGCAGACATATTTTCGCAATCAATAAATCCCAATGCGTAAGCAATGGGGTTCCATAACCGCTTAATGCTGCCATTACTGCCACCATGACTGCGAAACCAATCGGCAAAGCTAATTTTATCCAAGTTGCGGATGGTTTTCATCGCCCCGTTAAAGTCTACCAATCCGCGAACTATGGGACTAGTACCCAAAGCGATCGCATTTTGCAATTTATCCTGCAACGATAGTTGGGAAGTCGTGAAAAATGCCTTTAAGCCATTGAAAGGCGCACCTGTAAAGAAGCGAAAATCCAAACCACCAGTGCGCCCCCCTTTATTAATAAAAGTGTGGGTATGTTCCTTGAGGCGTAAGTTCTCTAACACCCCCACTTTCTTCATCAAGTCAAATAGTTGGTAGTAGCACCCGAAAAATACATGCAACCCCATTTCTAGATGGTTGCCATCTCCATCAACCCAACTGCCGACTTTACCACCCACAAACGGACGAGACTCAAAAATCTCTATTTCACAACCAGCATCAGCTAGATCCACTGCGGTTGCTAGTCCAGCAAGTCCCGCACCTACGATTGCAACACGCATTCCGTCGTTCCTTTTCAGTTTCTTTACAGATTGTAACTGGGTTGGTGTCGGAATTTGCTACTTAATATCAACTCTACCAGCATATTAAGGCAAGCAATGTCGATACTAAAACCTCTTTAATTACTTCTTTTAGTCCCCGTAATTGACCAGACGCGAGCAAAACGCGCCTGTATCAGCTAGACAAATTATTGTCCATTGCGGCGCACCCAAAAAAGTATCAGAGCTATTTTGTTGGTGGCAAAGCAGTTATCTAGTAAGTAGTGAAAGTATAGTCTTACTTGTTTACATCTTTGCCATCGTCGGAGACAGGCAAACTTCTAATCAGTTCGCGAATCACATCGGTTGCGGGTCTACCTGTTTGTTGGCAATATTTTTCTAGTTTTTCCGCTTCCTGCGTTGCGAGATTAACTGTTATGCGTTTAACGGCCCATTTTTTATTTGTCATTATCATGCTATCTGCTGTATATCTAGATTGTCGAAAGAGTCTAAATTAAAGAGGGAACCGATAAGATTATCAGAATTTGTCTCAGGAAACAAGTAATACCATTAATATTAAAAATTGTCGTTTTGTCAAAGGATTCATAATTTTCTAAAGAAATCAAAAAACTACACTTTATTTGTTACTATTTTGACAGCAAAAACAGCACATAGTTCCTTCTGAGGAGGATAATCCTACTAACAGCATCAGTAAAGCCTGGCAATGAACTTCTATAAATGAATTTGAGATACCAAATGTTGACTCAATCAAGATTTACAAAATTATTCTCTATCGAAATAATTTGACCATATATCTTAACCAAGTTTGCCAAACCCACTTGGTGAGAACATCTGGTATAACAGATGAAAATAAAGCTTTAGAATCATTGTCAGGCTGAAATTGTGTCTTACAGGCGGCTTCAGGTGAGATATACAGTTCGGAAATAATCACTTAAAAGTAGGCAAATAAGCGATAGCTCTAGAGCAAACATCCATCTGTATCCATTGCTGTAATCAATAAGCTAAGAGCGACTTAAATAGTTAAGGCTTTTGGCTCACTGCAATTAAACTGATTACTTCACCGTGCTAATGTTGTAGTCATAAACAAAGGTATAAGATTCAGCTCACTGGGTATAAAAAACCAAATATTTTGGTAAATTTTAACAGAATTACCTGTAATTTCACTCAGAAAAATTAACCAAGAATTGACGTGATGTTACTTGACTGTCGCCGATAATAATATTTTACTTTTGTTTCATGTTTTTACACTAAGTCCCCCGAAATATATGATGAAATCCTAGATATTTTTTCTCTTCCCCCTAGCGATATAATTTGTTTTAAAGTCAGTATTGTTTCAATTCCTTGCATTCACGTATTTCGAGGTTACGAAAATTATTTTTAGCCAATTAATACGCTAAAAAATGTGCTTATTAATATCTAAGCTAAGAGAAAAAATACAGCTAAAAAAGTCTTGCATTAAAACCCCTATTGATTAGTAAATCTAAGCATAAAAGCAATTTTTTACTTCAATATTTTTGTTGAGTGTATTCATTATAGCCATGATTTATGGGCTTTAAATAAACTTTATTTAGGCACTAAAACAACTCATATTTACACTTTATAAAAAAATTACAAAGAAAAAGAGATAAATATGAGCTTTTGCTTAATGATATTGATACAGAACAACTTTTTAAGCTCAAAAAGTTGTAAAAAAAAGATTCTGAGATTGAAGTGCGTCGGCTAAATTTGATTAAACTCAACTTGGTAAATAATTAAATAGTAGTTTGTACTTATTTATACTGATAAATATCCAAATAAAATTACTGAAAAACCATGAGAATATAGATACTTCATGAAATTTAAGTAAAGTTAGCTGTCATCCTGGGATATTTACTAGTAAACCTTCGCAGAAATACAACTAACACCTCAATTAACAAGACTTGGAGAAAAATTAATCCTCTTTTCAAAGTTAGATAAATTTCCGCCTTGCCGTAACAGGTGCATCAAACCTAAGTATTCTGTAGTTTACTTAGTAGTCAGTAATGCCCCTAAATTCTCAGCGCTGAATCTGGTTAATACGCGAATCAAATATATCTCAACTTAATTTCTTATAGCCGTAATCCTGAATGTCAGATTACAGCTATGAATGCAACTATTCCAATTTGAATTGGGGCATGAGTTGGAGAGTGCCAATACCTAAATCTTTTGGTGAAACCGATCGCGTTTCAAACAAAGCCATCATGTCTCGTAACTGAGGATTGCCACGGGAAGCTCCTGTTAGTCCTTTAGCAATGATTAAGCCACAGTAGCCTTTAGTATTTTTACACCTCTGATTCCATTTTTTTCGAGCTTCTACATGAATAGGATCTTCATCTAAAAATTCACCAAATAGGAACAATTCACCATTTTGAGTTTGCAATAAACCCAGATCGTAGCGATCGCCATCGAAAGGATCGGCACCTGGATTAAAGCAAATTGCTCTCAGCCCGCCTGCTGCTTCAATTCTTTCAATTACAGTTTTAGCCTTGGGGCGGGAAGTTTGAATTAAAATCACCGGCAAACCGTCACCCACTTGTTTAATTTCACCAGCCTTATGGTAGATTACCCCCTTACGGAGGTGATCCAACATTTCCCAGGACACTACGCCTAAGCTGAGAAAGGAGTCTTCCGGTATCAAGTCATCTTGCAATGATTGGAAATTTGAGGAGTTAAGGTTATCAATTTCCTGATCATCGTCACCAAAACCTGCCATTTCCTCTAATTCTGCTGCTAACTGCGGCATGGTAGAGACTGTCACAGCCACAGATTTAGTTGATTCTTCCGACTGCGGCAGAGAGATGCGATAACGACGGCTGAGGGTAGGAAAGATGTCCTCATGAAGTTGGCGGCGATGATCGCGAATAAAGCGGATTAGGCTTTCGATCGCAACGAAGATTACCAGCGCTTCTTCGTCATACAAAACAGACCGCAGTCCTTCTAAGGGGTGGATATTACCGAAAGTGGGATCAATTTCTGATAATGGCAGATCCGCCAAATCACTTTCTTCGTCATCGTCTTCATCTTCGTCTTCATCAGCACTCTCAAAGGTAAGAAACAGGCAATCTTGCTTGAGAAACGCTTCTTCTAGATGCTCTGTTGAGTCTTCATCTTGTAAAACTGCGGTGCGAAACTGTTTTAAAGAGTCTTCTGAGCGATAAAACAAAATTCCATACTCCATTCCCAGCATTCCCATGACTGAGGCGTAGAGTGTGCCAACATCCCACTTATTAATCTCGATTGACAAAATTTGCTGTTCTTCCAAAAATTCCCAAGGTGCTGCTTGCCAAATTGCAAATGCTTTTTCTCGCAAGATTTGTGCATACTGTGGGGGTAAGTCAGGGGTTTGACTATCGAGGATGTCAGCGAACCCGCGAAATAGTTCGTCAATTAAAGGCAGTTCTGGTGCGTAGTCAATGGCGATATCCAAATCTTGCAGCACTCCCCGCAGGTAAAATTGGATCTCGCGGTCTTTGACTACAATTCTTTGGGGTCTAGCAGGTCTTGCCGGACTGTGGGGATGCTCCATTGCTCGCATTAAGGTACGAACGATTGCTTCTGGGCCAACATCTGAGGCTACCACGTCCATTCCTCGGACAACACCTTGGGAGTAATCTACCCAAAGAATGCATTCTCCCTTTTCCTCAGAGTCTGAGTGCTGGTTTGGTGATGACAACGGACGGCGATCGCCCTCCCATACAGAAGGAATTTGAGTTAATTTCTTCAACCGACGACTGGTAGAGCGATTAAAACTTGTCATAGAGTAAGTTAATCAAAAGAAGCAATTTGAAAGTAAACTTTGGGGGATAGCTAGCCTCGGATTAGGTTTTTATGGCTGCACCTGAAAGATAGTTGCTTCTCAGACAAGCCATGCTTGAACTCCAAAAATACCGAATCTCTAAACACACTGAGTCTCTCAATTCTAGAATAAAAACCTTTGGCTGCTTTTAACGGAGTGTTTACAATTTGGCATCTAACGACATCTAAGCCGCTAGAATGAATACAAAAACACCAAGGGAAACCCAGAGGCATTAACAAGCCGATATCGGGTAAAGCTTAGACTAATTAAGGAGTGAAAAAAGCAGATGACACAAGCAATTCAGTCTCAACAACGCGGAATTCTGTTGAGCGAAGCCGCATTGCACCAGGTAAAATCCCTCCGGGACAAGCAAGGCACAGACTTCTGCTTACGGGTAGGAGTCCGTCAGGGTGGCTGTTCTGGGATGTCTTACATGATGGACTTTGAAGACACTAGCAAGATCACCCCGCAGGATGAAGTTTTTGACTATGATGGCTTCAAAATTGTCAGCGATCGCAAGAGTCTCTTATATCTCTACGGTTTAATGCTCGATTACAGCGATGCCATGATTGGCGGTGGCTTTCAATTTACTAACCCTAATGCCAACCAAACTTGCGGTTGTGGCAAGTCATTTGGGGTTTAGCCAAGAGGAGCCGATCGCGTGCGAGGTTTTCCAAAATTGATTGAACTCGCCCTCAATAGTCAAGAGTCAAGGTTTTCTAACTCTTGACTATTGGCCTATGACTATTGAATCATGGCTAATGACTATTAACTAATGATTATTGACAAACTTACTATGACTCAAACAGTTGAATCCCTGTTTGATACAGGCTTAGAACGCTATAAAGCAGGAGAGGCAGTAGATTCTTTAATCCCTGTATTTAAAGAAGTGTGCGATCGCGCTCCTAAAACAAGTGCTGCTTGGATCTGTTTGGCGTGGTTGTATCTACTCGATAACAAGCCCAACTTGGCTTACAAAGCTGCACAGAAGGCTGTCAAGTTAAATCCACAAGACCCACAGGCTAGGGTCAATCTCGCCTTAGCAATGCTGGAAACAGGTCAAAAAGGTTTACGAGAACATATTGACATTGCACAGCAGCTAATTTTTGTCAATGAAGAATGGCGCGATGAAATAAAAAGCAGTATCGAAGACGGTTTAACTAGAAAACCAGATTGGCAAAGTTTAACAAAAGTCAAAAATTGGCTGTTGGAGGAGTGAGAAGTTAAGAGTAGAGATGCGATTAATCGCGTCTCTACAGGAGTGAGGAGTTAAATTCAAGTCGAGAACTCTAACTTCTAACTTATCCGTAACTTAGTTAGCAGTCATAAAATTTTGGGCAATTAGACAACAGGGTAGATGAAAGATAAATTGTTAAATTGGCTAAACACAGTTTTAGTCGCAGATGTTTTTTTGGTTTTGTTTGGCTTTGTTTGGTTAGCGATCGCAGCGATCGGTGATTCTGTGGGAGTAAATTTGGGTTTAGATTTGTGGCATCAACTTTGGCAACCCGTATTTAACCCAGCGATCGGCATCCTCATGGGCGGTGCAATTCTCAGTGGTATTATCAGTTGGGTTTCCAAAAAATTTCTCTCTAGTCAAGAATAAAGTGATTGGGGATTGAAAAGAGGCAGAGGGGCAGGGTGCTGCTCTTGCTGAGGGGAAAACTATTCTCCCTTGCTCCCTACTCCCTTGCCTCTTCCCCATTCCCCTTGACCTACGCAAGAATTTGTCTTAGTGCTGACTCTAAATTAGGATATTTGTACTCAAATCCTGTTTCCACGGTGCGCTTAGGAAGGACTTGCTGACCTTCTAAAACTACTATAGCCCCGTCTCCTAAAAGAGCTTCGATCGCAAAAGCCGGAACGGGCAACCAAGAAGGGCGATTCATCACTTGTCCCAAAGTTTGGCTTAAATCTGCCATTCGGACTGGGTTAGGGGCAGTAGCATTGTATATGCCTTCTATTTCCGGTTTAGTTAAAGCTTGCATAATCAAGTTAACTAAATCGTCTATGTGAATCCATGAAAACCACTGCTGACCACTGCCAATGGGGCCACCAGCGAAGAGTTTAAAAGGCGGAATCATTTTACCTAAAGCCCCACCATTGCCTAGAACAATCCCAAAACGCAGAATTACCAGTCGTACACCAGCATCTTTTACCTTTGTCGCCTCTGCTTCCCAGGCTTGGCAGACCTGGGCGAGAAAATCGTTACCAGATTGGCTTGTTTCATCAAAGTTTGCCGTTTCACTGGTGCCGTAGTAGCCAATAGCCGAAGCATTAATTAACACAGTTGGCTTGGGGTTAGCATTGACTATTGCTTCAACTATTTTTTGTGTGCCTAACTTTCGGCTATTGAGAATTTCTTGTTTACGTTCTGGTGTCCAGCGCCCTTCACCAATGGGTTCTCCTGCCAGATTAACTACACCATCACAACTAGCTATGACACTTTGCCAAGAACCAGATGTATTTGGTGTATGGGCAACAATTTCTACATTGGGGAAAGCCTCAGATGGAAAAACCTTTTGAGCAAAAGCGGTGTTCCGAGTTAATACTACAATTTTATGACCTTTTCCGTGGAGCCGTTGTACCAAAAGACTACCGACAAATCCTGTTGCTCCAGTAATTGCTACTTTCATTCATTTTCTACCTCAGCCAAACTCTTATTGTAAAGTTTTTGATCAGACTTTCAGCCTACAGCACTTTCTTTGTGGATAGAACAGATGCAACTGTATCAGACGCAAATAATAGCCAAAACCCTGATTCTAAAGTAGCGGCTATTCATTAATTGCTCGTACAGCGCGTAGTTTTGCGTAAGTCAGATGTATATCTGGTGATGCCTAATCTCAAAACTCAAAAACTTTGCTTTTTGAATGACTTTCCGTTTAGATGCTTCGGTATTATAGGATGGACGGAGTGTTGCAAGGCGTGGGGCTATTATGGCTCGCTATACCTGTTCGTTTATTGTTTCTGTTGCTAGTGACCATCTGTTGCCGTTACTTGTAGAACTTCTACAGGACTGTCAGTTGGATATTCAATACCACACGGGCGATTACATTATCGCTCGTCAGACTCCTGGTAATGTTCCTTTTCCTAAATTGATCACAGTAGAAGTACTGGTTGATAAATCAAAATCTACTGAAACAGAAACCCGGATGAGTATTGTGATTAAAAATGAAGAACTACCTCTCCAACTAGATAATTACTGCCGACAAATGTTTGAATTCATCAAGCAGGCTATTGAAAGTAGCCGCCATTGGCATTTGATTGAAAGTATTGCAGGATAGCTTTGGTAATTAAATTGACAATCCCACGGCTTTAAGCCGTGAGAGTGTCAAATTGTAGTTGGTAGTTATAATTCAATCTCCCAGATCCTCTAAATCCTCGGCCATACCGGGGTTTATTAGTGTAATGTCGTACTCGCTTGAATCCGTTTGTCCCAAACGCTGAGTGTTTTTTAAAAGGTAATAAATGGCACGGACTTGAGGGCCAAAAACGATCTCGTCTTCATTTCTGAGATCGTGGTTTGGTATCTTACGTCCATTAATCATCAAACCGTTGGAACTAGCCTTACCTTTGGCATCGCCATCTACAATCCGGTAATAGTAGCTATGACTATTATGTTCTCGTGGCAATCTGACTAATGTGGCATGGCGGCGGGAGACAAACTGAGACATCAAACGGATATTACACTCGCGGTCTCTACCGATAGAGTAGACGGGTTGCTCCAGAGAAAATTCTTTGCGACCTTGATCGTCTTCAATAATCAGTAGATGGTTTTCATTAGTTTCTGCTGCCATTGACAAATCGGTGGAAATGTGATTTAACAAGATTTGTTTCGTATCGTATTTTGCCATTTTCGGGCACCGTCAGTCTGTGGTGCTAATCTAAATAAGCTTTAAAATTGCATAATACCTTGAAAGAGTAGAACTTGGTCGTTCTACTCCAGTAGCTATGATAGCTTTTGTAGGTGTCTGAACAGGCTTTGTGATCTGCGTAAAACCTGAACACCGACTCAGTGTAACAAATAATTACGAATTCGTAATGACGTTCTCTACAAGAAGCAAGCTACGCACAGCGTCTCGTAGAGAACGTCATTAGTAATTACGAATTAAAAATTGTTAAGTTGAGATGGGAAATTTTAGGTTCAACAAAGTATTCTACGAGTGACGAGCTAATCGCCTTAATAATATTGAGTTTGTGACGACGCTAACAGAGCTAAAAGCCATTAATGCAGCAGCACCAGATGGGTTAAGGACAAAACCCAGACTAGGGAACAAAACACCTGCTGCTAAAGGAATACCAACTGTATTATATGCAAAAGCCCAGAATAAATTTTGGCGGATTTTGTTGAAGGTGGCGCGACTAAGCTGAATAGATTCGACTACATCGTTTAAGCGATCGCGCATTAGGACAATTTCAGCCGTTTCCATCGCCACATCTGTCCCGGAGTGCAAAGCAATTCCTACATCTGCTTGGGATAAAGCTGGAGCATCATTGATTCCATCTCCGACCATTGCCACTACCGAGTGGGTAGTAGGGGGTGAGGAGTTAGGAGTTCCTTTTGTCGTCCCTGCTTGTTGTAAAGACTTGATTGCAGCTGCTTTTTTCGCTGGGGGAACACCTGCTATGACATCAGCACTATCTAATCCTAATTGTTTGGCTATGGCACTAGCCGCTTCTGGGCGATCGCCACTGAGCAACATTACCCGTAATCCCATCTGACGCAACTTGTCTACAGTGGATTGGGCATCTGGTCTGAGGGTATCAGAAACAGCAATTAGTCCGGCTAGAGTTCCCCCAACGGCTACGCAAACGACTGTTTTACCATCTGTTGCCAAATCCTGTGCTACCTGTTGTGCAGTTTCACTAATGGCAATACCATGCCAGCTTAACCAGTCCCAGTTACCCAAAAGTACAACTGTTTCCTCCACCACAGCAGACACTCCTAATCCTGGTTCCGTGTGAAAGTCCACAGCTTCTGGAATAGATAACTGTTGTTTCTGTGCTTCTTGCTGAATCGCTTTTGCTAGGGGGTGATGAGTACCACTTTCTACGGCTGTTGCTAGTTGGATTAAGGATTGGGTATTGAGAATTGGGCTGTTATTCTCTGCCTCTTCCCCAGTTCCCAATTGCTCGATTAACAGACAATCTGTAACGATAGGATGACCTGTGGTCAGAGTGCCAGTTTTATCAAATACTACGGTGTCTAACTGGTGTACTTTTTCTAAAACATCGCCGCCTTTGATTAACAAACCTCGTTCTGCGCCCATAGCAGTCCCAACAAGAATAGCTGTTGGGGTAGCAAGCCCTAAAGCACAGGGACAGGCGACTACCATAACAGCGATCGCTAGTTTTAAACTAATTAATAAAGGGGAGTGGGGAGCTTGATGTGTAGCGTGGCTCATCATCTCCATCTCACCAGACATGGTGATATCAGTCCAAATATGAGTGCCGAAAAAGTACCAAAAGACAAATGTTAATAAAGATGCTGTTAGCACCCCGTAGGTAAAGTAACCAGCTACTGTATCGGCTAATTTTTGTACTGGGGCTTTCCGAGTTTGGGCAGCTTCTACTAAAGCAACAATTTGAGCTAGAGTTGTATCACTTCCAATCCGGGTTGTCTGAATAGCGATCGCTCCTGACTGGTTTAGTGTCCCCCCTGTCACCGAATCTCCAGGTTGCTTAATTACTGGCACTGCTTCCCCAGTCAACATGGATTCATCGACTGTTGTTTGACCAAGCACCACTTCACCATCGACAGGAATTTTATCACCTGGCAGCACTTGTAACCATTCACCAACCCGCACCTGTTCGGCAGGAATCTCTACACTAGAAGATCCCACTCCTCCTTTTTCTGGGTTGGCAATCAATCGCGCTACCTGTGGCTGGAGTGCTAGTAATTTCCTAAATGCAGCAGCAGCGCGACCTCTAGCTTGTTGCTCTAATGTTCTTCCCAAAAGAATAAAGCCCAGCATCATGACTGGTTCGTCAAAGAAGCACTCCCAACCCATTTGGGGAAAGAGCAGCGCTACTAAACTCGCAATGTAGGCTGTCAGCGTTCCCAATCCGATCAGAGTGTTCATGTTAGGCGCATTTCGCCGCCAGCCTAGCCAGCCATCTACTAAAATCGGGCGACCGGGAATTAATAACGCCACTGTAGCCAATCCACAGTGAAACCAAATGTTATTTAACAGTGGCAGCACTGAGCTACCAAGATTACCAAAATGTCCACTTCCCGACAATAACAGCAACATTGCAGCGATCGCCAACTGCCTAACAGAAGACCGCATTTCTCGGCGTTGTCGTTCTGCTGGATCTGGTAAGGTAGATATTTCGCCTGCTACTGTGCCCCTAGCTTTTCGGGGTTGAGTTGGAAATCCAACGGCTGTTAATCTCTCTGCTAGTGCATCTGCATCTACCGCACCAGTTTCTGACTCTACAACTGCTACCTCTGTGGCCAGGTTCACACAGGCACTCTTGACTCCTGGATGTTGGGTTAGCTGTCGTTCTACCGCGTTCACACACCCAGCACACTTCATACCTCCAACATCGAGAATAATTTTCTCTAAAATTGGGTCAAGTTCTGGGGCTAGCTTAGTTTTTGGGACAAGTTGCATGGCAAGTGTTTAGATTCGCTACAGAAATTCAACGCCTGACTAAAAGCGTCTCTAATTTGAGCGTAGGCTAAATATGGAACTACGACTGTATGTCAACCCTATTAAATTTCTTAATTTATCGTACTTCGCTAAGGGTCACTGACGACTCCAGCGTAGATAAGTCACATAAATGATAGCTGTAACCTGCATTGGCATCAGGACAATCAGGCTTTTCCAAAAATTGTGAATTTCCAAATTAGACATGGCGCTGAAATAGCCAAAGCCCAACAACAAGAAGAGTATCCAGATCAGCTGTTTACGTTTGATGGTTAGCATAGCAGTAGGATTCATAATTTTTTAACAAAAAGCTCTAGTTATACCTAGAAATCTGCACAGAATACACAATAGCTTTCATGAATAGTTACTCAAGAAAGAAGTTTACCCAAGGGAGAGTTGATAAATTTTCTGCCAGTGCTGCAACCAAATTGCCTTGGGAAATAGCCATAAAGGAGCGAGTCATCCCACAAGTGGGACATGGAATTCCAGTTAAATGCTGGATAGGACAAACTAAGAATCCTACTCTATAACCTTGGTGATAAAAATAAGTAGCAAGTAGGGGTGTACAGGAGAATCCTAGTAAACCCCACCGAACTAATTTCCCTTCGTATGACAAAGGATAAGGAGATAATTCAAACGGCAAAAACAATTTTAGATGGAGGGAGTTAAAACCAGCCTTTCTTTTCGACAATGTAAGTATTGAGGAATTCTTCATCAGTCTTGGTTAAGTAAATGATACCTTCAACCAAACCGACAATCCCCATCACTGCTCCACCCAAACCAAATGTGAGTATCGTAACGAGCAGCATGATTAGACCTTGAGTAGTGTAACCAAGAATAAATTTGTGAATACCTAAAGCTCCTAACAAGATAGCGCAAATACCAGCAGCAATTTTTTTGCTGCTAGCATCACTGGGGTTGACATTAGACACTATGAGAATACTCCTCAGCTATAAATGACATCCCCAATGTTAATGTAATTATTCTTACTTAGCATCTACATATCTCTCATTAGTAATAAATTGTCAGATTTAATCTAGTTCAGGAGACAAATAAGCACTAAGTGTTACTGGAAACAAATTCGGAAATCCAGTATTAACAAACTTATAGAACTTACGCAAATACTAGCCGAAACCCTTGTTTTCATGTAGATGCAAAACTTTTCCCACAGGGTATTGCCCCTAAAAGTTGTAGTTTTGCGTCAGCACTAACTTATTCTAAAGATACACTCAAGATATATAACTTTACAGAGCAACCCAAATGGGAAATCTAAGTTTTTAGAACCAGCCCTGCTTATTCACAAAGTAGGTATTTACAAATTCTTCAGGGGACTTATTCAAATAGATCATGCCTTCTATTAAACCTACGAGTTGCATAATTAACAAGGCAATACCGTAGGTGAAAGAACCCGCTACTACAGAAACTACCAACATGATAAAGCCTTCTGGAGCGTATCCTAGAATAAATTTATGAACCCCAAATCCTCCAAGGAT
This sequence comes from Nostoc sp. ATCC 53789, assembly GCF_009873495.1. Taxonomy (GTDB): domain Bacteria; phylum Cyanobacteriota; class Cyanobacteriia; order Cyanobacteriales; family Nostocaceae; genus Nostoc; species Nostoc muscorum_A. Next base: position 755,641 of record NZ_CP046703.1, on the reverse strand, counting down.
AATGCCACAGTAACCAGCTAGAAGTTGTTTGGTAGGGTGACTGGGGTTGAGATTTGACATATTAAATGCTGCTCCTTGATAAGTAAGTGAGATATAAAAATAAAGTCTTTATTGTAATCAAAGCAAATAGATTTACTTGCTTAATAAATAGATTTTTAATTTTTTCAGTACAAGTAGGCCCCAAAATGACTAAAATCAGCGTGCTTCTGTTCTAGAGGAGACGCTAAAATGTCTTGCGGCATAGCTTGAAAATCTGGCGCTCCTTAATAAATTTTGGTGGATTGGATGACTGCAAACTCTGTTGCAGAAGTTTTGCACATTTTCAAGTCAGACATTTGGTCTTGAGAAAAATAAATCTCAATAATCATCAAAAACTGCTATACCACTTTTTACAAGTACATCAGTATTATTTCCGGGTTTTTTTATGAGCGCTTCCACTGGTAGTGAAACGCCATTGCACCAATGACAAGATTCAGTTATTGGCTAAAATCACCCGGATAAGAATAAATGCTTAACTAGATATTTTGTTGTCTATGTTAACAGCATTATTTGAATTGGCTTTTCAGCTAGTATTTATGCTTGTAACCAATTATAACCAGTAAATTGTTCTTACATAAGCAGATAAAATCAGATATTTACATTTTTAGCAACAGTGCAATTTAAGTATTAATTACTACCTAAAATAAACAGGCTTAATAATGTACCACTATTCCAAAGGCTGTGTAGGAGCATAGGAGCAAGGAGGTTGCGCGATCGCGTGTAAACTACCCCTAAAACGATCCCCAATGCAGTGAGGGGCAGAATTTCCGACAAGCTGAGGTGAGCGATCGCAAACAACAAACTACTGATTATAATCGATCCCCACACGGGTAAGTAACGCGTTAGAGAAGGTAACAAAAAGCCGCGAAACAGAATTTCTTCAAAGAATGGAGCTGCGATCGCTGCTGTAAAGAAAAATATACCAAGTGCTACCCCATTTTGGCTTTCCAGCGCTAGTTGCAGCAGGGGGTTACTACCACCCTGTCCTTGCCATAGCTGTTGATTGATTAAAGATACCATCACAACTATAGGCAAAGCCGTACAATAGCCGCCCAGTCCCCACAGAAACCAGTTATCTTGAAAACGGAAGCGGAACCAAAATTCCGGTAACGGAAAAAATGGCTTGAGAGAGAAATACAGCACTAACAACGCACCTAATGCTACCAATAGGTAACTAACCAAAACAGAAAAAGCCTGAAGTCGCACATCAGCAATAGGGCGCGGGATGGGTAGAACCGATATCACCAAGGGCACAAAAATTTGCCCCATAAAGAAAAAGCCTACAATAAAAACCTGCAAAACCGTTTCACCATCCCAAGGCGTTGACCAAGGAATATCAGCATTTTGAGCTAGTAACGAGGCTTTTCCTTTCAACAAGCGTTGAGCAAATAATAAAATCAGCAATATTAGACCAATTAAAGCCGCTAAGGTAGGAATAGTACCAATAACCGCTAATTTCAACACCGCTTGAGCAGCAGTTTCTTTTTGTGCAGCTTTTACTGCTAATAAAGCATCTTGTCGTTGTTGGAGTTGGTATAGCTGAACCAAAGCAGTAGAGCGAAACCAACCTTCTAGATTCTTTTGAATCCGTTCTTGAGCATTTTGGAGCAGACGGGGAGGATTGCTCCACAGTCCACTCAATACATCTGCGGTTTCTCCAAACTCTGGATTGACATCTGAGCGTTGTTGTAATTCGCTCCAAGTTTTCAGGGCTGTATCCGTCTGTCCTTGCTGTGCTTGTAAAATTCCCAGGCGCAAGTCTAATTCAGCCACTAATTTTTGTAATTGCTTTAGCGACTGCTGTAACTGTTGCTTTCCTTGTTTAGAGGTTTTAGTAGTCGGAGGAACTTCAGGTAGAGGTTTAGGAGGTATGGGAGTAATTTCAGATTGAGAGCGTAATTGTGCAAGCTTATTGTTAACTTTGTCCAAATTCGCTTGAACTGACTGACGTGCCTCCTGATATTGCTTTGTGGCGCTTTCTAGAGGTTGCTCACCAAGTATCGCTTCCCGAATCCCTTGAAGATTGTCATCACCGCTATCTTCTGATTGCCAAGCTTGGGCCTGCAAAGCAATATTGGTTTGGTACAGTTCCAGGCGACTTTGGAACTGGGGTTCTTGCCAACTACCGAATAAAGCCGAAACTGCCAACAGAACTGCTATCGGCGTTAGCACAAAAATTAAAACCAACCGCTTGAGTGTCATCTATCCCCCTTTGACTAACCAGTGGAGAGCGCGTCCCCCTTGGGAATTATCGCAAGAAAAAGTCAGAGGTGGATAAATATCATCAATTTAAAGGTTTTAAGTTTGGCATCGCTAAAGAAACTCCAGTCCTAACTCAAGACTTTGAAATTCGATACTGCTGGGCAATGTAATAAAACAAACGATAGTAATCTTGAAATTCTTGGCTTTTGCTTCGTCCCTGCCAACAGTATTTCACTTGATCCTGAGTTAGTGTCAGTGTCATAGAACCTACTCCTTGATCAACTTCTACAACTAGTACCCCAGATACTCCTTGGGCGGTTTGAAAGTTGGGTTTGATCTTTTTCACTGGCTCTTGCTCTGTAACAATCGAATTCAGTAACTGCTGACTTGCCCACCCTCGAATTTCCACCGTTTTGTTTTGGGGCGAAATAAAGGCAATTCCATCACCATTTGCTGGGCCTGCTGAAGAAGTCCAGTTACTCGGATATGGAAATTCAAAGCCATAACGAGAGTTGCTATAAGTTTTCCATGCGATCGCTCCAGCGTTAAAATCATTTGCAGTACAACCCCAAAGAATTACTAACAGAGCAATAATCCCGCTAACGCTGGCGGTAAACCGATAAATTCTTCGCCCCAAACTACAGGTTTTATTAGCAGTAGCCATTTACATTACACATTTTGCCAAAGTCACTGATTTTATAGAAATACCAGAAACTCAGATCAATACCTTGCACTGAAAGAGCGCTCGTTAAAAATTAAATATTCTTTCAGGATATTTACCATTCTCTTTTGACTCCTCAGTAGAGAAGCTTATAAAGAGTGCTTTATCACACATTTTATGTACAGCGCATCTCAGACAGCCGAGCTAACTTTGGAGCTTTTTCACTTCCAAACCAACACATCTTTACAATTTCCACCAAATCTTTCTGTAATTTCCATTGGTAAGCCAAACGACCAAAAACCTCCAGATATTGATATCTCTGGCTTACCAGATTCGGATGTGTCATCTCGCATCCACGCACAAATTTGGAAGAATGGGGACGAATACCATATTACCGATTTGGGCAGTTCTAATGGTACATACATTAACGGTGCGAAACTTCAACCTCAAGTTTTTTGTCCACTGCATCCAGGAGACAGAGTTTCCCTTGGGCAGGGAGACAAAATAACTTTTATGTTTAGGGTGCAGCAACACTCTGCATCTACCGCGAAAAATCCTACACCAAATTCCGCGCCAACGAAAATTACAGCGCCTACCACAAGTAAAGAAGAGGAACAAGTAATCTTTGCTAGTAAGCTTATTGGCTTAGGGCTAATCCTCGCAGGCATTATATTTTTAAGTACAAGTATTTATGTGAGCGTCTACTTACGCAGCACACCTGGAATTTTGCTGTGTATGGGAGGTGTAGTAGCTCTAAATTTGGGTGGGCGCGATAATCGGAAGCTAGGATGGGTTTTGATTGGGATCGGAATTGCTCTATTCATCGCCAGTGGTGTTGTAATCGGTTCAGTGTCACTTTTTTCTCTGCTAGTGTCATTCGCTGGCATCTCCTGTGGATATCAGTTGTTTACAACCGGAAAGGTGTTCAACTTTAATCCGCTTACACTTCAAATAGTTAAAAAGTAAGCCAAGTTAGGGAATCATTAATTAGCGATCGCTAATTGCCATTGAGGTTTCAGGATTTGAATCCTAAGCCCTGATTAACTTCGAAGAGGTTTGTCGTGAGGGATTTATCACTCAATAAACAGCATTTCAGCTTCTCGTGTAAACAAATGTAACAAAAGTAGCGTCAAAACGTTTTGCTGTCTTGACAACCAATAGAAGAACCGATAAGTTGATATACATACCCGGGTAAGACCGTTAAAGAGTTATATGCAAACGCAAACTAAGCAAAAGGTCACTTTGTATTTATCGCCAGAGTTGCACAGAAAACTGAAGATTCGTTCAGCAGTCGATTCCGAACCAATGTCAGAACTTGCCGAACGCGCCCTTGGTTTTTACCTATCTAATCAAGAATTGGTTGACGAATTAGAAGATTCTTCTTTTGGGCGGACTCATAGAGTTTATTCATGCCCAACTTGTGATAGCTCACTAGTCTTACGTGATGGGGAACTGGTTACTTTGGGCAATCAACCAGGAGTAGTCGGTCAAGAACATCTTTCCATTGATGAGATGGATGGAGATGAAACCAACCCCAAGGGTGAGGAAGAGTTAGTTCCTTGCTAGATAGATAGGAATTATGGATTATTCATTCATGATTCGGTTGTCTTTACCAGAAGCAATGTCTCTACTGTCTCTATAAGGTCTCAAGTAGGTCGAAGTATGAAAGAAGAGCTCAATATCCTAATTCAAGCTCAATACCCTTTAATCTACCTTGTGACCTCCGAGGAAGAGCGGGCCGAGCAAGCAGTTTCCACAATCGCCCAGTTGTTAAAGCCCCAGCGCCGAGTATTTGTTTGGACAGTAACACACGGGATTGTGGAGTATGGTCAGCCCCGGAATGTCACTCAACATAATACCGTTTCTCCAGAGGCGGCGATTGAGTGGATAATCCGGCAGAAAGAACCGAGTATATTTATTCTTAAAGATTTACACCCCTTTATTGATGCGCCTGCAACAAACAGATCGTTACGTGATGCGATCGCTAGCTTTAAAGGTACGCAAAAGAACATCATTTTGATGTCTCCAATGCAACAAGTTCCAATAGAGTTGGAAAAAGAAGTTGTTGTTATCGATTTTACACTGCCAGATATGGCGGAGTTAAATAAAGTACTGACTCAGCACGTAGACCAAAATCGTGGTCGGCGGTTGACAACAGAGGCTAGAGAAAAGCTTCTCAGAGCAGCTTTAGGTTTAACTAAAGATGAAGCTGAGAAAGTCTACCGAAAGGCGCAGGTAACTACAGGGCGTTTGACGGAAGATGAAGTAGATATCGTTTTATCTGAGAAAAAGCAACTAATTCGGCGCAATGGAATCTTAGAATACATTGAAGAAGATGAAACCATTGATGCTGTAGGTGGCTTAGAAGAGTTAAAAAGATGGCTCAAGCAACGCTCTAATGCTTTTACAGAAAGAGCAAGAGAGTATGGTTTGCCTCAACCAAAAGGGATGTTAATTCTCGGAGTTCCCGGTTGCGGTAAGTCATTGATTGCTAAAACTACCTCCCGGCTGTGGGGTTTACCACTGTTGCGGTTGGATATGGGGCGAGTCTACGACGGCTCAATGGTGGGACGAAGTGAAGCAAACTTGCGGAACGCCTTGAAAACAGCAGAATCTATTTCCCCAGCGATTTTGTTTATCGACGAATTGGATAAATCCTTTGCTGGTAGTGGAGGTTCTTCTGATTCCGATGGGGGAACATCAAGCAGAATCTTCGGCTCTTTCCTCACATGGATGCAAGATAAGAAGTCACCAGTGTTTGTCATGGCAACTGCCAACAGAGTAGAACGCTTACCTGGGGAGTTCTTGAGGAAAGGACGCTTTGATGAAATATTCTTTGTCGATCTGCCAACACCGGAAGAACGGCAACACATTTTTAATATTCATCTGACCAAGCGCCGTGAAGACATCTCTAGATTCGATCTTGAGCAACTAGCTAAGATGTCTGATGGCTTTTCTGGGGCAGAAGTTGAGCAAGCGATCGTTGCGGCAATGTATGAAGCTTTTGCCCAAGATCGGGAGTTCACCCAATTAGATATTATTGCTGCACTGAAGGCAACATTGCCGCTGTCTCGAACGATGCAAGAACAAGTAACGGCTCTGAGAGATTGGGCCAGACAGCGCGCACGCCCCGCAGCATCCTCCGTAGCTGAATATCAGCGAATGGAGTTTTAAAAGCTTTCCTCTGCCATCCCAGGGGGAAAGGCTAGCTCCCAATGCTAGCAGTTATAAGAAAAAGCCGCATCCTGCTAAGAGCGGCTTCGCCCGAAACAAACCGTTGTCGTTTTTCTCAATCTTCTCATTGGAGGAAACCCAAATGTCTCACTTTAGCACCCTGCGTACCAAGATCACCGATGCCGAAATCCTCAAAGCTTCTTTGCGCGACCTCGGTATCAGCGTAAAGACTGAAGCTGATGTCCGTGGTTATAACGGTCAGCGCGTCCGTTCTGACATCGTTGCTATGTTAGATGGCGAATATGACCTCGGCTGGTCTCGCAACAGCGATGGTTCTTTTGACCTAATCGCTGACCTGTGGGGCGTTGCTAAGAAGCACAACCAAACCGAGTTGATCAACTCAATCAACCAAAAGTATGCCGTTAACAAAACTTTGGCTGAAGTAAAACAGCGCGGTCTGCAAAACGCCAATGTGAAGTTGGTATTGCAATAACAATTTCTCTGCGCGTTCCCAAAGCTGCACGGGTTAACCATATCAATAGCGGTTAGCCCGCTTTTTTATCGGGACTGAGAAATAAATCTCAGTCCCGATTTTTAATAGTTTATAGGAAGTTATTGAATCAATGCTAAATCTGAATTTAGCTTTTATCTTGCTGTAGTAACCTGAACATTGTAAGCATTACGACCAAGCCTTTGTTGAATGTACTTGAGAAGTTCCATTTTATGCTTAAGTAACCATTCAGGATTGTTACCAGGGTATAAATATATGTTGTACCCGTAAGTGCGTGCCTCCCAATCAACTTTATAAACTGCTTTGCAATGGTAAAATAAATTAACTATTCTTGTTAGAGTCCTTATAGCATTTTGACTTTCTGTTCTAAATGATAAGTCCAGATTTTTAGGAATACTCAATTTTGTTGTATTACACCGAAAATCAATTTCATTCTTGCCTTTACATCTATTGCACATAACACACAAGGTTTGTGAGTTTTCTAGAGAAGTTTCACCACCCATAGAAAATGGTTTAATATGATCTATTTGTAATTTACTTTTGGTATTGACTCCACAACATAGGCAAGCATAACCATCTCTTTCTTTAACTTTAACTTTTTCTGCTTCGCTTAATTCTCTATCTTCTGTTTTTAATGGATTAATGAGAGTTAAAGTAGATTGAGGTGTAGGCTGATAAATAATGTTTATAATCGCTGCGTCAACTACTGTTTCAAATCTAATCAAGCTTCTGTAAAAAACTTTCCACAATGTCTCGGATTTGGAAAACTCTTTATCTAAATATTCATGTTTTATACGAGGTGGGAAATCAATTACTTTATAAGCAATTTTATCTAAGTCATACAGTTCTCTTTCCTCAAATGGATGGTATATAGGTACAGATTGATTTTGAGCAATGTGACGAACAATCTTAATTAAATCTGAATCAAGCTTTCCACCAATATTATCAGTTTTGCGTTCAAACCCGTCACTTATCCATTGTTGTACTTGAGACTGCATCCATTTATCATCAAGATATTCTTTAGACCATTCATCTAATAAGTTTTTAGAAAGAATAAAGAGAATAAATGAATCAAATTTTGATTTTGTATGTTCATATACCATGACAAATTCAGTAAATGATTCCATTGTTTCATGTTGATTGTCAGCATCAGCATATACAATTTCAGTTTTATACCAACCAATAGGGCATATTTTTGAGAATACTATTTGATAATCGCCGCCACTCTCAATTGACTTTGATAATTCCTCAACTAGACGAATAGAAATATATTCAAATGGATGATATCCTTTTACAGAGAGTTTTGGTTTATCTATAGTATCGCCATCTTTTGGGTTAGCCCAATCAACTAAACGTTTCCAGTCATCGAAGAATAGAACAACATTCGCCTCAGCACTACCTCCTACTCTTTCGCCCCGTAATGCTCTACCAATCATTTGAGTCATCAAGATAGAGCTTGTTGTTTGACGAGTAATAAATACAGTTTGAACGCTAGGAACGTCAGCTCCTTCTGTTAACATTCGTACATTGATTAAAACATCAAGCTTACCATTCTTAAATTCATCCAAAATCCTTTGATTATCACTTTGAGTACGTTTATTTCGTGCTTCAGCAGAGCCGGGATCGGCATCTATCTTTGAATAAATTGCGTCTACTTTTATACCCTTTTCGAGGAGCTTTTCTTTTATATAGACGCATTGAAACCAACGATCGGCAAAGATAATCGTTTTCCCATAAGCATCTTTATTAGATACATAAGTTTGTACTATAAAATTGTTTCTCTGTTTATCACTTGCAAGTTTTTCAATAATTGATTCTGGGAGGTCTTGATGTTGCTTAACTAGCCGATCGTATAATTTATCATCAACTTCTAATTCTTTCCCAGTTGCCACTTCAATATAGTTAGGTCTAGCCAAAACCCCTTGTAATATTAAACTTTCTTTTTTAGCTTCATAAATAATTCCATTCTCAAATATTTTCCAAAGCCAACCTCTCCTAGCTTGATCATTATAAGTCGGTGTAGCTGTTAGACCAAGCAGATTTAATTGTGGAAATAACCCTCGAAGTCCTAAAGCAGAATCTGTTTCACCAATTAATAAGTTTCTGCAACCATAAGCTGGTGAATGATGAGCTTCATCAACTACTACAAAAAGCCCTGTTTTTTTACAACTATCAATAAATTCTCTGAAAGCTGTCTCAAACCTTTTACCAGACTTGTCTACACCATTAGGATGTAAATTATTGATAGCTGTTTGTATCGTCATGATGACAATATCATCAGTCAGTTGTATAGATGAGGCTTTGGCATGAGAAGGATTACTAGAAACACACCGAATATTTAAAGTTTTCTTCGGCTCTGGAATATCCTTAGCACCTTTTTCAAATGTATCGGATGCTTGATCCAACAGGTAAAATGAAGGAGCTAACCAAAGGATCTTAATATTTTTAGGGATTACATGGTCAGATAACCATCTGACAGCCGTAAATGTCTTGCCAGCACCTGTAGGAAGTACTAAAATTCCACTACCCGGTTTTTCACCGCCAAATTTAAATGTTTTACTCAGGGCTTCAAATGCCTCAATTTGATGCTGAAAGGGTATTTTAGAGTGGTAATTAGCAGATTGATCTCTTGATTGATCAAGATTGATAGATTTGTAATTGATGGGTTCGTGCATTATAGTATTTTCCTAGTGATATATGAGACTATTTGACCACTAGGTTAGTTTGCCCATAATCTATGCTTCAAGCTCTCATGTCTTGAAATTTTTTACTACCAAACTTGACTTAAATCCAAAACAAACCCAGGTAGCAATGGTTCACCGCAAAGGGTTCTAGGATTATCTAATTCCTCAACCGCAATATTAGGACGATAAATAAAAACTTGGCGTTGTTTTCTAGTAAGGATTCAGGTGCTGGGGTATTGACAAGTGTGGTAGGGGAAGCAGAATATAGCAATTATGGAAAAAAACCTGCCACTAAAACTAGACACTGAAACCCTAAAACAGTTGGAGAAAGAGCAACTGGTAGAGATGCTTATGGAGCAGGCAAAAGCTATAGAACAGCTAAAATCCAGAGTAATAGAACTAGAATCTGTAATAGAGAAACTCAAAGTTAGTAGAGACTTAGACAGCACAACATCATCAAAACCACCGTCGGCAGACATCCTCAAAAAAACCGAGAAAAAACTTGAAGATGAAGCAGGGGAGAGTGAAACGCCAAAACGGAAACCAGGAGGACAGCCAGGACATCGGGGAAAAACGAGAAAGGGTTTTGGGAGAGTAGATAGGTTTGAGATATTAAGACCGCAAGTGTGTTTTTGTTGTGGTCAAAAGGAATTCAGTAACGAACCAATAAAAATAGAAACCCAGCAAGTAGCACAGTTGGTAGAAAGACCTATCGAAATCGTAGAATATCAAAGACATACCTGTATTTGCAGCGAGTGTGGGTCAAAACAAACAGCAGACTGGTCGCCAGAAATAGTACCGGGACAAGATATAGGAATCAGACTGCAAGCTTTCTTGGGATGGATAAATAATTACGGGCATTTACCATACGAGAAACAACAAGAATTGTTGTGGGAACTGGGTGAAATAGAAATTGGAGTCGGGACTTTAGTAGCCACAAATGAACGAATAGATGGTGCCGTAGCTCAAAGTATTGACAACCTTAAAGAGTGGATAAAACAAACCCAGCCGAATATCCATTCGGATGAAACACCTTGGGTAATCAAAGGGGTAAAAGAATGGTTATGGATTTTTGCCAATACCGATTTCGCTTTATTTCATGCGGCTGATACTCGTTCTCGCGCCGAATTAGAGGCAATTTTGGGTTCAAGTTACTCTGGTGTACTCAGTTCTGATGACTTTAGTGCTTATAACGGTTATCCGGTGAAAGCCCAACAGAAATGTCAGGCGCATTTACGCCGTCACTTCAAGAAACTCATCTTAATTCCTGGCTTGAATAACAAAGAGATTGGGTCAGCATTTGTCAGCCTGATAGATGAAGGTTTTAAAAACTATGCTCTCTTCCAACAAACTAAAAACATTGATGAGTTCTGGAGTTGGGCATCCGAGTTTAAAATAAAAGTTGAATCTTCCATTCATTCATGGATTGATAAAGCTGGAGGAGAAGCTGGTAAACTTTTACGCTCCTTACGTAATAAAGCTCATCAATGGTGGTATTTCTTAGACCACCCGGACATACCCCCTGATAATAATTTAGCAGAACGAACATTACGTTTAGCAGTCACAAAACGAAAAGTCAGTGGTGGTTCTCGTTCTATGAAGCGATTCCAAGATACTGCTAATTTATTGACTGTTATACAAACTTGTCGCCGTCAAGGACGCTCTGTAATTGAGTTTTTTGACCAAGCTATCAAAGCGATGGTTAACTCTTCTGTGCAGACCCCTTCTTTAATTCCTCTCGTTTAGACCTGAATCCTTACGTTTTCTATCAATTAACCAACCAAGTTGCGTGCCATTATCAATATACTCTTGCATCTTGTCTTGCAAAACTTGTAAGTTATCAGTCTCAGAACGCAATTCAATCATAAACTCAGGACAAATCGGTGCGAATTTTTTTCGCAGTTCTGGTGGTATCGCCTCCCAGCGATCGCGTTTTATCCACGCTGCATCTGGCGATGTCTACGACGGGCTAAGCCTACGCACCGCACCATTGGGCAAAGTAAACCCACCACTGGAACCAAACCCTACACCTGTACCATCTTGCTTTGTCCATACCCACAACTGCCCAACTAAGTTAAAGTTGCGTTCATCAGTTTCGGAACCAGTAGGGGGCATAATCACTAATTCTCCAACAGCATTGCGTTCGATGCGAAAATCACGGTTTAGTTGACAAAGTTCATAAAACTGATCGTCAGTTAGTGCGATCGCAGGTTGCAATTGCAAGACCATTGGTGTAATTTCTGTGGCTATAGGTAAGTTAATGGTCATAGGATATATCTTGGCAAAATTTTAGGGGTAGTTATGTAACCACCCCTTTATTGCCCTAATAATTTAGAATTTACTTGCAGTCCCCTTAATGGGAAGTTAATTTACTCAGAAATGTTAATCGAACTTTCAACTTGAGAAGTAGCCAATGTTGGTGCTGTAAAAATCCGCGAGTACAGACTTGATGGTTGCTGATGAGCAACAACTGGTAGAACTTCACGAGCATGAGCAGCTAATTCCACTGTCTTCACATCATAAGTCTGCGTTGCCAATTTGGGATAAAACCCGATACCGATGATTGGCAGCAACAAACAAGCGGTAATAAATATTTCGCGGGGTTTGACATCAGATATTACAGCATCGAGGTGCAACTCTTCATTTTGCTCACCGTAGAACACTTGACGCAACATCGATAGTAAATAAATTGGTGTCAAAATCACGCCAACGGCTGACAGCAGCACGACTACAACTTTGAAGCTAGAACTGTAAACATCACTGGTGGCGATACCGAGAAATACCATCAACTCACCCACAAAACCACTCATTCCGGGTAAGGCGAGAGAAGCCATTGAACCAATGGTAAACAGAGCAAAGGTTTTAGGCATTACCTTGGCCATACCACCCATTTTATCCATCATCAAGGTGTGGGTGCGATCGTAAGTTACGCCAGACAGGAAGAACAAGCTAGCAGCAATCAAGCCGTGGGAAACCATCTGTAATACTGCACCACTGATACCCAGTTCTGTGTAGGAGGCAATCCCAATCAGCACAAATCCCATGTGGGCAATTGAAGAGTAAGCCAAGCGCCGTTTGAGATTGGTTTGAGCGAAGGCACAGCAAGCACCGTAGACAATGTTAACTACACCCAAAATTGCCAGCACTGGGGCAAAAGTCACATGGGCATTGGGCAACATTTCCACATTGAAGCGGATGAGAGCATAACCACCCATTTTTAACAACACACCAGCCAAAATCATCGAACCGGGTGCTGATGCTTCACCGTGGGCATCAGGTAGCCAAGTGTGTAAAGGGAAAATCGGTAATTTTACACCGAAGGCAATTAAGAAACCTGCATAAACCAACAATTCCAAGGTTTTGGGGTATTCTTTCATTCCCAGAGTCGCCATATCGAAGGTGACGGTATCTCCAGAGAATGCCATTGCAAAACCGGCAATCAAGATAAATATTGATGCGGCGGCGGTGTAAAGAATGAATTTGGTAGCCGCATAACGGCGGTTTTGTCCTCCCCAAATGGAAATCAGCAGGTAAACCGGCACTAACTCGATTTCCCACATTAGGAAAAACAATAGTAAATCCTGGGCGACAAATACGCCAAGCTGGGCGCTGTACATCGCTAACATCAAACCATAAAATAATCGCGGCTTGATGGTAACTTTCCAAGCCGCGAATATTGCGAGGGTATTTATTAAGCCTGTCAGAAGCAGTAAGGGCATCGATAAACCATCAACCCCCACAGCCCAATGCAAACCTAACTGTGGTATCCAAGGATAGTTTTCTACAAATTGGAGTCTTGAACTCTGAAAGTCGTACTTATACCAAAAGGCATAAATCATCAGTGCAAAGTCAGCGATCGCAACTCCCAAACCATACCACCGCACAGTTCTACCTTCTTTGTCTGGGATCAGGGGGATGGCTAAGGCAGCCACCAAGGGTAAGAGGATTATGGCTGTTAGCCACGGAAATTCAATAGCATTCATCACTTCTGACAATCAATTTGGCTTCTTGCTTTTGATTTGATTATATTAAGGAATCTATACTTTTGTAAATATTCTTTAACTATAGAATATTAAATTTTTGGCATAGACAGGAATATATACTCATCGAATTTCAAATTATCAGGATAAATAAGAATAAATACTTATCTGATTTTGCCGATTCCATTTTAGATGTAAAGTTTTGCAACGTCAACTAAAGCCGCCGTTACAATACGGTTACATTTTCTAGTTAAGTTTAATTGTCGATTGACATAAAATATCGACGCAGCTACAGTGCCAAGTTGCAAAACCTGGGATTATAGCTGCGTCAGTATGCTGATGAACAAGTTGTGTAAACTATGTTGCGTGTAAAAAGAGCAGCCCTAAGCAGTTGCAGATTGGTTTTCGAGGGGAAAATCTGGCTTTTAAATATAATTGCAACAATTTCGAGCAATTGTCATTCTAGATAAACCTTTAGAATGCGTTCACCATTTCGACAATTTTGTAAAGATACCCGATAGAGTTGATTTGTCCATGAGTTTTAGGGATTCCCAACTGGCTAGTTTTTTTATGCTTCTTCCAGCGTCGGCTTTATTGTATGTTTGGAAAAGTTACAGTTTAGCTGAGATAGCGTACTAAATAACCATAATTTTGCTTAATGATTAGGACTTACGCACACTCTACAAATTATTCTCTTCTCTGCGAGAAATTCAGCTTTTTGGCAATTTTTGCGTAAGTCCTAAATCTTAAATTGCTGAGTTCGTTATGAATACTGAATTTTTAATGCAATAATCCCAATTAATACAGCAAGACCTAACGCTCTACGGAAATAATTAACGCCTTGAAATAATTCTAGCCACGCCCAAGTAAACAAAGAGCCATTTGCTACCACGTCTAAAACTGTATTGATTTTACCATTTGTAAAAATTAGAGCGAGTAAACTGGTTACTATCCAAACAATCAGTGGTAGGTTTGGCATCTGAGCTAAAACAATTTTGCCATCGCTATCACGAAAGGTTTTATCAATTAATGTATTTTCCATTATTTAAAACTGCTACCTAGTTACAAATGATTAACTTACAGAAACTATCGGAAGGTCTATTGAGAATAGGATTACATTGAGTTGTAAAATCCTTAATGTTATTAAATCATGTGGGGAAATATTTTTCCAAGCATCTAACTGCTGAGATTCTGACTATGCTAATAGACATAATCACATAACAATATATCTGTCGTAAGAATGAATGCAATTTAGAGCAGTGAAGATTAGGGATGCTCACATCATGATTATTTGGAAGTAGGAGATGCCGCAGGCAAGGGTGACGATTAAACAGATTACTGAGTCGTTGAATTAGCGTGGTTACTAGCTCGTTGCTAGCGATCGCAAAATAAGATTAGTCGAAGATTTCGATCTCAGATAAAAACACAGAAATTGCAAAGTAGGAGCAATGCATTAATCGCCCCTACTTATCTAGTTAATTGACATGATCGCTGAATTTATGCTAGCTATTACAGCACGGCTTTTTTAGGGCTTAAGATCGCGGCGATTTCCGTCCAGAATGATACAGTACAGTATTTAAGTTTTATGCTATCGCTCAACAAATAACATTCCGTGAAAGCTAGAAGTGATAGATTGCACGATCAGTTGGGCAATATTTAAGTAAGTGGTGTGACTATCCTTTAAGGTATTAGTAATTATTTATGGCTTTCCCAATCAAAGAACGTCGTTGGCTATATATTGGTCTGAGTATTTTGAGCTTGTGTTTGGCAGTTACTATTACTCCTGTTAAAGCATCTGTGCAAGTATCAGCAAAATCTACTCTGAATACCCCAGCATCTACTAACCAGATAGAACAGGGACGAAACCTCTACCGTTCAGGACACTTTGCAGAAGCCGTAATGATTTGGCAAACGGCAGCACAAGGCTACCATACTCAAGGCGATCGCCTTAACGAAGCTCTAAGCTTAAGTTACCTTTCACTGGCACAACAAGAACTTAACCAATGGAAAGCAGCCGAAGAGTCTATTGAGCAAAGCTTAAAACTCTTACAAACCTCTATTCCCTCTGCTGATGCGATTCTCTGGGCACAGGCACTCAATACCAAAGCAAATTTGCAATTGCACAATGGCAAAGCCGAAACTGCTCTCGAAAGTTGGCAACAAGCTCAAAAATATTATGATCTAGCAGGCGATAAAATGGGCAGCTTGGGTAGTCAAATTAACCAGGCACAAGCTTTACAAAGTTTGGGATTTTATCGCCGTTCTAAACAGCAGTTGGAGGAGCTAAATCAAAAGCTAGGAGCAATGCCAGATTCGGAAATTAAAGTTAGTGGGCTAAGATCGCTTGGTTTAGCTCTGTTGATGATTGGCGACTCTGGCAAGAGCCAACAGGTGTTAGAGCAAAGTTTAGCGATCGCTCGTAAAATTGAAACTACACCTCAGTTGAGTTCCATCCTACTAAGCTTAGGAAAAACCGCCGCAGACTTAAAAGATCCAAAGGCGGCATTAGATTACTTTGAACAAGCAGAACAGGTAGCGACAAATCCAGGCGATCGCTTACAGGCACGTTTAGGGCATTTTAAACTTTTCCTCGACTATGACAAGCCTGAATTGGCTACCCCACTCGCGCCTCAATTACTAAAACAACTCACAGAGCTGCCCCCGAGTCATACCTCTCTCTACGCGGCTATTAATTTTGTTGCCTCACTGAATCGGCAGTCAAATTCTAGCCAAATCATACCGATGAAAGACCTGGCGCAACTCATGGCAGTCACAGTCAAGTCTGCACAGCAGATCCAGGATGCTCAAGCAGAAGCTTATGCACTGCATCAGTGGGGAAAACTTTATCGTCGTACACAGCAGTTATCACAAGCGCAGGAGTTAACTCAGAAATCCCTCAACATTGCACGTCAACTCCAAGCTGAGGATATCATTGCTCAATCTGCATGGCAGGTGGGACAGTTGTATAAAGAACAGGGCGATCGCCCAGAAGCAATTACTGCTTATACTGAAGCAGTCAAAGCTTTAAAGTCAATCAGGGGAGATTTAGTTTCAGTCAACCCCGATGTTCAGTTCTCCTTCCGTGAAAGTGTGGAGCCTGTTTACCGAGAACTTGTAGGTTTACTCCTAGATCAGCAACCCAGTCAAGCAGAACTAATGGAAGCTCGTGACTTGATTGAGGCACTGCAAGTTGCAGAACTCGATAACTTTTTCCGGGAAGCTTGCTTAGATATATCTCAGCAGATTGACCAAATTGACCCCAATGCAACCGTTGTTTATCCGATTATCTTGCCAGATCGCCTAGCGGTAATCCTTTCCAAAACCGGACAACCGTTGCGTTACTATGTCACACAAAAATCTCAAGCCGACATCGAACAAACTCTAGAAAAATTATTAGTTGCCCTAAATCCTGTCTCCAACTCCAAAGAGCGCGATCGCTTGTCCCAAGAAATTTATAGTTGGTTAATTCGTCCTGCCGAAATGGATCAAGCTTTTAAAGATACCCAAACACTAGTATTTGTTTTGGATGGTCGATTACGTAATATTCCCATATCAGCTTTGTATGACGGGAAGCAATATCTGATCGAAAAGTATGCTGTTGCCCTCTCACCGGGAATGCAATTGATGAGTGCGCGATCGCTCCAAGCAAATCACATTAATGCGATCGTCGGTGGTATCAGCCAACCTCGTAATGGCTTCAGTGCTTTGCCTGCTGTAGAATTAGAAGTTAAGCAAATCTCGAAGGCAGTCCGATCTTCGATGTTGCTCAACCAGCAATTCACTAGTCAAGCCCTTGCCAGTCGCGTCAAATCTAGTAGCGCCGATATTGTCCATCTGGCAACCCACGGACAGTTTAGCTCCCGCCTTGAAGATACCTTCCTACTGACTTGGGATGGAGAAGTCAACGTTAAGGAATTGTCAGAACTTCTCAAAAATCGGGGTGGTGAATCATCAAAAGCAATTGAGTTGTTAGTACTGAGTGCCTGCGATACAGCAGCAGGTGACGATCGCGCCGTTCTTGGACTAGCAGGCTTGGCTGTAAAATCTGGTGCCCGCTCAACCATTGCCACTCTCTGGCCCGTCAAAGATAAAGCAGCCGAGATGCTGATGACGCGCTTCTATGAGCAATTGCGACAGCCCAAAATTACCAAAGCCGAAGCACTGCGACAAGCCCAAATCAACTTAATCCGTCAAACTGATTTCCGCGATCCTTTCTTTTGGTCTGCCTTTGTTTTGGTTGGTAACTGGCTGTAAAGAAGGTAGCAGGAAAAAGATTTAGTGAGGGATTTAAACCGCAAGCTTCGCTCTAATTTCTGTATCTCTTTTTTACTAAGTAAAGTTACTTAGTAAAATTACTTAGTAATTTGTACAAACTTTTACGGTATAAAAGTCAGGTTTCGTTTATATTTTTAGTAGGTATTGAAGCCTTTGACTCTCAGCCAAAAAGATTTATCCAGCTTTTTCCCACAATCAGAATCAATGTATTTAGTATTAATTTTCTCAAATGAGGTGCTACATCATGAAACGTCGATATTTAGCTAGTACATTAAGCGTCATCGCTCTATTCACCAGTACTACATTGAATAGTGCCAATGCTGTTACATTTACCCCACCAATCAACAATGGCGCTCCCAACCAAGCAACCGGAGGAGCTTCCCGTGGTAATTTCTTTATCCCTGCTTCTAGCAAAAGCGCTCCCAGCCAAGCAACTGGAGGAGCTTCCCGTGGTAGTCTTTTTACACCCAGTGCCGGCAAAAGCGCTCCTAGACAAGCAACTGGAGGAGCTTCTAGAGGTAATCTGTTTACACCCAGTGTCGGCAAAAGCGCTCCCAGACAAGCAACTGGAGGAGCTTCCAGAGGCGACCTCTTTACACCTAACGCTGGTAAAGGCACTCCCAGGCAAGCAACCGGAGGAGCTTCTAGAGGCGAACTCTTTACACCTAGCGCAGAGAAAAACGCTCCTCAACAGGCAAGTGGAGGAGCTTCTCGGGTTGGTACTTACTACTTAAATCCTTCAACTGTAGGTGCAGCAGGTCCAGCAGCCCTAATTGCACTCCTACCCCAAAGCTTCTATGGCACAACAGTGTCTGAACGTCCCACAATTCTGGTATATATTCCTGCTTCTAATGCAGAAGAAGCTGTGTTTAGCCTCAAGGATGAAGCTGGCAATACACAGTATCAAATGACCATTCCTGTTGCTCTCAAAGCTGGGGTAGTTGCTGTCAAATTACCAGCAGAAGCACCCGCTTTAGCAGTTGGAAAAAACTACCATTGGTTTCTAGCTGTCAAACTTGATGGACAGCTCGGCCCAAATACGCCTTATGTCGATGGTTGGATTCAGCGCATCAAGCCGAATGCTGAACTGACAACAGCAATGGAGCAAAAAGATGCTCTGAAGCGAGCGGCGGCTTTTGGTAAACATGGCGTTTGGTATGACTGCGTAGAAACACTTGCAGCCCTACATAGCACTCAACCGAGCAATGTAACTCTTAACAAGCAATGGGAAGAACTACTCTCCTCAGTTAGCTTGAAGGAGATTGTCACAGCTCCTTTATTAGTATCTACGAAGTAATTTTAGGCATGGGGCATCGGGCAAAACAGTTCCGTTAGCGATAGCGGGGCGTTTAGCCCGTGCTGTTAGCGGATAGCTAAGGTTTAGCCCGTGCTGTTAGCGGATAGCTAAGGTTTAGCCCGTGAGGAGTGAAGAGTTAGGAGTTACGAATTCTCCCCCTGCTCCCCTGCTCCCTGCTCCCTGCCCCCTCCCCCTACTCACTACTCCCTAATCCCCAGTCCCCATGTGGCGTAGATTCCAAACCTTTATCCAACATACTCGTAGTGTTTTGATTATTACTCCCACTGTTGCCCTGACTGTCATTGTCGGGCAATCGTTGGGATTTTTCAATTTGCCTGAATGGAAAATTCGTGATGAATGGGTTCGTCAGCGATGCCAACGGCCGGCTACGCCAACGCAAGAGACGATAGCGGATGAGATTGTGGTTGTCACAATCGATGAACGCGATATTCAATCGGTGCGTAAATGGCCAATTCCAGATTGGGCATTAGCAAAATTACTAGAAAAAATTCGGGCGCAGCAACCCAGAGCCATCGGACTGGATCTCTATCGAGATTTACCAGAGGGAAGCGGACATGAAGAACTTGTAAAAATCTTTCGTAGCACTCCTAATTTAATCGGTGTTGAGAAAATCACCGGGGAGCGCGTCAATCCAGCACCAGAGTTGAAAAAACTTAATCAAGTAGGGTTAGCAGATTTAGTGTTGGATGGCGATCGCTTTGTCCGTCGCGCCCTCCTGACGGCAGTTGATGCCAAAGAGCAAAACACGCTCAAAGCTGGGCTAGCAACTCTTGTAGCCCTCAAGTACCTAGAAGCTGAAAAAATTACCTTAGAAAGCATTGACCCCAAGCAGCAAAAGTTTCAGTTGGGTAAAGCAATTTACCTACCACTAGACAATCAAGAAGCAGGCTACTCTGATGCTGATTTAGGCGGCTATCAAATTCTGCTCAATTGGCATGGTTCAGAAGCGGCATTTCGGACAGTTTCCATGCGCGATGTCTTAGCAGGGAAAATTCCAGCCAACCTAATGCGCGATCGTATGGTGTTTATTGGATCAGCCGCCGCTAGTACCAATGACTTCTTCAACACACCCTTCAGTTCCTCCTGGATCTCTGCCCAAAAAACCATGCCTGGGGTTGTTGTCCATGCCAATATTGCCCATCAACTGGTGCAAGGGGCAAAAACAGGGAAGACAAACCTGTACGGCTTTTCTGGCGGGGCTGTGTCGCTCTGGATTATTTTTTGGTCTGCGATCGGCTCTAGTGGTAGTTGGTTCTTATCCAGTCGCAGGATGCGGATTCCTGGTGGCAAAATTCTCTGGGCAACTATAGGCATCTGTGGACTGTTTGTGGGGGGTGGCTATGGGATGTTTTTACATGGCATTCTGATTCCAGTTACACCTGCTTTAGCCGCATTCATAAGCAGTGTAATTGCAACAACAAATGCCTATAAACAGAGGCGTTTAGAAGAAGCAAATCAGCAACTAGAAATTGCCAATGCTCAACTATTAGATTATTCCAAAACTCTGGAGTTCAAAGTTGAAGAGCGAACTCATGAACTGCTTGAGGCCAAGCAAGCTGCTGATGCTGCTAACGAAGCAAAGAGCGAGTTTTTGGCAAATATGAGCCACGAACTACGCACACCGCTTAATGGCATCCTTGGTTTTGCTCAGGTGCTAGAAGTATCGCCAAACATGACAGAGAAAAATCTGGAAGGTGTCAGCATTATCTATCAATGTGGGACACACCTGCTGATGCTAATCAATGATATTCTCGACCTTTCAAAAATTGAAGCTCGTAAATTAGAATTGGTTACGACTAATGTACATCTGCACACTTTTTTACATGGTGTCACCGAGATTTGCAGTATCCGAGCAAAGCAGAAAGGGATTTCATTTAATATTTTAATCAGCGATCGCCTACCAGTTGCCATTGAAGTGGATGAAAAGCGACTAAGGCAAGTTTTGATCAACTTACTAGGTAATGCTATCAAATTCACAGACACCGGTAGCGTCACCTTTAAAGTAGATGTCATGAGTCATTCGTCATTGGTCATTGATCAAGAGTTGAAACCAATGACAAATGACAATGGACAAATGACACATCAGAAGATTCGCTTCCAGATTGAAGATACAGGTATTGGGATGTCACCAGACCAATTAGAGAAAATCTTTTTGGCTTTTGAGCAAGTAGGTGAAGCAGGGCGGAAATCTGAAGGTACTGGCTTGGGATTAGCAATCAGTCAAAGAATTGCGGCATTGATGGGCAGCCAAATTCAAGTACAGAGTCATCTGGGTGAAGGTAGTCTCTTTTGGCTAGATTTAATCGTACCAGTACCAGTTTCCCATGACTGGCAAATAGAAGCGATATCTACGACGAGCGTAGCAGCAGCTCTAACCCATCAAAAAATCACTGGGATTAGGGGTACTGCACCTCAAATTCTCATTGTCGATGATGATACTAACCACTGTTCTATGTTGATCAGTTTGCTCCAAGAAATTGGCTGTCGAACCTTGGAAGCAAGTGATGGCAAATATGCACTACAGATGGTAACTGAACATCACCCAGATGTGATTCTCCTTGATTTAGCTATGCCTAACATGGATGGCTTTGAGCTAATGGTTCATTTACAAGAAAATCCACAAACTCGTTTTATTCCAATTATTGTCTCTAGTGCCAGTGTCTTCGAGGAAAATCGGCAACGAAGTTTTCAGGCAGGGGCCACAGCATTCTTGCCGAAACCTCTGCAAATTGATGAACTATTTAATGCACTGAAATCGCTGCTAAAAGTGGAGTGGATTTACGATCAATCCATACCTCAAAAGTCATTTTACCAGTCTGAGCAGAAAGCTGATGCTGAATTGGTTCTGCCATCACCAGATGTTTTGCAACAACTTTATCATCTGGCAATGATGGGAGATATTCCAGCAATTGAGGAAATCATAAAAGAGTTAACTAAGCAAGATAGTCAGCTAACTCCTTTCGTACATGAGTTGAGCAAATTTACTGCCAACTTCCAAACCGGAAAAATCCGTAAATTCCTTAAATCTTTTGTAACCACTGAGTCACGTCAATGATGATCGAATCTCTCTTAAAACCAATGCATATCCTTTTGGTAGATGACAATCCCAACAATCTTAAAGTGCTATCAGAAGCGATTCAGGGATGTGGTTGGAAAACACTCATGGCAACCGATGGAGAATCCGCCATCGAACAAACAGAATACTCTGCTCCCGATCTCATTCTCCTAGATGTCATGATGCCGGGTATTGATGGATTTGAAACTTGCCGCAGGTTGAAAGCCAATTCCATCACTCAGAATATTCCGATCATTTTTATGACTGCCTTGGCCGATGCCACAGACAAAGTGAAAGGACTAGAAATTGGTGCAGTTGATTATATTACCAAACCCTTCCAGCAAGAAGAAGTCATTGCTCGATTAAAATTACATTTGAAAATTTCCTATCTTACCCGTACCCTCGAACAAAGAGTGCAAGAACGCACCGCAGAATTAACCCAATCTCTCCAACAGTTACAAAACACCCAACTACAACTAATCCAGAGTGAGAAAATGTCCACCCTTGGACAACTTATTGCAGGGATAGGTCATGAGATTAATAATCCGATTGGTTTTATTAGTGGAAATTGCTCCCATATTGAGGAATATGTCAAGGATCTCCTGCGTTTGGTGAATCTCCAACAGCAAAAGCTACCACATCCAGACCCAGAAATTGAAGAACTCGTTGAAGAAATTGACTTAGAGTATCTAGTTGAAGATTTACCAAAAATTCTGGGATCAATGGATCAGGGAATTGGTCGTCTGAAGGATATCAGCCTTTCTCTAAGAACCTTTGCTCGATCTGATATCTCATCTATGGTGGAGTTTCAAATTCACGAAGGAATTGATAGTACCTTAATGCTATTAAAACATCGACTCAAAGACCAAGGAGAACGCTCTGTAATCGAGGTTGTTAAGCAATATGGTGAGTTACCTCCAATCACTTGCTATCCTGGACAACTGAATCAGGTATTTATGAATATTATCGCCAATGCCATTGATGCATTTGATGACCTCTATCAAAACCGCTCAGTTGAGGAGATAGCTGCTGCTAGCCCTCACACTATCACGATCGCTACATCAATCCAGCATGAGCAACAAACCGTGACAATTTGCATCGAAGATAACGCTCTTGGTATGCCTCCTGAAGTGCAAGCGAGAGTTTTTGAGCCATCTTTTACAACTAAGCCCGTGGGAAAAGGAACTGGGCTAGGATTAGCTATTAGCTACCAAATTATTATCGATAAACATAATGGACAAATCAACTGCTCGTCAACCTCTGGTCAGGGAACGAAGTTCATTATTACTCTAGCAACTTCAGTAGACCGAAAGAAAATTTCTGCGATCGCTTTAGGCTAGTGTTCCAAGTACCATCTTGACTTTAATACTGAAGAACATTGGTAAAAAGGCAAAGACTAAAAATTTTTAATATGACACATGCGTAAATGCTTAATGGCTGATAATAAGAACTTTAGTTCTTGGCTTTCAAGTACTAAAGTCCTTAGTAGAAAACACAAATTAAATTTTTAAATCGCGTAGTGCTAGACGAATTTGCTCCAAGCGCCTACGGTTTACACCAAAATCTGAGTCTCCAAGACGTGATGCGGAACGCAGATGAATTACTGATTCATTAGCAGGGAAATAAAACTCGACATCATCCACAAATTGGAATATCCGACTCTTAGAAAGAGCATGGATGTAATTATCTGTCTGTTGGATAACCTCTGTACGTGGAACAACACTAAGAACTTTGAGTAAAGTTGCTCGTGCTGTCTGGAGGTCTACATGGTAGGCGATCGGGTCAATGCTATGTTTGGAATCAGCATCTTGACTGACAGCACAGTTCGGAGAAGGCGGACAGGGAGCAAGATGGATATTGTCAACTCCCAAGCCAGAAGTGGCAGCCCAAGTAGCAGCAGGAAGTATGAAGCTGCTAGTCAGGCTGAAGAATATTACAAAGATAATACTCCACATAAGTCGCTGCACGTACCTCATTTCCCCGTTCACGGAGCGTTCCGTAGGAAAGGGGTATGTTTTTAGCAGACGGAACATGATCTATTTACTCCTTGTTAAGAAACATAAATATACCTGAAACACTCACCAATGACAAACAATAAATGACCAATGGATCTTCACAAGTTCCTCAAACTCTTTATATGTAATTGAAAGCACAGCGCATTCCAGAAGCTAAAAACTAATTCTGATACCAATCCTGTATGAAGATGCGCTAAACCATATTTAAGTACAAGACAGAAGAAAGAGAAACGAACCGCATACTCCTACGGAGAAGCAGGCTACGCGCAGCGTCTCGTTAGAGAAGAACGCAAAGGACACAAAGAAAGAAAGAAGTTAAAAAGGTTTGGCGCAGCATCACAAAGAAATGGTATGAGGACTTACGCAAGTATCATTTTTTTCGCCAAAATCGCCCAAAGTCAAAAATCCAAAAAGCTTGACTTTTGACCCTTGACGCGAAGATATGTAGCATAGCGAAGCGATCGCCTGCAAAAATACCGCCGCACAATTATAGAAATGCTGTTTGCTCGGTCTGTGTCGCTAATGCTAACTGTGAATTGTAAGCCTTGAACCACAAGAAGGACGCGAATTTATTAAGTTCGCTTAACTTCACAAGTTACTCAAATTCTTTATATAAGTTGAAAGTGAGACAATTACACAATAATTTTAGAATCAATTATGGTTATGGCAATTAATTATCGGGAAAGAATCATTACTCTTTGGGCAGTATTTCTACTAGGAACCTTGTTTCATACACAACTGGGTTTAATGCCGCTTTTTCACGGTTTATCAGTTATTGAATCTCAAAAAGCTACAACTATCAACGATATTTCTGGAATTATGTGGTTGATGTTAGGCTTTTTTGTGCTACCAATGCTGGCAATTATTCTCACTATTTTTACCGATTCAAAGCGTTATCGAATCATTCATTTTGGCTTAACTGTCTTTTACAGCATCATGAACTTACTACACGTGATTTTAGATTTATTTGTCCAGCCAGTTCTCTGGTATCAGATAGCCTTGATGGTGTTGTTATTTTTTGTGGGTTTATTATTAAATATCACTGCTTTTAAATGGATGCAAATGCATAACAGGTCTAATAGATCACAAATACAATTAGAAAGTTCACGTTTGTAGATTTTACTAAACCCGTATTCTAAGCTTTATTATAAATTTGATTTTGAAGAATTTTTGAATGAATATTCAATATCCATATTTTTTTAATTTGATTTAATCAGTTTTAAAACAACCAGCGACAAAAGTTATTTTGTAACATTCAACATTCATTCTTCTGTGATTTCCATTCCAAAATGCAAATCTACCGAGCGCGATAATGCCTAATGGTAGGATAACAGAAGCATGAAATTGTGAATACAAAAGCCCTCATTTCTCCTCAAGAACTCACGTCCATATTAGCAGAAAAGTCATCACGGGCTGTCATTATCGATACACGAACTCCCGAAGATTATGCTATTTCTCATATTCCTCAATCCATAAATATTAGAGATTTTTTCACCTATCTTTTAGAGAGTTCCTATCCAGCAGGATTAAAGGAATTACAAGAGTATTTTGCAGAAATTATGAGCAAGCTGGGAATATCGGGTGCAGAACGGTTAATTGTCTATGAGGATACTTTAAATAAAGGTTATGGTCAATCTTGTCGAGCAGCTTTTTTACTGAAGTATTTGGGTTGCGCTGAGGTATGTATCTTACACGGAGGATATAGAGCATGGCTGACAGAGGGATTACCTACTACCGATGAAGTACCATTATGTGAAAGTAGCATATTTAGATTGCATCCCAACACTGAGATGATGGTGACTACCGCCGAGATGTTGCAAGCAATTGATAATCCAGCAATTATTAAATTAGATGTGCGCGATCGCAACGAATGGCTTGGGCTGAGTTCTTCTCCCTACAATCCTGACTTTTGTCCTCGCAAAGGTCGAATCCCTAATGCTGTATGGTTAGAATGGCATCATCTGATGAATTCCGAATCGGAAATCCCCACATTCCGATCGCCAGACGAAATCCGAGAGATTTGTCAATCAGTAGGTATTACTCCAGAGTCCATTGTGTATATTTACTGCTTTAAAGGTTCAAGGGCTGCTAATACATTAATAGCCCTTGAACAAGTAGGAATTTCTGCTAGAAATTATTTTGGCTCTTGGAATGAATGGTCTCGTGATTTTTCCCTACCCATTGATAGCAGAGTCATCAGTGTGTAGGCATCGCAGCCTCGGTTTCTTGCTGTAACATACTTGACGTTGGGTTTTCGAGACGCGAGAAATCGCCGCCTCTACAAGTGTTTTGGTCTGATCTGAACTGTATTGCTTTATAACTCGGAATCTGTTTTGGGAAAAGGTTACTGGATTTGGCTTAAGGTTTTTTCTTTACCATTACCCCCAGAGGACGACACCACCTTCCCCTTTTCCCCAAAATCCAAGAAGTATTCCTGGTTGGAAAATGCGATCGCTAGTAGAGCAATTATACTTAACCCAATTGTAGGAAGTATTTTGGTGGGCAATTGTGCCAATCTAGCAAATAACTTTTCTTTGGATAGACTTATGGCTAAAAAATCTCAACCAAATGTAGAACAATACCAAGATGTCAGATTATCTGCCACCACAAGAATTTGGGTAATTACAGTCGCCATTCTCGGAGTTTGCGTCCCACTCTCAGCCGTTACTAGAAGTGGTGCTATTCTTCCTTTAGTTGCTATTGGTGGTGCAGCAGTTGGTACAGTTGCTGTTTGGCGTTCTGATGAGCAAAAATCAAAAACTAACTATTTGCAGCAGCAGCAAATAGAGCTGTTAGAGCGGAGATTAGCGAATTTAGAAACAATTGTTAGTAGTGATGACTTGAACTTGCAAATGAAAATTAAACAGATTGAGGCAAGAGATACTTTTGGTGACTCGTCTGATGTAAGTACTATACCCAGACAACCAAAACGCAAAGGTTAAAATTAGCTAATCTTCACCATTTATGCCAATTTCAGATGATATACCCGAAAATCATCGTTACTAAGTCATTCTAGTGGGGATATTTGTTGACTTAACGTTGCCGCAACCTTTAAAATGCTTTTCACATTAAACTTTCCTTTGCACCTAGAAGTGTTTCCTTAGAAACAGTATCTTGTTGTCCATCTTCGTTAGAATTGACTGACATCATTTAATTCTATATACTTCAACTGCATCAGTTCATGAAATGTCTAAGTGCTATCCATCTTTATTTTTCCCGGAAACATCTGCCAATGGCTGTGTTTTATTAGACTGCTAACATTACTGAATTTTTAATTAACTAAGGTTATAAACTTGAGTAATTGCATTGGTATAGCTTACCGTAGGTATGCAATAGTTTGCCGCAGGAATGCAGATGGATTGGATTAGCTTACTTAAATTTCAACAAGCTGACTTCCTTCAACGTGTGAAGAAACCTAAAACTTATGACTTATCTTTATTGGAAAGTCAAGTCAAGGGTTGTCATACTGAAATGATGGCTTTTTGGGGCGAACCATTGGCTAGACTCCAAGAATTTTCTCGCCAACAAGCAGAAGTTCTTGCCAAAAATCCACCGCCTACGCCACCTGAATATCCTGAGCCTCCCGACTGGACGATACCTTTTCCCAAATACTTCCAGCGCCAAGCGGAAGATTATCTTTTGCGGGAAAAAATCGTTGACCTGGTGATAGCTGAACGTTTGGGGAAGTTGGTAAAAAAGGTATCACAAGATACTTTGCAAAATATGATTTTAGATGATGAGGGAAATTTGTGTGGCGAAAGCAAATTTTCTTATGTACTAAAAGATAATCCTCAGCTAAGTGTTCAAGTTTATGTTGCTGATGGAGAAAGTTTTAATGGTATTAAGAAAGACAAAATTAAATGGTCGGTTACTCAAGAAGATTTAAAAAATCACCAAGTATTAATTTTTCTCTGTTTGTTTTATCCATCAACAGGTCAGTTAGGATACGAAAGACAGAGTATAATTACAGGATTTTTACCTGCAAATCAAATTGAACTTACTGAACCAAAACTGTATATAAGTCCGAGTAACTTGTTGTATGCCGGTGGTCTGAGTTGGTATTTAGAATCACTTATTGGCAAAAAAGACACGTCGCCAGTAATTAATGAGAAAGCGATCGCAGATACAATACAGACTCTACCACCAGAGCATTGTCTTAAGGGTATAGTTGGTGACTGGGAATGCTGGCAAACTTTACAAGGGCACAATAGAGGTATTAATTGCCTAGCTTTCAGTTTTGCGTGCAAGAATGGTAAAGCCTTACCCATATTGGCAAGTGGTAGTCGTGGAGAAACGAAACTCTGGGATTTAAGCAAGGGTGAATTAATAGATACATTATCAGAATATCCTTGGGTGATACCTGGGCTAGTGGATGAAGTGAATTCCCTGGCTTTTAGTTCAGATGGACAGACTTTAGTGAGTTGCGGTGCTGATTCCACAATTAAACTTTGGCACGTAGGTGCTTTAGACTTGATAGATATTTTGCATAAACATAATGGGGTAGTGCGGTGTGCTGCCTTTACTCCAGATGGCAGAATGTTAGCTACAGGCGGAGATGACAGAAAAATTCTGTTTTGGGATTTGATGCATCGTCAGGTTACGATCGCACTTTCTTTAGATGATACAGCTGCTCATTCTCTGGTTTTGAGCCGAGACGGGGAAACTATAGTTACAGGTAGCTACCGTAAAATCAAAGTCTGGCGAACTTCACCCCAAACGGGGATCAAAAGTTTAAAGGATGCACAACCTCTGCATACCCTCATGGGTCATTCTCACATCGTTCGTTCCTTAGCAATCAGTGCAGATGCTAAACTGCTCGTGAGTGGTAGCTGGGATCAAACAATTAAAATTTGGCAATTGGAAACTGGAGAATTACTTCATACACTTAAAGGACATAGAGATAAAGTATATGCGATCGCCTTAAGTCCTGATGGACAAATTATCGCCAGTGGTAGTGCTGATAAAACCATCAAATTATGGCATTTACAAACCGGGGAGTTGCTGGGTACGTTTACAGGTCATGGAAATATAGTCACAGCATTAGCCTTCACAGCTTCTGGCGACATGTTGGTTAGCGGGAGTTTGGATAAGACAATTAAAATTTGGCAACGGAGTTAAGAATTTAAAATTAGAGGCTGATTGCGATCGCGAAGGTGTCATAAGCATCTTCTTTAGATGCAACTTATGAAAATTTTGTTGGTAGAGGATGATGTATTACTTAGTGCGGCATTGGCAGAGTTGTTAAGTGCAAATCGCTATACTATCGACGTAGCAAGCAATGGACAAACTGGGCTAGACCTAGCAATATCAGTTGAATATGACTTGATTTTGCTGGACTGGTTAATTCCTAAGCTGGATGGGATTAACTTGTGTCGGCAACTAAGAAGGCAAGGCTACCGTAAATCTATTCTGTTATTAACAGGCAAAAATTCTAATGCAGATATTGTAGCGGGTTTAGATGCGGGAGCAGATGATTACGTCATTAAGCCCTTTGACCAGGAAGCATTACTAGCAAGAATTCGGTCTTTGTTGCGGCGGAGTGGAGTGAGTGATTCATCTACGTTAACTTGGGGAAATCTCTGTTTAGATCCAAGTGCCGGCAGAGTGACTTGTAATGAGCAGGAAATTCCGCTTACGGTAACAGAATACAAACTGCTGGAGTTATTTTTGCAAAACCCAGATCGCATCTTTAGTCGTGCAGTGATTCTAGATCGGCTTTGGGGGTTTGATGATGCACCCACTGAAAATGCGGTTACGACTCATATTAAAGACTTAAGAAAGAAACTGAAAACAGGAGGTCTAACAGAGGAATTTTTAGAAACAGTGTATGGTATGGGCTATCGCATCAAGCCTGTACCTAATGCTTCTATCGCTGTTGGGGCAACAAATCAAAATGGGAAGAAAAAACCCGATTCCAAAGATATAACTTCTGTGAATCGAGTGCTGGAGCGATTTCGTAATTCCTTTGGCGCACAGGTTGTAGTACTGGAGCAGGCAAAAATTGCACTCTTAGCAGGGAATCTAAATAAAGAGTTACATCAGCAAGCATTGCACGAAGCACATAAGCTAGCAGGTTCGATGGGAACGTTCGGTTATCCAGAAGGCTCCCGGCTAGCACGGAAAATAGAGCATTTGCTGCTTGCAGATTTCCCCCTTTTAGCAGATAAAATCTCTGATTTTTCGCAATTGGTAACAACATTACAGCAAGAATTAACTAAGCCTGCTGTCATTTCCACCGCTCAAAGTGTCCCGATGAAGCAAACTTATCGGCTGTTAGTAATCGATGATGATGTGACGTTGACAAAGCAGTTGCAAGCAGAAGCCGACTCATGGGGGATCAGGATGAAGGTTGCACCCAACTTAGCAGCGGCCCGATCGCGTCTAGCTTTAAAAACTCCTGACGCAGTTTTACTCGATTTGAGTTTTCCGGGAACAGAGGAAGACGGATTAATATTATTGAGCGAGATTGCACAGCGATCGCCAAATATCCCAGTGATTGTCTTTACAGGACGAGATACCTTGGCAGATCGATTGGCAGTATCGCGTTTAAGAGCTAGACAATTTTTGCATAAGCCTGCGACAACCGAGGAGATTTTTCAGGCGATCGCTCGTGTCCTACCTCAACCGAAAATTTCTGAAGCTAAAGTCTTAATCGTAGACGATGACCCTGTAATCCTGGCTGGACTATCGGCGTTGCTAACCCCTTGGGGGGTGGAAGTAATAACCCTCTCCCAATCACAGCAATTTTGGAAGGTTTTGATGGCAACATCTCCAGATTTGGTAGTACTAGATTTAGAAATGCCAATAGTTAATGGATTAGAGTTGTGCCAAGTCGTGCGACAGGATGCCCAGTGGGGAGATTTACCTGTTTTGGTAGTAACAGCCCATACTGAAGCAGAATCCCTTCAGCAAGCCTTTGCAGCCGGAGCCGATGATTTTATTAGCAAGCCAGTGCTAGGGCCTGAACTTGTAACAAGGGTACTGAGCCGCATTCAAAGAACGCGCTGGCGCTCTCAGGTAGGGAGAATTAAGGAGGCAGGAGGTAATCCCCATAAATAAATTTAGGGGATTTATAATAGACGCTGTATTTTTTGCGCTGCGCGTCTCAAAATACACTTTTTATCTTTATTCATAAATAAATTTAGGGGCTTTAAACCCGTTTGGCAGAGAACAAAAAATATATTTTCTTCCTCCTGCCTTCAGCAAAAACTGCCCTCTGCCTTTCTTCGGTAAAAAATAATGAGAAATTATCAGCGATTATTAGTCTATGGTGTCGCTATTGGCTCAACTGCGATCGCCCTAATGCTATCGCTCTGGCTAGAACCGTTTATATCTCCAACTATTGGTGCTTTTTTTTATATAGCTATCATCGCCAGTACTTGGTATGGTGGCTTTCGACCAGGAATTGTTACAGTTGTGCTTTCGACACTGGCGATTGATTATTTTTTTATCATTCCGCGATATCAACTGGGGATTAATCAATCAGAAGATATATTGCGGCTAGGTCTTTTCCTAGTGGTTGCCTTGATAATTAACCTGATAACAGGCAATCTTAAGTACAGCACAAAGAAGATTCAACAACTCAACCAACAATTGTCTCAGGAAAATGCCGAGCAATTGCGGATGACTCTTGACGATCGCAAGCTGGCACAAGAAAAGCTGCAACAGCAATTTGAGCAACAACGCTTAGTGATGGAGATGAGCCAGCGCATCCGGCGATCGCTCAAGTTACAAGATATCTTACAAACCACCGTCGATGAAGTGCGGCAGTTTCTTGAGTGCGATCGCGTCATTATCTTCCAATTTTATCCAGGTTGGGGTGGAACAATCGTAGTTGAGTCTGTTGTACCGGAATGGATGGCGATTTTACCACTCCAGATTTACGACCCTTGCATTGGCGAAGAGAACGTTGAACCCTTTAAACAAGGCTTAGTTACTGCGAAAGCTGATATTTATACTGCTGGGATTAGTCCCTGTCACGTTGAATTTTTGGCAAGTCTCCAGGTAAGGGCAAATCTGGTCGTTCCTGTTTCATTAGGAGATGAATTGTGGGGATTACTAGCAGCTCATCACTGTGCAGCTCCTCGTGAGTGGCAATCTTCAGAAATTGCCCTGTTGAGGCAGTTAGGAGCGCAGGTAAGCATTGCTATCCAGCAAGCAGCTTTATTTGAACAGTTACAAACAGAACTGATGGAGCGTAAACAGGCACAAGTTGCGCTGCAACAACTGAATACCGAACTTGAGCAACGGGTGCTAGAACGTACTGCACAACTAACAGAGACAAACGATCGCCTGCAAGAAACAGTTAGAGAGCAGCAACAAACCCAGCTCATACTTTTAGAACAGGCGCATAAGCTAGAACTTCAGGCTGTAATCACCCGAAATATGGGGGAAGGGATTTGCTTAGTCAGAATCGATAATGGAATTATTGTCTATGCCAATCCGAAATTTGAGCAGATGTTTGGCTATGACTCTGGTGAACTCAACGGTCAGGACGTTTCGATTGTGAACTATGCCAGTGAATCGTTAACTGATGAAAATATAAATCAAGCCATTGTATCTGCCGTCTTACAAAATAGTGAAGCCACTTATGAAGTCCATAATCTTAAAAAAGATGGGACACCATTTTGGTGTAGTGCGACGACTTCTATATTCAATCATCCCGACTACGGCGATGTTCTAGTTGCGGTTCACCAAGATATCACTATTCGCAAACAAACTGAAGAAGCTTTACGCCAAAGCGAAGAAAAGTTTCGTCAGTTGGCAGAAAACATCCAAGCAGTATTTTGGATGACCGATATTCAAAATCAGCAAGTTCTCTATGTGAGTAGTGCATACCAAACCATCTGGCAAAGCAGTTGTGAAAGTCTTTACCAAAATTATTCAGATTGGTTCGATGCAATTCACCCAGAAGATCGCCAGAGCGTCGAATTTGAAATCGTTGAACAGATGAGAACAGGGCAATACGATAAAAAATATCGAATTATCCGTCCTGATGGTTCAATCCGTTGGATTCGCGATCGCGCATTTCCGATCAAAAATGAACTAGGAGAGTTAGTTCGGATTGCTGGGATTGCCGAAGACATCAGTGAAATACAGCAAATTGATCTGATCAAAAGTGAGTTTATTGGCATCGTTAGTCACGAACTCCGCACCCCCTTAACTGCAATTCGCGCAGCACTGGGTTTACTACAAAGTGGAATCTACGACAAAAAACCAGACAAGTTTAAGCGGATGATTGAGATTGCAGCCATCGATAGCGATCGCTTAGTGCGTCTTGTCAACGATATTCTCGATTTGGAACGCTTAGAGTCGGATCGAACTGTCTTAGAAAAAACAACCTGCAATGCGGCTGATTTAATTCAACAAGCAGTAGCGGGAGTGCAAGCGATCGCCAATCAGCAAAATATTATCTTTAAGATCCACCCCACCAATGCTCAAGTTTGGGCGGCGGCTGATGCCATTGTTCAAACACTCACCAATCTCTTAGGTAATGCGATTAAATTCTCGCCTGCCAATTCTACTATTACTCTGAGTGTCGAACAGCAAACAGATCACGTTCTGTTCCAGATAACCGATCAAGGACGAGGCATCCCAGCAGAAAAGTTAGAAACAATCTTTGGACGATTTCAGCAAGTAGATGCTTCTGATTCTCGCACCAAAGGCGGCACAGGCTTGGGATTAGCAATCTGTCGTAGTATTATTGATCAGCACGATGGGCAAATCTGGGCTGAAAGTACTCTTAGTGTCGGCAGCACGTTTTTCTTCACTCTGCCATTACCAGGAAATTATGCAGGGGAGCAGGGGAGCAGGGGAGCAGAGGGGCAGGGAGCAGGGGAGCAGGGGAGCAGAGGGGAAGGGGGCAGGGGAGGCAGGGGAAGCAGGGGGGCAGGTAGGAAGCAGGGGGAGAATGACAAATGACCAATGACAAATGACAAATGACAAAAAAATTGTTAATTGTGGATGATGAAGAACGAATCCGCGAATTAGTACAAGCTTGTTTAGAAGACTTGGGAGGATGGGACACACTGACAGCTGCATCAGGGGAAGAAGGATTAAAAATCGCCCAGACAGAACCCATTGATGCGATTCTGCTTGATGTGTCTATGCCTGACATGGACGGCTTTGCAGTATATGAAAAACTTCAGGCAAATTCCGCAACTCAAGCAATACCAGTGATTTTTTTAACTGCGAAAGTCCAAGCAAGCGATCGCGTCCGTTTCGCTCAGATTGGAATTGCCGGGGTGATTACTAAACCTTTTGAACCCACCTCTATTTGCGAAGAAGTTACTGAGATTCTTGGATGGGACGATTAATTTTGAAGTTTTAATTTTTTATTTTTGTAATTTATTTTTCTAAATATTACCCGTAAGCTTTTAATCTCTCCAACCCTCTTAAAAATACTACCGTGTCGTCGTCTACATACAAATCTTTGAGAGTTGCTGTGTAACATAGCGTCGTGAGCTAATCTTTGCAAGTCAATGCATTAGCATTGCAAGTCAATGTATTAGCATTGCAAGTCCATGCATTTACATTGCAGGTCGATGCATTAGCATTGCAAGTCCATGCATTAGCATTGCAGGTCGATGCATTAACATTGCAGGTCGATGCATTGGCATTCCTCCCCAACAGTGACGACAAATTGCAGACAATTATTTAAGTTAGATATGCATTCTGAAAATGAATGATAAACCTCGTATACCTTGAGAACTTTAGTTTTGTAGCGACTGTCTTAAAAGTCAAGCGATCGTTAACAAAAAAACGTGGGTTGGAGCATTGACGCAACAGAGGAACGCTGCGCTAGATTCGGCGGTGTCTGGTACGGGCTAGAAGACTTATGGCTTGTAGTCTAGATAGTCAAAGCCCGCACCAGACACTCCGCTTCGCCGCCGAATCTTCCTCGGTTGCTGGATTTCTCGTGTAGGCAAAAACAGCATGAAAAATTTACCCCAGTTATAGGGGAGCATCAATGCGGATGCCGTACATTGCTGGCTCTGGGCATCAAGCAAAGTATAAAAAGGTTGACTTGTGATTAAACATTGACAATTGGTTTAAAGTTGTCAGTTAGACACCAAGGCAAATTATCTCGAACCATTGCATTTAAAATGACTAACATCTTATGAACGCAAGCAGTTAGGGCCAATTTTTTGGATTTACCACGTTCGACAAGGCGCTGATAAAAGGCTTTGATAACGGGATTATGACGCATAGCAACCACAGCACCCATATAAAGAGTCGCTCGAACATGGGCACGACCACCATTAATCATCCGCTTACCTTTGTGTTGACCACTATCATGATTGATCGGTGCAACACCAACTAAACGAGAGATTTGTTTGGCAGTTAATTGACCGAGTTCTGGTAAGTCAGAAACGAGGGTAGTAGAAATAACTTGACCAATACCAGGAGTAGTTTTGAGTAAATTGACTTTATCAATCCATTGTTGATTATTTTGCGTCAATTCCTGAATTTGTTGATTGAGCTGTTTGAGACGCTCTTCAAGATATTCAATATGAGCCTCAATATCTGCTAATGCTTTACCACGGGCACGCGCCCGACGATTTTTCTCAGCAGTCTGCATCTCGACTAACTGTCTTCTGCGACTAATTAATTCGCCCAGTTGACGCGCTGTTTCAGATTCAATTGCTAACACCTGGGGTTTCATTGCTTCCCCAAAGTGTGCCAAAATTTGTGCATCAATAGCATCAGTTTTTGCCAACCGACCTGTGGCTTTCGCAAAATCTCTTCCAAGGCGTGGATTAATTAATGCTACTGGTAAAAGTGCTGCCTGCAATTGGATAATAAGTTCTGTTTCTAATCCTCCTGTTGCTTCTAACACAATCAGATTTAAATCAAATGATTTGAGTTGTTCTACTAGATGAGATATTTCTACTTCTGTATTAGCAACTTTCAATGCTTTACCCATTGGACGGATATAAACATCGAGAGTTGCTTTACTCACATCAATGCCTACCCATTGAGAAATATTTTCCATATTTCACTCTCAACTAATTTCTGTACCCTGTTTTGAATTCATCCCCTTGATTTAACTCATCCTTGCCCGATACGGACTGTATACTTTAAATATCAGCGTTTAAAGCTTTGACCCCGGCGACTGTTCGAGTTCTGTCAAAGAGATTGTTGTAGTGACCCATGCTACGAAGCGGTCTATTATGACCAAGGTTGGGACGGTCTACTACTATTTCTAAGATACAAGGTTGGGTGCAGCGATCGCGTAACCCAACATAAAATTTGGTGGTAATGTTGGGTTGCGTTTCACTCCACCCAACCTACATCAATATATCTTTTAAAAAACTCTAGGTTTCAACATAGATGAGGTTTATTTCTCAAAAACTATATCTGGCAGTAAGAACTGTTAAAACCCATAAAGCATTTTTAACTTCAAACCCTTTGATCTAGTTAGCCTCTTTTATCAGGTTGCTACACTGCTGGGTTTGCGTCTTAACTTCACGAATAGATTAACGAATGCGCTCTACCTAATTATTTTTTTTGTAAAAAAACTAGAATCCTCACCAAATCTTTAGATTTAGAGATTATTTTTTGAAAGTCTCAATTTAATTGTGACTAGCGCTTAGAGAATCTCGCAGGTGTAAGAAGATGAACAACAGAAGTTTTGCAACTATAGACGGCAATGAGGCTGTTGCCCAAGTCGTCTATCGACTAAATGAAGTCATTACTTACTCGCTTACTTCTTCTTCACCAATGGCTGAGTGGGTGGATGCTTGGGCTAATGAAGGTAAACGCAATATTTGGGGTACTGTTCCCTCAGTGGTACAGATGCAGAGTGAAGCAGGTGTTGCTGGTAATGTACATGATGCTTTGCAAACTGGTTCACTGACAACCACATTTACAGCATCGCAGGCGTTATTGTTGATGCTCCCCAATATGTACAAAATTGCCAGAGAATTCACACCTACAGTTTTTCACATAGCAGCGCGATCGCTAGCCGCGCAAGCTCTATCTATTTTCGGCGACCATAGCGATGTTATGGCAGCGCGTGAAACTGGTTTTGCTATGCTGTGTGCCGCATCAGTGCAAGAAGCACAAGACTTTGCTTTAATCGCAACACGAGCAACTTTAGAATCACAAATACCCTTTCTGCATTTTTTTGATGGCTTTCGTACTTCCCATGAAATTGACAAAGTAGAGACTTTAACAGATGATGACCTGCGAGAATTCACTCCCAATGAATTAATATTCGCCCATCGGTCACGCACCCTCACCTCCAATAAACCTGTTTTGCGCGGTAGAACACAAAACCCTGAAGTCTACTTCCAAGCCAGTAAAACTGTCAATCCTTACTATTTAGCTTGTC
Organism: Nostoc sp. ATCC 53789; assembly: GCF_009873495.1. GTDB lineage: Bacteria > Cyanobacteriota > Cyanobacteriia > Cyanobacteriales > Nostocaceae > Nostoc > Nostoc muscorum_A. The sequence continues at coordinate 718,391 of NZ_CP046703.1, read as the reverse complement.
CAGACATTACCCAGAAAGTCATGGATGAATTTGCTGCGATGACAGGGCGACAGTATCAACTATTTGAATACCACGGCGACCCAGAAGCCGAACGAGTTATTGTGCTGATGGGTTCTGGTTGCGAAGCTGTACATGAAATAGTAAATTACCTTAACACCCTTGATCAGAAAGTGGGCGTTTTGAAAGTTAAACTATATCGCCCTTATGATGCCAAATGCTTTGTCGCTGCTTTGCCAGAAACTACCCGTAACATCGCAGTTTTAGATTGCATTAAAGAACCAGGCGCATCTGGTGAACCATTGTATTTGGATGTAGTCGCTGCTATCCATGAGTCATGGGGAGTAGGGGAGCAGAAAAGCAGAGGATCAGAGGTAAAATTAGAGTTAGATTCTCCCTTACCTCTGCGCTCCTCTGCATCTTTGCCTAAAATTATTGGTGGTCGCTACGGTTTATCTTCCAAAGAATTCACGCCAGCCATGATTAAAGCTATCTTTGAAAACCTTGCTCCTACTCAACGAAAAAAGAGAGTAACGCAAGGCAAACGCATCTAAAATATTGGCGAGATCCTGTGTTTAGTAATTTACCAACCCAAAATTGACAGGTGGAGGAAGACTCTTGAGCAGGGAAGCAGAGGAGCAGAGGAGAGGCAAATACCAAGTCTTTTTTCCTCTGCCCCTCTGCTGAGAACCAAACAAAGTTTCCTTAGCAGACTACTAGAGCGCGTTGATGATGTAGTCTATGTAGGAATTGATCTCAAGTCCAGGATCGCCTGTTAAACCATGATTAGCCTTGATATACTTGAGCGCTTCAGCATACCAGCTGGGAACCAATTCAAAGCTACTGTGCATTTCAGCCAGACCTGCCAACATATAATCATCAGCAGGGCCCGTACCGCCTGCAATCAGGCAGTATTGAATTATCCGCACATAATAGCCGATATCACGTAAGCACTTAGCTTTGCCGCGACCATCAGAAGCATAGTTGTTGCCTTGCATGGTGGTGGTATAGGGGAACTTTTGGTAGACTGCATTCGCAGCACCTTCAGCCAACTGTTGAGCTTTCAAACCCAGCTGCTTTGCTGCTTCCAGGTCTGCGGTAGCCAAGCGGAGGCGACCAAATGCAATTTGAAGTTCGACGTTGCCTAAGTAACGACCTTGAGAATCAGCAGATCCAACCGCTTCAGTCAATTGTGTTTTCATTTAAATGATATTTTCCTAATGTTTCAAAAAGTTTTATCTGGACAAAGGTTTAGTGCCAAAGAGCGTTAGCTGGAACGTCTCTTTGAAAAGGTGACAAGCACTTGAGAATTTTGTCTGAAAAAATGCGTGTGAGTCTACAGACTTTTAGCTTATTGCTGCTGCCGCCCGATCAAAGTAGCTGGATAATTCAGCCATCAAAGAGCTACAGTCACCCGGTTGGATATTGTTGCGATCGTTTGCGATCGCAATGGCAGCTTCTTTCATCTTGATGATGCTGATTCCCGTGGAAGGCCCAGGAACACCCAAAGCCAAATAAGTTTCACGCAGACCATTCAAACAGCGATCGTCCAGAACGCTGGAATCTCCCAGGAACATCGCATAGGTGACATAGCGCAAAATGATGTCCATATCGCGCATACAGGCAGAAACCCGACGGTTGGTGTAAGCATTTCCACCAGGAGCAATCAACTGGGGCTGCTCTGCGAACAATGCACGAGCTGCATTGGTAACAATCGCTGAAGAGTTACTTGTAATCCGGTTCACAACATCGGTGCGCTTCGCACCATCTTTAACCACAGCCAACAAAGCATCAATTTGCTCGTTACTGACTAACTGACCACGAGTATCGGCCTGGGAAACAACCTTGGTAAAGGCATCTAACATTAATCCAGTCTCCTAAATTTGTTCAATTGAGTAAAGTTATGTCTCAAAACTGAGAGGTTCAGTCTTTGTAATCTGTTTGTACAATGCAGTGAGAAACATTTTTATGAAAAATCATTGATACCTTTCGCATCAATGAGAGTTTAAGGTAATTGCACTAATGTCTGCGAGGGTGTAGGAAAAGGAGACAAATCCAGCTTGGAAACTGCGTTTAGGACAGAGAACTCAGCAGTTCATCTCTTACCCTTAGCTGCTATTTTTGTTTCATTGATACTATTCTTTACACTCGAATTATTTCAAAAATGTTACATTCGCCATCATTTTCTGGCTGACTCTCGCGATCGCACCCGTTTTCCTCAGATCGGAATTGCCGGGGTGATTACCAAACCCTTTAAACCCAACTCTATTTACAAAGAAGTTACAGAAATTCTGGATTGGGACAATTAATTTTGAAGTTTTGTAACAAATCCTATATCTTCATTAGTTTTTTATTTTTTGGATTTATCTTTCTTAGTTACAGATAAAAATATTTTGAATGATAGGAAAGTCTAATTAAATGAAATGAATATAGTAAAGGAGGTAAATACAATTAGCAAAACGATATTGCTAATTGATGATGAATTGAATGTACGTGAGATAGTAAAACTTTGCCTCCAAGATTTAGCTGGTTGGAATGTGGTGACAGCAGATTCTCCATTGGAAGGATTACAGAGTGCAGTACGCGATAGTCCCGATGCAATTGTATTAGATATCTCAATCCGTGATACTGCTAGTTTTGAACTTATAAATAAAATCAGAAATAATCCAGAAACTCAAGCTATTCCTGTAGTCCTGCTTAGTGCTAAAGTACGATGGCTGAATTCGCAAATTCTTCGACAGTATGAAGTTGCAGGTGTAATCCTCAAACCTTTTGATCCAGTTACTCTACCTGCTCAGATTGCTACACTGCTGGATTGGGATTTCACTTCACTAATCAATTAAAGAATGTGTAAAACATCCAAATACAAGTAAGTGGGCGTAAATAATTGTTGTTGGGATAGGGCAATAGGCATAAGGGTTTTAGCCTAGTTAATTTTCCTTTACATAGTTTGATTTTATTCTGCCAACTTACTTATAGAAATACGCTTGGGTTAGTGCCAAAATCCTTAAACTGCATAGTGGTCTATCGCATTAATTTTGCTAGGTTTGTAGTGAGCGATTTATCGCTCAAATCAAGGACTAAAGTCCTTACTACGAACTTTTATAACCCTTCAGAATTAATGAGACAGACCAATAGTGGTTCCAATACTTGTCGGTTAAGGGGAAAAGGGGAAGGTGGGACCCCCTCTGGGGATAAGGGGCGGGGGAAAGGGGAAAGAAAAAACCTTTAACCTTGCAGGAGTACGCGGTTCATTCTCTTATCCCTCAAAATTAATGCGATAGACCAGTAATATTCCCCATGCTGTATGGGCTGTGAAACCGCGCTTTACCCGGAATGACCAAAATAGCTTTATGATTCTCTACAAAACCATATTTGAAAATATTGTGGTAGTAAACCTAAATATTCTCAAGCTCAGTCTGAAACATAGTAAATTACTTAAAAGTGATTCGTGCAATCTGGGTATTGAACGTTCTTCCAGGGTCAAATAAAGTGCAGGGAGATGAAAAGTATGGCTGAACACCCATTTCATGACCAACTGAGTTTAGAGGAACAAGCTGAGAAGCTTGGAAAGCAAGCAGTAAGTTTGGGTCTGATTCCCAGTTTTGTGGTGCATTACTTTCCAGATACTTGGGTATTTTATATACCTAATGAAAGTCAATCAGAAGCGCTGACACCAGAAGAGGCATACTTTCGTTTAAAGCAACTGGTTAAACAGTAGATATTTTAACGACAAATTTTTGAAGATAACAGCTAAGTACTGTAATTGTTAAGTAACAGTAGTTATGGCGAAACCTGCAATTTTAACCGTCGATGACGATCCAGAAGTGTTGCAAGCGGTGTCACGAGACTTGCGGCATCAGTATGGCGATCGCTTCCGCATTGTCCGGGCAGATTCCGGTATTACCGCTCTGGACGCGGTACAGCAACTCAAATTGCGGAATGAAGCAGTTGCTTTATTCTTGGTGGATCAAAGAATGCCTCAAATGGGAGGTGTGGAGTTCCTTGAACAGGCAAAAGTCATCTTTCCTGATGCCAAACGTGCTTTGCTGACGGCCTATGCAGATACGGATGCTGCGATTAAATCAATTAATAGTGCCAGGCTTGATTATTACCTACTCAAGCCCTGGAATCCACCAGAAGAGCGGCTATATCCAGTTTTGGATGATTTACTAGATGACTGGCTAGCAGGATTCCGTCCACCCTTTGAAGGGATTCGAGTCATTGGTAATCGCTGGTCGCCTTTTTCCCATCAGGTAAAAGACTTTTTGGCGCGTAACCAGATTCCCTACAAGTGGTTGGATATTGAACTGGAGCCGGATGCAGCCAAATTAATAGAATACGCCCAAGCTGATGGCAGGCAGCAATTGCCCTTGGTGCTGTTTCCCGATGGTTCCAGATTAATCCAACCATCTAATTTAGAGATTGCCGCTAAAATTGGGCTGCAAACCCAGGCAGAGCGACCATTTTATGACTTGGCGATCGTCGGTGCTGGCCCTGCTGGACTGGCAGCCGCAGTCTATGGCGCTTCTGAAGGATTGAGTACGGTGTTAATTGAGCGTGAAGCACCAGGCGGTCAAGCAGGCACAAGTTCGCGCATTGAAAACTATTTAGGATTTCCTGTTGGCTTGAGCGGCAGCGATTTGGCCAGGCGGGGAGTCACTCAGGCGCGGCGATTTGGGGTAGAAATCCTCACTCCTCAAGTAGTAACTGGAGTTAAGCTGCAAGATCCTTATCGGGTTCTGCAATTGGCGGATGGCAGTGAGATTAGTTGCCATGCACTTTTAGTTGCAACCGGAGTTTCCTACCGTTGGCTAAATGTCCCAGGAGCCGAAAAGCTGACAGGAGCCGGAATTTATTACGGTGCTGCCATGACTGAGGCGATCGCCTGTAGCAATGAAGAGGTTTACCTCATAGGTGGGGCAAATTCTGCCGGACAAGCAGCAATGCACTTTTCTAAATATGCCAGCAAAGTGATTATGCTGGTGCGGGGCGAGTCGCTTTCATTGAGTATGTCCCAATACTTGATTGACCAAATTGCGGCGACTGCAAATATCCAAGTTTGCACAGGTTGCAGCGTTGTCGAAGTCAAGGGAGATGAACATCTAGAAGAAATTGTGATTGCCCATGCCAAGACTGGACAAACCCAAACCGTGCCAGCGCGATCGCTTTTCATCTTCATTGGTGCTATCCCCAAAACTGATTGGCTCGATGGTATTATTCGACGCGATACTCAAGGATTTATCGTCACAGGCCCCGACTTAACGCAAAATGGCAAATCTCCTCTAGGTTGGCCTTTGGAACGCTCACCTTTCTTGCTAGAATCCAACGTTCCTGGCATATTTGCAGCCGGAGATGTGCGATCTGGGTCAATTAAGCGGGTGGCATCCGGTGTGGGTGAAGGCTCGATCGCTATTCAATTCGTTCACCGCTACCTGAGCAATGTTTAGCTGGAACAGGAAAAACTAAGGAGGTTGATTCATGTTGTGTATTGAAGAATTGATCAACTTAGACCCGTTTCAACAGCTTTCTCAAGAGCAATTGGAGTGGGTTTGCGATCGCGCTCAAACAGTTGAACTTTCTGGTGGAGAAGTGTTGTCTCATGAGGGAGACCCTGCATGTCGCTTATTTATCTTAGTCAAAGGTAAAATCAACATCACCCGCCGCAGTGAAGGAGTTGAAATTCCCATCGGGCAACACGAAGCCCCATCCTTTTTTGGTGAAATTCCAGTACTTACAGATGAACCTGCACCTGTCACAATGCGGGCATTGACAAATTGCCACCTCTATCAATTAAAAGGAGAAGATTTCCGTAAACTGCTGCATGAATGTCGTAATTTTGAGCGGATGGTCTTCCGCATTATGGAACGTCGGATGCGGGGATTAGAGTCTTTCATTCGGGGACGGGAAAAGATGGCGGCTTTAGGGACACTTGCCGCCGGTCTAGCTCATGAACTCAACAACCCAGCTTCAGCCCTCGTTCGGACTTTAGGGGAAATGCCAGCCGCTATCCTGGAACTACAACGAATGAACTTAGTTTATGGGCAACGCAATGTTGAAGAAGCCCATACTCAAGACTGGTTGAGAATCCGGGATCAAGGCTATGATGCGATTTTAAATAATCGCCTAGATCCAGTGACATTAAGCGATCGCGAAAATGTCTTGCTGGAATGGTTAGAAGATTATGGTGTGAAGCAGGCATGGAAATTAGCCGAACCTTTAGCAGAAGGTGGTGTTGAGGTCGAAACCCTAGATAAGATGATGGAACGTTGGCGCAACGACGAGACTGAATTGCGAGAAATGGGATTGCACTGGCTATCGCTCTCATTTGAAGTCATGTCAATGATTAAACATGGTTTACGAGGAGCCGAGAGAATTTCCGAACTTGTGCAAGCGATGAAGTCATACTCTTACCTCGATCAAGGCGTTCAGCAAGAAGTCGATGTGCATCAAGGTTTAGAAGATACATTGCGACTGTTTGTTCATAAACTCAAGTGCGGCATCCAAGTACAACGTAATTACGAGCAACATCTTCCCAAAATTCTTGCTTATGGGAGTGAACTAAATCAGGTGTGGACGAACTTGATTGATAACGCCATAGATGCAATGGATGGTAAGGGACTGCTGGAAATTACAACACACCATTGCGATCGCTTTGCCCATATTGACATCATCGATTCTGGTAGTGGAATTCCACCTGAAATTAAAACCCGCATTTTTGAACCTTTCTTCACCACCAAATCAGTGGGGCGTGGTTCAGGACTCGGCTTGGAAACTGTTCGCCGGATTGTAGAAAATCGTCATCACGGTACGCTCTCATTTGAATCACAGCCAGGTAGAACTTGTTTCACTATTTGCTTGCCCAAGTCAGCCCCTTTAGGGAATTAAAAATTAAAAATTAAAGATTAAAAATTAAAGACAATCAGTGGGAGCCTGTCTGACTTTTCACGGCATCTGGAAAACCTCACTTCTATTTCTCTCTCCGACTTGGCTACGGTGTACACACAAGTACTATCTGAAAGGGTTTCAGGCGTTATAGACCCCTTAAATTGTCATTACGAGCGCAGTGATAACGGAGCGAAGTAATCACGTAATCCTGTAGTTAAAGTCGATTGCTTGTCTGCGACACGCTCTTGCGAACGTCGTTCCTCCTCTCTACGAGACGCTGCGCGAACGCTCCGGACAGGCTTCAAGAGCGATCGCCTCCGGCGGGCGGGTACCCCATCGCACAATCCTATTGCTAGATGACGAAACCAAGTGTCAGGTGGAATTTCACGACTTGTGTGTACACCGTAGCTCCTAAAAGGAGAGAGACTTTGAATTTTCCCCCTTCCTGCGTCGGGAAGGCAGGGTGGTTTCATACAACGAGAGAAAAATAATAATGGTTTGTAGAGGGTAAAGAAAAATGGATAACTAACAAGTATGAATCTCGTCGAACAATTGCAGCAAGTCCCAGACTATAGGCACATCCGGGGACGAAGACATGAATTATTCTTTACATTTAATCTGATTTCATTCATTGGCTATTAATGCAGTTCGCTACAATAAAATATAGTTTTTCTCTCTGAAATCTGAAAAAAATCTAAGGTTTTATATGATTATGCGCCTTCCCATAATTGCTATCACCTTTCTGGTTGCCAGTCTTACTACAGGTACACTTTTGAGTGTTGCTGCTCCAGCTTCAGCTCAGGAAATAATAACTTGTTCAAGCCAGAATAATCGAAGGAATACTTGTTCGATAAATGCAAGAGGTAGAGTGAGGCTTATCAGGCAATTGTCTAACGCCAGTTGTAGAGGAAATTGGGGCTATGGAAGAAATCGTATTTGGGTGAAAAATGGTTGTCGAGCTGAGTTTTCAGTTGGCGGTCGTAGAAACGGCAGATATGACAGAAACGACAGATATAACAGAAACGACAGATATGACAGAGACGGCAGATATAACATATAGTCAACGGGCTATTTCATCAACATATAGTGGGACTTACGCAAAAACCCTCTAAAACTCTTATTCCTCCGTGACCTCTGCGCCCTCTGTGGTAGCCTGCGGCAAGCCACTTCTCTACGAGACGCTACGCGAACGTGTCTACGTTTTCCGTTACCCGTGCGTAAGTCCTAATATAGGACTTATATTTGATTGCGTGAAAAAACTCTGTACAACTCAAAAAGCCTTCTTTCTTATTGCCTATTGCCTTCCCACGCAAGTAAAGATGGCTACGCTACGATGCGCGAACAAAAATCAAATCCCGACTTTTTCTCCATAAAAAAGCCCAGTCATCTTTTAACTGGGCTTTTAGCTATCTCAATCAATTATTGGAGGTAAAGTAGTTTCCTCAACATCAATTAAGCAGTAGTTTGCTCTAGATTAACCTTGACAACTTTGTTCTTTTCTTTCTCGGACTTGGGCAGTGTCAAATTCAAAATACCGTTTTTATAATTTGCGGTGACATTAGTATTTTGAACCCGAGCAGATAGAGGAATTACACGTTGGAATTTACCATAGTAGAATTCGCTCTTGGTAGTGCTATTGTTTTGGGTTTTGGTTTCAGACTTGCGTTCACCGCTAATGTGAACAGTATCTTCTGTAACTTGAATATCTAGGTCTTTAGCTTCCAGCCCTGGCAGTTCTAGCTTCAGATAAATTGCATCATCAGTTTCTTGCAGTTCAGCAGCCGGAACTTTGACAGAGCCTTTTTCAAACTGTGCAGATGGGACTTTAGTGTCTCCCAATAGACCGTTGATGTAACTTTCTAAAGTGTTGAAATCTTGTGCAGAGTTGTAACGAAATAACATATTAATTTATCCCTTGTATCAGTAGTAGTTTTTGGCTCAACCAACTTTGGATTTAAATCCTTGCTTTGATTTCCATAATATTGATAAATAACAAGTTTGTAAATTCGGTTATTCTCACCAAACAATGGATGATTCCCTCACCAGATTAGGCGGTAAAAAAGATATTACGGTTTACTCGAATTTCTCGGTTCGGTAAACCGAATAATAGCTGTTAAAGGGGATTTGCTTTAACACTAAGCTTTACTTTCTTGCAGGGTCAGCGCGTCTCAAACCCTATTGACAAGCGGACTTGCCTGATCTATCTAGTAATCAGGTTGGAAACAAAGTGACACTATCCGAGCTAGGGTAAGATTTAATCCATCTAGGTGCAAGGTTCGAGTAATGTCAACCGGATTTGAGAACAAGAAAAGCAAAACCAAAGCATCTTTTGCACCCAGCATAGCCCTGTTTTGTCACTCTAGGCAGAGGAAAAGTAGAAATCAGGGTGAGTTAGAGAAATAAAAATTGAACTAGTGAGGCTATAAATAATAGATTGAAGTTTAGAAAAACCCAAGGACAATTGGGGAATAGGAAAAACTGTTAACCAGGGATATATTAGGTTAAATAAGGTAAAAGGTTGAATTATTAAGCGGAGATTGTTAAGAATATTCTTCCAGCCTTTTTCATCATTCCACCAGGGATGCGAAGCTAATTTTGATGGAGATTTTGGCACAGAAGACTGGATTTGTTCAGAGTGTAGGCTAACCATTAAATAGCTGCTACAAACAATCTCCCACCAGCGTTCAATATCCGGGTAGTGAGTTAGCCGATAATCTGACCAACCTAATTCATTCTTGCTTTGCTTCAACCCATACTCAACCCAAGTTCTTAAACCGTAAAAGTTTCCCACATCTCTTGGTGTAAGGTCTGGGTATTTACTCATTACATACCAAGTAGTGTTACCAGGTAATTTCTCTCGGTCTGTGGTAATCTGCCAGTACCTATTTTCGCTACGTTTACCATGAATTATTTCTCTGATAAACCTATTTTCACTACTCAGATCAGAAAATACTCGTTTAAACTTGTGCCACTTTAAATATTGAGTATATTGTCTTGGAAGTAAATCCACATCATGGTTTGAGCGAATCGCTACTATATAGTTTAGATTCATTTCATCTAACACAGATATGAAGTTAGTTCCACTTTCTTCATACAAACTGTCTGCCAGTACTAAGTTAAATTTAAAGCCCATTGACTTGAGCTTTCGCATGAGAATTGCTGCTATTTGTGGCTTGGTTAGGTATTTATCTTCTGGCTTTAATCTTTCACGAGGCTTATATATTTCAAATAGCAGTGGAAAAGTCATACCGCAGAATACGCCATACGCTGTTACTGCCACAATTCCATTCTCTACTTTCCCCAAGTTTCCTATATACTGTCGTTTCACATAATCTGTCTTATTCCCTTTCTTTTTATCTCCTGTTTCATCAATAATCAGAATGATTGGTCTACCTTTTAGTACTTGTAAAATTAGCTCTAATCGCAAATCTCTTAACTTCTCTATATCCCACGGTGATGTAGTTAAAAAATGATGTAAACCCTGTTGGTTATCCAATCCTACAATCTTTGCTATTTCTGGTAGGGTTTTCCGTTTTAGTTCAGAAATACACCCTACATGAAGGTACTTAAAAGCCTCGAAGCTCCTAACATCTGGAAACAGGCTTTTATACCACTGGCAATATTCGTCCACAAATTTAACTGTTGGTGCGGCTGGACGGGGCTGTACCATACTCTGTGTCTTGGTTCTAGCATTTGTACCTTATTATACTACCGCCAGAGTGACAAAACAGGGATAGATAGCAAAGACATTACCACTAAGTTTCAGGAATATTTCACACAAATAAAAGACCCCAGAGTGAAAATGACAAGATATCATTTACTCACTGATATCATCACCATAGCAATTTTGGCAGTAATAGCAGGAGCGCAAGGTTGGGAAGATATTCAGGAGTATGGACTCAGTAAAGAGGAATGGTTGAAAACGTTTTTGGAACTACCATTCGGAATACCCAGCCCCGATACTTTTAGGAGAGTATTTGAGAGATTGAAGAAGAATTCAGAAGTCAGAATGGGCTAAACGCCCCGCTACCGCTAACAGGAGTCAGAATAAATCAGTCGGGGATTCAGACCCGCGACTGATTAAAGACCACCAAATCGTAGATTTAGTGGGGGTCTTAAACCCGGCTATTCAGACGCTCTCTACGAGACGCTGCGCGAACGTGGACTCGCTTTAAGCGAAGCCATGCCGTTGGCGCAGCCTCTCGTAGAGAAGGCTTTACGCTGCGCTATCCGCCACTCGCACAGAATTCATTCTGTTAGCGGTAGCGGGGCGTTTAGCCCATTCTGACTCCTGACTCCTGAATTCTGTTCGATAAAACTACCCACGAGGTGCAATTTTACATTACTAGTCTTACCAGTGATGCTCACAAAATTGGTAGCGCTATTCGACAGCATTGGGGAATTGAAAACTCTGTTCATTGGACATTGGATGTTACTTTCCACGAGGATGAATGCCGAATTCGTTCTTTACACAGTCCACAAAACTTTGCTTTACTACGTCGCATTGCTCTTAATGCATTAGAGCGAGAATCGTCTTTTTGTCGCAGTATTCGCCAAAAATCACGACGAGCAGCTATGAATGATCGCTATATGCTTTCTGTGTTGGCTGCGGCTCTCTCAAACTCACTACCTCTGCCATAATCCCCCTGCTGTCAATAGGGTTTGAGACGCGCTAACCCTGTTCTAACTCTTCAGGACTCCATTCTAATAATTCAATACGTTTATATTTTTCTTTGGCAAATGTATCATCAACTAACCGATTATTTTTTAAAGGGCAGTAATAAATTTTTTCTAAACTATCAACATAAAGCATTAAACTCTGTACGGCATACCATGTGTCCATCAAAACAGTATCAAATGGTAAAAGCTTATGATATACAAGGTTTTGCAGCATGTCTTTCACATGGTCTATCTTGGTTTTGCCATTGACATCAGGATTAAAAATGCGGTAATCTATTACCCAAAATCTTTGAATAGTAGGGTTGACATACATGCAACTAACTACACCAATACCTTTGAGGACACCATGCTCATTACCACTATATTGTCTCCTGACTATTTCTATTTCTTCAGAATACCTTTTATCTAAAACGCTATCATCAAATATTATGTAACCATTGGTATCAGGCTCAACTACCTCTTTCACGTTATCCCAGAGTAATCGAGGTGTTAACTTTTCTCTCTTTAAATAGTAGTTAATTGCATCATGGCTAATAGTCTCCAAATGCTCTGCCAAATTGGTCATCGTATAATTAATTTGACTACTTAATAAGTATTGGCAGTAATTAAGCTTAGTAAATCTCATTCCCGTAAACAACATTTATCTCATACAACCTCTACCTATTTTCTCATGAATATTTCATGCTTTGCTTCCAATACACCAGCTTCTATTACGAATACAAGGCTTTCGGAATCAGATTTAAATAATACTTATGTACTAGTAATTGGCGATCGCATTGTGCCAGTTGCGTAAGTCCTGATGATTTAGCAGCAGCGCTATCTAGGTAGCTAGTTTCTCCGGCTTTTTTACAGTTGGTGATCGCGGTGATTTCCGTCCAGAAAGATCGTATAGTAAACCCATAAGTGCGGGTACAACAGTGGGAGTCAAAATAGTAGAAAAAGCCAGACCACCTGTTAAAACAATGCCTAACCCTTGATATAACTCTGAACCTTGACCTGGTAGAACTGCTAGCGGCAACATCCCCAACACACTAGTTCCAGCAGACATGAAAATGGCACGTAAGCGATCGCTTGTCGCATTATATAAGGATGCATCAAAATCTTCGCCTGCTTGCTGGAGTTGCAAGGCGCGATCAACTAGCAAAATGGCGTTGTTAACAACCACGCCTGTAAGGATCACAAATCCCAAGGCTGTAATCATATCCAATGCCACATTCATTCCTGGAATCATGTTGGCAATCACTAGGCTCAATAGTGCGCCACTCATACCCATCGGCACTGTTGCCATAATCACCACTGGGTAAAGGAATGAGCGATACAACGCTATTAGTAATAAGTAAGTAATCAAAATCGAAAATGCAAATGCAGCAGCTAATTGGCCAACAGTTGTTGCTAACTGATCTGCTGAACCTGACAGTTCTAGCCGATAGCCTGTGGGTAAACTGGCACGCAGAGGAGCTAGAATTTCTTCTTCGGTACGTTCTACCAGCGTAGCAAGAGGGGCATCGGGTGCAAGGGAAACTGTAAGGCTAATTGAGCGCTCTAAATCAACGTGGTTAATGGCATCAGCTCCCGTTGTTTCCACGACTTCGGCAATATCCCCTAGTTGCACTTGTCGTCCTTGTGCATATAGAGGTAATTGGCGCAGTTGCTCTGGCGTTTCCACAGCAGTATTTTGTAGTTCCACCGAGACATCTAATTCTTCTTTGCCATCAATGTAATCGGAGGCAACTTTACCACCCAATGCTGCTTCTACCATTGAACCAATTTCCGCTTCCGAAAGTCCTACTTCGGCGATGCGTTCGCGGTTGGGAATCACTTGTAATTCTCCTGCACCCAATACAAAGTTTGAGCGCACATTCTGAACCCCTGGAAGCGATCGCAATTTCCCGGTAATTTGCTTTTCTAAATCACCAATCTGATTTAAGTCAGCGCCAACAATATCCACTTCAAATTCTTTACCCGGATCGCGGAATATAGAAATCCGTGTTGGGATCACAAAACGGTATCCAGCAAAGTTACTACTTTGGGCACGTAACCGATCCACCATATCAGCGAGTCCCGTAGTTGTGGCAAATTCTGGTTTTAAGATCGTCGCAATCCCGCGCAGTGCGCCTGGACGATCAACGTACATGATACGCTCAACTTCTGGTTGCGATCGCAGAAATTTTTGCACAGATTCAGATTGCCGAATCGCTTCTGGGATACTAGTTCCTGGCAACGGTTCTGCCCGCAATACAACTAAGTTACGATTTCCTTCGGGTAGATAATCGGCAGGTGGTAAGAGAAGAATACTAGTCACTAATAAAACAACAGGAATCGACAGCACAATTAACCTGCGACCAATACGCTTACGTCCCAATGACCAACTGACGGTAGCGGCGAGAAAGTTTTCCAGTTTGCTTTGAAAATGACGAAACACCGCAGAGCTTTTAGCTACCATTCGCTCAAACCAATTGCCGCCCCGATATTCACCACCCTGCATCATTTGCATGGCTTCCGATTGTTTGAGGAACAATCCCGATAGCATTGGGACTAAAGTTAATGCCGCAAACAGCGAGAATAGAGAAGAGGCAGAAAGAGCGATCGCCATATCGGCGTAGAGTTGCCCTGCTTCACCCGTCACCATTAATAGTGGTACAAAGACTACTACGTTGGTTAAGGTGGAACCAAGCATTGCCCCCCAAACTTCTTGCGTACCTTCAATGGCTGCCCGTATGGCGTTTTTACCTTGCTGCATGTGGGTGAAGACATTCTCAATCACAACGATCGAGTTATCTACAACCATACCCACAGAAAATGCTAGTCCTGCTAAACTGATGATGTTCAATGTGCGTCCAAATGCAGACATGACAATGAACACAATAATTGTACCTATAGGAATGGTGATTGCAACTACAGCAACAGTTCGCATTGAGCCAAGAAATAGAACTAAGACGATAGTTGCTAGTAATGCTCCACTAATCAAGTTATCTCGAACGAAACTTACTGATTGATTGATGTATTCACTTTCGTCATAGTTATAGACAAAGCGAATACCTTGGTTTTGCCGATCAAATTCAGTTTGGAGTGCAGCAATTTCTGCCCGAATGCCTTTAGCTACCTCTGGCACATTCGCCCCAATTTGCCGAATTATACCGACTGCTACCCCAGGTTTGCCGTTGAACACCAACGCACTATCTTGGGGTTTGCGTCCCATTTGTACTTTTGCTACATCTCCCAAGTAAACTGTGCCCGATTGATCACGTCGCAGCACAAAGCCTTCAATTTGAGATAAATCTTGCGATCGGCTGATTGTGCGGACTCGATATTCCCGTCGTCCGAGAATTAATGGCCCACCCCGAATATCGCGGTTGTTTTCTTGAAGAACTCGTACTACATCGCCAATTGCCAGGTTGCGATCGCTTAATGCTTTCGGATCAACTTTCACCTCGACTTCTCGTTCTTGTCCACCCACTAACAAAAACTGCCCAGTTCCTTCGACTCGCCGCAAACGGGGAATCACCACTTCGTCTGCTAAGTCCCGATAACGGTCTGCATCTGGTTGAAATCCTTCTTTGGTATCAAAGGGAATCCACATCATCGGTGAACTGTTACCACCCACTAGTTCTACATTCGATTCCTGCGCTTCTGGAGGCAAACTTTCTACCTGTTGCAAGCGGTTGAGAACATCTATCATCCGTTCTCTGGCGTTGGCATCCTGAGCAAATTCTAAGATAATGCTGCTGCGTCCAGCACGAGAAGTACTACTAATTTCTTGGACACCTAGCACCTCTTGCATCTGTTCTTCGATGGGGCGGGTAATCAGGTCTTCTACTTCTGTTGGCCCTGCGCCCGGATAGCTAGTTGTGATCGTAATTTCAGGGCGATCGCCCCCTGGTTGCAATTCTAGGGGTAACTTTAGTAGAGAGAACACCCCGAACATTGCTAGCAAGCAAAACAAAACAAAAGTTCCATGTCGCCAACGAACGGCGGTTTCAATAAAATTCATATTAATTCGTAATTCAGAAAGTCATATTTAAACTGGGTTTCCAGTATTTTGAAGAAGGAAAGGTTAAAGGAGAAAGAGACGATTCTTCCTCTTTAACCGACTTCTTTCTGCAAGAAGTCTGATGTTTTAAGTTGGATCAACTATCTTTACAGGCGCACCATCTTGCAATCCATCACCGCCACGTAGCACAATGCGCTGACCGGTGCGTAAAGTGGGATGATAAATTGCGACATTTTTACCCATGTCAGCAACCATCTCGACTGGAATTTGTTTAGCTTTGCCGTCAGCAACTACAAAAACTAGCCACTCGTTTTGCCTTCTGGTTAATGCATCTCGTGATACCACAAAGCTAGAACGGTTCGAGGGCATATTTAAGTTGCCTGCGATCGCCATTCCTGGTATTAATCCTGACGGGGGTTTGTTAATTTGGACACGCACCATCTGGCGACGAGAGGCTGTATTGGCAGAAGGGACGACAGCAGTGATGGTGGCACGTTGTTTCCATTGCGGTAGGGCACGAGTTGTGAGATCAATTGTCATCCCTGGGGTAACTTTACCACTGAGTTCTTCTGGTAACTCTAGGAAAATATCGAAGCGATCGCCCGCTACTAAGGTGACAATTTCACCAGAACTTTGGACTAAATCACCATTGCTGATGTGGCGAGTTTGCACTATTCCCGATTCCGATGCCAGAATCCGCGTGCGCTGCCGGGCTAATTCTGCTTGAGCTAAACTGGCTTTAGCTGCTTCTACATTTGCTCGTTGAGCGGCGATTTCTTCTTGAATTGGCCCAGCTTTAGCTTCGGCAAGTTCTGCCTCGGCTTCTAACCGTTCTCCTTGGATGTTATTTAATTGTGCTTGGGCTTCCACTAACAATCTTTGAGATAAAGCACCCTCTTTCACAAGATTGCTAGTACGTTTCAGGTTATCCTGTGCTTCCAGTTCTCGCGCCTTCGCAGATGTGACAGCTGCTTGACGTTGAGCAATGATTTCTTTTCGAGTACCGACTTCCAAACGGGCCAAATTGCTCCGTTGTTGTGCCAGTTGCGCTCGTGCTTGGCTAATTGCTAATTGCTGATCGGTATCGTCGAGTAAAGCGATCGCCATCCCTATTGTCACGCGATCGCCTGGTTGCACTGAAATTTTCTTGACAATTCCACTAGTTTGAGCGCGGATTGTTGACTGCTGAGTGGCTTCTACTTGTCCCAACAACTGGACACTTCTTGTAGCACTTCCAGTTGCAAGGGAGATTGTTTCAATTGGTTTTGGAGGTGGCCCTTGTTGTTGTGCAACAGAGGAGCGTGGTGCGCCACCAGGAGCTAACATCCGCCAGAGGATAATGCCACCGATTGCCAGAAATAAAATCAGCAATCTCCAGAACCAAGATTTACGCGAACGAGTAGGTGCTAACTCAGAAGGCACAGAACTATCTGATTGGGTTTCAACCGTTGAAACTTGAGTTTCAGAAGTATCCATAGCAATTAACGGTGGGCTACTGAGGGTTAAGGGCTAAAGATTAACCTTTGAAAGTGAACAATGAATAGTCAAATGTTCGCTATCAACAGTCAATTATTTAGATATTAAGTAAATTTACGTTACCTTTCTTGTAGTTTATTAGATAAATATGACAGAGAAATGTCAAGGTTGGTCATTGGTCATGAGACTTCTGGTATAAATCAAAAATAAGAACCCTACCTTGTTTATTTACTGTGTATAGACAAATCTTTTAAAGTTACTGCGTAGCGTAGGGTAAATTAATTTTTGCAGGTCGATGCAATAAAGGTGCAGCTTGATGCAACAAAGGTGTAGGTTGATGCAATAAAAGACGCGATAAATCGCCGTTTCTTACCTTAATGTATTGGACTCAACTATTAGTTCTTCAACGCGATCGCGCGGTAAGCCTAACTCCTGACTAAGAGCGACTTCAAGTTTGCTTATATCTGTGATTGGAAATTCAAATACTATTGTTGTGAGAACTGAGTTATTTGTTTTAACGTTTACCCGTGAAATTCTTTTTTGGGGAAGAATTTCCACTTTGATCGCTACTATCCTTTTCATAATCTGTCGTGCTGATTGGGTATCTGCTAGCAGATATTTCTTGGTGAGGTTGGAACGACTTAAAATCCGATCGCCAACAAAACCGCTCCCCAGCCAAAAAACTAACCCAATCAACGGCAAGGACAACCAAAACACAAAGCCTAATGATCGCAACACTTGAAAAAGTTTGAGCTGCTGCATGAAAGGTATAAAGTTGAGTGTTTCTCGTCACTTTTACCTTAATCTAAAATAGCAAGGAAAAATTACGGCAACCTGAGCAGGATGTTGATCTTACTAGTCGAAGATGACCCATCGCAGTTAGAGCCACTGCGGGCAGCATTATTAAAGGTAGGGCATACAGTCGATGCGATCGCTGATGGGGAAACAGCACAATGGTTTGCTTTTCGCAAAGACTATGACTTGCTGATTTTAGATTGGATGTTGCCTAAAGTGAGTGGTGTAGAATTGTGTCAAGTATATCGACGAGCAGGTAAGCTGGCTCCTGTATTGATGCTGACGGCGAAAGACACGGTTTTAGATAAAGTGATGGGTTTAGATGCTGGAGCCGATGATTACTTGGTAAAGCCTCTGGATGTTCTAGAGTTATTGGCACGAGTCCGGGCACTAGGAAGGCGATCGCCTATGTGGCAAGGAGATATACTTAGCTTGGGCGATTTGCAACTTCATTTATCCACTTTGACCCTCGAACTTGGTTCGTTGACAACTCAACTTTCTAGCCGGGAGTTTCAATTGATGGAGTATTTAATGCGTCATCCCCGGCAAATATTATCTCATAATCAGATTGAACAAGCCCTTTGGAGCTGGGGAGAGCAACCAGAAAGTAACGCAGTGACTACCTTAGTTCGCCGCTTGCGCCAGCGCCTACAGACCATTGGTGTCAAAGATTGGATAGAAACAGTGCATCGAATGGGCTATCGAATAAATCCGCCAAATTTGTAAACCGTCGAACGGGGGCAAGGGGCAGGGATGAAAAAGTAATGACTAATGACTAATGACTAATGTTTGATCATAGCCGTCGTAATCTTGCTCACTGGTTTGCCCTGTCAATGGGTGGAATTTTGTTTGCTTTTGCAGGGGTGGGTTATTGTCTGAGTGTAGAAGAACAGTTGCGGGTTTTTGACGACGAACTCTTTTCACAAAGTAAAGCCTTTGCCGTCAAAACTCAATACTCGCTTTATCAAAGTCAATGGCAAAATCAGCGCGGCCAGACTCCTGTAGAAAGCGGTGTATCGTTGAATGGCGGACTAATGTACGCGCGGTGGTATAACTCTAATAAACAACTTTTGCAGTTTATCGGTTTATCGGGTAGCAAACAGTTGACCGCAAAACCTGGCTTTCAAACGGTAGAAGCACCAATAGGCTCAGAGTCATCTACTACAAGAACCTGGGTTCGCCAAGTTACACTTCCTGTTTTGGAAGGTAAGGTGCTGATTGGCTACTTCCAAACGGCGGCTCCAATGAACTCTTTACGCATTGGGCTAAATCAAGCCCGCTTGTTTTTAACTTTTGGGGTTCCTGTGACCTTTGGTGTAATAGGCATTACAGGTTGGTTTTTAGGCGGATTGGCAATGCTACCAAGCCTTCGTGCTTATCAGCAATTGCAGCAATTTACAGCAGATGCTTCTCATGAATTACGCGCACCCGTTGCTACGGTATTGAGCAATGCCCAAGTTGCCCTGATGCCCCCCGAAGACCCCGTGGAACAAAGATTGCGATTGCAAAATATCGCCCAAACTGCTAAGTCTATGAGTACGCTGATCAATGATTTGCTTTTTTTGTCGCGTCATAATGGCTCCCTTGCGGAAACCGGATTAAAACCCGTTGATTTGTGTGAGATATTGCGATCGCTTGCCCAGGATTTCGCAGCCCTTGCTCCTGCTCAAAGTCTCAATTTTAATGCTCACCTTCCAAAGCATCCCATCATGTTAAAAGCCGATGCTAATTTGCTCAAACAAGCTGTAATTAATCTTCTGACTAATGCCTTCAAGTACACACCAGCAGACGGTAAGGTAGAATTACATCTTTTTCCCCAGTCTCACTACGCAATCATTCAGGTCAAAGATAACGGGATTGGCATTCCGTCCACTGATTTGCCATACATATTTGATCGTTTTTATCGTGTAGATACTGTCCGATCTCGGCAAACAGGCGGCTTTGGACTTGGACTGGCGATCGCTCAACAAATTGTGCAACGATACGGAGGGCAAATTACTGTAAATAGTATGCTAGGTCAAGGCTCCACATTTCAAATTAGCCTTCCCCTGAAACTTTGACAAAAATAATTCAAAATGTTTTTCGCTTTCGACGGCGTTGTTGTGTGAATAGGCAAAATGGTAAATTTTACATATCGCCTATGTTGGTTCGCCACTTAGCCCAAAGATGAAGACGAAAGCCCAGTATAAAGTTAAGAATTGGAACGCTTATGATGCTGCACTAAAGCAGCGAGGCAGTATAGATTCCTCGGAAATTACATCCAATTGTCTCAACTCACAAAGTAACTGGGCACTGTTGTTTATATTTGGGTTCTGACACTTCGATTCTCAAAGGGCTAGAAAACAAACCAGAAGCTGCTAAACACTATTGGCAGGAATTGTTTCGCGAGATTCTGGACTGTACGCCAGTTTATGCCCATATTTGGCAACCTGGAGATATTGTGTTTTGGGATAACTCCCAAGTTATGCATACGGGTATGCCCTACAATCCAAACAAATATAAGCGAATTGCTCTCCGTGTTGCTGTTATGGCCAATAGCTGAAGTTGAAGAACAACTGCGGGGTTTGGCGGGGTCAACAAAAGAATTCTAGCCCTCAATTAGTTCCGTTATTGTGTCCCCTTGCGGGGTGATTAGTTTATGCTATCAAGTCCAAATTCTACCAAGTAGAATCCCTTGAATCCCACAATTAATCACTTACAGCATTGTTGACAGATGGCGTGTTAGAAACGGATGGTGCGCGAGATTTTACCCAACGGACAACAGAAAGTCTTTTACAGTGATGATTGCTGGAAATAGAATTATCACTCAGTTGGAAAAATCGGTAATTCAATCTCAAGCGATAGCGATCGCACTCTGGTCCAATAGCTGCTGAAGATTGCACTCAGAATTTATCGGGATAAGTTCATGAACAACCAACCGAATCACAAAAACCTTAGCCCACAAGAAACGCCATGTCCTATCTGTGGCTCACAAAATTTTGTTTGGGGTCGTACCGTTGGAGAATCAGTAAGTCAGTGGGTGTATTTCCGTGCTGATGGGGCTGGGTGGGGGGAAGGCGAAAAGCTACGGGCACGTAAATGTAGAGATTGTAACAATGTTCAGTTATTTACGTATGATTAGCTGTCAAGACAAACGAAACTAGCCTTGAAGCTAAAACCAGCACTCCAGTTAAAATTTGTCGCAGATTTCAAGCAGGTGCAGAACCACCAAGCGCATTTCTGTAAGCATCAGCAGTTTCTATGCCAAAACCACCAGCTTGAGCATGACGGAGTAGCGATTGTACTATCGGCATCGCAATACTCATGCCATGTGCTTGAATTGAACAAAGAAAGCGATCGCTGCTCATCAAAGGGTTGAATCTGCATTTGATGTCTTTTCAGTTGGCAAATAGCAGATTAACTCTCGAATAACAATTTTTCTAACCTTTTTACTTCGCCTGATGTGAGTAAAATTCTTATTGGTTTAAAATTGATACTTTATAACCTAGCGTTATTGTATAAAGAGAGTGTCTGATATTCTAACTGGAAACATATTTAGCTCTGCGTTCCTCCCTTCTTCGTTGTTTATAGTTACTAACCTGATATTTAAGCCACATGAACGGGTAAATATCTCCTGCTAAGTGAAAACCTATAGACCCAATAAGTCCTACATCTGAATAAAGCAATGTTACAGTGAAAATATAAAAAACAATATGCGTAATAATATGTAGCATTCCTTGATAAATATGATTCCCAACACTTACAAACAATCCCCAAAAATGCCAAGTAATAATTATTTGTATATAGGCTTAATTGATGTACTAGTACTCCACGAAATATCAACTATTCTGTTATTGGATTTAATATACATACGGTAATCATAAATAATATTTTCTGAACCTTTTGTCGGGGCATAAGCCTTACAGCAACGAGATAAGCATCATTTTCTACAATTTGGCTGACTCTCAAAAGCTTTAAAAGCTTACTTAAAACTAATACGAATATAAAATAGGAAATTAAGCCAATTATTAAGGAAATTACTGGGAATATTTCAAGTTTTAAACCAACTGATGGCGCATCCCATCCTATAATATAAGTTACAGAAAAAAAGGAAATTAACGAAATTTGATTCCATAAAATATAAAAGCCAAAACCAGATTTGGGCCTTTCTGCTTTTCGTTGCTTTTTAATTAATCGCCTTTGAGCTATGCTGTTATATAAATACACCATACTTATAACAGCTACAAAGAATAGAACACAATTAGTTAATGGAGGTAATTCAGTTTTCACGATTATCTTTTATTGGGTTCAAGCAAGTTTAAATCCATCACGGCAACCATGTCTTTCGCATAACGCGTTGTAAGCCTTGGCATCTGCTCAAAGTCGCGGATACGTGTTGATGGTGCGGTAGTACTTGGGGCTGCTTTGGAATAAGGAGTAAGTCATTTTGCTAAGTTAATTTATCTCAAATCACTCTTCTTCATCTGTCACATCGCTGTATGCGGAATCATCCACAGCCAATACAGGCTTGCCCATAGCAGCTTCGATTTTGGCAAGTATCATCCTTTGACGCGATGCCATAAAACCCTCAAAGTCGTCTTGTCGAAGTGTTATTGCGTCGATTTGATGAGTTGCCAGAATTGCATTCATACCTGCATCGTCTAGCTGAACACTGTCATGCTTTTGAAGTTGAACCAGATATTCACTTGGAGCTTTACCGCCAATCATGCGATTTGCTTTAAACCCAGATTCCGCAGGTGCGCTCGTAAATGCTGTATTTTTGAAAATGACCTAAATGCTGCATTTTAGAAGCATGACAGCATCATTAAATATCAGGGTACAGGATATTGATCACTGCGGCATAGTCGCAGGCATCTGTGATGAGATGAATTTAGTAGAACAAATTAACCGACTGCTGGGAACTCACTCTCAAGAAATCATCAGTGCAGGTCAAGTTGTAAAAGCAATGATTTTAAACGGATTAGGATTCGTGAGTGCGCCGTTATATTTGTTTGAAAAGTTTTTCGTAGGCAAAGCTACCGAGCATCTTTTAGGAGAAGGAATACGTCCAGAACACTTAAACGATGACCGTTTGGGTCGAGTATTGGACAAATTATATGAGGCGGGACTAACGAAAGTCAAGCCAGAAAAGAAGCTGACCTCAAGCAGTTGGAAAAACGTTTAATTAAAAAGTTATCAGTTGCCCAATCCGAACTTCGGCAGTTGTCAAACCAAGAATTTGCTTGCTCAAAAGATGCTCTGATTGCGGCACAACGGCTCAGTTCTAAGTTGCCCTTACACCAACTGGCTAATATCCAGGTTAAGGAAGTAAAAAAACATACTGGACGTGGTAGACCCAGTAAGGATGCTGCCCCTACCTTTTACTACCAAGTCGATGCCACGCTAGAACCCAAGGAAATAGCCATCGCCATCGAAACCAAACGCGCTGGAAGATTTATTTTAGCGACCAATGTCCTCGATGCCGAAGAACTCAGCGATGAAGATGTTTTACGTGAATATAAGGCACAGCAGTCTACTGAGCGTGGTTTCCGATTTCTCAAAGACCCTTTATTTTTTACTTCCAGTGTCTTTCTCAATTCGACTGAGCGAGTTGCCGCATTAGCAATGATTATGGGTTTGTGCTTGCTTGTTTATAGTCTGGGTCAAAGAGCTTTACGTCAAGCCTTAGAACGGGCAAAAAAAACTATTGATAATCAGTTGGGTAAACCAACTTCTACTCCCACCTTACGTTGGGTGTTCCAATGTTTTATGTCAATTCATTTGGTTACCGTCTCCCAAATCAAGCAAATTGCCAACTTAACCCATGAAAGGCAATGGATTCTTCAGTTTTTTGGCGCTCCTTGTCGAAAATATTATCTTCTTTCTTAACTAACCTGCGGAATGTGGGTTTAAACGATATTGGAGTTTTGTTGAGGATAGAGTTATAGCGAGATGCGGGAATACCCTGCTTGTCACACCAACTTTTGGGGAAAATGTGATGAATATCTAGTCTGTGTTCTTCCCAATCACTTTCATCCAAATCCCGAATAGTGGACTTCCAAAAGAAATCTTGAGAACCTTCACGTTGAATCAAGGTATTGATACCCTTATATGCAGCACTAGTTCGGGAACGCAAAGTCCCTAAACGTGCAGGATGCATTCAAAACTTTTATTGCAGTTGTCAACCGTAGGCCGAGTTATTGGTTCTCTGTGGGTACTGATTGCCAAGCAAGGCGATCTTTCCAGTGCGATGTGAAATTAAGTTGAACTGCTTGCTTAAAATCCTCTAAAGCTGCTAAAAAAGCTTTCTCTTTTAGCTTGGCTGCTCCTTGGTTGTGCAACTGTTTGGGGAATTGTGGATTCCATACATATTTTTGACAAGTTTGGTAGGCAATTTCTACATCACTGCCATTTTCAGGATTTTGAAAGACGGGATGATAATTTAATCTGTTGCAGCAAACTTGCAACCATTCTTGCCACCCACAGTACCACAAGCGGACTGTTCCATCAAGACTACCACTGACAATCAGTTTACCATCAGGGCTAAAAGCTGCGGAATTTACCCAATACTCATGCCCGCGCCAAGGTCTACCAATGGGGTTGCCGTAAATATCCCACAAGCACACTGTCGAATCATTGCTGGCACTGACAATCCACTTACCATCAGGGCTAAAGGCGACAGAATTAACTTCTTTTTCATGCCCACGCCAAGGTTGACCAATGGGGTTGCCGTAAATATCCCACAAGCACACTGTCGAATCATTGCTGGCACTGACAATCCACTTACCATCAGGGCTAAAGGCGACAGAATTAACTTCTTTTTCATGCCCACGCCAAGGTTGACCAATGGGGTTGCCGTGAATATCCCACAAGCGGATTGTCGAATCATTGCTGGCACTGATAATCCACTGACCATCAGGGCTAAAGGTGACAGAATTGACTTCTTTTTCATGTCCGCGCCAAGGTTGACCAATGGGGTTGCCGTGAATATCCCACAAGCGGACTGTCGAATCATTGCTGGCACTGATAATCCACTGACCATCAGGGCTAAAGGTGACAGAATTGACTTCTTTTTCATGTCCGCGCCAAGGTTGACCAATGGGGTTGCCGTGAATATCCCATAAGCGCACTGTCGAATCATTGCTGGCGCTGATAATCCACTGACCATCAGGGCTAAAGGCGACAGAATTAACTTCTTTTTCATGCCCATGCCAAGGTTGACCAATGGGGTTGCCGTGAATATCCCACAAACGGATTGTCGAATCATTGCTGGCAGTGATAATCCACTGACTATCTGGGCTAAAGGCGACACAATTGACCCAATTCTCATATTTGCGTTGCGATCGCCCGATGACCCGATCTTGTAGTATTTGATGTAGCTCCCACAAACGCACAGTTTTATCGCCACCACTGATAATCAGCTTGCCATCAGGGCTAAAGGCTAAGGAATTAACCTGTCCTTCATGTCCCCGCCAAGGTTGAGTGATGGGGTTGCCATTGATATTCCACAAGCGTATTGTGCGATCGCAGCTACCACTAATAATAAACTTGCCATCAGGGCTAAACGCTACAGAATTTATATGTCCTTCATGCCCGTGCCAAGGTTGACCGATGGGATTACCTTGGATGTCCCATAACCGCACTGTAGAATCACTACTACCACTGACAATAAACTTGCTATCAGAGCTAAAGGCGACGCAAATAATTTTCGCCTCATGTTTGTGCCAGGGTTGGGTAATGCTGTTACCTTGTAAATCCCACAAACACACCGTTCCGTCAAAACCAACACTGATAATGCAATCGCCATTTGGGCTAAAGGCGACGGAAATAACTCCTTCCTTGTGTCCGCGCCAAGGTTGAGTAATGGCGTTACCTTGTAAATCCCACAAACAAACTGTTCCGTCAAAACCAACACTGACAATGCGTACCCCTCCGGGGTTGGCGCAGCCATCGCTATTTGGACTAAAAGCGACGGAAATAACTCCTTCCTCATGTCCCTGCCACGGTTGAGTAATGAGATTACCTTGTAGATCCCATAAACACAAAATTCCGTCAATACTGCCACTAACAATAAACTTGCCATCAGGACTAAAAGCTAGACAATTAACCTCTTGCTCGTGCCCCAACAAAAATTGAGCGGTAGGATTGCCAATGATATTCCACAAGCAAACCGTAGAATCGCTACTGCCACTAGCAATAAACTTGCCATCAGGACTAAAGGCTAGACAATTAACCTCTTGCTCGTGTCCGCGCAAGCTATTTGCCTCTGTGGGTGTGTTCATTGCTTCCTTTAAGCTTCCCAAAACAGGAGCTAGAAGCTGGTTTGGATATTTCTCTAAATTCTCACCCATTGTTTGAATTGCCAGCACCAAACCCTCTAGCGGTTGGACAGGAAGTAAATTCAAAACCCTGGCGGATTGCTCGCGCAGTTTTAATTCAGTCAGTGCAAGGTTTAACTTTTGAATCTCTTGTTCCTGGCGATCGCGCCATCCAACACTAGCATTAATAAATTGATTAGCTTGTTCGCTTAAATAACCAAACGTTTGCTCTTTTAGTTCTTGATAAGTCTTTATCTTCAGAACCCGGTTTGCAATATTTTCTCTTTCCCACAGCACATCTAAAGTGTATGCCAGAAGTGGTAAATAATCATTTTGTTGGTGAAAATCATGAATAATTTGCTCAACTAATCCTTGTTCAAAGGTAACGCCATTTTTAGCAGCAGGTTCAGCGATCGCTAACTTTAATTCTGCATCACTCATTCTAGTGAGTATACGACTATAGCGATCATGGATCTTTGCAAGTTGGGGATACTCACTAAATCTATCCAAAAAATCAGATCGCATGGTTAAAACAATTTTGACAGAGCTATCCTGCTGCTGGAACAGTTGAAAGAGACTAGCAACAAATTTATAGCGTTCCGGTTTTTGAGTTTTTGTAAACAGTTCTTCAAATTGGTCAATAAAAATCAGAATGCACTGATAATCTTGTTTGAGGAATGTGACAATTTTAATTAGGGTATTTTCTCTTATTTCTCGAGCAATATCTGCAATTTGCGATTTTTTACCATAAGTAGAAGCAAGACACTTATAAAGAGATATAAAAGGATTTTCATCTGGGTGAAAACTTATATTAATTAATGAATTTTTATGAGATCCTAAATAAGGAATTAAACCTGCCCGAATCAATGATGATTTGCCACTGTCTGATGCTCCTAAAAGCAAGAGTACATTATCTTTTTTTAAGCAATTTCCCAGATTAGCAATCCACTTCTCCCGACCAAAAAATTTGTCTTTATCTTTAATTTCAAAAGTTTTTAGTCCTAAGTACGGAGAGTCTGTTTTAAGTGGACGACAATGAATGTCCTCAAAATTACTGTCAGAAAAAAAGTCGTATTCAGAAATACATTGGACATTAAACCCAATATTTATATCGCCTTCAGAACTGTTAACCATCTTATCTCCTTACTTTTGGACATCTCTGGCTAAATCTTTACCTCAGTTATAGTTCCTCGGCTAATCTTTGTAAGTAACTCAACAAAATTAATTACACATTCTCTGGTGAAGCTTTCCCTGTCACCGCCAGGATCTACGGTGTACACGGTAGCCTATAGGATAGAAGTTTTGTAAATCCTATCTGTGAAAGATTAAGGTTTTAAATAGCTTTATTCAGCAAAATTACTTAAGTAATTTTCAAAAATATGTAGTAACTTTATCCTAAAACGCCAGAAATGACAAACGGGATGGAACTTTTTGATAACCTACACCTTGCTATGTTTAGCGGCAAAGGTGGAGTCGGAAAAACGACAATCTCCTGCACCTTTGCATGTCGTTGGGCGCAGAAATTCGCCAATGAGCAAATTCTTTTAATCTCAACCGATCCGGCTCACTCTCTTGGAGATGTCTTACAAGTTAGTGTTGATGACATTCCTCGTCCCATAGCGGAACTACCAAATCTACGAGTAAGGGCGTTGGATGCAAAGCTTCTGCTACAAAAGTTTAAAGAACGTTACGGCCAGGTTTTAGAACTGTTAGTGGAGCGAGGTAGTTTTGTTGAAGGAGAAGACTTGTCTCCAGTTTGGGATTTAAATTGGCCTGGACTGGACGAGTTGATGGGCTTGTTAGAGATCCAACGCCTTTTTCAGGAGCAGCGGGTAGATCGAGTAGTAGTTGATATGGCTCCTAGCGGTCATACTCTCAACTTGTTTGGATTGATGGACTTTTTAGACACTTTCCTCCACTCTCTTGAACTGTTTCAAGAAAAGCATCGGATTATTAGCAAGACCTTTGCTGGAAGTTACACACCCGATCGCGCTGACGAGTTTTTGCAAACCCTGAAAGCTGAACTGTCGCAAGGTCGTCGTCTGCTTCAAGATCCCATCCATACAGCTTGTTTGTTAGTTGCGATCGCCGAACCAATGAGTTGGTTGGAGTCAAAACGGTTCCTAGAAGCCTTACAAACTTTGCAGGTTCCTTGCGGAGGGTTGTTTGTTAACCAAGTCCTGGCCAGTGCGACTGACCCAGATCGTTACCAAGAACAACAACCGATGATCGGTCAGTATACCGATCTTGCTAACGAAAAGCCGATTTTTATTGTGCCACAGCAAGATGAGGAGCCTTTAGGGATTCTAGCCCTCAGCCATCTCATCAACCAAATCCATGTTCCTCAGCTTGAACCGCTATCTTTTATCGATCTACTCCCAGTTCAATGGCCGGAAACAATTCCTCCTAGCTTTGGAGATTTTCTCACCAAAGGTCGTCGCCTGTTACTAATTGGCGGTAAGGGTGGAGTAGGCAAAACCACAGTAGCAGCTGCCATTGGTTGGGCTATGGCTCAACAACATCCCGATCGCAAAATTCGCATGGTTTCTATCGATCCAGCCCATTCTTTGGGTGATGCCTTTGGTTTGAGTTTAGGACACGAACCATATCAAATAACTGCCAATCTTCGAGGTCAGGAAGTAGATGGCGATCGCATTCTCGATCAATTCAGAGCCGATTACCTATGGGAACTGGCCCAAATGATGAGTGGCGAAACCCAAACAAGCGAAGCTATTGAAATGGCCTATGCTCCTGCTGCCTGGCGCAAAATTGTCGATCAAGCCTTACCAGGGATTGATGAAATACTTTCCCTGTTAACAGTAATGGAATTGCTAGAGCAACAAGAAGAAGACTTAATTATTTTAGACACTGCTCCTACAGGTCATCTTCTGCGTTTTCTAGAAATGCCAACTGCATTAGCAGACTGGCTAGCTTGGATTTTCAAACTCTGGATCAAGTATCAGAATGTCCTTGGTCGTACAGAGTTTATGGGGCGTTTACGAACTTTGCGACAGCGTGTAGTTAAAGCCCAAAAAGTGCTAAAAGACCCACAACAAGCAGAGTTCATTGGGGTTACACTTAACCAGACTAGTGTACTTGCCGAACAACAACGCCTGTTCAAATCTATGCAAGAAATAGGTGTAAGTCAGAATTACCTTGTTCTCAACCGCTTTACTTCTACAGCAACCATTAATTGCGATTTTCCAGGTTTGACAATGGTTCGCTTACCAATGCTTCCTCGCTCAGTTCAGCCTTTAGAACGCATCCAAGCAGCAGCCGGCTGTTTATTTTAATGGCTAATTAGACTAAATACTTTCATACCCAAAGGGAAATTTATTATGCATCGCACTCCAAACCGCAGACAAATTCAAGCCAAACTTAGCACCATGCCTCCTCAACGTTCTCAAGCAACAGCTTACTTAAATGCTTACAAAATGATGTTAGAGAAGGAGCGTTTAGAGGAGGAACTAGAGAAACTCGAAGCACGCCGACATCAGATTCAGCAGCGTCTTGCTATTTTAAATAGTCAAACAATTGCTGAAGGGGACATGACCCATCAGCAAGCAAATACTGACTTAGAAAACAATACACCAAAATTCAACACCCTAACATTGGAATACTAAGTACTAAGATTTCAGCTGCCTATTCTTCGCAACTTCCTTGCTCAGTCGCACCAAGCAGGGGCGATCGCGTTTTTGGATGTCGGAATCGTGGGGGAAGACGACATGAAAATTTTACTTAGTAATCTTAAGGTTGCTGCCCAAACTCGTTGCTATTACACTCGACTTAAGGAGTGGTAATTCAGAAAGGCATTAAGATATTACTTAGGTCAATTAGATCCTCAAGCCAGCTTATTGTCACACTGTTGAATTGCAATAACTTCTAAGTTCTAGAAAGAAACTAACAATTGCCTCAATAATTAATGCAACTAATTTCTGAGTTAACACCACATCAGGAAGCTTTACTTTGTGAATATAAGAGAAAGTGGCAGTTAGCAGCACTTTCAACACAACCTATTGATACACAAAAAGCGACTCAAACGATTAAAACTGTTTATAAGCAAATATCTAGTGTAAAAGAATTCGACATATATTTTTTTGATAGTCCATTTGGTATAGCTAATTTAAGTTTTCTCAACTGTATTTATCCGCATGAAGATTGGTGTAATCCTCGAAAACTTAATAATCTCATTAGGCGGCTTGAGAAGCAATTACTTAAAAAAGGGCTTTTCAGTAATACATTTCATCGATATATTGTATCGCCATTAATCGAAAAAGTTGGGAGTCAGTTGGATATTTGTCTATGGAACTATCTTCAAAAGCAGTTGAGATTTTGGCCAATTATACATAGCCTTATACCTGTAAATTTACGTGATAGTGAAAAATTATCTCCAGTTTGGAAATCTGCAAAAACAAATCAGCAAAGACGGCTAGAGGGATTGTGGCGTTTTTTGGTATCTGGTTTAGTGGTGCCAGATGCAGAGTGTAGTGTCTGCTGCTTACTCGATTACTGCATTTCTGAATTACAATGCTTTCCCGAAGACAATCTTTGGCACATACTTAAAGCATTTGTTGCTGACTGTGGTTGGACATTTTTTTTTCAAGATTTCTGTTTCACTTGTAATCGTCCGTATAAAGTGATGCTTAACGAACAGGGTCAACCATTATCTGAAAATGAAGCAGTTATTGAGTTTTTAGATGTTTTTAGCGTATTTACTAAGCATGATATATCTCTGTCTTAGTATATAAATGCAAGATAGATAAAGATGCGTAGGTTGGGTTGAACGGAGTGAAACCCAACTCAGCTTTGCGCTAGGCACGAAAATTCGTTGCTTAGTTATTTCTTACTTCTACTCAATTCCCTAAAATTAGCCAGATAGCTTCACAAGGAATGAAGAATCGACATCTAAAAGCCAATTCTCATCAATAAATTCTAGATTTTCATCATAAACAAGAACCAATTCACCAAGTTTTTGAGCATTGCTACTTGCAGTTTTCGTATTATCAACAGCATCAGCTATGAGCAAAAACTTTAGTTGTAAAAAACGTTCTTCGTGATTAACGCCTATTGAACTGCTAACTAATTCGGCTTCTAGGGTACGAGGTAACGTAATTTTCTCATAATATTCATCTTGTTCATCCCAATAGCCACACACTTTATAATCACACTGGTCAAGATGTTCTTGAACAAGAAGATTAGCATCTAAACTTTGTAATATTTCAGTTAAATCTTGCCAAACTTGATGATTTTTTAATTCGAGCCTTGTCATAGTTATGTGGGTTTAATGTTCTGTTACCAAACCAGAGAAGTGCAATATACCATCAATGAATTTTGCATGAAATCGGCGGTCGCCACCTTTACCTAAGACTTTAGATTTAAAATCGTAGCCAGATTCTTGGGAAGCCACCAACCCAACATTACCGCGAGGAGGTACAAGCCCTTTCTCAATGGCTTTTAAATGTTTCCCCTTCCGATCATATTTTAATCCCAGCTTTATTTGTTCGCTGCCAAATAAAACTAGCAGACCACTGATTGAAAGATATACAGTATCAGGTTGAATATCTGCCCAATTATCGGGTAAAGCTTCCATTAAATTTACGACTTACGCAAGTGTCACAAAAATTAAAACTTTTAGTTTGTAGTAAGGGCTTCAGCCCTGATTTTGAGGACTAAAGTCCTCTCTGCGAGACGCTACGCGTAGCTTGCTTCCCCGAAGGGGTACACTACAAACTAAAAATAATATGCCAGTTGCGTAAGTCCTAAAATTAATACTTGTACAGTAGAAGCATAATTTATTTAAGTATAATAGCTAACAACATTTTTAAAATTAACGTGAGTCTCCAACGGAGGCGCACGTTAGTTAAAGCAATAAATCACACAAGCTAGGAAAGAATTTCAATCCTCTTGTGTTTGATCGCGTTCCTCCTGTTCTGCTTCCAGAATCGCTAATAAAAGAGCTTCTTCCTGAATTTCAAACTCTTCTTCAGGAATTTCCCCCATATCAAAAGCAAGTTGGAGTGCAAGAAGCTGCTTGCTGAGATTCTCTTTATCATCAATTTCAGTACTCGCATGTTCTAAAATTTTTTCCCCAAGCCACGTTACCCCCATTAATGGGCCAGTAATCGGTAATAGTAAGAAGCGCAGAACCATATTGCTTTACACCTGTGTGGACTTCTTAAAGGTATCCTCTCAACACCGTAATCATGCTGATGACATAAATATTAAACATTACTAGTCTTGTGTTGATGCCAAAATCCGTTGGATTTGAGTCCAGTTAAGGCTGATTGACATCTGTATTTTATATTTGCAATGTAACAAAAAAGACTTTAGTATAACACATTACTATTGAGGAGGTACTTAGAGTTTGACAACAGTATTAAATGCATCTCCCCAGCGATTTGTCAATACACCTGCGGTTCAACGCGTCGCTCAACGTGCTTTGCGCTATCTACAGTCAGGTTTTTCAATACATTTGCGTGGTGCAGCCGGAGTCGGAAAAACTACTCTGGCAATGCATCTAGCTGATTTGCTCAATCAGCCGATCATCCTCTTATTTGGAGATGATGAGTTTAAAACCTCAGACTTGATTGGTAATCAATTAGGTTATACCCGTAAAAAGGTTGTTGATAATTATATCCACAGCGTTGTTAAAGTTGAGGATGAACTCCGACAACATTGGGTTGATGCACGATTAACCCTAGCTTGTAAAGAAGGATTTACGCTGGTTTACGACGAATTCAATCGATCGCACCCAGAGGTAAATAACGTTTTACTCTCCGTACTTGAGGAGAGGTTGTTAGTATTACCAACAAACCAACATCGAGCCGAGTATATCCGGGTTCACCCTCAGTTTCGGGCAATCTTAACATCAAATCCTCAAGAGTATTGTGGAGTTCATGCAACTCAGGATGCTTTGATGGATCGTGTTATTACCATCGATATGCCTACACCTGATGAACTGAGTCAGCAGGAAATTGTAGTTCATAAAACAGGTATAGATTCCGAGAAAGCAGAAGTAATTGTCCGCTTAGTACGGACGTTTTGGAGTCGATCTGGCTCTGGACAGGGCGGTGGATTACGTTCCTGTCTGATGATTGCCAAAATCTGCCACGAACACGAAATTTCCGTCAACCCTGGAGATCCTAACTTCCAAGATATTTGTGCCGATATCCTGCTTTCTCGCACGAATCAACCTCTCATGGAAGCAACTCGGCTACTGGAAGAGGTTTTAAGTGAATTCTATCATCGTATAAATACTCAATCTCAGCCGTCAGAGATAATACCAAACAACCAAAATCAGATTGTATTGGAACAACGAGTACCTTACGAACATGAAGTCTATAACTACCTGTGTAATTCTCCAGGAAGGCGTTTCTCTGAATTGGCAGTAGAACTAGGGATCGATCGCAGTCAAATTGTGGCTGCACTCAAGTCTCTCAGAGAGCAGGGAGTATTAGTCCAAATGCAGGGCAATGCCGAGTCGCCGAACATCTCACAAACAGTTGCTCTTGATTCTGGCCATTTAATAAACAAATGAGTACTAATACTAATCGGGGAGCTATCACCACATCAACTCAAGGTTCTACCTTGGCAGATATTCTAGAACGGGTTCTGGATAAAGGCATTGTTATCGCAGGAGATATTTCTATTTCCGTAGGCTCCACAGAACTGCTCAACATCCGAATTCGTTTGTTGATTTCTTCTGTTGATAAAGCCAAAGAGATTGGAATTAACTGGTGGGAGAGCGACCCCTATCTTAATAGTCAAACTCGCACCTTATTAGCAACTAATCAACAACTTCAAGAGCGTCTTGCCAGTCTAGAAACAGAACTGCAATCGCTTAAAACACTAAATCCTATTAATCATCAGAATGCAGGCGATTAGTAAATCAAAAGGTTCCGATTCCGGTTTAGCACCGTTGTTACTGACGGTTGTTGAGCTGATACGCCAACTCATGGAAGCTCAGGTGATTCGGCGAATGGATGCTGGCACTCTCAACGACTATGAGTTAGATCGAGCTTCCGAAAGCCTACAACAGCTTGAACAACAGGTTGTTAAGCTTTGCGAGATATTTGATGTTGACCCAGCCGATCTAAATATTAACTTGGGTGAAATGGGAAATTTACTTCCCCAATCTGGAGGATACTACCCCGGTGAAACCTCTAGTCAACCCTCTATTCTAGAACTTCTCGATCGCCTATTAAATACGGGTGTTGTGGTTGAAGGTGACTTGGACTTAGGACTGGCTCAATTAAGCTTAGTTCATGCCAAATTAAGATTAGTACTCACTTCTAAACCCCTGTAACTTTTTTATCTACATTCTTCTTGGTAAGACATTTATATGAGTTTTTACATTTATGGAATTTTGACCTTGCCTGCTCCCCAAAATTTAAATTTAGAGGGCTTAGATCGGCAACCCGTACAAATTAAAATTTTGGATGATTTTGCAGTCATCTATTCGGAAGCACAGCAAGAGCGTTATTTGGCCAGCCGTCGTAACCTGCTAAGTCATGAAAAAGTCCTTGAGGAGATCATGCAAGGAGGCGATCGCTATTTACTGCCCGTGCAATTTGGACTTTTGGTTTCCAGTTGGGAAAAGGTTTCAGAGCAATTAATTCGTCCTCATCAAGAAGAATTGACGCAATTGCTTGCGAAGTTATCGGGTTGCCGAGAAGTTAGTGTCAAAGTTTTTTGGGATACCGAGGCAGAAATTCAGGGACTATTGGCAGAACACCCAAATCTCAAAACTGAAAGGGATAAACTAGTGGGTCAACCCCTGAGTATGGAGCGGGTAATCCAAATAGGGCAAGTCATCGAACAGGGAATGAGCGATCGCAAGCAAGGCATCATCGATGTATTTAAAAGCACGCTCAACTCCATTGCGATCGAGGTAGTAGAAAATGCTCCCCAAATGGACACAATGATCTACAATTCAGCCTACCTAATTCCTTGGGAAACAGAATCACAATTTAGCGAACACGTTGAAGCACTCGATCGCCAATTTGAAAACCGTTTGCGAATTCGCTACAACAATTTCACTGCCCCGTATAACTTTGCTCGTCTTCGATTAAGTACAACGGCGTAAATATTTGTAGTTGGGATGATGCAGGAGGGAAGAGGATTTTAGTCTAGTTTATCTTCTTAATTATGGTTAGGTTTTTTTCACCGACTTACTTGTTCAGTTCCAATTAAATTAATTCCTCTCCCTATTGATACCGTTTCTTTTTGATGCTGTGCCAAATCATAGTTTTTTTTAAAGCAAAGGTACGCGGAGGTGAGCGCAAAGGTACGCAGAGATTTTCTCAAGTTAATTTGCTATGTTCAAAAATATTTAGGGGCATCTTTATAGAGAGTTGGTATGAATAGCAATAAAAATTGAAACTGTTGAATTTTTTAGAAATTAAATTTTTCTCTACCTTTTATTTAAATAAAATCAATGGACGACATATTTAAAGGATTTGAACACCTATTAGAAATTGCAAAAGCTTTAGAAGAAAAAGTAGAGAAAGGGGAGTTAAAAACTTCTATTCAAATTCGGTCTCATAATCTCAGTAGTATTCCCCGGCAAGGCAATATTCCGAGAACAAGTAATTCCAGCCGAGTCAGATCCAATTCCACCGATGCAGCTACACCAACGGATGATACTGATGTCACCCCCCCATCAGCTCGGACGAACTCAAAAGCTTCTTGGCAAGGTATCGGCGGCTTGGCTGATGTTCTCCAAGAAATCAGAGAGTTAGTTGAAATTCCACTTAAACGTCCAGATTTATTGGTGAAATTAGGGTTAGAGCCTCCGCGTGGGGTTTTGCTCGTTGGCCCGCCCGGTACGGGAAAAACTTTAACAGCCCGTGTTTTGGCAGAAGAGTTAGAGTTAAACTACATTGCCATCAATGGCCCAGAGGTGATGAGCAAGTATTACGGGGAAGCAGAAGCTCGTTTGCGAAGTATTTTTGAGAAAGCAACTCGTTCTGCTCCCTGCCTGATATTTATTGACGAAATTGACAGCCTGGCCCCAGATCGCAGCCAAGTGGAAGGTGAAGTTGAAAAAAGACTAGTGGCGCAGTTGCTTGGGTTAATGGATGGGTTTGCTAAAACTGAGGGCGTAATTGTATTAGCGGCAACAAATCGTCCCGATTATCTCGATCCGGCGCTGCGTCGTCCGGGACGCTTCGATCGCGAAGTTCAGTTTCGGGTTCCCGATCGCAATGGACGATTGGAAATTCTAACGATTTTGACAAGTGCCATGCCTTTGGAGACTTCGGTTAATTTAGGAGCGATCGCCGATTTGGCTGTCGGTTTTGTTGGTGCCGATATCAAAGCTCTTTGCCAAAAAGCAGCCTACATTGCCCTTCGTCGTCAAGTCCCCTCACTCAACAGTCCCGTTCCTGAGAACATGACTATCGTACAGCAGGATCTTCTCGAAGCAATTAAGGAGATAAAACCCTCAGTTCTCAGGGATGTAGCAGTTGAAGTACCTAGTGTAAGTTGGAATGACATTGGTGGATTGGATGATGTTAAACAAAAACTTCAAGAATCTGTTGAAGGCGCACTCCTCTATCCCGAACTATACGAGCAAACCAAAGCCAAGCCTCCCCGTGGGATTCTATTATGGGGGCCGCCTGGAACCGGAAAAACATTACTTGCAAAAGCGATCGCATCTCAGGCTAGAGCCAACTTTATTGCTGTGAATGGCCCTGAATTACTCAGCCGATGGGTAGGTGCAGCAGAACAAGCAGTCAGAGAACTCTTTCGCAAAGCTCGGCAAGCAGCTCCTTGCGTTGTGTTTATAGATGAAATTGATACCCTAGCACCAGCACGGGGACGATTCACTGGTGATTCTGGAGTTAGCGATCGCGTTGTCGGTCAACTACTCACCGAACTCGATGGGTTGCATGAATGCCCGAAAGTACTGTTAGTAGGAGCAACCAATCGTCCAGAAGCGCTCGATCCTGCCTTGCTCAGAGCCGGAAGATTGGACTTACAAATCAAAATCGATCTACCAGATCGAGCCAGCCGATTAGCGATTTTACGAGTTCACAATCTAGATCGTCCCCTGGTTGATGTCGATTTAGAAACTTGGGCGACAGTTACCGAGGGTTGGAATGGAGCAGACTTGGCTTTGTTAAGCAATCAAGCTGCTTTAAGCGCCATTCGTCGATACCGCACCCAAGGATTGACTGACTCCAGCTTGATTCAGATTACAAATGATGATTTCCAAGTTACATACCAAATGCTTGCTAATCAGCACCAATCTCAATAGTGATCTGTCCCATTAATTTTTATAGGTGAATCAAATTTCAAATTCTCTTCTTTCCTTCTTCCTTCGTGTACTTCGCGCCTTCTCTGCGAGACGCTACGCGAACGCGGTTCGTTCTCTTATCCCTGAAATTTAATGAGACAGACCAATAGTCTCTGACTTGAAAAAACACAGAAGTTCAGAGCAGAAGCTACTTATCCTCCAAAAACACCTTTGATGTCAAAAGAAGCGTCCCGGAGGACTTTCTAACTTTGGTAGAACAAAAGGGAATTATTAGTTAGTTAACTTTATTTGTCTCGACTTAATTATTTATGTCAATATACGCTTATGCTCTTCTAGTCCCCACCGCATCACCACTTGTTCTACCCTTCGGGATGGAAAGGAATATTGAACTAGTTTACTCTTCTGGTTTAGGCGCGATCGTAGAGTCAGAAATCTCACTGGAGGCAATACAGGCAACGGATGAGCGTTTACTTCAAGCTGTATTAAACCACGATCGCGTAATTCGAGAACTTTTTCAACAAACTCCCCTTCTTCCCCTACGCTTTGGGAGGGGTTTTACCTCTGTAGAAAAACTGCTGAATCATCTAGAAAAGCACCAAGAGCAATATCTAGAAGCCCTAACTCAGCTAGCAGACAAAGTTGAGTACACCTTAAAAATGACACCCTGTGATTTGATTGACGATTCTGACAATATTGATGCCAAGGGAAAAGCCTATTTATTAGCTAAAAAACAACGCTACCAAACACAGCAAGCATTTCAAGCACAACAATCCGAACAGTGGGAACTCTTGAGCCAGTTAATTCTCAAAACATATACAAATGTTATCTGTGAAACTCGACAGTCAGATGTGCGGCAAATCCACTTTTTGGCACAGCGCAACGATTCAACGCTCAGTACGCAGCAGTTTTCCCTTTGGCAGGTACAATGCTCGCACTGGCAATTGTCACTGAGTGAACCTCTACCATCTTATCATTTTCTCAAAAATACTCTCATATAATTTCATAAAAAATAATATTTAAAATTTTCGCAGAAAGAATCAAGATTAGATGATTTTTTCTTTAATTTTTGTCTAAAAAAATATTGTTAACTTTTTATTATTTTTTTATTTTGTTATATTTTCTCATGTTTTTGGGAACACTAAACCCAGGAAGAATAAAACACATTGTGTAAGTTTTACCTACTGCTCAATCAGAGCAAGATGAAATAAATAATTAGAGTTGTGAGAGGAAAAGAAAATGGCTGTTGAAAAAGTTAACTCATCTTCAAGTCTGGCTGAAGTTATTGACCGCATTTTGGATAAAGGAATTGTAATCGATGCTTGGGTACGTGTTTCTTTAGTTGGTATTGAACTGCTATCAATAGAAGCTCGGATTGTTATTGCTTCAGTTGAAACTTACTTAAGATATGCCGAGGCAGTTGGTTTAACATCTCAGGCTGCTGTTCCCTCTGCTGCTTAACACCACATTAGAAAAAGGGAGTCTTTATGGCTTCTAAGCTGATGCGCGTCTAAAGTATATAAACACTCTTGATGGTCGTTGACAGATGACTATTGACGGTTACCAGTCATCTGTCATCAGTCATCAGGTAAATGTACAAATTAAATGCATAACAGCTTATTTAATATTTCTAGTTAACAAAATAGGAGATATCATCTGATGGCTCTCAAGAATATATGGGAACAAGAGCGATCGCAGCGATTGCAAATAACTGCTGAACGCCGTCAAAAAGTTAACCAGTGGAAACAGCTAACTCAACAAGAACTTCAGCTACAAGCAGATGTGCTTCATCAAGAATTGAGAAGTTTTGTTACCAGCCTTCACAACGACAGGAACTCACAACAGCAGCAATTTCAGCAAGAGATTGTAGAGCGGCAATTGGAAATATTGCAAATAAAAACAGATGTCTCGCAACGCCAGCAAGAATACCGCCAACAGCGTTCAGCAAACGCTCAGGCATTATTCCAAAACTTGCAAAATTTCCGGGCAATCTTACATAACAGTGTTTGGGGCGATTACAGTCCCGAACAAGCAGTTTCCCCGACTCCTGCTAAAGAAGAGAAATTAGTTGCAACAGTTCCAAAATGGTCAATCTCCCGTTCTGCAATTAAAGCCAATGGTTTTCGTCCTGCCGTCAATACCATGACTAGGAAAGCGCCTGCCTTGAATGCGGATACTGCTAAATCTAAAGTGCAGCAATACATTCAGCAAGCTGAAGGAGCTACTCTGATAGAAATTGAAGAGGTGATAGGCTTAAGCCGGGTGCAAACGATAGATATCCTGCGCTCCTTAATCAAGCAAGGAATACTAGAACAACGCGATCGCCAATACTTTATTCGGCAACAAGCAATTTCTGGACAAACTTAATTTAAGCTCATTTTTTGTATTTGCAGACTAGCGGTTGGGCGATCGCTTATGTCTATCGCCTTAAGCAGCAGAGTACAAAATCGATAAGCATTAAAGCTGGTCTATGGTTTGTAGTATTCAACATTTCCATCTTTTTCCAGTCTGTATTGCAACCACATCTATACAAGCAATTTGCTCAAGAGATGTAACATGGCAACAAGTTAACCTATTAATAATTAGTTAACCTATTAATAATTAGAAAAAGAGCTTAAATCTTTGTTCAATCTTCCGGTTTTAACTTTAAAAATATCCAGATTGGAAAGGGATATAAGAAGCTGGGATAGCTCAATCAAGGTTTTGAACTGTGCTATTGGCAATCTCATAATGAAGTTAGTAAGCTGGATTGTTTGAGAAATTCTAATGTAAATGCAAAACTCAAGATATATAAGGAGGTGCGATCTATTGTGAATCAATTGATCGAGCAACTTCAAACTAAATTATTTACAGGTAGGCTAAATCTTGAAGCAAGGGATGGGCCAACTTGGACGCTATATTTTCGTTTAGGACGATTAATTTGGCAGGCTGGCGGTTCTAATGCCGATGAGCGATGGCGACGACACTTGTTGCGGTACTGTTCTAATCTGGATGTGACACAGTTGGAGCAGCTTGTCTCTCCCCAGGAAAATTACCGCGAGTATTCCATTCTTGCTAAGTTGCGAGAACAAAAATTAATCGAACAACAACAACTTGTTAGCCTGATTGCAAGCTCAATAGCTGAAGTCCTGTTTGATATCATGCAGTACATTGAAGCCAAAAAAAATGGCAACAATCCAACAGGGCAGTTGTCACATACTACCGTTGTTGGTGAAGTTCCTGGGGTTCTCTTAGCTGTAATACCAACAGAGGAAGTCTTGAAACGGGCTACACAAGCCTGGCAAGAATGGCGAGATGCAGGACTGGCAACCTACTCGCCCAATTTATTTCCGATCATTCAAAAAATTGAGCTACTCCAAGGACAAGCATCCTCTAAGCAGATTATTGCTCTAGTTGATGGAACAAAAACTTTACGAGGTCTAGGGCAAAAAAGCGGTCGGGATGTCTTAGCTTTGACTCGGTTATTGATGACATTGGTAAAAACAGGTGCGATCGCTTTTTCACCTACCCCAAAGCTCAGGCAGGTTGTGATTAGTAAAGAAACTGGCAACCCGTCTGGTGCAGTTAATAATTCCAATTCTTCACTAAAGACAGAAGAGGATACTGTTATACAAGTTGCACCCAATTTCAACAAAGTTGCTCCCCTAGCGACTAGCAAAGAAATTGTCAATTCGTCCAGTGCAGTTAATAATTCTAATTCTTCATTGAAGAAAGAAGAGAAGACTATTTTACAAGTTGCCCCCCCGGCGGCTAGCAAAGCAATTATTGATCTCTCAAGACCTTTAGTAGCATGTGTGGATGATAGTCCGATGATCTGTCGCAGTTTGGAGGAAATTCTTATCCATCAAGGTTATCGCTTTGTTGGCATTCAAGATTCCTTGACGGCAGTTTTAAACCTAATTAAAACCAAGCCAGACTTCATTTTTTTGGATCTTTTGATGCCAAAAGTAAATGGCTATGAAATTTGTTCTCAAATCCGTAAAACTCCAAGTCTCAAAAATGTGCCGGTTGTCATCTTAACTGGGAAAGATGGAATAGTAGATCGGATGCGAGCAAAATTAGTAGGAGCAACTGACTTTTTAGGTAAACCTGTAGAACAAGAGAAAGTACTCAATATGCTTCACAAGTATTTAACCGTTTAGGTTGAAGCGACAGTCATACCAGTGGCTCTCCTACATCCATTTTCAAAACCGATTGTGGATGGGAAATTGCTTTCTAAATCTAGCTTGGTGTTAATTTATTTGTCGCCATTATTTTTCAAATTCTGAATTAAATAGTTAGGAAAAAAATGAAAAAAGTTCTTTTAGTTGAAGATAGCCTCACAGAATCCGAAAAGATGACACGTTACCTAGAGCAAGGAGGATATTCAGTTTATGAAGTTCGTAGTGGTGAAGAGGCTCAACTGCGGTTGAAACAACAAAAACCTGACTTGATCTTACTGGATTTGATTTTGCCAGGCCAAAGTGGATTTGAGTTCTGCCGAAAGTTGAAAGCCGATCCGACAACAAAAGGAATCCCGGTAGTGATTTGCTCAACTAAAAACACAGATGTTGATAGAACTTGGGGCAATATGAGTGGCGCTGATGGCTATTTAGTCAAACCTGTAGATGAAAATACCTTGCTCCAGACTGTTAATAAATTTATTCGCTAAAGGAAACTAGGGCAATGGTACAGGCCAACGATCGCTTTTCTTCGCTACCCATTAATAGCCAATTTCGACTTGAAAACTCTTCCCAAGGAAACAACCAGAGGTTTTTAAGATTTCCGTTGAATGGAAAGGTAAATGGGTTACTCCCATTAGCTGATTTGCGGGGAGTAATTCAGGTTGCGCTGACCGAGATTTTGCCAGTACCGCAAGTAGCAGAATTCTTGTTAGGCATAATGAATTGGCGGGGAGAAGCGATCTGGATTCTTGATTTAGCAGCTTTGTTGGGAGCAACACATTGGTGTCGGCGGGAAAGTGTGCGTAACTCTGGCATGGCGATGCTTGTTCAAGTCCAGAATCAAACTGTCGGGCTGTTGGTAGAGCAAGTCAATACCATTGAAGTTCACGATCCCCAAGAGCGGTTAGAGATTTCGACATCGATGTTACCTGGCCGACTAGGCTCATTCTTACAGGGTTACTTTGTGGATTCTCAAGGTAGCCCTTTGATGTTACTTGACACCCAGGTTGTGATTCAAGCCCTTCAGCCTCTTTGACACTAGTAGTCTGCCAACCCAAAAATGCGCTTGTGAGGTCTGGGGAAAGGGGAAAGGGGAAAGGGTAAGGGATTTAAAACCTTTCCCCCTTCTCCCTTACCCTTTACCCCGCCAAGTTCACTTGGCGAACTACTAGACCTCTTGCAAAAATAGTTTTGCACTCTTGGGGGAAAGGGTAAAGGTAAAAGGGCAAGGGTTTTTTCTTATCCCTTTACCCTTTCCCCCCTTACCCTTTTCCCGACTTCT
Organism: Nostoc sp. ATCC 53789; assembly: GCF_009873495.1. GTDB lineage: Bacteria > Cyanobacteriota > Cyanobacteriia > Cyanobacteriales > Nostocaceae > Nostoc > Nostoc muscorum_A. Next base: position 675,565 of record NZ_CP046703.1, on the reverse strand, counting down.
GCAAGAAGTTTACTCTGCATTCTACTTATTAACTCCGACAACCTTCATAGCAAGAAAGATCATGGTAATGCATACACCCAGCCAACCTCGCTCAAATTCCAGCAACGGTTTTAAGGAAACCGATAACGGGCATACCGTTGATGTACCAGCAAAACAGCAAATCACCTCCGCTCTAGAAGAATTGCGAACTGAACTGGATCAAGCTGATTGGGTGGAAACAGGGCCATTGCGAGAGAGAATCCGCAAGTTAAAAGAGCTGCTAAGTGTGTTGCCATATCAAGACGGAGGAGATGGATTAGAGGTAGAGCAAGTACAGGCGATCGCTAGCAAAATCCGCCAATTTTCCGATCTAGATACTTTGCTCGCCACTGTTGTCATGGAGGTACAAAGCGCCCTGCAAGCCGATCGCGTGGTGCTGTATGAGTTTACGAATCCAACGCAGGGGATAGTTGTTGCGGAGGGGATGAGGGATGGCTTTACCCCAATGCTGAAGGAAAAACTGCCCGCCGTCATTTTTGGGTTAGGTTCTGCCAAGCTTTATCAACAAGAAAAATTAGTCGCGATCGCAGATACTAATACTGCAAGCTTGTCCCCTTACCAAAAGCAGCTTGTGGAGCGGTTTCAGGTAAGAGCTTGTGTGAGTTTGCCGATTTTAGCAAAAGATGGGGTTTGGGGTTTGTTGGTAGTGCAGCAATGCGCTGCTGCTCGCCAGTGGCAGAATGCTGAAATTCAGTTACTAAAATTAATCGAGCAGGAATTAGAAGCGCAACTGCAAGTTGCCGCGATCCAGGCTGCGTTGCAACAAGAAGTGGAAAAAGACCAAATCCTGGTCGGTGTAGCGAATAAAATTCTCCAGTCCAAAGATTTGGATACCATCTTTCGCGTTGCCACCCAAGAAGTGCGACAGTCGTTAAAATGCGATCGCGTGGCAATTTATCGTTTCCAGCCAGATTGGAGTGGGGAATTTGTAGCTGAATCTGCTGGATCTGAGTGGGTTTCTCTATTAGAAGAACAGCGAAACAACCCAGCAATTGTCAATAACGTTAACTATTGCAGTGTTAGGAACCTTGCAGACGAAGGGGGATTGGCTGGGACAACAGGGCGATCGCACAGTGCAGATAGCTACATTCAGCATACCCAAGGCAAAACTTTCCATCGCGGACAGATTTATCGAGTCACTAATGATATATATAGTGTTGGTTTTTCTGACTGCTATATCAAAATTTTAGAAGCTTATCAAGCCAAAGCATACATTATTGTTGCCATCTTCCAGGGAGAAAAGTTGTGGGGCTTGCTCGCTGCCTATCAAAATTCTCAGCCTCGTCAGTGGAAAGATAGTGAAGTTCGCCTAATGGTGCAGGTTGCAACTCTGTCTAGTATTACTATTCAACAGGTGCAATATCAGCAACAACTTTATCACCGCTCTGAGGAGTCAGCCAAACTTGTTGAACGAGAACGTACTGTTTTCGGCATCATTGAAAAGATTGGGCAAGCAACGGATCTTCGCACCCTTTTCCGGATTACAACCCAAGAGTTGCGGCGATTTTTAAAATGCGATCGCGTTGTCGTTTATCAATTTCATCCAGACTGGAGTGGAGAAGTTATTGCTGAATCTGTGGCTGCTGGTTGGTCGTCACTGTTGGAGATGCAGGAACAAGACGGCATTTTAAAAACAGGTCTGATATCTTCAGAACGTTGCAATATTAAGGATTATGGCTCCCCTGTTAAAGCTGATGCCGATACCCATCTCAAGGAAACGCAGGGTGGAATGTACGCCAAAGGAACGCGCTTCCGTAAAGTCAACGATATTTCTGCTGCTGGTTTTTCACCTTGCTATTTAGAAGCATTAGAGAAGTTCCAAGCCAAAGCATACATCATTGTTCCCATCTTCCGCGCTGGTAATCTTTGGGGTTTGTTAGCAGCCTATCAGAATTCTGACGTTCGGAAATGGACTGAGGAAGAGACTGGTGCTTTGTTGCAGATCGGCGAACCGTTGAGCATTGCCCTCCAGCAAGCTGAATATATCGAACAGCTACGGTTAAAAAATCTAGAAATGACCCAAGTAGCTGAAGTAGAAAACGCGATCGCCCGAATGGCGGATAGAATGCGTAATTCCCAACAGCTAGAAACGATTTACCGCACTACCTTGGCAGAATTGCGGCAGTTGTTCAAATGCGATCGCCTCGCAATATATCGCTTCAACTCTGACTGGAGTGGTGAATTTATTGCTGAATCTGTAGGAAGTGACTGGGTGCCTCTGGTTGGCCCCGATATCAAGACCGTATGGGAAGACGAACATCTACAGCAAACCCAGGGCGGACGCTATCGCAACAATGAAACCTTAGCCGTCAATGACATCTATACTGTTGGTTATGCTCAGTGCCACATTGACCTGTTAGAGCAGTTCCAAGTTAAAGCCTACACCATCGCTCCCATTTTTGCTGGCAACAAACTTTGGGGTTTGTTAGGGGCTTACCAAAATAGCGGCCCGCGCCAGTGGAATTCCGAAGAGGTGCGATTGCTGACCAAATTGGGCATTCAGTTGGGGTTAAGCGTGCAGCAAGTTGAGTACATCGAACAGCTGAAGATGAAGAATGCAGAGTTGGCGCGGGCAGCAGAAGAGGAACAAGTGCTGACAGGGATGGTGGAAAAAATCCGTCAAGCTCAGGATATGGACACAATTTTCCTGAATGTGCTGCCAAGTCTACGCAAACAACTACAGTGCGATCGCCTAGCAGTATTTCGCTTTCATCCCGACTGGAGTGTGGAGTTTGTTGCCGAATCCGTAAAAGATAAATGGTTGTCTTTAGCTGATTCCGACATCAAAACGATTTGGATGGACGAACATTTACAAGAAACTCAGGGCGGACGCTATCGCAATCATGAAACCTTTGTTGTCAATGATATCTACACTGTCGGTCACGTTCAGTGCTACCTAGAGATATTAGAAAAAATCCAGGCTAAGGCTTACGCGATCGCTCCGATCTTTATTGGAAACAAACTCTGGGGCTTTATCGGAGCATACCAAAATACTGGCCCTCGCGAGTGGAAATCCAAGGATGTGCAACTGTTGCGAAAAGTAGCTGTGCAAATGGGTATAGGCTTGCAACAGGTTAAGTATATCGAACAGCTCAAGAATAAGAATGCAGAGTTAGCCAGAACCGCAGAAGGGGAACGAGCATTAACACGGCTGTCAGAAAAAATTCGCCAAGTTCAAGAGCTAGATACGATTTTCCGCAATGCCCTACCAGAATTGCGATCGCATTTGGAATGCGATCGTCTAGCCGTGTATCGCTTCAATCCAGATTGGGGTGGGGAGTTTGTTGCCGAATCCGTAAGTCGTGAATGGGTGGCTTTGGTTGGCCCCGATATTAGGACTATATGGGAAGACGAACACCTACAACAAACCCAAGGTGGACGCTATCGCAACAACGAGACGTTTGTGATTAATGACGTTTACACTGCTGGCCATGCCCAGTGCCACTTGAAAATTCTCGAGCAATTTCAGATTAGAGCCTATATCATCACCCCGATTATTGCCGGAAACAAGCTCTGGGGTTTGTTAGGAGCTTACCAAAATAGCGGCCCGCGGCAATGGCAAGAGAATGAAGTCAACTTGGTAGCGAAAATCGGCACGCAGTTTGGGGTTGCCGTCCAACAATCCCAATACTTACAACAAACCTTAAGCAAGAATGAGGAACTGATCAAACTGGCAGAACGGGAAGTAGCAAACGCCCGATTTTCCTATCGCCTGCCAAGTCGGTTAACAGAGATGGCCCAAAGTCATGGTAATGTTCTGGAATTTATCCAGTTTGCCACCCACGAACTTCGTCAACTGCTGAAAGTAGATCGAGTTGGAGTTTACCGTTTTGAGCCTGATTGGTCTGGAGAATTTGTAGTTGAGTCTGTGACTGGGGATTGGCCTAAGCTCGTGGGAACTAGCCTTGCCAAAGTTAGAGATACCTATCTCCAGTACAACCAAGGAGGGCGTTATGTCCGCAAAGAAAGTTTGCAGGTTGACAATATATATACTGTCGGTCATGACGAATGTCACATCCAATTGTTAGAAATGTGGGGAACTAAAGCCTACATGATTTCTCCGATTTTTCAAGAAAATCGGCTATGGGGGCTGATGGGAGTTTATCAAAATAGCGCACCGCGCCAGTGGGAGCAATCCGAGGAGGATGTTCTCAACCAAGCCAGCGTCCAGATTGGTATTGCCCTCAATCTTGCAGACTACCTAACACAGGTGCGTACTCAAGAGCAGCAACTAGCAGAAGCAGCAGAGCGCGAACGCACCGCACGAGAAAAACTGCAACAAGGAGCAATACGCGTTCTCATGGCTTTGGAACCATCCTTCAGAGGCGATCTGACCGTTCGAGCGCCCCTATCTGAAGATGAAATTGGGACGATCGCCGATGGTTACAATACTACGATCCAAAGTTTGCGAGATTTAGTGCGACAAGTGCAGATTGCTGCTGGCAGGGTGAGTGAAACTTCTAGCGATAACACTATCTCAGTAGTGAAACTATCTGACCAAGCTCAACAGCAGGCAGAACGGCTTGAACACGCTCTGGAACAATTACAAATTATGGTAACTTCCACCCAGATAGTCGCTGCTGATGCTCAAAAAGTCGGACAGGCGGTGCAAAGAGCTAATAATACCGTCCAAGCTGGTGATTCCCTGATGGAAAGAACCGTAGATGGCATTTTGGAAATTCGGGAAACTGTGTCGGAAACAGCCAAGAAGATTAAACGTCTCGGTGAAGCTTCTCAGAAAATCTCGAAAGTAGTGAGTCTGATTGAAAACTTTGCCACTCAAACTAATTTGCTAGCGCTCAATGCGGCGATCGAGGCTACCCGTGCTGGAGAGTATGGCAAAGGCTTTGCGGTGGTTGCAGATGAAGTTCGTTCTCTGGCTTATCAGTCGGCAAGTGCCACCACAGAAATTGAGCGACTCGTGCAAGAAATTCAAGCTGGCACCAACGAAGTTACCGAAGCAATGGAAATAGGGATTAGCCAAGTTGTCCAAGGCTCGAACTTGATCGATGAGACTCGTCATTCGCTCAGTGCGATCGTGGTAGCTACCAACGAAATTGGTGGACTGGTGCAAGGAATTACCCTAGCAGTTTCCCATCAAAGTCAGCAATCTCAGATGTTGACAGAGGCAATGATGGATGTTTCGGCGATCGCCCGCAAGACTTCAGAAAGTGCCATCCACATTTCCGAGTCTTTTGAGGAACTACGGATGACTTCACAACAACTGGAAACCAGCGTTAGCCAGTTCAAAGTTGACTAAGTAAGTCGTGGTGAATATTTGTTCTCAGGATAAGGCAGAGGAGCAGAGGGGCAGAGGGGCGGAGGAGCAGGGGAGAAACAACTCTCCTCTGCTCCCCTGCCTCCCCCTGCCTGCCTTAACAGATAAATCTCCTTGACACCAAGCGTATTATGAACCCCGATCCCAGTAATCAAGAGCAGGCTTTTCTTGCTGAAGCGGCAGAGTTGTTGCAAACCATTGAGCAGAATCTGATCGGTTTGCTTGATGAAAAAACAATAGAAAAAGTTCATGCCTTGATGCGAAGCGCCCATACTATCAAAGGGAGTGCTGCCAGTGTTGGGCAAGAAACTATTCAGACAATTGCCCATCATTTGGAAGATGTATTCCAAGCGTTATACGCTCCAGAACTGGAAATCGATCCAGAATTGGGTGCTTTGCTTCTAGATGCTTATGAGTGCCTGCGAACTCCATTGAGTGCAGCCTTGATGGGCTTATCCTGCAATGAGGCAGAAATACTCGATCGCACTGCCTCAATCTTTGCCCAACTCCAACATAAACTAGGCGACTTTTTTGGTCGTGAGGCTCCGCTTCCCAGTTCGGAAGAACTTGGCTTTGATGTGGTAGAGTCAATCTTTTCCGGGAGTGTACTCCAGGATTTGCAACAGCTGGAAACTGACATCCAAAGCCAAGATCCGCAACAAATTCAAACAACACTCAACTCCCAAGCAGAATTTTTTGTCGAACTAGCAGCATCTTATGGCTTATCTGGATTAGAAGAAATTGCCCAGGCGACCTTAAACGCGCTCAAAGCACATCCAGACAAAGTATTGCAAATCGCTCAGGCGGCTTTAGAAAATTTTAAAGCAGCTCAAACAGCAGTACTTGCAGGCGATCGCACTCAAGGGGGAGAGATATCTCCACAATTGCGAGAATGGGCAGGGCTAATTACTCCTGTCCCAGAACCGCAAGAACAGCCAGTTGCGATCGCTGCTCAACCAACAGAAACAACTACAACTGAGAATAAGCCATCCCCCCTCCTCAGTGCCAGCGAAGCGGAATCAATTTGGTCGTTTTTCCCGAAACGGGCTGATAACTCCCTACCGAAAACACCGGAGGTATTGGCACCTATTTCTCAGGATTCGGTAGTAGCCCCCTCTGCCATAGATCGGATTTTACAGTCAATCTGGATCGGAGATCCACAGACATCCTGCCGATACTCAGACTCAGATCGGCCAGCCTCTCCACCACCAGCGCCAAGCCTCCAGGCTCAGTCATCGGCATCACTTCCCAGTATCCGAGTAGCGATCGAACAGCTCGATCGCCTCAGCCATACAATTGGGGAATTGCTAATCAGCGAAAACCAACAAAACCTGCAATCTAACCACATCCACAAAGCAGGTCAAGACACCCTACTACAGTTTTTGTACTGTCAACAACAACTTAGTAAAGTTTTTACTTGGTCAGATCGACATCTGCTGCTTCCCGAACGCAAGCAGCGACATATACATGGATCTCCACGAGTTATCTCTGCTACCGAGGCACAATCCAATTTTGATGCCTTAGAAATGGATAACTATAGCGAGTTGCACATTCTCCTGCAAAATCTTACAGAAGACATGGTGCAATTAGGAGAACAGATTGAGGCTGTTAATGGCTTAGTTCAGCAATCTCGCTTCAGTCTCGGAAAGCGCAAGCAACTGCTTTCAGGAGCGCAGGAAGATTTGCTGCAAGCCAGAATGGTTCCACTGGGAACAGTGTTGAATCGATTACCCCGCCTCCTGCAACAGATGGTAGCAACTTATCATAAGCCTGTTGAACTCAAGCTTGGCGGTACGAAGGTACTGGTGGATAAAGCCATTTCTGAGCAGCTGTACGATCCCTTGCTGCACATGATTCGCAATGCCTTCGATCACGGCATTGAACCGATAGAAACCCGCCGCCAGCAGGGTAAACCAGAAACCGGAACAATTACAATTAAAGCTTATCATCAAGGCAACCGCACTACTATTGAGGTACGGGATGATGGTCGAGGCTTTAACTGGGAATCCATTCGTCAGCGAGGTATAGAAAAACACCTGCTGACTCCCGAACAAGCCGCCTACGCCTCAGAAGACCAACTGGCAGAGTTATTATTTGAACCGGGCTTTTCTACCGCCAACCAGGTTGGTGAGTTATCTGGTCGTGGTATCGGCTTAGATGTCGTTCGCACTCAATTGCAAGCTTTACAAGGTTCGATTGTGGTGCGATCGCTTTCAGGGCAGGGAACCACCTTCATGCTGCAATTGCCCCTGAGCTTGACAACAGCACGCTTGCTCGTTTGTCAATCTCAAGGTATTACTTATGGCTTGCTGTCTGAAGGAGTTAGCCAGGTTTTATTACCGCAGCCAGAGCAGATTCAAGTCCAGCAATCTTTACACGGGCAAGGCAGCCAAAAATTCTGGCAGTGGGGAGAAGGGCAAAATCAGCAACTAGTTCCCATCCGCTCGCTTGCGAATTTGCTGGATTACAAATATCCTTTATTCACCCAAGACCACAATTTAAACCTAAGTCCTTTTCCAGTCAAACAACGGAACACCGTCGAACCTCTGCTGCTGTTGGAAACAGAGCATCAATATCTGTGTTTGCAAGTCGATCAGATTTTAGTCGAGCAGGAATTAGTAATTAAATCCCTCGGCAGAGTCCTAACTTTACCTAGTTACATCCAAGGCTACAGCGTGTTGGGAAATGGTAGTCTGACCCTAATCGTTGACCCGTTGGAGTTAGTTCGGCAAACTTGGGAGACAGATATGATGCCGACTTCCCCAGCATCAAGTCTTGCAATATTGCCCGCGCCTGAGCCTGTTCTGGCTCTAGAGGCGCAGCAATCCGCAACTATAACGCAACCGCAGCAACAGCCGATGGAAGTCAATACAGCCGTTGCTCAACCTAACCGACTGACAGTGTTAGTCGTGGAAGATTCGGTTGTACAAAGGCAAAGTTTGGTGCAGACGCTCCAAAAAGCCGATTATCAAGTGTTGCAAGCAGGCGATGGTCGAGAGGCGATCGCTCAATTGGTGCAACACAGTGATGTCGATTTAGTGATTTGTGACATTGAAATGCCGCGTATGAATGGATTTGAGTTTTTAGAACACCATCGCCAAGACGAGCGTTTGTCCGGGATTCCTGTGGTGATGCTGACTACTCGTAGCGGACAGAAGCACCGCCAATTAGCTTTAGCTCTAGGGGCGAAAGCTTACATGACCAAACCCTATTCAGAACAGAGCTTTCTAGCCGCGATCGCTGAATTGGTTAATGGGTAAAGGGGAAAGGGGAACGGGGAAGGGAAGGAATGGAAAGGAAAAAAATTGAAACTTTTGAGGATTTAAAAGTATGGCAAAAAGGTATTGAATTAGTTAAGCAAATATACTTAAGGACTAAGGAAGGTGAACTGAGTAGAGACTTTGGTTTAAGAGATCAGTTAAGACGTGCATCCGTATCAATACCTACAAATATTGCAGAAGGATTTGAACGATATTCTCGCAAAGAATACTTAAACTTTCTAAATATTGCTAAAGGGTCTGCTGGTGAAGTTCGCAGTCTTTTAAGAGTAGCGTTAGAAGTAGGCTATCTAGACCAACCAACTTATACACAACTTTCTAATCAAGCTATAGAGTTGAGCCGTATGCTATCTAATCAAATTCAATCTATAAATCAGTCAATGCCCTTCGGACAGGGAAAAGGTTAAAGGGGAAAGGGGAAAGGGAACCCCATAACTAAAGTTAGAGGCTTGAAGTAAGGATGCCTCAATTCTCGCGCAATAGTCTGGAATTGAATCTTTTTCCCTTTCATAAATAAAGTTTAGGGGCTTGCACCCTTTCCCCTTCCCCTTCCCCCCTTCCCCTTTACCCTTTTCCCCTTCCCCTTTACCCTTTCCCCCTTCCCCTTCCTATGCTTAACACTCCCTTTCCGTTTAAGCGATTATCTGGCGCTGTGAGCGAGCGCGACTCATTACGAGTCGTTGTTTTTGCGATCGCAGACTATTTATTTGCCCTGCCAGTTGGTGCAGTTCTCAAGGTGATGGCTTGTCCCCCTATTCGCAGTACGGTTGAAAGTGGTATCGGGATGGTCGATCTGGGAGCGCAAACCATTACGATTGTGGACTTGCGTCAGAAGTTCATTCAGCAAGTACAAGGCCAACAGGCGCATCAAGTTCCCTCTGCGGTTGACACTTCAGGGCGCTTCTTACTTCTGACTCAAACGCGGACTGGGGAAATTTGTGGCATTCCTGTGGACAAGCCCCCTGCCTTAATCGATATTCCTTTAGAAGCAGTGCGTCCGGTGCCGTGGTCTTATCGGCAAGTAGCGGAGTTAAGCTGTGTGAGCCACATGGCTGTTTTGCCTGTAGCACCAAACGAGGAACCACTCAAAGTACTTCTTTTTGGTATGAGCCAGATATTGGCTGATAAGTTGGGGTTGCCCGGAACAACCCCAACCTTGGCTCCTGGGCTGACATCAGGCGAACAACGGCAAAGATTTCTGCGTTTTTCCTTGGGGAATCAAGGAAGTGGATTGCTACCATTTGACTCAATACAGGACATTATTCATCTCGCTAGCCAAGAAATTTCTCCAGCCCCGGCCTTACCAAGTTGGATTTTAGGTTTCTATAATTGGCAAGGACAGATGCTGCGACTGGTTGACTTGGAACATTTGCTTGGTTATGCGCCACTTTTGAAGCGGCAGTCACGACCAGAAAAGCCAATGGTTCTGGTTATCGAACTGCAAAATCAGGTAATCGGGTTTTTGGTGGCTCATGTCTACGATGTAGAGTGGCAGGATTTACAGCAAGCACAATCGGCACCAACTGACCTTTCCCCAAACAAACTGCTAAATTTTGTTCGAGGTATTCTGCCAGGCGATCGCTGGATTTTAGACACCAGAGCGATCGCCCAGACATTGCAATGGCAAACCCACTGATTTAACTTGATGCTGCCAAGGAGTTTTCCGTGACGATCGCAACTTTAGACCCTAATTCTGAAACCCAGCCTGTTGAAAATGAAATCCAGATAGAAGAAATTTTGGCTAATGTGGCTCTAATCAAAGCAGTCTTTCAATCTGCTAAGGGGCCAAAGGTCGCTCAATTGCAGCAGAAGGTAAGTCAAATCGAAGCTTTTATCCAAGCTTTGGCTAAGGATTCGCCCAGTGACAACGATCAAAATGTTCGAGGGGCTTTTCAGCTTCAGCGAGAACAACTTGCGGCCATCGATCGGCAAATGCAGCAGACAAAGGGTCAAGCTGAACTTTTGGAGGTTACAGTCACCGCCCTGCGAGATGTTCTCAACGCCGATCGCGTTCTGATTTATCGTTTTGAGGAAGATAATCGCAGTCGAGCGATCGCTGAAGCTATACAAGCGGGTTGGACATCCTTGCTCAACCAATCCCTACCGATAAATTTGTTTGTTGCTACCGGGGTTGGCGACGGACAAAACTCGCAGGGCAACCTAACTGAAGTATTGGAATTAACTCCACGCCAACAGCAATTTTGGCAACGCTTTCAGGTGCAAGCTAGCCTGTGTTTGCCCTTGATTGTCAAACAACAGCCTTGGGGTTTTTTAGTTATTCATCATTGCCTTCAACCCCGACAATGGCAGGAAGCAGAGCGCAGTTTGCTACAACAAGTAGGAATGATGTTGACAATTAACTTGCGCTGGGCTGAAATAGTAGCTCCACCTGCTCAACAACTTGAATCCCTCGATCGCTCACAGTTTCTAGTGCCATTACAGCAGGTGAGCCAGACTGTACAAGAATGTGCCAGAATCGCCGAGCTTGCCAACGAGCATTTAATGTCCATTCAAGATACTGTTGCTATTACTAATAAACAGCTGCAATACCTTGGTGAATTTTGTCAGCAAGCTTCTGGCTTTGTTCATCTTGTGGAAGGCTTGAGTACCAAAATTCAGGTTTTATCCTTGAATACAGCCATCGAAGCCACAAAAGCTAACGACCAGGAACAAGGTTTGTTAGCTGCTGCCGAACAAGTGGAAATTCTCGCCCGTCAAGCCCGCGACAGCACGCTAAATATAGAGGAATGGTTCCAAGAACTCCAGGTGGCAGCAGCAGACGTTACTTCTGCTATCGAACCGTGCGATCGCCAAATCAGTGCGGGGCTGGAGTCAATCGCGCGAATCCACGAGCAATTTAAAGCGATCGCCGACATCGCTGCTTGTACCCTCAAATCAATGTCGAAGCCATAAGACCTCTTGCAAAAGTGCTTTTTGCAAGAGGTGGGAAAAGGGTAAAGGTTAAAGGGGAAAGGCAAAATACAGAACCTTTCCCTTTCCCCCTTCCCCTTTACCCTTTTCCCGACTTCTGCAAGAAGTCTATAGAATTGTCACAAACCCATAGAAACTGAGAGTTGTTTTCATGAGTACCGATTTTGTCCCCCAACCGCAGAACGACGATCGCTTTCTAGAAGAAGCGATCGATCTGTTACTGTTCTTGGAGCAGGAGTTGCCTAACTATACGAAAGACAGTAACCCTGGTACAGCTTTGGCTCTCATGGAAGCTGCTCGCTCTCTGCATTCGATTGCCATAGCAGCCGAGCTAGATGCCATTGCCATAGTTGCGGCTGCACTAGAAGAGATTTTTCAGCTTCTGCATCAGTATCGGGCAACTGTCAACGCCCCCATCGCCTCCCTGTTGTCAGAAGGATTAGATTGCCTACAGATGCTGTTGATGGCATTTTTAACAGCCTCGCAAATTGACGAAGTAGAAATTCTGGAGCGGATGTCTGCCATTGTTGCTCGTCTACAAGCAGAGTTTGGCAATTCTCAGGAAACAAACCTTGAGACATCGGTAGAGCAACCGCACGAACATCAACCAGTTATTCAGTTTGGCGATCGCTTGGCCGAGGTAGAATCTTCTGCGGCTCTACCAGAGCAATTTATGGTTAAAGACAAAGAAATTCTTGACAGAGAACTAACTAGCCCCCAGTCTGGCAGCCTTGTTCGCGTAGATACCGAGCAGTTTCCCATCAAGGTAGGGGAACTAGCAAACCCGGAGGAGTATGGGGAAGAAGATTTTCATGCTTGGTTGGGGGATTTTTCCCTGCCTAATGAAATATCTGAAGCATCCCTAGTTAAATCTTTGAGCGATCGCCATCCACTCTCTTTGCAAGAATCCATTTCTACCATTCTTGCAACAAGTATTCCAGCCGCTACACCCATCAATCTTAAGCATCTCGAACAACTAAACGCGCTAATTGCAACATTATTAATTAACTATAATCAGCAAGCTTGTCAGGAAGAACAACAGCAACACACCATCGGGCAGTTGCTCCGACAAGTTAAACGATTACAACATCTGCTCGATAACCTACAGGAATGGTCAGGGCGTTTAGCAGCAATTTCAGATACCCTTTCTCCTCTAGCGGCTTCTCGCTCTCAGCAATTATACGGTACTCTTCAATCTGTTTTGGCTGAAGCGTCTCAAGTGGCATCAACTGTTTATTCCCTTAATAAAAATCATCATCAACTCCAACAAGAACTCATACAGCAGGAAAAGTTACTTAACCAGTCTTCCAATTTAGTCAAAAAAGTTACAACTATTCCTTTAAAAGTAGCGTTAGAACCTTTACATCGGCTTTGGTCTCAGTTACAAGCTCTACAATATAAGTCTGCTAGACTACATTTACAAATTAGCGATATCCAAGTCGATCGGGCATTTAGCGATCGCCTCCATGCTCTCCTGTTACATATAAGTTGCTATTTACTAGATCAAAGTATTGAGTCTTCCCAAACACGCCAACACCTTGGTAAAAATAGCAACGGTATCATCGAAATTCAAGTTTACCAGCAAGGAAATCAACTGATTATTGATGGCTGTGATGATGGCGCAGGGCTTAACTTATCTCAAATCTATCAACAAGCTTTAGCCCAAGGACTCGCTCTGACAAAACCAGGGGATATCTTACAAGAACTGGTAATTGAACCAGAGGTTTCATCTGTTTTATGCGATCGTGCTGCCTTAGAGTTAGGAGTAGAATTAACTGAAGTTTGCAAGCAATTAACAGCTATTCAGGGAAGAATAGTATTGAAGTCTAAAGCTGGACATGGTACAGCCTTCTCGCTCCAAATTCCCCTCGATCAAAAAATTGCTCAACTTATCGTCTGTCAAGCTAACTCCAGAGTCTATGCATTTATTGCCGATTCTGTAGAGCAGATTTGTTTATCCCAGTCCGAACAAATTATCCAAACTCAAGCGGGACGGATGTTATTATTACAGTCTTCTGGCAGATCCAGTGGCTTCCTTGGTTGTGCTGATGAGCATCTAACAACAGACATGCTCGTCCCTATCCACTTATTGACTGATGTGCTGATTTGTCCTAACCAGCTTCCCACCTCAGTTACTACTTACAGCACAGATACACTAAATGCTTTCAAGCAGGATAAGCCTTTATTAGTATTTCGTTACTTAGACAAACGATGTGCTTTAGAAGTAGATTACATAATCGGCAAGCAATCTGCTGCGATCCATCCTCTGGGGGAAGCAATCCCAGTTCCTGCTTATATCCAAGGAACTAGCATTCTTGCCAATGGGCAACTTAGCCTGGTTTTGGATGGTCATCTTCTCACAAAATCTCTAGCTTGAACTCAATACCTACCGAAATGCTTGTTACACATGAATTACAGCAGTTTTAGTTACTCCGGGGCTACTCAAAGCCTTTATGTTCCGCAAAAACGTGTATCTAATCCCTCCGGCTTATGAATTTACTAACTTAGGAAAAATTTCTGTTAGGGCGTTAGAATTCAGTTTATTCAACGAAGTGTAAGAACCTCTGTTGCTCAAAAAGCTACTAAAACTAAAGTTGCATAGGCGTAAAATGAATGAGTACCGGATTTTGCTTGACTTCGATATATGTACTCTAATTCCTCTGATGTTTGCTTACCATAATAACAAATTAAATTTAAATCAATCGCTATTTTTAAACAACCTTTTTTTGGTAGAGTCGATGCCCGGTATTATCCGGGGCACCTCTCTGTTAAATCTGGGCGTGCGACTTTCACCGCACCCAGCTTCCGATGTTCTCAGCTTGCGCTTTTGCTCATGTGCTTGTAATCGTGGCAACTCTCGTGAATCGCTTCAAGATTATTTTTCTTCCAGTTGGCGTGATTTCCATCAATGTGATGCAGGGGAACCCGTTCCTCGTCAATGAATTTAAAACCGCAGGATGCACATTTATGGTTTTGCTTCTTAAGAGTTTTAGAGGTTTCGCCGTCATAGAGTTTACTGTTACGTTCACTCCAATAGGCTGTATCCCCGTCATAGGGGGATTTGATTCCTTTGACCATGACGTGGCTACCTTCGGAGTAGGGAACCTTCGGAAGTGCTTTGTCTAGTAATTTCTTGCTAGTGTAGCGGTTTTGCTTGGTTTCCTTGTTGAATACCGTGTAAGCTCTTTTTTGGATGTGGTATAACGAGTTTCTAGACCCGTCCATCTTGCAGAACTTATGGTAATTTTTCCAACCTCTAACTACTGGGGCTAATTTCTCAGCCTTTGTGGTAGAACCATAATTCGAGTTGTTGACGATGTGTTTTACTTTCTTACGGAACGCTTTGAAGTTATCCACTGATGGGATGCTTCTGAACTTTCCGTTTTTCTGGACTTTGAAGTGCCAGCCGAGGAAATCAAACCCATCTGTTGCGGCGGTAATTTTGGTTTTCTTTTGACTTACATTCATTCCGCGTTTGCGGAGGAACTCGCTGATTCTTTCAAGTATCTCTATCGCATTATCTTCGGGTCGGAGTATAATAACCATGTCATCCGCGTATCGGATTGATGGCTCGGCAATTTTTTCTGCCGATGTTTTAGGTGTGATCCTTTTACCCTCTTTATATTGAGCGTGGTATCTGTGGATACTCTCAATTCCGTTGAGCGCAATATTAGCTAGTAATGGGCTGACCACCCCCCCTTGTGGGGTTCCTTGTTCAGGAAATTCTGGGTTGACTCCTGCCTTGAGGCATCGGAAAATACCGAGTTTTAAGCCTTTGGGGGCGATGAGTTCGTCCATTATTGCTGAGTGATTAATCCTGTCGAACGAACCCATTACTTAATGCCCATCTCAAGAACCCATCAGAAGATTTAACCCAAATCGAAGTGACTGATGTGATGCACCCACTCTTTGGAAGAAGGTTTGCAGTGATATCCATCTCAAACCCACCAAGTGGTGAGGGTCATGTGGTAGTAGCCTATCAAGGTCATATGCGCTTACGCATTCCAATATCTGTAACCCAACTAGCTCTCCCAAAGCAGTATTTATGTACTAAGCTCACATTAGAGAGTGTGGCCGAGTTGGTCACGTTAGTTAAACAATGTGAGGTTTTATGTCAATCCCACCCCGTGAAATCTGGGAACGCCTCACCCCAGCACTCCAAGAAGTAATCACAGATGAACTGCAAACGGTCTTCCAGGAGGTAATTTATGAGTACCTCAGAACTAGTAACACTCCAACACCTGAACCGCAAAGCGATAATCTACATTCGTCAGTCTACCCCACATCAATTAATCAGCAACCAGGAGAGCCTGCGTCTGCAATACGCTCTGCGCCAGCGAGCTATAGAACTGGGTTGGTCGGATAATAACATTGAAGTAATTGACAGTGATTTAGGAATCACCGCAGCAAGTGCAGAGCAACGACCAGGCTTTAAAGAATTGTTGGCCCAAGTAACCCTGGGATTAGTAGGTATTATCCTCTCTTATGATGTTACTCGCCTGTCACGTAATTGCTCAGACTGGTATCCCCTGCTGGACTTGTGCGGTTACAGAGGTTGTTTGATTGCTGACAGAGATGGGGTTTATGATCCAAGTAGTGCCAATGGTCGATTATTGCTGGGACTCAAAGGACAAATCTCAGAAGTAGAGTTGTATACGATTCGTTCCCGCTTAAGTGCCGGGATTCTGAGCAAAGCTGGGCGTGGTGAACTGGCACTGACCTTACCCGTGGGTTTGGTTCGTAATGAACTGGGAGTGGTAAACAAAGACCCAAATCGTGAAGTGATTGACCGAATTAACTTAGTGTTTGAGATTTTTGGGCAACGCAAGTCAGCATCCAAAGTGTTGGAGATGTTCAACCGTGAAGGGTTGTTGCTGCCACGAAGGAATCGATTCGGCGATATTGTCTGGCGTAATCCGAGCGTGGCAAGTATCATATCAATCCTGAAAAACCCTGCTTACGCTGGTGCGTTTGTCTATGGACGTACACGTACTCTTAAACATGGTTTGATTTCAAATCAGCCACAACAAAAGTCTTTGCCAATGGCCGAATGGAAAATCCGAGTCAATGACGTATATCCGGCTTACATCAGTTGGCAAACCTACGAGCGTAATCAGGCACAACTAATGGATAATTATGCTGAGTATGACCGTAATAAAACCCGTGGTATTCCTCGCCCTGGTGCAGCATTATTGCATGGCATAGTTTACTGTGGCGAATGTGGCCACAAGATGGTTGTCCAGTATAAAGGCGCAACCCGCTATATTTGTAACTCCTTACGGCAGCAGTATCGTGTGCCTGTTTGTCAATATATTCCGGCTTCGGCAATTGATGAGTACGTAGTCAATGCATTTTTAGAAGCACTGTCGTCAGTAGAGCTAGATGCTTATCACAAAGCTATCAAAACCCAACAGCAGTCACAAGAGACAGTGGAACGGGCACATTCTCAACAAATACAGCGTTTACAGTATCAAGTAGCACTAGCAGAAAGACAGTTTAATCAAGTTGACCCGGATAACCGATTGGTGGCTGCCGAACTTGAACTTCGTTGGGAGAACGCTTTACGCGAACTCAAGCTTGCCAAAGATTACTATGCTCAACGCCAGCGACCTCAAACAGTAGATCAAATCCCAAAAGAACTCAAAGCGGCTTTCATTACCATTGGACAAAAGCTCCCTGAACTTTGGCACAGTGATACCTTAACCCAAGTCCAAAAAAAATCTCTGTTACGCTGCCTCATTGATAAGGTTGTTATTCATCGTGTTGTCCGTGATACAGTCCGGACTCGGATTATTTGGAAAGGTGGTGACACTACTTCTGTGGATCTTCCTATTCCGGTTGGTTCATTTTTAGAAATGACGGGAGCGACTGAATTAGAAAATCGCATCATCGCTATGAGCCAACAAGGTGTTGACGACCAGACTATTGCTCTTACACTGACAAAGCTTGGTTATCGCTCACCACTTTGCAAAACTCTGTTGCCCAGTACGGTCAAAATTTTGCGGCTCAAACATCATATTTTCCACTCGCCGAGCCAGTCTCATCCCCGTCAGATTTCGGGTTATCTCACGGTTCCTCAAGTCGCCAAGTTTTTAGAACTTTCACCCCATTGGATCTACGATCGCATTCATAAGGGAACGATCGCCATCACCAAGGATGATGAGACTCAGCTTTATCTTTTCCCTGATCTTCCCGATACGCTTTCGCAATTCCAAAAACTCAAAACTGGCCTAATCTACAACTTGCGTTTTTCATAGGAGTATCAAGATGTCTAATCAAAGCACTT
This sequence comes from Nostoc sp. ATCC 53789, assembly GCF_009873495.1. GTDB lineage: Bacteria > Cyanobacteriota > Cyanobacteriia > Cyanobacteriales > Nostocaceae > Nostoc > Nostoc muscorum_A. The sequence goes on along the minus strand of NZ_CP046703.1, from coordinate 657,753 downwards.
TTCAATATCGAGTTCAATGACTCGTTTCTCTATTCCGTTGGCTCTTGAGCAGAGGTTATTGAAGATGTACTGTTGTGCATCGTGAGCAGAACGCCCAGTTCTAAACCCGTAACTCCTGGCGTGGAAAGTGGCTCCAGTGCATATTTTGCTAGGCATTGCCAAGCTCTATCCGCTATGGTTGGAACAGTACAGTAAGACTGCACATAACTTCAAGTCACTTTTGGGAAGTTGTGTCACCATCATCAATCCTATCCACCCGTTATGTGGTCAGTCAGTTGTAATACAGCAAATTCGTAAAGTTGGACAAGAGACTAAAGTAACTGTAGAAAGTCCTTTAGGAGGATTTCTGTCTCTACCAGCAACGGAAACCGACCTATGGACACAGCAAGCTTTTACAGTCCAAACAGTCGGGAAGTTTTTACCTGAGAAACTACTGCGATTAAGCGAATGGGTAGCTCGGCGATCGCAAATTATAACGTCTGAATCTGCTTGTGTTCTTGATGATATTGAAGTCGAACACAAGAAAAAAGATGAGAAAAAAGCATCTACTAGCGACCACTCAACCCAAAAACGAAGAAAGGCTAAGTCGCCTCATAAAGCTAACAGCACGGTTAGTGGACAAAATACTCTCCACTCAACACACAGAGAAAGCGATAACCAGGAGTAAACCAGATGAATAATAAAATTAGTTCAACCCATCTGGAACGCCGTGCTGTTGTGTATTTAAGACAGTCAACACCCAATCAGGTAGAATTTCACCGTGAAAGTACTGAGAGACAATATGCCCTAGCTGACCGTGCATTAACCTTGGGTTGGGACAAGAGTCAAATTGAAGTATTGGATAGTGACCTTGGTAAAAGTGGTCAAACGACAACAGGACGCGAAGATTTTCATCGACTAATGGCTGCTGTTGGTTTAGGGGAGGTGGGGGCTGTTTTGGCTCTCGAAGCTTCAAGATTTTCTCGTTCCCAAGCAGATTGGCATAAACTTTTAGATATCTGTGCCCTAACGGATACCTTGGTAATTGACCACGATGGGATTTACGACCCAAATGATTTTAATGACCGAGTGATACTGGGGTTTAAGGGAACTTGGAGCCACACGGAACTACATGGTATGCGCTTACGGTTACAAGGAGCCAAACTCAATAAAGCTAAAAAAGGCGAACTGCGCTGTTCTCCACCTACTGGCTATGTCTACGACCCAGAAGGAAAATTGGTGCTAGACCCAGATGAGGGTGTAGTTGCCGCAATACAGTTAGCCTTTCAACAGTTCCGCGAACTGAGAACGGCGTTTAAGGTGATGCGCTACTTTTGTGTAAACCAAATTCCTTTCCCAAGAAGACGTTGGCGACCTGGGGATATTGGTACACTTCATTGGGGGCCAGCCAACCTGAGTCGTATAACTGCCCTACTGCACAACCCAACTTACACAGGAACATACGTGTATGGTAGACGACGCAGTTTTAATGTAATTGAGGCTGGGCAAATAAAGAAGGTTAAAATCCAGCAACTACCCCAAGAAGAATGGAAAGTAATCATCCACAACGCTCATGAAGCTTACATTAGTTGGCCAGAGTATTTATATAATTGTGAGCGACTCAGACGCAATTGCCCAATTTCTTTATCAGATGGATGTCCAGGCACACCTAGAGAGGGCTTTGCTCTCCTCCAAGGTTTAGTAATTTGTGGTAAATGCGGTCGTCGGATGAGTCCTCGCTACCACGGTACTGGTGGTTGTAGAGCAGCTTACGAATGTACTCAAGCTCGAAAACAAGATGGTAGTATGGGTGTTTGTTGGACTGTAGCTGGAGCAGCAATTGATACAGCCGTCGCTGCTCATGTGTTGTCAGCTTTTACCGACGAGCAACTAGACATTTCCCTTGCTGTGCTATCTGAACTTGAAAATATTGCAGACGAGGCAGATAAAACATGGCAACTGCGACTGGAAAGGGCACGTTACGAAGCTGACAGAGCTTTTCGACAATATGATGCAACCGAGCCAGAAAATCGTTTAGTAGCCCGTACACTAGAAAGGCGATGGAATGAAAAATTACAACAGTTAGCAGAGTTAGAAGAGGCATACCAAAAAGCACGTCTTGTACAACGCCTGGAATTAACAGCAGTGCAACGGCAACAAATTTTACAGTTAGCCAACGATATTCCCACACTTTGGCGCGCCAGTACTACTACAAATCTTGAGCGTAAAGAAATACTAGGGTTGTTAGTAAAACAGGTTGCTATCACCCCAATTGATGCTCCCTCTCGTTCCACTCGTGTCCAAATACTCTGGCACACAGGAGTTACAAGTGAGTTGATTGCGACACGCCCAACAAATGCAGAAAAATTCCGAACACCCAACCAAGTCATTCAGCTCATTAAAGAATTAGCTGTGGGTAGAACTGATAGCGAAATTGCTTATGAACTGAATCGCCGAGGTTTGGTGGGTGGTAAAGGACAGGCTTTTACGAAAAAAGGTGTCGCCTGGATTCGTTGGAAGTTTGGGATTGAAAAGCCTTTAAGTAACCCACAAGTAGCACACTTAGGGGTTAGCCCAGAAGGTTATTATTCTACCAGTGCCCTGGCTGAAAAACTTGGTGTTGGAATTCATACTGTCTATTACTGGCGAGACAAAGGAATTATTCAGGCATTCCAAGAAACTCCAAGAAGTCCTTGGTGGTATATAGTCACACCCGAAGTTTTAGAGACTTTACGTGAAAAAATCCGCCGTGTACCAGTTAAATCTGAATAATACCAGTTTGATAGTGAGCCGAAAACAATAGTTTGAATATCGTTAACCCCTTTGAGTAATTTTGTACTCAAGGGGTTTTACTGTCTTCGGGTGAGGGTTTTTCAATAAATTTTTCACCATTAAAATGCCAAGCAATTCCATCTGGATCATGAAGAGAAGTCCATTGCCCAAAATTGGGAGTATTTTTCTTATGACGAAGGGTGCTAGGAGAAACATTTAGTCTTCTTGCTAAAGCTGCACCAGTCAGGTGAGATGGGACTTCCAGAGAATTTTTACTTTCGGATTTCTTTAGTGAGCTATCGTGTAAGTCAGTAAGTAGCTCACTATTATCAGGTGATACTTTGGGATGATTATTTTCTTCGAGCAGTGGTAGACCATTAAGTGAGTCATGAAATGGCTCACTAATGACGGTCTCTAGTAAATCATTTGATGCTGGCTCACTTAGTAGCTCATTATAGGGAGGCGTGTTCTCCTCAATTAGTATTGAATTTAAGATAGATTCAGCAGTTGGTGTTACCAATAGTGACTCATTTGATAGCTCACTGTCGGCAGATACGGTTTCAATAGTAGATGACTTCGATAATTCAGTGTCAACATCTGCCCCAGTTATTGGTAGCTCACTTCTAGATGTACTCCCGGACGTAACTACAGATTCGTTTGTCAAGTCAAGGATTCTGTTAGGTGATTCATTTGGTGGCTCACTTAATGCCTCGTAGTTATCAGGTTGATGCAGATATCCGTTGGATAGGTCTTCACCAGATGCTTGACAAGTATACTGACTCATTGCCTGCTTGAGTACTGCTACATCAGAAAGCAGACTACTCACCTTCACCTCTAAATCCTCAATTCGCTTTGGCGTACTTGATAGCTCACTTGGTAGCACATTGGGTAGGCTACCGCATAGGTAAGTCTCCAGAATTGCCACAATAGCGGCAGAATCTGACTTTAATCCTTGAGAGCGCTTAAATTCAACCAACAGTTCATAGACTTTGGGTGGTGGGTAGGCTGCTATACGGGGATTTTTTGTTGCCATAGTTGGTAGACTTTAACACTTGATACAACTCTAGCCTACCTTATTAGTAGCTCACTCATAGCTCACTAACCACTACTTTTTTCACCTTAGCAAAGCTCTTTCCTTGGCGAGGCTCACTCACTTGTGAGAAAATCTGTACCCAATTGCAGCGCATTGAGTGGAGAATAATCATAGAAAGGAAAATATCCCTAAACTTCATTGAATCAAGGTGCAATATGAATACACCGTCGGTATTTTAAGCATTCTGGTAGTCCCGTCCTTTTTGGGGATGGGGATTTCCCGTAAGCCTTGATGTTTCCAATCTCCGTTATTCACTCTTAACCATTCTTCCAGGTGGAAGCGTTCGCTAAAGGTGAGGGATTTTTTACCATCGATACCAGCCGTCTTTTTACCAGCATTTAGCTGAGATACTTGTCTTATTGCAAGAAATCGAGCCGAGGTTGATTTAAGAATAAGCTTTTGGAGTGACCGTGCTGACCGCTTGTCGCCAACTTGAACAGCTTTAAATACGCGTCTTTGAAGGCGGAAAAGGTTACGGCGGAATTTCTTCCACGGTAGAGCTTTCCAAGATTCACTAGTTTGATAACTGTGTCTAATCATTTTCTCTTCTCTGGGTTGTATTTTCTGAACACCTCGCAGCAATTACGTTGCGTCCTACCCTAACTGTGGGGATTCCTCCGCTCGTCTGGGCTACCCAAGGTTAGACTGCCTTAAGACCCACAATTAGTTTTTATTCGTTCCCTCGGTGAGATTGATAGTTCCTTTAGATGTAGCCACTTCAACTACTAGATTCCCTGGACTCTTGCCGTTATACGTGCAATTACGGCGGGGATTAGCTCTAGTGGGGTCAGGGGTGATGGTTGTTACGCCCTGCCCAAAGACTAAGTTGCTTTTCTAGGCTCTGTTTCATCATGGGAACCCCCTATTAGCGCTAGTGTCAGCCCGTAACGGCTGTCTAATTGCGCCCTGTTCCCAGCTTCACTCTACAAGAAACGAGCTTGTTCGGTGTGGGCAGGTAAGGAGTCAATTCTGAGTCTGAATGGTAGGGCTTGCACCTACATCAAACCGAGAGTTCAACCTTCTATGGCAGTAATCTGCTGCCAGGTTGGATTAGCTATATACGGACTTACACCGTGATTCACTAATCAACGAATCGCACTACACGCGCTTTTGAAGGCGGAAAAGATTTCGGCGGAATTTCTTCCACGTTAGTGCTTTCCAAGATTCACTAGTATGTATACTGTGTCTAATCATTTTCTCTTCTCTAGTTTGTGTATTCTGAACACCTCAGACCAATTACGGTCTGTCCTACCCGAATTGTGGGGATTCCTCCGCTCGTCTGGGCTACTTGGGGTTCGACTGCCCCTAGACCCACAACTCGTTTTTATTCGTTCCCTCGGAGAGATTGATTGTTCCGTTAGATGTAGCCAATTCGACTGCTGGATTCCCAAGGCTCTTGCCGTTACTTCAGTTAATGTTCGGCGGGAATGGACTCCATTGGGGTCAGGGGTTTTGCGTTGCGCCCTTGCCTGCCGATAAGTCGCTTTTCTAGGCTCTGTTTCATCATAGGAACTCCCTGTTAGCGCCAGTGTCAACCCGCAACGGTCGTCTGATTGCGCCCTGTTCCCAGCTTCACTCTACAAGAACCGAGCTTGTTCGGTGTGGGCAGGTAAGGAGTCAATTCTGAGTCTGAATGGCAAGACTTGCACTTGCATCTGACCGAGAGTTCAGCCTTTAGTGACAGTAATCTGCTGTCAGGCTGGCTTTATGTACGGGCTGATTACCGTGATTCACTGAGCAACGAATCGCACAACTGATTCGGCGGAATTCGAGAGCGATTTTTTTCGGGGGAGATGGGACTGGCAATACGGTTAAGATGACGCAATGTCAGATTCTGAGCAACTTTTCATCTACCAGCTTCATATTTTTATCCTGGGCATTAGTCCGAATGGCACTAAGAAAAGCCGAAACACTTGTAGTTTAAGCAGTTTGCAATTGTTTGCGTAACTCATACCGGGGTTTGGTCATCAAGGGGTAAATTTTGGGGCGACGTTTACGAACTCGTGGTTCACTTCTGCCAGGGCGATCCCTTCCATAAAACTGCATGAAAGACGATTGCCTGAGCCATCCCAACACTTTTAAATAGCTTTTAAAGTTGTAGTCCTTGTTCCACATAGCTTAGAGCTTTTCTCTAGCGTGGAAAAACTTACTAGAGAAGACGACTCTCTAGATTAGCTAAGTACAGCTTTGCATTAATTCGTAGCGAATTTCTCCATCATCTGGGCTACTGTATATGACCATTTGATTGGTTGGGCTGAATCATTGTGACGGACGATGAAATCAGTTATACGTTGCTGTAAGGTCTTGAGGTCAGGAAAATCATTTGGAGTCAGTAATTTACGTTGTAAAATGCTGAACCAAATTTCAATTTGATCTAACCATGAAGCATATTTTGGTAGCCAGACCACTTCCACCGTAAAATTCCAACCGTCTTCTTTTTGCTTCTGATTCAACCAAGCCTGTAATTGTTTTGGGGCATGGGTAGAGCCGTTGTCAAGGATTAAATAAATATGGCGCATACCCCGACGAATGGCTTCTGGTATCAATACTTCTAAAAGAAATCCTTGAAAATCAAGGAATGTTTTTGTTGGGCGACAACAACCATAAATCAGACCATCAGCAACGCTCAAAGCCGCAAAAAGATGTGTTGCTCCTTTTCGGGCATATCTGGCTGCAAAGTGAACTGGTTGTTTGACACCTGCCCCAATATTTGGATGTAAGCCGGATCGTGCTTGGATGGAAGTTTTTTCATCCACACATACCACCCAGAATCCAGCTTTAATCAAAAATTTTGCCTGAGCATACAGTTTAAGTACAGGGGTTGCTTTTGCAACAAAATTATCATCAATCCGATGCATCCAAGTATGAAACCGCCAAGGTTTTATCCGCTCAGATTTTAGCCATCGCCAGACTGTTGAAGTCGCTATGGATACTACAATGCCTAGCGTGACTAGATGTGCTGCAATATCGCTACAACTCCACCTCGCCAAGGGAAGATCAAAATCCGTTGGGTTGCTGCAAGCGATGCCTGCGGCAACGCGAAGCGCGAACGCAGTAACTTTTGCTCGTATAATTGCTTCAAATATCCGAGGACGACCTGGACGGGGTGCTTCTTCTAGACTACGAGTTTGACACCAACGTTTGCGCCATTTCCGAACAAGGGCTTGTGAACAGCCGATATTTTGAGCAATTTGAGCATCTGTCCAATCTGAATTTTCAGCAGTTGTAAGTATTATTTTGGCTCGTTTGCCTTTGCTTTGCCCTGTTTTTCGGGCATTCGCTTGCTGCTGCAACAGTTCTTTTTCCTCTTCTGTTAGCTGCACCTTGTAGGTTTTTTGCCGACCAGCCATAGTACCGAATGCTTGAGGGATAGTCCACGTATCCTCACCTTACCGTCAACAATTTACCCCTGTCAATTCGCTACGAATTTAAGCAAAGCTGTACTTAGTAGCGATGGCATTCATCTGTATTTACTATTAGTTATGTATCTGCTTACCAAGCGTATTGGTCGGATTAAGTAGTATAGGAAAGAAAGACCAGATGGCAATAGGAAAAATTCCAGGTCTGCTTGGGTAGTATCAGTAATTACAAGCCTGGTTGTAAAATTCAAAAATTGCCACACCAGATAAACACGATCTGGCATTCTACTGAGTGGGCCATTTATCATTAGGTGCTGAAAAAAAAGTTTAATTATCAGTGGACTTTTAATTTCCGTGAAAAGCTGTTTCTGCATCCGTATAGCATAAATTAAAATTGTTGGATCGATTTGGATCTGTTCTTGAATAGCCTGCTTTACTTGCGCTGGCAAAGGGGTATTCAGGAGAGTGTTAACTATAAACAGACTAATAAAAAATGGTCTTTTAAGTTCCAGACTGTTTACTTTTTGCAATAATTGTTCCCAATCAAATCTCTGTTGAATACGCAATAATTCAGCTAAATCACAAATCTGAGCTAAAGACGCTTTACTTTCATTAACTCCTCTAGCAACTTGGACAGCGAGGATTATTAACAAATCATCACAAGAGAATTCGATGATAGATTCACCTTTGAGGGTTAAAGACCTGCTTCGTTGCCACAAAGTTTCAAAATTAGGAAGTTTAAAAGGGAAGTAAGATAAGGGAGTCAATTCACAGTGAAGATCCACCACTATTTCTGGTTTCTGGCTATGGACAAAAGTTTGTTGCCAACCATAGTAGTCAGCTTCTAGTTGATATTTGTGAGCAATCAATAATTCTTGAGCTTTGACTATATCCTGTTGTCTCACCAGAATATCTAGGTCGCTAAATTGTCTCATGGCTAAATTGCCATAAATAGAAATAGCTAAAACAAGACCTTTAAAAGGAATTGCCCGAATTTTGTGAGCTTCAAAAAGCTTAAGGATGTTAAGCAATTCGTGGCTCAAAAATAAGTTGCGGCTAGCATTAGTGTGATAATGATTCTGAAGCTGAGTTAAAACTGTTTTGGGAATAGCTTCTTTCCCAGCAGTCTTGAGACTCTGGTATAGGAGTGGTATCGTCCCATGATATGCTGCTATTTCCATAAGATATGTCCAGTCTATATCTTGCTGGAGTATGGTATTAATTCGCTCTGCTGTTTTGGGGTCTATATGAGTTCGGGTACAACACAGAAGTAGCTCAATTTCTGGACGTTGAACCTTTGTTGGCAATTGAGTAATAGGCCTGTTTAAGGTAATCATAAATTACTTATAGTGTTGGGCTTGGGTTTCAAACAAGTTTGCATAGCTACTACCCAGATTTATCAGTTCTTCATGGGTGCCGCTTTCAATAATTGAACCGTTTGCCATCACGTAGATACAGTCAGCCATTCTGACGGTTGATAAGCGATGGCTGATGAGGATAGCAGCTTGATTTTTAATAAGTTGGCGGAAATTCTGAAACACCTCTTCTTCGGCTTTCGGGTCTAAAGCGCTAGTCGGTTCATCTAAAACGATTAGCTGTGAATCTCGCAAAAATGCCCTTGCCAAAGCGATTTTTTGCCACTGACCGATGCTCAATTCTTCCCCTTGTTCAAAGAATTTACCCAGTATGGTATCGTAACCTTGAGGTAGCTTGCTAATGACATCATCAGCACCGGAACGACGGGCAGCGGCGGTGATTTTTTCGTAGCTGAATGGCAGGTTGATATTTGCCAACCAAATGTTTTCTTTAGCAGTCAGATGATATTTCGTATAGTCTTGAAAAATCACGCTAATTTGACGGCGGAGAGCAGCAATTTCAAATTGGCGTAAATCTACGCCATCAATGGTAATACTACCAAAAGTGGGATCGTATAAACGACACAAAAGCTTAATTAAAGTAGTCTTACCGGAGCCGTTTTCTCCTACCAATGCCACCACTTCTCCTGGGCGAATAGTCAGATTAATATTCTGAAGTGCCTGACGCTTCGTAGTTGCATATTGGAAACTAACATGATTAAACACAATCCCCTTTTTCATTGGTATGGGAAGAGGTTTCGGATTTGACGGTTCTACAACTTTTGGTTTCAGGTCTAAAAATTCATATAAGTTAGCAAGAAATAGATTGTCTTCATATAAACCAGACAGACCACCCAAGAGACTTTTCAGGTCATTTTGTCCTCGTTGCAATGCCTGGTAATAGAGTACTAAGTCACCAAAGCGGATAGTGCCTTGCATGGTTTGATAAATAATGAAACCATAGGCAGCAAAAACTAAAGTTGTCGCCGTTGCTTGGGCACCAAGATTAGCCACAGACTGTTTTTTGGTCATGGCTATGTTTTCCTGATATAGTTGCCGCCGCAAGCGCAGATACCACTGACTAAAGAAAGAACCCAAATCAAACAAGCGAATTTCTTTAGCGTGTTGCTCTGTAGTCAGTATCCGACTCAAGTAGCCTGCTTGGCGTTCCTGGGCTGTCTTCTGACGCTGCCAATGATACATGATACCGGAATATTTCACCCGCACTACCAGGGCCGGAATCGCGGCAACAAATAAGATAACTCCTATTCCCCAATGCAATGACAGTAGCAACCCCAGCATCGCTACCAAAGAAATACTACTCAAACATAGCCATGCCAAACGATGTAGGATTTGCCCTGGTCGAGAAGGAGCTTCTTTTTGCGCTCGCTGCAAGGCATCATAATATTCAGAGTTTTCATAATACTCCAGGTCTACCTCAATTGATTTAGCATGGAGGATGTTTTGCATATAGTCAGTGAGTTGCTGAGACTGGGCGGCATACACCAGTTCAGTCAGAGAAGAACACAGGGTAGTTACTAGGGTGATAGCAACAAAGAAGCCAAGCAAAAGTAATACTCGACTAAAGGCGGCTCCTTTGTCGGCAACATTAACACTGGCAGCTATTGTATCTACGATGAGTTTGGTGAGGTAAAGAGATAGTAGAGGCAATAAACCTTGAATAACCAAAAGTGCAACCAAAGCAATAGTCAAACGAGGACTGCTGTTCCAAACTAGGCGCAACGCAGGCAGAATGCGTAAGCTTTGCTGAATTTTATATCTTAAAGTTTTGCCCGCTTTCATATTTTTAAAGATGCTCTTTTGCAAAAGATGCCAGTTGGCTAAAATTAGGAAGGTCTGCAACATCCCCAATTACAACCTGTCCCTGATTTTCTAACCACGCATGAGCCTTTAACTCTCCTTCTTGACCTTTAGCAACACCAATGCAGAGATTAGATGTATAACCGTGGCGACTCATGAAAACCTGGCAAGTCAAGGCACGCGCCAGACACTTTACACCAAGCATATAATGACTGCTCACTTCAACAGCCCAGATAATTGTTTCAATAGAGATGTGGTGTTTTTCTTGATATTTAGGTTTGGCGTTACTTAGCCTTAATAGAAGTTGATGCAAGGTTTTAAATGACAGTAGCCACAAACCTAATCTAACTAATGTCAATACAATAAAAGTGTTAATTAAAAGTTGTTTTTTTTGAGAATTTAATTTGATAAACTTAGATAAATACTTCATTTTTACTTAAATATTTATTTAATAATTTTTTATTTACAATGCAGTTTTCATTTTCTAAATCTTGAGCAGATAGAGTCAACCGTTGTTTTGAATAATTCTCCTTGTTGCTCAAAGATGATGCAATTAAAAAAACAATAGCCGATTCTGCTGACCACTGAGGCTGGAAGTCTAGACATGAAGATATCCTGGAAATATCAGCTTGTGAATGTTGAATATCTCCTGCACGAGGAGACGCGAAATTAATCTCTGGTTTCCATCGCGGAAAATGATTTTTGAGGATATTAATCAACTGCACTAAAGAAGTAGATGTTCCAGTTCCTAAGTTACAAATTAAGGATGAACCAGAGGTAATATTTACCTTTAATGCTTGAGAAAAAGCCCTCACTACGTCTTTAACATAAATAAAGTCTCTGGTTTGAGTTCCATCGCCATAAATAGTAATTGGCAAGCCACGTTGTATAATATCAATAAAGCGCGAAATTACACCAGAGTAGCTTGAATTAGGAACTTGTCTAGGGCCAAATACGTTAAAAATTCGTAAGCCAACAAATGAAAAACCTAGTTGTTTAGCAAACATACTAGCGTATTGTTCACTCACCAATTTTTGTAAGCCGTAGGGTGACATAGGAGAAGTTTTTTGCTCTTCTGAAATTGGTAATTGAGTGAGATTGCCGTATACAGATGCGGAACTGGCAAATACTAACTTAGGAATAGTTAAAGCTTGGCAAAGTTGAATCACAGCCAAGGTTGCCGAAAGATTATTGTGATGAGCCTCTAAGGGACGACACAAAGATTCTGTCACCGATGAAATAGCTGCTAAATGGGCGATCCCATCAACTTTCTCTGTAAAATCTTCTGGTTGACATATTAAAATATCTTTTTGGAGAAACCTAAGATGACAATGTTTGGGTAAGTTCTCTAAACGTCCAGTGGTCAGATTATCAACTACAGTGACACGATGACCTTCTGATAACAATTGTTCTGTGAGATGAGAGCCAATAAATCCGGCTCCGCCAGTGACAATAAAATGCATGATCTTAAATTTGCTCAGTATATAAAGATAATCGCAACTCCTCATATCTAGCGGTTTCACCCCGCATTTCTCGATAGCGATGCAAAACTCTACGTGCTTGCTCTATTTGATGATTTTGAATATGTAAATTGGCAAGTCCGAGGTAGATATTGTAAAAGTAAGGATCGATAAAATTAACAGGGATTTTTAGGAATTCTGGATTGCGATCGATGACTTTTTCCTTAACACGCAGCTGGTTAGTTAACATCTGCTCTTTATCTTGAGAAAGATTATTTGGCGATTGCCGATAACGTGCTAAGGGTTGATTTAAAAAGTAAATCGGAAATTTTTCAATCAGGCGCAGCCATAAATCGTAATCTTCACAACATCTCAGAGTTTCATCAAACAAACCCACTTTATCTAAACAGTCTCGACGCACAACAACCGTTAGGACTGGAATGTAGTTGTATCTAAAAAGAGTCCATAATACCTGAAGATTCGGGGTAGGAAATGCTGTATTATACGAACCTGGAAACAAACCCTGTTGATCAGAAAAAAAGAGTGAATCTGAATAGATCAAACCAATGCGTGGATTGGCTTCCAAGACGGAAATCTGTTTTTCTAACTTCTGAGGTTCCCAGAGATCATCATCATCTAAAAAGGCGATATACTTCCCTCTAGCAGAGCGAATTCCAGCATTACGAGCCGCAGATAATCCTTGATTGGCTTGATGAATAGCGGTAATGCGGCGATCGCTAAATTCAGCCAGGACTTGCGGAGTATTATCCTGAGAACCATCGTTGATGACAATAATTTCGTAGTCTTTGTAGGTTTGTGCCAAAACGCTGTTAATTGCCTGACTGACAATATGTCCACGCTGGTAAGTAGGAATAATAACACTGACGGTTGGCTCAAAAACTTGCATATTTAATAAAAATTTGCTTAGTAAATATAGGCAAATATTCAAATTACTGGTGTTGCTAAACCAAAGTATGAATCAAGCGTAAGTTTTCTAAAATAACATCATAAATTTGCTTCAAACTCCCTAAATTATCAGGAAGTAATAACTCACGCACAGGAACAGTCTTTGCCAATTGACCTAATTCTTGAAACTCTTGTCTACACTGTTGAGAAGTGAGGAAAGCACGCCCATAAGAATTGAACATTAGATACTTCATTGCTTCAGGCAGAGAAAGAGAGTTAATTATAGGTGCTGTGAGGTTTGAGTCACGTTCTCCTAATATGTACACAGCAATTAATGGCAAAGCTTGGGATTGAAACTGCCACTGTTCTCTATCTTTTATTTGCAAATCTATAAAGCGTTTATCTAGATTTGTTGATACCAGTGATAAATCTTCTATTGAGCCGTGAATGGCATTTACAGAATTAGGCCACAGGCGTAGACGAGGATAAGCAGATTGTACCCAAAAACTTTTTTTATCAGGAATAAGTGCGGCAATATCATCTGCCAATACGGAGAATCCACGGCTAGCTAACGCTGCTGCTGTGGTTGATTTACCTGCGCCTGATTGTCCCAAAATGGCGATCGCGCTACCATCAACTGCAACCACGCTGGCATGAAGACAAGTCACTCCCCGCAGCCGTAACAGATGACCAAGTACACAACCCAGCAGCAAAGATACTGCATCTGTAAATAGTGCATCTCTAGACCAAAAACCCCAAACTTGACTACCATCAGGATTCAAAATGAATTCTAAGCAATCAACCCCATCAAAAGACCTTATCCTCCAGTAAGTGCCGTCATCCCGGTGCGTTGTCCACAAATGGAAGCCTGTTTGTTCATACCACTCAAGCGGCACATTCCAAAAAGCTTGGTCGAGTAATGGCGGTTGACTCTGCTGTTCACCAACTAGGTGAATAGCAACATCTATCAGTGCAGAACTGTTAACAGTAACTAACCCTGGGAGCAGTCGATTAATAGACAGGTTGAGCCCATAAAATTGATAGCAATAATTATCGTTTTTAATCGACATTTGCATTTATATTTATTTTTATCTGCAAACTTATGAGTTTCAGAAACCCGACTTGTTGAAAAAGTCGGGGTTCTTTTGGAAAGGACAAAATTACACACTTTATTTTCACAAAATGTTAAAGAAAAAGGTAGGTAAAAAATCCCTTCTAGTCTAGATTTATAGGCACTTTTTTCTACCTAATAAACTAGCCTTACCTTCCCATTATTTATATGACAGGAATTCAAATTTACTGTCATTATGTTTTTATACTGCTTGCTTAAGGAAGACCAGTAATGGGGGGGGAAGTTATAAAAACAATAGTAGTAGTACCAAAACCACCACTACCACCCACTTGTTGTGTCAAACCAGATATTTTACCGTGAGCTTTCAATTCAGGTTCTGAATAGTTTTTTTTCGTGTTTTCAGATTGTGACATTTGATCAAGCCTTACGTATGTAAACAATAGCCTCATAAGAGGGCAAGTATAAAGATGTATTTAGTCTAGATTTATTAGCTCAAGAAAATTGCCTAATAAATCCTTCCTACTTGCTAACTCTACCCTGCCATCATTTATATGACAGCGAGTGAAGTTTAGCTTTTCGTGTTTTTTTCTACTTAACTACTAAGGAGCAGACACAGTGGTAGTAGATATGGGGAATCCGGTTGTGGTACCAAAACCACCACTACCACCCACTTGTTGTGTCAAACCAGATATTTTACCGTGAGCTTTCAATTCTGGTTCAGAATAGTTTTTTTTCGTGTTTTCAGATTGAGACATTTGATCAATCCTTGTTTTTGTGTTTTACTTGTTTGGAATTATTCAGACTATAAAATATTACAATAATTCAGATTACTTGGTTTATGAATTTTATGTAAAGTTATTACTATTTTCTGCGCTCAAAAATTGCAACTAAAAATCCCCAAAGTCTATATTTACAGATTGGTAAAAAAAAGATTTTAATGAACAAAATTTAATATATTGATGTGATTTACACAAAAACTCTCCTAAACTATTATTCTTGCCTCTATCCTTTACAGTTAGCTATTTCGTGACTTATTAGTAAGTCCTAATGGAATTGAGTGATGGAAAATTTAGGCCGAGACTACCTTAGTAGTAGATGCCAAATCTTCATATATTTGGAATATCCGCTTTTGTAAAATTGCTTCATCATATTCCTCGACAATAACTTGCCGTGCTTGTGCAAGATGTGCTTCTCGCTCTTGGGGAGGTTGATTGACAACTTTAATCATTGCCTCTGCTAGAGCATCTGGGTTTTCCGGTTCTACCAAAGTACAAAATTCTTCAATAAAAGTGCCTCGATAAGCTAACAAATCACAGGTAATAACTGGGCGTTCACAGGCAACTGCTTCAATTAGTGTCGAAGGAAAGGCATCACTGACGGGATAATTGATAATCACATCTGCTAAGTTGTAGCCTGTAGGCATGAGATTATAAGGTAGGCCAGGCATCCAGCGCAGATTTTCTAATAAGCCAAGTTCTTCTGCTTTTTTGCGGATGCTTTCGTAAATAACTACTGCTTCTTCCCCGCCGGCACGCCCTAGCTTTGAAAAGACGAGTACCGTCGGTTTTATGAATTGGGGATAAGCCTGTGCATAGGCTGTAAATATCTGCTCATGGTTGTACACTTTAGACCAACCACGGGGCGAAAGCAGAATTGTGGCTTCTTCATCAATCTTCAATATTTCCCGTCGCCATTTTGGTAAATCTTTTGTGACTCCAGAGCGAAAATGTTGGGGGTTTGTCCCTAAAGGAATTAATTCTACCCGTTGATTAGAATTCAGCAGTGCTTTAGATTTTTCTATCAAACTAGGTGTCTCTACAATCAGCACACCAGTGTTATTAAACACTTGGCTAACCCTATCGTTATGCTTGCTTTGTTCCCTTTCTGGTTGTAGCAAATGATTTAAAAAGCCCCAAGCAGAGACCACAAGAGGGTTTAGATTTGCCAGGACACAACACTGGGCGTGCCAACCAATAGCGTGGACATGGATAATATCAGGCTGGAATTCATCTGCAAGTTTACGTAATGGCTCCGCCATTTCCTCGGCCATCTGATCTTCATAAGGGTAGGTGTTGGTAAACTCCTCTAGATACTTTCGCCAAACAGTGGGGAAATAGCGATAATTTTTGGGAGTTTCCGTTTCATAGGGGTCTACATCTCCTAGTAGCCAAACTTCATAACCTGCTTTAACTACCCAATCTAAGGGTCTTGTCAAGGCAACGCCCCCAGCACCAATCATCAGTACACGCATAATTTGATTTTTTGCTTCAAGTTAAGAATCAGTAATTTCCACTAGTCCAGCCTTAACCAATTTATCAATAAACTTGAGCAAGTCTTGTTTTAACTTCTCTGGCTCGACATCATACTCTTTTATCAAGGTGTCGTAAGCTGTCTGGATAGAATCTGACTCAGTTAGCACAAAGAATATTTTTGTACCTACCTCGTTTTGACTAAAATATTCTTCGCTTTGCAGATTCAGTAAAACTGATTCCCCTGCTAAGTCTTGAGTCAGAACATTTGCAGATAAGGATACTTTTTGATTTAAGGCTATTTGTAGTGTCATTTTTTACAACAGGATATATTGAGTCTGGTTAATTAGTGTTCATTAAGCTGTTACTTCGGACTACCAATTGCCTTACAATTACGTCAAGCTTATGTGAGGCTGAATCATCACAAGTTGAAAGGTTGGTATTCACAACTACTAAATACACACTTTAGGCAGTGTATAACAATACCTTCGCTAAAAATAGATGTGGTCTAAATTGGGCATTAAGCAAAACCTGTAATTCTTGATGAGAATTGCAATTTTTTAGTCATTCGTGAACCTATCCCACTAATAATATTTTGTTAATCCGGATGTGAATGGTAGCTGTAGCGAACTGCAAACATAAATGCTTCAAACCGCAAACAAGGCGATTTTGAAACCACATTAAGGGTCTTGGCAACTTTTGGTGATGATGAAAGGTTACGCGCTTTAAGGCAGAAGGCAGAAGGCAGAGGGCAGAGGGCAGAAGGAGGAGGGAAGAAAGATATAATTAAGATACTTTAAACTTCACTCCATCAAACATTTAAGGGATAAGCCTCAGCAAGCCCTATGTCGGTGCTAACTCGCCTCTTACCAGATTCAACAAACCTGAAACTTGAGAGTTGCCTTGTTGACGAAATAAAAACTCAGATAAAGTTGATTGTTTCTGCAATCATAACAGTAGTTAATTGTCCAGTTTGTAATCAACCAACTCACCGAATTCATAGCCACTACGAGCGGAAGTTAGCAGACTTACCGTGGGCTGATTACAGCATTACCCTACAGTTACGGGTGCGGAAGTTTTTTTGCATCAATACTTTGTGTAACCGACGCATTTTTACCGAAAGGCTCAACAGTGTAACCGCACCTTGGGCGCGAAGGACTCTACGTTTAGCTCAACGACTAAGTGCGATTGCTTTAGCTAATGGTGGTGCAGCAGGGGTAAGACTCTCGGAGCAATTAGGGATAAAAGTTTCTCGCAACACACTATTAAATTTAGTCCGCTCAATCCCACTCCCACCAATCGTAACGCCACATACTCTTGGGGTAGACGACTTTTGTTTTCGTAAATGTAAAACCTACGGCACAGCACTAATTGACCTGGAACGCAGCCGACCAATTGCTCTACTCAAAGATGCAAAAGCTGAAACCTTAGCAGAATGGTTAAAAGCTCATCCCGGTGTCAAAGTCGTCTCACGAGATCGATCATTGACCTTGCTACTATTCATATCTGGATTCAAAGAATTTTATTAGTGGGATAGGTTCATACAGTCTTTCATCAGTAACCCAAACCGACGGTACTGTAGTTGTGCGAGTACCACGACCAAGCCGTGAACAACAGGCACTACAATTAGCAGAACAAAGCCGTGCTAGACGAGTTGCTATTCATCAGCAAGTTTGGGATCTACATGATCAAGGTTGGAGTGGAAAAGCTATAGCCCGTCAAGTTGGGATTGGTGTAACAAGTGTATTTCGCTATCTACGTACTCCCACCTTTGTTGAACCAACTCGGCGAAGAAGCCGAGGTCGAAGTATTTTAGTTCCATACCAAGAATATATCCTAAAACGCTGGAATGAAGGTTGTCACGAAGGCTTAGTCTTGTTTGAGGAAATTCAACAACAGGGTTACAAAGGTAGTTATGATACTGTAGCGCGTTACACGCGGCGCATCCGTACAGCCCTTGGAATCAAGCCACGAAAACTGTATTCAGTTAAGTCTTTACCAAAAGTCACTCAACCCAAAAAACTTTGTCTCACGCCTCGTCGTGCAGTATGGCTAGTGCTACGGAAACCGGAGTCGCAACTGCCTGAAGTGTCCTTTGAATCATAATTTGGTTCTTGGCAACTTTTGGTGATCTAGGTTGGGGGAAGGCAGAGGGCAGAGGGCAGAAGGCAGAAGTCGGAAGGAAAAAAGATATATAGCGGTTCCTGCTTGAGTGAAATACAGTATGAGATAATGGAGTATATTAACGTCTAAGTATTTAGGGAATGAAACCTTACTCTTGTGATCTGCGCCAAAAAGTGATCAATGCATATAACAATCAAGAAGGCTCTCAACGACAATTGGCAATAAGATTCAGTGTCAGCTTGAGTTTTGTTCAAAGTTTACTGAGACGATATCGTAGCAGTGGGACAGTTGAGCCAAAACCTCATGGTGGAGGTCAAATCTCAAAGCTCAATAATGAGCATCTGGCATTGGTAGGGTTATTAGTAGAGTCAGATAATGATGCCACTTTGGTGGAATTGTGCGATCGCTTAGAACAACAGACTCAAGTAAAGATAAGCCGTTCCTCAATGGGCAGAATCACCCAAAAGCTGAATCTGACACGCAAAAAAAAACATTACACGCGAGCGAAAAGTATACAGAACGGGTGCAAAAATTGAGGGCAGAGTATTGGACAATCATCGGAGAAGTAAACTTAGCAGACTTAGTATTTATCGATGAAGCTGGAGTAAATATTGCTATGACCAGACGCTTCGCTCGTTCGCCTCAAGGTAGTCGTGCTTATGGTCATTGTCCTGACGGCCGGGGAAAAAATGTGACGATGATTGGAGCGATGTCAACTGAAGGCATCATTGCTGCGATGACTTTTACTGGTGGTACTAATGCATCGGCGTTTGAAACCTATGTTACTCAAGTTTTAGTTCCTAGCATGAAGCCGGGTGCAACTGTTGTTATGGATAACTTCAGTTCTCATAAAGTTACAGGTATCCGTGAAGCCATTGAATCTGTGGGAGCAAAATTGGTTTATTTGTCTCCCTACTCTCCAGATTTTTCACCGATTGAAAACTGCTGGTCAAAGGTGAAAGAATTTTTACGTTCGCAAGCCGCTCGAACCTATCAAGAGCTAGATGAGGCCATTACAAATGCCTTAAATGCTGTGACTAAAAAAGATATTATTGGATGGTTCACGCACTGCTGTTACTATATTGCACCCAACTGAGAACCGCTATAATTTTTTCATGCAAGACCAAGGACTACTACCAGATAAAAATATTATTACACCGCGAATCCGCTTGTGGTTTAACCCTGGTAGATTGGAGTCGCTGTACATTGTGCCAGGAGCCTATGCTGTAGTATTGTGGATTTTTCCCTCATTGCTAACAGCGATCGCAATGGTGCGTGAAAAAGAAAAAGGTACAATTTTACAAGTCTAGGCTTCTAGCATTAGTGCAACCGAACTGTTACTTAGCAAAGGATTAGCTTACCTGCTAATTGCGATTACAGAAGCTTTAATAGTTATGGGATTAGGGTCAATAATTTTTCATATCGGCGTAATTAGTAACCCGATCACTTTATTAATAGGAACTCTACTCTTTTTAATAGATAGTGTTTCCTTTGGTTTACTTGGAGGGGTACGTAGCAGTAACCAAAATTCCGCAGTACAAATTGTTTCTCTTGTCGGTTTTATTACATCTTTATTGCTATCTGTTTTTATTTATCCCCTGAGTAATATTCCTTTTCCCCTTTCACTAACACCTAACGTATTTCCTGCGCGTTATTACATTGATATCACCCGTGATGCTTTTGTGCGTGGTACAGGATGGACAGGAGTTTGATTTGACTTACTCATGCTTGCAGTTTTGGGATTTGTATTTTTCAACGTAGCGCGTCGGCTTTTAAGTCGAATGCAAATTAGTCAATAGTCATTGGTCATTAGCAAAACGTTTTAGATCCCCCTAAATCCCCCTTAAAAAGGGGGACTTTGATTCCGGTTCCCCCCTTTTTTAAGGGGGGTTAGGGGGGATCAATAAGTGCCTAAAACCACAGCCAACCACTTTTCAAACAACCTCTTAATCATATATGAAATATATTTGGCAATTATTTGATAGTCCATTGTGGCCATTAGTGTGTAAAGAAATTAATCAAATTATGTGAAACAGGCAATTGATTGTTTTATTAATTGTGCCACCAACAGTACAATTATTGCTTTACGGATTTGCACTCAACCCGGATGTCCATAATTTACGACTGGGTGTAATTGACTATGCCAATGTCTCCGCCAGTCGAGAACTAGTTTCAGCAATGACATCCAATCATACTTTTAACTTAGAATCTGTACCAACAAGTGAAAAAGATTTAAGCCGTCAAGTAGAAGAAGGTAAGCTAGATGTAGGACTAATAATTCCACCAAATTTTCCCCGCCAACTAGCTAAAAAATCAGCAGAAATTCAAGTATTTATCGATGGAGTGAATGCAAATACAGCCGGAATTGCTGCTAACTATGTTAATCAGATTATCCAACAATATAGTTTCAGTTTGGTACAGGGTCAAGTCAGTCCGCCAGTTTCAACCGAAGTCGTTTTTCTTTACAATCCTGGACTAACAAGTAGTTGGTTTTTCGTACCGGGAGTTATGGGTTTAGTCCTGACATTAATCGGTACATTAGTATCAGCAGTAACTGTATGTACGCGAGAAAGATACAGGAACTTTAGAGCAATTGTTAATGACTCCCTCTAGCAACTGGGAAATTTTATTAGCTAAAATTATCCCGTTGGCATTCCTACTCATGGGAGATGTGCTACTAGCTTTAACCTTGGGAACAGTCGTATTTAGCCTACCCTTTCGTGGGAGTTTCCTGCTCTTTCTCGCTTTATCAAGTATGTATGTATTTGTGGGAATTAGTTTAGGAATTATGCTAGCAACTATCTGCGGTTCTCAACAACAAGTATTACTCACATCTTTTTTTATAAATTTACCAATGATCCAAACTTCTGGGGCAATATCTCCTATTGAATCCATGCCTCCTTTATTTCAATTTCTCTCTTTACTTAATCCACTTCGTCATTACATTACTATTGTTAGAGGTATTTTACTCAAAGGAGTTGGTTTAGATGTGCTGTGGTTGAATGTTCTCGCATTGCTTGGTTTTGCTATTGTTTTATTAACTATTAGTGTTCATAAATTTCGGAGTCAGTTAAGTTAAACTGTACTATCTCATTAATTCTGACAACATCTGTTCAAGAATATCTTCCATAATTTCTTCGTCTAAGGAGTGTGGGGTTGGTGGCCCACCGAGAAATTCTTTGATAGTAATCTTCTGCTCTCTAAAGTCCTTGACAAAATCCCGGATTTGAGAAATAACATTTATTTGAGATTCTATTGTTTTTAGCATCAAAGACATAGAATCAATGCCTTTTTTCGCAGCTTTACGAGAATCACTTACCATAGTTCCTTCTGGAGTATTTTTTACTAAACGTAGTTCCAGTTTCAAGTTTTCATATTGAGTGACGAGAATTTGATTTTGCTGTTCTATAGTTCGACATTTGCGAGTTAAATCATCCTCGTTATTAAGATCAATAACTTCTCCCACCTGCTGAATTCGCTCAATTTCTAAAAGTCTTGCCAAATCTCCTTCTTGGTAAGCTTTATTAATTGATTTCATGATTTCTGTATGATATATCTGTGTCTCGCTGTCTCTTGTCTTATCAGGGTGAAAGATTTCAGCTAATCTGAGAAATGTTTCCCGAATTTTTCTCTTATCCTCTGTTCTCGCTACAGAGGGAGATTCCACAGACTGTTGTGCTTGCCAATATTGATGGCTATCTTCAGCCGCTTCCTCTGAAAAATCTGATTCGGATTCGGAATTATTAAATAGTTCGTTTAACTCTGTATTGAATTGTTTACGATTCGCGTTTGGACTAATAATCCCTGTCAACTGGAGTTCAAGGTAAACTGCCTCTATATTTTTGATGGTTTGTTTCCCAAACTTTCTAGTGGTAAAAATTTCATCAAATAGAGCATGAATATCTCGGTCTAACTCAGCCATTTTTTGAACGTGGGGACTAGCTTGATGAAATATTTCTGTGGCAAAAGTTCGCATTTGCTCGACAAAATTGTTCAATTCCGTTCGCTTTCTCTTAATCTGTTTAAGTAGCGATTTGTGTTCTGCTTCTAAAAACTCCAAGCGGATATGTAATTGAGAGAGGGCTAATGGAGTTACTTCAGTTGATTGTAATGGAGATGATTTTTTACGAGCCATGAAACACGTATGTAAGTTTAAGGTTTAAAATGTAATTGTCAAAGTTGTTTTGTCAATACGAAAAGAACGTATCTAGTGATAATACATGAACTATGGATACTTTTTTTGTCAAGAATTACTGTAATGGACATAGGTCAACTCATCTATATTGTTATTATCGGGAAGATCACTATAGAACTAGTATTTTATTTTTGAAATGCACGTAGTGGACTGTCTACACAAAATAGTGCATTAGACGTAGGTTGGGTGGAGCGGAGCGCAACCCAACATATATCAGGATGTTGGGTTACGCAAAGCCTCCACCCAACCTTGTATCTTAGAAATAGTAGTAGACCGTCCCAACCTTGGTCATAATAGACCGCTTCGTAGCATGGGTCACTACAACAATCTCTTTGACAGAACTCGAACAGTCGCCGGGGTCAAAGCTTTAAACGCTGATATTTAAAGTATACAGTCCGTATCGGGCAAGGATGAGTTAAATCAAGGGGATGAATTCAAAACAGGGTACAGAAATTAGTTGAGAGTGAAATATGGAAAATATTTCTCAATGGGTAGGCATTGATGTGAGTAAAGCAACTCTCGATGTTTATATCCGTCCAATGGGTAAAGCATTGAAAGTTGCTAATACAGAAGTAGAAATATCTCATCTAGTAGAACAACTCAAATCATTTGATTTAAATCTGATTGTGTTAGAAGCAACAGGAGGATTAGAAACAGAACTTATTATCCAATTGCAGGCAGCACTTTTACCAGTAGCATTAATTAATCCACGCCTTGGAAGAGATTTTGCGAAAGCCACAGGTCGGTTGGCAAAAACTGATGCTATTGATGCACAAATTTTGGCACACTTTGGGGAAGCAATGAAACCCCAGGTGTTAGCAATTGAATCTGAAACAGCGCGTCAACTGGGCGAATTAATTAGTCGCAGAAGACAGTTAGTCGAGATGCAGACTGCTGAGAAAAATCGTCGGGCGCGTGCCCGTGGTAAAGCATTAGCAGATATTGAGGCTCATATTGAATATCTTGAAGAGCGTCTCAAACAGCTCAATCAACAAATTCAGGAATTGACGCAAAATAATCAACAATGGATTGATAAAGTCAATTTACTCAAAACTACTCCTGGTATTGGTCAAGTTATTTCTACTACCCTCGTTTCTGACTTACCAGAACTCGGTCAATTAACTGCCAAACAAATCTCTCGTTTAGTTGGTGTTGCACCGATCAATCATGATAGTGGTCAACACAAAGGTAAGCGGATGATTAATGGTGGTCGTGCCCATGTTCGAGCGACTCTTTATATGGGTGCTGTGGTTGCTATGCGTCATAATCCCGTTATCAAAGCCTTTTATCAGCGCCTTGTCGAACGTGGTAAATCCAAAAAATTGGCCCTAACTGCTTGCGTTCATAAGATGTTAGTCATTTTAAATGCAATGGTTCGAGATAATTTGCCTTGGTGTCTAACTGACAACTTTAAACCAATTGTCAATGTTTAATCACAAGTCAACCTTTTTATACTTTGCTTGATGCCCAGAGCCAGCAATGTACGGCATCCGCATTGATGCTCCCCTATAACTGGGGTAAATTTTTCATGCTGTTTTTGCCTACACGAGAAATCCAGCAACCGAGGAAGATTCGGCGGCGAAGCGGAGTGTCTGGTGCGGGCTTTGACTATCTAGACTACAAGCCATAAGTCTTCTAGCCCGTACCAGACACCGCCGAATCTAGCGCAGCGTTCCTCTGTTGCGTCAATGCTCCAACCCACGTTTTTTTGTTAACGATCGCTTGACTTTTAAGACAGTCGCTACAATTCGAATGGGCATAGGTCAGATCATCTATATTGTTACTATCGGAAAGCGCACATGCGAGAAAAATTATAAAATATCACGATAAGAATGACACCACAAGACGCACGACAATACGCACCAGCAACTGAGCGCAACCGAGAACCAATTCTAGAAATACTTTTGCAGGTATTACCCGAAAGTGGCACTATTTTAGAAATAGCAAGTGGTACTGGTGAACACGCAGTCTTTTTTGCATCCAGGCTAAGTCCTCGCCTGTGGCTACCAACAGATGCAAATTTAGAGTTACGAGCCAGCATTAGTGCATGGACTGAACACAATGCCTCTGATAATGTTTATCCACCGCTTGAGCTAGATGTTAGAGAGCCAGTTTGGGCAGTGGAGAAAGGGGAAGTAACTGAGTGGCTTAATAGGGAGCCAATAGTTGCGATAGTCAATATTAATATGATTCACATTTCACCGTGGTCAGCCTGTTTGGGGCTAATGGCAGGGGCAGGCCGTATCCTAAAAGCAGGAGGTATCCTCTATTTATATGGGCCCTTCAAACAAGGTGGAGAACATACAGCAGCGAGTAATGCAGCTTTTGACGAATATTTACACACCCAAAACCAGGAGTGGGGCGTGCGGAACTTGGATGATGTAGTGGCAGAAGCTAGGGCAGAACATTTCATCTTGAAACAAATTTACCAAATGCCAGCCAATAATCTTTCAGTAGTGTTTGAACGTGCCGCTAATGAATAATTCCTGGAAATAATTTCTTAGTGGACATAATTTAACGTGAGTTCGACAAGTCTTATTTGACCTCTCCCCCAACCCCTCTCCGACACGGAGAGGGGAGCAAAAAGCTGAATTTTTCGTTGCACCTCCCTTTCCGTTTCGGAGAGGGAGGCTGGGAGGGAGAGGTTCATCGAACTCACGTTAATTTAATTCAATTCAAAATAATTGCAGATATGTAAATTTTCTGGCTACTTTCTGCTTTGCATAGACTCATATTTGATTTTTGCAAAAACTCCCTACAACTTAAAAAGCCCTCTTGCCTCTTTCCTTCCCACGCAAGTAAGTATGGCTACGCTCCCGTGAGGGATACAAAAATCAAAGCGGATTCCTATAGCTTGGAAAGTAATTGATGATAAAACTATCCAAGCTATTCACAAGTTCCTCAAACTATTTGTCTACAATTCAAGACTCAGGGCATTTCAGAAGCGAAAGGCTTATTCTGATTGAGGCTAGAGGCAATGTCAGTCAAAACTTTAACAGTCAACGACAAACTGATTAGCGCCCGTGAGGAAGAAACTATTCTCCAAGCGGTGCAAGATGCAGGGATTCACATTCCTACTTTGTGCCACTTGCAAGGAGTCGAAGATGTTGGCGCTTGTCGGCTTTGTTTAGTAGAAATTGCTGGGAGTAATAAACTCCAACCTGCTTGTGTAACAAAAGTTGCTGAGGGTATGGAAGTCCAAACAAATAGCGATCGCCTGCAAAAATATCGTCGCACCATTATAGAAATGCTATTTGCTGAAGGTAATCACATTTGCTCGGTCTGCGTAGCTAACGGTAATTGCGAATTGCAAGACTTGGCAATTGAGATGGGTATGGATCATGTGCGTTTAGATTATCATTTCCCCGATCGCAAAGTCGATATTTCTCACGCTCGCTTTGGCGTTGACCATAACCGTTGTGTTCTTTGCACTCGTTGCATCCGTGTTTGTGACGAAATCGAAGGAGCGCACACTTGGGATATGGCGGGTAGAGGGACAAATTCTCATGTGATCACTGATTTAAATCAGCCTTGGGGAACCTCAAATACTTGTACTTCTTGCGGCAAATGCGTTAATGCTTGCCCTACAGGTGCGCTTTTTGACAAAGGTTCGAGCGTCGGGGAAATGAAACACGATCGCGCCAAGCTTGATTTCCTACTTACAGCAAGAGAAAAGCAGCAATGGCTTGTTTAGCTACTGTTCATAAATTAGCACAACGAGGTAAACCTAATGTTACGCCGCATCCTAAAAATTTTTTGGTGGCTCCTATTGCTGGCAATATTAACAATATATATATACCTGGGTTTAGCAAGCTTCACATCTCAACAGGTAATTGCTGCTGTTATGCAATTAGAAGATACGCCAGAAGAAATCCTTTATCGCTCACAAGAAAAATTAAATGATGAATTAGGAAATTATTGGCAAGTTATTTTGTTTAAGCGAGTTAATTCTAATAGCAATAAAATATCTTCAATAAATCTCCGATTGGTGGGATTTCCTGGTTCTCAGGAATTGCCCCATCCCTTACCCCTAAAGATTACTACAGATACAGGTAAAGTATTAACTGCTCCCGATATATTCCTAGATGAAGCACCAGCACCAACCATCGCTCAGTATGACTTAAAGGATGTTTTGCCTCAATTATCAACTCAAGAATTGTTGATTGGTATACCTGTAGGTAAACAACACTTCATCAATATTTCAATCCCAAAATATGTCGTGCAGGAATGGCAAGAAATTGCATTAAAGTCCTGAGTGCTAAGAGGATGTTTGAAAAGTCCTCTTCTTGGTAGTAAAACATTCTAGATCCCCCTAAATCCACGCCAGTTGCTCATGGGGGAAACCCCCAAGACCGCACTGGCTCCCCTTAAAAAGGGGGACTTTGACTCCGGTTCCCCCTTTTTTAAGGGGGGTTAGGGGGGATCTAAAAGTGTCTAAAGTCACAGCGAAATACTTTTCAAACAACCTCTAAGGTCAAAATTCATTTAAAAAATAAAATGACTCGTTTAAAATTAGCAACGGTTTGGCTAGGCGGCTGTTCTGGCTGTCACATGTCTTTTCTCGATTTGGATGAATGGCTGATTGATTTAGCAGCACAAGTAGATTTAGTTTATAGTCCCTTTGCTGATGCTAAAGAATATCCTCCAGGGGTAGATGTGGTGCTAGTTGAGGGTGCAATTGCTAATGAAGATCACCTGCAAATGATTCAGATAGTCAGAGAGCGATCGCACATTCTTGTCTCTTTTGGTGATTGTGCTGTTACTGGTAATGTTACTGCTTTACGCAATCCTTTAGGTAGTGCCGAACCTGTTCTGCAACGTTGTTACATCGAAGCAGCAGATATTCACGGCACTATTCCCTATGAGCCTGGCATTGTACCAACCTTACTAGATCGGGTGATACCAGTGCATACAGTAGTGCCAGTTGATATTTATTTACCAGGTTGCCCACCCTCAGCAACTCAGATTAAAGCAGTGTTAGAGGCACTCTTAAGGGGAGAAAAACCACGGTTAAAAGGACGTGAATTTATCAAGTTTGGTTAACTTCACAAGTTACTCAGATTCTTTATCTAAGTTGAAAGAGAGGCAATCACAAAATAATTTTAGAAGCAATTATGTTGAAAGCATCTGACATTATGACTAGAGATGTTGCTACAATTCACAGTTCAGCAACAGTGGCTGAAGCAGTTAGACTCTTGAGAGCAAGGGACTGGAAAGCGCTGGTTGTAGATCGCCGCCATGAACACGATGCCTACGGCATGATTACTGAAAAGGATATTGTATATAAAGTGATTGCTTATGGTAAAGATCCCTTTAGTGTGCGTGTTCATGAAGTGATGACCAAGCCTTGTATCGTTGTCAATCCTGAACTTGCCTTAGAATACGTAGCGCGGTTATTTGCTGACCATAATTTGCAGAGAGCGCCCGTTAT
Organism: Nostoc sp. ATCC 53789; assembly: GCF_009873495.1. GTDB lineage: Bacteria > Cyanobacteriota > Cyanobacteriia > Cyanobacteriales > Nostocaceae > Nostoc > Nostoc muscorum_A. Next base: position 629,937 of record NZ_CP046703.1, on the reverse strand, counting down.
TCAGGGCGAACTACTGGGTATCATTTCCCTGGTTGACATTCTAGCTAATAGTAGCTTTCTTGAGCAACCCCATACTTTCCTGCTAGAACAACAACTTCAGGACGAAATTCAAAAAGCTCGTGTCATTTGCGATCGCCAAGGTATCCATTCAGAAGAATGTGCTGTTGTTTGGGATGCGATCGAGGAATTACAAGCCGAGATCGCACATCAAAGGGCCGAGAAAGTCGTGAAAACAGCCTTTGAAGAATACTGCGACGAATATCCAGAAGCTAAAGGAATTTATGACAACTGGTCTAGTAGTCTGCCAACCCAAAAATGCTAAGTGAGGACTGGGGAAAGGGGAAAGGGGAAAGGGTAAGGGATTTAAACCCTTTCCCCCTTCCCCCTTTCCCTTTACCCCGCCAAGTCACGAAAGCGAACTACTAGTGGTTGACCTGAGATAGTTATGAAAAAAGTAATCATCAACCCAGTTACCCGAATTGAAGGACACGCCAAAATCAGTATTTATCTGGATGATACAGGACAAGTGAGCGATGCTCGTTTTCATGTCACAGAATTTCGTGGTTTTGAAAAGTTCTGCGAGGGTCGCCCTTTGTGGGAAATGCCAGGAATTACGGCGCGAATTTGTGGGATTTGTCCGGTAAGCCATTTGTTAGCATCAGCAAAGGCAGGCGATCGCATCCTTGCAGTTACAATTCCCAAAGCTGCGGAAAAACTGCGCCGTTTGATGAATTTGGGACAAATTATCCAATCCCACGCCCTGAGTTTTTTCCACCTCAGCGCCCCAGATTTATTATTAGGAATGGATAGCGACCCCAAAAAACGCAATGTATTTGGCTTAATTGCAGCCGAACCAGAATTAGCGCGTGGCGGAATTCGCTTGCGTCAATTTGGACAAGAAATTATCGAACAATTGGGAGGGCGAAAGATACATCCATCATGGGCAGTTCCTGGTGGTGTCCGCGAACCCTTATCGATAGAAGGACGCACCCATATTCAAAACCGCATTCCAGAAGCACGCACCATAATATTAGATGCACTTGGTAGATTTAAAGACTTACTCAATGATTATCAAAGAGAAGTGCAAACTTTCGGGAATTTTCCTAGTTTATTTATGGGTTTAGTCACTCCTGATGGTTTGTGGGAGAACTACGACGGACATATTCGTTTTGTAGACAGCGCGGGAAATATTATTGCCGATAAACTTGATCCAACTCATTATCAAGAATTTATTGGTGAAGCAGTTCAACCAGATTCCTATTTAAAGTCTCCTTACTATCGCCCTTTAGGTTATCCTGACCAGAGCGACCATTGTCGTTTAGATAGTGGTATTTATCGGGTAGGGCCGCTAGCACGCCTGAATATTTGCAGTCATATTGGTACGCCTTTAGCTGATACAGAATTGAGAGAATTTAGAGACAGAGGTCAAGGCACTGTCACTTCATCATTTTTCTATCACTACGCCCGGTTAATTGAAATTCTGGCTTGCATTGAACGCATAGAAATTATAATAGATGACCCAGATTTAATGTCTAAAAAATTGCGTGCTGATGCTGGCATCAACCAACGAGAAGGAGTAGGTGTAAGTGAAGCACCACGCGGTACATTATTTCACCATTATCAAGTTGATGAAAATGGGTTACTTCAGAAAGTAAATTTAGTAATTGCCACAGGTCAGAATAATTTAGCAATGAATCGTACAGTCGCGCAAATTGCCCGACATTTTATTCACGGTTCAGAAATTGCTGAAGGGATGTTAAACCGCGTTGAGGCGGGAATCAGAGCTTTTGATCCTTGTTTGAGTTGTTCAACTCATGCGGCAGGACAAATGCCTTTGCATATTCAATTAATTGGGACAGATGGGAATATTGTAAATGAAGTTTGGCGAGATTAATCTATTCTGAATTCTTCCTTTAAAACAACACAACCACAAAAATTATCTCGTAACATTCAACATTTCTTCTTCTGTAATTTGTATTCCAAAATCCCCACGTTGCGATCGCCAGATGAAATCCGAGAAATTTGTAACTCAGTAGATATTACTTCAGAGTCCATTGTGTATATTTACTGCTTTAAGGGTTCAAGGGCTGCGAATACATTAATAGCCCTTGAAGAAGCAGGGATTTCTGCCAGAAATTATTTTGGCTCTTGGAATGAATGGTCGCGCAACTTATCACTACCTATTGATAGTAGAGTAATGTGAGCTTCAGATAGTTAACGAACCGATTTTAGGTGTATTTTCCCTGGGCATAGGTGTAGTACGCAGTAGACATCGCGGACTCCGTTTCTTACTATTTCATGCTTTCCATAGGCTTGTAGCATGTAGAATCGGAAGGGAGCGCCCAAGCATGGTTACAGGTATCGTATCGGTCATCGAAAACAGTCCCCGGCCCACAGTCAAAGTCGAACTTTGTTAAGTCTCTACCATCGCCAAAATCTACGCAACGGAAGAATTTGGTGCAGTCCTGCTCATTGGGAAAAAATCCCACCTCAGTACAATCGCCAGCCAGTGCAGTGCTGTTGCTATCCGTAGCAGGTGCAGGACTTTTGCTATCAGCAGCGAGTGCAGGGTTGATGGCGACCCACATTGCTAAAATCATTGCACAACAGCACAATAGTATTTTTTTCATGGTTTCTTTTTACTTGTAAATTACAAGTTGGTATATCAATTTGAATATATTCTCAGGATTAAAGCGAGAATGCAAGGACAGATAAGACAGTTAAAGAAAAAACAAGAAACGCGTTATTAAGTTTTAATGCCGCTTCATTCAATCAATCCCCAGAGAAACAAACTGGAAATTTTTGCCACTAAGTTCTAGTGCAAAATTATGAATTAATACTACGGCTGGTATCGATTGGATTACTAACCAATAACTGAATTAATGAATCGAATGCGAGATTCTATTCCAGATACCTCTGAATCTAAAGATTTCTTATTTTCCTCTGCCTAGAGTAATGGAATAGCGATATAATCACCTATTGTTACTAATTACAAACTAGGCACAATCTCTTAATTATGAATCAATCCAATAATAGTGGAATCCTTGAACAGTTTGTCAATACAGTGATGGGAGTAAAAGCTGGGAATCAACAACAGTATCGAGATACATCAATAGCTACTACACAAGAACTAGATGTCAGAGCAATTTTAGTTTATACACTAGGAACTATCCTACAAATAGTAGTTATGATTCTCGTCTTACTGGGAATGGAAAAAATAGTAATGTTAATTGATAGTAATTCTTCTTTTCCCAGTTGGTTTAGCACTTTATTGACTGGATTATTTTTTGCTCTCTTAAGTATCCGTTCCCGAATTTTTTCTCTTTTAGATAATACCCGTTCTCGTCAGACTTATGACCAGGTAATTAGACCAAGATGGTCTCCTCCACCTTTAGTATTTCCCATTGTTTGGATGATAATTGCCGTTTTGCGGGTAATTTCTTCTGTATTGGTTTGGCAGCAAATGAATCATCAATTTTTAGTGCTGCCTTTAATTTTGTTTGTGGTACATCTGGCTTTAGGGGATACTTGGAATACGATTTTTACTGTAGAACGGAGATTAGGTGCTGCTGTTCCTGTAGTTATTTTAGGCCCTTGGTTATCTGCTGTAGTAGTGACGGCAATTTATTGGCAAACTAATCCTGTAGCGGGAATGACTTTATCATTTTCTTGTGTATGGCTAACTGTAGCTGCTGTATTGGTATTTAGAATTTGGCAATTAAATGGATCTGAGCCATTGTATCCTTTAAAACTAAAACCTCTGGAGAAATAAATACCTAAAATTCACCAAGACAAGAAAGCAAGGAAAAAGAACACTTGACTTTTTAGTACCTCATTCAAAATTCTTCTGATGAAAAACCTGCCTGCAATATTGACTAATACCAGAATTACAGGCAGGTTTAAAACCACTATAAAAATGGATGGATGCAATCTTTAACTAACTGGAATAGGTTGACCACTAGACAAAACTAAAGGGAAATTATGGACGTTAGGAGCGTGCATTGCATTTATACCCAGATTGGCACGGTTCAGGATATCAGCATTGGTTCTAATTACTTCACCCCGACTATCTAAGATGGAATGATTAAAGTTCAACCCATTGATATTAAACGCCATCGAACATACACCCATCGCTGCAAACCAAATACCTATCGTTGGGAATGCTGCTAATAATAAATGGAAAGCACGATGATTTTTACTAGCAAAGATAGGAATCAACAACCGTCCCAAAAAGCTAGAGTGTCCTGCTAAGTACTTGTAGGTAAATTTCTTCTGACCCAACTTATATCCGGCATTAATTGATTCATTGTCATCGGTCTTTCGAATGAGTGTTGAAGTCACCAAAGAACCATGTAAAGAACTAAATAGTGCGCCACTGAATATACCTGCTACACCCAACATGTGAAACGGGTGCATAAGGATATTGTGATCACCTTGGAAAGCCAACATAAAGTGGAAAGTTCCAGTGATTCCCAAAGGTAAACCATCAGAAAAACTACCTTGACCAATAGGATAAACTAGCAAAACGGAAGTAGCAGCGATGACGGGTGCAGAATAGGCAATTGCTATCCAGGCGCGCATTCCCAAACGATAGCTCAGTTCCCAAAATCGCCCTAGATAGCACCAAATACCAATAAGAAAATGCAGCACAATTAATTGATATGGCCCACCATTGTAGAGCCATTCATCCATTGATGCCGCGTCCCAGATCGGATAAAAGTGCAAACCAATGGCAGCAGAGGTCGGTACAACTGCGGCTGTAATTAAGTTATTACCATCCATCAGTGAACCCATGATTGGCTCACGAATGCCATCCATATCTACGCCGGGAGCGGCAATAAAAGCCAAAATAAAACAGGTGGTGGCAGCCAATAAGGTGGGAATCGCCAACACACCAAACCAGCCGATATAAATCCGATTTTCTGTACTAGTAATCCAGCGACAAAAACTATCCCAGAAATCAAAAAAATTAAATTCTCTTTGAGGTTGAACAATGGTACTCATGGTGTGTATCTCCTAAGTAACTCCAAGTTCAAAAATTTCTCACTACTTTTGGCAGATGCCTATTTATTTTGCTTGACCTATCTTTTTTGGCTCACAAATTTTCAAGCTAATTTAATGCAATAGTTGGGCATCTTTATCTTGAAGTTAGAAAAAGAATTTGAGGAACTTGTGAGGAAATACAGTGTTTATTACAACTTAAATTTTGTCAGGACTCAGATTCAGATACCCGCAAAAAAGCAGGAAGTATCAGGGAACTGGGGGATGTTGCGTCAAAAATCTCAGGCTAACGTGAGCTTCCAATGAACCTCTCCCTGCCTTGAACTAAAGTTCAAGTCTGTCCCTCTCCGAGTCGGAGAGGAAAGGTTTTGCGTAGTAAAATCAGGGAGAGGTCTTTTGATTCAGCTAAGTAGACAGATACTATATGAGCCGTCGAATTCACTTCACGTTAAGTCATATTAGGGGATGTAATATTGCTTCACAGTTTTATTTATATGTCAACAATCTGAGGAAATTGTGAGCATTACTTCCAAGTTTCTCTATCTCCTCACAAGTTTCTCAAGTTTTTTATCTAACTTTAAAATAGTGTTGGACAGCTAAAAATATGAATTCTAATGCGATGGGCTACGCTTTGCCGGAAGCGATGTCTACGACGGGCTACGCCTACGCAATTGGCTATGGTAATGAGTTGCGTAGTGATGATGGCATTGGGCAACGAGTAGCTAAGGCGTTGCATCTATCAAACGTGAAATCTCTGGCTGTCCATCAACTCACCCCTGAACTTGCTGAAGCTTTAGCCCATGCTGATTTGGCAATCTTTATCGATGCTTGTTTCACCTCTGAAAGTTCCCAGGTACAGGTACAATCGCTTTCATCTGAATCTTTCAACATTATTGCCGGACATACAGCCGATCCGCGATCGCTCTTAGCTCTCACTCAAGCACTTTATAATCGTTGTCCACAAGCTTGGTGGATAAAAGTACCAGGAGTAAATTTTGAATTAGGCTACAGCTTATCACCATTTGCTGAAATTGGAGTAGCGATCGCTTTACAAAAAATTACCCAAATTATAGACGAAAATTTCAGCTTACTTCTTTAAAATATATTTCCACTACAGGTAACAGCAACTCATGCAAAAGCCTATCCAATCATCCAGCAATCGCGCCTATGATATTTTGCGAACCGAGAAAGCAAATCCCCTTGATGCGATCTTTGTACCAAAAAGTGTTGCTGTAATTGGTGCTAGTGAAAAAGCTGGTAGTGTTGGGCGTACTCTATTATGGAACTTGATTAGCAATCCTTTTGGTGGAACTGTTTTCCCTGTCAATCCCAAACGGCACAGTATATTGGGAATCAAAGCATACCCCAATATCTTTGATGTACCCGAAAAAGTGGATTTAGCAGTTATTGCTACCCCCGCAACAACAGTTCCAGGTATTATTGCCGAGTGCGTGGATGCAGGTATCAAAGGTGCAATTATCCTTAGTGCTGGTTTTAAAGAAGCTGGTGCTGAGGGTGTAGCCTTAGAACAGCAAATACTTGAGCAAGCGCAGCGTGGCAAAATGCGGATTATTGGCCCTAATTGCTTGGGTGTAATGAGTCCACGCACAGGTTTAAATGCAACTTTTGCCAGTACAATGGCACGTCCTGGAAATGTCGGCTTCATTAGTCAAAGTGGAGCGCTTTGTACGGCTATCCTAGATTGGAGTTTTCGGGAAAACGTTGGTTTTAGCGCCTTTGTTTCTCTTGGCTCAATGCTAGATGTGGGTTGGGGAGATTTGATTTACTACCTGGGTGATGACCCGCACACCAAAAGTATTGTCATTTACATGGAATCAATTGGGAATGCGCGATCGTTTTTGTCAGCAGCGCGAGAAGTTGCTTTAACTAAACCGATTATTGTCATCAAAGCAGGTCGCACTGAAGCCGCAGCCAAAGCAGCAGCTTCCCATACTGGCGCACTTACAGGAAGTGATGAAGTTCTGGATGCAGCTTTCCGGCGTTGTGGGGTGTTGCGCGTCAACAGCATCTCTGACTTGTTCGATATGGCAGAGGTGCTGGCAAAACAACCCCGTCCCCAAGGGCCACGCCTGACAATTTTAACTAACGCAGGTGGTCCTGGAGTCCTTGCCATTGATGCTTTGATTGCTGCGGGTGGAGAAGTTGCACCAATTTCTGAAGAAACTAGCGCATCTCTGAATCAACTATTACCAGCACATTGGAGTCACGGCAACCCGATTGATATTCTGGGCGACGCTGACCCACAGCGATATACCAAAGCCTTAGAAATTGCTGCTAAAGACCCAAATAGTGACGGGTTATTGGTGATTCTCACGCCTCAAGCGATGACAGACCCCACCCAAACAGCCGAGCAATTGAAACCTTATGCACAGATAGCTGGTAAACCCATCCTTGCTAGTTGGATGGGAGGAGCAGATATTGCAGCAGGTGAGATGATTCTCAATCGCAACCATATTCCCACATATCCTTATCCTGATACTGCTGCTCGAATATTTAGTTATATGTGGCAGTCTAGTTATAACCTGCGCGGTATCTACGAAACTCCCATAATGCCTGCACTTGATTCTTCATCAGGGATACCAGACCGTAACTGTGTGGAAAAAATTATCCAATCAGCACGTCAGACACAGCGAACTATTCTTACAGAGTTTGAATCGAAGCAAATTTTAGCTGCTTATGGGATTCCGGTGGTTGCAACTTGCGTTTCTAAAAGCGAGGATGAAGCAGTTCAATGTGCTGAAAAAATTGGTTATCCAGTTGTTTTAAAGCTGTTTTCCGAGATAATCACTCATAAAACTGATGTTGGCGGTGTGCAGTTAAATCTAAGAGATGCTGAAGCTGTACGACAAGCCTACCGCAACATTAAATCCTCTTTACAGGATAAATTGCAACACGACCCTCATTACTCAGCACTCAGTACTCAGTACTCAGCACTCTTCTTAGGTGTAACTGTGCAGCCGATGGTAAAAATGGCCGGTTATGAATTGATTATCGGCAGTAGTCTGGATGCACAGTTTGGCCCGGTGTTGCTTTTTGGCACAGGAGGACAACTAGTCGAAGTTTTTCACGATCGCGCGATCGCACTTCCACCCCTGAATACAACTTTAGTGCGGCGCATGATGGAGCAAACGCAGATTTACAAAGCGCTGAAAGGAGTCCGGGGACGCAAAAGTGTTGATATGGCTGCCCTTGAACAATTAATGGTGGTATTTAGTCAATTAGTTGTAGAACAGCGTTGGATTAAGGAAATCGATATTAACCCGTTGCTGGCTTCATCTGAACAATTAATTGCCCTCGATGCGCGGATTATCCTTCATGAACCAGATGTTAAAAAAGACCAACTACCAAAGTTAGCAATTCGACCATATCCTACACAATATGTCAGCAAATGGACGATGAAAGATGGCACTCCAGTTACCATCCGTCCCATCCGTCCAGAAGATGAGCCGTTGATGGTGCAATTTCATAAGACACTCTCAGAGCAAAGTGTTTATTTCAGGTATTTTCACTTAATTAAACTCCAGTCAAGAGTAGCCCATGAACGCCTAACACGTATCTGCTTTATTGATTACGATCGCGAAATAGCCCTAGTTGTCGAATATCAAAACCCCGAAACGCAGACACGGCAAATATTGGCAGTCGGGCGGTTAAGTAAAATACATGGTACGAATGAAGCAGAATTTGCTATTGTGGTGTGCGATCGCTATCAGTGCCAAGGTATAGGAACCGAGTTACTACAAAGGTTACTGCAAGTCAGTCGAGATGAGCAACTCAGCACTATCACTGCTGATATTTTGGTTGACAATTATGGTATGCAAAAAGTTTGTGAAAAACTAGGTTTTCGTATTCAACACACAGATGATCCAACTGTACTGAAAACCGAAATCGATATCAAAACATTTCACCCCAAAAATTAACGTGCGCCTCCGTTGGAGACTCACATAAAATTAATACTCTTTTCAATTTCTGCTAGTACTAGTGCTGAGATGATGCCCCGACTCTCACCACCATCTATAGCAAGGATTTTATATTTGGCATTAGCTTTCGTATTCATAGTTTTTAGCGATCGCTCCTGAGTTTATGTTTGCGGTTGTTCCCACTTTTGGATATTGGCTGAAACTTTGCTTTCCTGAGTTTGGGTTGTCTCAGCATTCTCACCCGTTGGTTGGGTAGTTTGAATGTTGGCAGACTTTTCGCTCTGCTTCTTTGTCACTTTCTTTTACTTGGGATTTACAGTCGCAGCTTGGACTAGGACGCTTTAATCTCCCAATGGAAATAATTTACAATTTCAAAAAGTATGAGTGATGGCTAAACTAAAACCCATTTCAAAACATTGGGATCTTTATCATAGCGATAAATAATACCGTCCTTAGTAGTGATAAATTCTCCTTTGCTTGCCTTGCTTCTAATCGTGCTAAGTGAATAGGATGTTAATTCATTCATTGCCTTATGAGTAAGTTTTTCGCCTGTGCTGATTTTTGACTCATTTTGCGCTTTGTCTTCAGGCGAATCATTTATTTTGATTTGAGTATTTGACGGAAATTTAGTTATACTTGCTTTTTGATTTCGATAATCCTGGACAGTTACAAGTTGCCAACTGGAATCTTGTGCAAGTTCTAAAACCCATTGATGGTAATCAAACAGGCTTTCCCGGTGCCCAACACTAATAAATGTTGTTTTCGTTGATTGTAACTGTTGATATAAACTTCCTTCATTTTTCAAATCTAAAGCACTTGTTGCTTCATCCAATATAGTAAAGCTCGGATGAGTAACTAACAGTCGTGCGAAAGCAAGACGTTGTTGTTCTCCTATCGATAATATATTTTCCCAAGGAACTTCAGTGTCAAAGCCTTCAACTCGACTTAGTAAGTTTTGCAAGTTTACTTGTTGCAAAACGTCTTTGAGTTCTGCGTCGGTCATTTGACGATTCGTATTAGGATAAAGTAACTGTTCGCGCAAAGTCCCTAAAATGATATAAGGCCGTTGGGGTAAGAATAATACTTCTTTTAGGGGAGGTCGTACCAAACGACCCGTTCCCGCATTCCACAAACCTGCGATCGCTCTCAACAGAGAACTTTTACCTCGTCCACTCGGCCCAACAATCAATAAGCCTTCTCCTGGTTGAACAGAAAGTGATAAATTTTCAACGATTACCTGTTCATAGTTTGGCGTTTGTAATGTGACATTCTCGAAAGCTAAACGGTTTTCTTCTATTGTTTTAATAGTACTGACATTCTCTGGTTGTTTGGTAACTGCTTCTAACGCATCTGAAAACTCAGATAAACGCTCAACATAACTGGAAAATCGTCCAGAAGTCCCAAATTCTCTAATTAATGTTGCCATAGCCGAGGCAAACTGATTACAAGCTACACTGGCTTGGACAACTTCTCCGAAATCAGCTTGACCGCTCATATATAAAGGTGCGAGTACCAGATATGGGAATATTTGGATAGCAGACTTATATGCTCCGTCAAAAAGTTCTTGATTGTTCTCCCAATTAATCTTGCGTTCGACATTTTTCAGGAGATTAATAAATCTTCGTTGAATTATATTAAATTCTTGCTTTTCTCCCTGAAAAAAAGCTATCGATTCAGCGTGATTACGAACATGAGTCAGAGAATAACTGTATTCTGCTTTCAGTTCTAATTCTTCTTGATTAATTTTATTTAATTGTTGACCTAAGTAAATAGCAATCAAGTTGCCTACGATTGTATAAACAACCAAAACAATTGCAATAAATTGGGAAATTGACCAAAGAATTACTAAAAAAGTAATCATTTCCAGCACTTTTTCTAGGAAAGTAGCTGAAAAAGTCAGAGCATTACTGGTAATGGGTTCGATTTCTTGGGATATTCGTTGATCTGGGTTATCAACATCAGCTCTAAAGTTAATTTTATAATAGGAACGATTGCTCAAATATTTTGATAATATGTGATTATTTAACCATTTGTACCAATCAAGAGCGATTTTTTTTCTGACAAGTTTAGAAAATCCGTTTAAGAGTGTTATGCAGACAAGAGCAGCGCCGAAAACTACTATCGTATTAATAAAGTTAGGATAATCTTTCTCTTCAATGACATCGGTTATATAGCGAGTAACGAAGCTATTAAAGGCAGTTACCCCGACTAGCGCTATTATTAATAAAATCAGGAGAATCAGCATCCCCCATATCCGAATCACGTCTGGAAATACTCTTTCCCCTGACTCTGTTGGGTACCAGTAAGGCTGAACGATCGCTCTTACATTCTCCCAAAAATTATTAGAGGCCGGAGGAGAAGGATCATTCTTTAAGGATTGACCGCGAGAAACTTTGGTTTGCATATTCTAAAATAAGCTGAACATCTTTTTTGATTGAAATACAAAAATACTAACTGATGAAAAAACACAGGATTTAATCTAGAGTAGAAATCTTGAATCTAGATACAAAAATTTTCCGATTTATAGACTAAGTTAACAATTACCAATTTTCAAAAATCGAAAATTCCGAAAATAAAATAATAATTGCAAATTAGTAGAGTTTTTAATCAACCACCACTATGCAACGCCAAATTTAGGATATCAAAGAAACTGCGTCATTCTTACTAGAAGCTGTATCAGCAGCCATTGCAACTGCATTACTAACATTAGGCAGTTCATCTTCCACAAACCGTAAGCGAGGGTACAAGTAGGCAATAGAGGTTTCTAAAATGGTCAAGACTCCCATAATCATCAGTAGAAGTCCCATCCCACGACCTGACCCAACACCGATGATTTGTCCGATGCTTCCTGCTAAAAAACCGTTAGTAGCCATTAAGGGTTCAAAAACTTTCTCGGCTAAAGGCCCAATCGTGATGTAGCCTAAAGGGAAAGCGGCTGCTTCAATCGCTCCTTTGATCGCAAAAACTCTACCTTGTACATTAGGTTCTACTTTATTTTGCATGACAGCTTGCGTGGAACTGGAAACGATCGGTTGTGTTAGGAAAAATAAGAAGATACCAACAGTGAAAATGACAAGAGAGGGTTGCAAACCGGCGACGAAAATAAATACGCCACTCAAAAGCATACACCCGTATATGGCATATATGTTGCGTTCTAGCCCTCCCCAGATGCTGACAAGCAAGCCACCTGCTACGATCGCAATGCCAAATAGCGAAAGAATAGTTCCCAAAAAGCTGACTGAAACGAAATTTAAGACTAGCGGGATAGTGATGACATTAATACCTCCCACAATATAAAAGCTGGAAGCTGAGAATAATACTAGTCCCAGCAGTCCTGGTCGAGCGATCAAATATGTCAATCCGTAAGTTGCTTCACTTAGGAATGAACTTTTTGCAGTTGCAACAGCACTTGTGTTGACTTCCGGGAACCGAACCAGCATCAGGGAAACAACAGCAATAAATACAGCGCTTACGTGAAACAAAATAATTCCTTGCAAATGGACAATGCTTAGTAGAACACCTCCGAGAGTTGGTGCAACGATCAGCGAAATGCCAAACATCAGACTCATTAGCCCATTGGCACGATTAAGGTGCTGTTTCGGCACTAGTAAGACTGTTGATGCTGTATAAGCAGGTGTGTGAAAAGCCATGAAAACAGCAGTGAAGGTATTGGCTAGGTAAATGTGCCAGACTTCTAACCGACCGATGACAAATAAAACGCCGATCGCAATTGTTCCCAAACACGCCAAGACATCAGCGATAATCATTGTCTTTCGGCGATCCCACTTATCTACCAGAGGCCCAGCGATCGGGGAAATTAAGATTAGCGGGAGAGTATTGAACAGAGAGACTAAAGCAAACTGGGTAACTGAACCGGTGCGATTATAAACCCAGATATCTAAGGCAAAGGCAGTGGTACTCGAACCAATTAAGGCGATCAACTGTCCTACCCAAACAATGATAAACAGCCGCATTTCCCGTAAAACAGTTAGCCTTGTTTTTTCCATAATCTGTACATCTGACATATAAGTTAAGTACCTAAACAGAATTAATTACACCTATTCTTGTTCTGTTGCCCCTGCTCCCTGCTCTTAGAGGATGTTTGAAAAGTTCTATTGCCGGTATCAAAAGTTTTAGATCCCCCTAAATCCCCCTTTTTAAGGGGGACTTTGATTCCGGTTCCCCCCTTTTTAAGGGCTAGGGGGGATCTAAAAGTGCCTAAAGTCACAGCGAAACACTTTTCAAACAACCTCTTATATGTACCTACATTGCACGGCATTGAGAATTATGGCGCTGAAATAGTAAGGAAAGGTCAGTCAGACGACATTCTGGATTAGTAATTAGCAACTCAAGCAACACTAGAAACTGAGTTACCGCACGACTAATAGTAGAAGCATCAAACAAATCGATTTTGTAGCACCATTTCCCTTCAATACTTCCTAATGTTGTTTGTTGAAGATAAATATCCCAATCAAACTCTGCTGTTTTACTTTCAATTGACCAGGGATGAACAGTCAAATTTGTCAGTTTTAAATCTGATGGTGGCAAGAAGTTAAACATCACTTGATATAGCAAAGAATGGCTTGGTTCTCGTTTTGGCTGTAGTGCTTCTACTAACTTCACGAAGGGAATTTGTTGTCGATCGGAGGCTGCTAAAAAAGATCCACGCACCTGATACAGCAACTCGCTCAAACTTGGATCACCTCCCAAATGTGTACGTATTGGTAATGTGTTGATGAAGCATCCAATAAGCCCTTTAGTTTCCACTTGCTGGCGATTGGCAAAGGGAGTGCCCACAATAATATCTGACTGTCCGGTGTAATAAAATAGCACTATTTTAAAGGCTGTTAGTAGAGTCACGAATAGAGTTACATTGTGCTGTTGGCTCAGATGTTTAAGAGCATTTGTTAGGCTCTTAGGGATGATGAAAGTTTGACTTGCACCCTCAAAAGTTCGTACTGGTAAGCGCGGACGGTCAGTAGGTAACTGTAGTAAAAGTGTGCTATTGCTTAGTTGCTGCTTCCAATAGTTAAGGTCAGACACGAAAGCAGGACGAGCAACCCACTGCTTTTGCCAATGGGCAAAGTCAGCATATTGGATGGGTAAATCAGGAAGCGGTGAAGGTTGACCATGACAAAATGCTGCGTATAATTTTGTTAGCTCCTGTAAAAACACACCCACAGACCAACCATCACAAACCAGATGATGGATAGTTATTATTAGTAAATGCTCGGCATCAGAGAGCCGCAGTAGCTTGATGCGTAACAAAGGTTCTTGTTCTAGATCGAAAGGCTGGTTTTTTTCCTCAGTGATAAATTTTTGAGCCAGAGCCTTTCGCTCAGTTTTAGATTCAGAAAGTTTTCGCAAATCTACCACCGAAAATGGCAATATGGGCTGTTGAGCAATTTTCTGAACTACTTGCCGATCTGCGATCGCAAAAGTAGTTCGCAAAGCTTCGTGACGACGGACAATTTCCACGAGGCTTTGTGCTAAAGCAGTGACGTTGAGTAAACCCGTCAAGCGATAAGCCAGTGGAATATTATAGACGGGAATACCCGGATGCAATTGAGCTAATATCCAAAACTCAAGCTGAGTCAAAGAAATTGGCAACTCTTTTGTGTTTCGAGGTACTGGTTTGAGAAATGGGGTCAAGTCATTTTTACAAGAGGGCAGAGGGGCACAGGGGGATGAGAAAGAATGATTATTTCTCCCCTGCTCCCCTGCTCCCCTGCTCCCCTGCTCCCCTGCCTCTTTTTGGCGGTATTCTGAAATTTGCCGATTTAGCTCAATTACTGTCGGGTAATCAAACAGACAACTTATGGGTAACTCCACTTTGAAGATTTCTCGCAACCGAGCAATGACTTGCATTGCTGACAAAGAATGACCTCCTAATGCAAAGAAGTTGTCATGGATACCAACTTTTTCTAGTCCTAAAACATCGCTCCAGATTCCTGCCAGAACCTCTTCAGTAACAGTACGGGGTGGAATCAAGTCTGTAGAGATGTTCCGTGTTTCCCGACTCAAAGGTGCTGGTAAAGCGCGGCGCTCTATTTTACCACTGGGGGTTAGAGGTAGAGCATCCAGCAACTTTACAAAAGCAGAAGGTAGCATATATTCGGGTAACTTTTGTTTGAGGTAACAAAGCAGTTCGCTGGTGTCTAAGTGTTGTTTGGGGACAATGTAGGCGACTAGACGCTTGTTTCCTGGTTCATCTTCTCTGGCGATAACTACTGCTTCTTTTACCTGGGGGTGTGCGGCGAGTACGGTTTCAATTTCTCCCAGTTCAATGCGAAAACCCCGCACCTTCACTTGATTGTCAATTCGACCGAGAAATTCGATGTTGCCATCAGATAAATATCGAGCGCGATCGCCTGTCTTATACAAACGATTCCCATTTTTTGCAATGAATTTCTCAGCTGTCAATTCCGGGGAATTAATGTAACTTCTAGCGATCGCAACACCGCCGATATACAGTTCTCCAGGAACTCCAATTGGTAATGGTTGCAGATGGCGGTCAAGGATGTAGATTTGCGTATTTGCGATCGCCCGACCAATAGGCGGAAGTGGCGACCAACTGCTTGCCACATCTTTTAAAGTAAAACTTGTTACTACATGGCTCTCCGTTGGGCCATACTGATTTTGTAGCGTACAACCAGAAAGCTCCTTAAAAAAGTTGACTAAAACAGGGGTAATATGTAACTGTTCTCCTGCCGTCATAATCTGACGCAAAGATGCAGGATATAATTGAGTAATAGAGGCAGCATGGGCTAATTGCTGAAGGGCGACAAAGGGCAAAAACAGTCTTTCCACCTTTTCTTGGGCAATTAACTGTAATAATGCGAACCCATCTTTTTGTAGTTTTTCGGTGATTAAAACTAAGGTTCCGCCGTTACACCAGGTAGAGAAGATTTCTTGAAAAGAGACATCGAAACTGATGGAAGCAAATTGCAAAGTTTTAGCACAACTTAAAGAAATTTCGTCCATTTGCCAATATAAAAGATTCACCAGAGAACGGTGACTCATGGCTACACCTTTGGGTTTGCCGGTTGAGCCAGAAGTATACATGACATAAGCCAAGTTCCCTGGTATCACTCCATTAACAGGATTTTCCTGACTGTTTTGGCAGAAATCCGATGTATCTAAGCAAACTACTGTTAATGGTTGCTCAGATAAAGTAATTGATGAATCTGTCAGCAACATCGACGCTTGAGAATCACTCAACATATAAGTTAAGCGTTCTTGGGGCGATCGCGGATCTAAAGGTACATAAGCACCACCAGCTTTGAGGATTGCCAAAAGTCTTACTACCATCAATAAAGAACGCTCAACGCAAATCCCTACCCGCACTTCTGGTTTTACCCCAAGTTTTTGGAGATGGTGCGCTAACTGATTCGCCTGACAATTTAACTGTTGGTAAGTCAGTTGTTGAGATTGGAATGAGACTGCTACTGCATCCGGTGTCCGTTCCACCTGTTCTTCAAACAACTGAGCGATACATTTTTGAGGATAATCCTTTTGAGTATCATTCCATACTAAGATTTGGCGTTGCTCAGTGGTAGTTAGCATGGATATCTCTGCTACTGTCTGCTCGACGTTAGCGCTCATACCCTCTAACAAAGTCACAAGATGCCCCATCATCCGGTTAATCGTTTCAGCATCAAAGCAGCTACCATCATAAAGAATGCGTAGGGATAACTCTTGTCCTGGTACAGCGATGACTGTGAGCGGATAATTGGTTTGTTCAATGACTCGCCGTTTGGTAATCTGGATGGTGCTACCTAGATTTGATAAAGACGGATCGTGTGGGTAGTTCTCAAACACCACAATGCTTTCAAACAAAGGTAATTCTGGGGGAATTTCACTAAGAGCTTGAATTTCTACTAATGGAAACCAAGAATATTGCGATCGCTCTACCTGTTGAGCCTGCAATTCCCTCAGCCATTGCCATAAAGGAGTTGCTGTTGGTACTTTCACCCTGACTGGTAAAGTATTAATGAATAGTCCCACCATAGATTCCACCCCCGATAGAGTGGGAGGACGACCCGATACAGTTGCTCCAAATACTACCTCAGACTCATCAGTGTAGCGACTGAGTAAAAGTGCCCAAGCTGCTTGGACGAAAGTTGAAAGTGTCAGATGATACTGCTGTGCCTGGGATTGTAAAGCAGCAGTTATAGTTGCCGATAAACAGCAGTGCTGCTCGTGATAGGTTTTTGGTTGTTGTAAATTGTGCGCCTCACCCCGATTTAGTAGCAAACGGGTAGGGCTAGTAAAACCATGAAGTTGTTGCCGCCAAAAAGCTTCTGCTGCTCTTAAATCTTGTTGCTGTAACCAATTGATGTAATCTCGGTAAGGACGGGGAGTATTTAAATATAAATATTTGCCTTTAAGTAAGGCATTGTAGAATGCAAAAACTTCTTTGCAGAGAATTGGCCAACTCCAACCATCAATCAGCAGGTGATGAAAGCTCCAGACAAATTCGTAAATATCATCAGCGATTTGAATTAAGCTAAATCGCATAAGTGGAGCTTTGTCAAGAACGAAGCCTTGAACTCGATCTGCTTGTAAGAAAGCTTTTAAACGCTCTTCTTGTTCTGCTAAAGATAAGGAACGCCAATCATAGTTCTGCCAAGGCAACTCCACTTGTTTACATACTACCTGGAGAGGCTTTTCTTGTTTTTCCCAAACCACAAGGGTACGCAGAACTGGGTGACGCTTCATTACTCGCACACAGGCCTGCTGAAGCACTGTAATATCTAGATTTCCAGAGAGCATTAGACAGAACTGCTCAAGATATACTCCTGATTCTGGCTCATACAGAGTATGAAAAAGCATACCCTGCTGCATAGGAGAAAGAGGGTAAATAGATTCAATATTTTTATTTTTAATTATTTGCAGCTTGTTCATATAGGACTAATATTTGATTTTTTAAAAGCTAGGTACACCTGTTTATCCATTTTTTTGTTCCTCGGATAAGATTTTCTTCCCTATGCTACAGTCATCAAATCAGATTTATATAACTCAATACCGTTCAGTTAAGCTTTTTTCTCCCCCCTGTTTCCACTGCCTTAATAGATAAATTTCCTTAACTTAATCATATTGTTATATAACTAGGAATAATCGCCAAATAATATTCCATCTTTTTGACCTAAATACTTGTTAGCAACCTGACTATTTAATTCTTTGAATTGTCTCATAAAATCTTGCTTTTCTTCCGATGATAGAAGCACATTATCAACTAAAAAGTTGGGTAGTTTTGATACAAATTTATTTATTGTTTTGTTATTGGATAAAAAATCCAAAAAATCTTGATATTTTGACCAATAGTTATCATCTAGTTTTAGAAATCTTGCTAAAGTTGTTTCATTAAACTTATTTATAAGCAAAAGCATTTTGATAGTTTTGCCTGAAGGAGACACATTTATTTTTGCAGCATAATCAATTTGATAATCACTTTTATTGTCGAATTGGTTAATTACTCCTAAGAAATCATCAAAAATATGAGTTTTCATGTTTGACTTTTCAAAACGCCGAACAATAATATTTTCATATCCAAATATATCTGCCCAATTGTCTAGTATTTGATAATAATTAAATATGTACTGGTATTCATTAAACAACTCTTTAATTCCTACGCTACAAGCTCCTAGTTTAACCATGTAACAGTAAGAAGATTCTAAAAACTCATCTTGCTTTCTTAGATAGATAACTATCTTGATTTTATATTCTTTTAAGAAGTTTTTTATTTTTGCAAGTGTTTCCGGTTGATAAAAGATTTCAAAAGAAGTAAAAGCTTCTGCGGAAATTATCACATTTTTAGGATTGATAGAGTCTATTTCTCTTTTCAGTTCTTCCCAAACTGTAAATTGTGAAAGTGCATTATCCTTATTTTCAAAACCCATTAAATAATGTGCTAAAGTATTATGACAGTAACGGTTCACTATTTCCTTTGCGTTGTATTTGATGCCAGAGCCAGGATATAAATAACCATTTTCTAAAAGTTTATTCCTGTTATTAAATAATGCTTTTTGTAGGCAAGTTGTTCCAGTCTTGGGCATTCCAATATGTAAGTAAATTGTTGTCATATCTCTCTAATTGATGGCGGTAATTTAAAAGGTATTCTTTTTGCAACAAGCGATCGCACGCTAAAACTGAAAGTAGACAAAAGGTTGAGGATTGATTGCTGTCAGCCGAAATATTGCTGAAACTAAAACCCCAAAGCAAACAGCAAAACTCCAACTAGGAATTTTACGCCACCAATCGGCAAACCAACCTTTATAAGCTGCCCAGTGGAGCATAATTAAAGGTGCAAAAATCCATGCAACTTGGAGATTTAGGTTTTGAGAGCCAAGAGAATTCAAGAATAAAAAGGATTTTTCTATTTGTATGGCACTGCTGAGATCGTTACTCCGAAAGAAGACGGCAGATGCACAAAACCAATACATTGTTAAGGGAATACCTAGCATCTTTCTCAGTGTTAGCAATCCCTTATAGGGAGCGATCCGAGATAACCATTGCTTGTGAACAACTAAAGCGAATCCATTTAATCCACCCCAAACTACAAAATGCCAAGCAGCTCCATGCCAGAGTCCTGACAGAAGCATCAAAATGAGAAGATTTTTATACCCAAATAGTTCTGTTCGTTCAGCTTTTGGTCGCTTTCTCATTAGAGGAATATAAACATAATCTCGCAACCAACTGTAGAGGGTAATGTGCCAACGTTGCCACAAATCAGTGATATTGCCGGAAAGGTAGGGAAAATTAAAGTTCAGAGGTAGTTTGTATCCAAGTAACCCTGCTGAAGCGATCGCCATATCTGAATAACCAGAAAAATCGCAGTATATCTGGATGACGAAAGAAATAACAGCGATCCAACAACTTAAGAAAGTATAATTTTCTGGATTTGTGAAATACTGTTCTACTAAAGGAGAAAGATTATCCGAAATGCAAGCTTTCTTAAAATACCCTACGAAAAAAAGTATTAAACATCCCCGAACATCAACATCGTTAAAGTTTTTTGGGGTTAGCAGTTGGGGTAAAAAGGTAGACGCACGGACAATAGGGCCTGCAACAAGTTGCGGGAAAAAAGTCACAAATAGAGAAAAATCCCAAAAATTTCTCACAGGTTTGAGTTTACCTAGATAGATATCCAGGGAATAACTCAGAGTTTGAAAGGTGTAAAAACTAATGCCTGCTGGCAAAATAATATTAAGGGTTTTAATACTTAGGGGTAAACCCAAAAAAGCTAATAAGTTGGCAGCAGAATCAGTAAAGAAATTATAGTATTTAAAAAACCCTAATATTCCTAAATTCGCTACTAAACTAAGTATCAACCATGCTTGGCGCTGCTGCTGATTCTGTGGCTGATTCAGCAAGGCATCCCAATGCCAAAAGCTTGTAGTTTCTGCTTTTTGTACTACCTCAATTTTGGTAATTTCTTGCTCTTGCAAATCACTAACCTGTGGTCTAGATAGCATTAAACCGACAAAGTAATCAATTACTGTTGATAGCAATAGCAAAAAAAGAAAGCGCCAATCCCAAGCACTATAGAAGATATAACTACAAACTAGCAGCCACACTTTACGATGATTGTGTTTCTCCAAAGCCCAATAAATGCAGAAAACAATCAAGAAGAAAAATACAAATCGAAATTCTGTGAATACCATATTTATATTTAATTAGTGATTAGGTAATAATGACTGGGTATTCAAAGTTTACCACTGATAAGTTTTTCTCCAGAATTATTCAAATACTGGGAAAATTGTGATGCCAGTAAAAGTGTGAATTCTTCAGCGCCTTGATAATTTAGATGTGCGCTATCAATTCTGCGATCTAGTTCATATAAATTAGTAAAATCATTGGGATTATTAAAAGTAAATAAAGTATCGATATCTCCTGATTTGTATGCTCTGTAAATAGCGGATGGGTTGGAATCGGCTTCTAGAATTGGAGGAATAAAAAATATAGCTTCCATTTTCTTGTTGTTAATTTGCTGTTGTTCAATCCGGGCAGCAATATTTTTCATCATTTTCGCTCCATATATTGTGGATGGCTCGTTAAACGCATTTTCTGAATTTAAATTTGCTAATTTTGTTTGTTCATTTTTGAGATTCTTTTGATAAGTATCCAAACCATTTGCTCTAAATATAGTCTTCCACTTCTCAGCTTTTTCTTGCCAATCTATTGCGTAATATCCCGATTCTTGTATGAGCCTATCCTCAGATACTTTTGCTAATGGATCTAAATTTGATAGATCCAAATTTAATATTGCTTCCTGCCAGAAAGTAGAAAGCTGACCAATTCCTAGCCATCGGTAAATAAAGCTTTGAAAGTTAGCGTATATATATGGAACTTTGACTTTCCAACTATCGATTGATGATTCCAAAATTAATTGGAAATTTTCTAACGTTTTACGAGGAGTATGCCAATATATCTCTTGAGCGGAAGTAGAGCCAATGTTTGTAAATAAGTCAACTGAACAGTCTAGAAATATCCACTTTAAGTTTGCTGGTTCTAACTCCAGAATTTTTTGTAAGTAAAAATCCACTTCTGATACGTTTGCACCTGCTATACCAAAGTTGAAAGATTTTATACTCTTCCTCTCTGTCGTCAGGTATTCATCAAACAATTTCGGGATCACGCCAAAATAAGTAGTACTTGGCCCCAGAAAAATAGCATCATAATCATCTTTGTGTTCAGTCAAGTATTGCCATTTAACACTGATTTCTCCAAGATTTTGGATAGTCTTGTAATAGGGTAAAATTACATTCAAGAATCCTGAAGAAAAAATTATAGTAATTATAAAAATTAAACTATAACCAAACATAACTAGTGGTTTTAACATGATTTTTTCTTAAATATCTACAACTACATCTACTTCTGTTTTTGTTAATTGCCAGTTCATCTTCAGGTTGAGCCAGAAATTCCAAAGTGTTACACAAGCGATCGCTACCAATTTAGCGATGTATTCATTCACTTGGAATTGATAAAATAGCCAATTTACAATTAGACTATTGAAAATAAGCCCAACTAAACAAATGAGATTAAACTTGACAAAACGTTGTAACTTTTGACTGATTTTTTGTTGGAAAGAAACATCGCCAAACGTCCATAAATCATTCCACAGAAAATTATTGATAATTGCTATTTCTGTAGAAAGCATTGCACTCATAGTTAACGCTAAACATAATGAGCTATGTAAAAAATAGAATGCCCCCAAGTCTACAAATACTCCACTCAAACCAACTACAGCAAAGCGAATAAACCGACTAAAAAGCGCCGAATGAAGATAAAAGTAGACTTTATCTATCAGAAAAATAATATTAAAATATTCAAGATATTGCTTCATTCAGTTTCTACTCTTTTAATGTTTTTTATTTGAGACTGCTACAATAAGTAATCTTCACGTTTTCTGATTTTTGTCGAGTTGCCAAAATCCTTCAAGTGGGTAGACTAATTTAAGTGAGTTAGTTTTATCCTGCTGAAGTTGATGGGCTAAACTATTTTCAAGGTCGTCAACAAAGAAGATAGATTTATAGTCTTGAGGTATTATTGGTAACTGGTCATTTTGTATGGTAAGTAAGCGAACTTTTGGCTCTAAATTATGACTTAAGGTGAGAATAACTCCCAAGTTATAATCATTTTTGCTACTTACCAATAAAATATTATTATTAGATTGATTAATAAGTTGACTCATTGCTAGCAAATTCTTAGCACCTATTTGTGGCCACCAAGTTTCAGACTGAAAAAATCTGATATCAGAAACTAGCCCAGAGATGAGTAACCCTACCACAATGACTTTCCAAAAGTTTTTCTGCCAGTTCTTAGCCAATAAAAGATGGAAAGATAAAATATACACTACAGCAATTTGGATGCTGATGTATAACGGTAACTGATAGCGAAAATGAATAGAGCGAATTCCCCCAAAAATTAGATCGTAGAAAAGCAATGTTAACCCTGGAAATCCCCCTAATAAACTAATAAATAAACTAGCGTTCGTTGAGAGATATTTTATAAAAAAAATGATTATATAAATAATTAAAAATAAGCTAGCTATTATCGTAGGAATACTATAAGTTAAAGGGCTTTCCGCAGGTAAATTATTGACCCAAGCATCATCAGAAGCCAAATTAAAATCAAAAAATATTCTGCTAATCCGACTGAGCCAAATCCCAATCAGGTCGAAAGGACTATCTGTTTTAAATTTTATCCATGACAAGAGATTTGTTGCTGTGTGAATCTGGGTAATGATTACCATTAGCCAGGGTAAAAACATCAAGGAAGCTACTATGGAACTCAGTAAATAATTACGCAGAGTTTTGTTGAAGCGAAACTGTTGCCTAATAACTATATAAATGCCATGAGCGATCGCAACCATTGCCGTTAATAAATGGGTGTAGAATCCCAAGGCTAGGGTGAGAGCATACACAGCCCAACTCAAGGAACTTTCCTGGCGAATAGCTCGCAATAAAGCAGCACTTGATACTAGAATTGTCACCATCCATAAACCGTATTCTCGTGCATCTTGGGCAAAGAAAATCTGTAAGGGAGAAATCCCCATTACAGCCATTCCCACCCACCCTACTAGTGGTGATTCAAATAACTCTAAACACAACCAATACACACTAGGAAATATCAACAGACTGATTACTGCTGATAAACTCCTAACTGCCGCAGGGAAATCTCCAAAGACTTGCGCCCACAATCTCACCATTACATAATACAAAGGTGGATGTTGGGGGTCTGAAGTTATTAAGTAGCGAACTGTATCAGCCACAGTCCGATCTGGGTTAATGTGTTGATATTTGTCTAAAGTAATAACAGGAATTACGCCTCCATCATTGCTCCAATTGCTAAAAACCTCTTGTTTAACCTCCGCTAGCGTATGACCAGATATTGCCAGTGATGTCGCAAATTCGTCATACCAATATACTTTTTGCCCCAAATGGGTGAAGCGAAAGAAAATACCTAACCCCATCAGGCTAATTACCAAAATTTTTAACCATGTTGGAGGTTTTGACTTTGCTAGCAATTGTAATTTGTCCATTTATTATCTCTAATCCGTGGCTATCATTTGGGTTGCTTGAAATATTCATGGGCAAGAATTGGTGGATACTTAGGCACTTCATCTATATCTAAGCAAGTCTGAATGGAGTTAATTGAAGTATCGTAATTGGGGCCTGTAAAAAAGGCACATGAGTATCTTTGTTTAGCACTGTGAGATTGAGTTGGAACTACAACTCGATGTCGTGTGGCACAAAACTTATCGTTCGTCCATCGCTGCATTAAATCTGCAACCAATACAATAATTGCATCAGGAATGAAGGGCGCTAAAACCCATTCTCCAGAATTTGTATATACTTCTAATCCTTCTGAATCTTGAAATAAAAATGTGAGAGTACCTATGTCGGTATGTTCTGCCAGATAAACTTTTCCAAGTTCTGGAGGCTGATATATAGATGGGTAATGATGCCAAACTATACCGTGATTTTGCTCTGAATATAAATTTGTAAAGTAGTCTTCTGGCAATTTTAGGGAAATAGCCAAAGCTTGGAATACTTTTAGAGCGCTTTCGTGACAAGCCGTGAAAAACTCCATCATCATTTCACGAAAATTAGTCTGATGAGGCCATTTATTCGGTTCAAAAAAAGGATCTTCGATAATACCAACTTCATCTAGAGAAATTTCTTTACCAAAATGAAAGCCTTCAGTCATTAGTTCATTGGCGTTGTGATTATCTTCACTCTTTTTAAAATTATGATATCCGCGAAGATTACGATCTGGAAAGAAAGATACTTGTTCTTTTTCATTCTCCGGTAGTGCAAAAAAGCACTCGGCTTGTGAAAAGACTTGAGTAATTAGAGTCTTAGAAATACCATAATTTTTGAGGTAGAAACATCCGACCTCATGAATAGCAAGAGAAATTTGTGTAGCGACAGCTTCTTTTGCAACTGTGTCACCATTAATAAAAGGATTGAAGTCAATGATAGGAATTTGCATACAAACGATATCCTCTTTAGCTAATCTTCAGTCAGTTTCAGGTCGTAGGAGTTCCAAAATGTTCCTATGAGGGCAGAGTGTTGAATACCCTGGATACGATTTCGTACTGCCACCATTGATAAAGGGTTAACTAGATAAATAAATGGCAGATACTCCTGAGTAATTTGTTGGGTTTCTGCATAGATAGCTTTACGCTTTGCTTCATCCACCTCTGAGGCTGCCTGAATGTATAAATCACCTATTTTCTGTTCCCAATCTGCTACCTGTCGCCCCGCTATCGGCGTTTGCCCTGCTTGGGATTTTTGATTAAAAAAGTGCCAACCAGTTTCAGGCAACCAAACATTAGCCCAATCATTCGGTTCTTGACCGACAGCAACTTCAAGCACTTGACACTCCCAATCGAAAGTTTGAGTTAGTTTGTTGATAAAAATACTAGTAGCTACAGGATTGAAATCAACAGTTATGCCAAGATCACTCAAATTTTGTTTGATGAGTACTCCCATTGCCTGCAATATATTATTGTTAGCATTCGTCATGAGGCTAAAGCGCACAAGATTTCCTTGCTCGTCTAATAACTGACCTTGATTATTGTATTTAAAACCTGCTTTTAGCAGTAATCCTTTCGCTTTTTGAAGATTGTATTCATAGACCTTTAAACCTGCTTGGACGGGTAAATAATACTTGCTCTGTACAGCAATCGGTGAATTTTGCAGTTGACCCAATCCCTTATAGATATTGTTAAGTATTTGTTGGCGATTAATTACATAGGCAATTGCTTGTCTAAATTCCACTGTATTAAACCAACGAGACTTGATGGGATCGACCAGTGGTTGACCATTCCTACTACCTTTGTTGAGATTAAAAGTAATAGCAGTTGACCCTATAAAAAGACCGCCATTATAGATAGTAAACTTTCCTTTGCCTTCTTCATGTTTTAATAATGAAAAATAATTGGTATTAACGCTGACGTAATCCAATCCTCCAGAACGGAATTGGATTAAAGAAGTATCTTGACTAGGAATAATTTCCCCAATCACACGCTCGATATAAGGTTGCGAATTGCCTTGAGCATCTTTACGCCAGTAATAAGGATTTTTTCGGAAAATTATTCGCTGGCTGGGAGTATAAGATTCTATTGTATAAGGGCCGTTAACAATAATATTTTTTGGTGGAGTATCAATCCCCCAAGTAGACATAAATTTAGGTCTGCCTTCCTGGTCTTTTATTTTGACGCTTTCTCGGAAAATATGGGCTGGTAAAATTTCCAGTTTTGTAGCCCGGATAAATGGCGCAAATGGTTCAGGTAATCTAAATTCAACTCGCAAATCATCAAGTTTCCGAACAGTAGGAAAGGTACGATTTTTGCCAATTATGAAGAAGTCTTTAGCATAAGTAGGAATGGCTGGATTAGTATAAATTTCATTGTAGGTAAAAACCACATCTTCAGCAGTTAGTGGCTTTCCATCTGACCATTTTAGGCCTTTTCTGAGGGTGTAAATTACTTGTTTTTTATCTGGAGAAGTTTGCCAAGATTCAGCAAGACTAGGTTCAATTTCTCCTCGTCCATTTTCTTTAACTAGCCCCTCATAAGTATAGTTTAAAGTATAAGCTGATTCTACGATTAAAGCTGGATTAAAAGTTGTGGGTTCAATTGGGAAGGAGACAATAACTTGAGATATTGCTGTTGCTTGATTTTTTAAGTTAATTTGATTAGAAATAATTATTGCGATCGCAGTTATTAAAGCCAGCAAAATTACTAGCCAACGATGACGAATTAAAGTATATTTTTTATTGTTTTTTAATAACTTATAATATGACATCGTGAAACCACTCCGCAATTTATTCTTGACTAGGTTTAGCTAACAACCTATGGGCATCTTCTAATAAAGCTGGTATTTTGTCAGCATAGGGACTATGACGCAGACAATCGCCCAGATCGAATTGTCTAACTCGTTCTGCTGTCACGCCAGGAAACCAAGGATCGGCATTATTTAAGTGGTTGTAGCGCCTTGTGGCATATTCCCACATATCAAAAGCGATCGCTAAATTTCGCAACCACAAAATAACTGGAATATTAATCTCACCAGGGGTTTGGGGATATCTGGGTAAACCTATATGCCAGTTACAGTACCAGTCTTTGCCTAATGTGGCGATCGCTGCTTTTTCTAAACGGTTTAAAATTGGTGGTAAAATTTCATCTGCTTTGTCTAAAAGTTCTATAACCTTCAAGTGTTCGTCAAAATCTGATGGTCTAGATGCGCCCAAGCTGAGAGTATGTACTTGAGGATGGCTCAAACAAAAAAGATCGTTAAACATCATCGGACTCAGTGGATAGCACAAGTCCAATAACTTTTGTGGAGGCTTATAAAGCATACCACCTTTATCTGATGGGCTAATGATAAACACCCCCATGTCATGACGTGTGGCGGCTTCAATAGCAGGCCAATTAAATTGATTAATGTAGTACCAGTGGAGATTGACATAATCAAATTGATTGGTTTCAATGGTTTTGATAATTAAGTCCGTTGGGGCGTGGGTAGAAAAGCCAATAAACTTTACCTTACCTTCAGCTTGCAATTGTCGCGCTACATCAAGACAACCATTAGGACGAATACTATCTTCAAATTGTTGGTCATAATTAATGCCATGCAATGTTAATAAGTCAATGTAATCTAACTTTAATAAAGCCAAAGATTTCTCAAACAAACGGCGGAAGTCTTCAGAGTCAGATGTAGGAGCAACCTTAGTTTGCACAATAATTTTTTCTCTAGGAAACTTAGGTAAAATCGCTCCTAATTGCATCTCAGAAGTTCCATACATTCGGGCAGTTTCGATGTGATTGATGCCAACTTCTAAAGAATGGCGAATAGTGGCTTCTAGATTCTGTTGATTTTCATCAGGAATTTTTTCTTGAGTCAGTTCCTCATATTCAGTATATATGTAGCGCATTCCACCACAGGAAAAAACTGGCATTAGCAATTCTGTACGCCCAAATCTACGATATTTCATCATAAATGTATTTTGATTAGAGCGATTCATTATATCCGCGAGTAATTGTTGTGCAATTGTGGCAATAATAGAGGATTGATGTACCCTAACTCTTCTAGCTTATTTAAAATTTTATTTGCACTTTCGGCAATACTTTCTTGATCAGTTTTGCATTCAACATCAGGTTTAAGAGGTATTTCGTATAAATCATCAATTCCAGTGAAATTTGTGATTTCACCAAATCTGGCTTTTTTGTACAAACCTTTAACATCTCGCTGTTCGCAAACTTCTAGTGGTGCATTGACGTATACTTCAATAAAATCTCCAATCTGTGCTTTCACTTCTTCTCGAATTACTCGATATGGTGAGATAACCGAAACCAGTACAATGATATTATTTCTAGTTAGCAGGTGAGCTACAAAACCAATTCTCCGAATATTTTCGGTTCGATCCTCCTTGCTGAAAGTTAGCCCCTTACTTAAATTTTGGCGTACTACATCGCCATCAAGTACTTCAATTTTATATTCCTGCGATCGCAATTTTGTATCTAAATATCGGCAGATAGTGGTTTTGCCAGCACCACTCAAACCAGTTAACCATATTGTTACGCCACGCTGTTTTTCTACCACGACTTCACCTCTATAATTTTATTAAACTACTAGTCTAAAAAGCGTTTTGACTGTTTAATTGAGATTGGATAGATTCTGCTAACTGAACTATAGTAGGTTTCTCAAATAGGTTGAACAAGGGAAGTTTTACTTGCAAAGCTGACTGTAGTTTGCATATAACTTCAAGAGTTTGAGCAGAATGTCCTCCCAGTTCAAAAAAGTTGTCTTGAGTGCTAATCTGCTCTATCCCCAAAATTTCCTTCCAGATAGCTAACACAACTTCTTCGATAGAATTTTGAGGTGTAACAAAATCCTTCGATATTGGAGATCCAATAGTTGGGGTGGGCAAACTTGGATGTTCAGATATTAAGATAAGTTCAGTTAAACGTTGGTTATAATTGCTCGTTATTTTGTCCAGCAAAGTCTGGAAATTATCAACCATCTTGGTAATAGTGGCAGCTTCAAATAAATCGGTTCTGTATACGAGCAAACCATCAATACCTGTTGATGTTTCTTCGAGCGTTAACTCTAAATCAAACTCTGCGGTATCTTTTGTATCTCTAGCAATAAACTGCTCCTTCAAAGTGAGATTTGCAAATTGTAAATTATCCTCTGGAGTATTTTGAAAGACAAACATTACTTGATTGATTAATGTGTAACTGGGGTCTCTGGCTGGCTGGAGTTCTTCTATTAGCTTAATTAGGGGCATTTCTTGATGAGCGTACACACCCAAAGCTACCTCACGCACTCGGCTAAGTAGTTCCCGAAAGCTGGGGTTTCCTCCTAAGTTGGTACAAAATGGCAGTAAATTGACAAAGAAACCAATCAGTCCTTCAGTTTCCACTCTGGTGCGATTGGCAAGGGCGCTACTGACAACGATCTCTTCCTGTCTTGTATAAGAGAAGAGTAATGTTTGGAATGCTGCCAACAAGGTCATAAATAGGGTTACGCCTTCCTGTTGACTCAGTACCTTCAGCGCATCGGTTAATTTCTGGGAGAGAATTATCGGTTGGCCTGCGCTTTTAAAGGTTCGCGCTGGTGGACGGAGATGATCAGTTGGTAGCTTCAATATTGGCGGATTAGTGCCTAAATGCTTTTTCCAAAACTGAAGCTGAGACTCTAAGACTTGTCCTTGTAACCACTGCCTCTGCCATTGAGCAAAGTCGGTATATTTGATCGGTAACTCAGTCAGAGGTGACGACTTACCCTCACAGAAGGCTTCGTAAACTTTTGCCAGTTCTTGAGTTAGGACACTAAAAGACCAACCATCAGCAACAATATGGTGGGTGACGGCAACGAATAGATACTCTTGTTCATCCAAACGCCAAAGTTTGCTGCGTAATAAAGGGCCCCGTGCCAAATCGAAAGGATGCTTAATTTCCTGTTCAGCTTGTTGTGTGGCTTGAGCTTCGCGCTCAGTTTCGGGGAGGTGCTGAAGATCGATTACTGAAAAGTCAAAGACAGGATCGTTAACAACAGCATAAACAACTTGGCCATTTTTAACCTGAAAAGTCGATCGCAATGTCTCATGTCGCCGGACAATTTCTCTTAAACTCTCCTCTAATGCTTTCTCATTGAGCGCACCTGTGATGCGATAGACCAAAGGTAAATTATAGATGGAATTGCCTGGATAAAATTGGTCAAAAAACCACAACTCTAGCTGGGTTAAAGAAATTGGTATTAGTTCGTTTTGGGGGGGGAATCGTTTTAAAGATAACTCCTGCCTGTCTGGCGCTTTAGCTGTGGCGATTTTTTGGGCTAAAGGTGCGATCGCTGGAGACTCAAATAAACTCAAAAGGGGTAATTCTATCCCAAATGCTTTGCGCGTTAAAGCAATAACCTGAGTTGCTAGTAAAGAATGTCCCCCCAAATCAAAGAAGTTATCGTAAATGCCAACTTGTTCTAACCCTAAAACATCTCTCCAAATCCCAGCCAAGATTTCTTCGGTGGGAGTACGCGGTTCAACAAAAGTTTGACCTAATTCCGGTCGGCTGGTTGTTGGTTCTGGGAGAGCGCGACGGTTTACCTTACCATTAGGGGTTAGCGGGAAAGATTCCATTTCGACAAAAGCTGATGGAATCATATAATCTGGCAGTTGCTCAGTCAAAAAAGCCCGCAGTTGTTCGACTGTGATTGTCTCTCCCACAATGGGGACAAAGTAAGCGACTAAATATTTTTCCCTGGCACTTTCCCCATGCACTTTGGCTACTGCTTGGTTAATCTGGGGATGCTTGCTCAAAACAGCTTCAACTTCTCCCAGTTCAACGCGAAAGCCCCGAATTTTTACTAAATCATCTATCCGTCCCAAAAACTCGATATTCCCATCGGGTAGATATTGGGCTAAGTCGCCAGTTTTATAGAGGCGGGGATTGGGGACTGGGGACTGGGGATTGGGGATTGGGGACTGGGGACTGGCGAGAATTTCTGCTCCTCTGCTCCCCTGCCCCCCTGCCCCCCTGCCTCTTCCAAAGGGATTGGGTAGAAATTTTTGATTAGTCAAATCTGCACGGTTGAGGTAGCCACGAGCCAAACCATCACCACTCACGTAGAGTTCCCCAGGAACGCCAATTGGCACAGGTTGGAGATTACTGTCTAACAGATAAACTTGCACGTTGACAGCAGCTTTACCAATGGGTGGATAAATCGGCCATTCATCTGGCTTTTGGCTAAAAGTATAAGCTGTAACTAAGTCTGCTTCCGTGGGGCCATAAAAATTGTAGAGTGTACAATTTTCCAGACGCTTAAACAGCTTAATCATCGGCTGAGTAATTTGGAGTTGTTCGCCACAAGCGATCGCTTCCCTAATATTCTGAAATAAATGTTCTTGCTCTCCGTATATTTCCGCTAATTGCTGCCAAAGGCTAACTGGCAGAAAAACTTTACCAACGGGGTTGTTAGCAAGCAAGTGGATTAATTTATCTAAATCTTTGCGATCGCATTCAGGAATGATATACAGCGTCCCTCCGAAGCCCCACGCCACGGATATTTCGTGATAGCTGACATCAAAACTAAGGGAGGCAAACTGAAGCACACCAATACCTGTAGCCATTTTTGCCTGATGGTGTTCTACTAAATTGGTGAGCGATCGCTGGGTAACAAGAGTGCCTTTAGGAGTGCCGGTAGAGCCAGAGGTATATATGATATAGGCTAAATTATCACCTGCTACTTCAACTTGCAGATTACTCTCAGATTCTTTGGCGATTTCGTCCCCATCTTCATCTAACACAATTAGACGATGAGCCAAGTTGCCATCAAGTAATGACTTCCAACGTGTTTGAGTTAAGACGACTGGTGTTTGAGAATCGTTGAGCATAAACGCTAAACGCTCTGGGGGATAGGTAGGATCGAGGGGAACGCAAACTCCCCCAGCCTTAAGAGTTCCTAAGATAGCGATCGCAGCTGCTAGCGATCGTTCCACACAAATACCCACTGGAACATCTGGTTTCACGCCGAAGCGTTGCAAGTAGTGGGCAATTTTATTGGCTTGCTGATTTAACTCCTCATAAGTCAATTGTTGGTTTTCATATACCACCGCCAAAGCTTGGGGTGTTTTTTTGACTTGCTCCTCAAATAATTGATGGATGCAACGATTGATGGGATGCGCTGGTGAGGTAGCATTCCACTCGACTAAAAGTAAATCTTGTTCTGCTTTTGTTAATAGCGGTAACTCGCCTGGGGTGCGATGAGGATTGATGGTAATTCCTTCCAACAGAGTGAGGAAATGACCAGCCATGTGATCGATAATGTCTGCATCAAAGCGATCGCGATCGTAGTAAATTTTCACCGTCATTTCATCGCCAGGAATTGCCAGCAGTGTGAGAGGATAATTAGTCTGTCCCCTGTCTTGTAGCTCCCCGATGTTCAAGTTTCCAGGGAGTTGCTGCAACGTTACATTTACAGGATAATTTTCAAATACAACGAGGCTTTCAAACAAAAGTTGATTTCGAGGAACTTCACTCACGCCTTGAATATCTACCAGTGGAGTGTATGAATACTGCTCCCGTTCTATGTACTCTTGTTGCAACAACCCCAGCCAGCTTAACAAATCAGTTGTGTCAGAAATTTTTACTCGTGCCGGCAGAGTATTAATGAACAACCCCACCATCGATTCCACACCAGATAAACTAGCAGGGCGACCAGATACAGTAGTTCCAAAAACCACGTCAGATTCACCACTGTAGCGACTTAGTAACAGCCCCCAAGCTGCTTGTACCAAGGTAGCAAGCGTTAAATGATGTTGTTGGGCAAAAGATTTTAAAGTAGTTGTCGTCTCGGCTGATAGATGTTGCGATCGCACATCAATATTTTGCTGTTGGTGAGAACTCTGTCCGATTGTTCGCTCAACTATCAAAGGTGTAGGTGCAGTAAAACCCTCAAGATTTTGTTGCCAGAACGCCTTTGCCCCAGCCAAATCTTGCTGTTGCAACCAATTAATGTAATCTCGAAAAGGGCGACTTGGAGCTAAATATAACTGTTGCCCATTCTGAATTGATTCATATAAAGCAAACAATTCTTTGAAAATAATCGGCCAACTCCAGCCATCAACCAGCAAGTGATGAAAACTCCAGACAAACTCATAAGTTTCATCGGCCACCCGAATTAAAGCAAAGCGCATTAATGGAGCTTTGTCAAGTTCAAAACCTTGTTTTCTATCTGAATCTAAGAAAGAATTGAGACGTATTTCTTGCTCCTGCTGAGGAAACATCCGCCAGTCTAAATTAGACCAAGGCAAATTCACTTCTTTACGCACCACCTGAACAGATTGTTTACGATTCTTCCAAATAAAAAGAGTTCGCAAAGCCGAATGTCGCTCTACCAAAAGTTGCCAAGATCGTTCAAATATATTTGGATCTAAATTGCCATGAATAGTTAATTTAAACTGCTCAAAATAGATTGTCGATTCCGGCTCATAGAGAGTATGAAATAGCATACCCTCCTGCGTAGGTGAAAGAGGATAAATAGATTCAATATCTTTATTTTTACTTTGTTTTTGTGCAACTACCATTGTTTTTTAAAAATAATATTAATTACGTGATTTATCTCTCTTTCTTCTCTCTGTGGCCTCTGCGCCTCTGCGGTTCGTTTAAAAAAGTAATTGTTAAAAAGCAGAAGTTGACAATCCGCCATCAACTGGAATAGTAACACCCGTAATATAACTAGCACATTCTGACGCTAGAAAAGCAACCAAATTAGCAACCTCACTAGAAACACCGCGACGACCAAGAGGAATCATCTTATTCGTTCCTTCGATGATGGAATCAACAGTCCGACCTTCCTCTTGGGCGAATACTTCTAAATATTCTCTATGCCTTGGAGTATCAATCAAACCAGGATTAACACAGGTAACTAAAACATTCCACTTAGCAACTTGCGTAGCAACAGTTTTAGTAAAATTGATTAATCCAGCATTTGCCACACCCGATTTAACAAGACGACTAGAAGGTTCTTTACCTGATGTCCCAACAATATTAATAATGCGTCCCCATTGCTGATTTTTCATCGTCGGTAGCACCAAATTCGTCATGCGAATATAGCCCATTAACTTACCTTCAAAGACAGACAACCAATCTTCATCAGATAGATTTTCTACAGCTTCATTAGAAAATGTCGCCCCCTCAGAATTATTGACCAAGATATCAATTTTTCCAAATTGGCTGAGAGCTTCTTGGACTAATTTTTGAGAATCACTTGCATTTTGAACATCAGCACAAATGGGAATAACCTTTGTTTGAGAACTAACCAAACCTTGATAAGCTTGTTCTAATCGCTCAGAATTTCTCCCACAAATTATTAACTGACAACCTTCTGCCGCCAGCTTTTGGGCAACGCTATAACCTATGCCAGCACTTGCTCCTGTCACTAAAGCTACTTTCTGTGTTAATCCTAAATCCATAATAAATATCCTTTATGAAGTAGTTAGCGATCGCACTACATCTGTCTTTAAAAAAGCATCTTTAAAAGAGAAATTAGAGCGAGGTTTAATCAAAACTTCAATCACAGATACTGTTTCATCAGAAGGATTATGTCCTCCATAAAGAGCGTTAGCAGGAGCATAATAAACACTACCATATTTTAAATTCTGCTGTTGTTCTTCTACTGCGATCGTCAATCGAGCGTTAAGAACTATTCCCATTGTTTCATTACCAAATTGGCGAATTGGGATTATTCCTTTTGGAGGAATTTTGGTGATGACAATCTCAAACCAAGAACCAGCAACAGACTGACACTCAAAACCTGTAATTTCATCTTGAGTTGGTGAAACTTTCAGAATAGCCTCCTCAGCTTCCTCAGAATTTGTGATGCGTTTCACATCAAACGCTAATGCTGTTTCTGAAAAAGGGTTTTTAGAACCATGAAGAACATTAGAACCAGCTACATAAACTTGCCCAAAGGGTTCGAGAATTTCTTTTGTCCCGTTGAGGTTAAATTCCAAACGTCCCGCAATTTGCATTCCAATTTGACTTTCGGGATGTCGATGTAATTCAAAAGTAGCTCCTGGGGGAATAGAAGCTAATTGCACAACTGTGTCTTGACATTGAAATGCGATTAACTCTACATCAGAATTAATTTTGATGGTTTTTGGCTGAGGAAAATATTTAGACATAACTTTTTGCTAATTTAATTTTTTCTGAAAAATCGACCAACTCATACGGATGTTTCCATAGATTGAAATAAATTCTAAATCGTAGGCTTTCACCGCATTCTCATTAGTGATAGCAAAATCGGCTAAACCCTGCATTACCTGCATCGCTGAATCGCTGGTAGAAGGAGACAAATCCACTTGTATTTGTGTTTGATCTTGAGAGTCTGGCAAGAGTTTTGTTAACAGAGGTAGAGGAGCCGGATGGGTAACAATTCTAGAACCATTGAAAACTACCTCTTTATTTTTTTTCTTAGCCAATCCATAAACTGGAGTAGGAAATATAAAAATGAAGCCTAAATCAAAACTTGGCTCCATGTAAAACTCATTAATTCGGTCGTAAGCATGAGGCACTAAAGCCATATCTACTTTGTCTTGTAGTAAAGCTTCTTTGACATCTATAAAAGTATCAAATAACTGAGTTGATACAGTAAATTGTTCTGAGAGCAGATGGTTAGTTATATGCTTGGCAGCGTAGTCGCTACTAGTAGCATTAGGCCCCAAAGTACCTATGACTAAATTTTTTGAAGGAGGGATACGAGGTTGAAATTCAATCTGAAATTCCAGCATAGTTTTTCCTGAGTAATCATCATGATATTTTTTGGTAGCGAGTCATTGGCAATTTGGTTATAGATAACCTCCAGGAATTTAGTTTATTTGCAGAAAACCTTGTTAAAACAGAAATCTACTTTCTAGATGTGAACGACTTTATTTAATTAATTTCTGCTAGCAGTTCGTCCAAAGCTTCTTGGCTAAACTCAACTTCTGGGAAATCAGAAGGAGTATAACCACCTGCCTCTGGAGTTAAGCAGTGGGCAATAATAGTTTCTAAGGTTTCTATATACTCATTAGCGAGATTTTCTACAGTGGCCCAGGAATGAAAATGCTCGCTATATTGCCACTCTAATTTCAACCTCCCTTCAACAACTAATCCATTCACAGTTAACAAATGGCGGCGCTGTCCTTTGGGGCTGTGAATGGAACCGCTAGACTCTTGGGCATATTTCCAGCCAAGGGTTGCTAACTGCGTTTGATCGAATTGACCTAAGTAGTTAAAGCTCACCTCAGCTTTGGGGAACACTTGTAATTGATTGCGATCGCTCTCATCCAGGCTAAGATATCGCCAGATGCCATAACCAATACCCCGGTTGGGAATACGTCGCAGTTGCTCTTTTACCGACTTGAGAACCTTTCCGGGATCGTTGCGATCCTCAAGTTTTAAGAGAACGGGGAATATACTAGTAAACCAGCCTACCGTGCGGGACAAGTCCACATCCTCAAACAAGTCCTCTCGTCCGTGACCTTCTAAGTCAATCAGTAGGGAGTAAGAACTTGTCCAACGAGTGAAAGTTTGCACCAATGCCGTCAGCAGGACATCGTTAATTTGGGTGTTGTAGGCTCCGGGGACATCGTGCAACAGGGCGCGAGTCTGTTCTACACTCAGGTATACAGATACAATCCGACTAGAAGCTACAGTGTTATCTTGAGCAATAGCAGCATAATCCAACGGTAAAGGAGCAATTGGGAACCGCATTGAGTCCAGCCAATAATTTAGCTGTGAATGGAGTTCTTGACTGCGGGCATAATCCTGCAATCGAATTGCCCAATCCTTAAAGGATGTGGTTTTTGTAGGTAGTTGGATAGTTTTGCCAACTTCTAATTGTTTGTATGCCTCAGATAAGTCTTCTAGCAAAATCCGCCACGAGATGCCATCGACAGCCAAGTGATGGATGACGATGAGTAAACGTGCGGGAGAATTGCCTAAGTGAAACAGAACGACCCGCATCAGCGGCCCATCTGCTAAGTTCAGCGTGCTTTGTGTTTCGTCCGCTTTTGCTTCAATCGCCTTTAACCATTCTGCTGGGGGCAGATATGACAAATCTGTAATGCCCAACGATACTTCATCGCTGGCATCACTGTTGTACTGCTGCCATTGCCCCTCCTGCTGCACAAACCGCAGTCGTAAAGCATCGTGATGGGAGAGTAACTTTTGTAATGCCTGTTCTAGTAATTCCGGTTGCAAATTTGCGGGAACTTCTAGCAGGAAGGATTGGTTAAAGTGATGAGGTTCCGGCAGATTTTGCTCAAAGAACCAGTGCAGAATCGGTGTTAGAGGGACAATCCCTGTAACTAAACCTTGTTCTGATTGAACCGAGCTAATTATACCAGCAACAGGAGCTAATTCAGCAATTGTTTGGTGTTGAAATAGTTGTTTTGGAGTAAGTTTGAGTCCAGCTTGATTAGCTTTAGCAATAATTTGCATACTAATGATCGAATCCCCACCCAATTCAAAGAAGTTGTCGTGGATGCCGACTTGTTTTAGGACTAAAATATCCCGCCAAATCTTTGCCAAGACTTCTTGAGTCTGGGTGTGAGGAGAGACAAAGCCAGTGGATTCATCGGACTCGAACTCCGGTACTGGTAATGCCCGACGATCTACTTTCCCGTTGGGGGTAATCGGCAGAACTTCTAGAATTGTGAAGGATGCAGGAACCATGTAACTGGGGAGCTTTGACTTGAGAAACAGGCGTAGCTCATTACTGGTTGGCTGTGTCAATTCTGGGATGATATAAGCCGCCAAACTTTTAACACCAGGTATATCTTCTCTAGCGATCGCAACAGCATCCCGTACCTGGGGGTGTTGAGTCAAAATAGCTTCAATTTCCGAAAGTTCAATGCGGAAGCCGCGAATCTTGACTTGGTGATCAATGCGACCCAAGAATTCTATATTGCCATCAGCTTGGTAGCGAACCAAATCGCCCGTCTTATACAAGCGATCGCAGTTTTCTGTTTCCCCCTTGCCCCCTACTCCCTGGTTACTGAGCGCAGTCGAAGTATGCCCCCTGCTTCTATTAAAAGGGTTACGAATGAAGCGTTCTGCGGTTAGGTCGGGACGGTGGAGATAACCCCGTGCCAAACTCTCACCGCCGATGTGCAATTCGCCTATGACACCAATGGGTACAGGCTGCAACAGGGAATCCAGTACATAAACTTGGGTGTTTGCGATCGCTCGCCCGATCGCAGGTGGTAAGTAAGCTTGTTGTCTTTTCGGAACAGTACCGGATGTTGCGACTACAGTATTCTCCGTTGGCCCGTAATTATTCACCACCTCAAAGGGATGAGAAGTCGAAGGATATTGATGAAGTTGATCTCCACCCGTGAGCAAAGTTCGCAAAGCAGCATTGGCCGGCCAATTTAATGACAGAACTTTCTCGGCCATTGGTGTTGGTAGAAAGCTAATGGTTATTGCCTTTGACAACAGCCAGTCTCGCATTTGCTCAGGGTAAAGCCGGGTTTCATCATCGGGAAAGTGAATACTAGCTCCCGCCGTCAGATAAGGCCAGATTTCCCAACCACAAGCGTCAAATGCTACTCCAGCAACTTGTGTTACTCGGTCAAGGGACGACACGGCAAAAGCTTGTTGATGCCAAAAGACGAGATTTAATAATCCTCGATGTTCAATTTGCACTCCTTTGGGTCTGCCGGTAGAACCAGAGGTATAAATCACATAAGCTAGATTGTCAGTTGTGACTGTGTGGAGTAAATTTTCTGTTCTTGCGCTGAAGGTTACGCTATCAAGACAAACTACCTGCGCTTGATGTGGCGGCAAGGTTGTAACCAGACTTTCCAGGGTCAGTAGCACCGATACCTGAGCATCTTCTAGCATGAACGCCAACCGCTCTTGGGGATATGCTGGGTCAAGGGGTAGGTATGCTCCACCAGCCTTGAGAATGCCCAGCAATCCTACTACCATTAAGAGCGATGCCTTCGGCAACGTCTTCGACGAACGCTCAATGCAAATTCCTACTAAGATTTCTGCACCCACACCTAAAGTTTGCAAATAATGCGCCAACTGATTCGCGCGATCGTTCAACTGTTGGTATGTGAGGGACTCATTCTCATAGACTACTGCGATCGCATTTGGTGTTTTTTCTACCTGTTCCTCAAACAACTCATGGATGCATTTGCTCTTAGGATAAGGCGTATAAGTATCATTCCATTCCACTAACAACTGATGTCGCTCTTGCTGACTCAGCAGTGGTAATTCACCAATGGATTGATTTGGATTAGCAATAATCGCTGCTAACAAAGTCTGGAAATGACTTGTCATCCTCGCAATGGTATCTGGCTCAAATAGGTCGCTGTTATATTCCCACGAACCTATCAGTCCTGCTTTTGTCTCCCAAACGGCCAAGGTCAAATCAAACTGAGATGTTCCACGTTCTACAAATTGAGGAGTCAGGGTGACATCAGGCAATTCTAATGTATCCAACAAGAAATTCTCTAAGACAAAGACCACTTGGAATAGGGGATTGTAGCTGAGAGAACGTTCTGGTTGCAACGCTTCTACCACTTGTTCAAAAGGAACATCTTGGTGAGTGTAAGCGGAAGTTGCAACTTGCCGCACTTGAGAGAGAAACTCATTGAAACTGGGATTTCCTTTGATCTGGTTACGCAGTACCAATGTATTGACAAAAAAGCCAATCAATGATTCTATTTCTCTGCGGTTGCGATTGGCAATGGGGCTACCAATGCAGATATCATCTTGACCACTGTAACGAAACATTAAAACGACGAAAGCCGCCAGTAGGGTATGAAATAGGGTAGCTCCTGACTGTTGGCTGAAGGTTTTGATTTGCTTGCTCAAATTCTGGTCAATTTGAAATTCCTGGGTAGCACCACAGAAAGTCTGAACGGCGGGGCGTGGTTTGTCTGTGGGTAGTTCTAATAAGGGTGGCGCATCGGCTAACTGTTGCTTCCAGTAATTTAGTTGCTGTTTTTGAATTTCCTCAGTCAACCACTGTCGTTGCCAAACTGCAAAATCAGCATACTGGATGGGCAATTCAGCCAGAAGCAAAGGGGAATTAAGAGTAAAACCTCGGTAGAGAGTGGACAATTCTTGGATGAATATCCCCATTGACCAGCCATCCGTGATTATGTGGTGCATGATCAATACCAGGACATGGGACTCCGATCCCAGGCGCAGTAAAGTAACCCGCAATAAAGGGCCATTACTCAAATCAAAAGGCTGGCGAGCTTCTTTGGTGACAATCTGTTGTACTTCTGATTCTTCTAAACCTTGCAAGTCCAGCACTGGTATGTTGATTGTCAAGCTAGGAGAAATGATTTGCAAGGGTTTCCCGTCAACTGCGGGAAATGTTGTCCGTAAAATTTCGTGACGGCAGATGATTTCGTTGATACTTTGCTGTAGAGCTTCTACGTTGAGTACACCTGCAACGCGCAGCTGTAAACCCTCGTTATAAAATGGGCTTTGGCTTTCTAATTGATAGAGAAACCACATCCTCTGCTGGGCAAAAGATAAAGGCAACTCTTCAGAGCGTTCTATAGATGGTATTGGCTCAAAGGAAGAGTCTGTTGCAATCTGAGCTTCTTCTAGAAAAGCCAGGATTTCTGATTTGCGCCCTAGCAATTTATTTTTCAGGTCTGGGTTCATCACTCCCTTGGGAGCGCGATAATTTAACTGGCCGCCTTCCAGCCAAATTTTTATGCCTAAACTATTTAAATAAGATACAAATTCTATTATTGTCATTTATAGTACGCCTCCCTCATATTCTTTTTCTGCGTCATCCATAGCTGCATTCCATTTGGTGACAACAGTTTGTAGCGCCTCCAGACTTTCTCCCAAACCAGCTACGGTAGGCGATGCAAAAAAACGATTGGGCGACAATTCAACAGAAAAAGTCTCACGCAACCGAGAAATGACTTGGAAGGCTAGCAAAGAATTTCCTCCCAGTTCAAAGAAGTTGTCGTGAATGCCGATTTGGGGTATTCCTAAAACTTCTTGCCAGGTTTGAGCTATTTGCCGTTCCGTTTCGTTTCGGGGAGCGATCGCTCCTATACTAGTCATACCCCTAGCCAATAATTCTCGATTAATTTCGCCGCTAGCAGTGAGGGGCATTTGTGATAGTTGCACGAAGTCACAGTTGACAGTTGTTGTGAAGCGATCGCGCACTGTAAAATCTGATAGCTCTGGTACGGCAGAACCGTTACTCGTAGTGAAATAGGCAGTTAATTTCTGTAACCCTGGAAACTCCGAGGTAAAACGCCGAATTTTGGCATTACTGCCATCTAAACCGACTATCAGCTGTGGTTGGTCATGATATAAACCAGCCAAGAAGGAATACAACCCTTGTTGCAGGCTCATCTCATAAAAGCCTTGAGCGTGGGTGATTTCTTGCCTCTGATAACCCTTGTTGATCCCTGTATCATGCCAAATTGTCCAAGCAAAGCAATAGTTGTGCAACCCACCAATAGAACGTTGGTATTGATTAAAGCTTTCCAAAAAATTGTTAGCAGCAGCATAAGCGGAAATGGTAGCGCCACCAAAGAAACTTGCTAAAGACGAAAAGCTAATGAAAACCCCCTGTCCTTGCTTCTCTAAAACTTGATGCAGTACCCAAGCACCTAAGACTTTGGGTCGTAAGATTGCAGCTAAACTTTGTGGTGTTTCATCCACTAGCATTTGTTCCTGGTAAGTTCCCGCCAGATGAATCACCCCATCCAGCTGACTTCCCCAGTTAGCCTTGACTTTTTCTACCACTTGTTGCAATGCTTGCAAGTCGCAGATATCCACTGCCTCATAAACCACCGATCCCAACTGCTTTAATTCCTGGTAAAGCTTTACTTTTTCTAATATTTCCGTAGAGACGTTGGATGTGATATTTTCATTTGGTAAATGAGTCCGACCTACTAATAATAATTTGGCATTAAAAAACTTAATTAGATATTTAGCAATTTCAACTACAACACCCCCAAGCCCACCACTGATTAGATACATCCCCCCTGATTTAAAGGGAAGTTTTTGCTTTGGTTTATCTTCCAGATAAACTTTTTCTAAACCTGCAATCAAACGCTGCCCATTTCGATAAGCTACCTCTTGCTCTTTTGATAAAACCTGGAGTTCTTGTAGAAGATAGTTCGCATTCACCTGTATCAAATTTGGTGTCAAATCGATGTGACGACAATTTAACCAGGGTATTTCCTGGGGGATAGTTTTAATTACACCGAGAACAGGAGATTTTTCATAAGCTATCTTGTCTGTTGGTTGCGTAGACTGGGTGTAGCTAGAAACAAACAATAACTGAACTAAATCTTGGAAATTCTGAGTTTTTGCTAGGGCTTGAGTAAGAAACAATAAACTGTAAATTCCCTGACTTTGGGCTTTTTCAAGAGCTTCTATGCTTTTTATTTCTCCTTGATACTCTTGATAATTCCACAAATGGAGAATTTGACCAATTGTCAGGTTATCTGCTTTTATGGTATCAAGCAATAGCTGATAATGATCTGCATTTCCAGGAGCTAAAAAGAAGTGATTGGGGCTTTTTTTAGCAAAATATGAACCAGGTGAGACACACAAACATGGTAGGTTTTGCTGTTCTAGTTGCTGACAAATAAATGTCCCCAACCCTAACTCGTCAAGGAAGACTATAGTTATAAAATTTGAGGATAAAGTCTTCAAAGCCTTGGCTTGCTTGGGTCGCCAGACTTTTTGGTAAAACCAATCAGGAATAGTGTTGGTATTGCCTAGTAAAATATCTAATCGTTTTAGAATCGGGTTAAACTCACCTGCATGGAAGCGATCGCTAAGTTGCGATCGCTGAATTTTACCAATAACGGTTTTGGGGATATCTTCTTTAGCTAATAAAATTAAATAATCAGGATTTAAGCCGATTTTGTTCACCACTGTTTGGCGAATTTTCTTTAGTAGCTCTAGCAGTTTTGCTTCTTCTGTAATCGGCGAACTGAAGAAAATAGCCAGTTTCTCTGTTGCATCATCAGCATTGCATACTGCACAAGCGGCAGTGTAGGACACTTCAATTTCTGCAATTTCTTCAACTACTGCTTCAATTTCATGGCTGTAGTAGTTGGCTCCATTGATGATAATAGTTTCTTTGGCACGACCAGTAACCACCAATTGTCCGTTGGTAATAAATCCTAAATCTCCAGTATCAAACCAGCCATCTTTTAAAAAAGATTGATTGTTGGCATTGTGGTTGTTGTAATATCCTGGAGAAACTGCATCGCCTTTAACTTGCAAACGCCCTATGGTGTCTTCTCTTAATACAGAGTTTTGCTCGTCTACTATGCGAATGGTAATTCCAGGAATGACTGAGCCTAAATCGGTAAAAGTACTGTAATTTGGATGGTCTGTTTCTACTCGTTTAATAGTACCTTGCAATATAGATTTGTCTACTCTATGGAACAACAAAGGTGCTTCCTGAAGGGGCTGATAATATGTAATTCCCGAACCCATCTCAGCCATACCAAAGGCTGGGCGAATTGCCGTTGCTTTGAGTCCATATACAACCAAGTTTTCTCGAAAATCCTCCACAGCTTTACTAGATACTGCTTCACCAGCTGTCAGTAGAAATTTCACGAACGATAAGTTCCAGTTTTGTTCTGGTTCTTGTTTGAGA
Source organism: Nostoc sp. ATCC 53789 (assembly GCF_009873495.1). Classification (GTDB taxonomy): domain Bacteria; phylum Cyanobacteriota; class Cyanobacteriia; order Cyanobacteriales; family Nostocaceae; genus Nostoc; species Nostoc muscorum_A. Next base: position 586,325 of record NZ_CP046703.1, on the reverse strand, counting down.
GAGTCATTAACTATCGCATAAGCAAAGTTGGGTGCCCAGCTATGAGTAACCTGGTATTTATTAATTAAATCCAACCAGTTGAGAATGCGACCCAAAATATATTCTTTCTGTGCATAAACCAGCGTGCAACCCAATTCCACACCACGAATATGCCAGTCGGAAATGCTGCCAATGTGATCGAACGGCAGCCAATTCAAAATTACATCTTCTGACTCGTGTTGATTAAGTAGGTTAGCCCCTTTGGCGCGAGCAATGAGATTTTGATGAGTCAATTGAACGCATTTTGGTATTCCTGTACTGCCAGAAGTCAGGTTGAAAAGAGCTACCTCATCTGGTTGACTATGGTGATATTGTTTACTGGCAGTATTGTTTTTTAATACTTCAATTGTGCCTATCTTGATGCGTTCTACTGGTAGCCATTCTGATAGAAATTCTATCTCTGGTTTGAGAGCTTCTGTAGTTAAGATAACTGGACTATCTAAGAACTGCCAAATATGACAAAGCTTATCCACCACCTTGTTTGATTCTCTATAAGTCGGTGGCACTTCCATGATTACGGGGACAAAGCCTCCCAATATACAGCCCCAAAAAGCGGGAATAATGTCACGGCTAAGTTCCATCTGCAATATGACTTTGTTTTTTGGCTTAAGTCCCAACTTTCTCAAACCAGCAAGAATCCGCTCTGCAACTTCCAGTAACTCAGCGTATGATTGGCGTAGTTCTGTGCCATCGGGCAACAGGTAAATAATTCCCGCACTTTTAACCTGTTGCGCGGCTGTTTGCAAAACTTCGGGCAAGGTAATAGGTGCATTGGGATCATCCGGTAGAATACCGCCGTGGCTGATGGCAAGTGGCTTTGGCTCTGAGAAATGTTGTTGTGTATTGGCTTGGGAGCCTATGGGAATTGGGACAACGTTAGCGATGGGCAAAACCCCGCCTCCGGCGATCGCATTCTTGTCTTGCCAATCTGGGATCAAATCCGATAAATGGAGTGAGGGGATATTCTTTCTCAACTCCTGCACCACTACCACTGCCTGTTCAATTTTGTGATGCGAGTTTAATTGCTTTTCTACTTGCTCAATTAAACTTTCATCAACAATAGGAATGTTCATCAGAGCCAATTCGTCTACCTCTCCTGTGGCAGTTAAAGGTATATATGATACTGGTACTATGGCTTTGGGTAATAATGCTTCCCCGGACACATTTTGAAGATAAGAGCAAATTTGCTTTAGCGAGTTATTTGAGCTTGAAACAATATATGTTACAACTTCCAGTGGATATGTTTTATTCACAATCACTGTGCATTCCTTTAATGGAGCTTTCTCCAATAAAACTAATTCAAGTTTAGTTTTTAGTTGTTGTATTTTCTTCAAAAATAAACTATCTTCTTCTAAAAAATTCATTTTTTACACTCTTTACTATAATTTAAATATACTTAAAAATTACAAGTTTATACTTACTAATCTATAATTTAGGCAACCGAAAAGCTATTGTAAACACTACTCTGTTTCATATTGCAAAATATAAATTTTGCTTTTATTTTATATCAATTAATTTAGGAACAGCCTTTTTTTTGTTATATCAATTTACTATAGATAATATCTATAAATTATTGTTGTATTAAAGTACAAATTTTATGAAATTAGTCTGTTTAACCTAAATCTTTTAAATAATCTCAGTTTTGTCAATAAAATGCAATAGCAGTTAAGACAGTTAAGTAGATAATAAGGTGGACAGTTAAGACAGTTAAGACAGTTAAGACAGTTAAGAAGATAATAAGGTAGACAGTTAAGACAGTTGAGCAAACATTTAACTAACCTTCATATAGGAAATTGACGGCTTTATATTAACTTCTTAAGATAGGAATCCTATTTGATTTTTGAAAGAAATTACGAGAAAATACGGTTAAGTGTACAAGTGTAAGAGTAGACAATGATAACTCAGCATCTACAAACTTCATCGCCTCGATTCGCCTTGGGATAACCTGTTCCATGCCGCAGCATCTGAGCATTAATAGGGAAAGGCAAACCAGCTAATTCACCAGCCGGCTCAACAATCCCCCATTCACGCAAAAATAATTGATAACTTTTTAACAGTACTGTCTGTTTGCCACAATATGAATATCGACCGATTGCAGTCACTTAAGCAAAAACTGACAAATGACGCAGACTTGTCCGATATCTGGCTATTTTATATGGATCATTTTGCAGATTGGCCGGAATTTACTGACCTGGGTGAACCTGCCCATAATGAATATCTAGATGCTGTCCTCCAAAAAACTTGTCAGCAGATGTTTAGCAGGGCAATAAATATTAGTGACTTTTTGCTGATCTACATAGCTCCATATCATTTATTTCATGGAGCTTTCCAAATTGAAGGACGTATTGGGGGTGTGATTTATTTCGAGGATATCAAAATTGGGTTACTTGCAGTGTCGGCAGATTATCCCCCTACTGATGCAGTTAAGTATTCACGTTTTACTGAGATGATTCAACTGTCGGCTCCTAATGGCAACGATGTCTACGACGGGCTACGCCTACGCAATTGAGATTCACTCTTTAATGTATAGTCAAGGGAATCCCGTTATCTTTGGGTTTTAAATTGAGAATAAACGGAACAGCTTTCAATACCCAATCGGACACGGGTGTATAATTAGCAGCTTCTTCTCCAAAGCTAATAGAAAGCATATCTGTATGAATAATACCTGGATTGAGGGGTATAGCAGCCATACCAGTTGGCAATTCTTGTGCCAAAGAACGAGTTAATCCTTCGATTGCCCACTTGGAAGCACAGTATGGTGCAACTTGGGCTGAAGTCGAACGTCCCCAGCCGGAACTAAAGTTAACAATAATACCCCGTTTCTTTTTCACCATTGCTGGTACGAAATGGCGAATTATATTCGCTACTCCTTTGATATTGATATCTATAAGATCAGAAAATTCTTCAGATGGTATTTCCCACAAAGGTGCTGGATAATTAGTAATTGCCGCATTATTAATTAATATATCTGGCGGTTCATATTTTTGAAGTACGTCTAGTGCCCATTTTTTTACAAGCTGTTCATTTGCTACATCTACAGATGTGAAATCATTGGGCGCACTAAACTTTTGGCGTATTTTATCGATTTCATCTGATGAACGGGCGCAACCAATAACAGTATGCCCCTGTTGAATAAAACCCTCGGTCATCGCATAACCTAGACCTTTACTTATGCCTGTAATTAAGATGAGCTTACTCATATTTTTCTGCTATTCCTGTTCTGAATCAATAATTCGTGGAAAACCAAGTGGAAGATCCTTTTGTCCAAGAATGGAAGAAGTTAAGCTATTGCCGTCCCTGCCACACTAGCAGAGATTTTTGAATTAACCTTAGCGTAGCCACTGATACCACCTGCTGCAACTGCAATACTTAAATCGTATGAATTATACAGATTCTGATAAAACATTCAAAAGTGGTAGATGAAATTTAACTTATTTACCTAGCAAGATACAAGAAGTATTCGATGTTTTATGTTCTAGTGAAAAACAAGGGAACTAATAAGGGATTTTGCGGAGGTCGAGGAAGCAAATCTAAAAGCGGCTTTAGCAAAGGTTCAAACTGAGGAGGAAGTTCAGGTAGGATAGCCTCACTTTTTTTGCGATGGCGTAACCGCCTGCTGGAAGCGATCGCCAGATACTTGGTTGCAATAGTTGCAGATTACTTTAAGTGAGATTAACCTGAAGGCTCGAAACTAAGCCAATCACAATTACAACAGGAGAACATCGTGCAAATCCAAATCCATACCGGCCATAACATCCAAGGTCACGAAGCACTAGCAACTTAGGTTAGTGGTGTAGTGGAAGAGAGCCTGAGCCGATTCAGCGATCGCATCACTCACGTTGATGTTCACCTAAGCGATTTACAAACTCAATTTGCAACACTCGCAGAACTGTGTGATTGGCTCTGGGGTGAGTTTCAGAGTACCCCGCTCAATCTAGAATTCTCATGGTACGAGCGCTATAACAATGCCGCAGAGATGTTTACTGACATCAAGCAAAGTCATCTCTGGGTATCTCCCGATAATTACGACACAACGATGGGACTTAACCCCATCTATAACTTTATTTTCCAGGGAATGCACGACAATGACCACTACCTCACTCAGAGCGATTTCAGCCTAAAAGGAGAAATCGCCACCTACAATGCCACCGCCAAACGTGCGCCCAGCCTGGACATTCAAAAGATTATCTATTCTGAAAGTGTCCTGAGACCGGCTGCCCATATTTTCTTAGGTCATGCGCCGATCGCCAAAATTGTCTTTCCATAATTCAATACAGACACTCAATGAACCTCTTGCAAAAGTAACTTTTGCAAGAGGTGGGAAAAGGGTAAAGGTTAAAGGGTAAAGGTTTTTTCTTATTCCTTTTCCCTTTCCCCCTTCCCCACTTCTGAAAGAAGTCTAATCTATAAGTGTCTTTGTCGCTCAAATTAATCTCTCTGCAACAAAGGAATCATCCCATGACTACAAGCATACTCTCATTGAAGATAACCAAAATTCGTTGGGCGGACATCATTGAGTATCCCCAGCATGGAGCTAAAAGTAAGGTTCTGCTAGAAGATGGAAACTGCCGCTATACACTGATATCTCTGGCGGCAGAATCGACCATTGCAGAACATACCAATCCTCGCAATGCGACTGTGAATGTGATTGAAGGACAAGGCGTGCTGACGCTGGAAGATCAAGAGATTGTTCTAGAATCTGGAGTCTTTGCTTTTATACCCGCCAACGCACGCCACGCGCTTAAAGCAGCAACTAACCTCGCCTTTTTATTGACGCTTTCTGAACAGGTTGCCAACTCCAAACATTGACCTAGTAGTCTGCCAACCCAAAAATGCTGCGTGATGGCTGGGGAAAGGGGAAGGGGTAAGGGGTAAGGGATTTGAAACCTTTCCCCCTTTCCCTTTACCCCGCCAAGTTCACTTGGCGAACTACTAGACGCATTCACTCTAGCTCATGCAGGACATCGCTTCAAAAAACTAAGACACTAAACATCATGATCCGACTGCTCGTTAATTTTTTGGAAACCTTGTTGAATACCTTTTATCAGGGCCGCGATCGCGTCTTTGCACGATTTTTTGTACTGGAAACCGTTGCCCGTGTACCCTATTTTGCTTTCACCTCCGTTTTACACCTCTATGAAACGATGGGCTGGTGGCGCAAATCTGACTGGCTAAAGGTGCATTTTGCAGAGTCCTGGAATGAACTGCACCATCTGCTGATTGCCGCATCCCTCGCTGGTATGATCGCTACCTTGCCCGGATTGGAGGATTGATTTACTACTGGATCGAATGGCACTAAGAAAAGCCGAAACGCTTGTGGTTTAAGCCGTTTGCAATTGCTTGCGTAATTCATGCCGGGGTTTCGTCATCAAGTGGTAAATTTTGGGACGACGTTTACGGACTCGTGGTTCATTTCTAGCCGGGCGGTCAGGAACAGCCTTGTGAGCAATAACTTTTAGTAAAGTGCAATAAATAAAGAGACGTTTTGTTGAAGTTGCAGCTAATAATTTAGGAATAAAGTTAATTAAGCTTTTTTGAAAGTTAAATTACCCAACCTTAATTTGATAGTTCGGTCTATTGATAGCTACTTGCTTGACGGCTAAACATAAGATGATATTGTCCACCTCTTACTATTAATTCCTCATGACTTCCTGTTTCTATAATCTTGCCATTTTCTAAAACAATAATCTGGTCTGCCAGTTTGGATAAAGCTAAACGATGACTGATGAAAACAGCCATTTTATTAGCAGCAATGGTACGTAAAAGCTGGTAAATTTCATGCTCAGTTTTCGGATCTAGTGCGCTTGTCGGTTCGTCCAAAATTAATAGTTCTGCTGAGGATAATCGCATCAGCGCACGAGCGATCGCGATTCTTTGCCACTGTCCTCCTGATAAGTCCACGCCATCGGCTAATTGCTTACCTAATAGTGTCTCTAAGCCTTGCGGCAGATTGTCCACTACCTTGGCAATTCCAGCTGCCCTCAGTGCCTCTTTGATGGCGTTAACATCCTGTAACGCAGATAAGTACCCAAAACCCACATTTTCACACACTGTAGCTGGAAAACGAGCGTAATCTTGCATCACCACAGCAAGGCGTGAGTATAGCTGTACCAAGTCAATTTCCCGTAAATCCTGTCCATTCCACAAAATCTCGCCACTTCCTGGATCGTACAGGCGACAGAGTAACTTAGCCAGAGTTGTTTTCCCCGCACCATTTTCCCCAACTAAGGCGATCGTTTGATGCGGCTGAATTGTGAGGTTGATGTTGTCCAGAATCTTGCTGTCGCTACCTGGATAAGAAAAAGATAAGTTCTTGATTTGGATTCCCTGGTGCTGGGCGATCACTCTTGGTGTCAACGACAATTTAGCCGCAGTATCCTCCCTTGAGGCTAACGATAACCGCAATTTCGGCTTCAGTTCTAATAATTGTAAAATCGGACGAGTCCCCAAAACCACATCATACAAGTTAGACCCATTATTAATCAGTAAAAACAAACTCTGGCGTACTTGTAGGATCAAACCTGCATAAAGTGCTAAATCTCCTAAAGTATAAATCCCACGTAAAGCTCCTATAACAACATAAATATAGGGTAAAGCGGTTCCTAATCCATTCACCATTGACCAAGTGATTACCAGCACCATCCCTTTTTTGCGGATTTGCTGCATCGATCTAAACATGGTCTGGAAAAGATTTTGCCACCGATCCAGCAATAAAGGCTGTAGCTGAAATAAGCGTAATTCTTTGGCATAAGCTTCACCCACTAAGACATCCCTATGCAAGTTCATTTGGCGGACAAGACTCGCCTGAGTTTCTTCGACTTCCCAGCTTTTTTTGCGGTAAGTCAATTCCACATAAATCGCTGGTGTAGCAGAGGTAAATAAAATTAACGGTATCCACCAAGTAATTGAGCCAGAGAGCAAAATAGCAGGAATTAAAATAAAAAAACCATGCAAAGTTGTAATTACAAGCAAGGATAGTTCCTTGAGCCGTTCTATTCCTGTTTCTGCCAGTTGAACCAAGTTCAATAATTCGGGGGTTTCAAATAACGCGATATCCGCAAAATTGGCAACTTTATTCAGCACAATACTTTGAGCGAAACCTTGAACGCGATCGCGCAGAGAAGAAAAAACCAAGCTAGCGATCGCATTCATTGATTCGGTTAATAAATTAAGTAGTATTAATCCTCCAATGCTCCCAAGTAAGATTGGCTCCTGTAGGATAAGAATGAGCGAGCTTACTGTTGTATATTTCCCTAATAAATGGGAGATTTGGTCAATAATAATTTTGTTGAGAAACAGTGAAATTGCTGGGCTAGAACCACTAATTAAAGTTAAAAATATAAGAGTGCGTAACTCAGTAGTTGCTGACTGAATTACCAATTGCAGGCTACGCCGAAAAGTTTGAAATAGGCTGAGTTCGCTAAGTTGCACTTAAATTGAAATAATAATTTTTATTTAGATATTATAATTGATACTAAATATTCTTGCGTTTGTCATTATTTTTATTTCAACAGGACTTACGCAACTGTCACAAACGACGGTGCGGCTGCGCCGCACCGAGCGCCAAACAACTAGACAATAAACATGGGAACATTCGGGCGTTTTAGTTGCTGAACTAAATAATTGGATAATAATCCATGTTTAATTTGATAAATTGTTTGGTAGCTTTGATAAGCTAAATGTTTGAGTCGAAGCCAGACTAAAATAGCACAGGCAATATGGTTTCTTTGAATACGTCCCTTGCGACATTGACACGATTCAATACCAGTTACTTGTTTTAATTCTCTATGAAACTCCTCAACCTTCCATCGAACCTTACACACTTTTTGTACAACGTCCGTAGAATCTTGAGATAAATCGTTAGTAGCGATAAAATCCGTTCTGTCGGTCGAGACAGTTACCCGGAAGAGCTTCACTTTTGTAGCTTGGGGAAACTTTTTTATTTTAATTATTTTACCTGATTTTAACTCCTGGCTATCCCAAGATAACAATTCAATTCTTTGATAATTTTTTTGACCTGCCGTATCATCAACAAGTCTATTACGTTTCAGAGGACAATAATAATATTTTCCTAATCCATCAATATATAACATCAATTTATTTGTTGCATACCAAGTATCCATTAAGACAGCTTGGAACGGTAAAGCCTTATGATATATAAGGTTTTGCAGCATCTCTGTAACATGATCTATCTTTTTTTTTCCATCTCTATCTGGGTCATAAATCCGATAATCAACTATCCAAAACTTTCCGATTTCATGATTGACATATATACAATTTATTAGCCCAATACCTTGGATTACACCATGTTGGTTGCCACTATACTGCCTTTTACTGGTCTCTATTTCTGTGGCGTATCGTTTATCAAGTACTGTGTCATCAAAAACTAGATATGCGCTATCACTCACTTGTAAGATATCTTTAACATTATCCCAAAGTAAACGTGGTGTTAACTTTTCATTCTTAAGATAACGGTTAATTTTATCATGACTAATCTGCTCTAAATGCTCTGCCAAATTTGTCAGAGTATAATTAATCTGACTACTTAACAAGTACTGGCAATAGTTAAGTTTTGTAAATCTCATAAACTACAAGATTTATTTTCTGAATACTCAACTCATTTTCTCATGATTTGAAAAATACTTAACACAGCTAATTACTGTTATTAATTTCAGCAATGTCCTCTAGGTACGCCACTTTGACATAGTACGTAAATACTATAAAATTGCGATCGCACTGTGCCAGTTGCGTAAGTCCTGATCCAAGACTGTCGGTTGACTCGGCATGGGAAAAGTAACTAGCACTCGCGGGTTGTAATCGGACAAGTCCACGCTGATAGGGGTTATTGGCTGTCCCCAACCGTCTCTCATCTCCTCAGTTTCATTGGGGTTAGCGATATACGCAGCAGCAGATGTTACGGCTTGGGTAACATCAATTTGCGGCGCAATATTAATCCCAGTTGGGAGATTGACGTTATTTCCGACGACTTCATTAATCTCCTGGTTAGGAGAAAACCGAACGGTACGAACCATCTGAAAGACAGGAATACCACGATAAGTTTGTTGTAAGTGAACGGCGCGACTATCAGCACTAGTTGTTTCAATGGTCGGGTCCGGGACAAATTCGACTGGTTCGCTGGGAGCAAATCCGAAAGCAGCACTGGTTTGGCTAACAAAGTTTAATGCTCGATCAATCAGCGATCCATCTGTACTTGGGGCATTGTTTGAAACGAGAGTGTTGGGCGTACCTGTGAGTGAATTCAAATAAGCGACACTAACAGTATGGTCTCCAGGCAACTCATTAGAAACAAATGACGCATTTCGGCTGAGTTCATCAATACGGCTTGGAGTCGCACGATTTGTGCTGAAGTTACGACGGTCAATAGAATGTACCATTGTGCATACCTAACCTTTTTGTAATGAGAAAGCGGAAGTTAAAGAACAAGGAAAAAACTAGGTTTTAATAACCTTCTATGGGCTGATCCCAAATTAAGCATTTGCTGTCACCCATGCAGCAGCACCAACTACGCGGGCAATATCAGCCGCATAGTCAAAATCCACAAACTTATCTTCCTTTCGGTGATAGTTGACGTTGGGTTCAGCTTCGGGTGATGTTAGATCGGGACCTACGAAAAAGTCCTCAGACGTAATGCAAGCTGCGTAGCCCCGTTGATGGAAACTTGCATGATCGCTCCTACCCTCGGCAGGGTCGGGTTGGGTATAGATTTGAGGATGTTCTAGCCTGGGAGAAAGAACAGAAACTAGCCGTTCAAGACGTTGGGCGAGAACGAGCGATCGCCGCTGCACGTCGTCGCATTTTGCATAACCAACGTGAACTTCAAAGGAACGAGGAGCTTCGATGTTGTAACCAATCATGTCCATCTGGTACACGCCAACAATGGGAGCAGCGATCGCCGCTTGCGTTCTGGCGTAAGCTTGGCTACCAACTAAGCCATGCTCCTCGGCATTAAAGAGGACAAAGCGAATTGTTCTCTTTGATGGTTTAAAGGAATTAAGCTCTTTGATCACCTCAGCAAGGCCTAAGACGGCAGCAACTCCACTTGCGTCATCATCGGCACCGGGGGCAGGATCATTTTTGGCATCGTAAGGCCTATCACTGGCAGCAGTAGAATCTAAATGGGCAGTAACTAGAACTATCTCCTGTGATTGACTGCCTTGAATTTCTGCCTCGACGTTGTATAACTCCCGTCCTTCGTGGACAAACGGATTCATTCTGACACTAAAAATATCTCCCCCAATGCTTTTTAGGTCTTGTGCTAATGCTTCTGTAACCAACGGCATATCTGGACTGTGAATATGTCGGCTTTTGATAATTCTCTGCTGCTCATTGAGAGGTTTGATCCCTGCATACCTTTCCACATGGCTGCGAATTTTGTCAGGTGTAATGGCTTTAAATTTGTCTAATTCAGCCTGATTTAAGGATGGCTCAGTGGTAGGGGAGGTTAAAAAGCCAGCAGTTCTCGCATTATTACCTTCTCCAAATGGTTCGAGCAAACTAAGATCGGGCAGTAGTTTCAGATTATGTCCGTGTTGGGCGTTCTCAAAATGATAGTCCTCCACTGAGCGATCTGATGGTAAGGCAACGAAAAGACCTTCGGTTGAAGAAGCCAAAACCATTTTAGAGGATTCATCATTAGCAAAAAATTCCGTTGATCTTCCTTGTGGGTTAAGAAAGCCAGTGCTTTTTTGAAGATCGTCCCGTAGTAAATAAACTTCTGTAGTCAGGGGATCGTCTTCACTACCCAAGCGATCTACTGCAAATCCCAAATCATCAAGTCTCATCGCCGCTTGGCTTGTGGCGATCGCATAAACCTGATTTCCTTTGTCACCAGTCACATACAAAGGTACAACAGGTAAAGATTTAATGACTTGCTGCCATCCCTGTTCACTGCGATCGCTTGGGACAGTTATGCGAATATACCTTAAATGGCTACCATTGAGCACGTCCCAAACTAGACAAGGATGTGGAACTACACGCCAACCAGCTTGTATTGCATAACTTCGCTCATGACTATCCTCACCAACAAATAGACACTGGTTCGGAGTATCAGAATGGCCTGCTTGACGTGCTGTAAACTGAAAGATTTCTGAAGAGTTTTTTGCACCATAAATAATTAGATCAGAATCGAAAAGATCATAAATTTGGCACTTTTCCAGCACTCTCTTTACGTTTTCGGGTTTATCATCGCCGATATTCGATATGATTCCGATGCGACTGTTGCGCTCACGCAACTGCCGTAGTATATCAGGCACATAAGGATAAACATCTAAACCTTCAAGGCGATAGGGAAAGGGTGAAATTCTTGGAGATCCAAGAGTACCGCCTATGTCAAAAAAAATAACATTATGGGTGTTTTCACTCATAATTTAACTTCTCAAAATTATTTACAATGCTCTTTATTAAATGAGGCTTTCTGGTAGCAATCGTACAGAAACTTAAGCTAAAAAACTTTTTACTTGCTTTTGATACAAATCATCCACTATGACAAAGATTGCCTTTTTTCCTAATTCACATTAGGCGTAAGTGGATACGCACAATTTTGGAGATAGTTAAGCAATGGTTGTATACCTTCAGGTAAGCTCAAGTCATCAAATGAGACATTGCACTTCTCGCCCTCAGCCGTTTCAACAGTAATGTTGTAGTTAAACAAGTCGCGGGCATGTGGCGCGTGATTACTTTTAGCTTTTTGTAGAATGCCACTTTGTTCCACTAAAGACTTTAACTTAGCCCCTTCGTTGCTTGGAAGTAAGTTTGTATCCACTTCACAACCCCTTCTCAAGCCTGCGTATCCTCCTGACTGAACAAACTTAACTTTCATAGTTGAGTAAGCCTCACTTATTGGCTGATTAGCAAGAAAAAGAAGAAGGATGAAAGACAAAAGATATAAAAATAAATGCTTCATACAGGAGAGCGGTCATACACTTTATACTTCACACTTGCTTCTTCTCCTTGCCATCCTCTTAAAGAGAGGGGAAATTAAACTTGCTTGTCATTTTTTCCATTGGAGTGAGGAGTGAATGGCACTAAGTTAAGTCTAAAAGCAAGTAGTGTAATGAGTGTAAGGGTTGCAGAGGAGCAGAGGGGAAGAAGAGAATTTATCCCTTTGGCTCAAATGCGAATGGCACGCTTAAAAAGCACAACCCTTAATATAGCTGGTTTTCGGGGGTAAGGGCGTAAGGGTGTAAGGGGTAGGGATGTAAGGGAAAATACTAAGAACCAAATAATACTTACAAATCAACAACTTCCCTACACCCTGCCCTGGTAAAGATTTCAGCTTTTGTTCATGACATTCGACTCAGATACTCGTGGAGCTTCTTCTTTCTCCCGTGCTTCTTTGCTCTCCTACACCTATGGTGTCTTGACCATTCCATCTGTGTTAGTGCCATTCAAGTGAGCAGCCTTTGGTCTATATTGTGGATGCTGCATTGTCCCACAAGCGCAACGACGACTAGGATACATACCAAAATTGGATAAATCAATGTGAGTCCCAAAAGCTTTTGATCCCAAAACTTCCCGAAATTCAAAGTTTTTCTGTACAAATTTAGCGTAATCGTGATTGCCGTCTGTTTGAGCAATTTTAATCATGGCATTAGCTACATCTGCAAAGCTGGCATTAGTGTTTGGGGACTCAATGATAGCACGCAGCACAACTTCACCCAAATATTTCCCAGTTTGGTAGAGAACTTCGGCACTATCTTGCACATAGGGATCTCTGCGTGATGTAAACAAATCTGCCAAAGTGTCGAATACTCCTCCTGTAAATACCTGAGACAAGTCATGTACCTCAGGAGTAACCTCACTGAGTTTTAAGTTATTATCTGCATTTCGCAACCCATTACGTAAGTTAAAAGCCAGTCCAAATTCCTCTGCTAGTTCAGCCAATATATTCTTTTGATGTAAATCTGCTTTCGTCTCCGCGACAATATACTCGACCAAATCCAACTGAGACAGAATCAAAAAGATAGATGTCAAATCACCAAATGACTCATGCAAGGCTCCTGTTTGTGCTGGTGCATTCCATAAGATCCATTCAGGCTTTAGCGAGTCTAATATTGCATGTCCAGTTTCGTGGGCAACAATATCTAGTGAACGACAAGTAAAAACTTTCGAGGTTAAATTTGAATCTTTAAAGGGAGTGAAATAGAAAAACTTTAAAGCTTTTTCCTCACGGCTATAAAAGGCATTTGCCGTTTCTCCTGCATGAGGATAAACATTGATTGCTTGCTCACCATTATCTTGACTCCACTGCCAATTCAACTTTTTCTTCAATACTCTTTGATAGAAAGTAAGAACTTGACGCACAACAGTATAAGTATGTACCGCGTCGAAAGCTTCCACATTTGCAGCAGGGTCTGGTAAAAAATCTCGATTAACATCCGCAGGAACAGGCACAACACCCTTTATTCTAATTTGGGAGTCACTAGGCCCATCGTTTACTTCGGTGTGAACATAAACAGTTCTTGGCAATTTTAGTTCTGTTACAGAAGGATCTTGCTTCCAAATACGCGTGCGAGAACCAAGTATAGGTGGATTTATTTGTGCAGGCAAGTCAAACATTTTCTCTGCTACAGCGCGAACAGCTCCCTTTTCAGTAGCAAGAGTCTGGAAGTTATCAAATTTGGGCGTGATTGGTTTAGCCGCCGATTCAGTGGTCATAATTATCCCTCTTTATATGGTAATTATGCTTTTTAAGCATTATCAAGTATCGCTTATGTAGTAGTTTGTGATTAGCTTCAGTTAAGATGTTTAATATCTGTAGAGATACCTAAATCCTAGTTTTATCTATTAAAATTAGGAGCTAAATAAGTAGTAGAACCAAAACTATTGTTAAGCCCGTAATTTAATTCTCACAGTTAGACAGAAAAACTTTAATACTGAAAGCTAATCCCATTCATCGAGCAACATTCTGAATTCCCAATAGTTATTAAGTAGACATCCCGAATAATTGATTCTGCGTTGCTCAAAATCCTTAGTAGGGGCGAACGTAATACGGTTCGGATAAGCATTTTTCACAATCGAGTGTGGTCTGGGGAATGGGCTTGCAGGTATTGCGTAAAGGATGTATTTAAAACCAATACCTTTAACCGAACCGTATTGGGGGCGAAGGGTTGTTCGCCTTCATATCATTTCTGGAGATGTCTAGTCTTAAAAAATTGGGTATTTGATATCTGAATCATGTTTCGATACATAATTTCATTATGATAAGCTCAAAGACTTAATCCTCTAACTAAAGTTAGAGGATAAGTAAGCCAAAGGTATAGTATTGCTGAAAATGATACTAATTAAGACAAACCTCGTCTCTTTATTGGGTAGATTTAGGTAATTTCAATTTGCAAGTTGTCAATACAACAAAATACGGCAACGATAAACTCTTCAATAGAAAACATCTTTCCCTCATTCTAATCACTGGTGACGATTTATCTCTCTCCAGATGAGGATTGTGGGATTTTTCTTTTCAATCATTCGTACACCAGCCTTTTGTAACGAAACATAGCCGTATTTCTCACCAGAATTCTCAAAGCCTTATAAAATCTAGATTTTGGTTTTTCACACTGCATCAAAAAATAAACTGTCAACAATGCCCGAAACATATTCTGGGTAAGGATTATGAAAAGTGCGATGCCTGCGGCGGGTGTAGCCATCGCAGCGCTTGTGAGAAATGCAGGAATAAGTCGCACATCGCGTTTTGTAAAGAAGTTTATACTATTACATTCACTTTTATAGCATTCATATAATCTTGAAAATACTAGTAACTATTTATTGAGCTTGTTCTTTTGTCGAATAACAAATTATTTGTCGTTGTTAACACATTAGTACCGCTCTACAATCCACCCTGCCTAGTTACGCTATATCAAGCATTAGTCCATTATACGCAGCATAAGTCTTTTTAACCTGCCGTTGTTCTAAGGAATCCAAAGTGCTACAACATAGCTGGGATGAAAATTCCATCAATTTAAAAGTTTAACGACATTAATTTCATAACACGACAAATAGATTTTTATCCGACATTTGCTATGGGGAGATACTTCCTAGCAAATTTTGTTAAAAATACTATAAGTAATTACAAGTATGGATTTACCACAACCCCTGGAATCCCCCTATGGATTCTGGAAGTCTCTTATTACTGCTGACGCTATCGTTGCTGAAACGATTAATATTCAAGAAGTAGCGTTAGATGGCAAGGACGTTTATTGGATCGAGTCACGACCATCAGAAAAAGGTCGATATGTAATTGTCAGACGAACTGCCAATGGCGAAATTGTCGATATTACTCCAAAGGGTTTCAGTGCTAGAACACTAGTCCACGAATATGGAGGTGGTGCTTTTGTTGTGAAGGACGGAGTTACATATTTCTCAAACTTCAACGATCAACGGATTTATCGACAAACTAATATAGACACCCCCCAGCCATTGACACCTGATGAGAAAAAGCGATACGCAGATGGTGATTACGATGTGGCTCGGAATCGAATTATCTGCATCCAAGAAGATCATACAAATGAACTCTGTGAGCCTGTCAATTCTATTGTTGCGGTTGCTGACAGTAGGAAATTGGAGTCTCTAGTTCAAGGTAATGATTTTTATTCATCTCCTCGACTGACTCATGATGGTAAGCAAATTGCCTGGCTAACCTGGAACCATCCAAATATGCCTTGGGTAGCCACAGAATTATGGATTGCTAATTGCACAGATGAGGGGAAACTGGAGAACTCACAAAAAGTTGCAGGTGGTTCAGCAGAATCAATATTACAACCAAAGTGGTCGCCGGATGGTGTACTCTACTTCATTTCTGACCGGAGCGGTTACTGGAACCTCTATAAATTTGTGAATGGCAAAGTTGAACCAGTTCTTTTGGATGAGGCTGAGTTCGGTCAGCCTCCTTGGCAGTTTGGAACTTCTACCTATGCATTTGTATCTGCCAACCATATCGTCTGCACTTATGCAAAAGGAGGAAGGTGGATACTAGGAATCATTGACCTTTTGACGGGTTTGCTTAAGCCTATCGATACACCGTTTACTTATTTCACAGCTGTTCGTGCTACACCCGGAAAGGTTGTGGCTATTGCAGGTTCACCCACTATGACCTCGGCGCTAGTTCAGATTGACTTAAAGACTTACGAAGTTGAAATCCTACGTCGGTCTACTCAAGAAAACCAGCAATGGCAACCTTATTTTTCTACTTCTGAAGCTATTGAGTTCCCCACTGAGAAAGAGTTGACAGCGCACGCCTTTTTTTACCCTCCCAAAAATCCTGAGTATATTGCACCTGCTGGAAGTAAACCTCCTCTATTAGTGATGTGTCATGGTGGTCCTACCGCAGCATCTGACGATACTTTAAATTTGTCAAAACAATTCTGGACAAGTCGAGGGATCGCAATTGTTGACGTTAACTATGGTGGTAGCACTGGATTCGGTAGGGAGTACCGCGATCGCCTGAAAGGAAAATGGGGAATTATTGATATTGATGACTGTATCAATGCAGCGAAGTATCTCATTCAAAAAAATTTAGTTGATAGCCAACGGATAGCTATAACAGGAGGAAGTGCTGGTGGATATACAACATTAAGCGCCTTAACGTTTCGCAATTTCTTTAAAACAGGAGCCAGTTTTTATGGCGTTAGTGATTTAGAGCTTTTGGTTCGGGATACGCACAAATTTGAGTCGCACTATCTCGAATGGTTAATTGGCCCTTATCCAGATCGACGTGACCTCTATGAAGAACGCTCTCCTGTGCATCATGCTGACAAACTCTCTTCGCCCCTGATATTTTTTCAAGGCAATGAAGATCGAATTGTTCCTCCCAACCAAACGGAGAAAATCGTCGAGGCGTTGCGCGGTAAAAATATTCCTGTAGGTTATTTTCTCTTTGACGGTGAACAGCACGGCTTTCGGCAGGCAGAAAATATTAAGCGTGCTTTAGAAGCGGAGCTGTATTTCTTCGATTTATGGCTGACAAAATCAGGTTTGCGTTTTTGATTTATTACCGTTTTGGCATAATCTGCATAATAAAGTATGACAAATAAGACTATACAACACCCAGAACGCTGGACTCGCGACTACATCTTCGACATTCTGCGTCAGATAGGCATTCACTACATTTTTGGTGTACCAGGTACAAACGAAATTCCAATTATTGATGGCACATCATATCCAGAAAATGAAGTCCAATACATTGAATGTTTGCATGAAAACATCGCCATCGGTGCAGCGATGGGTTCGGCACGGATGAGCGGCAAACCAGGCGTTGTTGTTGTCCACGTTACACCGGGTATCGCTCATAGCATCGGTAATCTTTTCAACGCCTGGCGATCGCATGTCCCCTTAGTAATACTTTGTTGCCAGCAGCAAAATGAGTTAGTAACACAAGAGCCACTCTTGGCCTCAAACCTCGTTGATCTGGCACGGCAGTACACGAAATGGGCACATGAGGTTCGGACACCCGAGGAAATTGGGCTGGTTTTACAGCGTGCGTTCAAAGAGGCGATCGCGCCGCCTAACGGTCCAGTGATGGTCGCCATCCCGTGGGAATTTACAATGCGCCACATTGATGCCGAAGATCGGATTCCAGGGATCACGCAGATATCGCCCCATTTCACTGGTGACTCATCAACAATCCAGCAAGCGGCTTTGCTGCTGGCAGAAGCAAGGAACCCGATTATCATTGCTGGTGATGCGGTTGGCTATGCTAATGCTTGGCCAGAGTTACAGGATCTGACAGAACTCCTGGGCGCACCAGTACTACTCCAGACCTTCAGTAGCGTGGCGAATTTCCCCAATGATGACTTCCATTGGCAGGGAGAACTCCCTGGTACCCAATTAGGAATGCAGCAAGTATTTCAGGATCATGATGTTGCCTTTTTCTGCGGCTTCGGTCTTCAAGCTCAGATTACAGTCTTCAAGTATTCCGACGGTCCTCTGATTCCACCCAGTGTTCAGCAGATTTATTTGACGAATAACACCTGGGACATCGGCAAGAACTCTTATAGCCAGGTGGGAATTCTCGGCGATATCAAAACAACACTCCCACTGATCAACAACCTTGTTCGTCAGAATCCCCCGGCAGAGGCGGTAAAGCGCAACGAGAATCTGCGACAACTCAATGTCCAGCGACATCAACAGTGGCAACAATATTTGGAACTAGCACTAACAAAAGATGAGATTTGGGCTGTTGTCATTGCTGACGCGCTCCGCAAGGCGATTCAGGAGCGCGGTCTGGAGAAACAGTTTGTGTACGTCCATGAGGCAGTCTCCGATCCAGCACCGTTCCAGTATTTTCTTCCACTTGGCAATGATGGAGCCGTACCTATTAGCTACTATTGCGTAGCTGGTGGCTCCCTCGGCTGGTCAATGCCTGCTTCTCTGGGAATTAAACTCGAAAGCTTTGGTTGGCAAGGCATCGAGACGCGCCTGGTCGTTAACGCCGTCGGTGACGGCTCATCGCTGTTTTATCCGCAAACTTGGTGGACTGCGGCACACCGCGAACTCGGCATACTCTATATCATTACGAACAATCAGGAATACCAAACACTGCAAAGCGGACTGCAACAGGTTGTCGCTGCATATAGCTCTGCACCTGGCTATGGCTGGAAACCGAAGACTAACGACCCTGAGTATCTGCGAATTGAGAGGCCAAAACTCGACTTTGTAGCTCTGGCGAAGGCCTTCGGTGGTCAAGATGGTGAGATTGTAGAGACTTCCCAGGACGTTAGTTCTGCTGTACGGCGCGGTATCGATTATGTATTGAAGACCCGACGCTCTTATATCCTCGATGTACGAACTGCCAAAGACACGCTTTCAACGCCATTGACCCAGCAGATGTCTGCACGCTATACCGCACAACCGCCACTCAACTTTTTTCATCGTCAGGTGGAAAAATCATTTTTGCGGACGCAGGCTCCTGGCGCAGCGGTGAATGTTCCGATTATTTTTTAAACCAAACACCAATAGAGGATGACAAATCATGGCAGAAATCGATATTGCGATCGTCGGTGGTGGTGTATCAGGCGTTTATAATGCGTGGCGGCTCAAACAAGCCTACCCAGATCAAAATATCGTTGTCTTCGAGGGGAGCAATTACATTGGGGGGCGTTTGCTCTCAGTGCGGCCGCCCGATATTTCAAACATGGTTGCGGAACTTGGGGGGATGCGTATCCTCCCAACAGTGCAACCACTGATCGCAAAGCTCATCGGAGAGCTTAATAAAGTCCTCCCATTAGAGCAGCAGATTGAGTTGTATGATTTTCCGGTCGATCAACCACAAAACATCGCCTATCTCCGTGGTGTCTATCTTCGGCTTTCCGATTTCACTATCAAACCGGATAAAGTGCCGTATCATCTCTCGTTTCTGGAACGTGGTGGTACAGCAGGCAGCATCATCATCAATGCGATTGAGCAGATTGTACCGGGAATCACAAATCCAAAGCTTACTGAATCTCAACGCCGAGAGATGGCGCAGAACGCGAGCTTTGCTGGAACACCGCTATGGAAACAAGGCTTTTGGAACGTGCTAATACGCATCATTAGCGGTGAAGCTTACGAGCTTGGCATCGATGCTGGCGGCTACAACTCAACACTCACTAACTGGAATGCCGCTGATGCAATTCCCTGGTATCTCTCCGATTTTGGCATTGACCCACAATACAAGGGTTTTAAGAAAGGATTTCAGGAGGTACCCAAATCATTAGCGCAGCTTTTCTCCAAAGCTGGTGGCGAAATTCGGCTCAATACTAGGCTCGATGGCTTCGATTGGAAAAACGGCACATTTGAACTGAGCATCGAGGGAGAAACGATCGCGACAAAATCATTGATCCTCGCTATGCCGCGCCGCTCACTCGATCTGCTTGTGCCTACAAGTCCTCCTATGCTGGAGATTCAGCACCTCATCACTAGCGTCACACCGCGCCCACTCTTCAAGCTCTTCACAACCTATACTAACCCGTGGTGGCGTGCAGCAGGCTACACAGACGATGGTAAGTTCATTCCAGTTGAGTCTGGACGAACAGTCACAGACCTGCCAGTGCGGCAAACCTATTACTGGCCCAAGGATGACGGCAAACCAGCCACCGAGGGGCTATCGATGCTGATGGCAAGTTATGATGATGGCACAGACATCGGCTTTTGGGACGGTCTCCGCCCACGACGACATCAGGCTTGGCAAGCGCATCGGCAGGTTGCAGAATTAGTGAAAAATCCATACCTGGGGTCAAGTAAGCAAAAGCTTAACAGCGAATGGGACAAATACGTGGCACCGGCACCGATGGTTGAGGAGGTGGCACGCCAGCTTGGGATCATCCACGGTCTCAACTATACACCGGATGTGCAGAACGCCGCATTCCGCGACTGGGGTGATGACCCGTTTGGCGGTGGATGGAATAGTTGGAATATCGGTGTAAAAAGTTGGGAGGTGAAGCAACAAATTATCCAACCGCTCGGCACTGATTGCTCACTCTACATCTGTGGTGAAGCCTATTCAGACGCTCAGGGTTGGGTTGAAGGCGCACTGCAAACGTCCGACATGGTGCTGGAAAAGTTCGGTATTAGCCCCTTACTGTCTAGTACAGTACAGCGTAAAAAGCAGACTATTAAATAGCCAAAACTTTGCCCTTGTATGTCCACTTAAAAGGTCACGAGAAACGCATCTTATTTACTAATAAAAACTAAATTGACATAGCCAAAACAAGCAATACCCGCGTTCAGTTCTAAAAATACTAAGGAGTCATGATCATGAGTACTAAACCAGAACAAAGTCCATTAAGCTTTGTTGCCCCAATTAAGGCCCCAGTGCTAGAAAACTATAAAGCCCTAAAGGACATTTTAGAAACTGGGACTTTTGGAACAGCACTAGATCAGATTGGCACAGTACATTTTGGACGTTTTATGTTCCTCGAAAAAGTTACGCCAGAATCAGGGGAAGAGTATTATGCTAAATTTGCACTCTTTACTGCCTATGACGGAGATTTTAATAAATATGTTGATGACTTTGTTGCAGTAGTTGGTGACTTTTTCAATGCAGTGTTAGTGCATTTAGAAAATGCTGAGGGGTTAATTCCAGTCCAAAAAGACTCTGAAGCTTTTGCTGACTATATAAAAAAATATAATCAACCAGTAAAAGTTTGGTATAGTGCTTATCCTACTTTAAGTGTGGTTAAAATTCGTCAGCTTGCGTCTAACTGCTAAGAGGTTATCTGGAAAGTGTTTCACTGTGACTTTATGCACTTTTAGATCCCCCCTAACCCTTCGATAAATCGGGGGGAACCGGAATCAAAGTCCCCCAATTAATCGGGTAATTTAGAAGGATCAAAACTTTTGATACTGACAAGAGGACTTTTCAAACATCCTTTAAACTAAAACTTACTTTAGTGGCAACCACACCCCTAGAGTAAATTGTAGTTAATTAATCTGAAAAATTCTATTTGGCAACGCTTTTATTTAGAACTGGACTGAGCAAAAAGGCAGAACATGTAAGATTTTTTGTCGCTAAGTTTAAGGCAATAATTCTCCATTTGTCAAACATCCTACTTCTGAAAATGAGAAAATCTATGACAAATGAAAAAACTCTAACGCAGCTTAACTTTAGTGATATCCAGGGTTATATTATCCGTGGCTATAACATGAACAATGTGCGACATTTTGTTCTATATATTAAAGATGCGAAGGGCGCAAAGAAATTTATTGGTAGCTTGGTAAGCGGTAGTGATGAATCAATTCCTCAGATCACCACTGCTGCATGGTGGGACATAAAACCGAGTTATTGCTTAAATATTGGCTTTACTTTTGAAGGTTTAAACGCTCTCCAATTTGTTGCAGATATTGGTAAATCCTTTTCCGGTTCCAACTACAAATCATTTAGACAAGGTGCTATTGCTCAAGCAACTCAAGTAGGTGATATTGGAGAGAGTGTCCCTGAAAAGTGGAAAGGTGGATTAGGAACATCTAATACTCATGTTTTGCTCTCGCTCTATGCTCAAGATAGTAAGGTGTTAGAGCAGCAATCGGATAAACTGCGATCGCTCTTTAAAGAAGGAGACGCACTTAAAGAGTTATCTTGCTTTGATGGAGCTAAACTTCCTGATGAGAAAGGCCAACCCAGCGATATAGTTCATTTTGGTTACAAAGATGGAATTTCACAGCCGAAAATAGAAGGTGTTCCTACAAAGCGTGGACTTTCAAAATCCCTCGACCCCCAACCTATTATTCCTGCTTATGAGTTTATCCTGCTGGATGATGAAAAAGCTCCTTACTACGTACCGACACCTCCGGAGTTGGGCTTGAATGGTAGTTTTGCTGCTTTTCGAGTCCTAGAACAAGATGTAGCTGGCTTTGAAAAGTTTCTCCAAGAGCAAAAAGATAAAATTGATTCAGACAAACTGGCAGCTAAAATGTGTGGCCGATGGCGCAATGGTGTCCCTCTAGACCTTTCTCCAGATGCTGATCAACTAACCTCTCCTAAAGAATCAATTATTTACGAACAATTTAATAATTTTGATTATTCTGATGATCCACAAGGATATAAATGTCCGATTGGTTCACATATACGACGCACAAATCCTCGTGCGGCAAAAATACAAGGGGTAACAAATATTCACAGACTCATCCGTAGGGGAATTCCCTATGGGTCTCTTTATAATCCTAACTCTCCTAATGATGGCATTGAAAGGGGATTGCTAGGTCTATTCATCTGTGTGAATCTCAAACGTCAATTTGAATTTGTCATGGAAGAGTGGGTGAATAAAGGAGATTTTGCTGGTTTACCTACAGATGTTAAAGCTCCTCTGATTGGTGCTAATGACAATAAAAGTGGTCAATTCGATATTCCTGTCTCCCCAGACAACCCCTCAATCAAGTTGACGGGTTTTGATCGATTCATCACAACCAAAGGAGGAGCTTACTGTTTTATACCTAGTATTACCGCGTTGCAACACATAGCTAGTCATTCAACTAAGTAAGTCGCGGAGAAAATTTATAGTCTTCGTCGAAACAGAAAATAGTTCCACTGAGTAAACTTATTTACTAGTGTTGAGATAATTCCTATGACATTTGTTGATCAAAATTTAGCTACACAGCGACCGAAGAGTCTACAAGACTTTTCTTTACCTCGACGCGAAAATTACTTTCCCTCCCCTGCGGATTGGAGAAATGAAGTGCTTTATTTTCTCTTACCCGATCGCTTTAGCGATGGTAAAGAAGATACACGTCCTCTGCTGAATCGACAGCAACTGAATCTGGCCCGCCCTAGTCTACCGAATGGGCAGTCTTGGCAATTTGATAAATGGGCAGAGTCGGGAGGCGATCGCTGGCAGGGTGGGACACTCAAAGGATTAGAGTCGAAGCTGGATTATTTAAACCAACTGGACATAACAACGATCTGGGTAGGGCCAATTTTTCAGCAACGGGGTCACTTGGATAGCTATCACGGTTACGGCATTCAAGATTTTCTAGAGGTCGATCCTCGCTTTGGGACTCGCCAAGATTTGGTCAGTCTGGTCAATAAAGCCCACGAAAAGAGACTACGCATTATCCTGGATATCATTTTTAACCATTCCGGATCTAACTGGCTCTATGCTCCGGATACTCCTGGGGGAGAATTGGAACCACCTTATACGTCTGGTTGGTATCAGTTTGGCTCATGGCTAGGCGATCGCGGACAACCCATTGCGGTAAAGCCTCAAACGAGCGCAGAAGGAGTGTGGCCAAGGGAACTTCAGGAAGCAGATTGCTACACTCGTGCTGGCAAGGGAGATTTGGGGCGAGGAGACTTGGATGATCCCAATGCCGAATTCCGGCGATCGGACTTTATCACACTACGAGATTTCCAGTTGGAGTATTCCTATCTGTTAGATAACTTAGCCCGATGTTATAAATACTGGATTGCGCTGACGGACTGTGATGGCTTTCGGATTGATACACTCAAGCATGTGACCTATGAACAAGCCCGAAATTTTTGCGGAACTATTAAGGAGTTTGCAGCCAATCTAGGTAAGAGTGACTTCTTTCTAGTGGGAGAAATAGCAGGCGGAGACTATAACCAAGACCGCTATCTGGATGTGGTGGGGCAAAATCTAAACGCTGCTCTGGATATCGCCGAGATGCGGGTAAATCTTAACCTGGTTGCCAAAGGGCTGATAGATCCAAGAGCCTACTTTAACGGGTTTGATCCAGGGAAAGCTGTAATGGGGTCGCATCGGAATATCGGACGGCGGCATGTTTCAATTCTGGATGATCACGATCATGTATTTGGTGAAAAAATCCGCTTTTCCAGTGAAGCTGCATCGGATCATCAGGTGATTGCTGGAGTAGCATTGCAACTGTTTACATTGGGAGTGCCCTGCATTTACGCTGGAACTGAGCAGGCATTGGCAGGCCCAGAACCGTCTGAACGGAGGTGGTTGCCCGACTGGAAGAAATCCGATCGCTATTTACGGGAGGCGATGTTTGGCCCAGAGCATCCCCGACAATCTGGCGTAGCGGGACTGCAAGCTTTAGATCAAAATTTACCTGGTTTCGGGCCATTTGGGACAGCAGGTGCTCATTGTTTCGAGCCAAATCACCCTGCCTATGTCCGAATTAAGGCAATGGCAGCAATCCGTAAGCAGTTCCCAGTGCTGCGATTGGGACGGCAGTATTTGCGACCGATCGCGATTCCCTTCTTAAACTTGCCCTTTGGTGATCACGGACGGAGTGGGGAAATTATCGGTTGGTCACGGGTTTTAGATGATGAAGAGGCGGTTTGTGTGCTGAACAGTCATGGAACGGATAATCGGGGAGCAAGAGTTTTGGTAGATGCCAACCTGAACGCGATTGAAAGTTCAATGACGGTGATTCTGAATACGGCTGAAATGGCAAATCTGCCGGGTTACACAGGTCCTCACAAAGTGGGATCAACAGTGTTGGTGCAGCAACAAGATGGGACTGCCTATGTTGAAATCCAACCGATTTCAGCATCCGAATTTTTGATTCTGACGAATTATCCCTGAGGTCAAGCCGAGGTTTTGCGATCGCAGATGCCAAACAACTGACTGATTTCCCACCAGGAGAATAGGAGGAAACTATGAAGGTGAACAGGAAAAACAGTTATTCTCCTTCGAACCGATTTAAATATCTAGCAAAATCATTATGCGTGTTCATCCTGACTCTCTGTTTTGCGATCGCTGTCTTTCCCACATCAGCACAAGCCAGAGTTATGCAATACCAGAAAAGTAATCCTGCTGATGTGAATCCACTCTCAATACTTTTCGGTTAAGGGGGAAAGGGGAAAGGGAAAGGGTTTGAATTTCCCTTTCCCCATTGCCCTTTAACCGAATGGCACGCTTGTTGATCGCAAAGCCCTGATATAACTTGCTTTTTGAGTGTGGGGAGTGTGGGGAGTGGGGGAAGTGTGGGGAGAAAGAGGAGAAATTGAATAACTGCATATCAACAAATGCTGCATTGCCTCCCCATCCTCCCACACCTCCCACACCTCCCACACCATGCCAGCAAGGAGGTTTCAGCTTTTCTTAGTGCCATTCCCCTTTAACCTTTCCCCAGACCAAAAAAGAGATTATTGGGTTTAACCGAAAAGTATTGAATCCACTCTTATCTGGGATGGTCTATGACTTAGGCGGTGGGGGGCGTGATGTTGATCCGGCAATTCAGTGGATTGGCTTATTCGTCTCAGAAAGCTCCCTCCAGATTTAAAAACAATATGTGTATTCTGTAACTGTTTCTAATAGTCACGCCAGTATGTTCTTAGCAAAGATTTCCTGGTTAACAGCTATGTTTTCTTTGACAAAGTAAGAATTATGTGCACAAACTGAATCATAGCCAAAGGTGAGTCTTCACAAGTTTCTCAACTTCTTATCCTAATGTCAAAAGTAGATCCAGCTTAGTCATTGCTAGCCCTTAAAGACACAGGTGCAAGAAAATGAACAAGAGAAGCTTTGCAACTATAGACGGCAATGAGGCTGTTGCCCAAGTCGTCTATCGACTTAATGAAGTCATTGCGATTTATCCCATTACACCTTCTTCACCAATGGCTGAGTGGGCAGATACTTGGGCTAGTGAAAGCAAACCCAACATTTGGGGTACTGTTCCCTCTGTGGTAGAGATGCAGAGTGAAGGAGGTGTGGCTGGTGCTGTACATGGTGCTTTGCAAACTGGTTCACTGACAACCACATTTACAGCATCGCAGGGATTATTGTTGATGATCCCCAATATGTACAAAATTGCCGGAGAACTCACACCTACAGTATTTCATATTGCCACGCGATCGCTAGCCGCACAAGCTCTCTCCATTTTCGGCGACCACAGCGATGTCATGGCAGCGCGTGGTACTGGTTTTGCTATGTTGTGTGCCGCATCAGTGCAAGAAGCACAAGACTTTGCTTTGATAGCAACACGCGCAACCCTAGAATCACGAATACCCTTTCTCCACTTTTTTGATGGCTTTCGTACCTCCCACGAAATTAACAAAGTAGAAACTTTAACAGAAGATGATTTGCGAGAGTTCATTCCCAATGAATTAGTATTCGCCCATCGTTCACGTGCCCTCACCCCCGATAAACCAGTTTTGCGCGGGACAACACAAAATCCTGATGTCTACTTCCAAGCCAGAGAAACTGTCAATCCTTACTATCTAGCTTGTGCAGATATCACCCAAAAAGTCATGGATGAATTTGCTGCCATGACTGGGCGACAATACCAACTATTTGAATACCACGGCGACTCAGAAGCCGAACGAGTCATTGTGCTGATGGGTTCCGGTTGTGAGGCTGTACATGAAACAGTCAATTACCTCAACGCTAATGGCGAGAAAGTAGGCGTTTTGAAAGTACGACTATATCGCCCTTATGATGCGATGCGATTTGTCACCGCTTTACCAGCAACTACCCGTAGCATTGCAGTTTTAGACCGCACCAAAGAACCAGGCGCATCTGGTGAACCCCTTTACCTTGATGTAGTTACAGCTTTGTATGAAGTATGGGGAACAGGGGAAAAATTAGGATTAGATTCCCCTCTGCCCCTCCGCCCCTCGGTCACTGAGCGTAGCCGAAGTGCTGACTTTCTGCCTCAAGTCGTCGGTGGTCGCTACGGTTTATCTTCTAAAGAATTCACGCCAGCAATGATTAAAGCTGTCTTTGATAACCTGGCTGCGGCTGAACCAAAAAATCATTTTACTATCGGCATTAATGATGATGTCACCTACACCAGTTTGAATTATGACCCTGACTTTAGTATTGAACCAGACACCACGGTAAGGGCGATTTTTTATGGTTTGGGTGCCGATGGAACAGTGGGCGCTAATAAAAACTCAATCAAAATTATTGGAGAAGAAACAAACAATTATGCTCAAGGCTATTTTGTCTACGATTCCAAGAAATCAGGTTCCGTCACAGTTTCGCATCTACGCTTTGGTTCACAATTAATTCGCTCGACCTATTTAATCAGCAAAGCTAACTTTGTTGCCTGTCACCAATGGGAATTTATTGAAAAATTTCCTATTTTGAAAGACATCGTACCAGGTGGAACATTCTTAGTTAATTCTCCTTATGAAAAGGATGAAGTTTGGAATCATCTACCGCCATCAGTACAAGAACAAATTATTCAAAAGCATCTGAAATTTTATGTAATTAATGCCTATAAAGTTGCTCGTCAAGCAGGCATGGCTGGCAGAATCAACACAGTCATGCAGGTTTGTTTCTTCGCTTTATCGGGTGTACTACCACGAGAAGAAGCGATTGCAGAAATCAAAAACTCTATTCGCAAGAGTTACGGCAAGAAAGGCGACGAAATTGTGCAGATGAACCTCAAAGTAGTAGATACCACTTTGGAAAATTTGTTTGAAGTGGGGAATAGGGAATTGGGAATAGGGAATGGGAAAGGAAAACAATCTCCAATTCTTGATGCTGCACCCCCATTTGTCCGTGATGTTCTTGGTAAAATGATTGTCCGTGAAGGGGATGAACTACCTGTTAGCGCTTTACCAGCAGACGGTACTTATCCCACTGGTACAGCGAAATGGGAAAAACGTAACATTGCCCAGGAAATACCCGTTTGGGATACAGATGTCTGCATTCAGTGTGGCAAGTGCATCATGGTATGCCCTCATAGTGTCATCCGTAGTAAAGTTTACGAACCGCAGCAGTTAGAAAATGCACCATTAATGTTTAAGAGTACCAATGCCAAAGACCATGATTGGCAAGGTTTTAAATATACTATCCAAGTGGCAGCAGAAGATTGTACTGGCTGCGGAATTTGCGTAGATGTTTGTCCGGCGAAGAATAAATCAGAACTACGCCGCAAAGCAATCAATATGGAACCGCAAAGACCATTACGTGAACAAGAACGGGAAAATTGGGATTTCTTTTTGAGTATTCCTAATCCAGATAGAAGTCATTTGAAGCTGACTCATATTAACCAACAGCAAATGCAAGAACCATTGTTTGAATTTTCTGGGGCTTGCGCTGGTTGTGGCGAGACACCTTATATTAAGTTAGCAACGCAGTTATTTGGCGATCGCATGATTGTTGCCAATGCCACTGGTTGTTCTTCTATCTATGGCGGTAATTTACCTACCACACCTTGGACGCACAACGCCGCAGGACGCGGGCCAGCTTGGTCAAACTCGTTATTTGAAGATAACGCCGAATTTGGCCTCGGTTTTCGCATTTCGATTGATAAACAAGCAGAATTTGCCGCAGAATTACTCAAATATCTGATAACAGATGTGGGTGAAGAACTGGCAAATAGTATCCTCAATGCCGAACAAAAAGATGAAGCTGATATTTGGGAACAGCGAGAACGAATAGAATTGCTGAAAAAACGGCTAGATGAAATCGTCAATCATCAACCAAACCCCAATCAAAAATCAAAAATTCAAAATCTAAAATCGCTAGCTGATTATTTAGTGAAAAAGAGCGTTTGGATTATCGGTGGTGATGGCTGGGGTTACGATATCGGCTTTGGAGGATTAGATCACGTCTTAGCCAGTGGACACAACGTTAATATTCTCATTCTCGATACTGAAGTTTATTCCAATACAGGTGGACAAATGTCCAAAGCCACTCCCAAAGCCGCTGTAGCCAAATTTGCATCTGGGGGTAAAGCTGCGCCTAAAAAAGACTTGGGTTTAATGGCCATGACTTATGGCAATGTCTATATTGCCAGCGTCGCAATGGGCGCACGAGATGAACACACTCTCAAGGCATTCCTAGAAGCTGAGGCTTATCAAGGCCCATCGCTAATTATTGCCTACAGCCATTGTATTGCCCACGGGATCAACATGAGTACAGCAATGCAGAATCAAAAAGCTGCTGTCGATTCTGGTCAATGGTTGCTGTATCGGTTTAATCCAGACCGCATCAAGCAAGGAGAAAACCCACTACAACTTGATTCACGCACACCAAAGTTACCGCTAGAGCAATATATGTATCTAGAAAACCGCTTCAAGATGTTGACTAAGAGTAACGAAGAAGCGGCACAGCAATTACTTAAAGAAGCTCAAGCAGATGTGAAGACCCGTTGGCAGATGTATCAATACTTAGCTGCAAGAAATTATTGAAAACAGGAGTCATCATAATGGATTTAACTACAACTTATATGGGAATGAAATTGCGATCGCCTTTTGTTCCCTCTGCATCCCCTCTATCAGAGGATATTGACAACATCCAACGCATGGAAGATGCAGGTGCAGCCGCAGTGGTGATGCATTCATTATTTGAAGAACAGTTGCGCCTAGAACGTGATGAACTCCACCATCACCTCACTCAAGGAACTGAAAGTTTTTCTGAAGCCTTAAGTTACTTCCCTAACTCAGCTAGCTTTCGGGTAGGGCCAGAAACTTATTTAGAGCATATCCACAAAACCAAGCAGAAGGTGAGCATTCCAATTATTGCCAGTCTCAATGGCTCATCTGTTGGTGGGTGGACAAACTATGCCAAACAAATTCAGCAAGCGGGAGCAGACGCGCTGGAATTGAATATTTATTATGTCCCTACTGATATGGAACTAACAAGCAATGAAATTGAGCAAACCTATATTAATATTCTTTGTGCAGTCAAAGCAGCAGTAACTATCCCCGTAGCAGTCAAACTCAGCCCGTACTTCACCAATATGGCAAATATGGCAAAACGTTTGGATGAGGCGGGTGCTGATGCTTTAGTACTATTTAACCGCTTTTACCAGCCGGATATTAATCTCAATCTCCTTGATGTTGAACCCAATGTACTGTTAAGTACACCGCAATCAATGCGATTACCTCTGCGATGGATTGCCATTCTCTATGGTCGTATTCATGCTGATTTGGCAGCAACAAGTGGTATTCAGAGGGGTGATGATGCGTTAAAAATGCTCATGGCTGGTGCCAAGATTACGATGCTTTGCTCGGCACTGTTACGAAATGGGATCAACCACATTAGAGTCATCGAGCAGGAAATGCGCGAATGGATGCAAAAACATGAATATGAATCAGTCCAACAAATGCAGGGGAGTATGAGTCAAAAGCATTGTCCAAATCCCAGCGCTTTTGAACGTGCCCAATATATGCGCTCTCTTGCCACTTATAAACCTGAATGGGCAACAATTCACGACACTTCCTATTACTTCGGGTGACATACTCGCGCTTCCTGAGTACAGGTAAGCGCGAGCTTCTCAGAGACTCTTCAATGAAGACATTATCTGAGCTTTTAAGGCGTGTGCCCCACGCGCTTTTATATTCAGGCTTGCATTCAGATCCCTACACAAACTAACCTTGCAATTAGGGCAATTATGCGTTCTTTCTGATAGTGGCTTTATTACCTTAGTGCCACAATTAGAGCATTCTTGGCTTGTGCCGTTTGGATTTACAGCAACAACTTTCAGTCCAGCGTTTTCGGCTTTGACTGTCAGTATCGAAATAAATTGTCCCCAACCAGCATCGTTTACACTTTTAGCAAGTCGTGATTTAGCCAGTCCTTTGATGTTCAGTTTTTCTACTGCGATAACATCATACTTTTTGAGTAAGTTGTTAGCAGCCTTGAAATGAAAATCTTTACGGGTATCCGCTACTTTTTTATGCTGGATACCTAACTTTCTAATAGCTTTTTTACGACGATTAGAGCCTTTTTTGCGTCTTGATACTCTTCTCTGCGCTGACTTTAATTTTCGTTCAGCTTTGCGAAGATATTTTGGTGCAGCAATTCTAGTATTGTCAGAGGCAACATAAAAATCTATCAGCCCAACATCAATTCCGACAATATTGTTAGTGTCAAAATCCGGTTTGACCGTCGGTACAGTTTTATCTTCTAAGCTCAGAGTTACATAATATCCATCAGCTTTTTTGGTAACAGCTACAGTTTTAATGTCAAACCCTTCCGGCATTTGACGATGAACAATTACTTTTACAGCACCTATTTTTGACAATGTTATTTTATCGTTTTCAAAATGCTCCTTTTTGAATTGTGGATACGTAAAAGTTTTATACTGCCCTTTACCTTTGAGTCTAGGTTTACCGCTACGATTGCCAGTATTATCACCTTTTAGCCAACGATCAAAAGCTAATTCAACTTTTTTAGGAACTTCTTGTAGAACTTGAGAATGAATGCTTTTGTACCAAGGTCTGTCTTTTTTTAGTTGGGTTAGCGTTGCCTGTTGACTAAAGCGATTAGGCTTATCTTTTAACTCTGGGATATGACAAAGAACAAGTGAGCATCTATCTATAGGGCATCTGTTTTGCTCATACCAATCAAACCTCTGAGCAAGCTGATAATTATACTGACATCGCAGCATATCTAATGTTTTATCAATATGCAATGCTTGTTCTTTCGTTGGTTTTAATCGGTACTGATAAGAGATTCTCACTTATTCGATCAATTAAGTGTTGCTTTTTTAGCATACACTGACTTAGGCATAATATGAAAGATGATTTTGTTTCAAAAGGAAGGTCTATTAGCGACATGAAAGTACATTTAGTGCTGGTTACTAAATATCGGCGTAAAGCATTTACATCCGAGATGCTAAGTAAACTAAATACTGTAATGCAAGAATTGCTAGAAAAGTGGGATTGTAAACTGGTAGAATTTAATGGTGAAGATGACCATGTACATTTACTTTTTCAATATCATCCAGATGTTGAATTGAGCAAATTAGTAAATATTTTGAAGTCTGTATCATCTAGAAAACTCCGGCAAGAATTTGCAGAACACCTAGAAAGTTTTTACTGGAAAGATGTGTTCTGGAGCGGTTCTTATTTTGTTGCTAGTTGTGGTGGTGTTACCGTATCAACTCTTAGAAAATACATTGAAGCGCAAGAATCACCCGCAGAATAAACGTAAGAATTTGTTCGTTTCCTCCATGTCCTCTTCCTTGATTTCGCCTACGCTCAATATCGGTCAGAGGACAGTCGTCAACTCACACAGCATTCATCCCACACTCCTAAAAGTGAGATGTGGGACTTCTGCTGAAATTAGTTAAAAGTTTAACGTGTCGCGGAAGTCCCCACCCGTGACTTCGAGTTGAGGGTGGGCATAGGGTAGCGGACGACGATTAACACATTTACCCCTGCTCCCTGCCCCCTGCCCCCTGCTCCCCTGCCTCTTTTTCAATTACCTTCTTCCGCACTTGCTATTTCTAAAAGAGTCTTCAATACGGAGTCAGGGTTAAGACTGATAGAATCAATACCTTGCTGAACCAGAAATTGGGCAAATTCTGGATAGTCGCTCGGTGCTTGACCACAAATACCAATTTTACGTCCGTGCTTTTGAACTGTGGCTATGGCTTTGGCAATCATCAGCTTCACCGCTTCATTCCGTTCATCAAATAAATGCGCTACTAATTCCGAATCTCTATCTACTCCTAATGTCAATTGTGTCAAGTCATTCGAGCCAATTGAGAAACCATCAAAGATTTCACAAAACTCATCTGCTAATTGCACATTACTAGGTAACTCGCACATCACATAAACTTGTAAACTGTTTTCTCCCTGCACCAAACCATGCTTGGCCATCTCTGATAGCACACGCCGACCTTCTTTGGGAGTCCGACAAAATGGCACCATTAAAATTACATTAGTTAAACCCATGCGATCGCGCACATTTTTCATCGCTAGACATTCTAAAGCGAAGCCTTCACGATAGCGTTCATCGTAGTAACGCGAAGCACCACGCCACCCCAACATCGGGTTTTCTTCTTGGGGTTCAAACTGCTTGCCACCCAAAAGGTTAGCATATTCGTTACTCTTGAAGTCTGACAGGCGCACAATTACAGGTTTGGGATAAAAAGCAGCTGCGATCGTGCCAATACCTTGAGTTAGTTTATCGATAAAGTATGCCGCTTTATCTTTGTATTGGGCAGTTAACTCAGCAATCTGAGATTTTGCAAACTCATCTTCTAATTTATCAAAGTGAATTAACGCCAGTGGATGCGTTTTAATATGATTAGCAATAATAAATTCCATCCGCGCTAATCCAACTCCATCATTAGGGATAGCGGCATAACTCAATGCTTCTTCTGGATTACCCACATTCATCATAATTTTGGTACCAGTGTGGGGCAAATTTTCCAATGCTAATTCTTTCACTTCATAAGGTAATAAACCTTGGTAAACTTTGCCCGTTTCGCCTTCTGCACAAGAAACAGTAATTTCTTGTCCTGTTTTCAAAACGGTGCTGGCATTACCACAACCAACTATTGCCGGAATACCTATTTCTCTAGCAATAATTGCACTATGGCAAGTACGCCCACCTTGATTAGTGATAATTGCACTAGCACGTTTCATGATTGGTTCCCAGTCAGGATCGGTGCGATTTGTGACTAGCACTTCTCCAGGCTGAAACTGGTCAATTTGCTGCACATCCAGAATAACTCTGGCTTTACCTTGACCAATCATTTCACCCACACTCCGCCCTGTACTCAACACTTCACCTTTTTGTTGTAATTGATAAGTGCGGAGAACATTTTTTGATTTCTGAGATTGTACTGTTTCGGGACGCGCCTGCACGATAAAAAGTTCATTGGTAATCCCGTCCTTGGCCCACTCAATATCCATTGGTGTGTAGACACCACGAACTTTTGAGTAATGTTCTTCAATCAGACAACAAGCTTGGGCTAGTTGTAAAATTTCTTCATCACTAAGGGCATATTTTAAGCGATCGCTAACAACAACACTTATATTTTTGGTCAATTTCGATCCGCCGACATCGTAGACCATCTTGATTTCTTTTGTACCCAGGCGTTTTTCTAAAATTGGGCGATATCCCTGCTTAAGTGTAGGTTTAAATACTAAGTACTCGTCTGGATTGACCGCTCCCTGTACTACATTTTCTCCCAAACCATAAGCAGCAGTAATCAGTGCTACATCTTGAAAACCTGTCTCAGTATCAATTGAGAACATCACACCAGATGTTGCTAGGTCAGAACGCACCATTTTTTGTACGCCTACTGAGAGGGCTATACTAAAGTGGTCAAAACCTTTGATTTCCCGGTAAGAAAT
Organism: Nostoc sp. ATCC 53789; assembly: GCF_009873495.1. GTDB lineage: Bacteria > Cyanobacteriota > Cyanobacteriia > Cyanobacteriales > Nostocaceae > Nostoc > Nostoc muscorum_A. The sequence goes on along the minus strand of NZ_CP046703.1, from coordinate 551,824 downwards.
AGCACGATCAGTATAGATCGAAGCAAAGCACTTGTGACAGGCTTCTAGTATAGCTTGTAACCCGTGGACATTAAGGTATGTTTCTTGCTGTCCGGCAAAGCTAGCATCAGGTAAGTCTTCTGCTGTGGCACTAGAACGGACTGCAACATCTGTGTTTGTGCCATATTGTTTTTCAAGGTCTTGATAAGCTTGGGTAATTGCTTGTTGCAATTCTAGGGGAAATGGAGTTTGCAGTATTAAAGACCGTGCTTGCTGACCAATAAAATGGAGATTGTTCATATCTTCTACATTTAAATTGGCAAACAATTGCTGCAATTTAGGTTCCAAACCAGCACAAGAGATAAAGTAGCGATAAGCGTAAGCTGTAGTGGCAAATCCTGTGGGAACTTTAATGCCTTTGGGTACAAGCTGTTGAATCATTTCTCCCAAAGAAGCGTTTTTGCCACCCACTAGGGGTATATCAGCAATTCCAACTTCGCTTAAAGGTAATACCAAGTCTTTGTCTTGGGAAAGTTGATGATTAGTTTGTTGATTAACTAGTGCTTCTGGCATGGAAAATTTCCTTTTATCAAGCTAATCACGAGGGTTATAGTCGTCTCATACTTATGGTTATAGAAAGATTATTTGAGGAACTTGTGAGGGTATAGCTAAATAATTTACAGAGAAATACTGCAAATATCAAATATAGGTAAGTAGCCAATACTTTTCGGATAAACCCAACAATCTCTCTTTTGGTCTGGGCAAAGCTTATTGGGTTTGGGGTAAAGGTAAATTTAAACCCTTTCCCTTTCCCCTTTCCCCCTTAACCGAAAAGTATTAGGTAAGTAGCTATGCTTAATTTACAAAGGTAGCTTTAAGTAAAAAATACTACCTGATCCTATTTTACTTTCAACCCAAATTTGCCCGTTGTGTTGTTCTACTATATTGCGACAAATAGCTAGACCTAAACCTGTTCCACCTTGCTTGCGAGAATCAGAAGCATCCACTTGATGAAACCGCTCAAAAATAGATTCTAACTTGTTAGCAGGAATACCTCTACCTTGGTCTTGTACCTTCAATAACACATCTGAGGTTTGGCCATCTTTTCCTTTAATTTCTTCTACTGCTATTGATACAGTAGACCCTTGAGGTGAAAACTTAATTGCGTTACTCAGCAAATTAGTTAGTACTTGAATAATCCGATCTTTGTCAACTGTTAAGTTAATATTTTGAGGTAAGGCTAACAGATTTATGCCTGCATTGTTAGCCATTATTTGCATTAATTCTGTAGCTTCTGTTAATAAGTCAGCAGCATTAACTTGTTTTTTATTTAAAGTAATTTTTCCAGATTGCAATCTTTCTAAATCTAAAATATCATTTACTAACCTGACTAAGCGTTCAGAGCTTTCTGAAACAATTTGAATGATGCGTTTACCCTTGTCAGAATCAAGTTTTACCAAACCAGTTTTCAATAAGCTTAAACCTCCTTGAATTGAAGTCATGGGTGTACGTAATTCGTGACTAACAACTGAGATAAACTCATTCTTAATTTTTTCTAAAGCATAGCGTTGGGTGATATCTTCACCAATACTCATAGTACCTATTATTGCGCCTTGTGAATCTTGTAGTATTGTATTGTTCCAGGCAATTACGCGTTCTTCTCTAGATTTAGTAATAATTTCGTTCTGGTAGTGAGAATGCAATTCTTGCTCTAACGTTTCTACAAAAATCTTTTGGATATTATCTTGCTGATATTGCGGTATAAAATTGGCAATCCACTCTTTACCTAAAATTTCTTCTTGGGTATACCCACTCAATTCTAAAAAGAAAGGATTAACGTATTCAACTTTCCCTGTCTTATCCAGTCCAATAACTAACAACTGCACATTTTCTAATAAGCTACGCCAACGGCGGTTTGCTTCACGTAGTTGAGCTTCAATTTTTGTTTGTTGGTTAATAGTTGCTGTTAGAATATTGATTAATCTATGCAAGTGTGTATTTGCTTGAGATAATTCAGCAGTTCGTTCTACAACTTTAATTTCTAATTCTGCTTTTGCTTGCTGCAAAGCTGCTTGTGCTTGCTTGCGTTGGGTAATATCCAAACAAGTACCAAGCATTCGTAATGCTGTACCTTCATCGTCATAGATACATTCTCCTTTAGCTCCAATCCAGTGAATGCTAGCATCAGACCAAACAACTCTGTATTCCACATAATATTCAGATTTATTGTCTTTGGCACCCATTACTGCTTGGTGAACTGCTTCTCTATCCTCAGGGTGGACGTAGGTGAGAAAAGCTTCATAGCTACTTGTAAACGTACCTGGAGTTATACCAAATAATTGCTCTTGACGACTTGACCACTTGAGATGGTTAGTAAAAATATTCCAATCCCAAGTTCCTATTTGTGCTGCTTCTAAAGCTAACCTTAACCGTTCTTCACTTTCCTGCAAAGCAATCTCAGTCTGTTTTTCTTTAGTTATTTCTTTTAAAAAAATTGATATACCTCCTACAGAAGGATAAATGCGCTTTTGAAACCAGCGTTGGCTTGATGGATAAAATTTTTCTACTTGAAGAAAACTTTGTTCATTTAAAGCTTGTAAATAATCATTATAAGAATTCTGACTAAGTAAATCGGGAGATTCTTGCCAAATATTTTTACCAATTAAATCCTTTGCTTTCTTCCCGACAATTTCTGCTGCTTTTTGATTAACGTATGTATAGCACCAATTAACATCAATTGCTACAAAAGCATCACTAATACTCTCTAATATATTAAATAAACGATTTTTGTTTGCTTCCGCTTCTGCACAAGCCGCTTGTTCACGGATTATCATCTGTGCTATTCTTTCTTCTGCTTGCTTGCGCTCTGTGATATTCGTTAGGGTCACTACACTACCAATAATTTGGTTGTCTAAATTTAATAATGGAGTAGCACTCAACAATAAATTGAATTTGCTACCATCTTGGCGGGTTAATAATACTTCTACTCCTTGGAAACATTGACCTTGTAGCAAGCTAGATAGTGAAAATACTTCTTGCTTTTGCTGGCAATTTGCTGATTTGTCAAGAAATAAACATTTTTCTATATTTTGATAGCCATTACAATAACTACATTGCAGTGGAAACGACAAATCAAATTGTTGAAATAATGGATTATTACCACATAATTTCTGTGCTACTTGATTGGCGCGAATAATTTGCCAACTGCGATCGCATACAACGATTGCTTCGCCTGCTTGTTCCAGAATAGAATTTGCTAGTCTTTCATCTGCTACAATTTCCGCATTACGTTTTTGCTCGGTTAAGTCGGTTACTATTATGCAAGTAACGGCTATGTCGTCTATTTGCAATGGTTTAAAAGACAAATAAACAGGTATTTGAGTCTCATCCTCAGCAATTAAGTAAACTTCTCCTCGACAAAATACCTGTCTTGCTTGCTGAAATAATCCTTGAAATACCTGTTTTTCTTGTGGCGCTATGTAATCCTCAAAGTTAGAGCCGATTACTTTCTCTAGTGGCTTTTTGAGCATTACCGCTAACGGATGATTACAGTAAAGAATTGTTCCACAATTGTCTATCGTCACAGTGCCTTCATACATCTCTTGCAAAAAAGCACGGTAAGGATAATCAGCATCTTGCAAAGTAAAAATTCGTTCTTCTTGAGCGCTAGATACAACTAAAGCATCTACCTTACCCATTCTGATAGCTCTAAAAGTCTCTTCTAATACTTGTACTTGATTACGTAGAGCTATATTTTCTAGTTCAAGTTCTTGGCGTGTCTTCACTGCAATCATCCTAAACAAATTTATAATCTGTAATAGCCTGCGGTGAGCCGTACTCTCCGAGAAGCCTCTCTGCGATCGTCTATATAATATAGCAATCCGCTTTGATTTTTTAACTTACTTGCGTGGAAAGGCGATAGGAAATAGGAAAGAAGGATTTTCTTTATTCATATCTCACCGAAATGCTTATTTGAGAGTAATCACAACATTAGGAGCTAGTATTTCCAATAAAAACTAACTCTAAAAATTATCTCAGTGATATTTGCTTATAGCGGTTCTTGCTTGGGTGCAGTACAGTTTTTACCTCTCTCCTTTTAGGAGAGAGGCTTTGAATTATTACTCCCCTTCCCTTCAAGGGAAGGGGCTGGGGGTTAGGTCTGTATTACATGCAATTGGGAACCGCTATATACTAATTTATAGAAAGTTTGTGAGGATTTTATGAAGGTGTATAATCTTTTGTCAAAACCAATAGATTATGTGAATTAGTGGTAATTTAAAATGGCTATCATCTTCAACAAAGCTGTTGCGTTAACTCAGATGCGATTGTAGTGCTGCCCCAAAATGCTCTAATAATAAATATCTGACACAATTACTGCCTTGCGACTATCAGAATTCTCCAAATAAATTCATTTACAGGAAAAAAGCCTCATCTTTATTAACCTAATTCTACTAATTAGCAAATTGGGAAGAATATTGAGGCATGAGATATTTATACGTCGATTTATATTGTATTTGTTTAAATTTTACCTTACTCACGAAATCTTCATAATTATTATTTAGTATGTTATTATGAGGGTATTAAAATAATTTTCCTGGCACATTACTTGAAGTCACAATCAAAATAAAGTTGTCTAAAAAATATTAGGGTTTTGATTGACAAAAGTATCTGTAGACAAAAGGGAGTATCAAATATGACAAAGAAATTGTTGGTAATTGATGATGAAGATAGTCTGCGGGAAATTATTCAAATCTCGTTAGAGTCAGTAGCTGGTTGGGACATATTAACAGCATCTTCAGGTAGCGAGGGAATAAAAATTGCAGAATCTGAGCATCCTGATGCCATTTTACTAGATGTAATGATGCCTGGTATGGATGGGCCGACTACTTTTAAGCAGCTACAGGCAACTGCTGCAATCTGTGACATTCCTACTATTATGCTGACAGCTAAAGCTCAACCTCAAGAACAACAGCAGTTGAGAAATTTAGGAGTAGCAGGAGTAATTACTAAGCCTTGTCTACCCCAAGAATTAGTTGATGACATCTGTAAGATTCTTAATTGGAATCCAGTTATCCATCTATAAACTAAACGACTTTTATAAAAGTATCAAAATGTAGACTACAGTTTTAAAGACTCTACATAGATCATTCTATTAATGATGAAATGGCTAGTTCTCTCAATTTAAAACCCTCGCTAATTTTCAGCTTCAGGCAATTTTGAACTGGATTTTTACAAAGTCTCATTAAATTTTGTTTTGACGATCGCTGGAGTAATGTCGCCAATGTAAGTACTGACCGATCGCGCAGTTTCCACTAAAAAACTATTGGCATCTACAAAACATGGACTACAAGCCAAGACTGCCTCTAAAGGAACTGCTACAACTTGTCCATTTTGCCAGGCTACCATCTGTGCAGATTGTCCATCAGCTAATAAATCTACCGCAGCTTTACCAAAAGCGGTTGCTAACAAACGGTCTAAAGCTGAGGGAATACCACCTCGCTGGATGTGTCCTAAAACGGAAACCCGAATGTCAATTTGATGGTTACTGCAACAGCGAAGCTCATCGGCAATATATTGACCTATACCACAGGATGGCTTTTCGCAGGATTGAGGGCTAGATGAATCGGCTGCTATTTGAGCGCCTTCCGCCACAACGACAATTGCAAATCTGCGTCCCCAGCGATCGCGCAATTCTGCTAAATGTTCGCACACACCTTTAATTGTGTAGGGAATTTCGGGAATCAAAATCACATCTGCGCCACCTGCAATACCGGAGTGTAGTGCTAAATGACCTGCTTTGCGTCCCATAACTTCAACAATCATGACGCGATCGTGACTGGCCGCTGTAAATGTCAAACGATTTAGAGCATCAACAATCGTATTAACCGCCGTATCAAACCCAACTACTCTTTCTGTCTTCCCGACATCATTATCAATTGTTTTCGGAATGGCGATAAACTGCCAGTTTCCCTGACTTTGTAGTTGGTTGAGAATTGCTAAACTGCCATCTCCACCAATACCAATTAAGGCATCTAGTTCTAAAGCATGATAGCCTGCAACAATCTCGTCAATATGAGCTAGAGTATCGCCTTTGTTGATGCTACCCAGAATCGTACCCCCCATATTCAACAAGGGGTCAATCCCACGTAGGTCTAGACCATGTATCCTCAGAGGAATTGCCTTTCTCTCTAAAAGCCCTCTAGTTGCATAAGGAATACCCACTACCTGCCAGTTATAGGTGAGGGTGGCATGACTAACAACTGCCCTAATCACAGCATTAAGTCCGGGACAGTCGCCACCACTGGTAAGAATGCCAAGTCGTTTTTGCATAGTCATCACACCTCAACATTGAAGAAGGCAGGATAGCGAAGCGTTAGCGAGTCCGCGAGCGTCGGCAGAGGGCAGAAGGCAGAAGGTTCAATTTAGAAGGGGATTCAACACCGTACTTAATTGAGGCCACAAAACAAGAAAATTTGGTGGGGGTCTTAAACCCAAGTTCGGTTCTCTACGAGACGCACTCGCGTTCGGTCACGGGCCAGAGGACACGAGTCAGAATTCCCTTCTGCCTTCTGCCTCCTGCCCTCTGCCTTTCCCGATAAAAGTAGAGGAACCACTGACTACGTTCTATCTGTTGTAGCAGGTGGCGTGGCAGAAAGTAAGAGGCGGAAGATTAGGATTTCTTCTGCCTCGGCGTTTAAACCCTGTTTTGTCTATATCTTGAGGTTAAGCTAAAAATCTGTGGAAGTTGTGAGGACATAAACTTATATCCTTGATAACGCGGCGAAAATTAGGCATTCTTTCCGAAATCATAAATCTTTTCTCTGGATCTCTGCGCCTGGAGCCTGGTTAAATCATATTCTTATCCAGCAAAGCCAAAAATTTACTTCCTCTCCTCACAAGTTTCTCAAATTGTTTTCTTATCATCAAAACTGTGAGACTCATAATATCCTGAAGAGAGGAGAGGCTCAAACGATGAATTTAATATCTAGTGTTAAAAGTAACAACACAACAAAAATATCTTCTCTAACTCACGGTGATAAGCGCTTTAAAATGCTGGAAGCAACTATCAAACGCTACCAGTATGAACAGGATGCACTCATTGAAATATTGCATAAAGCGCAGGAACTTTTTGGCTATTTAGAAAACGATATATTAATTTACATTGCTCATAGTCTCAAACTGCCACCTAGTCGAGTTTATGGTGTTGCGACGTTCTACCATTTGTTTTCACTTGCACCTAGTGGCGTGCATACCTGTGTGGTGTGTACGGGTACAGCTTGTTACGTCAAAGGCGCTCTAGCTATCTTGGCAAACGTAGAAAAGTCTACTCATATTCACGCTGGTGAAACCTCCGCAGATGGTCAAATTTCACTGTTAACAGCAAGATGTCTGGGTGCTTGTGGAATTGCGCCTGCTGTAGTGTTTGATGGCACTGTTTTAGGCAATCAAACTGCTGAATCAGTCCTTGAGCGCATCAAAGGATGGTTGCAAGATGGATCTACCTGAATTAATTGAAATTTCCGAAAAAGAACGTGCTTTAGAGAAACCTGTGCAAATTCGCTGTTGTGTTGCAGCTGGTTGTCTATCTGCCAATTCCCAAGCCGTCAAACAGCGTTTGGAAGAGGCTGTTACAGCAGAAAATTTGGCAGAAACAGTAGAAGTTCGTGGCGTTGGTTGTATGCGTTTGTGCTGTAAAGGCCCATTAGTACAGGTTAGGAAAAACACCGAACCAGAAAGTCTAGGTAAGCTTTATGAGAAAGTTACACCTGGTGATGCCTTCTCAATTATCACTGCTCTCAATGGAGGAGAAACAACAGTTCAACAAGGTGATTTAACTCATCCATTTTTTACTGCTCAGATGCCGATTGTTTTAGAAAACAGTGGCAAAATCGACCCAGAACGCATTCAATCTTATATTGCCACCAAAGGTTATCAAGCGCTTTACCATGTCTTACGGGAGATGACACCCAACGAAGTAGTAGATACGATTACCCGCAGTGGTTTACGGGGACGTGGTGGTGCTGGTTATCCTACAGGTTTGAAATGGGCAACAGTTGCCAAAGCAAAAAGTAGCGAACAAAGCGATCGCAAATTCGTAATTTGTAACGCCGATGAGGGAGATCCGGGGGCATTTATGGATCGCAGCGTCTTAGAAAGCGATCCTCATCGCGTTTTGGAAGGAATGGCGATCGCAGCATATTCTGTAGGCGCAAATCAAGGCTACATCTACATTCGGGCAGAATATCCCATCGCTATCAATCGTCTGCAAACTGCCATTCGTCAAGCCCAACGCCTTGGCATTTTGGGCACTCAAATTTTCAACTCTCGATTTGATTTTAAGATTGATATTCGTATCGGTGCTGGGGCTTATGTTTGTGGTGAAGAAACTGCTTTAATGGCTTCTATTGAAGGTAAACGCGGCACTCCTCATCCCCGTCCGCCCTACCCTGCTGAGTCTGGTTTATGGGGTCATCCTACTTTAATTAATAACGTTGAAACCTACGCCAATATTGCACCCATTATTCGCAACGGTGCTGACTGGTTCGCCAGCATTGGCACCGAAAAGAGTAAAGGCACAAAGGTTTTTGCCTTGGCAGGCAAAATCCGTAACACAGGTTTGATAGAAGTACCGATGGGAACTTCATTAAAGCAGATTGTGGAAACAATGGGCGGTGGCGTACCAGATGGCGGTGTGGTAAAAGCAGTACAAACTGGCGGCCCTTCCGGGGGATGTATCCCAGCAACAGCTTTTGATAGTCCGGTAGATTATGAATCACTCACTCAATTGGGTTCGATGATGGGTTCCGGCGGCATGATTGTCATGGATGAAACTACCAATATGGTGGATGTCGCCCGCTTTTTCATGGAATTTTGTATGGATGAGTCGTGTGGTAAGTGCATTCCCTGTCGGGTGGGAACGGTACAGTTGTATCGCTTGTTAACAAAGATGAGTGAAGGTAAAGCATCTTTTGCTGACTTGGAATTGTTGGAAGAACTATGCGATATGGTGAAACATACTAGTTTGTGTGGTCTTGGTCAGTCTGCACCCAATCCGGTATTTAGTACTTTACGTTATTTCCGTGATGAGTATTTGGCTTTGATCAACGAACCCATTATTTAAAGCTCATATTAGAGAGTGTGACTAAGTTAGTCACCTTAATTAAACAATGTGTTCGTATGGAAGGGATTTAATATTGGTGCATTTTTTGATGACATATCTGATGCTAGATTACCGTTTTTGCCGACAGGGAATTTGAATAATAAACTCTGCACCCTGTCCAGGTGCAGAAATGCACTCTATTGTCCCGTGATGTTTGTCTACTACAATTTGATAAGTGATTGATAATCCTAAACCAGTACCTTGTCCAACAGGTTTAGTAGTGAAAAAAGGATCAAATATTTTTTGTCTGACACTATCACTCATACCAACCCCATTATCCCTAATGAAAATAGCGACTAAATCAGGATTGACTAATTGGGTACGAATAGCGATCGCACTAGAATCACTCTTAATTTCCTCTGCTGTTATTTCCTGATTTGACCTTTCTAAAGCATCAATTGCATTATTCAGAATATTCATAAATACCTGATTGAGTTGCCCAGCATAACATTCCACGTTTGGCAACTCACTATAATTTTTGATAATCTCAATTGCAGGCTTACCTGGTTTGGCTTGAAGACGGCTTTGCAAAATGAGTAACGTACTCTCAATTCCCTGATGAATGTTAACTGGTTTCATATCAGCCTCATCTAAACGAGAGAAATTACGCAATGTCAGCACAATTTCTCGAATGCGTTGCGTACCAATTTTCATCGAAGCTAAAGTTTTAGGTATATCTTCTTTAATAAAATCAACGTCAATATTCTCTAAAAACTCTTCAATGTCTGGTGCTACATTAGGGTAGACATTTTGATAAATATTAATTAAACTAAGTAAATCCTGTGTGTAATTATTAATGTGATCTAAATTGCCATGAATAAAGCTTACAGGGTTATTAATTTCATGAGCAATACCAGCAACCATTTGGCCCAAACTGGACATTTTTTCTGTCTGAATAAGTTGAGCTTGAGCTAATTTTAATTCATGTAGTGTTTGATTTAAACGCACATTCTTTTCATTTATCTCCCTCGTTCTTTCCTCAATTTTTTCCTCTAAATTTGCGTAGAGTCGGGCATTTTCTAAAGAAATAGCTGCTTGCGAAAATAGTATTTTTAATACCTGTATTCTATCCGACGTAAATGCTCCCACTGTTAAATTATTTTCTAAATAAAGTAACCCAATTAGTTTGCCTTGATTCACAATACAAGTACACATAAGAGATTTTATACAATGCTCAACAATGTACGGGTCTATCGTAAAACTTCCTTCACTACTGGCATCAGATAAAACCACATCTTTTTTTGTTCTTGTGACATAATTAATTACAGATACAGGCAATTTCTGGCTATTTTCGACTGGTATTGATTGACCAACAGTTAAATCATCTTGGTATACATCTGCTTGAGCCTCAATAAATAATTTTCCTCCTTTATCTAAAAGCAAGATACCAGTTTGAGCGCCAGCATTCTCAATTACAATTGTCATTAATTTTTCTAACAAGCTTTCCAATAAAATTACTTCTGATAAAGCTTGCGATGCTTTAATAACTGTAATAAAATCTAGTCCGCTTGACTTTTCATTAGCAGTAGAAGTAGTAATAGTATTACTTGTAAAGCCTAGTTGAGAGTGAGTGGAAACCTTAGCAATTAATTCTGGGTATTTTGATTCCAGATCCTTAAATTTAGCACTTGCTCCCCAACGGCGATAACCATAATGTGCCTTTGTCATGTAGAGGGAGGCAAATTCATTTCTTCCTAGACTGAGATAAAATTCTGCCGCACATTCATAAGCTAGCGCCTCTTCATGAATATATCCAAAATTATGAGCGCCTTGAATGGCGCGATCGTAGTGTTCCATTGCTACTAAGACTTGGCCTAAAAATCGTGCTTTTTCTGCTTCTACTAGATCGTATTTGTGCTGATTATTTGCAGGTGCATGATCTGCCCATTCTTTTAATTGTTTTTGATTTTGTTCTACTATCTCTATATCAGCTTTTGTATCTATTTGAGAAGTAGTCTTTAAAAAGAAGGCTAACAATGCCAGAGAATAATAAAATTTATATTCACATAGATAAACAGTCCCACCAACGGCAACTTCATACTGTTGTGCTAATTGAGCATTTTTAACAGACTGGCTATAATCTTTAAAGAAATAACTCAAAATGCTTTTGGCAAGATAACTATAAAAGATAGCTGTAATATTTCCTGCCATTCTCTGCATTACAGATTCATTAAAACTCTCACCTTCTAAGTAAGATTCATTATCAGTTCCTTGAACTAGTTCGATTATCATTTGTTCTAAAATAAGCAAACAAATGGTAAAATGTTCTTGTTTTATCTTGTGTGCTAAATTAATATATTGTTCTAGTCTTTGTTCAACAATCTCTAAGTTTTCTCCAACCCAAAAAGGATGCCAACAAACTAATAATCCATTGTAACCCACATACTCAATATCACCTGTATCTAAACCACTTTGAACACCATCTTGTAAAGGTTCTATAGTTGCTTTAATATGTTCTTTCCAATGTCTAACAAAAATATTAAATAGTGCATAAACTTTAGATTTGATTTCTCTAGCGTTGAATTTATCTAAAATCTGCAAAGATAATTTACCAAATCTATAACCTGATTCAATCTCCTTAAGAGGCCCACATAAAATTAGCCCATAAAAACCATAGGCGTAAGCTGCAAAAGATGAATTGCCATACTGCACACATAAATCAACCATCGTAAAAGCAATCAATGGTAAAAGTGCAGGATCGGCTAAATAAGCGGGAGGCATAGCTGTCATTAGTATCCTCATAGCAGCTAGCTTATGAGCATCAGTCATTTCTGGCAGATTGACTAATTCTTCAACTTTTAACTCTGCTGGTGGAGTTTGAGATAAAGAGACTCCCAGCATCTCTAGCACCTGCAAATCTAAATCTAATGCTTCTCGCATTTGATTTTGAGCAACATAAAACTGAATTTTTTTCTCATATACTTTAACAGCATCAAGAATACTTTTGCTATTGCTTATAACACTAATAAATAATGCTTCTGCTTGCTCAAAATTTGTATTTAAATACTCTGCTTCTACAGTTTCTACATGGAGGTTAAGAGTTAGTTCATAATAGTTTTGCCAACAATCGACTGCGAGTAAACTCAGACCTTGCCTCAGAAACTTTACAGCAGATTCGTAAGCAGCAGAATCCTTAGCTTTCTGTCCAGCAATAAGATTTAACTTAGCTATTTTATATCTTTCTTCTAGAGAGGTAATCAGTTGGATACCGATATTGAATTGGTTAACAATATCGAAGATCCTTTCTTCTACCAAACTTTCGTCTATATTCTTTAATAGCAGTCTACCAATATTTAAATGAATCTCTTTTTTCTGCTCATCGGGTATCAAAGCATAAGCCGCTTGTTGCACGCGATCGTGAAGAAATTTATAATCAATTACAAAAATCTCAACATAATCTAATAGATGTGGTAATTTATAATTATCGCTTAAAGGTAGAATTAAACCAGCTTGTAATGCTTCCCAAATCTCCAAAGCTGTGTCATTATGAGATTTTTCGTTAACACAAGAAAGTATATTTAAATTAAATCGATTGCCAATACAGGCAGCTATTTTTAAAATATTTTGTGTGGTGTCTTTGAGCTTCTGAATTTTACCTATCATCAATTCAACAACATTCTCAGTAATTTCTAGCGCCTGAATGTGCTGAATGTTCCATTGCCATTGACCAGTAAGAAAATCAAATAAAAGTAAATTTTCTTGATGAATAAACTTGAGTAATTGATTGATAAAAAATGGATTGCCAGCAGTTTTATTGAAAATCAATTTTGCTAATTCTTTGGAGTTCTCTAAACTAGATTTTAGAGTGTCGCTAACCAATTTACAAACATGAGTAATTTTTAGATTTTGACAGTGAATAATCTGTACAGGGCTATTATTTTTTTCAATTTCCTGCAAAACTAGCATTAAAGCATGGCTAGCATCAACTTCATTATCTCGATAAGCTCCGATGAGCAATAAATATTGGATTTCAGCATCTGTAATCAATAACTGAATTAATTTTAATGAAGCTAAATCTGCCCATTGTAAATCATCTAAAAATACAACTAATGGATGTTCTTTTTGAGCAAACACATTGATAAACTTTTGAAAAACCAAGTTAAAGCGATTTTGTGCTTCTGCTGAAGCTAGTTGTGGGACTTCTGTTTGTTTTCCAATAATCAGTTCTAGTTCAGGAATGACATCAATAATAATTTGAGCATTCGGAACTAAAGCCTCTAAAAGTTTTTCTTTCCAAGTAGATAGTTGTGCTTCACTGTCTGTCAGTAATTGCTGCATTAACTCTTGAAATGCTTGAATCAGGGAAGCATAAGGAATATTGCGCTGAAATTGCTCAAATTTACCAGCAATAAAATAGCCTCTGTTTTTGATAACAGGTTTATGAATTTCGTTAACTAATGCTGATTTACCAATACCTGAGTAACCTGCAACCAATATTAATTCTTTATTTCCTTGATTAACTTTTTCAAAAGCATTCATTAAGATATTTATTTCTGCTTCTCGTCCATACAACTTTTCGGGAATTTGCAGTTGGCTAGAATGATCCTGCTGGCCAATAGCAAAGTTGGTTATAGAATTAGTTTGCTCTAATTGATCGAGACAGGTTTCTAAATCCGCTTTAATCCCAAAAGCACTTTGATATCTTCCCTCAGCAGTTTTGCTGAGTAATTTCATAATAATTGCAGAAATTAATTGAGGGATTTGTGGATTTAATTGTTCTACTGCTATGGGTTGTCTAGCAATATGACAATGAACTAACTCCATTGGATCGGTTGCTGAGAATGGTAACTGACCTGTGAGCATTTCATAAAAAGTTACACCCAAAGAATAAAAGTCTGTACGGTAATCAACTGACCGATTCATTCTTCCCGTTTGCTCTGGAGACATATAGGCTAGAGTTCCTTCAAGCAAACCAGGATTACTGAGTTTGGGTTTCTCTTGAAAAAGTAATGATGAGATAGAAAAATCAATGATTTTAACTTGACAGGTTGCTAAATTAACAATAATATTTTGTGGTTTAATATCTTTATGGATAATATAACTTTGATGTAATTCACCTAAAGCTTGAGTAATTTGAATGCCTATGTTGAGAAAATTTCGTAACTCAATTTTTTCTGTCTGGATAGTTTTGTAGAGAGATATGCCATCAAAATTTTCTAAAACAATAGCAAAACCATTGTTGTATTTTTCTAAACTATGAGCTTGAATAACTCCTGGGATATCTAAATCTTTGATTAGCTCATATTCATGTTTAAAGGCTGCTATATCTTTGAGTTCAGGGTATTCTATTTTTAAAAGCTTAATAACTACTATTTGACCATCTTGATTTCTCTTGGCTCGATAAACAGCAGTTTTTATCCCTTCATCAATTAATTCTATAATTTGATAATTTGATAATGTAATCATTGGTAATACTAATATTTGAATAACATTTCAAAGTTTTAACTAACGATCCTATTATTCAGAGAATAATAAATACATTTTTAAAGTCCATTGTACAACAAACTTTAAAAATGTATCGGTTTACGAAATAGTCTAGGTTTTAGCAACCTCAATAATGCTAAATTCTGTTAAATTTGTCAAAATGCTCTTGATTAATTTGAATATACCTTTATAACCAAGAATCCCACTCACCAATAATTTCTTTGGTGTATTTTATATTGAAGCATTGGTTTAGAATGGCTCGTGTTGCTTGCATTGCAGACATAACTGTAGCTTCCACACAACCGGAATTGTAACCGTTGTTAATCCAGTCGCCAGCTAGATAAAGGTTATCAAACCCAGATTCATCAGTTTTGAGTCGATGCTTGCTACTTCCAGGTACAGACAGTACATAGCGTTCTGATGGGTTAATGTTAACTCGCCAGTATTGAGCTTTAAAGCGTTCTACTCCCTGACGGTTTTGAAAATCTATTAGTAAATCCCAATTCAAACCTTGGGGATTTTTTGGTTGAGTAGCATCAGGCCAAAGCTGTCCGATGTGATTGTTAAGGAAGTTAATTGCTTCTTGTTCTACCTTTTTTTGGGCTTTAGCTGGAAAATCATAAGCTGTGTGGGGAGGAATCCCTGGATCTGGAATTACACCGGTGAAATAAGCTGCATTGTAAGGATAATGATCGGAAGGCCAATTTTCTCGTTGTACTAACTCGCTCATATCTGCATAGACATCGAGTGGTTCAACGTAAGCTCCTAGTACAGGGCTAGATTGTTGCCATCCTAATTGCGATAAGGTAGGCTTAAGCCATATTTGTCCCCCTTGAGTAGTTACTGTCTTGACTTGCATTAACATATCGCTCCATTTTTGGTGAGCCGGATTTTTTTTAGCATGGAGCAATTCACTGCAAATGGAGGGTAAGGCGGCTATAGAAATTCCCAGCAACACAATATCAAAATCATTGCCTTTGGTGAGGGTAATTGTGTCTACATTCTGCCAAGGTGTCCAATATGACTCAAGGTTAATTTCTTGGTCTTGGAGTTTTTGGGCTTCTTCATCGACAATCTGATCATAAAGAGGTTCACTAGGCCAACAACCAATGTCTTTAACTGTGATAAGTGGTTGATATTCTTGCTTTGGATTTTTTAAATTTACTTGACGGGCCAAAGTTATACTGGCAATTGATTGCTGATTGTGATCCAAATGCAACTGCTTGACAACATGGAAGAACTTGAATTTTACACCACGACGCTTTAGCACTTCATATAGTGGAGTGATGACTACCTCTGCCATCCCTGATTGCATTTTCCACATGATTGCGCCATTGTATTTGAACAAGATAGTGGTGAGGACACGAATAGCTGTTCCGGCTGCTAGTTGGGGTCTATCGGTATTACCTTCTGGAAAACCATACACTAAATCGTATAAGACGCGAATAAATGCTGATTTAACGCTTGATTCTCTAGCTCCGTGTTTTAGTAGCCAATCTCTGTAGTTGTACTCATCTAAACTATCTAGGGAACGAAAATGAATGATCTCATCCACAAACAAACCCCGGATGTTTGCTAATGCTAAATCGATGAGTGTTAAACGCCAAAGCATATCAGGGTTTTGCCCAATCTTACATTCTATCTGACAGATTAACTGTTCTTGAAAGCGGTCTATGAGCTTAATAATTAGCTGATGATGTTCGCGTCTGTGATTTTTGGTATTTTTGGGCAGTGATTTAGCTAGGTTGTAGGCAAGATTTAAGAATACTTTTTCAGAAGTAAAATCTAGGTTTTGAAGGATATTACCAATAAATTGGTTGATATTGTTCAGCCATCCTCCCCAAAACATGGGTTGTTGGAGAAATAACTGAATCAACTGGCTAGGAAACTGCAAGAGACTACTATCTGATAAAAATTCCATTACCTCTTTGCCTAATGCTATTTGTTTGGCAACAGATGTTGAAGAACTTTTAGTAGACTTTGACTGACTATAATCATCAATTACTCCGTAAGTCTGAATGACAAAATGAATGGTTGTGCAGATATGTTCCCAAAGAGAAGAAATGCCGCCACCTTCCCAAGGAACTAGAGAATTGGTAGGAAAATTAAAAGGCAGAGTTTTCCAATTTTTATTGATGTATTCTTCTAAGACGATGAGACTGTGAGGTTTGAATGCGTCTTCTATGGTACTGAAAGGCCCGTTACCACCTAATTCGTCGTAGCATTGCTTGAGTAGACGAAAAGCATTTTCGTAGAATCCAAAAAAAATGTGCAGTCCGTGTTCTTCGATGCGATAGTCTGGTTCAGAATTGGGTGTATGGGGTTTGATGTTGCGTCCAGTTGCACATTTACCACCCAAACGCCAACCTGTTTGATAAATAGTAATATCGTAGAGGCTATCCCACCCTGGTTGACTGGTTAATTCATAAGCAGTGGTTAGGGATGATATTCCACCGCCTAAAATAGCGATTTTTTTGGGCTTAAAGGTTTCAGACATATTTGTTTTTCGTGATAGATGCGAGTTGAGAAAGTTTGGGCGACTAGAAGTTTGGGCGACTAGAAGTCGCACGCCAGGTGCTACCCTGCGGGAACGCTAAGAGCGAACAAGTCGGCAAAGCCGCCCAACGCACTGGCTTGGCTACACAGGCAAAACCTGCCTTCGCAGGTTAGTAAACCCTTGATTTTGCATTAGATGGACTTTGCTTGTGTAGTAGGGAATTATATTTGCCCAATGCTAATTTTTCTGTGGTGCTTGCCAAACGGCTTTCCCATCTTTGAGGGTGAAGTCGAAGTGCAGCACGAAACCAAGTTTGACGGGGATAGTTATGGATTCGCTACCTGCGGGATAGCCTTTGTGTAGTCCTAAGTCTTGGACGATTGGTTGGCTAGCGAAATTATTGATTTTTAGTTGAAATTGATCGCCAAAGAGTTTTCCGCCATAGAAGGTTTGTAGCTGCATGGGGGATTCAATCAGTGCTTGATAGCAGGCTTTTTTGCTGTTTTCTACGTCGCGGATTTGTTTGAGGGTAACGAGAGGGACGATTTTTTCTAGGAGATATTCGAGGAGATTGAAGGGTAACTGTAAGCCAGGAATCAGAATTTCGTTATTGTCAAATAATAAACTAGCGATCGCTCTTGCTGCTTCTTCAAAGGTGTCCCATGTCTTGATGGCTTGATGTTTCTCTCCTGTATTGACGCGTTGAACTTCCAGCAGGCGAGCCTCTATAGATTGGCTTGTAGGAGAAAATTCTTTAAATACTAAGGTATCTACAGTAAATAAATCCGGTTCTTTATTTAATTCAGGGATCTGAAATAGGCCAAGTTCTTTAAAGAAGCCATAGACTTCTCTACCCGAAACTAGGATGGGAGAATTATTCACGTACACGTAAGGCATAAACCAAGCTAGGCGTTCGGCTATGAATAAAGGCCCGACTCTTTTACCTACCACTGTTAACATCCAAAAGATGGCTTCTTCTTCATGCACAGTTCCTTTGTCATAGTCGGGAGGATAGATGGAACTTAAAGAATCTATCTTGTTGAAGGTCAGGACGAGATAGTTCATGGCTGGTCGATATTCAATCTCTCCATTATTGGGATCGTTGAGATATTTATCACAGACCTCTTGCAACTTCGCCATTGAACCCTCAACGACAAAGCCGTACATTTTTGTCCCTTTGATTTCATAGGGTTGGTTAAAAGCCTGTCCATCTGCCCGTTCTATATATTTGGGATATGGTGATTTGTCACCACCTCCGCAAAAGTAATTTTTGAAAAAACTATTCATATCTTGTTCCATATTTTTGCCTTTTACTGCTAAATCTTGGAACAATTGATCCGGCTTTTGTTGCATCCGGGTAAAGTAATTCGTGAGTTTTTGGGGCTCCTGAAGTAGGGCCGTAAATTCACTAACAGCACCTAAAGCTGTATGGAAACTTGTTTGCATTGTCTGCAAAGGGTTGTTGGGGTTCATCGTATTTTGGGTAAGTGGCTTGGTTCTTTTTATACCAGTCTAGTTGCCTAATCATATATACAGAGAGATGAGAATATTAGATACCTCTCTGTTTCTGTCCTATTGTGTCAAAGGAGTTTTAATTTGTCCTTATTAAAATTAGAAATTTTGGAAAAATGCTTAAAAATGCTTATATTAAGTGCGTTTTAAGCTTTTCTCTGGTTCAGGGATGCTGTGTCATATACTTCTCTGGTGCCCAGTTCAACCGTTTGAGCAACATGAATTAACCTCTTTAGTTTGTCTTGCTCCAGCTAAACATTGCTCAGGTAGAGGTTCTCACCATAATTACCAATAATTTGATGTTAACTTTACAAAGGTCAGAAAATAGTGAAATTTTATTCAAGAATAAAATTTAAACTTGCGTAATAGGACGTAGAAGCAGTAAATTGCTCAAAAGACTTACACCGAAATTGTACTGAATTATTTACCTTTTGTATCTTCTTGATTTGTGTGAATAAATGTTTTAAATCCTTTAGGAATATCCTATGAAATCAAGTAATGTAATGCGTGGTGTAAAGGTTTTGCCTTCTGTACTATCACTTACTTTTTATGATGAATATTCCAGTCATATCATAGGCTATTTTTCACATCACAGTTCATATAATCGGCTAGTGATTATACTGACTAATTTAAAGCAACGTAAGACTTTATAAGGAATTAATTCATTCAAAAATTTAGTTGGAGAAGAATTCAGAAGTCAGAATCAAGACGCGAGGCTAGAATACTCGCTATCGTAAACTCGCTCTAAGCATACTCCTGCAAAGAAGCAAGCTATGTATAGGGTCTCTAATTGCTATGCCGCAGGTTTTAGAGGATGTTTGAAAAGTCCTCTTCTCGGTAACAAAGCGTTTAGATCCCCCTAAATCCCCCTTAAAAAGGGGGACTTTGACTCCGGTTCCACCCTTTTTAAGGGGAGCCAGCGCGGTCTTCTCCCAAGGGGAGACGCTAAAAGCGATGGGGTCTCCCCCGCCGCAGGATGCGCGAAGCGCTGTAGTGGAGCGACTGGGGGGGTTAGGGGGAGATCAATAAGTGCAAAGATACAGCCAACTACTTTTTAAACAACCTCTTAGGCGGCTCTTTCGGTCAGGAGTCAGAATGGGCTAAACCCTAGCTATCCGCTAACAGAATGAATTCGTTTTGATTAAAATCACTTGCCCTAAACCAGAAAACTCAATGCTGTATCAAAATTTTCAAACTCAAGCCGAGCTAGATTACCAGTACAATCCCAGTGAACTAGGTCTTGATATACCTGGATACATGAATTTGTATGCCGCAAACAGTGCTAAGGTGCGTGAAAAATTGCGCTGTCATCTAAATGTTTTTTTTGGTTCTACCTTAGTCGAACATCTAGATATTTTTCCTGCCACGCAACCACAAGCACCAATTTTGGTATTTATCCACGGTGGCTATTGGATAATGTCCGACAGTAAAGATTTTAGCTTTGTCGCCCAAGGTCTTGTAGCTGCCAATGTTACAGTGGTGGTGGTCAACTATGCCTTGTGTCCCAAAGTAACCATTGATGAGATTGTCCGCCAAAATCGTTCAGCGATCGCCTGGATTTATAATAATGCAGAAAGCTTTGGTGCAGACCCCAATCGCATCCATGTAGCTGGTCACTCAGCCGGTGGTCACTTAACTGCGATGCTCATGGCTACAGACTGGAAAAACGACTATGGACTACCAGATGACATCATTAAAGGTGGTTGTGCTATTAGCGGTTTGTTTGATTTGATGCCATTTCCCTACACTTGGCTACAACCCAAAATCCAATTTACTTGGGGTGAAGTTCTTCGCAATAGTCCTATCCGCCATCTTCCTGAAAAAGCTGGTTCTCTACTTGTAACTTATGGCGGCAAAGAGACTTCAGAGTTTGAACGACAATCGCTAGATTTTCTGGCTGCATGGAAAGAAAAAGAATTGCCTGGTGAATATTTACCACAGCCTAATGAAAACCACTTTACGATCGTGAATGGTTTTTTAGATAGTGATAGTCCATTGTGTACGGCTATTTTGAGACAAATAATGGTATTGGAAAAGGAACCCAAATTTTGAAGCTTTAGTTTCTTCTAATACTACAGTAGAGCAATTCTTTTTATCTTTTAAGAACGTCGGGATGAGGGGGCTAGCACTGCAATCTTTAAAGTACTGCAACAAATATAATTGTCAGAATCAATCCCTGTGGTTAGGGATTAATCTAGCGATCGCTCATACGGAACCGCGATCGCTTTTCTAATGAATCAAGCCGCGATCGCACTACTTTACAAATCCCACACTTCCCACACTTCCCACACTTCCCACACTTCCCACACTCCCCACACTCCCCACACTCCCCTGCCTGACAGTTTGGCGCACTAGCGGAAATTTTTATTTTTGGGTAGTAGAATATTTTGTACAAAGCGATCGCGTCCTGCTGCCTTTGCTTGATACAATGCCCGATCTGCTGCGGCAATCATTTCTTCCAAGTCAGAATCTGACTGAGGAATTTCTGTCGTAAACCCGACACTAATGGTTACATGAGGACTAACTTGGGAATTTTCATGAGGTATTGCTAATGTTCGGACAGTATGGCAAATTTTCTTGGCAACATGAGTCGCCCCTTCGGTGTCTGTGTTAGGTAAAATCACAGCAAATTCTTCCCCACCATAACGGGCAACTAAATCTCCGGGACGTTTAATAATATATTTGATGGCCTTAGCAATTTCTTGAAGACAGCGATCGCCTACTCGATGCCCATAAGTATCGTTATATAATTTGAAGAAATCAACGTCGCAAAGAATCAGGGAAAGAGGCCGTTGATCCCGTTTTAGACGCTGCCATTCTTGGTTAAAATACTCTTCAAAGCGTCGGCGGTTAGCTATTTGAGTTAATCCATCAATAGTAGCTAATCGCTGTAATTCCAAATTAACGGTTTCCAGTTTTCGTTGTAACTGAGATTGCTGAATCAAGCGTTTTACCCGTTGTCGCAAAACTGGCCAGTGAATCGGTTTGGTAACATAGTCCATTGCTCCCACTGCAAATGCCCGGTCAACTGACTCTTGATCCTCAAGTCCTGTAATCATTAAAACTGGAGTGTGCTTGCTGCAATCAAGAAGTTCTAAGTTAGTGCAACACTCGAACCCATCCATATCCGGCATGATGGCATCAAGAAGTATTATGTCAGGGCGCAGTTCTTTAAAAGCAGTTAAAGCCTCTCTGCCATTTTGAGCTTCCGCTATTTTATAGCCTTCCCGCTCCAAGAAATGCCGAAGTATCATCCGGATAAAAGGCTCATCATCAACAATTAGAACTAAAGATTGGCTTTCTTGAGCAGTAGCTGTCATGGTATTTCCTTCGCAAGTTCTTTTTCTAACGCAGTTTTAACTTGTTCATATTCCTGGCATAACTGCGGGAGTAATTCTACGGTGTTTTCTAATTCACTGCTCCGTCCCTGTGCTTCTAAAACCTTGCAAAGCTGTGCTAAAGCGATCGCTCCAATAGAGGCACTGCTAGACTTCAGTTGATGGGCTACCTTCCATATAGTCTGGGTATCCCGATTTGCGATCGCAGTGCTAATATCTTGTACCAGTCTCGGTGTCTCTGTAAGATAACACTTAATTAGTTCAGCAAATACAACACGATCGCCTCTGACGATATCCCGTAAGGATTGGAGAATTTTGGCATCAATTTTGGCACTTTTTAATGTCTGGTTTTGCCCTTCTTGGAGAATATTTTGCCAAGGTTGCAATTCTAAGTACATCGCTCGATCTTGTTTGACTATGGAAGTGACTTCAAGACTTCTTTGGCGTGGGCATTTGCTGAGTGCCTGAGCTAATTTTTGAAGCTGAATCGGTTTGCTAATGTAGTCATTAATACCAGCAGCAAGACAAATTTCGCGATCGCCTCGCATCGCATTGGCAGTTATCGCAATGATATGCGGACGAAAACCAACTTCCCATTCTTGACAGATTCTCCGAGCTGTTTCTAAACCATCCATTTCTGGCATGTGGACATCCATCAACACTAGGTCATAAGGCTGTTTTTGCAAAGCCTTGAGTACTTCTACCCCATTAGTTACGACATCAGCTGAATAACCTATTTTCTGTAGCATCAGTAAGGCAACTTTCTGATTGACAACCGTATCTTCTGCCAAAAGAATCCTTAATGGCAGTGGATAGGCCAAATGCCGATCAACCAAGGGAAAATCATAAATACTCGCTTGGCTTGGCTGATTTCCTAAAACACGGGTCATAACATCGTAGAGTTGAGACTGTTTGATGGGTTTGCTCAAAAAGGCAACATCGAGATCACCAAAGTCAGAGAATGTTTCTCCTCTACCTAAAGAAGTAAGAATCACTAAAGGTAGATTTTGACAACCAGATTGCCTGCGGATTTGACGAGCTAGGGTTATGCCATCCATTGCTGGCATTTCCATATCTAAAATGGCAATGTCAAACTGTGTTCCCTGAGCAAGTTGAGCTAACGCTTCTTTCGCAGATTTGGCAGCATAAGTTTCCATTTTCCAAGATTCTGCTTGCAAGCTGATAATTTGACAGTTAGTCAGATTGTCATCCACAATCAACAGGCGCTTTCCCTGAAGCTGCATCGACGAATTACTAAGTTCACCTTCTGGAACAGCAGGCACTTGGGCAGTAATGGTGAAGTAGAATGTTGAACCTTGGGAAGAATAAGGAGATGATAATGATTTTCTACTTTTCCATCTAGGGCTAGGATTGCCACCAACAATCCCTTGGCTTTCCACCCAAAGAGTGCCCCCCATCATCTTACTAAGCCGCTTGCTAATGACTAGCCCTAGCCCTGTGCCGCCATATCGTCGAGTCATGGAGACATCAGCCTGAGTGAAGGGATGAAATAACCGCTCTATTTTCTCTGGTGTGATGCCAATACCTGTATCTTTGATGGCAAATTGAATTTGGATTGGGGACTCAGAAGAGGCAGAGGAGCAGGCTTGCCGTGAGCGTAGCCGAACGGGGGAAGGGTGCAGAGGAGAGGAATTTTCCCCCTGCTTCCCTGAATCTCCAGCCCCCAGTTCAACAGAGAGTAACACTTCTCCATATTCAGTAAACTTAATGGCGTTGTTGAGGAGATTCATTAAGACTTGGCGCAGACGTGTCATATCGCCAACGATCTGAGTCGGAACTTGCGGTTGGATTAGGTAAACTAGTTCGATATCTTTTTGGGCAGCTTTCGGGGCTAATAGAGAAATAGCCTGTTCTACACAAGCTCTCAAATCAAAAGGCTGTTCTTCTAATTCCAGCTTTCCCGACTCAATTTTGGAGAAATCTAGAATGTCGTTGATGATGGTGAGCAAAGCATCTCCGCTACTGCGAACTGTTTCTACAAAGTCTTGCTGTTGCGGGGTGAGGTCAGTATCCAGCAGAAGATCGGTCATACCAATAACAGCATTCATTGGAGTCCGAATTTCGTGGCTCATCATTGCTAAAAACTCACTTTTTGCCCGATTTGCGGCTTCAGCCTGACGTTTTGCCTGCTCCAAAGCAAAGTTTTTCAAGGTAAGTTCTTCCCGTCGGCGGGTTTCTTGTTCCAGTAAGTGAGCCTGTGCTAGAGCAATACCCAGTTGAGCCGCTACTGCTTCTAGTAATTCGATTTCGTCTGGTGTCCACTGGCGAAAATAGCTGCACTGATGTAATCCGATCGCACCATTGGGTTCTCCTTGATAGGAGGTGCGGATTGACAGCATAGACTTCAGTTTAATTTTTCGGCAGATAGGTTCGGCCGCCTTAAGTAAAGGATCGGCATACACATCAGGAGAGGCGATCGCAGTTTCTTGTGCCATCATCTTCTCTGCATGGGGATTATTAGTCATGGGAACTTCCAATCCCAACACTGAGCAGGGACTAGAAAGTGTATTATACTGTGCTACTAAAGGAATTTTCGGAATGGGGTCGCAAACATAAGAATGGATCAGACAGCGATCAACTTTAAACGCTTGTCCAATTTGGGTAGCAGCTGTCTCAAAGATTTTGCTGGTATCAAGACTTTGACGAATTTCTTGAGTAATTTGTTCAAGTAGTAGGGTGCGATGCAATTGGCGTTGCAATGCTTCTTTAGCTCGTTTGTTTTCGGTAATATCTTGATTTATGCCAACAGTGGCAACAGTTTTTCCCTGTTCATCCTGTAAAGGGACTACAGTTGTTTCGCAAATTCTCTCACTGCCATCTTTACCAAGAAAGTGTATTTCCCCTGACCAGCGTCCTTGCTGGTTGACTGTTTCGAGAATTTTAGTGCTTAATGTTGCGGCTACTTCCGGTTGATGCAAAATACTGATATGTTTAGCCAAAATCTCAGCTTTAGTATAACCAAACATGCTTTGGGCAGCAGGATTCCAGTCAATAATATTTCCGGTTAAATTTGTGATAATTACGCCATCATTCATGTTTTCAAAAGTGAGAGCTTGCTGATGCAGGCTGGCTTCAGCTTCCTTGCGGTGGCTAATATCTGTCTGAATTCCAATAAAGTGGCTTAACTTCCCATTTTCGTCATCAATAGGAGAAATACCCAATTCATTCCAGAATAAGATACCATCTTTGCGATATTTACGGAGAATAACTTTACAACTTGTTCCAGCTTGAATAGATGAGCGCAGTTCATTGAGTCCTGATTGCTGTATATCTGCGCGTTGCAAAAATCTACAGTTTTGCCCAATCACATCAGTAGCGCTGTAACCTGTTATTTGTTCAAAGGCGCAGTTGACGTAAATTACTGGATTATAGGGAAGTCTAGCATCGGCAATGATAATTCCATTATTGGTAGCAGCAAGTGCCCTCTCCTTCAGCCTCAAGGTTTCTTCAATCTGCTTTAAATCACTAATGTCAAACATAAACCCCTTCAGCGTAGTAGGAGTTTCTGCTGTTTCAACTACCCTAACAACGTCTCGCAGCCAAACAACTCGCCCATCGGCTGCTAGCATCCGGTATTCTAATTCGTGATTCTCGCACCTAGCAGTTGCTTCTTGACGAAAACGAACGGATTTTTCCCGATCGTCTGGATGCAGATGATTGTACCAAAAATTTTTCTCGTACCATTCTGCGATCGCATAATTTAGCAAGTCTACTGCTTGCGGCCCAACGTAGGTAAATCGACCAGTTTTCAAGTCTAATTCCCAAGGGATGACTTTGACAGTTTCCAGTAACTGGTGCAGACGCTTCTCGCTGCAACGAAGGGCAAGTTCTATTTGTTTCTGTTCAAAAATCTTGTGAGTTAAATCCTGATTTATTGCTTTTATCACCAGGACTAAACAGATTGGTAATGTCAGCGTGACAACCAATAACCCTGTAATCAATACTACTTGTGTTAATAACCTTGGAGTCTGAATTGAAAGTTGCTGGCAGAGTAAAACTACAGAGATTGAGAAGAAGATCCCTAGCAATAAAGCTAGTAATTTTTCTTTGTGGAAAAATATTACAGCTTTTAACCAGTGATATCGGCACTGTTTGACCACTTATTAACCCTCAAGCACTTTCTTTCAGGGCTTATCACACTAACCTTTACTTTTAAGTAATTTAAAATATCAATAGCAAGGGGGCAATTACGGATTTTTTTAAGTAATTATGAGTTAGGCATTGACAGGAAAGACCAAGTGTAGTTTTGTAGTTTTGTAGGTTGGGTGCAGCGATCGCGTAACCCAACCTAAATAAGGTGGTAATGTTGGGTTGCGTTTCACTCCACCCAACCTACATCAATAAATATATTTTTTAAAAAACTCTAGGTTTCAACATAGATGAGGTTTAATATAATGGTAAAAAATTTTAATAACTTCTGCTTCTAATTAATTAAGTAGGCGAGAATAATCAAAGGAAATTAAGTAATGTAATAAATACAGTGGATTGCCAGTAAGTGAGGTACACAATGCAGAATTCACGCATCATATATAAAGAGTTTCTACCTCTTGCCTCCTGTCCCCTGCCTCTAAACCAGTAACTTTGTACTTTATGCAAAGGAAAACTGCTTATTGAAATTAGTTTGTAGTGAGTGCTGTTCGCTTTCGACGAACTACACCTACACATTTTTAATTTTTTTGCGGGCAAAAAGATACATTAAGAGCAAGGGTTAAAGGGATTGGATTTTCCCCTTAACCCTTCCTTTTTCACCACAAGAATGTAAAAAGATACTAATGAACAGAGTAAGGACAAAGCACCCCCTACGCAAACACAATCTAGAACGAAAATTTCTTTCTCTGTTCCCTATTTTCAAAATAGGTCTATTGCCGAAATTTGTACTTTAAATCACAGATGCTTCGCGTTGGCAATCAAAAACAACCATATATGAAGCATTTGGTATTTCCTGGGGGAGGTGTCGCATATAGCCATCGGCATCAGAACGACTGCGGAAGCGAGCAACAATTTCCCGTTGGGTATTAGGAAGCTGACGAGCGATCGCCCAAGAATTGAGGCGTTCTTTATAAGCAATAGGCTGATTGTCTGATTTAGAAGCTTGGTTAACCGTATTTTCTGGCATAATGATGTTATCCGTATGAAGTTTAATGAAGGGCGTTAATTAGTTTCTAAGTAGGAATGCACTAACGCTTTTTTTTTTATGCTGCTGCCACCTTGTTATTCGATTATTAATAAGTTGTCAACACTTAGCGCTAAATTTTAGACCAACTAAGTTGTAATTTTCAGGTAGCAATGAATCTCAAAGCCTTAATTTGCAACTGTTTTCAGCATCAAAAAATCTTCAAGCAGAAGGTTTACCAAATATTGAGTTTTCATGATTTGTTTGCATACGCAGAAGGAAAATCAGTATCAGTGGTAAACTTAATGCTAGTGTCTTAAAAGAGACTATCAAAAGCTCATTTGAGAATAATATTAATGTTCCCCCGATAAAATTATAGTTATCATAATGGAAACACCATTTGTAACATCAATCATTCAAAAAGTAGCAGAGGAAATAGGAGCAGTAGTTTTAGTAGATCCAGAATGCACCTTTGTGGGACTGATTACCTTTAAAAATGGGAATAAAACTTTTTTTAGGAATACCAGATTTAGTATTAATTCTTCGGGTTCAACAGCAATAGCAAAAGATAAAAGTGTTTCCAGCTTTTTTTTGAATAATTTTGGCTACAAAGTTACCGAAGGAAAAACATTTTTCAGTGAAGAATTGTGCAGAGAAATAGCTGATATTAGAAATATAGAACAAGGATTCTATTATGCTAAGGAGTTGGGATTTCCTGTAATTGTCAAGCCAATTAATCTCAGTCAAGGAATATTTGTTACCAAGGTTTATAACAAGCAAGAATACTATCAAATAGCCAAGAAAATCTTGCAAAAAGTCTCAGGCTTTATTGTTGAACGATTTTATAGTGGCAATGATTATAGAATTGTAGTACTTGATGATGAAGTAGTTTCGGCATATCAAAGAATTCCCCTATTTATAACCGGGGATGGTCAGTCTAATGTTTTAGAACTTATGCAACAGAAGCAAGAAAATTTTAGCAAAAATGGTAGAAAAGAAATTATAGATTTTGAAGATTACAGAATTAAAAAAAACTTGCGAAGACGGAAGCTAAATTTTAGTAGTGTGATACCTAAAAATAATATTGTATATCTTTTAGACAATGCAAATTTATCGACTGGAGGCGAGGCAGTAGATTTTACAGAAAGCATTCATCCTGATTTTCAAAAACTCGCAGTAAGTATTACAAAAGATATGCAACTGAGATTAGCAGGTGTGGACATTCTTGCTAGTGATATAACCTCACCAATAGTAGATTATACAATCCTTGAAGTAAATGGCGCTCCTAGCTTAAGTCACTACGCATCATTTGGTGAAGTTCAGACCAAAAGAGTAGAAAATCTATATCTCAAAATTCTGAAAATACTTGAAAACGAAAATAACAAAGAAAAGCATTAATTTTGCTTGGAAGCACAGTAATTTCTACTCTCATAGAAATCCGCTTTGATTTTTGTTAGCGTAGCGTGGCGTAGTCATACTTACTTACGTTGACAGTCAAGAGGCAAGAAGGATTGTTGAGTTGTACTAAGTTTTTCAAAAATCAAATATGAGTCCTATATCTAGCTATCTATTCACCACTTCTTATCTAGAAGGGATTCAAATTCAGCTTGTAAGGCGTTTATATCCGCTAATCTTGCGACTAGTAAATTATCTTTACCAGCATTACTTAAGCGTACTTTCCAATAACTAATACTATCTGAGTTGTTCAGCCAAAACTGAATCACGGTATCTACCACTTGATCTAGATTCCAATCCCACTTGGCTGGAACGGATTCTACCGATTCTAGAAAGGTATCTAGTGTACACGTATACATCCCCAGATATTCCACACCTTGGTGGGGTGGTTTTTGCTCATTTTGCTGTTGGTGATTAAAAAACTGCAAAAGTGGAGATACTCCTACAATATCAAAAGTGTATTTCATGCTAGTACTCCGAGTTATAAATTACTTGCAGGAAGCTTTACTTTTTCTCTATTATAATACTTTTAACCTAACTTAAGCATCTATAACAAGTAGATTTTTGGTTTATGTCATAGGTGTTAAAATTAAATAAAAAATTAGCACTAGCTAGCCTTGAGTGCTAAATCATAGGTATTAAAGTTCAGTTGGAAATTAGCACTAGCAAGCCTTGAGTGCTAAGTTTATTTAATAGTTTGATTTATTATTAAATAGTTTCAGATATTAATTAATGAGTACATAAGTAGGTGGTTACAATTAAATATAAGATAGAGAAGGTCTAAAAAATAGGTTCTACGAGATGTCTGCTCCATTGCGAGTTAGATTAACAGATTTAGAAGATTTGACGCTTTTGGAGTTACGGTCAGCGACAACAGTTCCTCAACGGACACGAGAGCGTGCCCACATAATTCGATTAAATGCCCAAGGATGGAATGTACCAGCGATAGCTAAAATTTTTGAGTGTCACGAACATACGGTACGAGCAACACTGAGGCGTTGGGAAAATAAGGGTTTGGGAGGACTGTGGGAAACTTCCGGGCGAGGAGCAAAGTGCAAATGGCTTGAGGCAGACTTAGCATATTTAGAGGATTGCTTAGAGGTAGAGCCCCGTACTTATAACAGTTTGCAGTTATCAGAAAAATTGGCTCAAGATAGAAATGTGCAATTGAGTCCGTCTCGTTTGCGACGTTTGCTCAAAAAAAAGTGGAAATGGAAACGCACCCGCCATACTCATAAGAGAAAACAAGACCCAGAAAAACGACGAATTAAGCAAGCAGACCTAGATACCTTAAAGCAAGCGGCAGTAGAGGGTTATGTCGAGCTTAAGTATCTTGATGAGTCTGGGTGTTGTCGTTGGAGTCCCGTTAGCTATAGTTACAGTCGTATCGGTAGCCAAAAACAAATGGCACAAGTTGGTAGCCGTGGTGGTCGCATTAGTATTTTGGGTTTATGGCAACCCCAAGTCAGTTTTGAATATGCCTTGGTTCAAGGTGGGTTCAAAACAAAACGCTACATCGAGGTTATGGATTGGGTTGCAGCTAAGGCACAAAACACTTTAGTTGAAACTGGTCGCATCAGTGTTATTGTTCACGATAATGGTTCCTTACATACCAGTAAGAAAGCAAAACAAAAATGGCTTGAGTGGCAGGAAAAAGGATTATTCGTTTTCTTTTTACCACCTTATTGTTCCGAAATGAATCGGATAGAGGAAGAGTGGCATCAACTAAAAACTCATGAAATTGCTGGACAAATGTTTGACAATAACTACGATTTGGCTATGGCAATTATTGATGGCATGGAAGCTAGAAGCGTAAAGGGGGAATATGCCCTTGAGCGTCTTATATTTAATTGTGCCTAGCTACTTATATTTTTAATAATTATTTAATTAATTTCGTTGTGAATTGTAAAGGCTTTATGCTTCCTAACCCTTATTAAAAAGGAGGGCATTAGAACCAATACAGTTCAGATAAGACCAAAAGACTTGTAGAGACGGCGATTTATCGCGTCTCAAAAACCCAAAATTTTTACCAGTAGCTCTTAGGGACTTGCAAAAAATAAATTATCCCAAATTATTTATAGATTTGTAGGGGCGCAAGGCCTTGCGCCCCTACGACGGGATATTTTTTTAACTGGAAGTCCCTTAACCCAAGCGTATTGGAATTAGAACTAGCTTTTTAAGGGAAGCCAGTCGTGTGCATATTTACCCCATTGAGCGGACTACTATAGGTTGGGGGAATAGGTATTTGGTGAAATTTTATGTTTTACTACCAGTTAAAGATACGAATATAGTTCGCGGGCTAGGGTAGATTTACCAACACCCCAGAACCAATAATCAAGATTTTCTTTATCCTAGGTTTACAACTTCCTTTTCAAGCTCATCAGGGTAAGCATTACTCACCCAAATAACCGTCTTCAGCGCAGCTCAATACGCCGCTACAATAGTACCACTACAAGGATTATGCCGAAATTAGTGATATTATGACGACTGCTACAACTGTAAAAACTGAGTATGAAGCGATTATTGGTCTAGAAACCCATTGTCAGTTGAGTACCAAGACCAAAATTTTCTCTAATAGCTCTACGGCATTTGGTGCTGACCCAAATACTAACATTGACCCGGTTTGTATGGGTTTACCTGGGGTCTTACCTGTACTCAATGAAAAAGTATTAGAATATGCTGTCAAAACTGGTTTGGCACTGAATTGTCAAATTGCTAGATATAGTAAGTTTGACCGGAAACAATATTTTTATCCTGACTTACCCAAAAATTACCAAATTTCTCAATACGATCTACCGATCGCAGAACATGGTTGGCTAGAAATTGAGTTGGTAGATGCTGAGGGCAATCCCAGCCGCAAACGCATTGGTATCACACGTCTGCACATGGAAGAAGATGCAGGAAAATTGGTACACGCCGGCAGCGATCGCCTTTCCGGTTCTTCCTATTCTCTGGTAGACTACAATCGCGCAGGTATTCCATTAGTCGAAATTGTCTCGGAACCTGATTTGCGTTCTGGATTAGAAGCTGCTGAATATGCTGAAGAGTTGCGCCGGATTGTGCGCTATCTCGGCGTGAGTGATGGCAATATGCAAGAAGGATCTCTGCGCTGCGATGTCAACATATCTGTGCGTCCAGTGGGACGAGAGGAATTTGGCACCAAGGTAGAAATTAAAAATATGAACTCCTTCAGCGCCATCCAACGAGCGATTGACTACGAAATTGAGCGCCAAATCGCCGCCATCGAAGCAGGCGAGCGCATCATCCAAGAGACTCGGCTGTGGGAAGAAGGCGCTCAACGTACAAGTAGTATGCGGGTAAAGGAAGGTTCTAGCGATTATCGCTACTTCCCCGAACCAGATTTAGCACCAATTGAGGTGACGGATTCAGAATTAGAGAAGTGGCGCAGCGAATTACCAGAATTACCAGCCCAAAAACGCCATCATTATGAAAGTGAGTTGGGGCTTTCGGCTTACGATGCGCGAGTGTTGACAGAAGATCGTCCAGTAGCGGAATATTTTGAAACTGCGATCGCATCTGGAGCAAATGCCAAAGCTGCTGCAAACTGGATTACTCAAGATATCGCCGCCTACCTTAATAAGCAAAAACTTAGTATTACTCAAATCGGGCTGACTCCTACCAATTTAGCTGAGATCATTACTCGCATTGAAACGGGCAAAATTAGCAATGCTCAAGCTAAAGAAAAGTTACCAGATTTGCTCAGTGGGATTTCTCCTGAAAAAGCTTTTGCAGGTCAAGAGTTAATCACCGATCCTAGTGTACTAGAACCTATCGTTGATGAAGTCATAGCCGCCAATCCCAAAGAACTAGAAAAGTATCGCAACGGTAACACCAACCTTAAAGGCTTCTTTGTTGGACAAGTTCTCAAAAAGACAGCCAAACGTGCTGATCCTAAGCTGACTAACGAATTGGTAGAAAAGAAACTGAATGCTTAGGGACTTCCAGTAAAAAAACATCTCATCCCTGGGTTTGGGTAGAGGAGTGTGGGGAGTGTGGGGAGTGTGGGGGGGTAAGACTTCTTCCCCATCCTCCCACACCTCCCACACCTCCCACACCTCCCACACTCCTGGATTTCTCACAAGTGAGAAATCAAGGGTAAGTATTTTCTCGGTGTTTCTTCATGAAATCTTCATATAAAAACTGGTGACTACCCGCATACCTAAAATGATATAGTGTGGTAAGTAGATGCACCCTGATGATCTGGAGAGCTGCCTAAGTAGCTCTCTTTTTTATCTAGTTATGTAGTATTTACGGAGTAGCTTTATTCAAATTGTAGAATAAATCTTAATCAATAAGTATTAACTCTTAGATAATCAAATATATACTGTGAGTAAAAGATGCACCGTAATGATCTGGAGAGCTACTTAGGCAGCTCTCTTTTTTCATAATTTGTCTTTCGTCATAAGAAAGGTAAAACAATTATGCTAATCGCCAACTGGTGCATTATTATTGCCATCAGCAAATAAACTCATAATAGTCACTGGAAATTGGGGAGCAAGGGAACTGCGGAGAAACTCATAACTCTTGTACAGACGCGATTAATCGCATCTCTTCGCACTTTTTTAAAGCACAAATTGACTTATCCAACCTGATAGTTGTAAGGAAGAAAATGGCAGATTGGCAAAAAATCACAGGTGGCATCACAGCACCAAGGGGGTATCAGGCGGCGGGAATAACCGCAGGGTTGAAACCTTCGGGGTTGCCAGATTTAGCTTTGATATTCTCAGAGGTGGAAGCGATCGCAGCTGGTGTATTCACCACCAGTCAAGTTAAAGCTGCCTGTGTCGAATATTGTCGCCAACGCTTGCTAGCCAAACCTAGCGCTCGTGCCATCCTTTGCAACGCTGGACAAGCAAATGCCGCTACAGGTAATCAAGGCTACCTTGATACCCTAGAGTCTTCTCTGGCAATAGCCCAAGCACTAAACATCTCGTCTGAATCTATCTTATTGGCTTCCACTGGCGTGATCGGTCAAAGAATTAAGATGGATGCTTTGCGAAGTGGAATTCCCAAGGTAGTAGCTGCACTATCAGCAACAGGTTCAGATGCCGCAGCTGGGGCGATTATCACTACAGACTTGGTAACAAAATCTATTGCCCTAGAGACAATTGTAGGCGATCGCCCAGTACGAATTGGTGGTATTGCCAAAGGTTCCGGCATGATTCACCCCAACATGGCAACCATGCTAGCATTTGTTACTTGTGATGCTGTGGTTTCCCCAGCCCTGTGGCAGCAAATGTTAGCAAGGGCGGCTGATAGAAGCTTTAATTCCATTACCGTGGATGGTGATACCAGCACCAACGACAGCTTAATTGCCTTGGCGAATGGTCAATCTCGCACCCCAGC
Source organism: Nostoc sp. ATCC 53789 (assembly GCF_009873495.1). Taxonomy (GTDB): domain Bacteria; phylum Cyanobacteriota; class Cyanobacteriia; order Cyanobacteriales; family Nostocaceae; genus Nostoc; species Nostoc muscorum_A. The sequence continues at coordinate 517,958 of NZ_CP046703.1, read as the reverse complement.
AATTATAGAATGGGGCGCAGAGGCAGAGAAATTAGAGGCGATGTTAACAGCAGTTTGTCAGCATTTAGCCAAAGCGATCGCTCGTGATGGTGAAGGCGCAACTTGTCTAATAGAAGTGGAAGTAACAGGGACCCATGATGAAATTTCAGCCCGACAAATAGCCAAAACCATCGCTGGTTCATCCTTAGTTAAATCTGCAATCTTTGGCCGAGATCCCAACTGGGGACGCATCGCCGCCGCCGCCGGACGTGCAGGTATACCCTTTGAGCAAGAAAATCTGCAAATTAAGTTAGGGAATTTTTTAATGTTAGAAAACGGGCAACCCTTAACTTTTGATCGTTCAGCAGCGAGTGCTTATTTGAAAAAAGCAGCGACGGGTGCTTATCTCCAAGAGGATACGGTGTTAATCTCCGTTAATGTTGGCAACGGTTATGGTGTGGGTAAAGCTTGGGGTTGTGATTTGAGTTACGACTACGTGAGGATTAACGCCGAATATACTACCTAAACGGCTCCCAATTGTTTGCGTTGTAGAGACGCGATGAATCGCGTCTTTAGCCAAGGATGTCTTGCAATCATTTAGATGTAGAGACGTAGCAATGCTACTTCTCTACAAGGGTTCTGAGTAACGCATATTTAATTTCACCAGATGTCTATTAATTGAATTGGTATCAGAATAGTCTTACGGTTTCTCATGCTGTGGCTGGACGGGGAAAAATGCCTAAGAAGCATATAGAACTTAGAAGGAAGAGGTACTTCAAGCTCAGTTCACAAATCGCTCAGTTGGATAATGCCCAATTGCGTTCTCTGTTTGACAATAGTGAGTCAAATGAGTCGAGTACGGGTTGGGGAATGAATCACACCATCGTCCTTGGTGAATCCAAAGTTTTTGTGAAACGTGTTCCGCTTACAAATATCGAATTTGACAACCTGTTCTCCACCAGAAACCTTTATAACCTGCCGACTTACTGTAATTACGGCTTCGGTTCCACTGGTTTTGGTGTCTTTCGAGAACTCGTGACTCATATCAAGACAACCAACTGGGTATTGTCGGGGGCAATTGCTACTTTCCCACTGATGTACCATTATCGGATTATTCCTTTCTCTGGGCAGCGTGCGGATGTCGATATGGAACGTCTAAGAGATTATGTGGAGTACTGGGGCAATAGTGCCAACGCCGGGAATTATATGTTAGATAGAGCGATCGCTAACTATGAGTTGCTTCTATTTCTAGAGTACATACCGTATGTTCTGGAAACATGGCTGCAAGACAACCCTAACAAACTTCAAAAACCCCTGGATGACTTACGCACGACGATTACCTTTTTGAGAACGAAGGGAATCATCCACTTTGACGCACATTTTCGCAATATCCTCACCGACGGTAAGCAGACATATCTGACCGATTTTGGTTTGGTACTTGACAAAAGTTTTACTTTGACGAAAGATGAAAAGTCTTTTTTTAAGCAGAACGCATTTTATGACTATGGAGAAGTCCTGCGAAATCTTGGTCATCTGATTCGATCGCCGTATGATTTGTGTTCGGAGAACGATAAACGCAGGATTATAGAAAAATATGGCATAAAAGAAGGCTTAAAACCTCATGAACTGCGGTCTATATTACTCGACAACATCGAGCAGATACATGCTGATGGAATCATGAAGTTAGATAAGTTTTATGTTGCTAGCATTGTCAAGTACCGCAGTATCATTGTGCTGATGCAAGATTTCTTTTCTGATATGTGGGAAAACAACAACAAGGACACTAAACTTCGTCACGCAGAACTACGGCTGCTGCTTAAAGAGACGGGGTTTATTCATGGTGTTGGAAATGGCAGATAGTTGCGATCGCTGGATAAGAAATACACCTATTTGGGGTGTTTACTTCGGTTTCCAACTTTCCCAGCCTTACTATCTCACTCTCATCGCAGTGCGTTCCTAAATTAATAGGGATAATATAATAGTTGCTATAAATAAAAACTTATAGATGACAAAAGACTACTAAAATTCAGTTACAAAACAAGCAAAGATAGTCAATCATCAAGTAAACATGATAGTTTCCATAAGCAAGAGTTTATACATTAGAAATTATTCCTATGATTAAGGAAAATAGATAAATTTTTACTTATATATCCAATCTAATATTTGTTTAATAATTCGAGGCAACGAGTGAACTAATTTTGCTTCAAAGGCTGTAAACTGTTTTCAACAAGGTGAATGATGCCTCTGCGTCAGACTAGACCAGAGCCAATAAATTAGCCGAGTTTTTATATAAGTAGCCGTGTCATTGATGAAATGGCTGGGTTTACATTGCCAAATATAGCTTAATCATTAGTAGCGCAACAAACACAATGTTTTTTGCCTAATTTGCTATAGCTATAAAAAATAAAATTTACCTTCGACGGAGATATTTATGACAGAATTTTTTAATCAAATTTCTCGCCGCAAATTTATATTTACAGCCGGAGTATCTGCGAGTGCTGTATTACTCAAAGGCTGTTTGGGCAATCCTCCTGAAAACCTGACTGGTGGAAGCACTAAAGCACAACCAACTGCTCAGTCGGTTGCTAATATTAGTTCCGAACAAGCACCAGAAACTACTACAGTCAAGCTAGGATATATTCCCATTGTAGAAGCGGCTCCTTTAATTATTGCTAAAGAAAAAGGATTTTTTGCAAAGTATGGTATGACTGATGTTGGTCTTTCCAAACAAGCTTCTTGGGGTGCAGCCAGAGACAACGTAGAAATTGGTTCTGCCGGTGGTGGTATAGATGGCGGTCAATGGCAGATGCCAATGCCACATTTAATTACAGAAGGTTTAATTACCAAGGGAAATAAAAAAATTCCCATGTATGTCTTATGTCAATTGGTTACACATGGAAATGGAATTGCGATCGCAAACAAGCACCAAGGCAAAGGTATTAGTCTACAACTCGCCGGCGCTAAGTCTTTATTTAAGGAATTAAAATCTTCAACACCCTTCACTGCTGCATTCACTTTTCCCCACGTCAACCAAGATTTGTGGATTCGCTACTGGTTAGCAGCAGGCGGCTTAGATCCAGATGCAGATGTCAAGTTGCTCACAGTACCAGCAGCGCAAACTGTGGCCAACATGAAAACAGGAACAATGGATGCCTTTAGTACAGGCGACCCCTGGCCTTATCGCCTGGTACAAGACAAGATTGGCTATGTAGCAGCATTAACCGCAGAAATTTGGAAAAATCATCCTGAAGAATATCTTGCCATGAGAGGCGACTGGGTTGATAAAAATCCCAAGGCTACCAAAGCAATTTTAAAAGGAATTATGGAAGCACAGCAATGGCTAGATAATTTTGACAATCGCAAAGAAGCTGCTCAAATTCTGGCTGGACGGAATTATTTCAATCTTTCTTCACCGGAAATTCTAGCTGATCCATACCAAGGTAAGTATGACATGGGTGATGGTCGCAAAATTGATGATAAATCGATGGCGGCTTACTACTGGAAAGATGAAAAAGGTAGTGTTTCCTATCCATATAAGAGTCATGATTTATGGTTCATAGTTGAAAACGTTCGCTGGGGATTCTTGCCAAAAGATTACATTGACAATAATGCTGCCAAAGCAAAGGAACTTATCAACAAAGTCAACCGCGAAGATATTTGGAAAGAAGCTGCCAAAGAAGCTGGAATTACTGCTGCTGATATTCCCACAAATACATCCCGTGGTGTAGAAGAGTTTTTTGATGGCATCAAATTTGACCCCGAAAAGCCAGAAGAATATTTGAAAAATTTGAAAATCAAAAAAGTCAGTGTTTAGTCATTAGTCATTAGTCATTGGTCATTAGTTCTTTGCAAAGGACAAATGACAAAGGACAAATAACAAATAAAATTTGAGGAGAATACAGCATCATGACAATAGCCCAAAAACGCCCTGCAAATCCTAGATTGAGTAATGGCTTTATATCCAGCCTGAAAAAGCAATTTCCTGACCTGATACCACCAGCGATCGCGATCGCAATTTTCCTGACTATTTGGCAACTCTTCTCTTGGACTCCGGGCGCTACATTACCAGGGCCAATACAAGTTGTTCAAGATACTTGGATTCTCATTTTCTGGCCATTTTATGACCGGGGTGGACTTGATAAAGGTTTATTTTGGCAGATTCTCGCCAGTCTGCAACGGGTTGCGATCAGTTATACCCTAGCTGCGATCGTTGGTATTGGCTTGGGCATTTTGATTGGGGTTAATAGAACCATGTCCAAAGCATTAGACCCCATCTTTCAACTACTGCGGACTGTACCACCTCTAGCTTGGGTTCCAATTTCTTTAGCAGCTTTACGACAAAACGAACCCGCAGCATTATTCGTAATTTTCATTACCGCCATTTGGCCCATCTTAATTAACACTGCTGTAGGCGTAACCCAAATTCCCCAAGATTACAACAACGTCGCCAAAGTTCTGCAACTTAGCCGCAAAGAATATTTCACTAACATTTTGATTCCTGCGGCATTACCCTACATCTTTACCGGATTGAGAATTGCGATCGGTTTAGCATGGTTAGCGATTATCGCCGCCGAAATCGTCATGTCCGGTATTGTCGGCATCGGCTTTTTCATCTGGGATGCCTATCAAAATAACAACGTCAGCGAAGTAATTTTAGCTCTAGTTTACATCGGTGTTGTTGGTTTACTCCTAGATAAAGCGATGGGTTGGCTGCAAAACAAGATTTTACCAGCAGAGCAAAAATAGTCATTAGTCATTGGTCATTAGTCATTGGTCATTTGTAGAAAGCTAAGGACTAATGACCACGTACTAAGGGCTAATGGCGAAAGACAAAAGACTAATGACAAAAGACTAATGACAAAGGACAAATAAGTATGTTCGTAGCTGTCGATCAAATTGAAAAAGTTTTTGAATTAACTGGTGGTGGCAAATATATCGCCCTCAAAGGAATCGACCTCCAAATTAAAAAAGGAGAATTCGTTTCTTTGATTGGTCACTCCGGTTGCGGTAAATCCACCCTATTAAATATGATTGCGGGTTTGGATTTGCCTACTGAGGGTCTTGTCACTCTTGAAGGACAAAAAATCACCAAACCTGGCCCAGATAGGATGGTGGTGTTCCAAAATTATTCCTTATTACCTTGGCGGACGGTAAGAGAAAATATTGCCCTCGCTGTGGACTCAGTAATGAAAGGTTTACCCGCAGCTGAACGCAACGCCATTATCGAAAAACATATAAATATGGTGGGTTTGCGTCCCCATGCTGACAAACAACCGGGGATGTTATCAGGTGGACAAAAACAGCGAGTTGCGATCGCCCGCGCCTTAGCGATTCGTCCCAAATTACTCTTGCTAGATGAACCCTTTGGTGCGTTGGATGCACTCACACGCGGCAATTTGCAAGAACAACTGATGCAAATTTGCGAAGAAAATCAAGTTACCGCCGTAATGGTGACACATGATGTCGATGAAGCCGTGCTGTTATCTGACAGAATTGTGATGTTAACCAACGGCCCCGAATCTAAAATTGGTGACATTTTAGAAGTGGATATTCCCAGACCCCGCAAGCGGATGGAAGTGGTAGAACATCCCAGCTACTACAGCTTGCGGAGTGAGATGATTTACTTCCTCAATCAGCAAAAACGAATCAAAAAAATTCGGGCGCGGAAAACTGCCGACGTTGCCCGTCATGGATTAGAAAAAGTTAACCTAGAAATTGGCTTTTTACCTCTGACAGCTTGCGCCCCTTTAGCAGTTGCTAAAGAAAAAGGCTTCTTTCTCAAACATGGTTTAGATGAAGTTAACCTGGTGCGGGAAAGTAGCTGGCGGGGTATAGAAGATGGCATAAGTGGTGGTTACTTAGATGCGGCTCAAATGCCTTCAGGGATGCCGATGTGGTTAACTTTGGGAGGACATAATAACCAACCTCTGCCCGTTGTCACCGCCCTTACCATGACTCGCAACGGTAACGCCATCACCTTGGCAAAACGCTTTCTCGACCAAGGTGTACAAACCTTATCAGACTTCAAAAGATACCTGCTTCGCACCCGTGACCAACGGCACACAATGGGAGTAGTACACGCCGCATCGATGCACAACTTGTTGCTGCGTTACTGGCTAGCGGCTGGTGGAATTGACCCCGATAGCGATGTGGATATGAAGACCATTCCCCCAGCGCAGATGGTAGCCGACCTCAAAGCTGGAAGCATTGATGGTTACTGCGTAGGCGAACCTTGGAACTACCGCGCTGCTGTGGAAAATGTTGGCTTTACCATCGCTACCGATTTAGAAGTTTGGCTGGGACACCCCGGTAAAGTTCTTGGTGTGCGGGAAGATTGGGCAGAAAATTATCCAAATACGCATATCGCCTTGACTAAAGCATTGTTAGAAGCTTGCCATTATTGTGCAAATCCCGAAAATACCCAAGAAATTCGGCAAATTTTAGCAGGGCGAGATTATGTCAGCACTGATTTAGAATACATTCAACTCGAAGATCCAGATAGTCTCACCTGTGACTTAGACCATCCATTGCGAGACTATGCCCATCTCCAGTTCTATTCCGATTCTGCCATCAACCGTCCTAGTCGCACCGAACAAATTTGGATTATGAGTCAATTGGCGCGTTGGGGTGATACTCCTTTCCCCAGAAATTGGGTAGAAGTTGTTGAACGGGTGTGTCGAGTGCGTGTTTTCAGCACCGCCGCACGAGAATTAGGTTTGGATATTAGCTATATTCGCCAACCGATTCAACTGTTCGATGGTACTCCCTTTAACGCCGATGATCCGATCGCTTATCTCAACAACTTGAAAATTAAACGTGATTTTTCAGTCGCGGAAGTTGTTCTTGATGCACCGAGAAGGAGACTCGCGTCATAAAAAAGTCGTGAGAGAAAGAGGGAGTGGGAGAAGTAGCACATCACACGCGAACCTTTTATCTCCGTTAACGAGTATTTGAACTGGATGAATCCACCTTTTATCTCCGTTAACGAGTATTTGAACTGGATGAATCCACCTTTTATCTCCGTTAACGAGTATTTGAACTGGATGAATCCACCTTTTATCTCCGTTAATGAGTATTTGAACTGGATGAATCCACCTTTTATCTCCGTTAATGAGTATTTGAACTGGATGAATCCACCTTTTATCTCCGTTAATGATCTGACTTTTTATATCATCTGAAAAAATCAGCAAAAGACCTAACCCCCTACCCCCTTCCCTTGTAGGGAAGGGGGATATTCAAAGCCTCTCCCCTTCTAGGTCAGAATATTCATTTTCGCATCGCCTACATTTAGCTTTTTAATCCCCAAATACCAAATACCATGCAAAACCGCAACTCAACAGCTACAAGCACACTAGGAAAACCATTCGCAGCTGCAACCACCAGCCGCAGACCTTTCCTAGAAATTAAAGACGTTACCAAAGTTTATCCCACAAAGACAGGCCCCTTCACCGTACTAGACGGCGTTAATCTCAACGTTGAACAGGGCGAGTTTATTTGCGTCATCGGTCACTCTGGCTGTGGCAAATCGACACTGTTAAATATGGTATCCGGTTTTAACTTTCCCACCTCCGGGCAAGTCTTACTCGAAGGAGAACCCATTACCAAACCAGGCCCAGACAGGATGGTTGTCTTCCAAAACTATGCCCTGCTACCTTGGCGGACTGCTTTTGAAAACATCTATTTAGCTGTTAACGCCGTTTATCCCAACAAACCACAAGCCGAAAAAAGAGCGATCGTGCGCGATCACTTAGCAATGGTGGGACTGGCTGATGCAATGGAAAAGAAACCAATGCAAATGTCCGGTGGGATGAGACAACGGGTTTCTATCGCCCGTGCTTTGGCGATTCGTCCGAAAGTTTTAATTTTAGATGAACCTTTTGGGGCGCTGGATGCAATTACCAAAGAAGAATTACAAGAAGAATTGCTGAAAATTTGGGGCGATAACCGTTGTACAGTGCTGATGATTACCCACGACATCGACGAAGCACTATTTTTAGCAGATAAATTGGTAATGATGACCAATGGCCCACACGCGAAAATTGGCGAAGTTATGGAAATTCCTTTTTCTCGTCCCCGCGATCGCGCCCGCATCATGGAAGATCCCCAATACTACCAACTACGCAATTATGCCTTAGATTTCCTCTTTAATCGCTTTGCACATGATGACGTAGGTTAAACTAATCGTCATTCTCCTAATTTCTAAAATGCTTCCTTCCAAACGAGTTTATATGTTGATAGTTTTAGGTATAGCGATCGCCCCGATCCTATACCTTTTTTTCAGCATTAAAGCAGCGATCGCTATCATTGTGCTATTTGATGCCATAATTCTTGGATTGATGGTTGCAGATGGCTTGCAGGTGCGGCGTTCTCGCGTGCAAATTACCCGCGAATTACCGTCCCGGTTATCCATTGGGCGCGATAATCCGGTAATCCTAAAAGTAACATCGCCAAATACCAACGCCTTAATTGAAATCTGCGATTACTACCCAACAGGGTTTGGTGTATCAGCGCCCACACACCGAGCGATTATTCCCAGTAATACCACTCAGGAATTGACATATACCGTCAACCCAAAACAGCGCGGCGAGTTTCCTTGGGGAAATATTCAAGTTCGACAATTGGGAATTTGGGGATTAGCTTGGGATGATTGGCAAATTTCCCACAGTCTGCCAGTGAAAGTTTATCCTGATTTAGTGGGATTGCGATCGCTCACAATTCGTTTAACATTGCAATCATCAGGGTCAATGCGCCAATCTCGCAAAACTGGTATTGGTACAGAGTTTGCCGAACTACGCAATTATCGCACTGGTGACGATTTACGCTTTATTGATTGGAAAGCTACCGCCCGTCGGGTTGGTGCTTATGGGAATGCAACGCCACTGGTAAGGGTTTTAGAACCAGAACAAGAACAAACTTTACTAATCTTGCTCGATCGCGGACGGTTGATGACTGCAAAGGTGCAGAACTTGCAGCGATTTGACTGGGGTTTGAATGCAACCTTATCCTTAGCATTGGCGGGGTTACATCGAGGCGATCGCGTGGGTGTTGGTGTATTTGACCGCCAGATGCACACATGGATTCCCCCAGAACGCGGTCAACATCATTTAAATCAGCTAATTGATCGCCTCACTCCAATTCAACCAGTATTATTTGAATCTGATTATTTGGGGGCGGTAACAAATGTTTTGCAACGTCAAACTCGCAGGGCGCTTGTAGTCGTAATTACCGACTTAGTTGATGTCACCGCCTCTACAGAACTCCTGGCTGCACTCTCCAAATTAGCGCCTCGCTATTTGCCATTTTGTGTTACTCTCCGAGATCCACAAGTTGACCATTTGGCACATACTTTTACAGATAATGTTACAGAAGCTTATGCCCGTGCAGTGTCACTCGATTTATTAATGCAAAGACAAGTCGCATTCGCTCAATTGAAACAAAAAGGTGTATTAGTACTAGATGCACCAGCAAATCAAATTGCCGATCAGGTAGTTGAGCGATATCTGCAATTAAAAGCGCGGAATCAACTTTAAGTATCTAGGCATAAATAAATTTAAAGTTTGTAGTCAGGACTTTAGTCCTGATAATCCTTGCTCTGAGCGATAAATCGCTTACTACAAACTAAGAGTTTATCAAAAAAATGGGTTTAAAACCCCATGTTTACTTCGGCTACGCTCAGTAACCATCCAGCACGGCTTTAAAGTAATGAGTAAGGAGTAATGAGTAATGAGTGGATTAAAAATGGGTATTTACTCATTACTTATTACTCATTACTCCTTCTTAAGAGTGCGTTCACGGCGGTGAGGATGTCAATTTATATTTAATGATGTCTATCTACTTAGTAGAAACGCGAAATTGCACTTTGCGCCCCTATACTAATATGTCAATACGGTTCAACGAGACGTGATAAATCGCCGTCTCTACAAGTGTTTTGGTCTTATCTGAACTGTGTTGACTAATATGTCTCTACTAATTTATTCGTTATTGGTATTTTAAATTATTTCAGTTTTAGCGGCTTTCTTTATTTTAGGTTTTAACCAATATTGATTTTGAACTTGATACCGTATTAGCTTTCTGACTTCTTCAGGAGACAAATTTAGTAACTTAGCAGTCATTGCTTCTACCATATTAATCTCAGTGACTGGTAGCACAAAATCCAACTTCCGTAGAGTATTGTTAGCGGTTCTAACCTCAATAAAGCTAAGTCCTTGCTTTTTTTCAATTTCAGCTTTGATTACTTTTAAAATCACAGGAATTTTTACTTGTATTTGTTTATTAAGCTTCAATTCTTGTTGTTGAGGATATAGTCCAAACTTTTGTGCGATCGCTACTTCTGTAACTTTGGAGTTAGGAATTTCAATTTCTAACCTTTTTAGCAGAGAATTTCCTGTTTTAATCTTCACTTGAGTAAATTTTTGCTCTTTCTCTATTTTCATGTCAACCACTGTAAAATTAAGTGTTAGCTCCACCTGTGGTAGTGTATCAGCTTGCAACTTATCCAGCGTCCTATGAGAGAATCCTAATATTTTTTTTGTTAACAAATCACTACCAGTCCAAAAGGCAATACCTAGTACTATCATAGGTAGAATAATTAGTAAAATCTGTGGTTTTAAATAAGGCATAATATTTTAGTTTTTAGTTTATATATAATACTAATTGGTCTGATACTTACGGAGTGATAAATACCAAAAACTATCTATTGGCGCATTCATGATATGCCTTCTGGTAGAACACTTTAAATTTTTAACCTGGGATAGTACTAATACAACATATAAGAGAAAATTGACTTCCTTCTTATTAATATAGTGCGGGAAATTCCCCTGTAATGAATTTACATCAAAAGTTGTATGCGGATATTATTAGTAGAAGATGATTTTGAACAATTAGAACCATTACAAGGTATTCTATCGGAAGCTGGATATATTGTAGATGCTGCGGAAGATGGGGAAATTGCACAGTGGCTGATATCCCAAAAACATTACGATCTATTAATTTTAGACTGGATGTTACCGACAATTAGCGGTTTAAGTCTGTGTCGCCAGTATCGTCTCTCTGGTAAAACTGCACCGGTGTTGATATTGACAGCTAAAGACACCACACCTGATAAAGTTATGGGTTTAGATGCGGGAGCAGATGATTATTTAGTCAAACCCGCAGACTTAGTGGAACTCTTGGCGCGGGTGCGTGCTTTGGGGCGGAGAGTCCCCAATTGGCAGGGAGATAGTCTACGGGTAGCAGATTTGCAATTGGATTTAGCTGAATTAAATGTAGAACGAAGTCACGTAAAAGTCGAATTATCTCCTCGTGAAGCAAAATTATTAGAATACCTGATGCGTCATCCTAATCAGGTTTTAAATCGCAACCAGATTGAAGAGGCATTGTGGGAGTGGGGTATGGAACCGGAAAGCAATGCTTTAACTGTCCTAGTACGCAAGTTGCGACAGCGCTTGCAAGTATTGGGTGCAGCAGACTGGATTAAAACAGTTTACGGTATGGGCTATCGCTTAAATCCCCAATAATTAAATTGAGAATTAGAAGCCTTGAAATTTTTCTTTCAACGATCAATGACAAGTTAAGTAAGTGGGCGTAAATAATTGTCGTTGGGATAAGGCAATAGGCATCAATACGGTTCAGTTAAGGCTAAAACTCTTTGTCAAAGTCAATTTTTTTTACGTAGACGCAAAGCGGCTTGCCCCAGGCTACCACAGAGACGCAGAGGACACTGAGAGAATAAAGAAATGGTTAACTGAACTGTATTGCAATAGGCATAAGGGTTTTAGCTTAGTTCATTTTTATTTACATAGTTTAATTTTATTGTGCCAACTTACTTATGTTTAACCGTAGCCGTCGCAATCTTGCAAGTTGGTTCACCCTAACAATGGGTAGTATTTTAATTGGGTTTGCGGCGGTAGTTTACTATGTGGAAGTTATAGATGAGTTAGAGGAACTGGATATATTACTGTATAAAAAAACCAGTGTGATGGCGGCGAATGTGAAGTCAGAACTATACAATGGTCGCCGACAGCTAGACTTGGAACATGTCCCATTATTGGGAAGCATGGTAGAACCATTGCCAGATATAGGATTAGTGTATGCAAGTTGGTATGATGACCAAAAGCAACTAGTACAATTTTTTGGTACGATTCCGAGCGATCGCCTTTCGGTATTAGGTGGATTTGATACTATCAAAACCAATGATAAAGTATGGCTGCGTCAGGTAACGTTGCCTGTTTACCAGGATGGTTTATTAATTGGTTATATGCAAGCAGCGATGCCAATCACATCTATTGAAAGTGCTTTAGCTGAATTTCGGCTAGTTTTGGCGATTTCAGTGCCGATTACCTTGGGTGCAATTGCCCTGACTGGTTGGTGGTTGGGAGGGCTAGCGATGCAACCAATTCGTCACAGCTACGATCACCTGCAACGGTTTACAGCTGATGCTTCCCATGAATTGCGATCGCCTTTGACAGCAATTATTAGCAATGCTCAGTTTGGCTTTCTGTCTAAATCTACCGACCTTGAGGTGCAACGTCAACGCTTCCAAAAGATTTTTGATATCGGCCAGTCAATGAGTATTCTGGTGACTAATCTGTTGTTTCTAGCACGTTCTCAAGGTCAATTACCCACCGAATCGCTAAAAGAAGTTGACCTCAAGAGTTTACTTGTGCAGATAACAAATGATTATGTCACACACCAAGATGCACAACATATTAGTTTAATTTCTAAATTACCTAATAACAGTGTAACTGTGCTTGGTGATGCTAACTTGCTTTATCAAGCAGTTGTAAATTTAGTTAATAATGCTTGTAAATATACTCCTGCTGGAGGAGAAGTGCAGTTGCACTTATTTACTCAGTCTCATTCTGCTGTAATTCAAGTTATAGATAATGGGATTGGGATTCCCAAAAATGATTTGCCATATATATTTGAGCGATTTTATCGGGTAGATAAGAAACGCTCTCGCAAAACTGGAGGATTCGGTTTAGGGTTAGCGATTGCTCAACAAATAATTCAATCTCATGGGGGACAGATTAGTCTCAGAAGTGTAGTAAAAAAAGGGACGACTTTACAAATTTTTCTACCTTTAAAGTAATAAACATCTTGCAAAAGTTATTTTTGCAAGATGTTGGGGAACTGACTTTTCATGGCATCTGGAAAACCTCTTTCTAAATCTTTTTCCTAAAAGGTTGTTTGAAAAGTATTTTTTTTAACGAACCGCCAAGGCGCAGAGAACGCAGAGAGAAGAAAGAGATGCTTAACTGAACTGTATTGGGATATAAAACTTTTGATACCGACAAAAGGACTCTTAACCTGTCGGTAGCGATCGCTAATAAAGAGATGCCAACACCTTATCTGCTGCTGCCCGGAATGCAGTTGCTGCACCAGCGCTCATATCCCGTGGCGCACAGATGCGATTTCTCACATAGGCGAGTGTGATGGCTCCAACCGCAGCCACAGTCGGATCGGCGTTGTCTTTGCCGCCCACGCGCCCCCACGGTAATGCTGCACCGTTGCCATTAATTAGATAGTCGGCCAGCAATCTGAGGTGGAAATCAACCGCTTCTTTAACGGCTGTTGTGTCGCCATTAACCGCCAATGCTTGCACCCCGGAGTTTTTCAGGATGTCTCCTAAAGCAACTTCTCGGTTATCAGCCAATCTCTCAGCCGCCTCTGCCCTAAATTGGATTTCCTCGCTAAGTGCTGGATCTGGGGGCAAAGGATTGCTGATTGGTATCACACCCCATCGGCGACGTAGAAGTAAATTGTTGGTGGTATCATCCGATTTGACGCGGTGATAGGCAGGACGCTGTTTGAGTGCTTCAAACCAAGCGTTGATGCGAGGATACCGAGGATTTCCCTTGAGGTGATATCCCCGATAAACAGGTAAGTTAGCCGCCAAGCGATCTAAATGGGGGCTATAGGTAATATCTACCACGCTAAATGTAGATAAAAAGTAGGGGCCAGAATACTTTCCTAGAAGTTGCTCAAGTTCGTCTAATTTAGCTTCAAAAGCTGTCTGTAAGCTTGCTAATTCATTAGGATCTTCGGGAGCTTGTCGGAGGAATTTATAAGCGATATCTCTCACACCATTGGTTTCAGCTTCTTCAAGCCACTGCCTAGCAACTGCGTTTTCCTCTGGGTCTTCAGGAAGCAAAGTTGAACCAAATCGTTCTTCTAATGCTAATAGAATCTCTTTAGATTCATAGACTAACTCTCCTTCAATTTTGGCAGCCGGAACAAGGGTCGTGGGAACTAAATCCGTATACCATTTAGGCTTGTTAGTCAAGTCGATAAACTCCGTTGTAAAGGGAATTTCTTTTTCTTCAAGAGCAAACCAAACCCGTTCGCAAAATGGACACCAAGAGTTAGTATCGCGGTAGAGCAATACTGGCGGTTCTGTATCTGGTGGTAGTTTATGAAGACTGCTAGGAATGGGAGCGGTGGAAGGGGATTGCCCTGGTCTACGCACCCGTCGAGCAGGTGTATTTTTTTGGGCAATTTCTAATAGTTCTTCCCAATTAGATACGGTGTCTTGAATTGACATATTTCACCTTGAAAAATTTAGATTGGGTAATGGAAATATAGATAAAAATTGGCACAAAGAATTTATCTTTAAATATTTAGAATTTTAAACTCAAATTATGATGTCTGTTACTACACAAAGTAGAAAACTTTTTCTAGATGCAGCCATCGAGCTATAAACAGCTATGTTTATACCAGTTTGTACAGATAAAAACTTAATTTTTCAACTACTGTCATAAACACCGTTAACTTTATAGGTTTACCGGAGTTAATGGTGATTATCACATGAAAATAGTTTGAAAGCAAGATTTACCATATTTATATTTTTGGCTTGTTTTAGTCAGAGAAGGACACAAAGCAAAAAAATTGTAGGTTGGGTGGAGGCTTTGCGTAACCCAACATTCTGATATATGTTGGGTTGCGCTCCGCTTCACCCAACCTTGTATCTTAGAAATAGTAGTAGACCGTCCCAACCTTGGTCATAATAGACCGCTTCGTAGCATGGGTCACTACAACAATCTCTTTGACAGAACTCGAACAGTCGCCGGGGTCAAAGCTTTAAACGCTGATATTTAAAGTATACAGTCCGTATCGGGCAAGGATGAGTTAAATCAAGGGGATGAATTCAAAACAGGGTACAGAAATTAGTTGAGAGTGAAATATGGAAAATATTTCTCAATGGGTAGGCATTGATGTGAGTAAAGCAACTCTCGATGTTTATATCCGTCCAATGGGTAAAGCATTGAAAGTTGCTAATACAGAAGTAGAAATATCTCATCTAGTAGAACAACTCAAATCATTTGATTTAAATCTGATTGTGTTAGAAGCAACAGGAGGATTAGAAACAGAACTTATTATCCAATTGCAGGCAGCACTTTTACCAGTAGCATTAATTAATCCACGCCTTGGAAGAGATTTTGCGAAAGCCACAGGTCGGTTGGCAAAAACTGATGCTATTGATGCACAAATTTTGGCACACTTTGGGGAAGCAATGAAACCCCAGGTGTTAGCAATTGAATCTGAAACAGCGCGTCAACTGGGCGAATTAATTAGTCGCAGAAGACAGTTAGTCGAGATGCAGACTGCTGAGAAAAATCGTCGGGCGCGTGCCCGTGGTAAAGCATTAGCAGATATTGAGGCTCATATTGAATATCTTGAAGAGCGTCTCAAACAGCTCAATCAACAAATTCAGGAATTGACGCAAAATAATCAACAATGGATTGATAAAGTCAATTTACTCAAAACTACTCCTGGTATTGGTCAAGTTATTTCTACTACCCTCGTTTCTGACTTACCAGAACTCGGTCAATTAACTGCCAAACAAATCTCTCGTTTAGTTGGTGTTGCACCGATCAATCATGATAGTGGTCAACACAAAGGTAAGCGGATGATTAATGGTGGTCGTGCCCATGTTCGAGCGACTCTTTATATGGGTGCTGTGGTTGCTATGCGTCATAATCCCGTTATCAAAGCCTTTTATCAGCGCCTTGTCGAACGTGGTAAATCCAAAAAATTGGCCCTAACTGCTTGCGTTCATAAGATGTTAGTCATTTTAAATGCAATGGTTCGAGATAATTTGCCTTGGTGTCTAACTGACAACTTTAAACCAATTATCAATGTTTAATCACAAGTCAACCTTTTTATACTTTGCTTGATGCCCAGAGCCAGCAATGTACGGCATCCGCATTGATGCTCCCCTATAACTGGGGTAAATTTTTCATGCTGTTTTTGCCTACACGAGAAATCCAGCAACCGAGGAAGATTCGGCGGCGAAGCGGAGTGTCTGGTGCGGGCTTTGACTATCTAGACTACAAGCCATAAGTCTTCTAGCCCGTACCAGACACCGCCGAATCTAGCGCAGCGTTCCTCTGTTGCGTCAATGCTCCAACCCACGTTTTTTTGTTAACGATCGCTTGACTTTTAAGACAGTCGCTACGTCTAAAACCCTTATGCCTATTGCCTAGAAAATTTGGCGCAGCCTCACCAAGAAATCGCATGACTCCAAAATTCTGTTTTGTTGACATCCTTACCGCCGTGAACGCACGGGGAAGAAGGAGTAATGAGTAATAAGTAATAAGTAATGAGTAAATACCCATTTTTCATTCACTCATTACTCATTACTCCTTACTCATTACTTTAAAGCCGTGCTGGATGGTTACTGAGCGTAGCCGAAGTAAACACGGGGTTTTAAACCCATTTTTCTTGATAAAATATGCAATTTCAACGAGTGTAGCCTAAGAGTGAAGCGCCCCATCCAATAAAAGCACTACCAAAGACTAGCCATGCAGCATTGATGCGGAAGTGAATAGCTAAAATGGCTGAGACGATCGCGATCGCCAAACCGAGAAAATCTACAAATGGGGCTTGTGGTAATGTTAAGGTGGCTGCACCCAGTTGCAGGGTGGTAACAACCATTAGCGCTACAGCACTAACATTCACAGCATCCAAAAATGCTCTACTCCAAGAAGAGGCCCGTAAGCGGGGAATTAAGGGATTCAGGGCAGCAACGAAAACAAAAGAAGGTAGAAAAATTCCGATTGTGGCAATAATTGCGCCAGGAATGCCGGCAATGATATAACCAATAAACGTAGCAGTCGAAAGTACTGGCCCAGGAGTAAATTGACCAATTGCGATCGCATCTAGTAACTGCTGTTGTGTCAGCCAGCCATATTCTTGAACTAATCCTCCTTGGAGAAAAGCCACCAAAAGGTAGCCACCACCAAACAAGACACTACCCACTTTCAGAAAAAACCAACCTAACTGCCATAAAGAAACGTTGGTTGCAGTAGATGCGGTAGCTACTGATGCAGCAACAACTGTTGATGCCTTTAAAGTTGCGCCTGTGGTGAGACTAGCAATTAGAAAGTTGGCTTTATCTCCTGGTTTCTCGTTTTTATCGCCAGAATGTAACCAAAGCATACCCAGCAATCCCCCAACTAATAGGGCAATTACTTCATTTAATTTGAATAATAATGTTATTAACGCCACAGCTAAAGCAATCACTAACAATTGGCGAGTTTTCACAGCCTTTTTTGCCAAGCCCCAGAGGGCATTAATAATGATTGCTAAAACAGCCGGTTTAATCCCATAAAGGAGCGGAGCTACTTGAGGTAAAGTGCCGTAGGCAACATAAACCCAAGCAAACCCCCCAGTAATTAGAACCGCAGGTAAGATAAAACAGATACCTGAGACAATCAGCCCCAGCCAACCTGCATAGATGTATCCTATATGGATAGCCATTTCTGTGGAATTTGGCCCAGGAATTAGGTTAGTTGCGCCCAGCAAATCTAGAAAATGCTCCCTTGTCAACCACTGACGACGCTTAACCACTTCATCTTCAATCATGGCAATATGGGCAACCGGGCCCCCAAAGCCGATAACGCCAAGTTTAAAAAACAGTTTGGCGAGTTCACCCAAACGACTTGGTGCTGAGTTAGTCATCTTTGCTAGGGAATATTTTTCATTCAGTTTTAGACTAATCTTAAAAGATTAGGGCTGATACCATTTCACGAAATGCTTGATACAAATAGATTTGTCTCTAATTCTGTCCCCTGCGGTCTATTTCTATCAACCTGAAAGTGAAACAGTATTACGCACTCACTCTACAGAAGAATTATGTTGTATGTCAACGTAAATATATCTCTTCAGATGAAGGCAGGAGGAAAACTACCCTCAGCCTCCTACCTCCTTGCAATGACTGTTAACTCAGAACTATTTAACGCTGTGTGCCACTTTCTCTCAAACCTAACCCCCTTCCCTTCCTTACAAGGGAAGGGGAGCAAGAATCAAAGCCTCTCTCCCTGTGGGCTACCGTGTACACACAAATCATCTTATCCCCCTAAATTCGCCGATAAATTGAGGGAATTGAAGAAATTTCCCCCCTTTTTAAGGGGGGTTAGGGGGGATCGAAACACTGTTAGACAACTTTATAAGACTTGTGTGTACACCGTAGCCCTGTGGGGGAGAGGTTTGGAGAGGGGTTTGAAAAATAAGTTGCACATCGGCGTTATTTAAGCCATTACCATTCCGCCATCGACGTTAAAAACTTGTCCGGTGATATAGTTGGCGGCGGGATCTGCGGCGAGGAAGCGCACCATCCCAGCGACTTCTTCGGGCTGACCGAAGCGACCGAGGGGGATGTATTTTAGGATATCTTCGGGGTTATTAAGATCGCTGGTCATATCGGTGGTGATAAAGCCAGGGGCGACGGCGTTAACGGTAATACCGCGAGTAGCCAGTTCTTTGGCAACGCTTTTCGTGAAGCCGATTACACCTGCTTTGGCGGCGCTGTAGTTGGACTGACCTGGGTTGCCCATCTGCCCAGCAACGGAGGTAATGTTAATAATTCGCCCCGATCGCTGTTTGAGCATGATTTTACTGACGGCGCGTGTACATAAGAAAACACCAGTTAGATTTAGGTCTATCACAGCTTGCCAATCTTCTGGCTTTAAACGCAAAAGCAGTGTGTCGCGCGTAATCCCTGCGTTATTGACTAAGATATCCACACGGCTAAACTTTTCCATAACGGCGTTAACTAGTGCGTCTACTTGATCGCCTTTAGAAACGTCTGCTTGGATAGCGATCGCCTGACCTCCCGCATCTGTAATTTCTGTAACAACTGCCTCAGCCGCAGTACTCGAACTAGCATAATTGACAACTGCGATCGCTCCTTGTGAAGCTAATTCAATTGCGATCGCTTTACCAATTCCTCGTGATGCACCTGTGACAATTGCGACTTTACCTTGTAATAATGTCATTTAATGTTCCTCAATCTTAGAAATACCGCGCTAATTATCTTATGGTGATTTAGGGAACATCTGAATATTGTCTAGATAAAATCTCACTCTTTAGGAAGACAATCTTGCTGTCATCCTGCAAATTAGATATTTTATAGATAAGTTATCCCTTATATTTAGCTTTGGAATAAGGCAATAGGTATAAGGGTTTTAGCCTAGTTAATTTTTCTTTACATAGTATGATTTTATTGTGCCAACTTCCCTTATTTAGACAGCTAAAATAGGTTTAAATACATATCTAATCCATATACACAAACACACACGATACATGGATTTTATTATAAAAATTTAAGATTTTTGCGGATAAATCAATCTATATTGAGTAATCTAATATTTTCCCAACAAAACTCATAAACTTGTACCGATTTTATTTACTAAGAATTACTATTGAAACAAACAATTGAAAATCGGCGTGTGTCACATGGCAACTAAAAAAGAATTTAACAGCTTTGAAGAGATGCTGTCTGCTTCTGATGTACCTGTATTAGTAGATTTTTACGCTGACTGGTGTGGCCCATGCCAAATGATGGTGCCAATTTTAGAGCAAGTCAATCTCCAACTTAAGGATCGCCTACGGATTGTCAAAATTGATACAGAAAAATACACAGATTTGGCTACTCAGTATCAAATTGCTGCTCTACCAACTTTAGTACTATTTAAGCAGGGTCAACCTGTGGATAGGATAGAGGGAGTGATGCAAGCACCGCAGTTGGTGCAATATCTACAAACAAAAGTTTAAGCTAATACTTAGAATTTAGGTTTTGCTTCTTAGAGGCGCGAAATATCGCGTCTCTTTTAGTAAATAGTGGTTGAACTTCTAGCAGATAAAATCTTAAGTAAATATTAAGCATATTTACTTATACGTCTAGAGAAAGTAGTTTAGAAATTGAGATAGCTATATTGTATAGATATAACAAAATATCTTGACAAGTAAAGCAATATATGAATTATAAGCAGCAAAGACCTGACAAAGCCTATATTTGGGTGAATATTGATTTTGATAAGGTTAAATATAGAATAGATGCGGTGACTTGCCAAATTGAGCGGGTTATACAAAAGCACCAAATTTCAAATCCAACTGGTAACTCAGGTAAAAGAAACAATTAGGTTATGTGTGAGGCGATATCTATGATGGGCTACGCACTTTATTCTTAGCATAGCTAACCTAAGCATCTCACCAGTTTTGCATAAAAGATTTTGGGCAAAAAGACAATATTATTATTCGATAATCGTCCACCAAATTTCTACTTATTTATCTTATCCTCGACACTCCTTTTCAGGAGTGTTATTTTTGTGAGGATATTTGCTTGCTAGTTAGGGTGCGATCGCTATTTGGAGCTATCGTTAAAAGGTAAAAGTAGTCCGAAGTACGCCTACAGTCGTAGTTTCATTGTTGCTGTTACCTTCTGGGTTAAAGAGAACAAACGCACCAGGGGTAATGCTGATATTATCGCTAACTTGAAGGCGATAATAGGCTTCTAAATGGTAAGGAGTCGCCCGATTGTCGCCTGTGGGGGTAAGTTGAGCAGAACCACCAGTATCACTACGGAAAAGCGGCTGACCAAAAAGAATCCCAGCAGTGTTTCCTGACTTGAATAAATCTCTGAAGTGAATTCCCGCCATCCAACTTGTAAAGGTGGTGGAAGCATTCACGCTATTTGAAGCAGCATCAACAAATAGTGCTGCACCGTAGCCAGATAAGGCTATCTTGGGAGACAATCGCCATGTTACCGTACCGCCAACAGAGTTGAGTGTGACCGGTGTCCCTGCTGCAACCCCTGCTAAAGCACCGATATCATTACTAATTAATCCTGTACCCAAAATATTGATTTCGTGATAACTGTGGGCATAGTTTAAACCAATATCAAAAGCGGGACTTGGCTTGAAGGTTAACTGTGTGGCAATAACACTACTACCACTAAATAAACCTCCTCCCAAAGGTGTTGTAGAAACTCCTGGTAGTGCCTCACTAGCAGATTTTTGGGGTAAATTGGCATTTACGCTGCCGTATAAAGCTCGTAAATCCAAATTCGGCGAAATACTATAAATAAAGCCCGCCGCCGATGCTAAACCAGTACCTGAAGTCCCACCAGAAATCCGTACTACAGGATTTAAACCAGCGAAACGAGATATTGATTCTTGTCCTTCACCATAAAAAGGCGTAATTGCAGGAAAAGCATCTGATGTTTCCGCCGCAGTTCCCGCAAACAAGGTTAATTTATTAGCGACGGGAAAAATATACAGCAATTTGTAAAGCTGAATGCTGTTTGCGCCAACGCTCGACAAAGTATTGACATTTAACCCCGGAAATTGCGGTTCAAAACTGGTACGAGCGCTACTAGAACTTAAAAGCGGCGAAGCTAATCCTAAACTTTGTTGCAGGCTACCCTGTCCATCGACTCCACCCAAAAAGTTATAGGCTTGCAATCCAGTAATTAATGAATCTTTACCAGTAAAGCTAGTAGTGAGATTTAACCGCACTCTATTGACTAGGATGATATTCGGGTCACTGTCATTAGGAGCGCCACCACTAGCACCAATACCAGCAATAATTGCCTCTCCATTAAGTTTAGTAGTCGTAGAAAACTGATTTGCTTCTAATTCTGCTGTGCGAACTTCTACAGCATCTACTCGACCACGCAATGTTGACAATTCTGCCGCAAATTGTTCTTGTAGTTTCTGCAACGCGGCTAAATCTTCTTTCTTGACCAAATCACCAGTTGCAGTCGCAATCAGTTCGTTGATTCGCTCTAAACAAGCATTTAAGCCAGCAGCAAATTCATAGCGAGTCATCGCCCGATTACCGCGATAGGTTTGATTCGGATAACCTGCGATACAACCATAGCGCTCAACTAAAGATTGGAGTGCCTGAAAAGCCCAATCATTCGGCTGTACATCAGACAATTGGGATACGGATGTTACTTGTGCAAGTTTGTCTGATGGTGGAGATGAGCTTGCAGATTGTGCTGTGATTGGCTGCCCAAACTTAACAGCAGAATCTACTCCTAAATCTTGATTTTTTTGCTGCTGATTGACTGAGGGGAAATTTTTTTGACTATCATTAGCTATCAGCAATTGACTGGAAATATTGTTTGCTAAATCGCTTTGATAAGAATCATTTTTTTGATAGCTGCTATCATCTTGATTAACAGCTACGTTTTTATCTGCGATTTCTAAACTAGGAAGGGCTTGCACAGGTGACAACCCGGCAATTAAACACAAAAAGCCCATCCCACTAGCAGAAGCTAGTAGATATTTTGCCATCATAACTCCTAACACCGATAAAATAGGGAAAAATTAATTGCGATTTTAAAATTGATTGATAAGTAAATTTAAAGTATTTTTAGCAAGATAATCTTGTCAACTTTAAATTTTTGATATCAGGATTTTTTCTGAATTGGCTTACCAGAACATCAGCTTATATCGCAAGTATTAAATAATAGTAAATACTATTTTTGGAAAGAATTAACAAAAGATTATATTGATAGTTTTTATAGTTACTATAGCAAATAATAAATGGTTTTTGAACAGAAAGCTCCGTAGGATGCCTGATTCATAAGCTTTCCAAATTTTCTCTGTTCAAATCTAAAATCGGATTGCTATATTGACAAAATAATAATTAAATAAGTAGATCGGTGAAATTAAAGCTAACTGGCTAAGGCTGTCATTTGTCCTTTGTCATTATTCATTAGTAAGGGTTATAAGCATATTTACGTTTTGTAATATACTTAGTTTTTTTAACGCCAACTTACTTGATTCTGATTTTGTGATCAAGAATATAAATATTGAGCCAAGGATTTGATATCGTTAGCGAATGTAATACATATTTGTATTTAAAAGTATTATTTAAACTCAAACCTTCAATCTGCCGTTGCAGCTTTTAGTTTTAACACTTTCGCCAACAGTATCAGGATTTCGGCTCAATACCTACCAAAGGATAATTTATTCAAAAAAAATTAAGAGACCGCGATCGCAGTCTTGATTGAAGTACAGGTAAGATCGGGAGGAAAACGGTATAAATAAGTTCTCTTACGGTTATTAACCAGTTTCATCCAAGAGAAGCTTTACAGTGATCGCATACAGAAAATTTTTCAACAAGGAGCGCAATATATCACATTTTGGCAAAAAAAACAACACCTTACAGTAAGTACTATTTTTAACAAAACATTTGTAACTACCCTTGCAGTTTATTTACCCACCGCCTGCTATTCTTATAGTTACTTCGGTCTGTCATAGCAGATAGATTATCCTCAATAATGTTTTAATTTATTAGCGCTCATATACCATCCTGGTACTGTGGGTGCTTTTACTTTATGCTTGATAGCAGCAACCAACCTAGTAGTCTGCCAACCTAAAAATGCTGCGTGATGGCTGGGGAAAGGGGAAGGGGTAAGGGGTAAGAGGGATTTGAAACCTTTCCCCCTTACCGATGCGGGAAGGGGGAAATTTAAGAGAGAGGTTTTCCAAATACCCTAAGCTGACAGTGAAGCTTTAACTTGACCAAAACGGCGATCGCGACTTTGGTAGCTCAACAAAGCCTGATGAAATGATTCTCGATTAAAATCTGGCCAAAGAATATCGCTGAAATACATCTCTGTATACGCCATTTGCCACAAAAGAAAATTACTCAATCGCATCTCACCACTAGTACGAATCAGCAAATCGGGTTCTGGAGTATCTGCCGTATAGAGGTGTTGTTCTACAAGACCTTCATTCACTTGTTCCGCACTGAGTTGGCCCTGTTCTACGAGTTGAGCTACTTGACGGCAAACTCTGGTAATTTCGTTGCGGCTACCGTAGTTGACCGCAACAGTAAAGTGGATTGCTTGATTGTTCAACGTCTCTGTCATTGAACGCTCCATTTCTGTTTGTAGAGACTTAGGTAAAGCCGATAAATCTCCAATAAATGATATTCGTACACCTTCTTGATGCATCTGAGCCAACTCGCGATGTAATAATCGCTCAAACAAATGCATCAGAAAATCTACTTCTTCAACAGGACGCTGCCAATTTTCTGTTGAGAAAGCGTAGGCTGTCAACGCTTTGATTCCCCAATCTTTGCAGCAACGCAATAGTTCTTTGAGTGTTTTTGCTCCTTGGCGATGTCCAGCAATGCGCGGTAATCCTCGACTGCTTGCCCATCTTCCGTTACCATCCATAATGACAGCGATATGTTGGGGGATTTTTTGGGGATTTAAATCGCTGGGTAATTTTGATTTGTCATTTGTCATTTGTCCTTTGTCCTTTGTTTTTACTAATAAGTAGTTTCAAATAAATCTTGCAGATACTCTGATGTGAGGGTGTTGTTCCAACTCCACAGACGACGCATTGTATAGGTGAAGGTGAAGAGGAGAGTTGCTTTGTTAGTCAATGACCAAGCATTCCAGTTGAGGGTAGCCATCATGCGGCGGAGAGTACGCATGAGGTTGTTGCGCTGATAATTTTGCGATCGCGTTTTGATGAGTGTGCGTCCAATTCGTGTCAACCCAGTATCAGGGAAAGTCCAGACTCCAAACCCCCAGAATTTGGTCGTATGATTGATTTCATCTTGTGCTAGTTCCTCTAAAACATCCTGGAGTGCGCCAGTGGTGTGAGCCATCAACCAAATATAGAGACAGGTTGCACCGTATTCTGTGGCAATGCGGTGTAAGCCGTGGCGATATAAGTCTTCGTGAGCATCATCTGTGGGGAGATAGCTTCTAACAGTACGAAATTTTGGGGTAATTTTCTCGCCTGTTAATTGGGTGTAAACTTTGATTAATGCTGGTGTGTGCTGACGTTCTTCCTTTTCCCACAAACCAAGTTCCAGCAGTTCGCCATTTTCACCGACAGTTCCACCAACAAACCGAGCCATTTGAGGATGCAATTTTTCTAAATACTGCCGACTTGTTTGGGTATAGCCGCGAATTGGTGCTTCTGTATCCATCGCACCTATCAATATAGATAAAAATACCTCTGCGTCTAAGCCGATAATTTGATTGCGGTTAATTGTTTGCCAGTCGATGAGTTTCCAGGGACGCGGTTGGGGATTGGCAAACTGTATCGGTAAATCTTGCAGGCGGTTATGTAGTTGTTCGACTGCAATATATTTGTCTATGAGGGAACGGATGCGGCGCTGTGTTTGCAAATAATGAGGACTGGGATAGCTTTGACCTGCTAAGTCTTCTGTGATTGGGCTGAGGGTGTTAAGCATATTTTTATACTTAAATTTTTATCTCTATGCCCAATAGCCTAAGCGATCGCACTTTGTTTTGTCAGTCGGCTGAAGTCGGCAGTTTGATGTGATAGGGTTGCAAAAGTCGGGGAAAAAGTTGGTTTTGACATCTCCTTCGGCTTCTAGCCGAAGGATTCTAAACTGATGTTGCTATGGGGTCTAAAAGACCCACTCCGCAACGTTTGCGATATGATTTGGATAATCGCGTAAACAAATCAATTCGCTGTGGCACTGTCAAAGATGCCCTACCCACCTCGGCTAGATTTAACCCTAGCTGTGTGGCTACTTTTCGCATGATGTTTGCGCTTCCATTGCAATCTGCATTAACAATGGAGCCGTCTTTGCTTCTGTACTGTCCTCTATTTATGCGGTTTCCGCTTGCTTTCCACCCTTGGGGCTTTTCGCCATGCTTGGGCAGGGAGTCGCAATCAAGAAATGATGCTTTACTTGTATATGCTTCCTCGGTAATTGTTAAAATAATTCCGTATTCCGGGCAGAGTTGTTTTAACCTTTCAATTAATCGACTGGTTGGGATAACTACAAAATTCTGGTTATTTCTTTTTCCCATGTTGGAATTTTGTTTCTGTCCAACATTCCAACCAATAACAATGTTGCCCACCTTATCGTTAAGACATTGATTGACAATAAATCTAGCAGCCTTATTGATTGCATCTCGCATCTGGTTGTTACGCTTACGTTGCACTCTATCAAGGTTGGAATCCCAATAAAAATCTGACTTGCCTTGTTTGTATTTAGCAACTAAACGTGAATATCCTTGATTCAGTGATCTAAGTTTGCGACCATCAATAATCAAACTTTTCCCACGGGTTGAGACACCTGTTAACCAATTAGAACCGCCGTGGTCAAAACTCCATGCTTGCGTGTAATCTAATTGGGGATTATTTTCTATTGGCTCTTTACCATCATCAATCACCCAATCAATCCATAATTGACCAAAGTTAGGGCGTACTGTTACTTCCTTGACCCAAGCTGAATCTATAAATTCTGGAAGATATAATCTAATTTCAGTTAGTAATTCTGCTTTACTTTCTTTACTAATTGATGGCTTGAAATATCCCTCATTAAAATTTAGAGCCTGACGCGGAAATGTAACAGCAGCTAGACCTCCCTTTTTGCGATATTTCGGCAAGGATGGTTTATCAACCTCACCGTTGTAATAAGCTTTGACCAGTCCGTTATAGGCTGTAATTGACTCACCAAATGACTTTAGCGTTTGTTGTGCTGATTGAGCCGCCATTGCTTTGTAATGCACATTCTGTTTGAGAATTAAGTCTAACTCAGGGTAAGTTGTAGTGCATCTATAAGTTTTCCATCCACTACGTAAATCATCACCACGCCAATAAATAGTAAAGGCATTACCATTTTCTTGCAATTTGGCGTAATGAATTTTCTTAGTTTCGTACAATGCACAATTTATCAAGCTATTAGCATTTTCGCACTGGTTTAACCAAAAAGCTGTTTCTTCGTCATTAAATTTAGCCCTAATTGAACAGGTTTTGTACACTTGTTTTTACCTCCTGTATATCTTACTATAAATGTTGCTAGAGTATAAGTCAACAACATTTAATTAGTGGCTAAATTATCACCATCAGACTACGAATACAGGCGGACAAATGGCTCAGTTTCATCCCTAAACTACCATTTTGTATTTGTTCCTAAACGACGAAAAGCCGTGCTAATAAAAGAAGTAGCACAGCGTTTACAAGAAATTATATTAGAGTTAGTAGTTGAGCATAGTTGGAGACTTATCGCTTTAGAAATAATGCCTGATCATGTTCATTGTTTTTTAAATGTCCCAACGCATGAGTCACCTGCTGATGTAGCTAGATGGATTAAGGGGAGGGCATCTCATCACCTCAGACGCGAATTCCCGCACCTGAAAAAACTCCCTTCTCTCTGGAGTCCTAGTTACTTTGTCGCTTCGACTGGTGCAGCAAGTACAGAAGTTGTGAGAAAATATATTGAGAATCAAAAAAGTAATTAAAACTAAAACGCCTGATAAATCAGGCGGATAGCTTTCATCCCCCGGCTAAAAGCCGGAGGTTCTCAGCATAGGTACGATAGAAAATATCGCTGTCTGAGCCTAGAATCCCCCGAATTTAGCGAAGTGGATTCGGGGGAGTATATCAAGTCAGACTGTCTGATTGAAGTCAGGATAAGAGCCTAGTCAGGGGGATCGCTCTGGCTAGGCTGAAACAGGATGTAGCGTTACCAGGGCCCCCAGATAGCAAAGGTTATTCCTGGACTCTGCATATTGACAAACATCGTCTGACCATCGGGGGAGAAGCAGACCCCGGCGAACTCTGATGTGTTGAGGGCATTTTTAGCAAACTTATAAAGACTTCCACTGGGAGTGATGCCCAGAATGTAATCCGTTCCATCCCCATCTTCACAGAGAAAGATGTCCCGGTTGGGGAAAACCACAATATTGTCTGGATTGTCTAGCACACCAGAATTGTTGGGTTCAATATAGAGTTCAACGGTATTATTAGCGGGCGAATAACGCCAAATCTGCCCATTTCCAGAACTACTACCACTCTTGCAAGTGAAGTAGACATAACCACTGCCATAAAAGATGCCTTCCCCACCTGAAAACCTGGCGGCACCGCTGTTATACCCTGCTGTTCTGACAGTATCAGATGTGGGATCAGGATTGCTAATCTGTACCCAGTTCACCGCCCTAGGCGTATTTTTTGGGAAACCCGTAGCTGTGTTGATTCCAGACGACCCCGTAATTCTTAAAGCGTATAGCGTGCCGCCAGCACTCAGGTTGTTGCTTTGGTTGGGAATGAAGCGGTAGAAAAGCCCATCACTCCGGTCTTCTGTCATGTAGATATACCCTGTGTTGGGGTCTACAGCAGCAGCCTCGTGATTAAAACGCCCCATAGCGGTTAGTGGGACGGGGGTGACAAAAGTATTTGCACTACTGGGAACTTCAAACACATAACCATGCTTCTTGCCGTTATTGCTTTCAAAAGTTTCCTCGCAGGTTAACCATGACCCTGAAGGCGTAGGGCCACCAGCACAGTTGCGAATAGTTCCAGCTAGGACACCCCGATGTTCTACCAGGTTGCGGGAAGAATTAACAACCAATTTAGTACAACCGCCCCTCCCATTTGTGTTGTACTTGCTGACATTGGGAGCGCCCACACCATTGCCAGAAGTACCGAGTTCATGATTGCGAATTAGAATCGTATTGCCATTAGACCCGGCAAAAGCACCCATACCATCGTGACCACCCGGTACTAAGTAACCATCATTCATCGTTTGGCCTGTTTCGGATAGTCTGCGGTAAGTGAATCCTGATGGCAAATCTAATACTCCGTTGGGGTCGGTCACTAAATTGCCGTAGGGGCCCGCAGCGATCGCAGGTTTAGCATAAAATGCTTGCAAAGGAGATAGAAGGACAGCACCTGTAGCAGATGCTCCTGCCAGGGTAAAAAACTCACGTCTCGATAAATTCAATGTATACTCCCTGATGTTTTAGATGAGGCTTAATTTGTTGTAAATAGCTAGCCTCAATTATCTAAGAAGAGTAAGCTTTTCAAATTAATAAGAGGTTAAAAAAAGATTATTCAAGGCATTGAAGTAATACAAATTTCTAAACTTATCTCCTTAATGTTTTTTCTTTGGCAAGTGATTATTCGTATGTAATAAGTGATGTTCCGGTTCATCGTTACAATTATGTAAAATTAATACAAAAATGACAAAGCTACAAATTAGCTCTCCATCAGAAACAATAATAGACGCTCAGAAATACTGGAACGCCACTGGTATTTTTCTAGAAATAGGAGCAAGTTATAAGTTTGAAGTACAAGGAGAACAGTTTTGGTATGATGCCAAGATTAGAAGTGATGCAGATGGGTATACAAAACCGTGGCTACGTTGGGCTAAGATGTTCCGCAGAAAACCAAACGAAAACTGGTTTTCCCTAATTGGGAATATTGGCCAGTCTGCTGAACAAGAGTTCTTAATTGGGAAGAAATTGGAGAAATATAAAGCTACTTCAAGTGGGGAGTTGTTTTGTTATGCCAATGATCTCCCAATAATGTATTTTAACAATCATGGAACTTTAATTTTGACTATTACAAGATTGAGCTAATTGACAAACGTATTAAAGAACTAGCGATACTAAATTAATTTTTTGGGTCAATTAAGTGGCTTTTGCAAGAGACTCCATTAGTTGCACTCACAAGAAGCAATGAAAATTGCGGCTGAATTTTGAATAAAGTTTGCAAAAGTCGGGAAAAAAGTCGGGTTTACAGAATCTTATCCGAAAACTCCCGCAATATAACTGTAGAGTAATTTATAGTTGTCCCTAAAATCTGAACTCCCCTCGTCGTTACACAATGGACGCTGAAGCAGCATTAGCATGGTTAGATGCCACAATTCCCCCGCAGACTGGGGAACGGTTGAGCGATTTGCAAAAAGTGATTCTTGTGCAAGTTTGGTTGGGTAGAAAATATTTGGATATCGCTCATTCTTACGGTTGTACCGAAGGACACGCCAAGGATGCGGGTTCTCAGTTATGGAAGCTGCTTTCTAAAGTATTGCGAGAAAAGATTACCAAAAGTAATTGTCGCGCTACTTTGGAACGGGTTCTGAGAAAAACTACTGCGATATCATCCAGTCTGATTGATTACTCGCGATCGCCACATCCCACCCCAAAATTAGAGGATACCAATTTTATTGGACGAACAGAAGCGATCGCTCACCTGAATAATTTGGTAAATCAAGGCTCGAAAGTCATTGTCATCCAAGGTGAGGGAGGCTTAGGCAAAACTACTCTAGCGCAGCAATATCTCCATCAAGAATTTGACTTGGTTTTGGAACTGCTGATGGCGAAGGAAACTCAAAACATCACCCCCGCCGAACGAGTAGTAGAAGAATGGCTCAAACAAGACTTTGAGCAAGAACCTGGAGTAGAATTTGGGGTTACATTGGGACGACTCAAGCGCGAACTCCACAATCGGCGGATTGGGGTATTAATTGACAATCTCGAACCTGCATTAGATCAACAAGGTGGATTGATTGCTTCTCACCGCAACTATGTAGAACTATTGCGGGTGTTGGCTGATGCCAGGGTGCAATCTGTTACCTTGATTACTAGCCGCGATCGCCTTTGTGAACCTGGGTTGAATGTAAATCACTATCGGCTTCCTGGTTTGGATCAAAGCGCATGGCAAAAGTTTTTTAGCAACCGTGGGTTAGTCATCGACTCGCCAACCTTGCAAATCATACATCGCACTTATGGCGGTAATGCTAAAGCAATGGGAATTCTCTGTGGTTCGATTCAGGAAGATTTTGGCGGTGACATGGTTCTTTATTGGCAAGAAAATCATGCCGATCCTTTAGCAGCAACGGACTTAAAAAATTTAGCGGTTAGTCAAATCAATCGTTTGCAAGCCCTCGACCCTCAAGCTTATCGCTTGCTTTGCCGTTTGGGATGTTATCGTTACCAAGATATACCCACCATCCCATCACAAGGGTTATTTTGTTTACTTTGGGATGTCCCACCCGATCAACATCGCCAAATCATCGCCTCCTTGAGAAATCGGTCTTTAGTGGAGTGCGATAAAGGCGAATATTGGCTGCATCCGGTGATTCGTGCTGAAGCGATCGCACGTTTACGCCCCAGCAATGAATGGGAAATTGCCAACCACAAAGCCGCAGAATTTTGGACAGCTAGTATTAAACAAATTGAAACTTTTAAAGATGCTTTGCAAGCTCTCGAAGCATATTATCATTATATAGAAATTAATGAGTTTGAGTTCGCAGGTAAGGTAATTTTAAAAAGCCGAAATAATCAATGGCAGCAATTTTTGCCTCTTGGTAGTACGTTGTATCGGATGGGTTTAATTCAACCGATACTGGCGGCAATTAATCAAGTTGTTAACAATCTGGAAAATAACCAAAACCTCAGCGAACTCTATAATATACTGGGCGATCTATATTGGATAACAGGTAAAATTAGTCAAGCGATCGCTTGTCAAGAAAAGACTCTTACTCTGGCAACCAAAGCACTAAAATCACTTATACCTCAGCCAGAAAATAAACATCCAGTTTACTATCTGAGGATGCTAGAGGTAGATTCTTTATTAAGTATTGGTCTTTACAAGATAGATTTATGGGAGTTAGAGGCAGCCGCAAATTTATTTCAACAAGTAATTTACCTAGCCCAAAATACTGAGCATCATCGCTGGGCAGAGAAAGCATCAGTTTGTTTAGCTTTGGTGTATTCTTATTTAGGTTTGCGTGATGCCTCCTTTGCATTAGCAGATGTAGCTTATCAGAATATTACGAACGAAAAACTGGTAGAACAGACTGGGAGATTTGTCTATTTCATGCAAATTTTGGGTCAAACATACGTCAATTTAGGAGAGTTTTATCAAGCAAATAAAATATTACACCAAGCTTTAACTTTTGCGGAAGAAAGCCACTATATGCAGGTGAAAGCAAAAACACTCAATGGTTTAGCAGAAATAAATCGGCAACAAGCAGATTTTGAATTAGCCCTGGCTCATCATAGAGAAGCAATCGAACTGTTGGATAAAATAGGTGCTAAGTGCGATCTAGCTGAAGCTTATTATCAATTAGGTTTAACTTATCAAAAGATGGCAAAGCCTGATGAAAGTAAACTTAATTTTAATCAAGGAATTCAGTTATTTACTGAAATAAAAGCTCCGAAGCAAGTTGAAAAAATTTCAATTTCACAATCTGGTTTATTTATCTGCGTTAGCAGGCAGTGTAACAGTGATAATATATAAAATATGAGTTGCTTATAGTTTCTGAATGAGGCAATAGGCAATAGGAAAGAAGGCTTTTGAGTTGTATTTTTCAAAAATCAAATATGAGTCCTATAGTAAATTAATAATCAGGCTCATGAAGATTTCCTAGCTGCAAGCCCAAACAAAGACAAACTCATGCTTGTGTGACTTGCACTGAAGAATGTGTCCAGTACCCATATCTCCAAACGAATAAGGGATATTATCCTTAGAAGCCAGTTGAAAAACCTGACGCATAGGTTTCTGACAAATGGGGCAGCCAGGACATTCCATTCCCTGTACCCATTCTGGATAACCCCCTAGTTTATCTCCTTCTACAGGTGTAATGCGATCGCAAAAATCATCCAGATCCTCAAAGCCCAGTAGCTCAATCACTTCATCTTCTAGCGTTTCATTTCCCAATTTATCCCAACCATAAACCAAGGCTACAAGGTCTTCCAACTGGGGATAATCTTCCACTTCTTGCCAAGCAATAATAGTTTTAGCAGAAAAATGAGATCAATAGAATTAGAGACGCAATTAATCGCGTCTGTACAAGAGTTAGGAGTTAGTATTTGATGGCTTCTGATTCATAACTCATAACTCAATATGCGTCCATACACCGCTATCTTAATCGTACCAACTGGCATTGGGGCTGCCATTGGGGGTTATGCAGGAGATGCTTTACCTGTTGCCAAAGTCATCGCACAGGTTTGCGATCGCCTAATTACTCACCCCAATGTCCTTAATGGCGCAAGTTTGTATTGGAACCTTCCAAATACTTTCTATGTTGAAGGTTATGGACTTGACAAATTTGCCTCTGGGTGGTGGGGTTTGCGTCCAGTCCGCAACAACAAAGTAGGTTTGCTTTTAGACCAAGCTATTGAGCCAGAGTTAAGGCTACGGCATATACAAGCAGCCGATGCAGTCAGAGCAACTCTGGGATTGACTCTAACAGATTATGTAATTACAGATGCACCATTAAATGTAGAATTGCGGACTACAGCATCGGGAGCTAGTTGGGGAACAATTGGCAACCCAGATAGCTTGTTAAGGGCAGCCGAGATATTAATTAAAAAAGCGGGGGCAGAAGCGATCGCAGTTGTTGCCCGTTTCCCCGATGATATGGACTCAGAAGCAGTACAGAAATATCGTCAAGGTGAAGGCGTAGATCCCCTAGCGGGTGCAGAAGCCGTAATTAGCCATTTGCTAGTGCGAACCTTTCAAATTCCTTGCGCCCATTCTCCCGCCCTTTTGAGCGAACCCCCACAAGCTGATTTATCTCCCCGTTCCGCCGCCGAAGAATTGGGTTATACCTTTTTGCCGTGCGTCCTTGTAGGATTAAGTCGTGCCCCACAATTTATAATAGATAAAGGAGCGATTGCATCAGAAAAAGGAGATATTTGGGCAGATGAAGTGGATGCTGCGATCGCACCTGCAAATGCTTGTGGTAGCAGTGCCTTACTGAGTTTAAGCCAAAGACAATGCCAAATAATTACAGTAGAAGAAAATAAAACTCTAATCAAAGTTCCTCCTCAACCGTTGGGGATCAAAGTTATACAGGTAAACTCATATTTAGAAGCAGTAGGCGTATTAGTAGCACACAAAGCAGGCATTAACCCCTCCGCTCTCCGTCCCAAACTATCACCTTTGCAGCCAGTAATTAAAAGTTAGGAGTTAGGAGAGACGCGATTAATCGCGTCTGTACAAGAGTTAGAGTTCTATCTTCCCCCTGCCCGCTTCCCCCTGCCCCTTCCCCTAAAAACCTGTGATTGAACAACAAAAACAAGAGCCAGAAATTCCATATCTGACACGCATCCAAGTACTTGGGGCGATGGGAGCGACTGCAATCATTTTGTTGATAGTCGCCAAACTGTCGTTGCACTTTGGTAACTTTTCCCTATTTTCCTGGAAGTGGGACGAGAAAGATTTGCTGTTGGGTGTTGGATTGGGATTCGTCATCACCGCCTTAAGTGGCATAGCTTATCGCGTTTGGACTCCCTATCGAAAAAGTGCAGATTATTATCTAGAAGTGGTACTGAAGCCCTTAGCCTTACCAGACTTAATTTGGCTCGGTTTACTACCAGGGTTGAGTGAAGAATTGTTATTTCGAGGTGTAATGCTGTCAGCTTTAGGATTAGATCATCTGGCTGTCATTGTATCTAGTTTTTGCTTTGGCATCTTGCATTTTAGTGGTTCTCAACAATGGCCTTATGTGATTTGGGCAACAATTGTTGGGATGATATTGGCATATAGCGCCTTGCTTACGGGCAACCTATTAGTGCCGATTGTCGCTCACATGATTACCAATTGGATTTCTAGCTATTTCTGGAAAATGTGGCAATTGCGGCAATTAAAAAATAAATTTTGAGCTTGTAGGAATTAGTGCGTAGGCGTAGCCCCAATACTTTTTGGTTAAGGGGGAAAGGGGAAAGGGGAAAGGGAAAGAGTACAAATGCAGGACTCACACATTAGATAGAGTTTCTACTTTCTGCCCCCTTGCCTCCTGCCCCCTTCAATCTGCGTTCACAAATTCCAAATATCCATTGCTGAGTTCTTTCACCGCCAAATCATAAAATTGCTTTCCGTGTTCTGGTGTTGCTAAACCAGGATTTGATCCCATACGTCCATCTGGATAACGCACTCGAAAGTCAGCCGCACTATAAATCCTGTGTCCGCTTGCAACTTCTGGTGAAAGGGGTGCTTGCTTAATCGCTTCTGGATAAACGTATTGGGTGAGGGCTACTTCACTTGGCGTTGCATGAGAACCTTCTTGATCCCCATATAACTCTTTAGCTAGCTTATATACAGAACCACACATAAACCAGTTTGCCACTTGACATTGCACTTGTTGAGCATTGGCAATCTGCAAATCTTCTAAATGGGCATAAGTTTCGGAGAACGCCGCTTTAAGGGTGGCAATATTACCACCATGTCCATTGATAAAGTAGAACTTGCTAAAACCAGCTTTGGCTAAACAAGTTACATAATCTCGAACTACTTGAATTAAAGTGCTAGGACGCAGACTGATTGTGCCAGGAAAAGCAGTATGATGCAGTGCCATGCCCACATTGATTGTAGGGCCAACGATCGCGCCAGTTGCATCACCCACACCAGCTGCGATCGCTTCTGCACAAATGGCATCAGTACCAATTAACCCCGTTGGCCCATGTTGTTCTGTAGAACCAATAGGGAAAATAATCCCCTTCGACTGCTGTAAATAAGCTTCGACTTCTTGCCAAGTACTCAAATGCAGTAACATTTTTAATGATTTTCCTCAATAAAATTGCGGTAAGACGAAACCCTTCTCTGCTGAATAGCATCTCAATACTTTTCGGGTTTTGGGGAAAAGGGGAAAGGGAAAGGGTTTGAATTTCCCTTTCCCCATTGCCCTTTAACCTTTCCCCAGACCAAAAGAGAGATTATTGGGTTTATCCGAAAAGTATTGATTAAACTCCCACTAACTTGATTATGAACTCCCAAGATTCCCAGTAGTGGCGATCGCTATGATAAATTTCAAGAACAAGATCCCCGACTTCGCTAAAATTGTCGGGGATCAATGAATTTCATACTTTTAGATATCTGCCATCAACTTTCTGCCAAATATGGAGAAAATGAGGCTATCTATTTTTATAAATATTGTTTAGGGGATGGAGTCGCAACGAGTTTTGACAGATATGGATATAAGCAATTTACCAAATATGCTACTTTATCCTACGATTCTCATTGCGAACCCCACCTATAAGAAAAATCTAAATTTATGAGATGTTGTGAGATGTTGGTTTTGTGGATCATCAAGAAAAGAACGGGGATCAATCTTAAGTCTTGATTAATCAAAGTAATAATGTTTTTTCACGTCGCTTGTAATTTCCCAGGTGCAGGACATTCCAGCCGGAAAAATCACCAAATCGCCTTTACCCATTTGCACTGGTTGTCTACCATCAGGAGTAACAACCACATCGCCTTCCAAAAGTAGCAAGTTTCTTGAGAATCATAAGTCCAAGGGAATTTTGAGACTTCCTTTCTCCAAATATCCCATTTATAGACACCCAATTCATTGAGGCGTTCAAGTCTTATAGCTGATGCTCAATTTGAATTTCCATGTTGCGTTTTTCTAGTTATGTTCAGCAGTAGGATTGAATATCCTCTCCACACTGATCTACTAAATAACACAAAGCGCGAAAACGCAAGTAGACAAGTTCGTTATAAAGCGGATTGAGTTTGCACATTGGCGGAATGTGTCCTATTTTGCGGCCAAAAAGCTTGATATCACGCTCGAATGGACACTGAGCAGGAATCAGTTTAGCAATAAATTTCGCTAATTTTCGATTTTGAATCTCAATTTCATCCAGCCATTGACGTAATGGTTGCAATAAATCTAATTTAGATTTAGCTAATTCCTTTTTGCTATCTGCTTGATTATTTTGTCCTAAAGGTTGAATAAACGCAGGCAAAAAAATACGCTGATTCTTTATATTAAGCATAGTAGTAGGCAAGGTTTTCCTTGTGTAGATGAACTATTTGCCGAATTGGAATATTACACATCTAATCTGTCGAGCCAATTTGCATTATGCTTGGAGATTATGCAGAAAAATAAGCACAACGCAAAGAATTTACATGCATCTTTGGAGGGAAATTGTCTAACTAATTGTTATTTAAGCCCACCAAATCGGGAAGAACTGTCCCGTTAAATACAAAATAACAAAGAAATTATAAAAATGGCATTTCTTTAACTTATCGATTGCTAATGTTTGAGATAGCAATTTTATATATTAAATATAAATGCCTGGTTCTGAAACGGCCTAGTATCTAGAGATGGAATTTGGCGTAGAAAAAAACAGTTTAGCTCTCACTCCATATAGGCTTCGGTAGGACTAGTCTTTAATATCTAGCGATTTTAGGCTATTAAATATCTAGTCATAAGTCTAGTATATTACACCAGACAACCTAGATATTATCTAATAAGTAGCAATAAATCCTTTGATAAGTTCAAGCTAATATACTTAGAAGTTATAGCATTTACAAGAATATTTGCAATAAATGTATCGAGTGTAACCGCTTACACTAGTACGACCCTAGCAACATATAAGGCTCATATTTGATTGATTTTTGAAAAAACTCATTACAATTCAAAAAGCTTTCTTTCCAGTTACCTCTTGCCTAAACTTATTTCTTAAAATATCTCAAGCCGTAACGTTCTTGATATTTGTTGATATACTCAATATTCTGTTGCTCTAATTTTGACAGCAATTTAGATGGAAACGCTTTTGGTGAATATATAGGTTTATACCAAGGTTGGTTATCAAAGTAATCTTGTAATCCAGGAGTATCAAAACGGCGGCCGTGACTAGCAAAAATCGAATTTCGCATAATATCTAGTTCAAAACCGTCTTTACCATCCAAATCTGCATCATTTACAAGTCTTTGGGAAAGCCATAAATAAGTGTTGGCAGTTGTGGTACTTACTGGCGGTATTGATGTCGTTGGGGCGGGTGTAATTTGAGTAGGAACAGATGAGGGTTGAGTAGGAACAGATGGGGTAGTTGGTATAAATTTAGGAGTTTCTATGACTGGGCTGGTGATAGTTGACGGTGTTTCTGAAGGTAACACTGTTTTGTCTGCTGTAGATTGAGTAGGTTTTGTTAATACCTGGCTAATAATCACAGATGCACCGATTAGCCCACCTGCAATCAAACTGCCCATAAGGATATTATTCTGACTATTACCTTGAGGATTCGGCTGTGGTTTGACAGGTAATGTCTGAGGTGGTGGTGCAGAAACTATAGTCGGTTGAGTCAAGATAGGTTGCGTTGGTGGAATTGGATTTGCGATGTTCTGCAAAGTATCCAGCATTGCTCTAGCTGTGGGGTAGCGATCGCGCGGATGATATGCGATCGCTTTATCAATCGCTCCTGCTATGATTGGACTAACATGACTCGCATACTGTCGCCATACAATTTCACCCGTCTGGGAATCCGTCTCTAGTTGTTGCGCCTGTTTACCAGTGAGTAAATAAATTATCGTCATTCCTAAACTGTATAAATCACTCGAATAAACTGGCCTACCTGCGGCTTGTTCACTCGGCATATAGCCAGGTGTACCAATCACAATCGAACTGGTAGGATTGCCTTGAGAATTTACTACGGTTCCCATTGACTCCCGGATAGCGCCAAAATCAATCAGCACTGGTTTACCATCACGATGACGCACAATGATGTTATCCGGTTTAATATCGCGGTGAACGATGTGCTTAGAGTGAA
The DNA here is from genome assembly GCF_009873495.1 of Nostoc sp. ATCC 53789. GTDB lineage: Bacteria > Cyanobacteriota > Cyanobacteriia > Cyanobacteriales > Nostocaceae > Nostoc > Nostoc muscorum_A. The sequence goes on along the minus strand of NZ_CP046703.1, from coordinate 479,404 downwards.
CATAATCCAGGACGGGTAATAAATTCATGAATAATTCCTGGACAGCGCCTTCACTAAATAGCCCCTGCTTTTGAACTCTTCCAGTTAGGGTATCGCCTTCAACCCACTCCTGAACTAAGTAAAATTGTCCGCCAGAGGAAAAATAGGCATACAATGCTGGAATTTGGTCATTTGCACCACCGAGTTCTTCGAGAATAGCTGCTTCCCGTTGAAACCTCTCTTGCACTAACTGGTAAATTTGGGGATTATTGTGAATTGGTCTTAACTGTTTAACCACACAATGGCGCTTTGAGGGCATATAGGTATCTTCTGCTAGATAGGTTTCACCAAACCCACCAGCGCCCAGTGTGCGGATAACTTGATAGCGATCGTTCAGAAGCTGTATTGTCATGGGAGATTATAAGCGATATTCATAAGATAGTTTTCCCAAAACAACCTTCATTTCAAATCTAGTAAACCTTCTTCTTTCAATTTAGGATTGAAGCGAACTTGCATTTGCAAACCACGCACTTCTAATAATTGCGTTGAAATTTCTGCTTCTACTCTCCGCGCCACGTTTTTAATAATTTTCATTTGTGCTAATTCATCATTAGCTGGATTTTGATATTTTGCCTGTTCTTCAGGTGTCATTATCAATTTGACATCAATGGGATGAGTCCATTTTTCCTTGTTATCCCCATTTCCCCAAGGTACACTGCCATTTTCAGCAATCCAAGCATTTTCAGTATTTTCTAAAATTGTGCGACTAGGGCGTTCAATAGTTTGAACTTTGACCCAATAGCATTGCTGTGGCTGACGGACTAAATGCTGCTTGAGGCTGAGATAAACATCACGAGAGTATCCTACAAATTGCAGCACTTTTTCTTGGTCAAAAATAGCGTATACCCCGATTTTACCTTGAAATTGCTCAGGTAATTGACCGCTATCATCAATGTAAGGAATGTATTCCAGGGCTGCCAAAGAAGAAAGATTCGTTTCAAGAGCCATACATCAAATATTAAACTTACTATTTGCCTTCAGAATGGAAAATTGCTAATTAGGGAAAAATTATCTTTAAAATTACCCATTACCTAATTTTTGGTAAATTGCACAAAGGCGACTGGGTTTAAAAATCTTAGCACTAAACATGAAATTTGGTGGTACATTGATGATGGCATATTCATCAGATTCATGATACTTTTCAAACTCTGCTGGCATTCCTTTAGTTGTAGTTAAGCTATAAGGAACTGGTTGGAAAATTAATTCTGTAAATTTAATTTGCTCACACTGCAATTGTTGACGAATTTGATTTAAGAAAGCATCGCTTGTCAATAAGTTGAACAAAGTTTCTTGGGCTTGTGCTTCAAGAGTGAAACTGCCATCAAAGTTCTGGACTATTTTAAGAGACATTTTCTGTATAGGTAGTTCTTAACGACTCAGTGAAAAATCACCACTTTAAGATCAGCCTATTGGATTGTGGGACTTCTGTCAGCCACTAGAGGAAGCTGGCATGATTAAGAATCATGAAGTTGAGCAGATTTTCAGGCATAGGTGATTTTCCCTTAGCACTGTGCTGACAAACTTCGGTAGGCAAAAAAGCAGTGAAAGCCCCGATTTACCATAGGGGCAATTCACGAATTGCCCTACAGGGTATAGCTTTGCACAAGCACTAACTAAGTGAATAAAAATCATTTTTTTAGTAAGAGGTAAAATAAAATACATAACAATGCCAGAATGCAAAACTACTCCAGGTAGGTTGGATTGAGGAACGAAACCCAACATTTTCAGAGCTTTGTTGGGACTTCCAAGAAATAAATTATCCAATCCTGTGGGATGGACATCTTGTGCGCCCATAGCCAAGGGCGCACAAGATGTCCACCCCACAATAAGTAGTTGAGTATTTTTTTATTTAGAAGTCCATTAACCGAGCAGTATTGGGGCTGCGCTTACGCACTTAGCGCACCACATTCTCGCACAACAAAAATGAGTGAATAATCGTGATATAAACCACAACTATCCACTCAAAGTTTAGTAAATCGGGGTTACTAAAAAACCCCAAGAAGATTATTCAAACTTGGGAAAGTTAAAACCAATTAACGTGATTCAGTTCCCTGATTAGGGCTACCTGCTATACCATCCTCTCCTGGTGCTTCTGGTGTAGCACTGGGTTTAGCATCACTCTTTTCAGCATCGCCAGTTTTGCGGATACTTTCGTCGATGGGGGTTTGGTAGCCACCAGAAGCAGTAGGCGTAGTTTCTTGATTATCAGATTTTTGTTTTTTTTGTTCAGCCATGATGACATTCCTTAATTATTTATTCTTGGGATTATCTTAAGAAAATTTGGGTTTTGAATACATCTATCCAGAATCTAGTTATCGCTGATTGTCCCTCTATCGGAAGTATTGTTTAGTACTACTCATCTTTGATGACAAAAATCCATAACTATAGAATTTGCTAACCTTAGAATGCTTGACGTCGTTAAAGGACAATTTAGAACAGATTTGATATCCGAGATGCTTTTAGAATTGCTTTATTGACACTTGACAGAGAATGGCAAATGATCTAAGTGAATAATATCGTGTGATGATTGTGATCCAAACTATCAAAGTGTAATTAATGAACCAGAGTAATCCACCGTTACCATCTGGATGTGTCCTTCGCAAGGCAACCTTGGCGGATAAGTGGTCAATTCGATTGCTGGTATTCTCAGCGAAACTCGACCCAACTCAATTAAACTGGCAGCAATTTTGGGTAATTGAATTTGGTGATAATCTCGTAGCTTGCGGACAGCTACGTAATTTTTCAGGGGCACAAGAACTTGGTAGTTTGGTCGTTGCATCAGCTTGGAGAGGTCGCGGTTTGGGTACTTTGCTAACGCAGCATTTGATTAATACAGCAACGCAACCACTTTATCTTGAATGTTTAGGTGAACGATTGGCACAGTTTTACAGTCGGTTTAATTTTGCACCAATATCTTTTGAAGACTTGCCACAATTTCCCAGAACAACAGGCTTGTCTACGCTCAACGATAAATTTAGATTGTCGCAATTAGCTAAAAAGCTGCTCAAAGTTCCTGTGGTGTTTATGGAATATCGAGGACATACTAATTCGTAATGACGCTCGCGGACTCGCTACCGCTACGCTAACGTAATTCGTAATTAAGATATAGAGAAAAATGACTGATACAAGCTGTTTACAATCTTTTACTCTTTCCAATTTTCTATTTTCAAATCGGAGGTTTAGCAAAAATTGTTAGTAAGACTGGCCCTAATAAATAGTGGTGATTCAAACACAATAGCCCAGCAGAAGAGCCAAGAAGTTGACGTTGATTAGGGCTGTAGAGTCTAATTCCACGGGGAGTAAGTGGCAATAATTGAGGCTCTGCCTCTTTTTTAGAAGTAATGTTAATGTCAACTAAGTAGAAACGGCCACCGGGAGAAAGTACCCGTGCTATCTGACTAACTACCTGTTTCGGTTCCAAATAGTGCAAGAAGCTGATAGTGCTGAAGACAGCATTAAATTGACCATCAGCAAAAGGAAGAGACTCAGCTTTACCCTCAATATAAATTAAGCGTGGACGGTGGTGGTTGCTCTGTCTTGCTAACCGCAACATATTAGCAGAGAAATCCAATCCAGTACCCCGCAGGTCAGGAAACTGAGTAGCAAGGCGCTCAAGTAAGCGGCCAGTACCACAACCGATATCAAGTACATTTGCTGACTTTGGTAAATCGACGTACTCCAGCAAGCGTTTGTGAATGGCTCGATAAAACACTGAAGGAAAGAGCCAATCATAACTTGGTGCCCATCGGTCAAAAAGTAGCTTTTTGTTACTGAAGAAGTTATCAGTCATAAGTTTTCGCAGCTTCCTTAAAGCTTGATGCTTTTTTAGAGTAAGTTTAGCTGCGCCTCCCAGAATTTATTTATAGTTTTGCAGTTCGGCAATATCTAGCCTAGCGTTTGGCACAATATAGCGGTTCTTGCCCCAGTGAGATACAGCTTTAGCCGATTCATTTGTTGCAAAAGTTTTTGGAAATTGTAGAAATCATCAGGAATTTTGACCCTTGAATGTGTAGTTTACAGTGTACCTAGAGATTCATTCTATCTTTGTAGAGGACGAACGAACTAGGAATCAGTGCATAAAACTATAGAACCTAAGTGTATGTATTTATAGAGGTTCAAATAGAACAAACTCAATCTAGTTTGAAATTATTAAGGTGAAAAATTATGACAAGCTTTATTCAAGTACGGTCACACAATGATTTACTACACCCAGTACGCGAGTGGTTGGAAAAGATAGAAATTCATAACTCTAAATTGGCTCATTTCTTGTGCAAAGCTATTCCTGCTCAGTGTCCCTTTGAGCAAGATATCACACTGTTTGGTCGGAAGCTATTTCATATTCCTCCGATGTGTAAATTAAATCCACTATACGAGGAAGTAGTTGGTTTGCGTTTTAAAGCACTCTGTTATCTTGCCGATAAATGTGGTGAAGATGTCACAAGCTATTGCTAATAGTCAGTTTGATCGTTCGTTGATTAAGCAGCCATCGGTATTTTCAAATATACTGTTGTTACTTACTCAGGTTTATACTAAGCTAACGTACACCTAATTTAGATGTTTTGCTATGTAAGTAGCTAGCACCTCGCTCAAGTGTTTCCAGACCGTATTGTTGCTTACCGTACCCTGCTGAAATCATTAACATCATCATGACGCACATCTTACTGGTTGAAGATGAAGTCAAACTGGCGCGATTTGTCGAATTAGAATTAAATTATGAAGGCTATCAAGTCAGTATTGCCTACGATGGATTAACTGCACTCACCGCAGCGCGTGAGTTACATCTAGATTTAGTAATTGTAGACTGGGTGTTGCCTGGCTTATCGGGGTTAGAGATTTGCCACCACCTGCGAAATATTAGTGATAAATTGCCAATAATATTATTAACCGTCAAAGATGAAGTAAGCGATCGCATTGTAGGCTTAGACGCTGGTGCTGATGATTACCTCGTTAAGCCCTTCAGTGTTGATGAATTATTGGCCAGAGTTGGCACTCACCTGCGAAGAAATTGGCAAGTAGACAGCGCAGATGTTTTAGAATTTGAAGACTTGAGTTTAAATCGTCGCACGCGCCAAGTGTACCGAGATCAAAGGTTAATTGAGTTAACTGCTAAGGAATTTGATTTACTGGAATATTTACTGGCCCATCCACGACAGCTAATTACCTGCGATCGCATTTTACAAGAAGTCTGGGCTTACGACTTCATGAGCGATGCCAACATCATCGAACTTCATATACGCTACCTGCGTCTGAAACTTGAAGCCAATAACGAAAAGTGTCTCATTCAAACTGTGAGTGGTGTCGGCTACACATTGCATGATTGAATTTGAGATGGGAAAGAGGACTTGGGGACAAGGAGAATTGGGGACAAGGGGAAAGACTTGTTGTAAGTTCTAAACTTTTGTCCCCTTGTCCCCCTGCTCCCTGCTCCCTCATCCCCTATCCAGTGTGAAATAACGATAAAACCTCAAAGTTTTGTGTTCTAGGAAGATTTGAGGTTTTTGGCAATCTGAGCAATAACTCATCCAACTCAGGGTTAATTATATTAGGATGCACAAAGCTGTCATCATCTAAAAATCTAAAACTGCATGACTTATCTAGAAACAGCAGCGCAATTTTACCGCGAAGTTGCCGAAACCCCGCAAGTTGGACTTTGTTGTGTGCAAAGTACACCCCTGCAACTACCAGGGTTGAAAATTCCTTTGGCTATGCAGGAAATGAACTATGGTTGTGGCACTACCGTTCACTCCAGCGAACTAGGAAATCAGCCTACTGTGCTTTATGTGGGCGTTGGTGGCGGCTTAGAAGCGTTGCAATTCGCTTATTTTTCCCGCTATGCAGGTGCTGTAATTGCCGTTGAACCGGTTGGGGCCATGCGGGAAGCAGCCGCACGCAATCTGGAAATTGCTGCTCAAGAAAACCCGTGGTTTGACACGAGTTTTGTAGAAATCCGCGAAGGTGATGCTTTTAACTTACCGGTTGCTGATGCTAGCGTCGATATCGTGGCGCAGAATTGCCTTTTCAACATCTTTGAACCAGAAGATTTAAACCGTGCTTTAAAAGAAGCCTATCGGGTATTAAAACCAGGCGGACGTTTGCAGATGAGCGATCCAATTGCCACTAGTGAAATTCCAGCACATCTTCAACAAGATGAACGACTCAGAGCCATGTGTTTATCAGGCGCGCTTACATATCAAGAGTATACTGAACTGATTACAAATGCTGGTTTTGGTCAAGTTGAAATTCGCGCTCGTCGTCCTTATCGTCTACTAGATTCTCAGACTTATAATTTAGACGAACACCTACTTTTAGAAAGCCTGGATTCTGTCTCCTTTAAAGTTGATATTCCAGAAGATGGTGCTTGTATTTTCACAGGAAAAACAGCAATTTATGCTGGTTCAGAACCCTTTTTCGATGACTCAGCAGGACACTTACTCCAGCGAGGTATTCCCGCAGCAGTGTGTGATAAAACTGCCGCTAAACTTGCGGCTATCAAGCCAGCAGAAATAATTGTTACCAACTCAACCTGGCACTATAGCGGTGGTGGTTGCTGTTAATTTCTTAAGACAGAATTCAGAATTATTCTGTACGACTGGGGTATGAATGTATAATTAGAATATTTTAAAAATTGCATTCTTAATTCTGGATTCTGGATTCTGACTTCTTATTTATAAACCCCAAAATGTTGTTAATTAGTTTATTTATCGCTACGCTTTTTTTAGCATATTCAAATGGTGCCAATGACAACTTTAAAGGGGTAGCAACGTTGTTTGGTAGCCGAACTAGTAGCTATCAAACAGCAATTTTGTGGGCAACTTTCACAACTTTAGGTGGTGCAGCAACTGCAACTTTTTTGGCAAGTACACTAATTAAAAACTTCTCTGGTAAAGGACTAGTGCCTGATGCGATCGCTAATTCACCAGAGTTTCATCTCGCAGTTGCGATCGCAACTGGTCTAACTGTACTGATAGCCACCCTTATGGGGTTTCCCATTTCCACAACTCACAGTTTAATCGGTGCGCTAGTTGGCGCTGGATTAGTTGCGATCGGACTCAAAGTCAATTTTGCCGTTTTGGGAACTTCCTTTGTTTTGCCTTTATTTCTCAGTCCGATCATTGCCATTCCTTTCGGAGCAGCAATTTACAGCTTATCTGGCTATATAAATTCCAAATGGAACCTACCAGTCAATCAAAAAATGATTGATACTTGCCATTTTCTCAGCGCCGGAGTTGTGAGTTTTGCGAGAGGATTAAATGATACTCCCAAGATTTCCTCACTCATTCTAGTTATTGAGTATTTTTCGGTTCAGGGAGGAATGATCACGATTGCGATCGCAATGGCACTTGGCGGTTTACTCAACTCCCAAAAAGTTGCTGTCACCATGAGTGAAAAGATTACCTCATTGAATCCTCCTCAAGGCTTATCAGCAAATATAGTAACTGGAATTCTAGTGATTGCAGCTAGTCTGTTTGGACTTCCTGTTTCCACCACTCATGTTTCAGTTGGATCTATTTTTGGAGTCGGTTTGATTGGCAAAAAAGCCAATATGCGTGTATTTTATCAGATACTATTATCGTGGATTTTAACTTTACCTATTGCTGCAATTATTAGTGGAATAATTTACAGATTATTACAAGGTTAGAAAAATTTAATAAATTTTTATCATATTTAAGGAATAGTAGCTAATGCAAACTCAATCCAAAATTACACCATTTAAAAATAAACTAAATTCACCTTTGACAAAAAAGGGGATCTCTGTTTTACAAATTAATCTAGGTAAGCGTTGTAACCTTGCCTGTACACACTGTCATGTCGAAGCTGGGCCAAAACGTACAGAAGAGCTTTCTCCTGAAGTTTGCGAACAATTGATTTCGCTAATCCATAAATTTCCCGAAATTAAAATTGTGGATTTGACTGGTGGCGCACCAGAAATGAATTATGGATTTAAGCCATTAGTAGAAGCAGCAAGAGCAACCGGCAAGCAGGTGATTGTCCGGTCTAATTTGACTATTTATTTTGAAGATGGATTTGCTGATTTACCAGAATATTTTGCTCAACACCAAATAAGAGTTGTGGCTTCTCTACCATGCTATTTAGTAGATAATGTTGATAAAATGCGTGGTTCTGGCGTTTTTGATAGTTCAGTCAAAGCTTTGCAGTGGCTTAACCAACTCGGCTATGGTAAAGATGAAAATTTAATTTTGGACTTGGTATTTAATCCCCAGTTACCCACTACTGAAAAATTTTCCTTAGCTCCCGAACAGACTAACCTAGAACGAGATTACAAAACGTTCTTACAAGAACATTTTAATATTGTATTTAACAACCTCTTCACCATTAACAACCTACCAGTTGGTAGAACCAAAATACATTTAGAACGGAGAAAACTACACAGTAGCTATTTGCAGTTTTTAGAGTCAAATTTTAATCCTGGCACAGTTGAACATTTGATGTGCCGCGATCAACTTTCAATTGACTATCTAGGAAATGTATATGATTGTGACTTTAACCAGATGATGAATTTGCCTGCAAAAACTGGTAATTCTGAACCACTAACAGTTAGCAAATTGCTAGAAGCTGGCAGTCTAGACCTGATTAGTGAGATCCAAACTGCTGCTTATTGCTATGGTTGTACTGCTGGGTGTGGTTCTAGTTGTGGTGGTGCTTTGCTCTAAGGCTGCTAAAAAAAGTCTGTTACCAAAATTGTTACCAGTGCGTTGCTGTTGAGCTGTTACTTTATGATGAGATTTAGTTAAGCTCCTTACACCACACTAAAAACCGTGAAACACAATATTTCGCGGTTTTTTCCCTTTTTGTACAGTGAAAAATTAAATGATGTTGAGACAAATTCGTGTCATCAAATAAATCCTTATCCACTTTAGACTGACAACAATTTGTGTTGATACAGCTTGTAAGTTCCCTGTGCCGTTTCTAAGCTTAAGACTAGAGAGTTCAAGCTTTCACACCCTCGATGACATTAATTTGTCACTGTACATTATCCTTTAAGGCTTTGGTATAGCCAAACTCCGATCCAAAAATTTGGATTTTATTAAATCAACTTTCCTTACCACTCCCAATACTGCTCGGTTAAAAGGAAAAAGGAGTGGAAGACTCGATATATAAGGTTTTTTCCCTTTTAAGCTTTTCCCTTTCCCCCTAAACCCAACAAGTATTTTTACCACTCCCATCGACCGATGTCAGGTGCCGAACCAGAGTAAGGAAGTCCTACATTAGTTCCTCTATCCACCATAAGACTGCGTGACGAAGCTGCCTTGTAGTAAGAGTTCCAACGGTCGCCTGTACCTGTAAATCTGGGATCGCCCTGAATGTTTGTCGCATTAGCCGCGAATCGGATCTGCCAAGTTGGTTTTGCTGGGTTCGTATTCCTGCGGAGATTATTAGTGAAAGCAATGTTATTACCTCCTTGCACATCGTCTCCTTGAGAGTTCAAGAACACATTATTTTTGATCGATATCTTGTCTGCGGAGTTGAGCTGTAGGCTATTCCCCAAGGTATCGAACACGTTGTTGTGAATCTTGATGTTGGTAGCTAAATCGGGAATGAAGACGGCAGTACTGTTCCCGAAACCAAATTGAACTTTACGAGCAACATTTGCGAAAATATTATTGTGGATGTTGATGTTGTGATTTTCTATACTTCCGCCCCATGCTTTCCCTCCCCAGATCGCAATACCAAAGCCCTTATCCTGAAAATAGGAGTCGGATATTTCAACTCCACTCAAGGCAACCTCGATTGACTCCTTAACACTCTGTCCGTCAATATCTTTTATTCTTACGTTTCGCATCTTGAGATTGCTTGGGTGTGTAGCTGTCGGCTGGTAATCATTCATTACTGCATGATTAACCATCGATAACCACGTATTACAGGTAACGTTGTAGATTTCGTTTCCATAACTCAAATTCCAAAGTTCAATGGAAGCATCCTCGCTCCACTGGGAATCAACTTCTGGAACCTGGATATCGCAATCGTGAATCTTCACGTTACGCAGATGACCTACATGTATGAACTTGATGCCGTATCCTTTATTTTCTCGGATAGTAATGTTGTAGATGTCAGCGCCATCAAGTCCCCCAAGTCTCAAGTTACCAGTAGATCCTCCCGATACTCCATCAGCTGCGGAGTTAATAAACGTGCAATCATGTATCGTTGTGTTCTTCATCCACTTTCCCTCTGGAAGCGGGACGAACCACCACATATTGCCACGGGTAAAAACTGCACCGCTGTGCTGGAAATCTTTGAATGTGACATTATGCATAGTCACGTTATTACGATTTTCTACCCAGACACCGGCTTTGATGATCTTGCCGTTCCCGTCTATGGTGAAGCCGCTTAAGGTCTGATTGCCGTCTGTCGCCTCAACCATTTCAGAAGGAGCCCCGTACCTAGGGCTTGAGCCGGAGTAGCTAGGCGAGACAAGCTGAATAATGCTTCCATAATGCCAAAGACTCCAGTCGGTGCTACCTGTGTTTATTCCTGGAGCAGGAATCGCACCGTTGCTAGTAATAGTCACGCTTGATTCACCTGCTCCCTCGATATTCACTCCCGGCGGAAGTACCGTCGCTTCCGTTTCCCTATAGACACCTGCGTTCAGGTAAATCGTGTAGTTTTGATTCGGTTGAACTCGTTTTGCTGCATAGGCCAACGTCCTCAATGGCTTGCCTAGCGAGCCATCGCCTCCGGTGTCGCTTCCCGTGGGAGATACATAGACGTACAAGCTCGTAGCCGCAATTTTAGAATTAGTCCTTTGACCATCCTTATCCCTAAACAAATAGAAAAGGTTGAAATTACTATCATTAGGAGGAACCCTAAAAATCAGGTCTTTATCATTTGCGCCTCCCCCGTACCTCGTACCGTAAAGGTTACGATCGCTGTTTTGTACAGATTCTGCCTCTGAAGTCGAACCGTCGGACTTGTTACTGCTATTAAACGAATGAATAACGGTAGGTGTAATGTTAGCGATCGCAGGAGTTTTTTGGGTAGTTACTAACTGGGTTGTGACTACAGCTACCAAAGCAATAGTAGTTAAAGCTGCGTAAGAAAAAAGGGAGCGTAGAGTCTTTATCATTACTCAAAAGAGAGAAAAGCGATGGACGCAAGGGAACAGAGAAATGAGGAAAGAATGACAGGAAAAAGAATAGAAGGCTTTCCACCGTAAGAAGTACTGCGGCGGGGAACTCTTCCTTGTCCTTGCAACGAGGAAGTAAGACTACTTAGAAATTTTTATCCAGTACCTATCGATAGATAAACTGTAAAAAACCTACCACTCTATCTTTTACCAGAGTATTAAGATTTATTGGCGTGAATTTACACCCTCTACCTTAGAGTTCACACTCTTATAGTTAAAAGTGGAATTAATACTAAGGGACTTCCAGAAAATAAAATATACAGCACCATTGCATGAAGGTGGTTTATTTGTGCGATCGCTCAACTGATATCATGTCCAGTTAAATAATTGTCATTGCGTACCGCCCTTAGCGTTCTTACAGGGTACGAAGTGTTCGCAATGACATATCATATCATACGAAGTTGCCGGACATTATATGACAGCAGGATGGGGAGAGCAGTGACGCTCAAAGCTTACCCCAATACCGCTATCGACTCTATCAGGCTTATGTTCAAAGCCACATTTATGCAAAAAACCCAAATTACTTTTTTTTGTCCAAAGTCGAATTGCTAAAGTTGGCAAAGAAAGCTTGGAGTAATTTATCATCTACTTCCGGCCAGCGAATGGTGGTATCTGCAAGTCCATTGAGGGTATTTTGGCAATCAAATTTTAAGCTAGATGTTGCATTGGACTCTGAAGATGTATTGTCTTCAGCTAGCGATATAGCTGAATACAAAGCGTTATCAGCAGAAATTTGGGTATTGCGAAGTAGTTCAGCTTGCCAATCCTCATAGGGAAGCTGTTGCAGAGGGTAGCCCAAAGAGCGGATGCAGTTAATAAATTGACTCCAAGGAGCAGAATCGGAATTAATTAGATGAAAGGCTTTGCCCAAAGATTCTGGCTGCTGCGACAGGTGGATTAAAGCTTTGGTGAGATAGTCTACAGGTGTAATTTCTACCGTGCTGTTCATCTCTGGCGCACTTTTTAGTTGAATGCAGCTTTTGATGAATCTGTAAAACATATCATTTGAATTCCAAGCACCGGTTTGACTGTGCCATGTTATTCTACCAAGCCTGTAGATACTGCAAGGCAAACCGCGATCGCGTGCCATCATGACAATCTTTTCTGCCACCCATTTACTTTGGGTATAGCCTCCAAGAAGTCCTTGACTGTGTTCCAGAGGATCATTTTCTTGAACAACGTCTAATTTGAAATACTCATCTGAGGCGAAAACGCTAACAGTAGAAATGAAATGCACAGGTTTGATTTTGATTTGACTAGCTAATCTCAAGACTTCCTCAGTTCCACCAACATTTGCTGCTTTCAACAAAGCGTATGGATAAACATGATTTACCAAAGCGCCATTATGGTAAATTAAGTCAATTTTCCTCGCCATGAAGTGAAACTGCTCATCACCAAGACCCAGAAGCGGTTGAAATAAATCTCCTAATACTGGAATAATCCGCGAGTTAAAAGATTCTTCCCAAAGTAAATAAGCTTTCAGGGTTTCTTGGAGGCGTTGTTTACCTGCGCTCAAGTTAGCAGCACGCACCAAACAATAAATATCTGCTTGAGTTTGTTGTAATAATTCCGCCAGCAAGAAAGCACCAATAAAGCCTGTTGCACCCGTGAGCAGAATAGCCTTTGGTTCACTTACAGGTTGATAAACTAGGTTAAAAGGCTTGATTGTCTCATCAAGGACGACTTCAGCCTGTAAGTTTAAGGGAGTAATTTCATTGGTACTGACAGTAGAATCAGTTTCACAAGTAGATTCAATGGTTTGAGCTAGTTCAGCGATAGTTGGGGCAGCAAATAAGTGGCGCAACGGTAAGTTAATCTGGAAAGTCTCATTTACCTGAGACATCACTCGAATTGTGGAGAGTGAATGACCTCCTAACTCAAAGAAATTATCTAAAACACCCACCTGCTCCAAATGCAGTACATTAGCCCAAATATCTGCCAAGACCTTCTCTACAGGGGTGCGTGGTGCTACAAAGCTCACTGCCAACTGGGTATTATGGGAATCAGGAATAGGTAAGGCTTTGCGGTCTACCTTGCCATTGGGAGTTAAAGGTAAAAACTCTAACCTGACAAAAGCAGAAGGCACCATGTACTGTGGTAATTTTTCTTTCAAGAAAATGCGTAAGTCATCGGTAGTTGGTGTTTGCTCCAACTGCGGCACAAAATAAACTACTAAGCGTTTCTCTCCTGGGATATCTTCTCTCGCAACTACCACATTTTCTCTAACTCCTGGATGCTGACTCAGTATTGCCTCAATTTCCCCTACCTCAATTCGGAAACCTCGGATTTTTATTTGATTGTCAATGCGTCCCAGGTATTCTATGTTTCCATCTGGTAAATAACGGGCTAAGTCACCAGTTTTGTAAAGTCGGGGACTGGGGACTGGGGACTGGGAATTGGGAAGAATTTCTGCTCCCTTGCTCCCCTGCTCCCCTGCTCCCCTGCTCCCAGCAAAGGGGTTAGGGATGAATTTTTCTTGTGTTAATTCTGGTCGGTTGAGATAACCGCGTGCTAATCCTGCACCACCGATGTGCAATTCTCCTGGCACACCCACAGGCACTAGTTGCAAATTTTCGTCTAAAATGTAGACTTGTGTATTGGCGACCGCCTTACCAATAGATATTTTCTCGTCATCTTCAGTGCATTTTGCAATCGTGGCACAGACAGTAGCTTCTGTTGGCCCGTAACCGTTGAAGAAGTTTCTGCCAGCAGACCATTGTCTGATTAGTTCAGCAGAACAAGCTTCTCCACCTACAATTATTGTTTGCAGTGCCGGAAGTTCCTCCATAGGCATAACTGCTAAAGCCGATGGTGGTAGCGTGATATTGGTAATGCAATTATTGCGTAATTGCTCAATTAATGGCTTCCCTGGCAATAGAGAGTCTTTTGTTCCCAGGTACAGCGTTGCACCTGACCCCAGAGCCAATACAACTTCCCAGATAGAAGCATCAAAACTGAAGGAGGCAAACTGGAGAACGCGACTATCAGAGTCTAAGCCAAAAGTTTGAATGTGAGCGTGAGTTAAGTTGCATAGTCCCCTATGCTCAACCATGACACCTTTAGGTCTACCTGTAGATCCTGAAGTGTAAATCACATAAGCTAGATGAGAAGCTTTGACTCCACTGCTGAGGTTATCTTGATTGTTTTGGGCAATTTCTTCCCAGGCTTCATCTAGGCAGACAAGTTTTGCTTGATGCTCAGGAAGTCTGTGAATAAGTCGTTGTTGAGTCAGCAGTACCGAAACTTGAGCATCTTCTAACATGAAGCGCAAGCGCTCTTGAGGATAGTCTGGATCAAGGGCTACATAAGCTCCACCAGCCTTGAAAATCCCCAACAGTCCTACCACTATATCTAAAGAACGTTCTACACAAATACCCACCAGCGCATCTGGTTTGACACCCAATGAGCGCAAGTAATGCGCCAACTGGTTAGCACGACAATTCAACTGGTGGTAAGTCAGTTGTTGATTCTCAAATACCACCGCCACGGCATCGGGTGTACGTTCCACCTGTTCTTCAAACAACTGATGAATACATTTATCGAAGGCGTAGTCTACCTGAGTATCATTCCACTCAACTAATAATTGCTGTTGCTCAGATGCTGTTAACATTGGCAATTGAGAAATGCGATCGCTGGGATTAGCAACAATACCTTCTAGCAGTGTCAGAAAATGACCCGTCATCCTTTCGATAGTGCTGCTATCAAACAAGTCAGTGTTGTATTCCCACCCTCCCACTAGTCCAGTACTAGTGTTTTCCATTGATAAAGTTAAATCAATCTTTGCCGTGGAACTTTCTATTGGCAAGGAACTTACAGTTAACCCAGTCAACTCTATTTCAGACATGGGAGCGTTCTGGAGACCAAACATCACCTGAAATAGTGGTGTATGACTCATGTCTCTTTCTGGTTGCAGAGTTTCCACCAACATCTCAAAGGGCAAATCTTGATGAGCGTAGGCGGACAGTGCCATTTCTCGGATACGTGGGAGTAATTCGTTAAAACTAGGATTAAGAGATAAATCAGTCCGCATGACTAAGGTATTGACAAAAAAGCCAATTAACCCTTCTATTTCAGTGCGATCGCGGTTAGCAATTGGTGTCCCCACCAAAATATCTGATTGTCCCGTGTAGCGATAAAGCAGGGTATTATATGCCGCTAACAAGGTCATAAACAAAGTCACCCCTTGCTTTTGACTCAGCTGCACCAACCGTTGAGTTAGTTCACCAGACAAGGCAAACTCAAGATATGCGCCATTGAAAGTCTGCACAGCAGGTCTAGGTCTATCTGTGGGTAATGGCAAGAACGTGGGTGCATTTGCCAATTGTTGTTCCCAGTAACTCAATTGGCTCTTCAGTACTTCTCCTTGCAACCATTGTCTTTGCCATAAGGCAAAATCTGCATACTGAATCGGCAGTGGTGTTAAAGGTGACGGTTGACCTTCAGAATAAGCATTGTATAGTGCTTGTAACTCCTGGACAAACACACCTATTGACCAGCCATCAGAGACAACGTGGTGCATACACACTAATAACCACTGTTCTGTCTCGGACAGTATCATTAATGTCGCTCTGATTAATGCTTCATTTGCTAAGTCAAAAGGCTGAATTGCTTGTTGTTGAACTAATTGCTGTGCAGCGATTTCTTGTTCTGTTACGGGTAAATGCTGTAAGTCAACAACTGCAACTGTCCAATTCGTTTGAGTTTGAACAATTTGTGAAAGCTTTCCATCAACAGTAATAAAATTAGTACGTAATGCCTCGTGGCGATGAATAATTTTAATCAAGCTTTGTTCTAAGGCGGCAACATTAACAGTTCCGACTAAGCGCAAACCAATGGGGATGTTGTATGAGGCACTGTTCGGGTTTAACTTGTCTAAAAACCACAAACGCTGTTGAGCATAAGACAGTGGGAGTTCTGCATTCTCTGCCCGCTTTAAGATGGGTGGGGCAATAAGTTCTAAGTCTTGTTGCTGTAACCGTTGAATAATTGGCGCTAATTGAGCAATTGTTGGTGCAGCAAATAACTCACGTAATGGCAGTTCTACTTTCAAGTTGGTGCGGATGCGGGAAACCAGTTGCGTTGCTAGTAGCGAATGTCCTCCAAGTTCAAAGAAGTTATCATGTATGCCCACAAGCTCTACTTTCAGCACTTGCGCCCAAATTAGTGACAAAATTTCTTCAATTGGGTTACGTGGAGCAACATACTGATCTGATAATTGACTGTGTAAATCAGGTGCAGGCAATACGCGACGGTCTAATTTTCCGTTGGAGGTAATCGGTAGAGCTTCCAAGATAACTATTGCACTTGGCAGCATATACTCTGGTAACTTCTCCTTCAGGAAGCTACGCACAACGTTTACAGAGACTCTCTGCTCTGGCTGTGGCACAATGTAAGCGACTAAGCGTTTATCACCTGGGGTATCTTCTCGCACAACCGCACAAGAAGCTTGTACATTAATATGTTGGCTCAGTACAGCTTCAATTTCGCCCAACTCGATGCGGAAACCGCGAATTTTCACCTGATTGTCAATGCGTCCTAAGTATTCGATATTGCCATCTGGCAGATAACGTGCTAGATCCCCAGTTTTGTAAAGGCGCTCAGAAGAGGCAGAGGGGCAGAGGGAATGGGGGGCAGAGGGGAAAGACTGCTCCTCTGCTCCCCTGCTCCCCTGCTCCCCTGCTCCCCTGCTTCCACCGAAGGGGTTTTGGATGAATTTTTCTTGTGTTAACTCTGGGCGGTTCAAGTAGCCTCTGGCTAAAAGCACACCAGCAATGTACACTTCCCCTGGTACACCAATGGGTACAGGCTGTAAATATTTATCTAGGATGTAGATTTGAGTATTAGAAATAGGTCGCCCAATTGGAGGTAGTAGCGGCCAAGTGTTTACTAAATTAGGCAAAGTAAAACTGGTGGCTACATGGCTCTCGGATGGCCCGTAATGATTGTGCAGAGTACAGTCACTTAGCTGACTCAGCCACTTGGAAATGGCAGGAGTAATCTGCAACTGTTCCCCAGCAGTAATGATTTCCCGCAAATGAGTATTTACTAACTCACTACCAACAGCGAATTCTGCTAGTTGTTGTAATCCCACAACGGGGAGAAACATTCTTTGAATTGCTTTTTCTTGGATTACTCTTAACAAATTTGAGGTATCGTGGCGTAATTCCTTAGTTATTAAGAACAATGTACCGCCAGAACACCAAGTAGTGAAGATTTCTTGGAAGGAGACATCAAAGTTAATCGAAGCAAATTGTAGGGTTTTTGCTCCACGAGCAATTTTCAGATTGTCTGGATGCCACAAAATCAGATTGCAAAGGGCAAGCTGATTCATGGCTATACCCTTTGGTTGACCTGTAGAACCAGAAGTGTAAATTATGTAACCTAAGTTATTAGCTTGTACGCCAGTGATGAGATTATCCTGGCTGCACTGAGAAATTAATTCAGCGTCAGTATCTAGGCAAACAAGCTGTGTTTGATAAGAAGCAGGAAGACTCAAAACCTCCTCTTTCCCTTTGGTTGAAGCCCTATCCCTTGTAGATGGACTTTCTCCCCTGCTCCCTGCTCCCTGCCCCCCTGCTTTTTCACACTGGGGCAGTCGGTCAAGAAGCGATCGCTGGGTGAGCAAGACTTTAACTTGAGTATCCTCTAAAATAAAGCTCAAACGCTCAGTTGGATACTCTGGATCAAGTGGTACATACGCTCCCCCTGCTTTGAGAATTCCCAACAGTCCAATGACCATCTCCAAAGAACGTTCTACACATAGACCAACTAAGGTATCTGGTTTTACACCCAAAGACTGCAAGTAGTGCGCCAACTGGTTAGCGCGATCGTTTAATTGGTTGTAAGTAAGTTGTTGCTCTTTAAACTCCACTGCCACTGCATTGGGTGTCAGTTTTACCTGTTCCTCAAACAACTGATGAATGCACTGATCAAGGGGATAATCAACTTGAGTATCGTTCCACTCAAAAAGTAATTTTTGTTGCTCAACTTCACTCAGCAGAGGCAATTGTGAGATTTGCTGTTGAGGATTAGCAACAATGCCTTCAAGCAAGGTGACAAAATGACTTGTCATGCGATCGATAGTACTAGCATCAAACAAGTCAGTGCTGTACTCCCACAATCCTATCAGCCCAGTAGGACTGTTCTGCATGATTAAGGTTAAATCAAACCTGGAAGTTGTCAGTTTTACTGGTAATGGACTGACATTTAGCCCAGTTAGGTCTAATCCAGATGCAGTGGGCGCATTTTGGAGGACAAACATTACCTGAAACAGTGGTGTATGGCTAAGATTCCGTTCTGCCTGTAATGCTTCTACCAGCATTTCAAAAGGTAAGTTCTGATGAGCGTATGCCTCCATTGCCATGTCACGGACGCGAGTCAGTAATTCGCTAAAACTGCGATCGCCTGATATCTCAGTCCGCATGACTAAGGTATTGACAAAAAAGCCAATTAACCCTTCTATTTCGGTGCGATCGCGGTTAGCAATTGGCGAACCCACCAATATATCTTCTTGTCCGGTGTAGCGATAAAGCAGGGTATTATAAGCCGCCAACAAAGTCATAAACAAAGTCACCCCTTGTTGTTGACTCAGTTTGGTTAGTTGTTGAGTTAACTCAACAGACAGGGCAAACTCAAGATATGCGCCATTGAAAGTCTGCACAGCAGGTCTGGGTCTGTCTGTGGGTAGTGGCAAGAAGGTAGGTGCATTAGCCAATTGTTCTTTCCAGTAACTCAATTGGTTGTTGAGTACTTCCCCCACTAACCATTGTCTTTGCCAAATTGCAAAATCTGCGTACTGAATTGGCAGTGGTAATAAGGGTGACGGTTGACCTTGAGAATAAGCATTATACAGCGCTTGTAATTCCTCAACAAACACACCTATTGACCAGCCATCACTAACAACGTGATGGATAGACACTGATAACCACTGTTCTATAGGAGACAACACCACTAATGTGGCTCTGATTAATGCATCATGAGCTAAGTCAAAAGGCTCAATTGCTTGTTGTTGGACTAATTTCTGTGCAGCTATTTCTTGTTCTGTTAAGGCTAAATGCTGCAATTCAACAACTGTCAGTGACCAATTCGGTTCTATTTGATGAATGATTTGAGTTGGTTTTCCATCAACGGAAACAAAATTAGTGCGTAATGCTTCGTGGCGATGAATAATTTCCTTGAAGCTTTGTTCCAAAGCGGCAATATTCACACTTCCGACAAAGCGCAACCCAATTGGGATGTTGTAGAAGGGACTGTCCGGCTCGAACTGGTCTAAAAACCACAAACGCTGTTGAGCATAAGACAATGGTAGTTCTGCATTGTTTGTCCGCCTTAAGATGGGTGGTGCGGCAAGTTCTAAGTCTTGTTGCTGTAATTGCTGAATTAATTGTGCTAACTCTGCAATTGTTGGTGCAGCAAATAACGAACGTAATGGCAGTTCTACTTTCAAGCTGCTACGGATACGAGAGACGAGTTGCGTTGCTAATAGCGAGTGTCCTCCCAAGGTAAAAAAGTTATCATATCTGCCTACAAGCTCTATTTTTAGGACTTCTTGCCAAATAAGTGCCAGGATTTCTTCTAGGGGCGTGCGTGGAGCTACATATTTATCTGATAATGTACCACTTGGCTCTGGTGCTGGTAAGGCGCGACGGTCTATTTTGCCGTTGGAGGTTAGGGGTAAAGATTCTAAGATGGCGATCGCACTTGGTACCATGTAGTCTGGTAGCTTTTCTTTGAGAAAGCTACGCAGTTCTTTAACTGTGGTTGTCTGCTCTGGTTGCAGTACGATGTACGAGACTAGGCGCTTATCACCAGGAATATCTTCGCGGACGATGACTACAGATGTTTGCACATCTTTATGTTGACTTAGTGCTGCCTCGATTTCTCCCAATTCGATACGGAATCCACGGATTTTTACTTGATTGTCGATACGTCCCAGATATTCTATATTGCCATCTGGTAAATAACGAGCCAAATCTCCGGTTTTATAGAGGCGGGGACTGGCAACTGGAGATTGCACTATTTTTCTCCTCCGCTCCCCTGCCCCTCTGCTCCTCTGCTCCCCTGCTCTCCTGCTTCCACTGAAGGGGTTGGGGATGAATTTCTCTTGTGTTAACTCTGGGCGGTTGAGGTATCCTTTTGCTAATCCTGCACCACCGATGTGTAACTCTCCTGGAACACCCACAGGTACTGGTTGTAAGTTTTGGTCGAGTATGTAGATTTGCGTATTGGAAATTGGGCGACCAATAGGCACTGTCTTCAAATTGCTCTCTGGTTGACATTCCCAGAAGGTGACATCAATCGCCGCTTCTGTCGGCCCGTAGAGATTATGCAATTGACACCCTAAACAAGCAAAAAAGCGTTCCTGAAGTTCTTTTGGCAGTGCTTCACCACTACAAATAACTCGCTTCAAGCTACTGCAATCTTTTAAACCTTGTTCTTCTAGAAAAATCTGGAGCATCGAAGGAACAAAATGCAGTGTAGTAACTTGCTGTTCTAGTATTAGGTTGACCAAGTAACCACTATCTTTATGTCCATCTGGTTTAGCTACAACTAAACGCGCTCCAGTCAGTAATGGCCAGAAAAATTCCCAAACGGAGACATCGAAGCTGAAAGGAGTTTTCTGTAAAACGCAATCTATTTCTGTTAATTGATATGCTTGCTGCATCCACAGGAGGCGATTGCAAATCCCTAGATGCGTATTTATTGCTCCTTTAGGCTTTCCGGTGGAACCCGAAGTGTAAATTACATAAGCCAAGTTACTAGCTTGCACACCAGCGATCGGATTTTGTTGATTCGACTGGGGAATGATTTGCCAGTCGGTATCTAAGCAAACAACACGCGCATGATGTTCTGGTAATTTCTCAACTAGATGGTGTTGACTCAGTAATACTGAAACTTGAGCGTCTTCGAGCATAAAACTCAAACGGTCTTGGGGATACTCTGGGTCAAGCGGTAAGTAAGCCCCACCAGCTTTGAGAATTCCCAACAATCCCACCACCATCTCCAAAGAGCGCTCTACACATATCCCCACTAGCACATCTGCGGACACTCCCAAAGAACGTAAGTAGTGCGCCAACTGGTTAGCACGACAATTTAACTCGTGATACGTCAATTGTTGATTTTTAAATACCACCGCGACTGCATCGGGTGTACGCTCTACTTGTTCTTCAAACAAATGATGAATACATTTATCTTGGGGATAATCTACTTGAGTATCATTCCACTCCACTAATAATTGTTGTTGCTCAGATGCTGTGAGCATTGGTAATTGAGAAATCCGCTCTTGGGGATTCGCCACAATTGCTTCAAGTAGAGTCACAAAATGACCAGTCATCCGTTTGATAGTGCTGCTATCAAATAAGTCAGTGTTGTACTCCCACCACCCGACGAGTCCATTGTTAGTGTTTTGCATTCCTAAGGTAAGGTCAAACTTAGCGATCGCACTTTCTATTGACAATTCACTGACACTTAACCCAGTCAACTCTACTTCAGATGTGGGCGCATTATTAAGAACAAACATCACTTGAAACAGTGGTGTATGGCTCAAGTCCCGTTCTGGTTGCAATGCTTCCACTAGCATTTCAAAGGGCAAATCCTGATGAGCATAAGCGGATAATGCCATTTCCCGGATACGTGGGAGTAATTCGTTAAAACTGCGATCGCCTGATATCTCAGTCCGCATGACTAAGGTATTGACAAAAAAGCCAATTAACCCTTCAATTTCGGTGCGATCGCGGTTAGCAATTGGCGAACCCACCAATATATCTTCTTGTCCTGTGTAGCGATAAAGCAGGGTATTATAAGCCGCCAACAAAGTCATAAACAAAGTCACCCCTTGCTTTTGACTTAACTGCACCAATCGTTGAGTTAGTTCACCAGACAGAGTAAATTCTTGATATGCACCATTGAAAGTCTGCACAGCAGGTCTGGGTCTGTCTGTGGGTAGTGGCAAGAACGTGGGTGCATTCGCTAATTGTTGTTTCCAGTAACTCAATTGGCTGTTGAGTACTTGCCCTTGCAACCATTGTCTTTGCCAAATTGCAAAATCTGCGTACTGAATTGGCAGTGGTAATAAGGGTGACGGTTGACCTTGAGAATAAGCATTGTACAGTGCTTGTAACTCCTCGATAAACACACCTATTGACCAGCCATCACTGACAACGTGGTGCATACACAATACTAACCATTGTTCTGTATGAGACAGCACCAGTAATGTTGCTCTGATTAATGCTTCTGACTCTAAGTCGAAAGGAAGAAGTGCTTGTTGTTGGACTAATTTCTGTGCAGCAGTTTTTTGTTCTGTTACGGGTAAATGCTTTAACTCAACAACTGATAGTGTCCAAGGTATATTTTCCTGTTCCCTGTTCCCTGTTCCTTGTTCCCTCCAATTGTGAATGATTTGAGCAGCTTGTCCATCAACAGTAATAAAGTTAGTACGTAATGCTTCGTGGCGATGAATAATTTCAATTAAGCTTTGTTGTAGCGCGGCAACATTAAGAGTTCCGACTAAGCGCAACCCGAAGGGGATGTTGTATGAAGCACTGTTCGGCTCGAACTGGTCTAAAAACCACAAACGCTGTTGAGCATAAGACAGTGGTAAGTTTGCATTCTCTGCCCGCCTTAAAATGGGTGGTGCAGCAAGTTGTAAGTCCTGTTGCTGTAACTGCTGAATGAATGGCGCTAATTCCGTAATTGTTGATGCAGCAAATAACTCACGTAATGGTAGTTCTATTTTGAAGCTAGTGCGGATGCGTGAAACCAATTGCGTTGCTAAGAGTGAGTGTCCCCCAAGTTCAAAGAAATTATCGTAAATACCCACTTGCTCTACTTTCAAAACTTGCGCCCAGAGGAGTGCAAGCATTTCCTCAACAGGTGTACGCGGGGCGACATATTTTTCTAGGAGTGCGGTGTCTAAGTCTGGTTTTGGCAGGGCGCGGCGGTCTATTTTGCCGTTGGGAGTCAAGGGGAAAGATTCCAAGATTACTATTGCCGAAGGTATCATGTAATCTGGCAGCTTTGCTTTGAGGAATTGACGTATTTCACCCATCGTAGGTTGACAGTCTTGATGCGTTACGATGTAGGCGACTAAACGTTTATCTCCAGGGGTATCTTCGCGGACAATGACACAAGATACTTGCACATCGCTGTGTTGGCTCAGGACTGCTTCAATTTCGCCCAACTCAATCCGTAAACCACGTATTTTTACTTGGTCATCGATGCGTCCTAAGTATTCAATATTTCCATCGCTTAAATAACGTGCTTTATCCCCGGTTTTGTAGAGGCGCTCAGAAGAGGCAGAGGGGAAAGACTGCTCCTCTGCTCCCTTGCTCCCCTGCTCCCCTGCTCCCCTGCTTCCACCGAAGGGGTTTTGGATGAGTTTTTCTTGTGTTAACTCGGTGCGGTTAAGGTATTCCCTAGCTAGACCATCTCCACCAATGTATAATTCTCCCGGTACACCAATACCCACTGGTTGTAGTTGGGAATCTAACAAATAGATTTGTGTGTTAGAAATTGGTTGCCCGATGGGAATAGTTGTCGCGCCTTCTGGCACATCCTGCACCAAGTACCAGGAACTAAATGTTGTATTCTCTGTTGGCCCATAAACATGGAGTAGTCGCTGCGGCGCACCATTGTTGAGTACTTCTTTAACCCATTTAGGATCGACAGCCTCGCCGCCAAATAGAAGATGCCGTAGTGAATTGAAAGCAGAGGGGACTTCTTGAGCAATTTGATTAAACAGGGCAGTTGTCAAGAATAATACACTGATACTTTGCGATCGCATAAAGACTGCGAAATCTCTGGGCGAAAGTGCCAAATCTTTGCTCACCCCTACCAACCGCGCTCCGTTGAGTAAGGCTCCCCAAATTTCAAAAGTAGCAGCATCGAAGGCGTGATTTGAGGCTTGGGCAATTACATCATCAGCAGAAATGCTGATATAGTTGGTTTCTTTGACGAGTCGAACTACACTTCGATGGACAATGCTCACACCTTTGGGTTGACCTGTAGAACCGGAGGTGTACATTACATAAGCTAAGTTATCAGCTGTGACGCTGGTAGTTGGGTTATTTTGTGTTTGTTGATTGATGATATCCCAGTTTGAGTCTAAGCAAATTACACTAGCGTTGCGTTCGGCAAAGCCGCGCCGGAGGCGTTCGCCTAGTTTATTAACTAGTTTTTCTTGAGTCAATATGACTGATAACTGAGTATCTTCGAGCATGAAGGTCAATCGCTCTTGAGGATATTCTGGGTTAAGTGGCACATAAGCACCACCCGCCTTGAGAATCCCCAATAGTCCCACGACCATTTCTAAAGAACGCTCCACACATATCCCCACCAACGCATCAGCTTTCACACCCAAAGACTTCAAGTAGTGCGCCAATTGGTTAGCACGGCTGTTCAATTCGCGGTATGTGAGATGTTGATTCTCGTACACCACTGCTACAGCATCGGGTGTAAGCTCCACCTGCTCCTCAAACAACTGATGAATAGATTTATCCTGGGGATAATTAGATTGGGTATCATTCCAGTCAACTAATAGCTGTTGCTGCTCAGATTCTGTTAGCATTGGCAACTGGGAAATTCGTTGCTGAGGATTAGTAGCGTAGACGCAAAGCGGCTTGTCGTCAGACATCGCCTCAAGCATTGTTACAAAATGACCCAGCATCCGGCTAATCGTTCCATCTTCAAATCGACTAGCATCGTACATCACCCTCAGCGATAATTGCTCACCAGGGGAAACTACAACCGCCAGAGGATAAGTTGTTTGTTCAATCCATCTAAAATTCGAGAGGGAAAAATTGCGATCGCCTTGTAGAGCAGAAGTATCAATAGGATAATTCTCAAAAACAACAATACTCTCAAACAAAGGCGTACCCTTGGGAACATCACTTAGCCCCTGAATCTCTGCTAATGAGCTATGGGAAAATTGCTCAGACTCAATCTGTTGCGCCTGTAAATCCTTCAACAAACCCAGCAATTCAGTCTTCTCGGAGATTTGTACCCGCACTGGCAGAGTATTGATAAATAACCCCACAATCGACTCTACACCAACAAGCTCAGGCGGACGACCAGATACAGTTGCGCCAAAAACCACATCTGTTTCTTGGCTGTAGCGAGACAGCAACAATCCCCAAGTCGCCTGCACCAAATTACTCATCGTCAATTGATGCTGTCTGACAAAAGACATTACTGCTGCTGTCGCTGGCACAGTTAAGTCAATTTGTTGTTCGCTATAGCCCGAATGTTTCTCCCGCATTGACAATGGTTTATCCACAGTCAAAGGAGTTGGTGTAGTAAAACCTTGGAGTTTTTGTCGCCAAAATTCTTTAGCTAAATCTCGATCCTGCTGCTGTAACCAAGCAATATAGTTGCGGTAGCTGACAGTTCCCGTATTAGATAAACTTTTACCCTGAGAAATAGCTTGATAAAACTCCAACAGGTCTTGGAAAACCAAAGGTGATGACCAGCCATCAAGTAATAAATGATGATGACACCAAACAAACTGATAAGTATCCCCATCCAACTGGATTAGATGTAGACGCATCAATGGCGCTTGCGACACTTGAAAACCCTGTTGTCGCTCAGAATCCAGAAAACTCTCTAATTGCTGTTGCTGCTCTTGTGTAGATAACTCCCGCCAGTCATAAGTTTCGACCGTCACATTTACCTGTCGATACACCACTTGAACTGGCTGGCTCAAAGACTCCCACAGAAACGCTGTGCGGAAGACGGGATGTCGAGCTACTACTTGCTGCCAAGCTTTCTCGAAAGTTTTTACATCTAGGTTTCCCGTCAAAATGCAAGTTATCTGCTCAAAATATACGCCTGAGTCTGGAGCATATAAACTTTCAAACAGCATCCCCTCTTGCATGGGAGATAAGGGATAAATATCTTCAATATTTTGGCGATTAGTTTTGCTAAGTTCTAATTTCATAAATTTTGTAATATCTGATCTATTTCTAGTTGGTTAAGTTGAATTAATGGGAAATCCGTAGGCGTATAACCTGCATTTTCTGTTGATAAACAATGAGCAATTAACTCTTGCAAAGTTTCGACAAATTCTTGAGCAATATTCTCAATCGTTTCGTACTGATGAATATTGCTGCTGTATGTCCAATCTATTTGCAGTTTTTCGTTGATAATGATGGCATTAATATCTAGCAAATAATGGCGTTGACCTTGTAAACTCTGGCTGTTTCCGCTAGGTTCATTAGCTATTTGCATCAGAGAGGATGTATTGACAACTTGAGCAAATTGTCCCAAATAGTTGAAGCTAATTTCTGCCTGGGGAATTTTTTCTAATTGGGTGCTAATTTCTGCGTCAATATTTAGATAACGCAATAAGCCATAGCCAATGCCTTTATTAGGAATTACACGTAATTGTTCCTTGACGGATTTTAACGCAGTACCAAGATCATCTATAGTTCCCAGTTCCACAACCACTGGAAAAATCGTTGTAAACCAACCAACGGTGCGCGATAAGTCTACACCATCAATAATCTCCTCCCGCCCATGACCTTCTAAGTTGAATAACACTGAATCAGAGTTAGTCCATTCGCTCAACACCAGTACTAAGGCAGTTAACAAGATATCGTTTATTTGTGTTTTATAAGCTTTCGGAACATCTTGTAAAAGTGAAAGGGTTTCAGCTTCATCTAATGATACTGATATTGTCCTAGCCGATGCAGTAGTGTTTATTCCTTGTGCATAGTCTACCGGGATGGAGTCAACTGTATCGTAAGATGGACTCAACCAATAATCTAGTTCTGATTTCAAGACTTCTGATTGTGCATATTCTGTCAGTTGTCGCGCCCAATCTTTGAAAGATGTAGTTTTTGCAGGTAGCTGAATGGTTTTGCCTTGACTGAGTTGCTGGTAAGCTGTCTGCAAATCTTCTAATAATATCCGCCAAGAAACACCGTCTACTACGAGGTGGTGAATTACTATTATTAATCTGGCTTTTTTGTCAATACCCAACCAGAAAAATGCTACTTGCACGAGATTTTCTGAAAGATTTAAACTCGCCTGTAATTCATTGGCTGTGGTTTCGATGACAGTTTCTATCTCAGTTTCTGGAACTGTCGATAAGTCAAAACGGGGGATAGTAATATTATCAGTTGGCGCAGCATGAATCTGCTGCCATATTGTGTCTGTTCGAGTGAATCTTAGCCTAAGAGCATCGTGATGTTTTAGTAGTTGCTGCCATACTTGCTCTAATATTTCTAGGTTGAGGTCTGATGGTACTGTGAGGAGAAATGATTGATTAAAGTGGTGTTTCTCTGGTAATTTCTGCTCGAAAAACCAGTGTTGAATTGGTGTTAGGGGTAATGTCCCTGTGACTAATCCTTGTTCAATTGCAAGTGCTTTTGTTGTACCTGCGACTGTGGCTAATTGGGCGATGGTTTGATTGGCAAATAGTTGTTTGATTGTCAGTTCTATTCCGGCAACTTTTGCTCTGCTGATGATTTGAATACTGAGGATGGAATCTCCTCCTAGTTCAAAAAAGTTATCGTGTATGCCTATTTGCTCTACTCTTAATACTTGCTCCCAAATTCGGGTTAATTTTTCTTCAATGGGGGTACGCGGTGCTACTAGGCTGCTTTCTATTCCTGTGCGTGCTTCTGGTTCTGGTAAGGCGCGACGGTCTATTTTGCCGTTGGGGGTAAGCGGTAGGGATTCTAGGGTGACGATCGCACTTGGTACCATATATTCTGGTAGCTTTTCTTTGAGGAAGCTACGCAATTGGCTAACTGTGGGTGTTATCTGTGGCTGCGGTACTACATAAGCGACTAAACGTTTATTTCCGGGAATGTCTTCGCGGACGATGACTACAGATGTTTGCACATCACTATGTTGGCTTAATGCTGCTTCGATTTCTCCCAACTCAATGCGGAAACCCCGGATTTTTACTTGATTATCGATGCGCCCCAGGTATTCGATATTGCCATCTGGTAGATAACGTGCTAAGTCCCCTGTTTTATACAACCGTTCTCTCCCCCTGCTCCCCTGCTCCCCTGCTCCCCTGCTTCCTTGGAAGGGGTTGGGGATAAATTTTTCTTGCGTTAACTCTGGAAGGTTGAGGTATCCTTTTGCTAATCCTGCACCACCAATATGCAGTTCTCCTGGTACACCCACAGGTACTGGTTGTAAGTTTTGGTCGAGTATATATATCTGGGTGTTGTCAATTGGACGACCAATAGGGATAAGTTGTGGATAAATCTCACGCTGACAATTCCAGAAAGTTGCATCAATACAAGCTTCTGTTGGGCCGTAGAGATTGTGTAAATTTACATCTAGTTTACTTAACAAGCTTTCTTGCAGAGTAACGGGTAAGACTTCACCGCCACAGAACACGTGTTTGAGGGAGTGACAAGTTTCGATTCCTCCCTGTTCTAAAAGCATTTGCAGTAAAGATGGAACAAGTTGAATAGTAGTTACCTGCTGCTGGGCAATTAACCTTAAGAGATAAGCACTGTCAGTATGACCTCTGGGTTCAGCTATTAACAACTGTCCACCTGCTAACAATGGAGCATAGAATTCCCAAACTGAGGCATCAAAGCCAAAGGGAGTTTTTTGCAGTACTTTGTCTTCTTTAGTCAGGGGGAATGTTGCTTGCATCCAGAACATGTGGTTGCAAAGGTTACTGTGAGATAGTATTACCCCCTTCGGTTGACCAGTAGAGCCAGAAGTATAAATCACATAAGCTACGTTACTAGCTTGCACCTGGGCAATTGGATTCTCTTGGCTGGACTTAGCGATCGCAACCCAGTCTTTATCTAAGTGGACTACACGCGCTTGATGTCGAGGTAATTTCTCAACTAGATGCTGTTGAGTAAGCAGCACAGAAACTTGAGCGTCTGCCAGCATGAAAGTCAGACGCTCTTGGGGATACTCAGGGTCAAGTGGTACGTAAGCCCCACCCGCCTTGAGAATACCAAGTAATCCCACCACCATCTCCAGAGAGCGCTCCACACATATCCCCACCAGCACATCGGCGGACACTCCCAAAGACTGCAAGTAATGCGCTAAGTGGTTAGCACGACAATTCAACTGGTGGTAAGTCAATTGTTGATTCTCAAACACTACCGCTACAGCATCGGGGATGCGTTCCACCTGTTCTTCAAACAACTGATGAATACATTTATCTTGGGGATAATCTACGCTTGTATCATTCCACTCAACTAATAATTGTTGTTGCTCAAATGCTGTGAGCATTGGTAATTGAGAAATCCGCTCTTGAGGATTAGCAACAATAGCTTCTAGCAATGTCACAAAATGACCAGTTATCCGTTCAATTGTGTTGCTATCAAACAAGTCAATGTTGTATTCCCACCCTCCCACTAAACCAGTGCTAGTGTTTTCCATTGATAAAGTTAAATCAAACTTGGCGATCGCACTTTCTATAGGCAAAGAACTGATACTTAACCCAGTCAACTCTACTTCAGATGTGGGCGCATTATTGAGAACGAACATCACCTGAAATAGTGGTGTATAGCTGAGATCCCGTTCTGGCTGCAATGCTTCCACCAACATTTCAAAGGGCAAATCTTGATGAGCGTATGCGGATAATGCCATTTCCCGGATACGTGGGAGTAATTCGTTAAAACTAGGATTAAGAGATAAATCAGTCCGCATCACCAAAGTATTGACAAAAAAGCCAATGAGTCCTTCTATCTCGGTGCGATCGCGGTTAGCAATTGGTGTCCCCACCAAAATATCTGTTTGTCCTGTGTAGCGATAAAGCAGAGTATTATATGCCGCCAACAGAGTCATAAACAAAGTCACCCCTTGCTTTTGACTCAGCTGCACTAACCGTTGAGTTAGTTCACTCGACAAAGCAAACTCTTGATATGCGCCATTGAAAGTCTGTATAGCAGGTCTAGGTCTATCTGTGGGTAATGGCAAGAACGTAGGTGCATTTGCCAATTGTTGTTTCCAGTAACTTAATTGGCTTTGTAGAACCTCTCCTTGCAACCATTGTCTTTGCCAAATTGCAAAATCTGCGTACTGAATTGGTAGTGGCAACAAAGGTGACGGTTGACCTTGAGAATAAGCATTGTACAGTGCTTGTAACTCCTGGCTAAACACACCTATTGACCAGCCATCAGAGACAACGTGGTGCATACACACTAATAACCACTGCTCTGTAGGAGACAGTACTATTAATGTCGCTCTGATTAATGCATCATGAGCTAAGTCAAAAGGAAGAAACGCTTGTTCTTGGACTAATTTCTGTGCAGCAGTTTTTTGTTCTGTTAAAGGTAAATGCTTTAAGTCAACAACTGATAGTGTCCAGGGTATATTTTCCTGTTCCCTGTTCCCTGTTCCCTGTTCCTTCCAATTGTGAATGATTTGAGTAGCTTGTCCATCAACTGTGATGAAGTTAGTGCGTAATGCTTCGTGGCGATGAATAATTTCAATTAAGCTTTGTTCTAAGGCGACAACATTAAGAGTTCCTACTAAACGCAACCCGAAAGGAATGTTGTATGAGGCACTGTTCGGCTCGAACTGGTCTAAAAACCATAAACGCTGTTGAGCATAAGACAGTGGTGTTTCTGCATTCTCTGCCCGCCTTAAAATCGGTGCTGCGGCAAGTTCTAAGTCTTGTTGCTGTAACTGTTGAATGTTATTCGATAGTTCAGCGATCGTTGGTGCAGCAAATAGCGATCGCAATGGCAGTTCTACTTTCAAGCTGCTACGCACACGGGAAATAAGTTGCGTTGCTAATAGTGAGTGTCCCCCTAGCTCAAAGAAGTTATCATGTCTGCCTACAAGGTCTACTTTTAGGACTTGTTGCCAAATCAGTGACAGTATTTCTTCGATGGGGTTGCGTGGGGCGACATATTTCTCTAATAATTCACTACTTGGCTCTGGTGCTGGTAAAGCGCGACGGTCTATTTTGCCATTGGGAGTTAGCGGTAAAGACTCCAGGATAACTATTGCCGAAGGAACCATGTAGTCTGGTAACTTTTCCTTGAGGTTGCTACGTAGTTCGCTAATTGTGAGTGTTACTTGTGGTTGAGGTACGATGTAGGCAACTAAGCGCTTGTCACCAGGAGTATCTTCACGAGCTATGACACATGATGCTTGCACATGAGGATGCTGGCTCAGTGCTGCTTCTATTTCTCCCAACTCAATGCGGAATCCCCGGATTTTTACCTGGTTATCGATACGCCCCAGGTATTCGATATTACCATCTGGTAAATAACGGGCTAAATCCCCTGTTTTATATAATCTACTCCCTCCTGCCTCCTGCCCTCTGCCTCCTGCCTCCTCAAACGGATTGGGAATGAATTTTTCTTGTGTTAACTCTGGTCGTTTCAAGTAGCCTCTTGCTAATCCTGCACCACCAATGTGCAGTTCTCCTGGTACACCTATAGGTACTGGTTGTAAGTTTTGGTCGAGTATGTAGATTTGCGTATTAGAAATTGGGCGACCAATAGAAATCAAGCTCTCGCTGGATTCGAGTTGACATATTGATGACCAAATAGTAGCCTCTGTTGGCCCATAAAGGTTCCACAAAGAAGCGCTCCTAGCAAGCAATTTACTAACTAGATCCCAAGGTAAAGCTTCACCCCCGCAAAGTATTTTTAAATCGCTAAATTGGTAGTTAGAGTCTAAAAGCAATCTCCAAGTAGCTGGAGTTGCTTGCATAATTGTTGCCTTAGACTTAACTAGCAAATCACATAACTCTCTTCCATCAAGGGTCACGTCACGACGGGCTATGACTAGACATGCACCTACAGTTATAGGCAGAAAAATTTCTAAGGCAGCAATATCAAAGGAAATAGTAGTGACTGCAAGCAGTGTATCTTGTTCTGTTATTCCTGGGCGCTGCTGCATGGCAGATAGGAAATTGCTCACAGCCGTATGTGAAATTTGCACACCTTTGGGCTGGCCTGTAGAACCGGAAGTATAAATCACATAAGTTAAGTTACTAGCTTGGACATTAGTGATGGGATTTCCTTGAGGTAACTGAGAAATAAACTGCCAGTTAGTATCTAAACTTACAAGCTGCGCCTGACATTCAGGTAATTTATCAACTAAATGCTGTTGGGTTAGCAGCACGGAAACTTGAGCATCTTCTAAGATAAAGCTCAGACGCTCTTGGGGATACTCAGGGTCAAGTGGTACGTAAGCTCCACCCGCCTTGAGAATACCAAGTAATCCCACCAGCATCTCTAAAGAACGCTCCACACATATCCCCACCAGTATGTCGGCTCCCACACCCAAAGACCGCAAATAATGCGCCAACTGGTTAGCACGACAATTCAATTCGTGGTACGTCAATTGTTGATTTTCAAATACCACCGCGACGGCATTGGGTGTACGCTCTACTTGCTCTTCAAACAACTGATGGATACATTTATCGTGGGGATAATCTACTTGAGTATCATTCCACTCGACTAATAACTGTTGCTGCTCAGATGCTGTGAGCATTGGCAATTGGGAAATCCGCTCGCTGGGATTTGCCACGATCGCTTCAAGTAGTGTCAGAAAATGACCAGTCATCCGTTCGATAGTGCTGCTATCAAACAAGTCAGTGTTATACTCCCACCACCCAAAGAGTCCATTGGGAGTATTTTCCATTGATAAAGTTAAATCAAACTTTGACGTGGTGATTTCTATTGGCAAGCCACTGACACTTAACTCAGTCAACTCTATTTCAGACATGGGAGCGTTCAGGAGAACGAACATCACTTGGAACAATGGTGTATAGCTGAGATCCCGTTCTGGTTCCAATGCTTCCACCAACATCTCAAAGGGCAAATCTTGATGAGCATAAGCGGATAATGCCATTTCTCTGAGGCGCAGGAGTAATTCGTTAAAACTGGGGTTCCCTGCTAAATCAGTCCGCATCACTAAGGTATTGACAAAAAAGCCAATGAGTCGTTCTAGCTCGGTGCGATCGCGGTTAGCAATTGGTGTCCCCACCAAAATATCTGATTGTCCGGTGTAGCGATAAAGCAGGGTATTATATACCGCCAACAAAGTCATGAACAGAGTACAACCTTGCTGTTGACTTAGCTCCAACAACCGTTGAGTTAACTCAACAGACAGAGTAAACACATGATATGAGCCATTGAAAGTCTGCACAGCAGGTCTGGGTCTATCTGTGGGTAGTGGCAAGAATGTGGGTGCATTTGCCAATTGTTTTTCCCAGTAACTCAAATGGTTTTGTAGTACCTCTCCTTGCAACCATTGTCTTTGCCAAATTGCAAAATCTGCGTACTGTATTGGTAGTGGCAACAGGGGTGACGCTTGACCAATTGAATAAGCATTGTACAGTGCTTGTAACTCCTGGACAAACACACCTATTGACCAGCCATCACAGACAACGTGGTGCATACTCACTAATAAGCACTGTTCTTTTGGAGACAGCATTACTAATGTCGCTCTAATTAAGGCATCATGAGCTAAGTCAAAAGGCTCAATTGCTTTTTGTTCCAGTAATTTCTGTGCAGCAGTTTGTTGTTCTGTTAAGGGTAAATGCTGCAAGTCAACAACTGCAACTGTCCAATTTGTTTGAGTTTGAATTATTTGTGTTGGCTTTCCATCAACAGTAACAAAGTTGGTGCGTAAGACTTCATGGCGATCGATAAGTTCTTTTAAACTTTGTTCTAAAGCTGCAAAATTAAAAGTTCCTACTAGACGCAAACCAAGGGCAATGTTGTATAAGGCACTGTTCGACTCTAACTGGTTTAAAAACCATAAACGCTGTTGAGCATAAGACAGTGGTATTTCTATATTCTCTACCCGCCTTAAGATGGGTGGTGCTGACAGTTCTATATTTTGCTGCTGTAACTGCTGAATTGATGGTGCTAACTCGGCAATTGTTGGTGCAGCAAATAACTCACGCAATGATATTTCTACTTTTAATCTGCTACGCACACGGGAGATGAATTGCGTTGCTAGTAGGGAATGTCCCCCTAGTTCAAAGAAGTTGTCATGTCTGCCTACAAGCTCTAATTTCAGAACTTGTTGCCAAATTACTGCAAGGATTTCTTCGATAGGGGTGCGGGGAGCTACATATTTCTCTGATAATTCACTAGTTGGCTCTGGTAGAGCGCGACGATCTATTTTGCCGTTGGGGGTTAGGGGTAAAGATTCTAAGATGGCGATCGCACTTGGTACCATATATTCTGGTAGCTTTTCTTTGAGGAAGCTACGCAGTTCTTTAACTGTGGCTGTCTGCTCTGGTTGCAGTACGATATAGGCTATTAGGCGCTTGTCACCAGGAATATCTTCACGGGCTATCACACATGATGCTTGCACATGAGGATGTTGGCTCAGTGTTGCTTCGATTTCTCCCAACTCAATGCGGAATCCCCGGATTTTTACTTGGTTGTCGATACGACCCAAGTATTCGATATTGCCATCTGGCAGATAACGTGCTAAATCCCCAGTTTTGTAGAGACGTTCTCTCCCCCTGCTCCCCTGCTCCCCTGCTCCCCTGCTTCTACTAAAGGGGTTGGGGATGAATTTCTGTTGTGTTAACTCGTTTCGGTTGAGATAACCTCGCGCCACTCCCGCACCACCAATGTGCAGTTCTCCTGGTACACCAATTGGTACTGGTTGTAATTGTGAATCTAAAATGTAGATTTCTGCATTGGCAATTGGACGACCAATGGTAATTTTTTCGTCCTCTGGAGTGCATTTGGCGATCGCTGCACAAACACTCGCTTCTGTCGGGCCGTAGGCGTTGAAGAAGTTTCTGCCTTTTGACCATTGTCGCATCAGTTCCAGAGGACAGGCTTCTCCGGCAACAACGATCGCTTGCAATGTTGGCAGTTCTTCTACTGGCAGGACTGCTAAGGCTGATGGTGGTAGGGTAACATGGGTAATGCCATCATTCTTTAATCGCTCAATTAAAGGCATACCCGGCATTATCGAGTCTTTTGTTCCTAAGTAAAGTCTTGCCCCAGATCCCAAAGCCATCAGGATTTCTGATATGCAAGCATCAAAACTGAAGGAGGCAAACTGGAGAACTCGACTATCACCAGACAAGCCGAAAACCTGAATTTGAGCTTGAGCAAGATTGCACAATCCACTATGCTCAACCATTACCCCTTTGGGTTTGCCTGTGGAGCCGGATGTGTAAATTACATTCGCTAGATCGGTACTCTTTACTACCTCAATAGGGTTGTTCTGTTTGTTTTGCAGAATTTCTGACCAGACTTCATCTAAACAAATCAGTTTTGCCTGATACTCAGGTAGTCGATCCAGGAGTCGCTGTTGACTTATTAATACTGGAACTTGAGCATCTGCAAGCATGAAGTTCAGACGGTCTTTGGGATATTCTGGGTCAAGTGGTACGTAAGCCCCACCCGCCTTGAGAATGCCAAGTAGTCCCACCACCATCTCTAAGGAGCGCTCTACACAAATCCCCACCAGCACGTCGGGTTTCACACCCAAAGACTGCAAGCAATACGCCAACTGGTTAGCACGGCTGTTTAATTCGCGGTACGTCAATTGTTGATTCTCAAACACCACCGCCACAGCATCAGGTGTACGCTTTACCTGTTCTTCAAATAACTGATGAATACATTTATCGAAGGCGTAGTCTACTTGAGTATCATTCCACTCAACTAATAACTGCCGTTCTTCAGATTGTGTGAGCATTGGTAATTGGTCAATTCGTTGCTGTGGATTTGCCACAATTGCTTCGAGCAAAGTTACAAAATGCCCCATCATCCGCGCGATCGCACTGTCATCAAATAAGTCGGTGTTATAATTCCACGTACCTTTGAGTGAGTCTGTGCCCTCAAAAATAGTTAAGGTTAAATCAAAGGCGGCTCCTTTAGACTCTGGAATCATTGATTCCAAAATCAAATCATCATTAATATCTATATTCTGGTGAGAGCGATCGCAGACGAAGGCTACCTGATAGAGTGGCGAAAAACTGGGGTTGCGGACAGGTTGCAGTTGCTCTACCAGCAGGGAAAAGGGATAATCTTGATGGTCTTGGGCATCTAATACACAAGAGTGCGATCGCTCCAGCATCTCTTCAAAGGTGGGATTTCCTGAAAGGTCTCCTCGCAAGACTACAGGATTAGTAAAATGACCGACAATACTTTCAAACTCTGAACGGCTCCGATTCACCATTGGAGAGCCAATTAAAATATCTTCTTGATTGGTATAACGTCGTAATAGTATTTGTAATGCTGTTAATAAAAGGATATATAGAGAGGCACTTTCTCTCGTCGCCAATTCTGTGAGCTTTTGCCGCAGTTCTTTCTCAACAGTAAAAAAGCGGGAAGCACCATTGTAGGTTTTGGTCTGAGGTCTTGGTCGATCTGTTGGCAAATTTAGTAATGGCAACTCACCAGATAGTTGTTGCTGCCAGTAAGCCCACAAACTTTCTCCATGTGAACTAGCGAGCATTTGCTCTGAGCATTTGACGTAATCTTGATATTGATAATTTTGCGTTGATAGTTGGGCTGTTTCACCTGTGGCGTAGGCGTAGCCCGTCGTAGACATCGCTTTATACAAAGCTCTCAGTTCGCCAATTATGATTTCTAAAGACCGGAAATCTCCCACTATCTGATGCAGCGTGATTAGGAGAATATGTTCTTTGGTTGCTAATTTATCAGTTTTAATATGGTTAATTAATAAATCAAAGCGCAATATCGGGCCTTGCTCTAAGTCGAAAGGGCGATCGCTCTTTTCTGAAAGCCAGTTGTTTATATCATCTTGCCCAAGATCGGAAGCTTCTTGGATGCTAAAGTCAACTTGCTGATTTTCGTGAACTGTTTGCACAGGTTCGTCGTCAATGGTTGCAAAGGTAGTCCTCAAAAGTGGATGCCTTTCAACTAGAGCTTGTGCTGCCTGCTTTAGGGCAAGAATATCTAAACTTATAACTAATTTTGCTGCATACGTGACATTGTAAGCAGTACTGTTGCGTGCTAATTGATATAAAAACCAGAGTGCCTTTTGACCGTGAGAGAGGGGATAAGTTGCAGCCTGAGCGGTACTCTGGGATAAAATTTGGATAATTTCTAGTTCAGATTGCTGAATTTCGCGCAATAACTCAGGGGTTAGGGAGTTTTCAGGCGATCGATAGCGCAGTTTGTCTCCATCAACCCAAAGTTCAACATTCTTTGCTGAAAGATTTTCTAGAAGCTTTATTAAATTCATGATTCTACTCTAATAATCGATACTAATTTTAATGAATTAATATTTTCCTCTAAAGCTATCTTGAATTTTTACAGTCTTAGCTAAGAGTAAAGTTAATATTAACTAGACTTTCTGATAGTAATAAGTATCAAAAATTTGCTTTTCAAATGATATATTTTACTAGTTTTCAATAAAAGTTGACTTTTAAATAAGCGGAGTTTGTTTATTTAAAGCTGTACTTTTTAATTGAACTTATGAATTATCTCACCTTAGTCAACAAAATACAATACCAATTAAGACAGTTAAGCGGACAGTTAAGACAGTTAAGACAGTTAAGAGATATCCGCTCGGTAAATGGGGGTAAAAACAAAAAATAAAATGTAAATTGGTTTATACTGCGTTATAGAATATGAAACATTGCTGAAAACTTATTAACTGCTGTCAACTCTCGACACCAAGGAGCTTGCAGCAGATTAATAAATGGGTTAGTTAGTAGAAAAGTTGGGCTAAATAATACCTTCACAAGCATGTTTACCGATTTGTGATAAAAAGCCTATTTTTCTCCAAAAAACCCAATAATTACACTAGGACAATTTGCTACTTTATTTATGGCTATAATGCTTATTTAGTAAGGAATTGAGCCTTAACACAACTTCCATGTAACTATTTTAATTATTAGCTAAAGTCTTAGTTTAGTCTCAGAATATGCCAACCCAAGTTGTTCAAGCTCAACCTTCAACAAATGCTTTTTTAGGTTTTATTCAATTTTGGAAAGACGTAAAAGCAGTCGCACAACCTTACTGGTATCCAAACGAGCCAGGAGATAGAGCATTCTCAGAAGTGATTCGCTCATGGGGAATGCTTATTCTCCTAATATTATTAATAATTGTCCTTGTTGGTGCAAATGTTTTTAATAGCTTTATTAATCGCTATTTGGCAGATATCATCATTCAAGAGAAGGAAATCTCTAAATTTTATGATGCTTTACTGCTTTATGGTTCAGCTCTAGCATTGGGAACTCTCTTAGCCGGGTTCTCCAGACTAGTGAGAAAAAAAATTGCTTTAGATTGGTATCAATGGCTGAATAATCAGATTTTATCAAAATATTTAAACAGTCGAGCTTATTATAAAATTAACTTTACATCTAGTATTGATAATCCAGATCAACGCTTATCTCAAGAAATCGAACCCATTGCAAGTAATGCTTTAAGTTTTTCAGCTACTCTCCTAGAAAAAATCCTGGAGATGACAGCTTTTTTATTAGTTCTTTGGTCAATCTCTCAGTCTGTTGCACTGATTTTAGTTAGTTATACGGTTATAGGCAATTTTATTGCTGTCTACTTGACCCAAGAATTAAATAAAATTAATCGACAAGAACTCGAAGCGAAAGCTGAGTACACCTATTGCCTGACTCATTTCCGCACTCATGCTGAATCAGTAGCTTTCTTCCGAGGAGAGAACCAAGAATTAAATATTATTAACCGCCGATTTAGCAATTTGATAAAAAATGCTAAACGCAAAATTGATTGGGAGAAGAACAATGAGATTTTTAATAGAGGTTATCAATCTGTAATTCAAATATTTCCATATATAGTATTTGGGCCTTTACAGATTAGAGGTGAAATGGAGTTTGGAGAAATTATCCAAGCGTCTGTATGTTGCTATTTTTTCGCTAATGCTTTGGGTGAGTTAATCAATGAATTTGGGAATTCTGGAAGATTTTCTAGCTATGTTGAACGGTTATCCGAATTTTCAGATGCGTTAGAAGCTGTTACCAAAGAACCAGAGCATATAACTACCATTAAAACAATAGAAGAAAATCAGATCGCTTTTGAGAATGTCACCTTACAAACGCCCGATTATGAACAGGTAATTGTTGAAGATTTATCACTGTCTGTCAAAGCAGGAGAAGGTTTATTGATTGTTGGGCCGAGTGGTCGAGGTAAAAGTTCTCTATTGAGAGCGATCGCTGGTTTGTGGAATGCGGGGACTGGCCGTTTGGTACGACCTCCATTAGAAGAAGTTTTATTTTTACCCCAACGTCCTTACATAATTTTAGGAACCTTGCGCGAACAGTTGCTTTATCCTACTACAAATAGTCAGATGACTGACGCAGAACTTACAAAAGTTTTGCAACAAGTCAACCTACAAAACTTGCTAAGTCGAGTCGATAGCTTCGATACAGAAGTTCCTTGGGAGAACATACTATCGCTAGGAGAACAACAACGTCTGGCTTTCGCACGATTATTAGTTACCCATCCAAGGTTTACGATATTAGATGAAGCAACAAGTGCCTTGGATTTAAAAAATGAAGGAGGTTTATACCAACAGTTACAAGATACGAAAACAACGTTTATTAGTGTTGGGCATCGAGAAAGTCTATTTGATTATCATCAATGGGTTCTGGAACTTACAGAAGATTCCAGTTGGCAACTTATGAGAGTACAAGATTACCGGGAGCAGAAAGGTCAAAAAGTAAGTATTACTAAATCCACCGCAAATGTCCAAATAAAAATAGATGATTCATCTCAAGATAAGTCCCTAAATGATTCAGAGAGCAGCACAACTAAAAAGCTAAGTCATAAGGAAATGAATGAATTAACCTACTATTCTGTTTCCACTATTAGAAGTAAGGCAAGCAAAGGGGAGTTTATCACTACTAGGGATGGCATTACCTATGGATATGATAAAGATCCAAAAATATTGAAATGGGTGAGAGTTTAGCGGCTGAAGGTAATTTACTTTTTTCCTATAAAAGGTAAAAGTAGCGGTGTGATGTAGAAGATATTGTGAGATGGAAATATATCAATCAGAAAGAAATCATGGTGCTAATTACCAAAGTCGATGAATTATTCATCCGGTGGAATAAACCTAATTCCCCTGGCTGTGCTATTGCTGTTATTCAGAATGAGGAGATAATTTACCAACGCGGTTATGGTATGGCTAACTTGGAATACAACATTCCCATAACCTCTAATTCTGTATTTGATATCGCTTCCAACTCCAAGCAATTTACAGCAATGTGTATCGTCTTACTAGCCAGACAAAAATTGCTTAACTTAGATGATGAGTTACAAAAATATATTCCAGAAATTCCTCAATATAGTCATTCTATTACTATCCGCTATTTAATCGACCACACCAGTGGTTTACGTGACTATTTACATTTAATGTTATTTGCTGGAATGAGGTTTGAAAATAAGTATTCAAACGAAGAAATTATTGCCTTAATTGCTCGACAACAAAGCTTAAATTTCGAGCCTGGAACTGAGCAATTATACTGTAATTCTGGCTACATTTTACTAGCAGAAATTGTGAGACGCGTCTCTGGCAAATCTTTACGTGTATTTGCCCAAGAACATATTTTTGCCCCGCTAGGAATGAAAAATACCCATTTTCACGATAACTTTAGAGAAATCGTGAAAAATAGAGCCGATGGATACGCTCCAAAAGATGGAGAGGGTTTTCAGATCGATATGTCTTTTCACGATTTCTGTGGAGATGGACAGCTTTATACAACTATCGAAGATTTACTACTTTGGGATCGAAATTTCTATCACAATATCTTAGGTGGATACGGACAAGATTTAATTGAAGAGATAACTACTCCACGCCAACTCAATAATGGCGAAATTATATCAGGTGCATTTGGGTTGCAGATTGGCGATCGCGGCGGCTTAAAAACAATTAGTCATGGAGGCTCTTGGACGGGTTATCGGAGTGATTTTATTCGATTTCCCGAACGCCAGTTTTCTGTTATCTGTCTGGCTAATTTAAGTACACTTAAGCCGACTAAATTAGCTTTTCAAGTTGCTGATATATATTTAGAAAATGATTATATTGAAAATATTACTAAACCTATTTCGCGTTCTATTAGCTCTATTAATTTACCTGTAGTGGAGCTACAACTTAAAGCTGGATTTTATCATAACCCCACGACTGGAAGCATATTGGAGTTAGAGATAAAAAATGGAAAATTAATGGCTAAACTAGCGTGGATGTATTTTCAACTTATTCCAATTGACACAAATCATTTTCAATCTGTCGATAATGAAATTGACTATGATATTGAGTTTTCTGAAGATATTATTCACCTGATAGGAAAATTAGATATTGGTGATGGTATTAAAACCTACACTTTTGAAAAAATACTAGATTCTCCAAAAGATATATTAGCAGATTATCCTGGTACTTATTATTCTGCTGAATTAGAGCGCGACTTTAAAATAAATCTAGTAGGTAATAAATTATATTATAAGAGCAAAGGCTATGCACCATCTCATCTCATAGTTGCTGGACAAAATGTTTTTCTTAGATATCTTATATATGTAGATAAGTTTGAATTGGTGCGAGATCGAGAAGGTCGAGTTATCGGTTTATATCGTTGTTGTGACAGGGTACGAAGACTGTATTTTAGTAAACAGTAAATAATCAAGTTTGCACTCATCACAAGCAAATATAGCGTTGCTGAATATGAATTGAGTTTGACTAAAGCTGAAGTTGAAATTTAAATGTAAGGAATTGTATTATGGCTGCTACTTCTAACCAGATTAAATCCAAAGTTTGGGACAATAAGCAAGAGTATCCCTTAACTATAGAGTCTTTAAGAATGCTGTGGGAAAACCGAATTCCTTTAATTCGGCTAAAAGAATTTGCTACACCCCAAGAGTGTGAGATGTTAGTCAATCAAGCTGAATTATTCAACTTTGATTGCTATCAGAATGTGAATCCCAAGATTGAGAAAATTGGTATCACAGTGTTTGAATATAATCGCATTAGTAAAGCAGCTTATTTTCAAGCAGTTGAACGCACAACTAAATTAAGAGACTGCATTATGGCAGCCTCTTTTAATCCATTAGAACGCTTAATGGTGAAAATTCGAGAGTGTACAGGCGCGACTGTACGAATTGCTTCGGAACCACTCTATGGTAGTTATTATGCAGGACTGATCAGAAAAATAGAGCAGGGTACTCAACTTCATATTGATTATGCTCCGTTAGAACAATCAAAATGGGAAATTGGTACAGTTATTTATCAACTTTCTTGGAATTTGTACTTGAAATTTTCTCCAAACAATCATGGTCAAACACGCATCTATGATCGCCAGTGGAAATCAGGAGATGAGCAATATAAACTCGATTCCTACGGCTATGGTGATACAGTAATTGCAGATGCAGACGCGATCGCCTTCCAACCTTATGTAGGAGATGTGTTCATTTTCAATACACGCAACTTTCACACTGTTGAGCCGATGGATGGACAACGTGTGACTTTCACCTCTGCGATCGGATTACTTCCTAACGGTGAAATCATTTTGTGGTCTTGAATATGAGCAGCAAGAAGCAATTTGGTAAATATAGTGAGGAAATAATTCATGCCCTTAGCAGCTGTGATGACTGCACCTAATCAACCAGTTGAAGTCCAACAATTACCAGACCCGGTTCTGGAAAAGGGTGGAATTATTCTTGAAACCTTATATTCTGAGGTTTGTGGAACTGACGTACATTTATTACATGGGCGTTTAGAGGGAGTACCGTATCCCATCATCCCTGGACACTTCTCAGTTGGTCGTGTGGTGGAAACAGGTGGAGCAGTTAGTGATGTCAATGGTAAATTAATTCAGCCTGGAGCGATCGCTACTTTTTTAGATGTCCATGAAACCTGTTACAACTGCTGGTATTGTCTAGTAGCCAAAGCATCCACTCGCTGTCCAAAACGTAAAGTTTATGGTGTCACCTACTCAGCCAAAGATGGGTTGCTGGGTGGTTGGTCTGAACTGATTTACCTCAAACCAGGGGTTAAAGTTCTAACTCTACCCGAAGAAGTCTCACCAAAGCAATTCATTGCTGGAGGATGTGCTTTACCAACTGCATTACACGCTATCGACCGAGCGCAGATTCAAATTGGTGATGTTGTCGTGGTTCAGGGTTGTGGGCCTGTTGGTTTGAGTGTGGCAATTCTAGCTTTGCTCTCAGGTGCAGGCAAAGTAATTGTAATTGATAAATTTGAGAGCCGATTAGTAGTTGCAAAATCCTTCGGTGTAGATGAAACCCTTGCAATTAAGGCTGATGATCCACGACAACATATTGAGCGAGTTTTGGAATTGACAAACGGACACGGTGCTGATGTCACTATTGAAGCTACAGGCATTCCCATTGCTGTCAAAGAGGGCTTGAATATGACCAGAAATGGAGGCCGCTATGTTATTGTCGGGCATTACACAAATACGGGTGAAATACTCATCAATCCTCACCTGGAAATTAATCTAAAACATATTGATATTCGCGGGACTTGGGGAATTGATTTCAGCCATTTTTATAGAATGATTGAATTACTAAAACGTCATAGCGATTCCAGTAAAAATATTGCTTGGTCAAGCATAATTAGTCGTTCATATACACTACAACAAATTAATCAAGCGCTGGCAGATGTAGAGCAAGGCTCTGTATTAAAAGCTGTGATTCAACCTAATCTATCTTGATGCCAATATATCAAATAACTTAGATAATAGGGAGAAGAGATGCTCGAAGATTTACAAATTGCCTTTATCGGTGGTGGCACGATGGGCGAAATGATAATGGCTAGATTGTTATCAACTAAAATTGTTCCAAAACCCGATCTAATTATAGTCAGCGATCCAGTTTCTGCGCGATGCCTTCATTTAGAAAGTGAATATGGAGTAAGTACTACAACCTGCAATATAGAAGCGGTTGTTGGCGCGTCTATTGTGATATTGGCGGTGAAACCGCAGGTTTTAGCAGAGGTTCTGGCTATACTTAAGGGTAAAATTTCACCTGATGCTTTAGTAATTAGTATTGTGAGTGGAGCGAGTATTCCATATCTGTGCGAAGGGTTGAATCATCCTGCTGTTGTCCGTACAATGCCGAATATAGCAGTACAAGTTGGGCATGGGACTACGGTTTGGAGTGCATCATCAAGTGTGACAGAAATACAGCGATCGCATACTCAAGTCATTTTACAAGCATTAGGTAAGGAATTTCCTACCCAAAATGAACATTACCTTGATATGGCAACGGCGTTGAGTAGCGCAGGGACTGGATTTATATTTCTGTACATAGAGGCGATGATTGATGCTGGGGTTCAGATGGGTTTAACTCGGACACAAGCCCAAGAACTA
This sequence comes from Nostoc sp. ATCC 53789, assembly GCF_009873495.1. GTDB lineage: Bacteria > Cyanobacteriota > Cyanobacteriia > Cyanobacteriales > Nostocaceae > Nostoc > Nostoc muscorum_A. The sequence goes on along the minus strand of NZ_CP046703.1, from coordinate 434,969 downwards.
ACATTGCATACGATTGCTGGCAGTGTAGAACTGATGTTTCAGACTGATGAACATCCAGCAGTCTTACGAAACAAGGTAACGAGTCCTGGGGGAGTGACTGCTGTTGGCCTTTACGAGTTAGAAAAAGGTGGTATGCGAACTCTCATCTCTAATGCAGTGCTTGCTGCTTTGAGTCGCACTCAACAATTAGGTACTGGAGTTTAGACTAAAAGCGATATGACGAGAACGCAAATCAAATGGAATTAGAGATTAACAATATTATCCCTCTCCTAACAATACCTTAGCCAAAATAAGAGGATGAAGAGACAGGGCTGATGTAGTAGAGTTATCAGTAAACCAAAAAGTTTTTCTCCAAAGAGCGATCGCTAAAATACTTGCATTTTTTAATACATTTTGATACACAATTCTCTAACCAACAGACATAGTATAGATTATCATTACTTATGATTAGTTGGTAGAGAAATTATCATTACTAACCTGATGGAAGATAGATGCTTTCAACTACTTGATATTTACGCTGTAGGGCTTGAGATAAAAAGGCTAATATCTGTTTAAGTGTAAAAAGTGTGCGATAAATTAATCGACTACCTTTCCTTTTACGACTGATTCTGAGCCAAAGAAGATTTACCCAAATATTAACTAAAAGAAAAGATATACCCACGAATAGTAATCTCAAAAATGGATTTTTATTATTCGTTTTAATTCGACAAATATTTTTCAGACGGTAGCTAGTTTCAATTCCAAATCGTTTCCGATAATCTTGATAGATATAATCTAAATTTGTTGTGATTTTGTAAGTCACGTAAGCAAAGTATTGAACCCCATGTTTTTTACGCTTACCTTTTCCATTTTTGCAGACAATCCATAAGTCAAATGTGACTGAATCATCTTCATCTCTTGTAATTTTATAGGTAGTTTTATAACTTTTTTTACCCTTGAAAAATTGCTTAATTCCTCCTTTCTTTCCTGTCTTGACAGCAGGCATCATAAATGGAATATCTAATGCCTGCAACCATCTAATTACAGGAGTATTAAAAAATCCTCTATCCAAATAGAGTTTTTTTACATTTATTTTAAGGGATTCAAGTTCTGCCAATAAATAAGTAATGAGTGCTACACTGGTATCTAGTTTACGAACCCCTCTAACTGCAAGAGTTACACGCTTATTCTTGGTAATAACATATAAAGTTGCATAAGCGTAAAATGAATGAGTACCAGATTTAGCTTGACTTCGATATATGTAAGGTAATTCCTCTAATGTTGGCTTACCATAATAGCAAATTAGATTTAAATCAATCGCTATTTTTAAACAACCATTTTTTAATCCTAAAGGGATTCGGCTTTTCAGTGATTGATTTATTTGCGCCTCTAATTCTTCAAAATTATTGATTTTATTGAGATGATATCTAATATCATTGGCTGTAGGAACATTCTTTAATAGTTTAGCTGTGTTCTCAATCTATCTCCACTGCTAGCTGCTTTTATGAGAATCTCGAATAAAGTTTTTTGGTCACATCTTCCTTGAGTTTCAATCGAAAAATTTTCTACTAAACACTCAATAACTTCATTAAGGGTTTTTGAGTCTGTTAAAATCGGTTCTTCTGTAGACTCGCTCCTCTTGGCAATTCGATGAGATGAAACAGTCAATTTCCTCAGCCAATATACGACACATTACTTTGATCATTTCATATTTTGAACTACTGCAAAACATGATAATTATTTCTTATGTAATTAGTATTGGATAATACTTGAACCTATCCCACTAATAAAATTCTTTGAATCCAGATATGAATAGTAGCAAGGTCAATGAATGCATCAAAATATACTTTTTTACGTTCCCAACGAACAACTAGGCGACGATATTTACGTTGATACCAAGCAAAACAACGTTCTTGTTGATATCTGGGAACAGAGATTTTAATAGGTCTACCTCTATTTTTCTTGGTTTTCCAAACCCGTTTTGGTATTTGGGGTCGAATGCCTCGCTTACGTAGGGCAGCACGTTTTTCCTTTGAATCATAACCTTTATCAGTAGCCAGTACCTTAAGTTTTTTACGTGGTCTACCCCGTTTCAAAGTTCTCAGTTTTACTTTGTCAAGTAGAGGTAAGACTTGTTCTCTTTCGTTACCATTGGCGGGAGTGGTAGAGTTAGCTAGGGGCATTCCATTACCTTCAGTCAGTGTGTGAATAAGAACACCTTTACCCTTGCCACCATAAGCAATTTCCTCACCTCCTCCCAACAAGCGGGGAAAAAGAGCCATCAACAGCTCCAAAATCCCAGTTGATAAGACCTTTCTCATCAGCGTAGGCGTAGCCCGCCGCAGGCATCGCTAATATACGTGCTTGTAAATATGCAAATGTTCCATCTGAGCGCCATCGCTTTAACCATCGGTGAGACGAGCTTTTTGATGCCCACATATCACCACGTGGTAGGTCACACCATCGACACCCAGTAATCAGGATATACAACAAACTATTTAATACATGACGATATGGTGCATGAGGCATTCCTTTGCCACGTTTAGATGCCTCCTCAGAAAATATATCTTCAAACAACTTCCACTCTAGGTCACTCAGTCCTTCAAAACGTCCAGCCATACAGTGATACACCCTTCTCAAATGAGAAGTAGATTACCACATTTTTATATTAGTGGGATAGGTTCACAGCTATTGCCTTAGCTTCTGGCGCTCTACTGACTCTCAAGCCTGATGGTACTTTCGACTACAACCCCAACGCTAAATTTGAGTCTTTGGCGGAGGGAGTACGTTGTTGTTTTGGAGATTTTAGCAGTCCTTTCTCCACAAAACGAGAAAGCGATAAATCTAGTAATTGTCTTTCTTGTGACTCTTAACTGCGGAACTAGAACAGAAATCACAGTATCGATTAGCACAGAAGTAATACTTCAATAAACTGATGCCAACTCAAAGGGTTTCCTCCAGTTTTTGTTTGTAAAAAAATTATCTCATCTTGTGATAATGGGCATTCACCAACACTGGATAAGGCAACATTCATTTCTTCAATACTGATAGACTCATCTTCATCAGTATCAATAGGCAGAAAATAGGTGATAAATTCTTGATACTTTGACATCAAACGGCGATGTCGCAACATGAGTTCACCAAATTCTTCAAAATCAATCTCACCACTGTTGTCAATATCCATTCTAGAAAAAAGATACGCTAATTCTGCTTCAGATATGGTTGCATTGGCTTTATGTAAATGGGTAACGAACTCTTGAACTGATAGTGTCCCGTTATGATCCTGATCGATGGCATCAAAGATATAACGCAGATTGCCTTTAAGCGATGAATCAGCAGTATGAAACAAAAAACGATGGTGAGTTCCTTGTATAGCTGATTCTAGCTGCCGACGAAAGTTAGAAATTACATCCTTGGCTGTCAAGTAGCGCAGACGATGTTCTTCTGGACTAGTAATAGTATAAAGAGCGACAGGAACAAGAGAAGGGAGAGAATGCTGCACTACCAAAAAACAACCAATAGTTACTAGACAAAACGGTAATGCTAAAAATGGTATTCCCAAAGGATTGAATATAAGACCTAGTAGTTGGGTACAAAGAGTGCAGATCAACACCGAAAATCCGGCAATGAGGATACTACGAAAATTAGGTGCATAAAACATTCCTCCAATGGCGATCGCTGTCAGTACAGAGTTAAATCCCCAAAACCCAGTGTAAATTTTTTCTGGGTCAATTCCCATAACTAAAGCGGCGATCGCGCTAGCTAAACAGCCTAGTAAACCAACGCCTGCGCCGATGGGTGTACAGAGTGCTACAGCTAGGAAAACTAAGATAGCTAAATTCAGATTTGAAACGAAGAAAACTTGACTAAAACTAATAGGAAAAGATGCTAAAATCTTCAACCAATCTAATGTTCTAGATGCCGATGCAGAAACAGAAAAGATGCCAAATCCCCAATGAAAGTAGGGCTGAGGAATCAGTAATACTAGATATAAAAAAACTTGGGTAACAATGTGAAAGGGAATACCCAGAATAGATACTTTGAAATGAGTGGTAAACCATACCCCGAAGGTATTCATTAATACTGTGGTGAGGGCTGCTAAAATAATTACAGCGATCGCCCATAAAGGATTCCATGCCCCATTCCCATTAGCCAATGAGCCAAAGGTTGCCAGAGCTAAACCCACCAGAGTTCCTTGAAAGCCAAAGATCCCGTTACGAATAACATCAGGGTTGATTTTTAAGGCGATCGCCGTTAAGGTTGAAGCGATAACGCCTAGTAGTGCCATTAGTCCCATCCAAGGGGATTGTAGCAAAATAGCAACCAAAATTAATAGCCCACTCAGTGGATTATTAACAAAAATTGCTTGTCCAATACCCCGAAGAATTGCATTGACAAAATCCGCAAAGGATTGAGGGGTAAGGTAATCGTTAAGCCATTGCATGGTTCCCATGAAAGGTAAGATTTGCCGAGAGGAAGTTTCCTCTGCAACTAAAATTCTTGCCATCAGTTCATGAAGCGGTAATGTTTCGTTATTTGATGTATTTAAGAAATTTTGCTCAACCATTTGGCAATTAATGATATTAGATCGGGAAATTGGCTATTTTGGAATTATTATTTAATGATTAACGAGCGATATTTTTATATCTTTATGAACAGACAAGTTTATCAAACAACTTTAAAAACCTTTTAGTATCAACATCTAAGCAGGCTTCTACATTAGGTGGATGGCTTTTATCATCTCGGCGATCGCGCCTATCTGCTAGCGACAAACCAGTGGTAAATCGTCCTTCAGTTTCCACAACCATATAAAGTGATTCAGTAGTAACTAAACTCGGATCAATAGCAACTGCCATTGCCAAAGGATCGTGTAAATAACAGCCGTGAAAACCTTCATGATCACGATAGAAAGCCATATAAATTCCGGTACAATCAGCAATAAACTGGGTAACTTTCGTAGGACGACGCTGTAAATTTTCTTCCACAAGTTGGCGGGTGAGAGGGGCTTTCATGGCTACATCTAAACCCACCAATGTTAAAGGAATCCCTGACTCCATGACGATTTGAGCAGCATGAGGATCTACAAAAAAGTTAAATTCAGCCGCCGCCGTAATATTTCCAGGTACGGTGACAGCCCCACCCATGATGATAATCCGCCCTATTTGTTTCATAGTTGCGGCATCTTTTTGAATTGCCGTTGCTAGATTCGTTAGTGGGCCTAAAGCAATAATATTGAGGCGATCGCCGTACTCTTTGGCTGCTGAGAGAATGACATCAATAGCATTTTCTGTAGATGGTTCGATGGTTAATTGCGGATAGCTGGCTGTACCATCTGCGGCTTTAAATTGATCTAATTCGCCTAGCCCATCTGCACCATGAATCCCCGCAGCATTAAAGGGCGGTTTAACCAGAGGTTTTTCACAGCCTTTAGCAACAATTGGTAAGGTATTGGGTGCAACAATACTTAGTACCCGTAATACATTATTTGCAGCTTGATCTACATGAATATTACCAGCTAAAACTGTAATTGCTTTCAGGTCTAATTGTGGTGAGTTCAATGCCATAATCAATGCCAAGGCATCATCAACACCACCATCCGTATCTATAATCACTGGTATGGGCTGATTTTGAAGGATTGTCATGCTGAATATTCCTCTTCTTCTAGAATGGCGTAGAAATTCAAATTGCGATATCTCTGCAAAATCATATTGGCGTATTCTTTCGAGTAAAACGAACCGCATAGATAAGCTTTTCCCCAAGGATTTTCAACTTTGGGGGCAGTGGGAAATATTGCTCTAATCCCTTCATTTTGCTCAGAATTAGTGGGAATAATCAATATCTTGTACTGCTTTGGCAAGGTTTCATCTGCTAGATAACTATCCAGTAAATTATTTAACTCTGACATAATCAGCGATTCTTCTGCTGAAATATTTTCGTCAATTTTTACTAGTAAATTTAATAAATCTCGTAGCCTTCCCACCTGAAAATATGGTGGCTCTAACGAGAGATAATCTAGTACGCTTTGCCGTAAACTAACAAAATCGCTATCTTCACCAGTTAACAACTTTTCTCGAAGTTCTTCAGTGGAATACTTAATTCGGTAAGAATCCAGCATTTGTTGAATGAAGTCAACTTCAGTGTCATCCAGATTTTTATCAATCAGGGCAACTTGGCGGAGAATGTTAAAAATCTGCTCTAACTCTCGCAAATTATCTTCGGCGTAAATACGCACGATTTGTTGCGAAAATTCTTCTGCATTATAAGTGTTGTGCCAATATTTCAGGTAAGTCTCTTTAGGAATGATGAGAAGTTCAAGTTTCTCTTCAGCCGTAATAGTTGCTTCCTGCTGATCTCCACGAATAACCCGGATATTACCTAACGGAATCCAAGGTTTTACACATTGGGGTTGATACCCGCCTAATGGGTTACTTACGAGTCCTATACCCATAGGAATATAAACAAAACCAGGAGGCGATCCTGCTTGGATCAATGTTTCACCTGCTTCAAGGCTGGATAAGTACACATCAGTAAAAGCTTTGTGTGGATCAATATTGTGAATTTTATGGCCCGATTGAGAAACTCTCAATAGAATTTTTTGTTTTTGTTCCAGTGACCAATCTAGCTCTTTGGCACTCAAATAGCGATCGCGTTCCTCTGGGTCAATATTTTTGAGTGAGGGAACAACTCTACTCTTCAACCCTATTTCTGGCGCGATTTTTTTTAATTCTGCTTGGACAGCTTCGGCAAAATCTAGGTTGTCATCAGTATTTTCTAATAAAATTTCAATATTTTCACTTTTCTTAATTACATCATTGTCATCAGGCGATCGATGAAAGGTATCGATAATATCGCGTTGAATATCGTCAATTACAATAGCTAAATAGTAAGCTGCTCGTTGTGTAGCATCTTGGTTAGTAAATGAACCTCGATTGAAAGATATTCTGATATCGCCGTTAGCAGTCAATTCACTACTGGCAATGTTTGCTTCTCCAGCATTGAGAGGGTTTGCTGCTTCTAATAAAAATAATTCACCACTGCCTTTTTGCAAAGCATAAATCGCCTTAGCTGTATTTTGGTCAACAAAAATCTGATAACCTCCTGATGTTTTGTAAACTGTACCTCTCTGTCGCAAAGCATCTGCTGCCCGCAAAGCACGGATAGTATCACCCACATCAGCAATTAAAGCTTGTACCTCTGGATGCTCACAAACCAGCCAGGAAAATGCCTGTTTTTCAAAGTCAGTATAATATCTATGAATACGTTCGTTATGAGGGCTAATTCCCTGTTTAAGAAATTCTGTCTGAGTAGCTTTAATTTGCTGTAAAGCTACTTCTAGTTTTTCAATTTTAAGCTGTTGTTGGAAAGATTTTTTCGCATGAGATAATTGATTTTCGGCTTTAGTTATTTGTTGTTGGTAATAAAGGTGATACAAATTAACCGAAGCAATTTCTCTCATTAACTCTCTGAATTGTTGAGGATTATTCAATACCTCAATAGGAACTTTGCTTTTACTATGAGCAACTCCCAATGATACCATTTCACGTAACACAAGTTGAGGATCTTCTGTCAATGCTCCTTTATCAGCTAAGTTAATTAAACGCCAAGAAACATTGCCACAATTTTCAGTCCAAATCGTATCAATTACCTGATCAAAAGCAGAACTAAATACTTCTTGAGTAACAAATTCTGGGTGCATCGCCCGGCCAAATGGCGAAAAATCAAGCATTCCCATATCATGGTTATAGACAAGTATGATTCCATAACCTTTCATAAAATCAAACCATAGAGACTCTCTTTTGGGAATGAGAACTCCATGAATAGCTTCCAGCACAACTAAGATATTACAAGCAACATCTCTGACATGAACGACACCATGATCCGAATAAAGTGCGACGTGCTGAAGGGGATTTGCTAGAAAATTTTCATCTCTAACAGCATAATCTAACTCTGCTTGCTGCTGAACTTTGGCATAGTAATTTTCTTCAATGTAAGTTCTTATCTTTTCTGGGAGATATCGTTCTACATGCAGTAATTGGATATCTTCAATGTGTTTCGTAAAATTCAATTTCATAATTGTAATATTTTTATAAATACCTATGAATTATTTTCGCTGAAGCTGTTAGCAAAGCTTTCACTATTTGCCATGCAATATTTATTTTCTGTAATTGCTGATACAATAATATTGTTGCTATAGAAAATCAAAGAAGCACCCTGCCTGTGTAGTTTATCCAAGGTCTTAAACCAAACTAATCGTACTCCTAAATTTGACACAAATAAAATTAAATATTGTAACTAAAGTTGTTGTAGCGATAATATGATTCGCTCGGCTGATGATTATATCACTTAATTATCTTGATTTTTTTAATAAAAAGTCCTAAAAAAGGGAGAATTTTTAAGTTCAAACAGTTTCTTTACGCATATAAATCACAACATCAAACCAATTAAATTAAAGTTTTCATGAAGAAGTAAGGAGAATTATATAAATTTTCTATTAATAATGCTATTTTTAACTAAAGTGAAGGATAATCAGATTTACCTACAAAAATCTTTAATTTTAGGTAAAAAATAGCTTTACTTAGTAAATTTCTGACCATAGTGATATCTGCGGATATTACTATAACTGCTGGAATGAAACTTGAAGTAGCAGCAGCAAGTTCATTGATTGGTGATACAGTGTTAAATAATTCGTAATTAAGTTTTGTGATAGCGAAGCATTAGCGAGTCTTGCCTACGGCACGCCAAGAGCGAACGAGAGTCTGGGGATTTAAACCCACGGTACTCGGTTAATTTGCAAGGATTGTCATACGATACAAATACTTTTATCAATGTCAATTTAGTAACATCTGTTGTGTCTACCAGTGTTCCCGAACCTAGTCCGGCGATCGGAATTTTAGGTATGAATGGGCTGGGATGTGTATATCTACCCAAACATAAATTAATTAAAGTTAAAAATTATTGACCTTAAGTGGAAGAAGAATTCAGGTGTTACTGAAACAGAGAAAACTGATAGGGCTACTATGCTGATGAAAATTTTAACAAGCAGTGCTGCGATCGCCTGTATTCTGAGTTCAACAACAACTGCTGTAGCTCAAATAGCTGCTGATGAAAGTTTGGGAGTCGAACGCTCTGTTCTTTCACCTAATGTTCAAAGTACCAAAGGTAACATTGATCGCATAGATGGCGGAGCAATTCGAGGTAGTAACCTATTCCACAGTTTTCAAGATTTTAATGTAGGTAATCAGCAACGGGTTTACTTTTCTAATCCTTCTGGAGTCGAAAATATCCTGAGTCGAGTTACAGGAAACCACGCTTCTAATATTTTCGGTAGACTCGGAGTATTAGGAAATGCCAATCTTTACTTAATTAATCCTAACGGCATAATTTTCGGTACAAATGCGCGTTTGGATATCTCTGGTTCTTTCTTTGCTAGCACCAGCAACGCTCTTTTGTTCAAAAACGGTTATCAATTTACTACTCAAGATCCTAAAGCACCCCCCTTGTTAACTGTCAATGTTCCTCCGGGGTTAGAAAGTTGGTTAGCGCCCCAAGGTGCGATCGCTAACAGTGGTAATTTATCAGTTGGACAAAACTTGACTTTAGTTGGTACAAATATTGACTTACAAGGGCAATTGCAAGCAGGTAGTAATTTAACCTTGCAAGCTAGTAATACTCTAAAAGTGCGGGACAACCTAAATTACCCTTTCATTGCCTCAGCTAAACAGCAACTGTTAGCTGAAGGAAATAAGATAGATATCTTTGCCTTAAATGATCCCTCCAGTGGCTTCTTTTCTGGTGGAAATATGGTTTTCCGTTCAGCCAATGCGATTAGTGGGGACACTCAATTTTTTAGTGGTGGTAATTTTAACCTCGAACAAATTAACGGGCAAGAAGGAGATTTATTTAGCTTTAACGACCCAATTATTCGTTCAAGTGGAGATGTTAATTTTAATAGTTATACAGGAGATTCCATTCATATTTTTGCAGGTGGAAGTGTAAGAATCAATAATATTAACGTGAACCGTCCTGATACAACTAACTTTATTAACGAAACAGTTACTCTTTCCGATGGATTAACGCAGGTTATCATTAATGGCAGCGCTCAACCTACTGTTGATATTAGAGCGGGAACTACTAATTTTCAGCCAACTGGAATCAAAGGAGTAATCAATGCTTTTTCACCTACTCCTAGCACAGATGGTAAACCAACAAGCGCAGATATCACTATCAATCAAATTATCAATTCGGGAGGACTGGTTTTTTTAACCAATCAGTATCAACCTAATTCTTCTCTATCGGGTGATATTAGAGTTAACTTTGCACTAAGCACATTTGGTAGGGGTGCAAAGACAGGAAACATTATCATTGATTCACGGGGGAAAATTATTACTCCCCAATTTCTGACGAGTTTGGGAATTGATTATTCTACATTTCCATTCTTAAAACCTGGTGGAGATATCACACTTTTAGCTCAGGATGATATTGTCATGCCACCATCATCACGAATTATTTCTTTTGGTACAGATGGAGGTAACATTACTCTCAACAGTAAATCTGCAATTATTCAAGAACAAGCTCCACTTAGAGAGTCATTTATTGGTAGTTTTTCCTTTGGTGCTGGACAAGGCGGTGATGTAACGCTAAACGCACCATTGATTTCTTTGGGTAGAAGTATAACAAGGACAGATGGAAAGCTGATCATTACTACTAATTCTTTAGAAGCTAACCAAGCTAAATTATTCACCATAAGTAATCGTCGTAATGCTAGCAATATCATTATTAATGCTAATTCAATTTTATTAAATAACTCAAATATAGGAAGCCAGAGTATAGGTGCAGGGAAAGCTGGTGATATAGAAATTAATACTAGCTCCTTTGTTGCTACTAATAATAGTCAGATATTTTCTCGAACAGAAGGTTTAGGAAATGTTGGTAATATAGTAGTCAAAGCTACAAACAGAGTTCTCTTGTCTGGTGCAAATACGGGTTTATTTGCTAATACAAGTTTGGGTTCTAGCGGTAACAACGGTAATATCTTTGTCGATTCCCAACAAGTTGAGATTCGGGATGGTGCTGCTATTTCCACCATTAGCCAAGGTAGTGGGATTGGTGGCAACATTGAGATCCAAGGAAACCAATTAACCCTTGATAATCAAGCTCTAATTTCCACAAAAACAGTCAGCACTGAAGGCGGTAATATTAATCTCCAGTTAACAGATTCGTTATCATTACGCCGTGGAAGTAGTATTTTGGCGATCGCAGGTAATGAAACTACAGGTGGAAATGGTGCTAACATCACTATCAACACAGATTTACTGTTTGCTGTTCCCGAAGAAAACAGTGATATTACAGCCAATGCATTCTTAGGTAGTGGTGGCAATATTAATATTACTACCAGAGAGATTCAAGGAATCGGGTTTGCTGATACACTCACCCCTTTCAGTAATATTACTTCTAGCGCCAAAAAAGTAGAAGTTCCCAATCTTCCACCAGAAGTTCCTAGTCCTCCACCAGAAGTTCCTAGTCCTCCACCAGAAGTTCCTAGTCCTCCACCGGAAATTCCTAATCCTCCACCGGAAGTTCCCAATCCTCCACCAGAAGTTCTTAGTCCTCCACCGGAAATTCCTAATCCTGTGTTAGATTTTTCTAGCCTTGAATCAATTAATAAACCGAATGCAGCTCCAAGTTCGGCTTTGATAGGAGTACCAAACCCAGAGAGCGATCGCAATAATAAAATAGTTACTCCTAGTTGTGCATCCACAGAAGGTAATTCTTTTACTGTGACAGGTAGGGGAGGTTTACCAGCAGACCCTACAGCAACCATTCGTGGTCAAACTATATTGTCAGATACGCGAGATTTTATAACTGCACAAACACAAAACAGTAATCAAGTAAATAGTTCTTCTACAATTACTCCAATAAGACAACAAATTGTCGAAGCCACAAGCTTGAGAATTAATGCCCAAGGACAAATAGAATTAATAGCATCTTTACCTCAAGAGAGTTTATCTCAAAAGCATCCTAATTGTAGCGATTTATAAACTTTCAAAAATTAATAATTTATCCTTGTAAGATAACTAAATAGATTATTTTATGTAAAAAATAGGATTAATTTGAAAAAACTATCCAGGGCAAAGAGGTACAATAATTTAAACAAAAAACGATTTTGGTTATTTTCAAACCAGAAAAATAATGTTTTATGGCTTTTTTTTGCTTGTATAATATTAAGTTTTTTATTAATCATCAAGAACATTCCTGCTGTTGCTAATGAACCTATATTATTAGGTTCAGAGCAGGTAGTGAAACAACGACCAAACTCTTCAGAATTATTACAGCAAGGAAAAAAATACTATCAATCTGGACAATACACAGAAGCAGCTAGAGTCTGGGAAAATGCACTAAAGTTTTATCAATCACAAAACGAAACTATTAGCCAAGTTCAAGTGCTTAATTATTTAGGATTGGCATATAAAGATTTAGGCAAAATTCCCCAAGCACATACTGCGATCGTTGAAAGTATTAATATTATAAAAAACTTCAAAAATCCCGATACTAAAAGTACTTTACTATTAGCACAGGCATTAAATACACAAGGAACTCTTCAACTTCTGCAAGGACAAACTGATACAGCTATAGATACTTGGAAACAAGCAGCAGTCACTTATGAGCGCACAGGTGATAAAACAGGTAAACTCATCAGTCAAATTAATCAGGCGCAAGGTTTGCAAACACTTGGACAATATCGCCGCGCCAAAACTTTGTTAGAAGAACTTGTGACAGAATTGCAAAATCAACCTGACAGTCTTTTAAAGGCTCAAGGATTGAGAAGTTTAGGCATTGCTTTGCAAACTGTTGGTGATTTAAAACAATCTAAAATAATTCTCGATAAAAGTTGGCAAATTAGTAAACAATTTAACTCTCCAACTGATGTGAGTGCAGTTTTATTTAGTATTGGCAATATTGCCAGAGACTTAGAAGAATATGATGTTGCTTGGACATACTACCAACAAGCAGTTAATTTAGCTTCAGAAGCACAGGCTAAATTAGAAGCACAATTAAATCAATTAAGCTTGTTAGTTAAAGTACAAAACGGGGAATCAGCACAAGCATTAATTCCAGAAATAGAAACTAATCTTGCTCAACTTCCTCCTAGTCGTCCGGCTATTTACGCCAAGATTAACTTTGCAGAAAGTTTGATGGATTTAAAGCCAGCAGGAGAAGGTATAAAAGCACTTTTGGACACCAACGCCGTTAAAATTTCCCACTTGCTAGCAACAGCTATTCAACAAGCTAAAGAAATCAAAGATCCGAGAGCCGAAGCTTATTCACTTAACCAACTAGGTAAACTCTACCAAGAAAATAACCAGTTGGCAGATGCGGCAACTTTGACACAACAAGCACTAACAATAGCTCAAGAAATAAATGCTCCAGATTTAGTAGCTCGTGCGGCGGGACAGGTGGGGGCAATTGCTAAAGAACAAGGAGATAGTAATAGCGCCATCCCTGCTTATGAGATTGCTTTTAATAACTTGCAATCACTACGTAGTGATTTAGTGGCAATTAACAGGGATGTACAGTTTAATTTTAAAGAAAGTGTTGAACCGATTTATCGAGATTACGTCAGCTTGTTGTTGCAAAAAGATAATCAAAGCAACCTTAAACAAGCTCTGCAAGTGATGGAAGCTTTGCAACTAGCGGAACTGGATAACTTTTTTCGGGATGCTTGCTTAGATAATAGCAATCCTGTAGTTTTAGAAAAAATTGACTTGCACGCAGCCGTTATTTATCCAATTATTTTAAGCGATCGCCTGGAAGTCATTCTTTCAGTTCCTAATCAACCTCTGCGTCACTACAGCACCCAACTACCAAAACAGCAAATAGAAGCTACCTTAAAACAACTTTATTCTTCCCTATCCCCTGGTTATCCCAGTAACGAGCGTTTGCGACTCTCCCAAGAAATTTATAACTGGCTGGTTGCACCTGCTCAAGCAACACTCCAGAAAAGTAATATCAAAACTTTAGTTTTCATTCCAGATAGTTTATTGCGAAACTTGCCAATGGCTGTTCTGTATGATGGCAAACAGTATTTAATCGAAAATTATAGTGTTGTTCTCAGTCCTGGATTACAACTATTTCCTCAAGGACTGCAACGCCAAAAATTGAGCGTGTTAGCGGCTGGATTAACGGAAGCACGCCAAGGCTTCAATCCCCTACCTGGAGTTACAGAAGAAATTAAAGAAGTTACGACAGAAGTTAATTCCCAAGTGTTGCTAGATAAGAAGTTTAGCAGAGACAGTTTAAAAGCGGCGATCGCTAATAAATCTTTCCCCATAGTTCACCTTGCTACTCACGGTCAATTCAGTTCCAACCCAGAAGAAACCTTTTTGTTGACCTGGGGTGATCGCATTTCCATTCAAGATTTTGATCTTTTGTTTAAAAACAGAAGTCAAACAAACGTAGAACCGATTGAATTATTAGTGATGAGTGCTTGTCAAACAGCCGTAGGTGATAATCGTGCAACTTTAGGTTTAGCTGGATTTGCTTTGCGTTCTGGTGCTAAAAGTACTCTTGCTAGTTTATGGTCAGTAAGTGATGAGTCTACTTCCTCCTTAATGAAAGAATTTTATCACCAATTGAGTAATCAAAAACTAAACAAAGCTGAGGCATTGCAACAGGCACAAATCAAAATTATGGCTAATCCTTTATACAAACATCCTTATTTTTGGTCTTCTTTCGTTCTTGTCGGTAATTGGTTGTAAACGTAGCATAAGAGGTGAGTATGGTTAAGTTTAATTCTAAAATATTTTTATTTTTCACTATTAGCGGCACATTAATAGTTTTGACAAGCAATTCTACATTAGCAAGCCTTCTCTATCAAGAGAAACCAACTGTTACCAATCAAGTTCTCATTAGTGTGGAATTTAAATTTCCCAACGATGCAGCCCCCAAAACCAGTGTTGGCGGTGGCGTTCGCGGACAAGTCCAATTCACCTTACCCGGAGGTTCAGCACCTAGAACCAGTGTTGGCGGCGGAACCAGGGGTGATGTGCAATTTGCTTTACCCGGAGGTTCAACACCTAAAACCAGCGTTGGCGGCGGAACCAGGGGCGATGTGCAATTTGCTTTACCCGGAGGTTCAACACCTAAAACCAGCGTTGGCGGCGGAACCAGGGGCGATGTGCAATTTGCTTTACCCGGAGGTTCAACACCTAAAACCAGCGTTGGCGGCGGAACCAGGGGCGATGTGCAATTTGCTTTACCAGGAGGTTCAACACCTAAAACCAGCGTTGGCGGCGGAACCAGGGGTGATGTGCAATTGACTCTACCTAGTGGAAATTCAACCCCCAGAAGCAGCATCGGTGGTGGTACAAGGGGAAAAACTGCACCATTAACAGCATTAGTTCCCCCTACCAAACAGGGACGCACTGTATTAGCAAGCCCCACAATTTTTGTCTATTTGCCTCCAGTTGGCGCAGAAACCGTATTTTTCAGCCTCCAAGACGAAGACGGAAATCCCCATTATTCGACAATGCTAAAAGTTCCTCCCGATGGTGGTGTAGTTAGTATTACGTTACCTCCAGCAGCACCACCTTTAGTAATAGATAAAAATTACCTGTGGTATTTTGCACCTATTGAACCAGGCGGAATTCTCCGACCTGATAATTATTCTGTAACAGGGTGGATAAAACGAGTCAAGGCTACATTTAATGAGCAGGAGTTAGCCTCATCTCCTGTGGAATTAGCCACTAAATATGCTGAGGCTGGTGTATGGTATGATACCCTAAAAATTTTAGCGGCGGCAAAGCGATCGCAACCAAATAATAAAGCTTTCGCTACTGAATGGCACGATTTACTCAAGCAAGTTGGACTAGAAAATATTGCCTCTCAACCATTGACAGACGCTTTTTGAAGAATAATGTGGCAAAAACTCAAAAAATCACTTAAAAAATGGCAAGGAACGCTGATAATTACTCCCTGTGTTGCCGGATTGGTCATTGCAGGGAGTAATATAGGTGTTTTTAGAATTTTAGAATGGGTAACTTTAGATCAATTATTTCGTATTCGTCCGCAAGAAGCTATAGACAAACGAATTGTGATTGTCACAATTGATGAGCCAGATATTCAATATGTCAAGCAATGGCCGATGTCCGATCGCGTTATGGCGAAAATGATTCACAATATCAAAGCACAACAACCAAGAGCGATCGCCATCGATATTTATCGAGATTTACCTGTAGAACCGGGACACGCAGAACTCGTCAAAGAATTTCAAAATACTCCCAATTTTATTGGCATTGAAAAAGTTGCCGGAAAACCAGTTGCACCACCACCAATTTTAGCTAAACAGAGTCAAGTAGCTGCCAACGACTTACTCTTAGATACAGATGGCAAAATCCGACGCGGTATTATTTTATTAGGTAAACCCGATCAAAGTTTAGCTCAAGGGCTAGGAGTTAAACTAGCCTTAATATATTTAGAAAAAGCAGGCATTGAATTAAAATCAATCAACGCAGATAAACAAATCTACGGTTTAGGTAAAGCTAAGTTTGTACCTCTATCTAGCAATGATGGGCAATACAACGAAGCTGACATGGGAGGATATCAAGTTTTAATTAATTATCGAGGTGGGCTAGAGAGCTTTCCTCATATTTCCATGACCGATGTTTTAGAAAATCGCATACCTGCTAATTTTATACGCGATCGCCTAGTTTTGATCGGTGCAAAAGCTCCCAGTTTAAATGATAGCTATAGTACACCTTACAATAGCAATTTATTTTTTCCTACAGAGCTAGTCCCTGGAGTAGTAGTTCACGCAAATCTTACCAGTCAGATTCTCAGCGCCGCCATAGATGGCCGCCCAATGATGCGAGCTATCGTTAAACCTCTAAACTGGTTCTTAATCATCTTTTGGTCTGGATACAGTGCCACCTTTGGCACAATTTATATTAAAAAACGTTGGCTGACCATAGGTGGTTTATTACTAGCTGTGGTGATTATTTTTAGCAGTGCTTACATTGCTTTTCTTGGTGGTTGGTTAATTCCTGTATTTACACCATTATTAACTGTTATCAGCGCCTTAATAATTGGTCTTGTACAGGTTTTATGGAAAAATCTGATGCTTTCCTATCGGCAATTGGAAGATTATGCCCACAATCTAGAAATTAAAGTTCAAGAACGCACTGCTGAACTAGCCGAAGCTAATGAAGAAATTAATATTCTCAATGAAAAACTCAAAGGAGAAAACCTCCGCATGAGTGCCGAACTCGATATAATTCGGCGAATGCAACAGATGATTCTCCCAAAACCAGAAGAACTAGAAGCTATTGAAGGACTAGATATTGCTGGCTTTATGGAAGCTGCGGATGAAGTCGGCGGCGATTACTACGATGTACTGCACACCGACGGAGTAGTAACTCTTGGTATTGGAGACGTAACTGGACATGGACTAGAAAGTGGATTGTTAATGTTAATGACACAAACAGCAGTTCGCCTCCTCAAAGAAATCCGCGAATCTGATTCAGTGCGCTTCTTTGACACACTCAACCGCACCATCTGTAAGAACGTGCAACGGATGAACTCTGAGAAGAACTTGACATTGGTGATTCTCAACTATGCTCAAGGGCAAATAAGTATCAGTGGACAGCACGAAGAAACAATCATCATCCGCAAAGGTGGGCAAATTGAGCTTATTGACACGATGGACTTGGGTTTCCCCATTGGTTTAGATGATGACATAACTGATTTTATTAGCGATATAACCCTGGAATTACAACCAGGTGATGGGGTTGTCCTCTACACCGATGGTATTACCGAAGCCAAAGACATCAATAAAAATCAATACGGACTTGAACCGTTATGTGAAATAATCAGTCACAACTGGCACAAATCAGCATCAGAAATTAAAGATGCAGTAATTTTAGATGTGCGACGACATATTGGTAAACAAAAAGTATTTGATGACATCACATTGCTAGTATTCAAGCGACAGGAAGAAGTCTCTGAAAGTTAATATCGACAAATATAAAAAATGCTCTAGCAATCCAAAATGAGTCATGAAAATCTCCAATTTCCTCTCTGTGCCTCTACAGTTAATTTATTTAAAAAATGATTTAAAACTGCTATACGATCATCGACTTAGATTTTAGCTTATTGGGCATTGCATAATTGTGGTATTAAATCATTAAATTCAATTTTTAAAATAAGAATTCAGTATCCAGAATTCAAGAGTCATAATTTATAAGAAATCTTGAATGCCTAATATATTTATTCATAAAAATTTTTTTGATTATTTAACTATTCTGCCTTTTGAATTCTTACCTTTTAAAACTTTTCTTATTGGCGCTTAACCTGCATTCATGTACAATTATTTTGAGATTAAAAAAGTATGCTCCCAATATCTACAGTCTCTACTATAATCAAAACTGAATCATTTGGTGATCTGATCTCTGACTTTCCTCCAGAACATGATTCTCTTGAACTTTATTTTACACCCAGTTCTCGCCCAATCAAACAACGTTGGCGTAGCAATCGTCTTTCAGCACATTTTTTTGCAGACTACTTTGCCAACTTTTTAGCTGTAGATGAAGATGAACCAAATCAAGAACAAATAATCAAAGAAAATAAAAGTGCTGTTAGCTATGTCGCCAACGAACTTTTAGAAAATGCCATAAAGT
The DNA here is from genome assembly GCF_009873495.1 of Nostoc sp. ATCC 53789. Taxonomy (GTDB): domain Bacteria; phylum Cyanobacteriota; class Cyanobacteriia; order Cyanobacteriales; family Nostocaceae; genus Nostoc; species Nostoc muscorum_A. The sequence goes on along the minus strand of NZ_CP046703.1, from coordinate 416,319 downwards.
TTAATGATGATAGTTCTAACTACAAAGTAAGAATTGGTATTCATTTTTTGAATAACGCAGATAGTGTCACTGCGGTGATTTTCGCCAGCAATAGTATTAAATTGGAAACTGAAGCTAAATTGAGGGCAGTTATTGAAAAAATCTTAACTTCAAATACCCATGAAATGTTTGTGCATCAAGTTGAAAAAAGCGCTGAAAAAAATGGAACTTCTGGCTTAGGACTATTAACCATGATTAATGACTACTCAGCCAAAATTGGTTGGAAATTAGAAACTATTCAGCAAGAATCTATAATTATGGCCGTAACTACAATGGCACAATTTAAGGTATAGTACTCGTCGGTATCTGATTCAAACATTGTTTATTTAGGAAAAGAACATATTATGGTTTTGCAAGAGATTAAAGATGGAGATTATACCGTTGAAGCTGATACAGACTCTGCAACAGTCAACTTTAAAGGAGAATTGAGCCTTGGGGGATCGAGTGAATATGAACCAATTACCAATCTACTCAATAAAATTGCTGCAACCGATCCTGCAACGATGACTTTGAACTTAAGAGATTTAGCATTTCTCAATAGTTCTGGTATTAGTATGTTATCAAAATTTGTCCTGAGCTTGCGTAAGAAAAAAGGAATTCAGTTGCTTGTTTTAGGTTCAAATACTATGCCTTGGCAAGGAAAATCCTTGAAAAATCTAGAACGTTTACTCCCTGGACTCAAACTCGAAATTGAATAATAAATATACTAAAAATCTTAAAGCATTGCTACTGTTGAACGTTAGTTTTTAGGCTCTTCGGTACTTATTATACTACATAGCTTTTATAATATTTAAAGCCCTTATCTGATGAGGGTTTTAAACATTATCTTTTGATCTAAGATAAATTTAATGTCATGAAACAATTATAAATTAGAGCAATAAAACTACTACAATGCTAAACAAATTTTTACCATTTGAAACAAATACTTGGGCTTTCGTTGTGAGTAGCTTACTAATCACATTTGTTGGCGGCATTTTACTTTACGTCATTTTATTTTATGTATTGCGTTCTATTTTTCGCAAATTTGAACGAGATATTGCCCTAGTTACCCTTAACGTTTCGGCTTATCCGGCTCTAGCTACTTTTGTGTTGGGTGTCCTAAAATTAACCTTCGAGAGTCTGCCTTCAGGTACAGTGATTGACAGCTTTGAGAATATCATAACAGCCGGAATAATCATATCAATTAGCTATTGGATAGTACAAATTTTTATTGAAGTTTTTATCTATTACCTGAAGCAGTATACTCAACAAACAGAAGCCATGTGGGACGATGTGCTACTACCTCTCTTAGAAGCAGTAGTTCCTGTTGTAATTTACTTGATAGCTGCTTTTTTGGTTTTACGTTCCTTTGGAGTCGATCTTACTGGTATTTGGGTAGCTTTAGGTGGTGCGACATTTGTAATTGGTTTTGCAGCTCAAGGCATCCTGGCAAACTTCTTTAGTGGTGTTGTGTTGTTGATTGATACACCCTTCCAGTTTGGTGATGTTTTGCGACTTGAGGACGGTTCTATTGCCATACTAAGAAAAATTGGTGTACGGGTTACGCAACTTTATGTACCTGACAAACATTATAATATTTATATTCCTAATAGTAATTTACAAAGCCAGAATATTATTAACCTCAGCCGTCCTACAGCTTATTATCATCACTCCAGTCAGGTAGAAGTATTAGTCAAGTACGATATGTATGAAGCTAAACAGATGATAGTAAAAATTATTCTATCTCATCCAGATACGTTAGGAGATATTGATAAAAAATTAGAAATATTTGATGATTACTATCAAATTGATGAACTAACAGAACAACAAAAAATAGGTAAATTGCGCTTAATTGCAGAACAGGAAGTTAACTATAAATTAGAAGAGATTCAAATAGGACTAGAAACACTAGTTGTTACACTCCAGTTTGCCGAAAAGGGTGGGTTAACTCAAGATGAAATTAATAATGTACAGCAGGAGTATAAGGATATACTAGCTTTGATTGGGTTAGAAGCAATTGCGGAAGCTCAAAACAATCGTACTATTTTTAACTTGCAAGAAATCAGAGTTCAAGATTCGTTGATTGAGTTAGTCCGGGAATGGTATCGCATCTGGATTCGCGATCCAAATCTCTTGGATAATGATAGTTACATGGTTTCTGAAGAGTGGGAACGTAAACTTAATCTACTCAAGCGAAGATCGCAGCGTTTATACCAAAAAATTTCTAATCCCCAAAGTGAAGAAACTCGGATTGATGATTATGTAATGGAATTAAATAAATGGGTTCGGGAACGATTCAAAGAACCGCGACAAAAGTGGCAAGAACCACAAGTTTTAATCAAAGGTACAAATCATAGCGATGATGGGATTACCTATGCTGAATTTAAGCTCAATTTCTTCGTTGATGATATTAAATTAGAGAATGGTAGAAGGGGCGATCGCGTTAGCAGTCAGATATATCAAGAGGTTTTGCAATATCTCAAGTCCAAATGTGTGAATGATATTAATATCGCCTGAATTCTGCGAAGTAACCGAAAGAGCGTTACAGCAACTTAACGCCTTTACATTATCTATTCAAGTTTTGTACTTTCCGTAAAAAGAGCGAAAAACTTTTAAAGCTTCACTATGCAAGGATTAGACGCAATAAACCAAGCCCAATGCAACACCCTTAGCTGAATGCGTGTTAACCAATGGTTATCACTCATTTGTCAAACATAAATCCACCATTACCCCAAGGAGCAATCGTCGGCTGTGGAGGCGCGGTTGTAACAAGGATAGGGGAGAAGCGATCGCTTACATTAGGCGCACTTTCACAAAAATACTCTACTGAGCATCCGTGAGAGGTTAAGGTAAAGTGCATTTTGTCAATCAGTCCAAATACTCAAAACCACTTAAATAAAGATGATAATCGTGCATAGGGGGAGAGGGAAGGAGTCGAGAATTAAGCTTATAGGCTCTTGAGGTTATTTTCTATTCATAATTAACACTTATATAGGTCGTTGATCCTAGTCAAAAATAGGACAAATATACGATGCGTTCACCAAGGCAATCCATGTAAAATCGATTATCTCTTAAGAAGCACATTGCTTAGGGTCAGAAATAGGAATGATTTAGGCATCGCCTTGCCTTTGGAGTGAGAAAATAGACTTTTCTCAAAAACAGCAAAATCTTACTTTAAGCCACATGAGAGCTAGCAAAAATTTATGTCTAAATTTTTAACTTGGATAGAGCTTCTGAGTTATAGAGCAATACATCAGCCTGACAAAATAGCTTATATCTTTCTTCAAGAAGGCGAAAAAGAAACACTTAGACTGTCTTATCAACAGTTGGATATACTGTCACGAGCGATCGCTTCCCAGTTACAATCTCTAGAATTAACGGGTGAACGAGCTTTATTACTTTATCCACCAGGACTAGAATTTATCGCTGCTTTTTTTGGATGCTTATATGCTGGTGTGATAGCCGTACCAGCTTATCCACCCCGACCAAATCAAAAAATGACGCGGTTATCTGCGATTGTGTCCGATGCTTCAGCAAAGATTGTACTCACAACTAATTCACTGTTAAAGAATATAAAGCGTAGCTTTGACCAAAACTCAGAACTAAATACACTACACATTCTGGCTACAGATAATATAGATAGCAACCAAGCCAAAAATTGGCAAAAATCGGAAATTAACAGCGAGAATTTAGCTTTTCTGCAATATACATCTGGTTCTACAGGCACACCAAAAGGAGTGATGGTGAGTCACGACAACTTGCTGCATAACTGTGAATACATGAAGCAAGCATTTGCCTTCACACCAGCTAGTGTGGCTGTATCTTGGCTACCTAGTTTTCATGATATGGGGCTGATTTTGGGGATTCTCGAACCCCTGTACACAGGAGTACCAGTCATCTTGATGTCACCAACAGCCTTTGTGCAGCAACCCATTCGGTGGCTACAGGCAATTTCACATTATAACGCAACCCATTCGGGTGGCCCGAACTTTGCCTATGAACTGTGCATCAACAGGATTACACAGGAGCAATTAGCAACCCTCGATCTCAGCACTTGGCGTTTTGCCTACAATGGTGCAGAACCCGTCCGCCGCCATACTTTAGAACGATTTGCCAAAAAATTCCAGCCTTGTGGTTTCCGTTCTAACTTCTTATATCCCTGTTATGGCATGGCTGAAGCAACCTTGATGATTTCTGGGGGACTAGGTGAAGCAGAGCCAGTTTACTGTACTGTTAAAGCTGATGAATTAGCACAAAATCAAATTGTCGAAGCATCATCGAATACTCAAAATGTGAGGCAGTTAGTAGGGTGTGGATGCGAATGGCTTGATACCAAAATCGTCATCGCTGACCCAGAATCCCTAACACAATGCCTTCTCAATCAAGTCGGGGAAATTTGGATATCAGGACGTAGTGTAACTCAGGGTTATTGGCAGCGACCAGAGCAGACTGAGGAAACCTTTAAGGCACAATTACGAGGCACTAAAGAACAACCGTTTCTACGTACTGGGGATTTGGGATTTTTAAAGGATGGTGAGTTGTTTATCACTGGGCGGCTCAAAGATGTAATTATTATTAGAGGTCGCAACCATTATCCTCAAGACATTGAACTGACGGTGCAGCAGAGTCACCCAGCTTTAAGACCTGATTGGGGTGCTGCGTTTGCTGTGGAAGTAGAAGGAGAAGAAAGACTAGTTGTAGTTCAAGAAGTGCATCGCAATTACCTGCGGGAACTGAATGTTGATGAGTTAGTTGGAGCAATCTGTGAAGCTGTATCAGAGCAGCATGAGTTACAAGTTTATGCGGTATTGCTGCTTAAGACGGCGAGTATATTAAAGACATCCAGTGGTAAGATTCAGCGTCATGCTTGCAAAAATGGATTTTTGACGGGAAATTTAAATGTTGTAGGGGAGTGGCGACAGAATTTTAACGAAAATAGGCCCCATCTCTTAGGGACTTCCAGAGAATAAAATATACAGTCAATAAAAATGATAATCATTTTAAGGGGGAGAAAGGGGTTGCCAACGGCAACCCCTTTCTCCCTCAATAAATAGGCAAGATAAATGTCTGCACAAAGAGAGTTCTTAAATGCAGTGAGCTGAATTGCTATCGACTATTTTTGCGCTTTTAACTTTTTGAAAATTACGTTACTCCACAACAGATATCAATAAACCACTTACCTAAATTTGGTAAATTATCTTCGGTAAAATTAGTCAAACGTTCAATCTTATTTTCAATTTCTTGCATAGCTTTTTTAGTTAGACGGACTCCGCTAGAGTAAGTCTGAGTAACTAACTTAACAACTGGACTTTTACCATTCCACGTCATAGTCTTAGCAAAATTTAATGCAGTTTCCACATCGTCTAAAATACTGCCATTCCAATGATTCTCCAAAACAGCCCAAGTTCTTTCAATTGGATTATATTTACTGTGATAGGGAGGGTAATAAGCTAAACGTATATTTAATTTGTATGATTGAGCAAATTCAACTATACGTTTCATAAACTGAGTACGTCGAGAACTATTTTCTCCTCCATTATCTTGATTAATAAGTAAAGTTTTTATTTCCGAAAATCGCCAGCTTTCTGATTTCCAAAAATCCCCTAAAATGTCAACGATAAAATCGCTAGTTACTTTGGATTCTGTAAAATACAAAAATAGCTCGTCAAGGTCTGGAAGAAAGATACCATAAGGAGCTACAGTTGTTTTTGGTTTGAAGTCGTGGTCATCAGTTTCTGTTGGTACTCGATTTCTACCACCACGATCAAAGGAGCCGATATTTACGCGAGCTTTCGCATCCAAGCTTAAACGTAAAATAGTTGGGTCATCTGAAGCTTCTTGGTGAACTATAGCTAATTGCTCAAAGATTGCATCAGTTTCGGGAATTTTTTTTGAGGTTGAATTTTGGCAACCCTCTTGAGGCGATACCCTAAATCATTTAACTTGACACGAATTGTTTCTGAAGTTGGTAATTCTTCTTCAGCATAACCAAATTTTTCAATTAATTGATGTCTTACAACAGATGCGCCCAGTCGGGTATAGAGTCTTTGACTTTTAAAAGTCGGGTCTATTTGACTTTGAGAATCGACTAGTTTTTTGATATCTTCTAAAAGAGTTGGTAGGTGTTCTTCTGCTTTTTTTCTTCCTCTACCTTGATAATTATCCACACAAGTGATACCACTATTTAATTCTTTAATTCCTTTACCAATAGTTACACGGTTCCATCCTAACTCTCGCTCTGCTATAGACTTTCCTCCGTGTCTTAATGCCACAACTGTTTGTGCAATGAACCTACGTTTAGCTGCTCCCTTTAATTGATGTGCGGTTTCCTTCAATAACTTTTTCAATGAATCTGTTAATTGTATTGACACCTCAAACATCCCAAAATCGAATCATCATTCAATTTACTACAACTTGGGGTGGGAGAGGCTGCCGTTGGCAGCCTCTCCCACCCCCCTAACAATGATTATCATTTTTATTATCTGTATATTTTATTTTCTGGAAGTCCCTAACTTTGAGGTTCAACAGCCATACATTACCCCAAGCCAATTACTTCTGGCAATGGATAAAGTAATTCCATCTCAAACCATAACGAACGCAATTATCAGTACTTCTTCTGTTGGACAACGACAACGAATACTTCCGACTCATGTAGTTGTGGTTTTGGTAATAGCCATGAGTTTTTGGTCATCGGACTCTATTGTATCGGTGTTCAAAAATCTGATTCATGGTTTCGCCAGTTTACGCATACCGGAATTAATACGTTTTAAAACACCAACTTCTTCATCAATTACCGAAGCACGGCAACGAACCGGAGCATCTGTAATGACACGTTTGTTTGAGATGGTTGCAAAGCCATTAGCAACGCCTTTAACACCAGGTGCTTTTTTGGGAGGGTTAAGAATAATGGCTGTAGATGGGACAGTAATGGACATTCCTGAGACTCAAGAGAATGCCAGAGTATTTGGTTATCCAGGTTCGCGTCCTGGTACATATCCAGCATTTCCTAAAGCCAGATTAGTTTTTTTAGTAGAAGCAGGGACTCATTTAATTACTGATGCATTCATTAGTCCTTATCGAATTGGTGAAGAAAAGGAGCTTTAAAATTATTACGAAGTGTTAGTGATGGGATGTTGCTGATGTGGGATAGGGGACTACATTCATTCAAGATGGTTAATGCTGCAATTAAACAAAAATGCCATATTCTTGGACGTGTACCAGCCCACGTTAAATTCGAGGTTGTTCAAACTTTTGATGATGGTTCTTATAAGTCATGGATTGCCCCTGATGGTAAGTCTAAGAAGAAGGGTGCAACCCGAATTCCTATCCGCGTAATAGAATATACTGTTGAAGAGAACGGTACAGAAAAAGTTTATCGTCTGATTACCGATTTAATGGATATTTCGATTTTTCCGGCTTTGCTTTTAGCAACTGAGTATCACCAGCGTTGGGAAGCAGAGAATACTTTGGATGAATTAAAAGTCCATTTAAATGGTCGAAAAACTCCTATTCGCTCGAAAAATCCTCGTGAAGTAGTCCAAGAAATTTATGGCTGGTTACTGGGACATTATTGTATACGTTGTTTAATGTTTCAAAGTGCTGAGAAAGTAGGATTATCTCCATTACGTCTAAGTTTTACTGGTAGCCTGAGAGTGGTTAGACGTGCTATCCCTTTGTTCCAAATTGCAGTAGAAGTATTCCCAGATATTAATGTATTTTTTAGTTGGTTAACTTTGGAAATAAAAGAATTAAAAATTCCACTATCACAGCACAGAAGTAATCCCAGAGTCGTCAAGAAAAGTCGCTCAAAGCTTCAGAGTAAAAAACGATGTCATAGAAATAATGGCACTCCTCGACAACTACTATCCTTTCAAATTTTTAGGAAAGCAAGTTGAATACATCCATTATTTGGGCGATACAGTAAATTATTCATCCTCAATTTATAGTTCAACAGGTTAAAAATATTCTCAGCAATTGACAATTAAATTTTTCAAGAGTGCCTTCAGGTACAAGCAGCGTTTTTAGCCCAGATTCCGCAGGTGCGCTCGTAAATGCTGTATTTTTGAAAATGACCTAAATGCTGCATTTTAGAAGCATGACAGCATCATTAAATATCAGGGTACAGGATATTGATCACTGCGGCATAGTCGCAGGCATCTGTGATGAGATGAATTTAGTAGAACAAATTAACCGACTGCTGGGAACTCACTCTCAAGAAATCATCAGTGCAGGTCAAGTTGTAAAAGCAATGATTTTAAACGGATTAGGATTCGTGAGTGCGCCGTTATATTTGTTTGAAAAGTTTTTCGTAGGCAAAGCTACCGAGCATCTTTTAGGAGAAGGAATACGTCCAGAACACTTAAACGATGACCGTTTGGGTCGAGTATTGGACAAATTATATGAGGCGGGACTAACGAAAGTCAAGCCAGAAAAGAAGCTGACCTCAAGCAGTTGGAAAAACGTTTAATTAAAAAGTTATCAGTTGCCCAATCCGAACTTCGGCAGTTGTCAAACCAAGAATTTGCTTGCTCAAAAGATGCTCTGATTGCGGCACAACGGCTCAGTTCTAAGTTGCCCTTACACCAACTGGCTAATATCCAGGTTAAGGAAGTAAAAAAACATACTGGACGTGGTAGACCCAGTAAGGATGCTGCCCCTACCTTTTACTACCAAGTCGATGCCACGCTAGAACCCAAGGAAATAGCCATCGCCATCGAAACCAAACGCGCTGGAAGATTTATTTTAGCGACCAATGTCCTCGATGCCGAAGAACTCAGCGATGAAGATGTTTTACGTGAATATAAGGCACAGCAGTCTACTGAGCGTGGTTTCCGATTTCTCAAAGACCCTTTATTTTTTACTTCCAGTGTCTTTCTCAATTCGACTGAGCGAGTTGCCGCATTAGCAATGATTATGGGTTTGTGCTTGCTTGTTTATAGTCTGGGTCAAAGAGCTTTACGTCAAGCCTTAGAACGGGCAAAAAAAACTATTGATAATCAGTTGGGTAAACCAACTTCTACTCCCACCTTACGTTGGGTGTTCCAATGTTTTATGTCAATTCATTTGGTTACCGTCTCCCAAATCAAGCAAATTGCCAACTTAACCCATGAAAGGCAATGGATTCTTCAGTTTTTTGGCGCTCCTTGTCGAAAATATTATCTTCTTTCTTAACTAACCTGCGGAATGTGGGTTTTAGCTGTTTTTTGTTCTCGTAAACTACACGCGAACAAAATATTCTTTATTCCACCATCTATTTTCTCTTAACCGAGCAGTATTGGATAGGCATCTGAAGAATAATTTGACGATGCGTCTTGAGGTAAATAGTGTTGTGGTTGTGTAGATTGCAGCACCTGAAGTTGATTGTTTGCTTCTGTTAGTTGACGATTTAGGTCTTCAATATCGTCGGTCTGTTGTTCGATTTTCCGCATGAGTTCAGACCTTTTTCTCATACCTTTGATGGCTGAAAATAATGAGATGATGAAGCCAAATAACACGCCAAAACTAAAGGTAAGCAGAAGTATTAGCGCCATTCACAAGTCTAGCGATCGCCACACTAAAAATTGTACTGCTACCGGGGCTGAGTTTTGCAGTGCGAAAGTCACAGCTGCGATTGCGATCGCTAATGCTAATAAAGTCAGTATTCGCATGGTATATCTCCACCAATTAATTTAGTTTAGTATTATTGCTGAGTTTCCGCAGATTCTTTGCCATTTGATGGATTTAATGGACTGTCGAGGGAGGAAAGGCGAAATCCCGGTGCTTTGTAGTCTTTGGATAAGTAATTTTCAGGAATGGTAATTTGATTACCATCCCGAATTGCTGAATAATGGGGAGAGGATTTGAGGCTGTGGAAGACGATTAAAACTGTCAAAATATTGTTAATTGGCGATCGCTTACCATGCAGTATAGACTTATTCCTTCCCATCTGCTCTGTCATAGTTTGTTTGCAAAAAAGGTGACAGTTCTTTAATACAGTTTGTTCAGATAAAGGAATTTCGGATTTAGCTAACCAGTTGCTAAGATTACTTAAAGCATAAATAGATACTGCCCGTGCCACAATCATCGCCACAATTGTGACTGCAATACTTTTTAGGTTATCTCCTAAGACAGCAAAGCGAATTTGATCGCCAATTAAGAGAAAAACAATCGAATTTACAAAAAAAGCTAAAAATTCCCAAAATTCAGTAACAATGATCCGCGTGCGCGGGTTCATGCCAATGCGTGAGCCAAAGTTGCCCAAAATTAAAGCTGTGGTGACTACTCCAATCACTCCAGAACCACCCAAATATTCTGTTATTAGGTAAGTGCTGTAGGCAGAAACCAGGGTAAGAGATTGTTCTACTAATGGTAAGTCGAAACGTTGTGTTAGATAGGAAATACCAAACCCAATTAATCCTCCAACGCTGATACCAATGCCTACTACTTGAAAAAATTCGAATATTGCAGACTGTAAATCAAGTTTGGCAGTACCTAACGGCAGAGCAACTAATAAGCCAAAAGCCACAACGGCCATACCATCATTAAATAAACTTTCTCCTTCCATCAGCGTTCTTAGACGTTTGCTTGCTCCTAGTTCCCGAAATAGAGCCGTTACCGAAACCGGATCGGTTGCTGATAGACTAGCTCCAACTAATAGAGCAATGCTAAGTTCAAGTCCAGCAAATTGATGAAGACCAATTGCTACTCCGGCAATAGAAATTATCACCCCAACTACTGCATACAGACAAATAGGGAACAAATCCCGCTTTAAGTCAGACCATTTCAAATTCCAAGCAGCTTCAAACAGCAGTGGCGGTAAGCAGGGTCAGCGCGTCTCAAACCCTATTGACAAGCGGACTTGCCTGATCTAGTAATCAGGTTGGAAACAAAGTGACACTATCCGAGCTAGGGTAAGATTTAATCCATCTAGGTGCAAGGTTCGAGTAATGTCAACCGGATTTGAGAACAAGAAAAGCAAAACCAAAGCATCTTTTGCACCCAGCATAGATAGCAAAGACATTACCACTAAGTTTCAGGAATATTTCACACAAATAAAAGACCCCAGAGTGAAAAGGACAAGATATCATTTACTCACTGATATCATCACCATAGCAATTTTGGCAGTAATAGCAGGAGCGCAAGGTTGGGAAGATATTCAGGAGTATGGACTCAGTAAAGAGGAATGGTTGAAAACGTTTTTGGAACTACCATTAGGAATACCCAGCCCCGATACTTTTAGGAGAGTATTTGAGAGAATAAACCCAAAAGAGTTTGAGCAATGTTTTCGAGTATGGGTACAATCATTAGTTGAGAAATTAGGAGTAGAAGTAGTAGCCATAGATGGTAAAACTCATAGAGGCTCATATAACCGCGAATCTCAGCTAAAATCCTTACACACGGTTAGTGCATGGTAAGCGTGAACATCGTTTAGTCTTGGGACAAACAAAGGTTAGTGACAAATCCAATGAAATTACCGCGATTCCAGCACTGTTAGAAATACTAGACATCTCTGGATGCATCATCACCATTGATGCAATGGGTACCCAAAAATTGATTGCCCAAAAAATCATCGCCGCAAATGCTGATTATGTTTTGAGCCTCAAAGATAATCATCCCAGACTGCACCAAGAAGTCAAGAATTGGTTTGAAACTAGTATTGCACAAAGATTTCCAGGTGTTAATGTCAGCATTAGTCAACGAGTAGAGAAGGGACATCACCGCATCGAAAATCGTCAAGTTTACACTGTGCCAGTGTCACAACTTCCGGCACTTCATCAACAAGATTTGTGGGCAGGACTGACAACAGTAGTCATGGTAGTGCGTTCAATTCAACATTGGAATAAAACTACCCACGAGGTGCAATTTTACATTACTAGTCTTACCAGTGATGCTCACAAAATTGGTAGCGCTATTCGACAGCATTGGGGAATTGAAAACTCTGTTCATTGGACATTGGATGTTACTTTCCACGAGGATGAATGCCGAATTCGTTCTTTACACAGTCCACAAAACTTTGCTTTACTACGTCGCATTGCTCTTAATGCATTAGAGCGAGAATCGTCTTTTTGTCGCAGTATTCGCCAAAAATCACGACGAGCAGCTATGAATGATCGCTATATGCTTTCTGTGTTGGCTGCGGCTCTCTCAAACTCACTACCTCTGCCATAATCCCCCTGCTGTCAATAGGGTTTGAGACGCGCTAACCCTGTGGCGGTAAGAAAATCATCAGAATCAATTCAGGAGAGAGATTAACCAATCGCACATTCACGAATGCTAATCCTAATCCCACTATGACTAGTAATAGTGTATAAGGAATGCGGCGCAACCAACTAAAAATTTGCGGTAGTGTTGCTACACCCAATGAGACAGATAATACTAGTAGAAATTGCTTGAGTTGTCCTGCAATTACAACTTCACTCGTGGTAGAATCTAATGCCATAAGGGGATTGCAGTTAAATAGAATATTTAGCATGAATTAAAATAGATAAACTATCAAATCCCCAACATTTTACCCCGATAAATCTGTACCTATTACTCTTCCAACCAATAGAGTAGACCAAGAGAGGTAACTCCACCAAAAAAGTGAGCGCCAATCATGTTTACGTTTGCTAACATTACAAAAATATCTAGCGAACGAATTACATTTTCTGGTTGATAAATTGCGACACCTTGAGGTTGTGCTACTGCTTTACCCAATATAACCGTAACCGTCACTTCCGAAGCAATAAAAGCTATTAATAAGCCTACTAAACTGACGATCAATCCAATTTGTAAATTTTGAATTACCTCTTCTTTTTTGGGATGGGTTTCAGAATTTGGTGTTTGTAAAAGTTTAGCCATTTTCCGATAACCTAAAGCCCAATAGACTCGAAAGCACAGCAATAAAATACCAACAATAGCCAAAAATATCCCAAACCCTATACCTGCATTGTTTGTTTGAGTGGTAATGCTACGACTAAAGCAAGACAAGAATACAGCAATGCCAGAAACACCACCAAGTACTAACTGTACCCAAAAACTAATTCGACTTACTAAACGAAAGATTGCAGCAAATTCTTGTTTTTTTGGTGGATGTGAAAATTGTTCTATATCTAACATATATGCCTCCTAAGTAGATGATTTAAGGGAATGTAGAAAATTTAAGTTCATTTGTGAGTTTTAAAATTATTTTTTAATCGAACCACAGAGGCGCAGAGAAGCCAGTGTGTTGGGCGGGTTCCCCGACTTGTAGCAACTGGCGCAACACAGAGAGAAGAATCAAGAGAAATTTTTAGAAATAACTTAGGACTGATATATACCTTTTTCATAGTTTTTATACTAAAGTTAACATTGCTGATTAATCCCAATTTTTAATAGCACTGTTACAGTCTAAAGATTTAATAACAGCATAATACCGTTCTTGTACATCTTTGCGGTCTTGTTCTTGTGATAGCCCCTCATTACTGTCCTGCAAAATCATGTCAGCATGATATCGTAAGGCTTTACAGTATTGACTATTGTTTGTGTAATTGGCAATGGTAGCTATAGTTTCTAATAACCGAATAGTTACTCCTGCATCTGACTTTCCATATTGCCGAATTTGATTAAAGGCACGGTCAAGCAATCTTTGAAAATCTGCTCCTTCGGCAATTATGCGTAATTTTTTATTGCGATCGCAACGGTAGGGCGAAGGGAAATCCCTCTGCACTAAGTGACATAAGCCGGCGCTAATTCTATCAATACAGCGAATTGCAGTAAATGGATCGTTGATTCCGGGGGAAATGGCACGCAGAGCAATTTCTACTAATTGATCGATGGGAAACTCTACATCTTGTTGTTCTGTACGTTCTATGCCCAGAATAAAAGCATCATTAATTTCATTAACTAGTTTTGTATTTAACACTTCTCCAGGAAAAACTATAACTAAATCACTACCTTTGACTATAAATTTTCCCGGTCGAGTCTGAAGCCGTATTAGTAGATTGTATTTACAAGCAATATTTATGAGTTCTTGGTCATCAATTGCTTGTAAATAACCCGTGGCGATCGCTCGAATGGGACAAGCTTCTTCTTCAAAGTTAACTGGGATGGACGGTGTTACCTGCTGCTGTGCTTTACTATATCCAATTTTTTCGGGAAACAGGCGATCAATAGTTTTGTGTAAATCACTACTAACATTTCCAATTACGTGCGATGCCTGAATGATGGTTGAAGCATGATGGATAAAATAAATCAAAACACCAATACTAACAATGGCGAGTAAAGTACCAACTGTGACTGCAAGTTGTGGTACAAACTGTTCATATCCATCTCCTTGTCCATGAATTGTCCGAAGTACTAGTAAGCAGTAGATAAAAGTGCCAATGAATGTGCCAAGTACAACCTGATTCCCAGTGTCTTGCATAAAATTACGCAAAAGCCGCGGACCAAAATTGGAAGCAGCCAGCTGAAGCGCCACGATTGTAATTGAAAAAGCTGTCGCAGCAACGCTAATCATTGAACCTGTAACCGATCCGAGAAGCGATCGCGCTCCATCTGCGCCACCAGTGTACATCCACCAATAATCAATTCCCACTTTGCCTGTGCGGTCAAGAGTAAGCATTGTGAAAGCTAAAGCAGTAGCTACTACCGCCATTACTGCTGGGATAAACCAGTAGCTTGAGTGCAACTGATCCCAAAGTTTGCTTAATTTAACGTTTCTCATTGTTCGTTGATTTGAGCATCTACCTTACCGTTGTCATCTCGTGAGGAGCGCTCTTGAGCAAGTAACCTGAGTGAATCACCAATGTTGCGGGGTTTTGGTACTTTGCCTTTACCAGATGGCCAACCTTCTCGCTGACGGGAGCGATCGCCATCTATCTCTTCTGTCTGGTCATGGAATAAAATTTGCTGTGTGGGAAAGGGTAAATCAATGCCGTTTTCAACTAACGTTTTCTTAATTGTAGAAAGCACCTTGTCCCTTGAGGCGAGGTCATCTGCACGTCGTGGCGGGTTAATCCACCAACGAACGCGGATATTAACGGTACTTTCGGCAAGTTCCATGAGCAGCACATCAGGTGCAGGGTCTTTCAGTATTTCCGGCACACTATGCAATGCTTCAAGCATTAACTCCTTGGCTCGGTCTATATCATCGCCGTAACCAATACCGACATCATACTGTAGTCGGCGACTGTCAAAGGCAGTGTTTACAGTTACCGAATTAGTGAACAATTCTGAGTTAGGAATCACAATACGGCGACCATCGTAAGTTCTAATTGTTGTCGCTCGTGTCTCAATATTTTCTACAGTCCCTTCAAAATCTTTAAAAACTATTTGGTCATTGATTTGGAACGGCTCTGTCAAGAGAATCAGAATCCCAGCCAAGAAGTTTTGTAGGATGTCACGAAAGGCAAAGCCGATAGCTACGCCGCTAATGCCCAGTAGTTGTATCAAATCTCCGGCTCGGAATGTCGGTATTACAATCGACAAAGCAACAAATAGCCCGATTAACAGTATTGTACCTTGCGCCAAGCGTCCCAGTACTAGTCCTAGATTCCGAGCTTGGTGGCGATCGCGAGTCAATCGTTTAACTACTCTCTTAATCGCTCTAGCCACCGCGAAGAAGATTGCAAAGACAATCAATGCCAGCACGATATTCGGCAGTAAGACAATGAATCCGTTAATCATTCCCTGAACTCTGTCCCAGAGTGCGGATATATCTGCATTCATGATCTTACTTGCTTAATTAGTCAACCTTAATTAACATATAAAAATATCCTGATACTTAACTCCACCTTTAGTTAGTTTTTCCTATCTATAAATAGGATGAAAAATTTATTTTATGGCAAGATAATAGGATTTTAGATATTAGACATCTGGTAAAAATGAATGTACAGAGGTAGCACTTCTACGTCTGTAGAAGAGTTTAGAATAACGGATATTTAAACTCGGTCGATATCTATTTTATTTGTGAGGAGAATCTGATTTTTCTCTTCTGACTTCTTTCACCTGACTAACTTCAAAAATCAGGTAAAAACGTTGCCCAGTTTCTTTTTCAATAAACGCTTCTAACAGACTTACTTGCTTTGATGTTACAGCTTCTTGTGCGCTAACACTCAAGCGAACTTGGGGCGGATTACTCAGCCAATTAGTATCAGTTTTCAGTAGTTCCAAACGTTGAAAAGTTACAGTTCGGTTCAGCAGTGCCTTTCTCAAATGGGTTTCGAGTTCTGCTTGTCTAACTAATCGGGTAAAGCTCACAGTTAAAGGTATCAGTAAAACACCTGTTAACGCCAATGCCCATAGCAGCGCTTTTTGGGCGCGATCGACAGGAGAATAGCCGGTGAATAAAAATGTCAGCATACAAGCAAGGCTAATACCCAAAAGGTTCGTTAGGTAGAGCAAAGTCGCTCCTAAGCTGAGTGACAAGTTAAATTTTGCTAGACCTAAACCGATGACGCAAATTGGGGGCATAAGGGCAACAGCTATTGCTGTCCCTGCCACACTAGCAGAGATTTTTGAATTAACCTTAGCGTAGCCACTGATATAACCTGCTGCGACTGCAATACCCAAATCAAGTAGGTTAGGTTTGGAGCGAGATAGCACTTCACTGCCGAAACTAGGTAGATTAACGATCCAACCGATACTGCAAGAAATTAAAAGTGCTAGTAATGTGCCTAAAAATACTGCTATTACGCCTTTACGAAATAGGTTAATATTTCCAATTAATGCACCAAAGGCTAAACCTCGAATTGGCAACATTAGAGGTGCAATAATCATTGCGCCGATAATTACAGCATTGCTATTGGCAAGTAGACCAAATGTAGCGATCTCCTTCGGAGGAGCTTCGCTAACGCACATGAGCCAATAATCAAAATCAAATATGTTGCGTCGAGACTAGACTCTTCCAACAATTCATGTACTAACTGTTTTAGTTGTGATGGTTCAACTCTTTTGCGCTTAAAACCCCGAAAGCGATCGCGAATATTATTTATCAAAACTCCTCCAAATCAAATGATTTTAGATTCTGGATTTTAAACAAAAGCTTTAAGTAAGTCGGTGTAATTAAAGCTAACTGGCGGTGACTGTCATTAGTCATTAGTCCTTTGTCATTGGTCATTGGTAAGGGTTTTAAGCATATTTATATTTCGTAATATAATTTGGTTATTCCCACCAACTTACTTAGCATAGAATATTGTTATCAAGATAAATAATGCACTAAATAGCAACATTTATTTCCAGAAATCACGATGAAAGAGGAAGTCGAACTGTAAATGTACTACCTAGGCCAGGTTGACTTTGAACGTGAATATTGCCTTTATGCGCTCTGGCGATCGCGATTGCGATGGCTAATCCCAATCCTGAACCGCCAGAGGTGCGAGAGCGGTTGCGATCTACTCGGTAGAAGCGATCAAAAATTCGCTGTTGATGTTCAACAGCAATACCAATTCCTGTATCTTCAACTTTAATCATGGCGTAAAGCTCACTCTTTTCTAAAAAAACCGTGACTTTTCCACCGCTAGATGTAGCTTGAATTGCATTGGCAATTAAGTTGGAAATTAAGCGATAAAGCTGTTCTTCATATCCCATCACATACAGTTTTTCTGAGACTTGCACCTGTTTAGAGAGATTTACCTTAGTTTCTACTGCCAAAAATGCTAATTCCTCAGTTAAATCGCTAATTAAATCATTCAAACAGCAAGATTGATATTCTCCTGTTAGTTCTTTTTGGTCTATCCTAGTTAATAGCAATAAATCTCCAACTAATTGTGATAAGCGCCGATTTTGGCGTTTGAGTACATCTAAAATTCCCCCATTAGATTTTGGTTCTTGCTGTAACTTAATAGCAGCTTCAATAGTAGAGTACATTGCTGCTAAAGGTGTGCGAAACTCATGGGCAGCATCAGCAGTAAATTGTTGCATTTGTTGGTAGGAAAGATATACAGGTTGCATTGCCCTTCCTGCCAACCACCAACTAGACAACCCAACGAAAATCATGGAAATTGGCAATCCCAACACCAAAGCTAATCTTAAATAAGCAATATGTTGGTCTAAATCAGTGATACTACGCGCCACTTGTAGATAACCCGAAACCTGGTTTTGAGTATACAAAGGTAAAGTGATTTCGCGGTATCGAGTGCCAGAGTCATCTGTTAATATTTGCCAATGCTCTAATGCTGAGGTAATCGGAAAATTGTCAAGTTCCATGCCTCCACTAGCAAAAAGTTTTCCTGAGCGATCCAATAAGCGGATATAGTAATTAACTGGATTCGCCACCTCTGTGATTGATTTTTTAATAGATGTTCTTTTAGGCAAACAATTTGTCTGACCCACACATAATTCTAAAGAAAATTCTTTATTCAGGCGTTGTAATTGTCCGGGTTGTTGCCAAGCCGGTTCAATACTTTTATGGAGTGCGTTTGCGACTGATTGCAATCCCTGGTCTATGGTTTCATAGTAGGCATGGGCAACCACACTATAAACCCCCAAACTAGATAGCCCTAAAATACCGCCCATGACGAGGGTATACCAAGCTGCCAGGCGCAACCTAGTCTGGTGGAAAATCGGGTTGCGTTCCATATTTCTATAACCTTGGTGAAAGTGTCACTGTCCAGTTAGCAGAAATCATCTGCCTATTTCCGCAGCCGGAATATTGAGACGATAGCCCACACCATAAACAGTTTCAATTAAAGATTCGTTCTCTTCTTCTCCTAATTTGCGTCTCAATAAGCGAATTTGTGCTGCTACGACATTGCTAACTGGTTCTGCACCAATTTCCCAAAGCTGATTAATAATTTGGTCGCGGCTGACAATTTGGTTAGGATGTCTCATGAAATATTCCAACAATTGAAATTCCTTGACAGTTAAAAAGAATACTTGATTTTCTCCGTGACCAGACTGACGAGTAAGTTGATGAGTGCTGTAATTGAGTGTCAGACAACCTACTTGTAAACGGCGGGGTTGGACTTGAGGTGTTAGCGTTGCTCCTACGTAAGAGGATCGCCGTTGTAATGCCCGCAATCTTGCCAGCAGTTCTGCCATATCAAAGGGTTTAACTAAATAATCATCTGCACCGCTATCTAAACCAATAATCTTTTCTTCCATCCGGTCTTTAGCCGTTAGCATTAATACAGGTAGAATTAATTGGCGTGATCGCAACCATTTACACAACTCTATCCCCGAAACTCCAGGCAGCATCCAATCAAAAATCGCAAGTGTGTACTCAGTCCAGCCAGTTTCTAAATATTGACATGCCTGAGTACCATCTAGAAACCAGTCAACTATATACGCCTCATGGCTCAGGACTTGTTTGATTGCTGAACCTAAATCTGCTTCATCCTCAACTAATATTAGCCGCATAGTCAACCCAATGCTAAAAGCCTTCTTTAATTACGCTTTCACAAAAAAGTGAAATAATTATGAAATTTTTATTCTACTTAAGAAATAAATATTGATGCCTCCATAGTTTTTGATTCATACAAAAATAAAGTTTTTCTGCTTTTTGACTTATCAATAATTATTATCTCAATAGTAGGAAGCAAACTTTATATAGCAATCATAAAGGAGTTTTGAAAAATATTTTTTTAATCGAACCACAGAGATGTAGAGAACACAGAGAGGTAATAAGTAGGGCTTTTCACGAATAATTTAGGACTGGTATAGCTATTTTATAAACGATGTGACAACTATCAATAACATAGTTGTAACAAAAACATTTTCTTAGTAAGAATATGACTCCATTGTGACTGTGGGTTGCCTTTATTGACATGATTATCGAACAGAATTCAGAAGTCAGAATGGGCTAAACCGCCCCGCTACCGCTAACAGAATGAATTTTGTACGAAAAAGTGGATAGCGCAGCGTAAAGCCTTCTCTTTCAGAGACGCTAACGCGAACGGCATAGCTTCTCTACGAGAGGCTGCGCCAACGCTTAGAGCGAGTCAGACGCTCAAGGATTCGCTTTGCGCGTCGCTATCGAGCGTCTTGATTCTGACCGGAGACGCTCCGCCTCCGGCTCCGCTCCTGAATTGTGACTTCTGAATTCTTCTTCAATTTGGATTAATTCGTAATTCGTAATTAATTTTTTGTTTATATAGCTTGCATTTTTTCACCTTGGGGTTTTGATAGTGCTTGTAGTTCTTCCCAACTATAGTGACTAGGTAATTCAATTGGTTTGTGATTTGCTCCTAATCCCAATCCAACTGTTGGTTCGAGTTCTTCAGTAAATTCCTCTACATATTCTGCCAACTTATTGGCTGCAAGCCCACCAGTAATTGCCCCTGCAAGCCCACCAATTGCAGCACCCATCTTACCACCAATTGAGCGACCCAGTGCGGCTCCTGCAAAGCCACCTCCCACAACACCTAGACCTGTCGCTAAGGGATCAGAATCTATCTGTTCTGACTCGTCCTGTTGAGATTGAATCTGTGGTTGCTCAATTGGTGTAATTTGTCGTTCATCTTTGGTCATAATCTTTCTCCTTTTTACTATTTACTCTTGACCGATAACCTAGTTCATTTCAATAGTTAAGCTATGCCTTAGTGTACCCTTCCCTACGGGATGCCAAGGGTGAACGGGATTTTGCTACACGGAGCGTGCTGCAAGCAGATCGCCAACACGCAACGCATTCGCCATAATCGTAAGTGTTGGGTTAGCACCGGAATTTGACGGAAAGAAACTACTATCTACCACATAAAGATTATCGACATCATGGGTACGGCAATTGATGTCAAGGACTGAGGTTTTGGGATCTGTGCCAAATCGACAACTACCACATTGATGGGCTACTGCTTGTTCTGGTAGATGAGTGCGGGGATAAAGGCTAAATGGCAGAACGTGTTTAGCAGAGTGCGGGATTGACTTGAGTACAGATGTCCATCGGTGAATTAAGCGATCGCTTGCTTCGGTATTATTCAATGTATAGTCAACATGAATCTTATCGCCCACCACCCGAATTCGATTATTTGGATCTGGTAAATCTTCTGTTTGCAACCACCAGCCAACCGATCGCTCGGCCAGCAAATGGCGCTCAAAATGAGGAATCAGCTTGACAAATGGAGCCATCAGTGGCGGTGCTTCTCCGGGAATCATATCGGCAAGTACATTACCTGTATTCTGCACCATGCCCATCGGATAAGGAAAATCTGGCTCTCCCCAGTAAAAATCGTTGACAGCGATCGTTTTTTGAAAGTTGGCGTGATTCACTTCTAGATGTATGGAAACTATGGCCGTTTCCAGTTGCTTCATGAAATTCCGCCCCACTTGATCGGAACTATTTGCTAATCCGTTGGGATGTTTGTCATTAGCAGAGCGCAACAGCAAAGCAGCTGAGTTGACAGAACCACAGGCAACAACCACAATATCGCTTGTGAACCAATGTTGCTCTCTTCCAATTTCAGTTTCTACCTTTGTCACTTCTCGCCCCGACTCACTGGTATGCAGCCGCAAGACTTTGGCATTAGTTAAAAGAGTAACATTGGCATACTTTTCACGAGCCGGACGAATGGCGTTGACATCAGCATCGGCTTTTGCTTGTACTAGACAGGGGTATCCGTCAAAAGTATCACAGCGAATGCAGGGACTCTTGGTGCGATCGCTTTCATTCAGCTTTAATCCTAATGGTAGGTGAAATGGATAATAACCCAGTTCCCGAATGCCATCAGCAAGAGACTGCATATCTGGCTCATGACTCACTGGCGGATAGGGATATGGTTCGCTGCGAGGTGGTTCTGTGGGGTCTTCTCCTTCCTGTCCATGCACGTCATATAGCTTTTCTGCTTGCGTGTAGTATGGCTCAAAGTCTTGATACTTCAAAGGCCATTCTGGAGAAATTCCTCCTTTATGAATTACCTTTTCAAAATCTCGCTCCCGGAATCGAATTAGGGCTGCACCGTAGAGTTTGGTATTGCCACCAACCCAGTAGCCTGTCTGCGGCTTAAAGGCTTTGCCTTCCTTGTTATACCATTGCTCATCTGTATGGTAGCGGTGTTTTTGATAGACTTCCTCTGGATTCCAGTTAGCTTTCTCTCTCGGTAAAAAGTCACCTCTTTCCAGCACGAGAAATTTTTTACCTGTGGGTGCGAGGCGGTGAGCCAGTGTACCTCCACCGGCCCCTGTACCGATAATAATAATGTCGTAATGTTCTGTGATGCTAGTCATAATTGATAATTAGTAATTTCATATTAATTACGGTTTAATTTCTTTGATGCCGTCAAGTAATTTGGCAATATTTTAAGTTAATTTATAAGTTTTATCAAAATTTAAATAGCTCTAAAGACAGATTCTTATGCTTAGACTAAAGCTTTAATTACAATATTGCTTCTCTCTAATGGATTAATATTTATTTATGCCTAAAGGCAGGTTAGTATTTCATTTTAATTTCATTTTTTATTTCTATTGTGTGAATTAGGCATGTAAGCTGTTACGTATACAACTTGCATTATCAGGGCGGGCAGGATGCCACCCCACAATCATCTTGAAAAAATATTAGTGCAAATTAAAGGCACAACAGCTTAATCTCTTTACAAAAATAGTAAATAAATTTTGCTTGGCATTTTTGATTAAGCTATTAATTCGATTGTGTTAAAAAATGTTTAATTTTGAACACAAATAATTTTGTTTTGAATAAGAATAGTCTTGTGGTGCAATCTATATATAGTTAAATGTTATTGTAAATCAATAAAGCAAGAATTAGCTTTATAATAATTAACTCCAATGTTGTATTTAGTAACTGATGAAAATAGCTAGAAATTTTACACTCAGTTTGTTACACGATATTAAATATACATTTACAGCATTTTAGTATTAATTTAGACCTGGTATTTATCGTCAGTAGCCAAGTTAAATAACAGAAGATTTCTATGCCTGAAGCCATTGAGATTTATGACGATCGCCTCCTTGCTATTGTACGCCCCGGTGCTTTACTCCAGGAGCTAGCCAACGGTGCAGTCCATAGCGAGGGGCCTGTTTACTTCCATGAAGATGATAGCGTTGTGTGGAGCGATGCTCACGGCAACCGCCTATTGCGGTGGAGTGCCACTGACAATGTGACTGTCCTACGAGATCCATCTGATTACCAAAGCGGTAATTACCGTGACTTAGAGGGTCGTCTGGTTGCCTGTTCCTCTGGTCTGCGTGCTATTATCCGATGCGAAGACAATGGTGAATGGAAGGTTTTAGTCGATCGCTACCAAGGCAAACGCCTCAACAGTCCAAATGATTTGGTAGTAAAAAGCGACGGTACAATTTGGTTCACCGATCCGCCTTATGGGATCACCGAACCAAACCAAGGTTACGGCGGCGAACAGGAACAACCCGGAAGTTACGTCTATCGCTTTGACCCGACAACAGGTGAGATTTATCCTGTAGTAACAGATATGGTGCGCCCTAATGGGTTGGCTTTCAGTCCAGACGAAAGCATGCTGTATGTTTCAGATACAGCTGCATTTAATATTCCTGGAGGGCCTCATCACATTCGTGTCTATGAAGTTGTGGGCAATCGCTATGTAAAGAATGGGCGTGTATTTGCAGTCATTGAACCAGGACAACCGGATGGACTGCGGGTTGACGAACATAGCAATGTTTTTACTAGTTCTCAAGACAGTGTGCAGATATACGCCCCCGATGGAACTCGCTTAGGAAAAATTATTGTACCGGAGACATCAGCTAACCTGACTTTCGGTGGTAAAGAAGGCGATCGTTTATTTATCACAGCCGGTCATTCGTTATATGTTATCGACCTTAATACCCGTGGTGTAAAACTATGATTTATCAATTTGGGTTGGGTGTAGCGTTAAGCGGAGCTATTCCGAAGGAACTCGCTTTTTTCCTAGCTGAATTTAATTTCCCACAGCTAAGTCCACACTTGTTAAGTTCACTTTCTCCTGTGTATCCTGACGGATTTCCAGGATTGGCACTTTTACTTCTCAGAGTTAGCCTTGGCTGGTTGTTTATATTACACGGTTATCCCAAGATAACCCATCTTCGACGGTGGGCTGAGTCTCTAAAAACGCCTGTCTTTCTTTGCTTTTTATCAGCTGCATCGATGTTAGGTGGCGGAATTTTTCTGATTATTGGATTCGTCACACTCTTAGCAACTTTGCCCATTCTCTGCTCAATGATTTTTGCGATATATTTGCACATCTCTGGAAGTAAGCCTTTTGTAGCTCAAGATCCATACTTAATTCCTCAAGAACAGTATCAAGGTGCTTTAGGACAAGGTGAACCCCCAAGTTGGGAAAAGGCTTTTATGTATTGCGTCATGCTGATTGCGATCGCAGTTTTAGGCCCTGGTGCTTATTCGCTTGATGCTTTGATTTTTGGAAGTTGAGTTATTTTCTCGTTAACACTGCATTGTACCAGACAGGCGATTTTGTAAGAGATAATTGAAAGTACTCAACCTCACGGAAGGAAATAGTAAGCACTATGAAATTAATATTGTGCGTGCTTATGCGATGTGTGCTTACGACTATCTCACTACCCTTGAACAAAAGCTTAATTGATGCAGTTTTAACGTATATTTATTGCAATATTTTAGTCCTTGTATTTTCATTTAGATAATTTTGTGACAAGCAAAATTGGGTGTCCGTCAGGATCTTTAACTAGACAACCTTGCCGATAAGGAAAAGAGCGATCGCTAAACTGCACAATCCGCGACGATACAAACTCAACCCCGTTACGCCGTAGCTTATCCACTAACTGCTCAAGATTATTTACAACTAGCTCAATTTGGATATGTGCAATATCGCAGCTTTTCCAGTCACTCGGCATTGGGCGGCCTTTTCCAGGCACAATATAGTCTAACAGTTCAATTCCCACACCATCTTCAACAGGTCGCAATGCTGTAATTTTGACTTCGGCTCCTGGTAAATTATCCAAGCGAGATTGGGTTGCACGCCAGTTAAGACTGCGGCTATCAATTTGCATTCCCAGAAGGTCGCGGTAAAAGTGTAGACTCTGCTCGGTATTGGAAATAGCGATCGCACTATGATCGATTCCCAAAAACAAGCTATGGCTATTTTGATGCCATTGATCTTGTCCTTTATCAGGCGGAAACCAAATTAACTCTAAATCATGACCATCAGGGTCTTTAAACTTAAAAGCGCGGACACCACCAGACGCTTGATTACCAGGTGGTATTGTCTGCGGTGCAACGGAAATTGGTTCAATGGAAAATGAACGCAAGTGAGCATAAGCACGATCCATATCACTCACTACAATTGCCAGATGTTGAAACCACAGGTCATTACTTTGTGAATAGCTGGGGATGGGTTTACCCTGAATATTAAGATACTCCATCAACTCGATAAGTTCATCACCTAATCGTAAAGTGATAATGCGAATTTTTGCCCCAGTCACACCTTCTAAGTCGCTATAATCCTGTCCTTCAACAGTAATGTCAGAAACTAGTTCAAAAGCAAGTGCTTGTGTATAGAATTCCAAAGAGCGATCGCAGTTTGTCACCGTTAAGCCAATAGCTCTAATTCTTTGTACTTGTACATCGGTTTGATTAGACATATTCAACAGACTTTGTACTTATTCTGTACTAGCTTCGCAAAAATTAAATATGAGTCTTGTATAAATCAATCAATATAAAAAATATTATAAAATTTATCTCTAGCTTAAGAAAGACATGCAACTGACTTTATCCTTTAAAGATTTCATCCAATAATGAAATCGTGATGAAATTTTTATAGTTCTTTCGATAGAGATATTTATTATACCAATGGCTAGAAGCGTTCATTCTTGCAAACCTCTAAAGTAATGCCAGAATCAC
Organism: Nostoc sp. ATCC 53789; assembly: GCF_009873495.1. GTDB lineage: Bacteria > Cyanobacteriota > Cyanobacteriia > Cyanobacteriales > Nostocaceae > Nostoc > Nostoc muscorum_A. Next base: position 390,590 of record NZ_CP046703.1, on the reverse strand, counting down.
CAAAATAGCTGTCAAAAATTAAACACATAAGCAAAATGTGTAATTGGTATAAAAATTTCAACGTAGGACAGCTTGCTTCAATTTGGATTCAATCATAAATTTTCAATATCAGCTATCCTCAAACTTTGCAAATGAAAATACATAGCAAAAATTCTGAAAAAGTATTATGAGTTATTCCCCTTATCTGCTTAAAGGTCAAAAAGCACTTGTGACAGGTGGTAGTTCTGGAATTGGTGAAGCGATCGCTCGCTATTTGGCTGCATCAGGTGCAGCAGTAGCTATTAACTATCATTCGGAAGCTGAATCAGCCCAAAAAATTGTTGATGATATCAAAGCTAATAATGGAGAAGCGTTCGCTATTCAAGCTGATGTCAGCAAAGAAGACCAAGTAAAGACAATGTTCAGCCAGACGCTTAAACAATTTGGCACTATTGATATTTTAGTAAGTAATGCAGGCATTCAAAAAGACTCAGCATTTATAGATATGACCCTCGATCAATGGAATGCAGTGATTGGGATAAATCTAACGGGACAATTCTTGTGTGCTAGGGAAGCCGCAAAGGAATTCTTGCGTCGAGGTGTGAAGCCTGATATTTCTTGTGCGGCAGGTAAAATTATTTGCATGAGTTCCGTCCATCAGGTAATTCCTTGGGCAGGTCATGTTAATTATGCTACTAGCAAGGGTGGTATAAATATGATGATGCAAAGTATTGCCCAAGAACTTGCTCCTCACAAAATTCGTGTTAATAGTATTGCTCCTGGTGCAATAAAAACTCCAATTAATAAATCAGCTTGGGATACTCCACAAGCAGAGGCAAATTTACTAAAACTAATTCCAGCGAAACGTGTGGGAGATGTAGAAGACATCGCCAAAGCAGCAGTTTGGTTGGCTTCTGATGACTCTGATTATGTCAATGGTACAACACTGTTTGTAGATGGTGGAATGACTTTGTATCCAGGTTTTACAGAGAATGGTTAAGATAATTCGTAATACTCGCCATTCGCGTAGCGTCTCGTAGAGAAGGCGAGAAGCAAGCTACGTAATTCGTATTTAAGTTTTGTAACTGGGATTTAAAAAGAGCCACAAAACTTTCCGCTTGTTGGAAGCGGGGGAATTAAAACCACAGAATTGGTTAATTGAGAATGCCTACAAAAGTTACTGTTAATTCTGGTTTAATAACCATCAACGATGGTTCCTCTTTTTTGGTAACGGCTAGTGATGGTTCTATCGACGAAAATTTACCTCAAGGTTTTTTTGTTTGGGACACACGGGTAATTTCTTACTACGAAATTTCTCTTAATCGCTATCGACTTTCGCTGTTAGCCTCTAGCAATATCACGCATCATAATGCGCTTTACCAATTCACTAACCCACAACTTCCTATTATCAACGGCTCCTTACCCCCTGGTAGTTTACTTGTAACCGTTGGGCGCGACATTGTGGAAGGTATGCATGAAGATATTGATATAACTAACTATCATAATGAAGTTGTTAAGTTTCAATTAATGCTAGCTGTGCGTTCTGATTTTGCGGATATTTTTGATGTCAAATCACAGCAACTCTTGACGCGAGGTGAAACACAAACCAGATGGGAAAATGGTGTACTCACTACTGAATATCGTAACGGCTCTTTCTTGCGAGGTATTGTGATTGAGCCAGTTTGTGGTAATTCTGAGCCACGCTATGCCAATGGTCGTTTAATGTTTGATGTGGTCATTGCTCCTGGGAAAACATGGCACACTTGTGTCAATTTTACAGCTTTAGCAGATGGAAATGTTTTCAAACCTCAAAACACCTGTGCTGTGCCTCACAGTACGAAAGCGGGAAAGGTTAGGGATGAATTTCTGATGAATGCGACAAAGTTGCGATCGTCTAATGCTGAAATTGCCGAATACTATCAGCAAGCGATCGCAGATATGGGAGCGTTGCGGATTGATGTGGATGATAACGGACATCAATTTTGGATGCCTGCTGCTGGTATTCCCTGGTTTGTTGCCGTTTTTGGACGTGACTCAATAATTGCTAGCTTGCAAGCGATCGCAGTTTATCATGAATTTGCTCGTGGCACGTTACTCAAACTGGCTCAACTCCAAGCAACTGAGTTGGATGATTGGCACGATGCCCAACCAGGCAAAATGCTCCACGAAATGCGGCGCGATGAGTTAACCACACTAAACCTACTTCCATATCATCCCTACTACGGAACAGTAGATACTACCATCCTGTGGATTGTTACTTTAGCTGAAGCCTATAACTGGAATGCTGATGTCAGTATGCTTGATGAGTGTCGAGCGCCACTTGAAAAGGCACTAAATTGGATTGACAAATACGGCGACTTTGACGGGGATGGCTTTGTTGAGTATTTAACTCGTTCGCCAAAAGGATTACGCAATCAAGGTTGGAAAGATTCGGGTGACGCAATAGTTTACCCCGATGGGCAGTTAGTTGAGCCGCCAATCGCTTTATGTGAAGTTCAAGGCTACGTTTATGATGCGTGGCTAAGGGCAGCTTTAATTTATGAAGTCTGGGGCGAAAAAGAGCAAGCGAAAAAGCTACGTCAAAAAGCCGAAGAACTTTATCAACGATTTAACGATCGCTTTTGGATGGATTCAGAAGGTTTTTATTGTTTAGGATTAGACGATAAAAAGCAACAAATTCAATCAATTGCCTCAAATCCTGGTCATCTGCTCTGGTCTGGTATTGTCCCACAGGAACGAGCAAAAAAACTTGTTAACCGACTTTTTCAACCAGATATGTGGTGTGGTTGGGGTGTACGAACTCTTTCATCTAAAAATCAGGGATATAACCCAATTAGTTATCAACGGGGTAGTGTTTGGCCTCACGATAACTCCATAATTGCCGCCGGATTAAAAAAGTATGGCTATCACCAAGAAGCTAACCGCATTGCTGAGGGTATTTTTGCTGCTGCTAGTTATTTTCAAGCTGGACGAATGCCAGAATTGTTTGCGGGAATTGAACGCCAAGATCATAACTTTCCCGTACCTTATCCAGATGCCAATATTCCCCAAGCTTGGGCTGCTGGTTCAATTTTCTTACTCATTCGTACTATTTTAGGACTCAAAGCTGATGCTTCAAAACAACAGTTAAAAGTACAGCCGAATCTACCAGATTGCTTACCCGATTTAGAACTCATCAATTTGTCTGTGGGAGACGCTACGGTGGGATTGCGATTTTGGGGCAACGGCGAACAAACCCAATGGGAAGTTACGCATCTCGATGGTGAATTAGAAGTTTCTACTACTTAGAAATTGGGATAAAACTATTCTGATAATTGATAAAAATGAACACTATAAACCCTTTTAGCGACCCCATCAATGGAATTTTCCTAGCACTCAGCATGACATTTTCTATGTTCTGGGAAATTCTTTGGGCGCTCATTCTTGGTTTTACACTATCAGGGATTGTTCAAGCGGTAATTTCCAAAGGGGAAATGAGCCGACTACTACCAGATGCGTCACCAAAATCGATTGCAGTAGCCTGTGGTTTAGGTGCAGCTTCATCGTCATGTTCTTATGCTTCTGTCGCCCTTGCCCGTTCCATCTTTCGCAAAGGTGGTAATTTTACAGCAGCGATCGCATTTCAATTTGCCTCAACTAATTTAGTCATTGAACTAGGCATTATCTTGGCAGTATTAATGGGATGGCAATTCACTTTAGCTGAGTATGTCGGTGGGCTATTGATGATTGTAATATTAGTATTTCTGTTTAAAGTATTCCTAAAACCCCAGATGGTGAAAGCAGCTAAACAGCAAGCCAACCGGGGACTTTCCGGTAAAATGGAAGGACACGCCAACATGGACATGTCAGTAACAGAAGGTTCCATTTGGCAAAGGATTTTTTCTGATAAAGGGTTTACATCTATTAGCCACTACTTTGTTATGGACTGGGTTTCGGTGTGGTTAGATATTGCGCTGGGATTAGTAATTGCAGGGGCTTTGGCTGCTTGGGTGTCCAACGACTTTTGGCAAGCATTCTTTCTCACAGATCACCCTATATGGTCTAAATTATGGGGGCCAATTGTCGGGCCAATTGTAGCGATATTTTCCTTTGTTTGTTCTGTGGGGAATGTTCCTTTAGCTGCTGTGTTGTGGAATGGAGGTATTAGTTTTGGAGGCGTAGTTGCATTTATTTTTGCCGACCTGATTATACTGCCAATTTTAAATATTTACCGCAAATATTACGGTTTGAAAATTAGTATATTTCTAGCGATCGCTTTTTATGCAGCGATGGTAAGTGCGGCATTAATAATTGAAATTCTGTTCCAAATTTTGGGATTAATACCACAAGAACATAACGCCAAAGTAGTTGAGGCATCTATCCAATTTAACTACACTACAGTGTTGAATATTTTGTTTTTAGCTCTAGCAGCTTTATTGGTTGCGCGGTTCTTCAAAACTGGCGGGCCGAATATGCTGAAAATGATGAATAGCGGCAGTGAGCAAGAACATAGTGAACACCATAACATGATGCATTATTCTGCGATTAAGAGGAGAAAGAAGTCTGTGAGAAACTTACCTATTTAGAAGCTAATATTTACAATCATGGCAATTGATTCATCTAAAAAAACAATCTTTGCGGCGATGGGGGCTAATTTGGCGATCGCTATTACTAAATTTATCGCTGCTTCTATTACTGGCAGTTCTGCCATGATATCTGAGGGTATTCATTCAATCGTAGATACTAGCGACCAACTATTACTTTTGCTGGGAATTATCAGAAGCCAAAAAACAGCAGATAATAGTCATCCCTTTGGTTATGGACAAGAACTTTATTTCTGGACTTTTATTGTTGCCATCCTCATCTTTGCCATTGGTGGCGGGATGTCGATTTATGAAGGAATTACTCATTTAATTAATCCCAGTCCGCTAGAAGACCCAATGTGGAATTATATTGTGTTAGGTGTGGCAATATTATTAGAGGGTTATTCTTGGACTGTAGCTTTAAAAGAGTTTTTGCCAACCAAGGGTAAACAAAGTTTTTGGCAAGCTATCAAAAACAGTAAAGACCCCACAGTAATTACAATATTATTTGAGGATACTGCGGCAATTTTAGGTTTATTCGTGGCCTTAATCGGAATCTTCTTAGGACATTTATTTAATAATGTTTATTTGGATGGCATTGCTTCGATTATTATTGGCATTATCTTAGCTATAGTAGCAGTGGTACTAGCGAGAGAAAGTAAAGGTTTATTAGTTGGAGAAAGTGCCGACCCTCAAACTATAGCTAATATCCGTTCTCTGTCAAAAGCAGAACCAGGAGTGAAAGAAGTTATCCGGGTGCTAACAATGCAACTTGCTCCACAAGAGGTATTACTAAACTTAGAACTTCAATTTTCTCACAATCTTACAGGTGAAGAAATAGCTTTAACTGTAGAAAGTTTAGAAGCAAAAATTAGCCAAAAACATCCGGAAATAAAACAAATTTTTATTGAAGCTAAATCATTAACTGCATCTCGCAAATATTCTCAAACTTCTCAATAATTTTTGAATCAAAGGAAAATCAACTACAGCACTGAACTGGACAAAAAATTATGGTAAAAATTCTCGGTCAAGGACAGGCTTTTGGCTCACCGGGTATCGATCCTCGATGGACTCATGCCAATAAAGATGGAGTGGGAACAGCTTACTCTACCTCTAGTAACATTTGGTTTACTATCTGGAACGGTGTTGTGACTGAAATCTACCATCCCACAGTAGACAGTCCCCAAGTTCGGGATTTACAGTATCTAATTTCTGATGGAAAAAGCTTTTTTCACGAAGAGAAACGCCATCTCGAATCAAAAGTTGAACCGATGTGGACTCATGGTTTAGGATATCGTATCATTAATTCCGATCCACAAGGGCGTTATGCTGTAATCAAAGAAGTAATTACCGATCCGCATTTATCCTGTATTTTACAACGCACAAAGTTAACAGGAGATAGCGATTTTATTTCCCAACTCCAGCTATATGCTTTATGTGCGCCGCATCTGGAAGTTGGAGGTAGAGGTAATAATAGTTACGCTGTACAAGTTGCTGGACATCGGATTCTCACAGCCGAGAAAGAAGGAACATGGCTGGCGCTGAGTGCAACAGTTCCCTTTACTCGTCTTTCTTGTGGCTACGTTGGTGAAAGTGACGGCTGGACAGATTTAGCTGATAACTTTCAGATGGATTGGGAGTTTGATAGTGCTGTAGATGGCAACATAGCATTAACTGGAGAACTAAATTTAGATAGCACTAAAGAGTTTACTTTAGGACTGGCATTTGGGACAAATCTGCACAATGCAATTTCCACACTATTTCAGTCACTCAATATTCCTTTTGAAAAGCAGAAGCAGCTATATAACGAACAGTGGAAGCGATCGCGCCAGGGCATCAAACCATTAGAAAATAGTTCTTATGATCAGGGTAAGTTGTATCACAACAGCATTAGTCTGTTGTTGGCACATGAAGATAAAACTTATCCAGGTGCATTAATTGCATCTCTGGCTATCCCTTGGGGTGAAGCCAAAGACGACCAAGACCAAGGAGGATATCACCTTGTCTGGACGCGGGATATGGTTAGCAGTGTCTCAGGTTTAGTGGCTGCTGGGGAAACAGATACAGCAGTGCGATCGCTAATTTATCTCGCCACTAGTCAGCAGGAAGATGGCGGTTTTCCCCAAAATTTCTGGGTTGATGGTAAACCTTATTGGACAGGTATCCAGCTTGATGAGGTGGCATTTCCCATTCTCTTAGCATGGTTATTGCATCAGCAAAAAACTTGTTTAAACTTCGATATTTATCCGATGATTTTACGGGCGGCGGGTTATTTAATTCGTCATGGGCCAGCTACCCAACAAGAACGCTGGGAAGAAAATAGTGGTTATTCACCATCAACATTAGCATCTAATATTGCCGCCTTAATTTGTGCTGCTCAATTTGTTCGTGAACGTGGCGATGAAGCAACAGCAAACTTTATCGAAGAATACGCTGATTTTTTAGAATCTCACATCGAAGCTTGGACAGTTACTACTGAAGGCACTTTAGTTCCTGGTATCAAACGCCATTACATTCGGATTACTCCTACAGATATTAATAATCCTCAACCCAACGAAAATCCTAACCAAGGAACTCTTTTTATCAGCAGTCAACTTCCTAGTGAACCGTCAGAATTTCCCACGAAGGAAATTGTTGATGGCGGGTTTTTGCAATTAGTCCGCTATGGAATTCGCAAACCTGATGACCCGATTATTGTTGATTCTGTGAAAGTAATTGATGCAGTTTTAAAAGTAGATACATCTGCTGGGCCTTGTTGGCATCGTTACAACCACGATGGCTACGGACAGCAAGAAGACGGCAGTCCTTATACTGGTTTTGGTAAGGGACGCGCTTGGCCTCTCTTAACAGGAGAACGGGGACATTATGAATTAGCTATGGGCGGCGATGTCAAAACATATATTAAGGCGATAGAACGATTTGCATCAGATACCTGTTTACTACCTGAACAGGTTTGGGATGAAGCAGATATATCTGAGAATCATCTGTATTTAGGAAAACCAACAGGTTCGGCAATGCCTTTGATGTGGGCACATTCGGAGTATATCAAATTGCTACGGTCAAATCATGATGGTCAGGTATTTGATTTGATTCCACAGGTGACGAATCGATATCTAGGCGAAAGAAAGCAGTGTAAATCGTTGGAAGTTTGGAAATTTAACCGACAAATAGACAAAGTTAAAAAAGGCTATACATTGCGAATTCACACTTTAGCATCTTTTCACTTGCACTGGTCAGATGATAATTGGCAAACCGTCAAAAATACACCTGCTACTTCTACAAAATTAGGGGTTAATTTTGTAGATATTGCTATTTATCATAATCAGCAACAGCCCATCAACTTTACCTTTTTCTGGATTGAAAGCAGCAAATGGGAAGGACGCAATTATACGATTAGAATTTCGTAATTCCTAATTTCTAGTTCGCCTTTGAATACATTTCGGATCAAAAAGAGCCATTATTATGCAGAATAACTCATCACCCAAACCAACAATTGAATACTGGCACGTCTGGACTGACAACGACGGTATAAGTCACCAATCCCGTTGTCAAATTGAAGACTTTATGGAAAAAGGCATAGCCCCGGATACCTCACCGCAGTGGCTTTCTAATTTGAAACAGTCCGGTGCTACAATCACCTTTACTGTGCTACCCGTGGGATGGGTTGGTAACTGGCATGAGAACCCGAAACCCCAGTGGATCATCCCACTGTCGGGACGCTGGTTTGTGGAGACTATGGACGGACAGCGAGTCGAGATGGGTGTTGGCGAAATTTCCTTTGGAGAAGATCAGGGTACGAAAACAGACGCGCAAGGTCATAAGGGTCACTTATCTGGAACAGTAGGCGATGTACCAGCTGTTCTAATAATGGTGCAATTTGAAGAGACTCCGACTATAGAGCAATCCTGTAGATTTAGGTAAGTGAGTTAGTAGCCAATACAGTTCAGAATGAGCAACAAAATATTTGTAGAGACGGCGATTTATCGCGTCTCGAAAACCCAAAATTGTTGCCAGTAGCCCTTAACCCAGGCGTATTGAGTTAGCGATCGCTAGCAGTGCGTTAGTATACTCCTTTAGTGAAGTAAACTATGCATACCCTGTCGCGCCAGCATCAGCCTGTTAAAAAGCTAGTACATCATAGCGTAAATAGCTATCATTTTTTTCCTGAAATATAAACCTCATAATTTAGGAGTATTCGGTTATAGGAGGTTGTACAACACAACTTAATTTTTCTATGGAAGAATCCTTGCCCATTACTATTCTGATCAGTGCAACAGTTGTGGCTGGTATTGCTGCTCAAGTTCTAGCTGGTTATTTTCACATTCCTAGTATAGTCTTGCTACTTCTGTTTGGGATTCTTCTGGGGCGAGATGGTTTTGATTTTTTAGATCCTTCTTTACTGGGCATTGGTTTAGAAGTTGTGGTTTCCCTATCAGTGGCGCTGATTTTATTGGAGGGTGGTTTAAATCTACAGTTAGGAGAGTTAAAAGAGGTTTCTAGTAGTCTTCGCAATCTTGTCACTTTGGGAGTACTGATTAGGGACTTGCGTAAAAATAAAGTACCAGTAAACCGAGTTTCGACTGCGCTCAACTCTCGATGGCTGAGGGTTGAGCGCAGTCGAAACCCGTCTAGTTGGGATACTATTAACCCGCAGATCCCTTACCTTAACTGGTGCTGGAATGGCTGCACACTGGCTGAGTGAATTTCCTTGGTCAATTGCTTTTCTTTATGCCTCCTTAGTAGTTGTGACAGGCCCAACAGTAATTAATCCACTCCTCAAACAAATTGGTGTAGAAAAAAAAGTCTCAACACTTTTAGAAGGAGAGGGTGTTTTTATCGATCCAATTGGTGCAATTTTGGCTGTGATTGTGCTTCACTTTGTTTTGAGTGGAAATGTGGAGCCGCTCATTTTAATTAAGGGTCTAGTTTTGCGTTTGGGTATAGGCGTAGTTATTGGTATTGCTGGAGGCTGGTTACTATCCCAAATTATCAAACAGGATCAATTCTTATCCCAAGAGTTAAAAAATTTAGTTGTTTTAGCTAGTGTCTGGGGTTTATTTAGTTTGGCACAGGTGTTACGTGGTGAGTCTGGTTTGGTGGTTGCTGTAGTTATGGGGATAGTTTTAAGAGCTAGTAACCTACCTTCAGAATCTTTATTGCGTAAGTTTAATGAACAGTTGAGCATTTTAGCTAATTCGGTTTTGTTCATTCTGTTAGCAGCAGACTTATCAATTGCCAGTGTTTTCGCTTTAGGTTGGGGTAGTGTTCTGACAGTTCTAGCGCTGATGCTAATAGTGCGTCCTATTAATATTTTAATATCTACCTGTAATCAAGGTTTTAACTGGCAAGAGCAGTTATTTTTATCTTGGGTTGCTCCTCGTGGAATTGTAGCTGCTTCTTTAGCTTCTTTGTTTGCGGTTTCACTTACAAAAGAGGGTATAAATGGCGGTTATTCAATTAAAGCCTTAGTATTTTTGACAATAATGATGACAGTTTTTTTCCAAGGATTAACGGCTGGTTGGGTCGCCAGTCTGCTTGATTTACGTTTAGTAGATCAAATAGATCGAGATTGTTTGCAAGCAACTAATGATGATGTCAATAGCCAAAAAGATGTAGATAAAAACAGCTTGACTTCTGAGTTAATTGAGTCATAGCTAAAAATTTTTACTAACTTATCGAAATTATCACTCTTGTTCTCATAAATTAGTTTATTTATGTCATCTAAAATTCGTAGTCATCCTGATTTTTTAACTCCCGAATTATCTAACTCTAATTATCCACTCTTTGTATTTCTACCTGGAATGGATGAGACTGGCAAGGAATTGATGTATATTCAAACAGCAGGTTTAGAAGCAGCTTTTAATGTACGTTGTTTTGTCATTCCCCCTGATGTTCTAACAAGTTGGGATGAAATGACAGAAAAAGTAGTAACTTTAATTAAGATAGAACTAGAAAAATTACCGCAATCGCACGTTTATCTTTGTGGAGAATCATTCGGTGGTTGCTTGGCGCTGAAAGTATTAGAAAAATGTCCTCAGCTATTTACAAAGATTATTTTAATTAATTCTGCTTCTTCATTTCATCGAGTACCTTGGTTAAACTTAGGTTCACTTTTATTTCCTTACACACCTCAACTATTTTATAAAATATCCTCATTTTTATCTTTACCCTTTCTAGCTAATTTAAGTCGAATTTCACCTACTGCAAGACTTGCTCTTTCAAAATCAACTAGTTCCGCACCACAAGAAACTGCTAATCAGCGATTATCCCTGATGAGAGAATTTGATGTTGATGAGAATAAATTATCTCAAATTACTCAACCTGTCTTACTAATTGGTAGTAGAAATGACCGACTTTTACCTTCAGAAGCAGAAGCACAATATTTAAGTAATATTTTCCCTAATCATCAGATAATAACTTTACCTCATAGCGGTCATGCTTGCTTAATTGAAAGTGATGTTAATCTCTATCAACTTTTATTATCCGCTAATTTTACTGTTGCATAATGTATTATTTTAACTGATATACCATCAGGACTTACGCAACTGGCACAGGCGATCGCTAATTAATGATACTTTAGTACTATAAAACTTCCGCAACTGGCACAGGCGATCGCTAATTAATGGTACTCTAGTACTATAAAAAGGTGTTTTTGAAATCAGCCCTTTTTGGAATTTTTGATAGTAACTAATCAAGTAGATTCCGAGAAAAATTTTATGAGAGAATAAGTAGCGGGTGCGTCGAAAAATCGGTTAGCGATGAAATTTACTAAACTTAATTATTGTCAATATCTACTTAGTAGTCAAATCAACTATACCATGACTAATTTAGCAGAGCATTTAGAAAATATTAGTCATGATAAAATTAATTATTATCTCAAAAATGAAAAGTTAACTCCTCGCTTACTTTGGGATAATGTCAAAGATTTAATTGTCGCTGACGAAGATGCCTATATTATCTTTGATGATACAGTTTTAGACAAAAGATTTTCTGAAGAAATTGAAATAGTGCGAAGGCAGTATAGTGGAAATGAACATGGCATCGTCAAAGGGATTGGAATCGTAAATTGCATATACGTTAATCCTAAAACTCTCAATTTCTGGGTAATCGATTATCGTATTTTCGATCCTGACAATGATGGTTTAACTAAGTTAGACCATGTGAAAAATATGCTGCAAGGGCTTGTATATCAAAAGCTTTTGCCTTTCGATACAGTTTTAATGGATACTTGGTATGCAGTCAATAGTTTAATGCTTTATATCGATAGTTTAGAGAAAATTTATTATTGTCCTTTAAAGACTAACCGTTTAGTAGATGATACTTTTGGCAAAGAGAAATATAAGAATATTGAATCTTTGTCATGGAGTAATGAGGATTTAGAATGTGGTAAAATAATAAAAATTAAAGCGTTTCCTGCTGAGAAAAAAGTGAAACTTTTCCGGGTTACTATCTCTACCGATAGAACGGATTATGTCGCAACGAACGATTTATCTCAAAGCTCTACGGATGTTGCACAAAAGGTCAGGACTTACGCAACTGGCACAAAATGTGGGCGGAGCTTCGCTCCACCATGCAGTAATTGAAATCAGACCAAACACATATGAACGTCTGGGCGTTTTAGTTGCTGAATTAAATAATTAGAAAGTAAGTTATGCTTAATTTTATAAATAGTTTGACCTGTTTGATAGGCTAAAGTTTTCAGTCTCAGCCAAACCAACATAGCACAAGAAATATGATTTCTCTGAAGACGAGCTTTCCGACATTGACATGATTCAATGCCAGTTAACTGCTTTATTTCTCTATGAAACTCCTCTATTTTCCAACGAATTTTACACACCTTTATAGTTTTTGGGGGTGATGTTTGAGTTTATTTCGTAGGAATTACAGGCAAACTAGACCTAAGAGTAAGCGATCGCATCTAAAAAACCGTCTCTATTCTGCTGGGATGTTTGTGTTTGTCGTACTATCTCTCTCCAGTGGACTAGGCTACCGTTTTTATAACCAACCAAAACTGGATGTAGGTAAGATAGCTCCCCAAACTCTTACCGCACCAAGTTCAGCCAATGTTGAAGATGTAAAAACAACAGAAGAAAGACGCAGGGAGGCTCGTAGCGGTGCTTCAGCAGTCTGGGTTGACGATCCAGTAATTAATGAGCAAATTCACCAAAATCTCCAGCAATTATTCACAAAAGGCAATCAAATCCGCGAAAATTTGGGCAATTTTCCCTTTTTTAAGACTTCAGTGTTTTCCACTGCTACACAAACTTACCTGCGACAAGCACCAGAACCTCAATGGCAGCAAGTATTACGAGGTTTGGATAAAAATAGCAATCTGACTGGTTTAAATTCTGCCCAGCAGCTAGCAGTAAAAAAACTGCGAACTTACCGAGAGTCTAACTCCTCCCAAGCTTTTGCTCAACTATTAAAAGCGATCGCCCAAGCTCGTCAGCGCTATAATATCAGCCTAAAAGCCCTGAGCGCGATGTCTAAAGACAACACGCAAAGCGTCTATGCCCAACCCGAAACCCTTTACGATGCCACTTTCTTAAATCTGTCTGATACAGATTGGCAAAAAACTCAAATCCAAGTGCGTCAAACTTTAGACCGAATGTTAGCACAGGGCATTTATCCTGGGCTATCCAAGGCTAACCTGAACTCTGCAATCGGGATGCAGGTGAGTGTTTCTGTGCCAGAAACAGCACAACCTTTAGCAAGGCGATTGCTATCAGAGGCGATCGCACCAAATTTAATTAAAGACATTGAGCAAACCAAGCTGATTGCAGAACAAGCAGCCGAAGCAGTAGAACCGGCGATCGTCAGCATCCAAAAAGGTGAAGTTATCGTTCAGGCTGGAGCAAAAATTACCCAGGCTGATTTTGTTCTATTAGACCACTTTCACTTGAGTCAACGCGGAATCGATTGGCTGCATCTGATTCGTTTTAGTGGGATGGTGGGATTGGCTGTGGCTATTTTCAAACTGGTAGAACGACGGATTTATGCCAAATTACGACGAAGCGATTATCTTTTGATACTACTCCTTACTCTTAGTGCGCCGTTGCTAATATTCTTGACCAAATCATTTACAGGCTTACCTGCTATTGGTTTGCTTCTTGGTAGCTTCTATGGAACTGCCATTGGGGGTACTGTTATGGGGTTACTAACGATATTGCTCTCAATGGGAACGGAACTTAGCTGGCATTATTTAGTACCTAGTGCAGCTGGCGGAATTCTTGGCGGATTGATGGCAGGACAATGGCGATTCCCTGGTAGAGAAGCACTGCGAACGCGAGAGGAATTAGCTACCTTGGGAATCTTAATTGGGTTGACGCAGGGAGTAGTTTATTTGTTGGTCAACACTGCGATCGCACCCCTTTGGTATGCTGTGCTGGGTGCAGCAGTCCTCAACGGTTTAGCAGGGTTAGTTTGGAGCATCTTAGCACTAGGTTTAAGCCCCTACCTAGAAGCTTTGTTTGATCTAGTCACACCTATTCGTCTGGCTGAATTGTCCAATCCCAACCGACCTTTATTAAAACGCCTAGCTAATGAAGCTCCTGGAACTTTCCAGCACACACTGTTTGTCGCTACTCTAGCAGAAGCTGCGGCACGAGCATTAAATTGTAATGTGGAACTGGTTAGGGCTGGGGTTCTCTATCATGACATTGGTAAAATGCATGACCCTCTAGGATTTATTGAAAATCAAATGGGAGGTATTAATAAACACGATGTAATTAATGATCCCTGGAAAAGTGCCGAAATTATCAAAAAGCATGTGAGCGAAGGGTTGGTAATGGCTCGTCAACACAAGCTACCGAGCGCTATTCAGGCATTTATTCCCGAACATCAAGGAACCATTTTAATTGCATATTTCTACCAACAAGCACAGCAACAAAATCCTGAAAAAGTTTTACACGAATCAGATTTCCGCTATGACGGCCCCATTCCCCAATCCAAAGAAACGGGGATTGCTATATTGGCTGATGCTTGTGAAGCGGCATTACGCTCCCTCAAAGACGCAACCCCAGAAGCAGCACTGGCAATGGTAAATAAAATCCTGAAAGCACGTTGGCAGGATAATCAGTTGGTAGATTCAGGGTTAACACGGGCAGAGATGTCTCAAATTGCTCATATTTTTGTCCAGGTTTGGCAGCAATTTCATCACCAACGGATTGCCTATCCTAAACTTTAGATATTAGCTAAGGCTACTCCTGGATTTCCAAAGTGCGATATCTGCACTTCTCACAAGTGAGAAATTCAGGGAGTGTGGGAGGTGTGGGAAGATGAAGAATGAAGCGGTCGAAATTAAAGAATATGGAAGAAAAAGGGAAAAAGTATTTTAGAACTCATGAGGATTTAGCCATTTATCAATTAGCATTTGAGACAGCAATGCAAATTTTTGAATATTCTAAAAAGTTTCCAGTTGAAGAAAAATATTCATTAACTGACCAAATTCGTCGCTCCGACGCTCGAAGACTCGCTACCGCTTCGCTATCTCGCTCTGTCTCTGCAAATATGGCAGAGGCTTGGAGAAAACGGCGATATAAAGCCGCTTTTGTCGCTAAACTGAATGATTGTGTTCGCGGAGCGTGTCGTAGACAGGCAGAGGCAGCAGAAACTCAAGTTTGGTTAAAGTTTGCTGTAAAATGTCAATATCTTACGGTCGAACAAGGAAGAGAACTCTATGCTCCTTACAATCAAGTCCTTAGTGGGTTAGTCAAGATGATTACCCATCCAGATGATTGGTTACTTGACTAAATTCCCACACCTCCCACACTCCCCACACTCCCCACACTCCCCACACTCCCCACACTCCCCACACTCCCCACACCCCCCCCCACCCCCACCCTATGAGTGAGAAATTCGGGGATAGAGTTCATTAGAAATGGGTTGCGATATCATCTATGGTGGGGCGTAGCCCATCGCCTTCCAACTATTAGGAAATGGCAAAATATTAAAATAAATCAATCCTTCAAGAATACCCGCAGCACCAGGGTAGTGAGCTAAAAAGTGCCAAGGGTAATGCGTCTTGTAATACCACCACAAAAGTTCCGTTTGGGCATTACCAACGATAATCCCAGCTGATGGCTGTTGAAATAAACTGATGTCATTTCCAGAACCTCCACAGATAACGGTTGCATCCAATTGCGCTTGCAGCAATTCTTGCAGATATGCAGTTGCTTCACCTTTGTTACTGTTCTTGGGTATGATATCAACGTCCCGCCCATTGCTAAAAATCACCTCAGATTGCAACCCAGTAAAAGTTAACAAATCCTGCAAATCATGAATAACCTCAAGCGGCGCATCCATATCTAGGCAAAAGCTTAATTTATAGGGAGTTTGTTCGCTATCGGGTTGAGGTATCAGTGCCGGAAAGTAACTAGCAATTGTCCAAACTGCATCCCAATCCCAATCTTTTGAGATTTGATTTACCCAATCTTTTTCTAAAAGCACACCCTGTTGATAAATTTCAGTACCTACACTAGCGATTAAATAATCGGGTTTCAAAAGCCGTGCTTTTGTTATCACCCGACGACTAGAAGCATAAGAGCGACCAGTAACATAGACTAAGTAAATCTGATTGCGTATAGCTTCTAGCCTTTGGTTTAAAACAGCAATAGCTCGATTGTTACCAACCAAGGTATTATCTAATTCAATCACCAAAAGCAGTTTCATATTTGTTTGCTTTCACTAAAATAGTACAGTATTGATAAACCTCTTTCCCTTTGCTCTTGTTCGGCTCCTTTCGATTCTGCTCGGCACAAGTTACGGTAAGCCTGCTCTCAGGAACAACTGCGCTCTTAACGATCGCTCTTTAAGCGGACACGATATCATTTAACTGGTTGCCCACTGCACAATGTCATTAGAAAAAGAGTCAATTAATTTTTCTAGAGCTTTAATTTCGTTGGATTTCAAAACTTTTGATTTCAATAAATTTTGGATTTGTCTTTCTAAATCTGGAGTTAACTTTTTAGTTTGAATAATTTCTTGAACAAATGTATCAAGTGTTAAAGATTGATAGAGTTCTTGGACTTGGGTAGCAACTCCCTGAGTGCTAAAACGAGACTGAACCCAATTTTGTGCAGCATTGCCATAGCTTTGTTTTAGAGTTGGGTTTTGTAATAAACTGTGAATAGCGATCGCCAATGCCTTAAAATCACGAGGAGGAACTAAAAATCCGGTTTCACCATGCACCACCGTATGCTGCAATCCTCCCACATTACTAGCAATTACAGGTGTTCCGGCTGCCATTGCTTCAATCGCCACTAAACCAAAAGGTTCGTAGTAACTTGGTACAACGCAGATATCCCCTGCGGCATAGTAAACAGGTAACAGCGCTTGAGAAATTCGTCCAGTGAAAACTGTAACGGCTTCCAATCCCAGGTCGTTCACCAAAGTTTCAATGCGTTGTTGTTCTTTAAAGTCTGCTCCGTCTTCACGGCAACCACCAACTAGATAGAGTTGAAATCCTGAAGGCAAATTGGCGCAAGCTCTTACTAGGGTTTCAACTCCCTTGCGGGGGTCAAAACGTCCTACATACAAGATTATCTGAGAATCTGCATCAATTCCCAACTGTTGGCGAGCAACTTCTTTACTTACAGAACCAAAGTGTTGAGTATTAATCCCGCAGGGAATGACTTTAATACGACCATGTTGCGAAATTAACTGACGTAAATCTTCCGCTTCTTGAGGGCTAGTCGATATTACATAATCTGCTTGTTCTAAAATTGCCCTCTCCACACAATTACGAATTGCAGCAATCTGCGGTGGATTTTCCACATTACCGTATTTAACTGCCCCTATAGAATGATAGGTATGAACTTGAGGTAGTCCCAATCGAGATTTAAGTTCCAATCCTACCCAAGCAGAAAGCCAATAGTTAGTGTGAATCAACGCATAGTTGCGCCCTGTTCGTTGTTGAAAATTCAGCCAGGCTTCTACAAATTCTGGTAAATATTCAAATAAATCATTTCTAGTAATGAATTCTGCTGGCCCAGCATTTAAACGAATAGTGCGACACCCTGGTGCTA
This sequence comes from Nostoc sp. ATCC 53789, assembly GCF_009873495.1. Lineage (GTDB taxonomy): Bacteria > Cyanobacteriota > Cyanobacteriia > Cyanobacteriales > Nostocaceae > Nostoc > Nostoc muscorum_A. The sequence continues at coordinate 373,024 of NZ_CP046703.1, read as the reverse complement.
ATTCCACAATTTCTTCTTGGTCGGGGTATTCGCGTCGGGTAAACATATCAACCTGACAGCCGCGTTTTGCTAATGCTAATCCCAATTCTCGCACGTAGACATTTTGACCACCTGCCCCTTCTTTACCAATTTCAGCTGTCGGGTCGCCATGAACTGAAATTAGGGCATAAATGGGTTGAGAATTTGGTGTTTCTGTAGCAGAATTTTCTAGAGATTTAACTAAATTTAAAGAAGGAAGAGTATTCATAATCAAAATTAACTATGGTATCTGGTACAAAAATTCACAGCTAGGTAAGTTGGAAAAAAAATTATTTATTAAGTTACCTATCATCGAAAGAAATGTGTAAAAACCTTCTAGGAAACATAAACGAATGGCTTCTACTTGATTTTTGATTATTTGGAAAGCATTCTGGAAGAGAATCAATTAATAACCGTATTGCTTCATAAATTGATATTTGATGATATCCTGCATAAGCTCTAAGCTTGCGATACTCTTTATTGGTAATAACAATATTGGAAATATTTATTGAAAAATGGGTCATAAAAATTTCCTTAAAACTGAAATAAACTTACCAAAATGCTTTCGTTCCAAGATGTTACATTTTAGAAGTTGAAATATCGGTGAGAAATCGGTGAGAAATCGGTTATTAATAAAAAAATGCTATCTAAATCAATTTCTATTTAATTTAAAAATATCAAATATCTAAGCTAAAGCACATCTAATTTGCAGATGGAAATTTTCTCAATATCTTGTGGGGTGGGCAACATTAGCGCCCTGATTATGCAACTTGAATGCTGATTAGCTTATGGTTGCGGTGTCGGAACGACCGTTGGAGGGTTAGTGGATCTTGGTATGACTAACAAATAAAAATATACAGAGCAACTAAATTTATTTATGGTTACTGAGCTTGTTGAAGTATGAGCCTGAAACTGATGAGCAAATTGTTAGCTCTGGATGGACAACCGCGATCGCTATCTATATCCTCAAGGCGATCGCTATTTCTGTGAGTCATGATTTTTAGGCGATCGCTCTTTTGCTTTTAATATATCGTATATTAGGTATTGGAGCCTAGATCAAATGTCTAGACTTTTAAACTTCATGTAATTACTACAATAATTTAACTGTGATTACAAATGCTAGTAGCCTTACCCTTGGCGCTCTCCGTCAAACTTTTGGCTTGAGACTCGACTCTAGCGATCGCTTTTTTGATGAATGGTTAAATAATGCGCCGACTCTAACCGAAGCGGAACTACAAGGATTAGATCGCCTCACTCGAAACTATACCTATCTCAGTCAAGAAGAACCACCTCTCGAAGAAATTGTTAAGCTTGTAGTTATATCACCATTGCTAGATTTAGCAGGTTTCTATCAGTTTCCTTTTTTGGTAAAAGCAGAAGTAAGTACCAATATCGAAGTTGCAGACGAAGCTAATGCTATTGCAGTTCAAGGCAGGATTGATATTTTGGTGATTCAAGATAGTTTTTGGATTTTGGTAATCGAGTCAAAGCCTGCAAGACTAGACGTTACGGCGGGAATTCCCCAAGCACTTACTTATTTATTGAGCGCTCCCAACTTACAGTCAAGTTGTTATGCAATGGTTACAAACGGAAGAGAAGTATTGTTTTTGAAATGCGATCGCCACCAAAATGTCCCTCAATATACTAGATCCAATACTTATCGGTTACTTGAAAATACATCAGAACGTATCCAAGTTTTGCAGGGACTTAAACAAATTGGGGCTTATATTGGCGATTTGAGGAGTTAGGCGATCGCTATTCCTGTGAGTCGTAATTTTTAGGCGATCATTTAATAATTATTGGTCTTTGCGGCGGGACACATTCTGAAAGGAATTGCCAATAACTTCTCGAAACTCAACAAGGAAGTCAATCATTTTTGATGGAACAATCTTAATTAGAAACTGACTACTTTAACAGGCATATTGCTTCAGTATAACGTCTTGCTCACGGGGGGGCTTTTTTTTGCGCTCCCATGCAACAAATTGTTGAGCCTATTCTGTTTGTTCAAAGAGAATTTCTGGGAGAGTAGAGATTGGCAACCAGATACCAGACCGAATTTTGGAATACCTTTGACATAATGACAAAATTTTGACTTGACCTCCAATTCTAACTCGCTCTCTGTCTATTTCGGTAAGGTGTTCAAATGCATTATTACAATAACCAAACGTAGACAGAAAAACTCCAGCTTTATGATTCTCTCTCAGTATTACTTTCAGAAATTCTGTAATTGATGAAGCTCCGACTTTTTGACCTGACCGCCAGTGCTTAATCTCGACAATATAGGAGCAACTGGTTGCATTCGATGTACACTCAAGAATCAAATCTTTTCCACCATCTTTACTTGATGGAGTGAGAGTAACGTCAAATCCTAATCCAGAAAAAACTTCTGCAAGGAGTCTTTCCAAATCTCTCCACTCGACCACATTCAAAACATTGGGGTCTTTTGCAATTAAGAGGGCAAGCCTTTGACTAAGGTCAGAAATCCATTTTATCGCTTCGGCTTGTAACTCTTCATCGATATTCTTGAGTCTCGCCCCCCATGCTTTTAATGCATCAATATCGATTAATTCAAATGATATAGGGAGGTTTTGCGAAACGAAATCTCTGGCTTGTTTTGAAAACTTTGTATTTGAGACCATTATGACTCTATTTATTTTTTGGATTATCATAGAGCCAAGCATTTGATGCAGAACGGAAATTCCAATGCTCCTGTTTGGGTTAGAATAGTGTTTCTGTTGAATGGCTATTTTTTGTTCTTCTTTTTCAGCTAGGAAATCAATACCCTGATCTCCAATCCCGCCAGTATGAGTAACTGTGAATCCGTCTATGCCTAACAGAGTAGATAAAATAGGGAACATCTGTTGTTCTGCTTCTTGAGGAGCAAAAAGACTTTTCTCAAGCGAGTCTATTGCATTTAGTAGCTGCTCTTTATTTAACATCTGTCCACAATTATGTTTTTCAGTTTCCATACCTAACTAGCGGTTATAACACAATTGTAGTTTAATTACTTTATCAAAGGATAATTACCGCAGATTTCATATTATGTCAATTACGATCGCCTTAGTCCAAGAAGGGCAACCAAAAGCAGTAGTCATCTCAGTTGCTCCCGACTTAATGAATTCTCAATATTTAAAAAGCTGGTTTACTAATTGCTTTTAGATAAAAATTAAAATTCTCCAAATCAATAATTAAATAGATTTGGAGAATAATAGTGTTCTAGTGTAAAAGAAGAGGTTAATTTCAGTAATGTAATTGAAGTCTAACAATCAGTTGTAAAGAAAAGAGGTAAATATCGGGTAGAAATCGGGTATTTTCCTAAAGCTGCTTTAAGCGATAGCCCAATCCATGAACTGTCTCAATAAAATCATCGGCAGCACCTACATCTTTAAGTTTATACCGTAAACTTTTAATGTGAGACTTAACAGTTTCTTCGCTCGGAGGGTCATCAAGTGACCAAATGCGCTCAATAATTCCGGCTCGACTTAGCACCCGCCGACCGCTAGAAACCATTAGTTCTAAAAGAGCAAATTCTTTAGGTGTTAGATGTAAAGGCTGGTCAGCATAAGTGACTTCATAAGTGCTGGAATTTAAACGCAGATTACCCCAACCAAAGTCTGAAGAAGATGTTGCGGCACTATTGCGGCGCAACAGGGCGCGAACACGAGCCATTAACTCTGGCATTTCAAAAGGTTTGACCATATAATCATCTGCCCCAGCATCCAACCCGGTAATTTTGTCACCAAGGGTATCGCGTGCTGTTAACATGAGTACAGGTATTGCAATGTTACGCGATAAGGTATGCCTTGATGTAGGCGATCGCAACCGTTGACAAAAACTTACACCATCTAACTTGGGTAAGGTAATATCTAGCACCACCAAATCATATTCCAATACTTTAATACAATCCCATGCTTCCTCTCCATCTTGGGCTATATCTACCACATATTGACGGTCTGTGAGGGCTTCCATCAGCATCTCTGCTAACTGGACATCATCTTCAACTACCAAAATCCGCATTGCCAAAATATTTGTAAATTAAAAAACTAGGATGAATCTTAATACCTAACTTTAATACTTTCAATTTGATTTCGGACGAGGAAATTTAGAAGGTGGCTGAAACTTTTCTACTGGTACACCCTTAAGTGCCTTCTGCATAAAATCACGCCAGATAGGAGCTACCATACCTCCGCCTGTTGCGTGGTTAGATAATTGTCGGTTGTTGTCCCTTCCTACCCAGATGGCAGTCGTTAACTGCGGTACAGTCCCAATAAACCAAATGTCCTTCTCTGAGGAGGTTGTACCCGTCTTTCCGGCAACTGGACGACCTATATCTGCACCTCTACCAGTTCCTTCTTTAACTACTGTTTGCATCACGTCTAAAGTTGCTGCTGATGCCCAAGGGTCAAGCACTAGCTGAGGTTTGGGAGTATTATCTATTAACACATTGCCACTACCGTCAGTAACACGGGCAATAATCGTTGCAGGCGATCGCCAGCCGTAATTAGCAATAGTCGCATAAGCACTAGCCATTTCTAGCGGTGTCACACCGATCGCACCTAGTGGCAAAGAACTCACAGGTAACATTGGACTCATAATTCCCAAAGTACGGCAAGTTTCAATAACTTTATTCATACCCACAGCTTTGCCAATCTTGATTGCAGGAATATTACGAGACAGAGCCAGAGCAGTGCGAACTGGTATTGCTCCCATAAAACTATTATCGTAGTTTCGGGGAGAATACCAACCATTACCGTCACGGTAACTAACCGGAGTATCTAGGATTGTTGTACGTGGTGTAAATTTACCACTAGCAAAAGCAGTATAGTAAACAAACGGTTTAAAAGAAGATCCTGGCTGACGGTGGGCTTGAGTTGCTCGATTAAATTCGCTAGTTTTTGAATCTACACCACCCACTAGTGCTTTTACAAAGTGTGTGCGCGGATCAATTGCCACTAGAGCCATTTGGTTATTATTTAATCCCTGAAGTTCAAGGGTTCGATGCCACTTCTTAATAGTTTTTTCTGCCATCATTTGGAAGCTAGTATCAACTGTGGTTTGTACATGCATTCCGCCTTTCAGCAATGTTTCACGCCCAAACTTTTTAATTAATTCCTGAGCTACTGTGTTAGTAACGTAGGGCAAAGCGCTACCTTGAAATGACCTAATTTCACCAAGTTTAATTTGTTGTTTGAGGGCATCATTATACTCTTGTTGGTTAATCCAATTCAGTTCTAACATTCGCCCCAATACTTCTTTTTGTTTTTGTTTTGCCAACTTCATACTGACAAACGGGCTAAATTCTTCTGGAGCTTGAATTAAACCGGCCATCATCGCTGATTCGCCCAAAGTCAAATTTTGTGCTGATTTTTTAAAATAAGTGCGTGCTGCTGTCTGAACACCATAGTTATTATGACCCCAGTAAACTTGATTGAGGTACATTTCTAATATTTCATCTTTACTAAGAACTTGCTCTAAGCGAATTGCTAGTACTGCTTCTGCTATTTTTCGGGTAAAAGCACGCTTTTGAGATAAGAAAATGTTTTTCACTAACTGCATGGTGATTGTAGAACCACCCTCTCGCACTTCCCCAGATGTCAAATTGACTAATGCAGCACGTCCAATACCACCGGGATTAATACCATGATGCTCATAAAAGCGACTATCTTCACTAGCTAATACTGCTCGTTTTAAATTTGGGGAAATTTGATTTAAAGGCACTACTTGGCGATTAGCTTCCCCGTGTATACGCGCTAAAAGCTTGCCTTTAATATCATAGATATAAGTTGTTTCTGAGGGTATAAAGTTTCGTAGTTGTCTAACATCTGGCAGATTACGAAAACTAATAGCTAAACCTACTAGTCCTCCAGCTAACAGAGAACTTGATAGCATAGTAATTGATAGGAGTGTGCCACCAGTTACTTGACCAACTTTTTTCAAAAACTCAGAACTAGGTAAAGTCTGAAATTGTGATTGTTTCTCTTCAAAAGTTTTAAACGAAGACACGGCAATTAATTTCCTAACTTATTAAATCTTGCTTTTATCTATATAAATATAAAGAAAATAAAATTTCTCCAAATAAATATTTAAATTTATTTGAAGAAAATTTAGTGTGATGCATAATGCATAAGGAGTTGATTTTAAACAGTATTTTAACAAATAGCTGTGGAGATAAAGGGCAAAAATCGGGTAGAAATCGGTTAGTAAGAAAAATAATTTTGAATAAAGCTTAATATTGGAAAAATCTTTACTTTGATGTAAGGTCTTGGATAAGATATGGATTCTGAACCATTAATTGATTTATTCTATGAAATGGTCGCTGGAAAGAAAATGGATAACCTCTGGCTTTGGCTTGAGCTTATTATTAATGGGTGCAGCTAGTATGATTTCTTACCAGAACGCTACTCAGTTAATTACAAGTAGCAATCAAGTGAAGGATACACATGAGGTAATGAAAAATGTTATTGACATCTTTGCTACACTAACCGATGCAGAAGCAGGACGCAGAGGTTATATTCTTTATAGAGAGCAATCAGAACTCAAACGTTACTATCAGGCAATGCAAAGCCTGGATGCCAAAGTTAAAAAATTGCAGCAACAACTTGCTGATGACTCTTATCAACAACAGCAAATAACGAAGCTAAAATTCCTCATTGCTCAAAGAGTTCAATTATCTAAACAGTCGATTAACCTCAAAGAAGTAGGTAAATCAAGCTTTGCTATTCAAGCACCTCTACTTACTCAAAGTAACCAAAACCGTAATCAAATCCGCGAAACGCTTACCCAAATGCAAGCTAGGGAGGAACAGTTACTACAAATCTCGGTCAGACATTCCCAAGAGAATATCCGCAACCGGATGTTAATTGAATTCCTCGGTACTTTCTTGAGTTTTGCCATTTTATTAGGCGTTTATGCCTTGCTTTATCAACAATTAGTAAAGCGCCAAGAAGCAGAAGCTATTCAACAGACTTTAGCTCAAGAAAAAGAACTTAGCGAATTGAAGTTACGCTTTTTTTCAATGGTATCCCATGAATTTCGTACACCATTGAGTATTATATTAGGGTCGGCTCAACTATTGGCTCAAAGTAATCAGCAGTGGACGGAAGAGAAGAAACTTAAAAATCTGTATCGCATTCAATCTTCAGCTAGGTCAATGAACCAGTTACTAACCGATATTTTAACTTTGACTAGGGCAGAAGCTGGGAAATTAGAATTTCATCCAGAACTGATAGATTTGGAAGCATTTTGCATTAATTTGATCGAAGACCTCCAATTTTCTAATCAACAACAGCATACTATTAAATTTATCAGCCAAGGGAACTGTACTCATGCCAAATTAGACGAAAATATACTTTATTCGGTTCTGAGTAACTTACTCTCAAATGCAATTAAATATTCACCTCCAGAGGGAAGTATTTTTTTAATTCTTAGTTGTGAATCCTCCGCAATATTTTTTCAAGTTAAAGATAATGGGATAGGGATTCCTGGCGATTTTCAAGAGCATTTATTTGAGCCTTTTCATCGTGCTAATAATGTAGGTAAGGTTGTTGGCAGTGGACTAGGACTTGCTGTGGTTAAAAAATGTTTAGAAATACATCATGGAGAAATTTATGTAGATAGCGAGATAGGATGTGGAACAAGTTTTACGATAAAATTTTTCCAACAAGAAACAATAATAGTCAAGAGTAAATTAAGCAGTCATGATTAAACTGAAATCTTCTATTTCTAAGGTTTTCATATTTTCTATCTAAAAAATTACTTTCCTGAAAAAGATGTTAAAAGTACATCTATTCCTACAAAATATAATTAGAAAAAATTAACGTTAATTTAGAATGAACAATGCCACACGTATTACTTGTAGATGATGAAGCGGCTCTTTGCGACAGTCTCACCTATACACTACAAAAAGAAGGTTACACGGTGACTACAGCCGCCGATGGACATAGTGCAATCAAACAGTTTCACAAGCAAGTACCAGATATAATTTTGCTTGACTTAATGTTACCAGTAGTTGACGGTATGGAAGTTTGCTGGCGGATTCGGGCATTTTCCAATGTACCTATTGTGATGCTCACAGCTAAAGATGAGGATATTGATAAAATTTGGGGGTTAGAAGCAGGTGCAGATGATTATATTACTAAGCCGTTTAACACCCGCGAACTACTAGCACGTATCAAAGCAGTATTGCGTCGTCGTTCTGGGGAGCAGCCTTCATGAGAGGCTGGATACCTGGGATTAAATTAAATACAATTTATGCTAAGTTGTTAGGCACATACCTGATGCTAACAGCTTTTGGAACGTCGTTGATGGCAGGTTATATCCTGTGGTCGTTCCATGATTACTTCATGCGATCGCGACAAGTAGATTTGGATAACTGGACGAGTGCGTTAAGCGAAAGTGTAGCAGATGCACTAGAAGAAAAAGATATTAAACAGGTAAATTTACTGGTGCAACGGTATGGTGCACCACAAACTGTAACGCTACGTGTTTTTAGTCAACAAGGCAGTCTATTAGCCACTTCTGACCCCAAGTTAGATAGTCAAGTTAAAGATTGGTTTCAGGTTCCGGGAATACGGGAAGCTCTACAAAACCGTGTAAAACAAGGAATTGCCAAAGGCGTTTTATCAAACAGCGATCGCCTCTACATTACCAGACCTATTGAGCGTAACGGTCAATTGTTGGGCGTAATCCGAATGTCTATGACTTTGGAGCAGCTTCAGCGACAGTTTGCAAGGGTAATTTGGAGTATTTTAGGAACGCTAGCAATAACAATTCTACTATGTGCATTAATTAGCAGTCGGTTTGCTCGCAGTCTCTCAAAACCAATTGAGATTATGCAGAATTTTGCTATTCGCTTGGGTGGCGGTCATTTTGGCGATAAGTTGACTATCCATGAAAACAATGAGTTAGATCAATTAGCAGCAGAACTCAACCGGATGAGTGAGCGGTTAGCTTCCTTAGACAAAGAGCGACGGGTGTTTTTAGCCAATGTCTCCCATGAACTGCGTACCCCTATAAGTAACGTTCAGGTGACAGTAGACGCACTCAAAGCAGGAGCATCTGAAGAACCAGAATTACGCGATCGCTTTTTCCAAACTATCGAAAGCGAAATCAAGCGTTTATCACGATTGATTCATGACTTGCTGGATTTAGGACGTTTGGAAGCAGGAGTTGCTGAACTAGAAAAGCAAGCCATCTCGCTGCATGGATTGATTAATCGTGCTGTTAATGCATTAGAACCGCGAATGCGAACTCTGGGAATTTCTACACAGGTGAACGTGGGAAACCTAATTATCCAGGCCGATCCAGAGCGGCTATTACAAGCAATTCTCAATTTGTTGGATAATGCGATTAAGCATTCACCAGCCAATTCTCAAGTATTTATTTCTGCATACAGCCAAGGAAAACAAGCTATTATTCAAATTCAAGACCAGGGAAAAGGCATAAAAGACGGTGATATACCCCGAATCTTTGAGCAATTTTATACAACAGACCCCGCACGCAAAGGTAGTGGTAATGGTCTGGGGTTAGCAATTTCCAAGCGGATTATTGAAGCCCATCAAGGCAGTATTATCGCCAGCAGCACCCCAAATCAAGGGGCAACTTTTACTATATACTTGCCGATAATTCGTAATTCGTAATTCGTAATTCGTAATTCGTAATTTGTCATTCGTAATACTCTACGGGTAGGGTTGCGCCTACGCAATTAAGTTTTTACCATGATAACCGTACAATTACTCTTGCGAGAAATATTCTCGGCAATATTTCCTTGAATCGCTTGTTGCAGTAGACTTTCACGGCTAGCTCCCAGGACAATCACATCACTGTTGTCAAGTTTTGCACAATTAAGAACAGCATCAGAAACAGAATTGGCACGAACTGGAGTAGCCATCACTTTACCACTAACTCGGCGTTGCAGAAAGCGAACAGATTTATCTAATAATGTTGTGTCAGGAATGGAGTTAGTCGGCTGGAAAACCTGACATAGCTTGATTTCGGGTGATGTACTTAAAGAAGCAAGAGCTGGTAATAACTTAATTGCTTGGCTGGAGTTAGGGCCGCCTGCCATTGGCAACAACCAACGGTCAAAGGATCTTTTATCATCTAATTTAGCCAAGATAACATCACAACCTGCCTGTCGAATTATGGTATCCACCACTCGGCTAAAAACTCTACCTGGAGTTGATGTACTGCCTTTCCATCCCATCAGCACCAAGTCAATGTGTCGTTCTTTGACAGTCTCCAAAATTGCCCCAGCAACATTATGAGCAACTCTGATCTGGGTATGAACGGGAATCCGCGAATTCTCTCCTAAAAGTATTGCCCGTTGCAAAAGTTGAAGACTTTTGCTGATTTGTACTGGTGTTTCCGATGGGATACGGCTAGACGGAACGATAATCACTTGTAGGCATTCTATTTCGTAATTGCGATCTTTGGCGATCGCAACTGCCATTTCTAGTAAAGTTTCGGCTGTCTGTGGGTGTGAAAGCGGTACTAACAACCTGCCTTTGCCTGTAGCCGGAGCGCGAGTTTGGTAAACCACATAAGAAGGTGCTGATTTACGTTCTATTTGTTCGCTATTACCACTGAGTTGCTCTGCTTCTACACGGATAATATCACTACGAGTAATAATTCCTATGAGCTTACGATTTTCTGTAACAGGTAAGCAGCTGAGGTGATAACGATTGAGTATATGCAGTACATGAGCCAGTGTAGCTGTGGGGTTTACTGTCACTGGCTCTGGTGTCATAATCTCGCTAATAGTTGTATCTTTGCCTAACTGTTGCGAAGCAATATTAACTAAATCTTTTTGAGTGACAATGCCAACAACTTTACCATTCTCTAAAACTGGAAAGTTGCGATGGTGAGAGTGGGAAAATGCCTGTACTGCTTCATCAGTACTCATTTGGCTAGAGAGAGTTTCCACACGCCGTTGCATCACATCTACGGCACTCAGTTGCGCTAGAAGTCCCTCTGTGCTAGGCTCCTTGGTGATGTGAATCCCTTTCCACTCTAGTAGAAGATCGTAGAGCGATCGATGGTCAATTTTTTCTGCTACTAAATAGGCAACCACAGACGCAATCATTAGCGGTAGCACTAGATTGAAATCAGTTGTCATCTCAAATACAATGACGACTGCTGTAATTGGTACTTTAGAGACAGCGCTAAAAAAGGCAGCCATGCCGACATGAGCATAGACTGTTGCGGCACTCATTCCCAGTAAACTATGTTCGACAGCACCCACTAAGTAACCAAGGGCAGCCCCCAAGGCTAAGGTGGGAACTAGTAAACCCCCTGGCGCTCCAGAGCCGTAGGTAAAAATAATTAGGGTAAACTGAACTAAAAGAGCGATCGCGGCAAATGACCAATTAGCACTACCCGCAAGCAAAATTTCTCTCAGCCCAGCATGATCGCGAAAGGCAGCAGGTAAAAAGGCGATCGCCAAACCACTCACTAACCCAGCAATTCCAATTCGCCAAGGTAAACTCACATGTAGCAGGCGGCGGTTAATTGCTAGACTCTCAAGAATACCTTTATTAAATAGAATGCCTATAAGTCCCGCCAGCACCCCCAAAATTAAGTAGAAAGGGATTTCCTGAGCGAAGAAAGTTGTATCGGGAAGACCTAAATTTAGATGATTCAGATCCAGGTTGTGACTACCATAGAGCCGAGAGATGACTGAGGCAATGAAAGAAGCCAAAATCGCAGTACCAAGAGTGATACCTGACACATCTTGGAGTAATTCTTCCACTACAAATAGTACACCTGCGATCGGTGCATTAAAAGCCGCAGCTAATCCAGCTCCGGCTCCGGCGGCGATTAGTTGGCGACGATGCTCTGGTGAAGTCGGTGCCCAATTACTCAGTTGATTTGCCAAGGCTGCCCCAATTTGGACAGTTGGCCCTTCCCGTCCCAAAGGCATTCCCGAACCCAACACTAATGTCGCACTGATCAACTTGACCAAAGCAATCCGCAGATTTAACGGCATCGGTACGCGAGCCAATACCGCTTTGACTTCAGACATCCCACTACCTGATGCTTCCGGTGCGAAGCGCTCTACTAGCCAACCAGCTAACAGTCCCCCTATTAGTCCAATAGCTGGTAGTACTAAGTAGGCAGGCCAATGGTAAGAAACACGTACTCGCAATGCACCAGCCCAATCCACTGCCTGTCCTAAAATAACAGCCGCTAACCCAGAAACTAAACCAATCAGGCAAGCTTCCACGAAAGCCAAGCGCCTCGGTTGAACCAACTGACGGGAAAGCCTCAACCAGAGAATTTTACCTCTGGCTAACATATTTTTAGCAATCACTTGTCATCAATGAAGGTATATAAATGTCTGATATGTCTTACCGTTCACCCTATTCATAGAGTTTCATAAGAAAATGAAATCAGAATGAAATTTTTCTATTCCTAAAGATAGATATGTGCAATAGCAGTACAGTAAGTGTATTGTTTTATATTTAAAAATACTGCTTTAATACAGCCAACTCTGATAATCTGCATTGCGATGGCTACGCCGACCAAAGGTACGCGGTATCCGATTGATTTAATTGTGGAATATTCTGTCAGCTAAAATCCAGAAAGTGTATCCTTGTAGTAAAAGCAAACGTCTATGAACCTATCCCACTAATAAAATTCTTTGAATCCAGATATGAATAGTAGCAAGGTCAATGAATGCATCAAAATATACTTTTTTACGTTCCCAACGAACAACTAGGCGACGATATTTACGTTGATACCAAGCAAAACAACGTTCTTGTTGATATCTGGGAACAGAGATTTTAATAGGTCTACCTCTATTTTTCGGTTCATCCGTTACTTTTATGGAGAACTAATAGAAAAGTGCCAGTTTAATAAACTGCGTAATCGAAAATTGCTAAAATTACGAAAGCCATACCCAAGTCTTTTAATTAACTTGAGTTTATTATTAATTCCTTCTACAGTACCACTGGTAGTTCTGCCATCAAAATAACCGACTATTTCCCCAAACCATCTCACCATTGTCCCTAGACTTTTCGGAAAGTATGAACGTGCATCATACATCCAATCTAATAATTGTGTTATGCTATCTCCCCAAGATTTAGTGGTTTCAAATATCTGGCGGAATTGTTCTTTAAGTGCGTGCATTTTAGCCAGAGTCGGCGACACCTCTAACACGGAGTTTAATTTTGATTTTTGCTTTTCGTTTAAAGAATCTTCATTTTTAATTAAACTATATTTGCTTTTAGTTAATGCCTCTAGTTGGCGAGATTTTTCGGATTTATCTTCTAACGACATTGCTGCTTTCTTCTCAGTTTTACGCATCCTATCTAATTCATCATTTACTTGTTTCATCACATGAAACCTGTCAGCAGTTATGTTAGCATTTGGCATTAAATCTTCTACTAAGCTTTTATAAGGCGACCAGAGATCAATACTCACTTCAACAAGCATGATTAAGTACTTCAAATCCCCAGCCAGCAATTACTTCACGGATATCTTCTATTCGTCGTGATTGCACTATTTCAATTGGCTTATGAGTATCTAAATCCACTAATACTGCTAAGTAGTTTCCTTGACCTTTAACTAAAGCTATTTCATCTATACCTAACTTTTTTACCTGGCTTAGATTAATATTTAATATTTGTGAAGCTTGCTTTTTTAACATTGATTCTACTTCTTCATCACTCAATCCATTCCTTTCGGCAACACTATGAATATTACTATTTAATACTTGTTGTACTATGTCTGTTGCTAATCTTTTTGTATATCCTTTACTTTTATCTACAAAATCCAATTTCTCACTAAAGACTTTTTTACATTTATGACATTTGAACTGGCGACGATTTATTTTTAAGAGTACTGGCTTTTTACTCCAAGATAAATCATGAATCATCCGCCAATGATTTTGATGTATACTCTGAGTATTTTGCCCACAAGATGGGCAAGTCGAATAGTTAACGCTTTTTTCTATCGTTATAATTATTTCTTCCCCTTCAATTTCTTGAAAATCTAATACTTTCATATCGGGCAGATTCAGGATTTGCTCTACAGTAAATTTCATAGCGATACCTACGGCACACTGCGTGAAAGCCTTAATTTTTACTGTGTTATAGTATAAATCATGCTATTTGGATTATTTCAGTATACGTGAAACTACTACAATGCTTACACAGTCTATGTTTTAAGGATAAATATCATTAAAATGTAGTTAATAAAATTTACTAAAATTTAGTAACCACCATAAAAGCACCGGAAGAACCACTTGGGCTGTTTTGGAGAATCATTGGAATGGCAGTATTTTAGACGATGTGGAAACTGCATTAAATTTTGCTAAGACTATGACGTGGAATGGTAAAAATCCAGTTGTTAAGTTAGTTACTCAGACTTACTCTAGCGGAGTCCGTCTAACTAAAAAAGCTATGCAAGAAATTGAAAATAAGATTGAACGTTTGACTAATTTTACCGAAGATAATTTACCAAATTTAGGTAAGTGGTTTATTGATATCTGTTGTGGAGTAACGTAATTTTCAAAAAGTTAAAAGCGCAAAAATAGTCGATAGCAATTCAGCTCACTGCATTTAAGAACTCTCTTTGTGCAGACATTTATCTTGCCTATTTATTGAGGGAGAAAGGGGTTGCCGTTGGCAACCCCTTTCTCCCCCTTAAAATGATTATCATTTTTATTGACTGTATATTTTATTCTCTGGAAGTCCCTAAGCGAAAACCAAGCTAATAGGTATATGTTGCAAGAAAAAAATTTGGGTCTTGGGAACCAGGACTCCTGCCCTTGGAGGGAATGTCAGACTAACTAGAACTATGGAGTTCTGGAAGCTATTCCCGATGAATTGGGAAGCTCCGTCCGTCTTACGGCGGAGTAGTTCACCAGATAAATTTGCTTAACTAGTTTTCCTTCAGACATAACTTTGTGTCTACCCTCTTGCGCTAAAGTTGCATAAGAATATGCATCTAAAGCCAGGAGGAAAGAATTGTGAAAGCAGTCTTGATGACAGCAGCTGGCAGTCCTGAAGTTCTGCAAGTACAGGAAGTGCCAAACCCTGCGGCTCCCGTAGGGAATACTGAACTTTTAGTGCGTTTGGTGGCAGCTGGCATTAACCCCATTGACACTAAACTTCGTAGCCGAGGCACTTTCTACCCCGATCGCACGCCGACAATTTTAGGATGTGATGGTACTGGTGTAGTTGAGGCTGTGGGTGCTGGGGTTCAGCGTTTTCGCCCAGGCGATGAAGTATATTTTTGCTACGGCGGCTTGGGCGCACACCAAGGCAATTATGCTGAATATACCGTTGTGGATGAGCGGTTTGTGGCACGTAAACCTGCCTCTATCTCCTTTGCCGAAGCAGCTGCAGCGCCTTTAGTATTAATCACTGCCTGGGAAGCTTTATACGAACGGGGACGATTGTCACCTGGGGAACGGGTTTTCATTCATGCGGGTGCTGGCGGTGTCGGTCATGTAGCAATTCAATTGGCGAAACTCAAAGGTGCTACTGTTTCTACCACAGTGGGTTCTGAGGAAAAGGCTAATTTCGTCAAAGAACTTGGTGCAGACCATGTAATTTTTTACAAACAAACCGACTTTGTGCAAGCGGTATTAGATTGGACTGGCGGCGAAGGCGTAGACTTGGCTTTTGATACCGTAGGCGGCGAAACCTTTCACAAAACCTTTCCCGCAGTGCGAGTATATGGTGATATTGTGACGATTCTCGAACCAGATGCCAATACTGTTTGGAAAACTGCGAGATTACGCAATCTCCGCATTGGTTTAGAATTAATGCTGACACCAGCGTTGCTAGGATTGGAAGACAGCCTCCAGCACCATGCAGAAATTCTCGAACAATGTGCCACCTGGATCGATGAAGGCAAGTTAAAAATTCATGTTACTCACAAGTTTCCTTTAAAAGAAGCAGCTAAGGCACACCAACTAATTGAAAGCGGTTCTGTGACGGGTAAAATTGTTCTACTAATTAGCGACGAATGATCGAACAATTTGCATAATTTATTTTTTAAACATAGATGCACCCAGAGGTTAAACGCAAAGATAACCAGAAAGCTCTATCTGCGTACCTCTGCGCTTTCCTTTGCGTTCCTTTGCGTTTTACTTCTCCTCCTCCCCCTACCTACTTCAGCAGCACAAACGCAACCAGAACGCACACCCTTAACTCTAGAATTATTACAAGAACGTCTCCGCACACCCACACTCCGCGAAGGCAATTTGACCGTAGATTTGCAGAAGATGGTGATTGATTTGCGCCCCGAAAACGCTAGCTTTCGTGATGCTTTTTACCAACTATTGCGAAAAGAGCTAGGTACAAAACCTCTGGGTTTAGACCTCAGCTATGCCCTGATTTTAGGAGATTTTGTGGGTAGCGATTTGGGTTTAAGAACCTCCTTGTACGCCCAAGCTATTGCTCCGATTTTCACAGCTACTGAAAAAGAAGAACTAGCACGTTTGCGCTTTATTTGTCTAGAATCGCTAGCGAACTCCAAAGATTGTCGATCGCTTTTGGGAACAGAGCCAACCCCATCCAGTGAAATTGCCGTCTTTCGTGGTGTCTTGAAACTCGTGCAAACTCGCTTCAATGGCGAAATGAAGTTCTCTCATACATTCTTTCTTCAGTCTGTGGATGCCCAAGGTGCAACTTTTCTCCAATCCACGAATTGGGCTGAAACCCGGTTTGGTCGTCCCGTCAGCTTTAGTGGTACTAAATTTAAGCAACCAAGCAATTTTCAGGGCAGTATTTTTTTTGAAAAAGCTAATTTTAAACAAACTCAATTTCAAGAATTCGCTGATTTTCAGGGGAGTATATTTGAAAAGATTGCTAACTTCAACCAGGCAAGTTTTAAGCAATTGGCTAAATTCAGTAGTGTGAAATGGCAAGAAAATGCTGATTTTTCTGATGTCCGCTTTGCCAATCAAGCCCAGTTTACTAAAGCAAATTTTAATCAGTTTCTCTTTTTAACAGATGCGACTTTTGAGCAAGCTCTCATATTTCGAGAAGTGGAGTTTAATCAATCAGTTAATTTACAAGGTGCAAGTATTCTCAATCAAGCAGATTTTAGCGATGCCAGGTTTTCTCCAGAAGCTTGTCTAAGCGTACCTGGTTTAACTTTTAACTCTAACCAAGCAAAAATTTTAGGTAATCCTGGTCAAATTGGGAAGATGTTCTGCATTCCTACATTGCAAGGTAATCAAAATATCTTGCGGAATTTGGGGCAAAATTTCCGTCAGCAACAACAAGTTGCTGATGCTAATGAACTGGAATACACAAAACAACAGCTGCGATTAGTAGAAATGAGCCGCCGTTTGACAGCTACAAATATTAATAGTGCAAGTGTTGCCAGTTTGATTAAACTGGGTTTTTCTCCAACTCAAGCCGCAGCGATCGCCCAGCGTCGTCTGATAAAATCCTTTCGAAATAGTACTGAGTTATTGACTTTAGCAGACATCGATTTAGAAAAATACACACAACTAAGCGATCGCTTAATTGTTGGCGAATCCCTTTCTATTGGTGGGTGGTTACTGCAAGCTTGGAGTTGGTTGGGATTGAGTGTACTGCTGTTGTTGAGTGGCTATGGGACAAATTTTTGGTTAGTGTTTGGCGTGGGAGGAGTTGCGATCGCCTATTTTGGCTTATTATTTTGGCTAGTGGATCGCTATCGTCGCCTGCATCCTGTACCAATTATTCCCACATCTTACGAAACCATTGCGATATTAATCAGTTTTAGCGTTTTAGAATTCTTGAGCTTACTAGCCATCTTTCGCAATGCTCAACAACCTTGGCTGACATTGGGGTGTCTTTTCATAATTATTGTCCCCGTACCGCTAGCATTATTGATCCGACTTTACCAACAAGGTCGTTATCACGATTTAATGAACGTTTCTTACTTCACCGAGGATGGCACATTTCGCCAGTTACGATTGTTGATTGGGCGTTTACCAGTGATACCAAGGAATCAGACATTTCGTGAACGATATATGCCTCTACTGAGCGATCGCCGTTGGAACTGGCTCAACTACTATGATTTTAGTCTCAACAACTTAGTGAAATTAGGATTTAACGACATTCGCCTGCGAGACGAACACTTACCAGGCATCATCTCTGCGCTTGCTTGGTATGAATGGAGTTTAGGTGTAATTTACATTACTCTTGTTTTGTGGACTCTTTCTCGTACAATTCCGGGATTGAATTTGCTAATTTATCTGAAGTAGCCTACCACGCGATTAGCGGTAATGAATTTATTAAGCGGGACACTTCTTAACTCATCAAAAATATGGGTCTGAAACCCCGTACTTCACGCAATGTTTTAAAGTAATGAGTAAAGAGTAATGAGTAATGAGTGGATAAAAACTGGGTATTTACTCATTACTCATTACTTATTACTTATTACTCATTACTTATTACTCATTACTTATTACTTATTACTTATTACTCATTACTTATTACTTATTACTCATTACTCCAAAATCACCGTGCGTTCACACCGGGGAGTATGTCAACACTGATACTAGTCTTGGCAAGCGGAACCAAAATCTAGAACCACCTTCAAGACGAGGTAAATAACCAATCATACCTCCCCAGCGTTCAAGTGTGATTCTACAAAAATAAAGACCTAAACCAACTCTCCCTGATTTACCTTTGCCTTGAGAGAACTTTTGAAATAAATTCTTTTCCATTTCTGGCGGTACACCCAAACCACAATCATCTATAGTAACTAAAACATATTGCCCATCCAGTTGTAGACCAATAGTCACAATAGAATCTGGTTTACTATATCTATAAGCATTTTCTACTAGATTAGAAATCACTCTATCTAAACGAGATTTATCTGCCATAACTTTCCAGTCTGCTGTCATATCAATATTGGTAGCAAGCTGTAATTGTATATTATTAAGGGCAAAGTTCAGTTTTGAAAATTCAATTACCTCTTGTATAGAACTTAAGATATTAGGTGCTTCTTCAATATCGATATGAGAATTTTCTGTTAATGCTGCTTCAGTAGAAAAAGCGTCTAAAATATCTTTAATCAGCATCTCTTGTTTGAGACATTGCTTTATTCCAGTTTCTAAATATTCTTTTCCTTTAGGCGTTAGGTTTTCAAATTCTAGTAGTGCAAAACAGCAGTTTATAGCGCTCAATTCCACTGCTATATCATGGACAAGACAATGAACTAGAACATCTTTTTTTTGATTATCTTTAAGTAATTGCTGATAAATCAATTTATATTCTCTAGCTTTTTGGAGAATATACTGCTGTTCTTGATAAGAGTCTTCCAACGCCTCAATCAATAAAAATTTCTTATTATCCACCCAAATGACATAAGCTTTAAATTGATATTCTTGTCCAGTTGCATCTATTTCAGTCCATAAACCTGAACTGAGTTTTTTAGTATTATTGTTAGTCCAAAATTTTTCGGCATCAACTAAAAAATTATTTAAAAAAGAAAACTCTTCATGTGGTATTGATATATTCATTCCTGATGCTAAATTTTTACAAGAAAATTGATTTAACCAATCAGGTATATTACCAATAATTTTAAATAAACCTGCATCAATTTTCTCTAACACCAGAATGTTCAAAGCCGTGAGTATATCATTCGCGATCGATGTATTCATGAGTTAAACCTGATACAATCAATTAATTTTGACTTTAGGTTAGTAATTTAACTTTTTATTTAATTTTTCGTATAATAATCTGACATCATTTGCTTTTTGCTGAATAGGAAAGAGGTAATCTCTATCACAGCTACTATCTAACAGCAATACCCAATCTGCTTCTTTTGTCGGTAATATATGAACATCTACACAACTGCCATACTCTGTTTGGATGAATGGTAAAAATATGGAAGTATCATCCAATGGTAGTAACCCTTCTAGAAAAATAACTTGCTCTTTTGCATTTTTGCCTTTATGGAGGTTAGTAATTCCATAAGCTGCCAATTTACCACCCCAAGTCAAGAGGCTACCATCTTTATTAACTAACAGATAGCCAAGAGAAGACTCTGCTGTTAGCAAATTTAGAATATAGGCAATTACAAAAACAGGGACATCCAACATTTAGCAATCCAATATTTTTTTAGCGAGAGTTTGAAAAGCTTCTTCTACACCAATACCATGTTTGGCACTTGTTTTAATCACAGTCCAACCCTTTTGTATAACATCATCTATCTCAGCAGATTCAATTTCCCATTCATCCGTTATATCCAACTTGTTTATGACTAAAATAAATGGAACTTGACCAATGGCATCTTCTATTTTTATTTGTAAGTCAAAAGCTTTTTGTAAAGTATTATACCTAGTACCATCTACAACTAATAAATAACCAGCAGAACCTCGCAAATAAGACATTTGTAATTCTTGAAACTCATCTTCTCCATAGATATCCCAAAGGATAAGGTTGATTTTTTTATCTTGAATCTCTATAGCTTTTTTATCAATTTTTACACCCACAGTAGTATGATATTTTTCAGAAAAAATACTGTGGACAAACATTGCTACTAAACTAGTTTTACCTGTAGCAAATGCACCTATCATACAAATTTTCTTCTGGATAACCATAAATTGATATAATTTTATTTAGAGGTATTATTTATTAATACTTTGAAAGATACTCTCCGATTAAATTCTTTAGATTCTGGCGTTAATTCTGGCTGCGAAGTTAGGCTAGAACTTACAGTTAGTGCTTGAAATTGGTTTATCTTGATTCCTTGGGATATTAAATACGATATAATTTTATTAGCGCGAGCTTGACTGAGCGGTCTATTTCTTCGTTCTGTTCCAGCACTATTAGTATGTCCAATTATTTGAATCTGCACATTTTTACCTAAATACTTGGCAATATCCAAACATTTGCGGATTGATAAAAACAAATTAGGCAATTTGTCAATTTCACCAGGCATCAACTCAGTTGTTCCTTCTGTAAAAAAAATTATTTCTTTTTCTATCTTTATTTTAGATAACTCTAACTCGCTAAGTTCTATTTCTACGAGTTTTTGGTCTTGAAATTGGGTGATGCCAGGAATAAATACCCATAATTTCCGTGCTTCTAAAATCCATTTACGGCGTGCATAACCAGTTACATTAAGAATACCGTTGTTATCAACCCTTAATGATACAGTCTGGGGAGGATGCAACAATTTTTCAACTCTTTTGGCAGTAAATTGTGGCTCCAAAGACAGATAAGGTCGCCACTGGCTAATTACTATTTTGGGATTAAGATTTGTTTGTTGTATTAGTGTATTGGGATCTACTGCTAAAGGATCGCGCATTCCCGAAATAAAATATTTGCCAAAAGCTTGCTTGGTGTTAATCACAACAATTCCTGGCAGAGAGTTGAGTTTTTGGAGATATGCTTGCCAACGAAGTTGTTCTCTTATCGCAAAAAAGCCCCAAGTCCCACAAGCGATCGCGATCGCGCCCAAGAAAGCCCAGGCATAGGTATAATTTTTTTTAGCCGCAGATTTATACTGAACTACCAGACAAGCTTCTAAATAAGGCAGGCTGGCCTGAAATACTTCTGTTTCCCCTGTAAAATTTTTAATTTCTCTACCTAGCTTTAGGTGAATTTTTTCTATCGCTTCTTGCAAAACTAACCTTAATTCTTGAGGAGGATTCCCTCGAATCATCGCTGCTACTAGAGCTTGCGGCCCCTCTTCAATCCAAATAATGACTTCTCCAAAGCGTAAACTTTTTAACCCATCTACTTTTTGTACCTTAAAGGAATCTTTGACAAAATCCTGGATAGCTGTCAACATCGCAGCTACTAAATCTGGATCTTGAACTGTTATCTGCGTTGTTACTAAATGTTGCAACAATAACCCTGATTTTTTATGAATCAAAAAGATTTGTTCAACTCGATAAACTAGCGTCCGTAACAGCACAATTTCCGCAAATGATTTTCCTGTGCGTTGTGCTTCTAGCCTCCATTTAAAGCTCTGTGGAGACAAGCTATGTTCCAGAGTTTGATTCATCGATTGCATCATTTCCTCAAGAGCCGTGGAAATCGCCTTGCGAGTAGCTGGCCCAATAACTGGAAATAATGCATCTGAAAGCACATTGTGGTCTTGTTTAACAGAAACTTCAATGGCATTTTCCACAGTTGATACCATTACTTCCCCAAGTTGTTTATCTTGCTTTGAGCGTAAGATAACAGCTTCTGGAAGCATTCTGCTAATATCTTCTGGTAGAATTTGAGGGTTTTCTAATCGCTCATAAAGTGTTTTAAGTTTAGTCGGCTCAATATCCAGAAGCAAACTACGGAGTATAGTTAGTTCATCATTAAGTTCGAAGGTTTGGTTGTTGCTGTCCAAACCTTCAGAGGATGCTTTCGGTATTGGATTTTTTGAATAGTCATTCATTACCAAAATTCCCCAATTCACAATTTATCATCAAGTAGCATTCTGTTGTAAACAGAAGAGATGTACCGATAGGTAAAAATCTTTTAACCTTAGAGTAGAGGATATTTTGAAAGTATTCTTGTCTTAAAACTTTTAAATTCTTTTAAGTTCCCCTTTTTAATAGGGGTAGGGAGAATATAAAAGTGCCAAAATTCATAGTGAAAAAATTTTCAAACAACTCCTTAGCTCAAGACTTATTTTCTGCATTCAGCCGGATAGCTAACTCTGTAAACATAGCCGCAAGATTTGAACGATCCGTTTTCTCTCTGCGAAGTTCTTGAGCTTCCCGTTCTATTAAAGCTACTATTTCCTGAGATTTTTGTTGTATCTCATCTTGTAAGCTTTTAGATTGGTTGAGAATCTGCTCGCGCAACTCTCGTTGACTATTAGTTGATTGTTCATCAAATTGAGTAATCTTTTTTTCTAAAGATATAATTATGTTTTTACTTTCTTCAGCAACTGCTTTTACCTGAGAGTCACGCTCGGTCTGCTCATTTTTTAGGCGCTGCGTTAAAGAATCAACTTCTTGTTTAATATAAATTTCTAAAGCATCTAGACGTTTTCTTGTTTCATCTCGCACGTTGCCCAATTCCTTAATTAGACGTTCTTCTAGACGGGTAAATCTTCTTTCCGTATCCCTTATTTGATTGCCAAAAAGAATTTCTCTAACTTTATCTAAGTTTCTACCTTCACTCATACTGTTATTACTAAATTGCAACTCATTTATGTTTGCATTCGAATTCTGTTTTTCTATATTTGATGAATTATTATTGATGTATTCTTCAGGTGAGTTCATATTTTTAATTCCTTGGGAAACTAAATTTTGGTTTGATGTTAATTTTGATACTATATCCACAGCAGAGGTACTAATAAGTATAAATTATATTTATACGTAAAAAATTACATCTACTTGAATATATAGGAAAACATCCAATCTTTAGCCAAAGTAATGATGAATTTCGCAAGCTAGTTATGGAGAAGCCGATTTTTCATTCTTATGTGCAAAACCTCGCTTCCATTCCTCTTCCTGCTCTGACTACGGTGTACACACAAGTTAAATTATCTCTCTTAATCTCCCTGATGTATCGGCTACAGTGTACACCAGTCAAAAAACTCGATTTTCCATTGTTCTTTCGTTCGCATTGCTTCAGCTTGCATAAGTAAGCGGGCGTAAATAATTGTCGTTGGGATCAGGCAACAGGCAATAGATATAAGGATATTAGCCTAGTTCATTTTTCTTTACATAGTTTTATTTTATTGTGCTAAAGTACTTAGATGTTAATAGTATATTTTTGCACTTAAACAACATTGCACTAAGTGTAGAAAACTTCAATATCAATACTTATTGAGAGCAAAAGAAAGGTATCTAAATTGCAATTAAGATTAATAATTAACGAATTCAATCTCCATATTTTCAAAATAAAAGTGAAAATTTAAACGAGAAAATTCAATTTAAATTTATAAGTCTGAAATTAGATATATGAAAAAATTGAGAAATTATTGTCCCAAAATTCATTTGATAATTTGATTAAGGAAATATTGCAATACTACTCGGTTAAGAATATTTTAAAGTTGTAAAGTATACTATAAACCCCGCTTCCATTCCTCTCCCCGAAAGGTCGAGAGGCTTTGAATTCAGCCTTTTTGCGTCGGGTAGAGGGACAAGGGTTAGGTCTTTGATGACTTTGACTGTTTCGTTTCACATAATACTTTTCAAACATCCTCTCAGCGTTCGATTGAGCTATCACTCTAATATTCTCCTGCAATTTTTTTTATAGTCCCTCAGCAAAAGTCATAGTAACAATTGCCACTATGACTTCTGCTGTCTTTGATTTATGTGCTGATTAAAATCCCAACTAAACTTTTGCTTCCAAAGACTTGAGTAACTCGGTATTCACACCTGACTCACGAGTCAGGGCAATTTTGCCAGTGCGGGCGATTTCTCTTAAACCAAATTTTTGCAACACCTGCACGATCGCTACCATTTTACCTGGATCTCCCACAACTTCTAAGGTGAGAGAATCTTCTGCGACATCCACGACTCGCGCCCGGAAAATCTGAGACAGTTCAATCACTTCTGAGCGATTGCTGCTACTAGCATTCACTTTCACAAGCATCAATTCTCGCTCGACGCAAGGAGTTTCGGTAATATCCTGTACCTTGAGGACATTGACTAACTTGTATAGTTGCTTGGTGAGTTGCTCGATCACGCGATCGTCACCAGGTACAACCATTGTAATTCGGGAGACTCCTCCCTGTTCAGCAGGGCCAACAGCAAGGCTTTCAATATTAAAACCACGACGGGCGAATAAACCAGAAATGCGGGAAAGAACACCCGCCTCATCTTCTACGAGAACTGAAAGGGTATGTTTCATCTTCGCCAACAGAGGCTAGAACAGGATTTGAGGAACGCAGAAACTAGTACCGCTTTGCAGAATTCACTCATTCAAAAGTCAAAATTCATTGAGTTACAAACTCTTGACATTTTGTCAAATGTATGTTGATTTCTGTTGTGGCGTACTACTGCACTAATTATCAGTGCGACCTTTTATTGTAAACTCAATAGCTGCACTCATTGCATTCTCTAGAAATAAAAAATTGGGCAAAAGTTATCCTGCAAGGAGGAATTTTATGGAATGGATATCTTTTCATTGGTAGATGCGGCATTTTCGTAAAACTTTTATACTCCATTCAATAAGCCTCTAATTAGGAGAAAATTTTTATGAGTTGGTTACAAAGACTATTTGGAATGGAAAAACCTCAAAATGCAGAAGTAAATCCTACTCCGCAGTCAATAGCACAAACTCCTAGTAGTACTGCTGCTCCTACTGCTACTCAATCCATACCCCCAGAACGTCTGGGATTAAGTGGCGAATATGACCAAAGTGGGTTGGCAAAGCGGGTAGCTTTGGCATTTGATGAAGATCCCCAACTTGATGATGTTAATACCCTTTGGGTTGCTCAAACGGGTAGCACTGTAGTATTGAAAGGCAAAGTTCCCAGTCAAGAAATTCTCAATAAGATGATTTCTGTAGCTCGCTCTGTGCATGGAACTACAGATGTTGACACTAACCAAGCCACGATTGGTTAGGCGTTAAGTAATTCCCAGTTCAATGGTCGCAAAGATATTGGGTGGCGCGATCGCTCCCATTGCATAACAAAAGCCTCATATCTATCTCTTCACAGAGTCGCCGACAACGTTAGCTGATGAATGCGCCGTATAAACAAAGGCCCTCTTAGACTTCCGGCAAAGCTGGGAAAGTGTAAGGGGGTTGGCGATGCCTGCGGCTGGCTACGCCTACGCTAACCCATCTCTCAATCCAATCTACAATAGCTTGGTTGACTTGCTCAGGACATTCATCATGGGGACAATGACCCACATCTGCTAAGTTCAGCACTTCCAATTTTTGGTTGTATTGGGCAAATCGGTTAGCAAGAGCTGGGGGAACAAACCGATCCTTTTGTCCCCAAATTAACAACATCGGAATTGTTAAGGTTGGTAATACTGTCTTCACACTAGGACTAAAGTTAATTCCGATCGCAGCTTTGAACAAAGCACTAAAAGCCCTCGCTGAACCTCTGTCTTGAGGAGGCCCAGCTAAAATTTCTATAAGTTCATCGGTAATCGCCTCTGGGTTAGCGTAGGCAAGACTAGCCCAGCGACGCAGCACCCCTGGACGGCGCACGAAGTTAAACACAGGTTTAAGAACTAATGGCGAAGCGACCACATTTTTAATTGCTCTGACAAGCGGCCGCAACACGGGAGGAATTGCTTCTTGTTCTAGGGAAGGGTCGGGTAAACTCATCATCACTATACCCAGCACCATGTCGGGATGAGCGGCGGCGGCGGCCATGGAAATCAGTGAACCGTTGGAATTGCCTACTAAAATCGCTGGTTGACGGATAAAAGTTTTCCAAAAATCGTAAACCTGCTCAACCCACAAGTCAATGCTGTAATTAGCTGCGGCTTTTTCAGAAGCGCCAAAACCCAGCATATCAATGGCGTAAACTGTGTGATGTTCAGCCAACACTTCTAAATTATGTCGCCAATGACCAATGGAAGCGCCAAAGCCATGTAACAGAATCAGAGGTTGTGTTTTGTGGTTATTTTGGCTAGGGCGAATGTAAGTATAGCGGGTTTGCCAGCCCCGCCAAACCCAATCTCTTTGATTCCCAACCCGTTCTTGCCAGTGCAGTGTAGTGGTCACGGTCTTCTTTAATTCATCAGCATGAAGATACTATTATTACCTGTTTCTCGATAATTAGCGGCGATACTCGTCGCCGCAATCGCCGATTAGCTGATACAAATCTCGTGACTGTCGAGATACGGCGCTGATGCGATCGCGATCGTCAGCATCTAAACTAAAACTAAATACTTTGGCGTTATCTTCTATATGTTCAGATACGCCAAGTCTGGCACCAACTATCACACCACCCACAGTTGGCTGATCTAAAATGTAACGCACTGCCACGTTAGAGATGCTTACTTTATGCTTATTAGCAATTTCCTTCAAAATAGCTAGCAATTCTTGAAATAATTGCCAACCACCCCAAGCATCAATCATATTTTTATATTTTTTCAAACTAGCAGTGGACAGATCAGATCCTCGCGGTTCCGGTTTACCCAAATAGTTTTCTGATAACAAGCTGCCGCACAGTGTACCGTAAGTAAAAAGCTTGATGTCATGCTGCTGACAAAATTCCACCATATTAACTTCGGGACGGCGGTCAATAAGGGAAAATTGCACTTGATTAGAAACAATTTTGATGCCTGCTTCAGTAATCAGCTTCAAATTTTCCGTGTCAAAATTAGTTAAGCCTAGATGCTTAATTTTACCCTCAGTCTGGAGTTCCGCCATATATTTCAGGGCATCTAGATAATTTTTATCCTGATATTCCCACCAGTGGAATTGCATCAAATCTAACGATTCTACATTCATCCTTCTCAGGGAAATATCAATGTTTTCCTCAACCAGTTTCTTTGTCATTTTACCTGGACGAGGCACCCATTTTGTAAAGGCTTGCACCTTAGATAAAGCGTCTTTGCCACGAGTATCAATTAGTTGACAGCGAAACTCACCAATAAAGTCCTCAGCAGGGCCATAATGATCTGCTAAATCCCAAGTGGTAAAGCCTGCATCTAAATATTTGAACATAGTCTCAATGGCAGCTTGGGGATTGATCTGTCCGTGTGCGCCGGAGACTTGCCACATACCATTTAATATGCGACAGATGTTTAAATCGGGAGTGAATTGGAGACGGCTCGCTGCGGGTAAGTTCATTTTCAATTTTCGGAGTTAGAAGTTGGAAGTGAGCAGATTTAATAATGAGTGAGTTGAAAAGCGCTTTTTTACAGCCTTTTAACTTTTCTACTTTATTATGAATGATTTACGACGACTAGAGTTAAAACTCCTAACTCTTGTAAAGACACAGATTTTTCGCGTCTCTCCTAACTCCTAACTTTCTAACGCCAGTCTTTTTCAGCTTGTTCGAGAACGTAAGCAGAAACATCTGTAATTTGCTGTTCAGTAAGGCGCTCTTTGTAGGCTGACATATTATTTTTACCATTGGTAACTATAGATGTAACTGCCTCTATTGAATCCATACCATACTTTTTCAGCGCTTGCTTTTTGAGATTTTTACCCCGCCTAATTATGTTGCTGCCGTTAATATGACAACCAGCACAATGAAGACTAAATATTTGTTCACCGTTAACTATGTCTGCTGCCATTGCAGGCATAGTAAAAGCGCTGAACAATAGCAGCAATGTTACTAATACTAATGTGAGTAGTTTTTTCAATCAACGTCTCCTGATTTTGAATACTGGTTGTGTCAGAATCAATTACTACAGGGATTCAAAGTCAGTTGAAAACCCTGCAAAATTTGCACAATCTTCTTGAAAGGCTTCTGCATCGCTAACATCCTCAATTTTATAAGACATGATGCGTGTACCATCTGGCATTTTTTTGGAACCAATTAATTCCCCTTGATACTTCTGGGCGATCGCTTTGAATTCAGTACCATAGAGCTTCCAGGCATCACTTGAACAAGTAATATTTACTCGCCACATATTTCACTGTCAATTACTACCAACAAGCATTAATCATCTCACAAATTGGCACTATGTTACAGTTCAACCAATACTGCGTAGGTTTTTTCTAAAATTGAAGAAGAATTCAGAAGTCAGAATTCAGTAGTCAGAATCAAGACGCTCATGGACTCGCTAACGCTGCGCTATCAGTCGGGGATTCAGACCCGCAACTGAATTGTTGCATCACCAAATTTTCAATTTAGTGGAGGTCTTAAACCCGGTTATTCATCCACCAGTCATACAAAATTCATTCTGAATTCTGACTCCTGACTCCTGAATTCTGTTCGATAAAAATTTGTAGATTGGTTTGAGTAACGAAACCCAATCTTTTGTATGGTTTGTAGGGTTTCAGTTCGTGCAAATATGCTTAACCGAGCAGTATTGACAGTTCACCTCTTTGGAACTGTAATTTTCTATCTAAAGGAAGTACCAAGCCCGATCTGGCTACGCCATAATGTGGATGTAAGAACATTTCTAGAAAGTTTTATCCCAATTAGTTAAATTCTAAGAGTTGAAAATGCCTAACAACAATATCAAAGAAAAAATTCAAGCAGACTTGCAACAAGCTAAAGAAACTGGACAATTAAGAACCGATCGGATTCGAGAAATTGTTAAATCCGCAGTTTCTCAAGTAGGCTCTGAGTTTAAACAAGGTTCTACTGAACTTCGTAGCCTGGTTAGAGATGCTGTTTCTGCTGTCATTGAAAACTTCCAAGAAAAAGGTAGCGAACTTAAAGATGAAGTGACAGCTTCTATTGAAGGAGCGCTAGAAGGAATTAACACTCAAAGACACGAATCTATTGCTAAAACTCAGACAGATATCAAGCGGCTCCAAGCTCAACTAGATGGTGAAGAAGAACAACTCCAGCAAGAGGTTGATGTAATCTTGGCAGAAATTGAAGAGACGGGTAAAGAAAGACCAGCTAGTACCAAAACTGCAATTGATTCTGCTGTCAATGCCATTAAAGATAGTGAAGAAGTCGGGTTATTAAAGAAACGTTACGCGCAATTGCAAGCACAGCTAGCTATTGTCAGAGCTAATATGGCTGCACGCTATGGCGGACGTTCTATGGAGGTTCAAGATTATCTAGATGAGGCTAAACACTGGTATGATAAGGCTCGTCCCCAAGCTGAGTCTGTAGCTATACAGGTAGAACAGAAGCGATCGCAGCTAGAAGACAAACTAGGTGAAGCTGGTACATCTCTGGCCAGAAAAGAGCGCCAAATCAAACAAACCTTAAGGGAGTTACTTTTAACAGCAGCTGACTTATTCAAAGATAAGGAACCTGCTAATAAAGAGCGCGAGACTATTCATAAATAGGCTACTATACGCGGTAGGGGCAATTCATTTAACCGCAAATCGGCAAATGAATTTCCCCTAAAAAATCTTTCTTTTCACTATTAATTAGAGTCAGCTTCAGTAGCTTGATACGCTTGTAGGAGCCTAGCATGATCGAGAGTAAATCCTACTTGCATAGCTATCTGGGTAAACAAATCAATCTCAGGCTGTTGCCAATCACGGGGCCCAGAACACTGATGTGCAATTAACAAGCCAAATAACTGCTCATCTTTGATAATGGGTGCAACTAAATTTGCTTTCACAGCGAAAGATTCGAGCAGTTTGATGTGACAATCAGCCAAACCTGACTCATGAATGTTGTTGATTGCGACAACACGACCAGACTGGTACTTTTCTATATAGCCTTGAGTAAAACAGGAATCGTGGATTTTAGACCGCAAAACTTTGGGATAACCTGGAACCACTGATTCGGCAATGATAATTCCGAACCAATTAGCATAAAAGCTATAAACTAGTACTCGGTCAGTACTCAAAGCCTTCCGAACCTCTTCCACAGTAGTTTTCAGGACATCCTCTTCTTTGAGTGATTGGCGAATTCTGCGGGTAATATCCACCAATAATTGACTTCGCATAGCTTCAGCTTCGATTCGTTGCAGGAGTCTTGCATGGTCGAGAGCAAATCCCACTTGCATTGCTATCTGAGCAAATAAATCGATCTCAGATTGTTTCCAGTCACGGGGTCTGGAGCATTGATGTGCAATTAATAAGCCAAATAACTGCTCATCCTTGAGAATGGGAGCTACCAAATTTGCTTTCACACCAAAGGATTCGAGCAGTTTAATGTGACAATCAGCTAAACCGACTTCGTAAATGTTATTTATTGCCAGAACGCGACCAGACTGATACTCTTTTACATAGCCTTGACCAAAACATGGATCTTCGATTTCAGCCCGCAAAATTTTTGGATAGGTGAGAACAACTGATTCGGCAATTACAGTTCCAGACCAATTAGCATTAAAGCTATAAACCATCACTCGATCTGTACTAAGTACTTTGCGAACCTCTTCGACAGTGGTTTTTAGGACATCTTCTTCGCTGAGCGATTGACGAATGCTGCCGATAGTATCCACCAGCAACTGACTTTGCACACCCTCAGCCTCGATGCGTTGCAACAGTCTTGCATGGTCGAGAGCAAATCCTACTTGCATTGCTATCTGAGCAAATAAATCAATTTCAGGCTGTTGCCAATCACGCGGTCTGGAGCATTGATGAGCAATTAATAAGCCAAATAGCTGTTCATCTTTGAGAATGGGTGCAACCAAATTTGCTTTCACACTAAAGGATTCGAGCAGGCTAATGTGACAATCAGCCAAACCAGCTTGGTAAATGTTGTTTGTGATTGCAACGCGACCAGACTGATATTTTTCTACATAACCCTGACCGAAACACGGGTCTTGGATTTCAGACCGCAAAACTTTTGGATAACCTGGAATCACTGATTCGGCAATCACAGTTCCAGACCAATTAGCGTTAAAGCTATAAACCATTACTCGATCTGTACTAAGTAGTTTGCGAACCTCTTCTACAGTGGTTTTTAGGACATCCTCTTCGTTGAGCGATTCGCGAATACTGCGGGTAATTTCTATAAATATCTGAGCTTTATCTGCTTTGGTATCTACCTGTTCTAAAAGCTTGGCGTAGTCAAGGGCAAATTCTACTTGCATAGCTATCTGAGCGAATAAATCAATCTCAGATTGCTGCCAAAAGCGAACTCTAGAACACTGATGTGCAACCAATAAACCGAATAGCTGTTTGCCTTTAAAAATAGGTGCTACTAAATTAGATTTGACAGCAAATTGCTTGAGCAATTCAACATCACCATCACTGAGATCGGCTTGATTGATATTATCAATAGCACGGGTGGAACCATTCCGGTATTTTTCTATATACCCTACCTCGAAGCCAGGATCGGAGACTGTAACCCCTAGTATTTTCGGTAAACCAGGTGCTACTGATTCGACGATAAAGGTGCCATTACAGTTGGAATTGAAGCAAAAGATGGCTACACGGTCAATGCTTAAAGCTTTACGAATTTCTTCTGAGGTAGTTTTGAGAACATCTTCTTCATTGAATGATTCTCGAACCCAACGGGTAATTTTAGTTAATAGTTGAGAATAATCAGCTTCGGCTTCTTTCTCTTGTACCAAAACTGAAAGCAGTTCTGTGAATAAGCTGATGTTTCTCTCTAACATCACTAATTCATCTTCGTTAGCGATGAAAGTTTGAGTAAACTCACTGTCTGGACGTAGCCTATTTTTGATATCATTAGAGGTTGCAGCAATGTTGCTAACTCGACTGATAGCTCGATTAGTCACAAAAACAGCGATCGCACCTGCTAATATTGCCGTTACCCCCATACCAGTTAACAAGAGTGACAGTTGTCTCTGTAGAGCTTCAGTTTCTGTTGAACTTTTTGCCCTCTCAAGTCTTACTTGCGGTATTTGTTTGGTACTTAAATTAATCCCATAGAAGTAAGTAGCTATCCCAATTGCAAACACAGGAAGTACGCTGATGCTTAGTGCCCAAACTATTGCTTTAGTCTTTAAACTCCATTTTTGGGGCCACAGCTTTTTTTGACGATTTCGCCTTGCTTGGTTTTGAGAAAAAGACTGACTCATAAATGAAACCTGGATTGTTGCAATTGAGAATCAAGTAAATGACCTCACCACCAAATTCTACACAAAACTTATTAAAGGACTGGCTTTCAGGAGTACTTTAGGCACTCACCTTCTACGTCATTCCCTCTAACCTCTCCACTTCTAACATTTTTTTAACAAATGCTTGACTCCCACCTTGGGTAAAGCTTTGGCTGATCGGAACTAAAATTAATCAAAAACGGTAACTTTTCTTTCATAACAGCGTAGATGCGATGCCTACGGCGGGCTACGCCTACGCAAAGTCCTATTTCACTTATAACAATTTGAGCAGGCTGTACAGCTTAGGAAAGTTGTACAGTTTTACTATGTAAATCATTTTGATTATTAAGTAATACTGCCCAGTAAGCAGTATCTAACAACACAAAAGTAATTTGAGAAAAATTAATAATCATCACTTTTGCTGAAACTGGCTCAATAACCAAGCCCCAACTTGAGATTGATTTATTTCACGGCTACAGCGTAAAGCTTCCTCTAAAATAGCGATCGCCAGAAGTTAAAGTGCTGCAATTTCTGTTTCTGGAGCAAATATATCTAGATCATAATCAGTAGATTTAAGCTATCGATTCAGGTATAAATTGGAATTGTCTTATCTCCCATAAACTTAAATTTTATTGCCAAAGCCTCCTTATTATCAACCCACAAGTGCTGAATTATCAACTTAAAAGTCATGATTCCAAGTAAGTAGGTCGGCGCAATTAAAAGTAACTGGCGCTCGCGTAGCGTCTCCGACAGGAGAAGGCTGTTATTCGTCCTTTGTCATTGACCATTAGTAAGAACTTTAAGGCTCTTTACATTTCGTAATATACTTGGGTTTTTTCGTGCCAATTTACTGACAACGCACAGAGGAAGAACATCAGTTACATCTTTCTCAACTCAAATTTTCAATTTTGGAACTAATTCATTAA
Source organism: Nostoc sp. ATCC 53789 (assembly GCF_009873495.1). Classification (GTDB taxonomy): domain Bacteria; phylum Cyanobacteriota; class Cyanobacteriia; order Cyanobacteriales; family Nostocaceae; genus Nostoc; species Nostoc muscorum_A. Next base: position 339,598 of record NZ_CP046703.1, on the reverse strand, counting down.
CTTTATTGATTAAGATGCAAGTATAAAATGGCGATTTGAGCGTTAGTTCATTGAGTTGACTTTATAAATTCTCAATTTTTAGTGATTAGAATACTAACGTTGAGCTTTGGAACTCAAAGCTTCGACCTTTTTGCTCGAACCTTGAGCCTCTGAACTCGGAACTTCGACCTTTTTGCTCGAACGTTGAGCCTTTGAACTCGGAACTTTGACCTTTTTGCTCGAACGTTGAGCCTTTGAACTCGGAACTTCGACCTTTTTGCTCGAACGTTGAGCCTTTGAACTCGAAGCTTCGACCTTTTTGCTCGAACGTTGAGCTTCGGAACTCAATGCTTCGACCTTTTTGCTCAAACGTTCAAACTTTAAGCTTTAAACTTGCACGTCAACAGTGCAATTGATGAATTATTTTCTACGAGACCATAAATAAATTTATTTGCTCTTAAAACCTTGATTACACAGGAGGAATTTCAGAATCTTCCCCCCCTGCTCCCTGCCCCCTTGCTCCCTGCCCCCTGCCTTTTCGGTTATCGTAATAATGACTGATTAGGCGTTAACTCGCTCTCAAAACGGCTGTAAACAACTTGGGTTGGATACCAACAAGAAAACCAGTACAAATCTTGAATAACTTTGTCAGAATTACTCGCGTCTGCAAACTCAAAGTGAACCAGCCCTAAATTATTCAATCCAACTACTTCTCGCCCGTCCTGAAACCAACGATATTTCCAAAACATTAGGGGTTGTAACCATTTCCATTTAGCATTTTCTGCTCGTTTCCAGGGAGCTATCAAAGATAATATATCTGCTGTGCAGGTAGAAGTCTGAACAGTGTTTCGAGGTATCCATTCCAGCACACAATGCCAGTCAGAGTTAGTTAGCATCTGGCGATTATGGTGTAATTGTTTCGCAGAAATTTCTACCATATTGGGTGGGTTACTCCACCCGATCCAATGTCGCACCTTTTCGGGTAGTAGCCAATCTTTCAATCGTGTATGAATCAGCCGCGTCAAAATCTCTTCATTCTTCAACGCACTAGCGGTTAACTGCACCAATACAGATTGCAATTTGGAATGGGTGTGTGCATAAGACAAGTGAGCAACAGAACTGTAGTGAATATCTCCAGATAGAATAATGACTTGTTGACGTTCTTCAAACAAAGTAGTTAGGAATTTCGCCAGTGCTTCAGTATTAATGTTCCAGGCATCTCCAACATCCGTTGAAAAAACTTTCTCTTGTTGTAACTGCCAATGATGAATCCAATCAATCACTTGTAATCCAAATACATTTGTGGGCGCAATCACAAATGTATTTTGAATCTGAGTTTGTTCAGCTACTTGTTGTAAAGGTAAAACTAATTGTTGCTCAAAGGCTTTTGGACACAATAGCATCGGTGGTGCAATTGGTTTTTGATCGGCTGGATAACCCCGCCAAGTCCGTGTATCCAGCACAATTACTTCATGGCAATCGCTCCTGACTATGTAATGCCAAGTGAGTGCTTCAGGATCTCGATCCAGAATGAATACGGAACCGTCTCGGACTAAAATAGGTAAGCCTGTGCGGGGATCGTTGGCTGGCATACCGACATAACGAGCGATCGCATCATTAGCCTTTGCATCCTTCCCAAGAGATGCTGACCAAGCTTGTGCAGCCGCCAACAGCTTTTCACCGGATTGACCTTCTGCAAATTGCCCTGGTGTATTGCCCCATCCTTGAAATACCGTGTAGGCTAACAAGGCATTTTGGACTATTCTTCGCCCCAAGGGACGACCCAGCACCCGCAAACACCAAGCTTGATTTAAGTTCCAGTCATCACTGACATCATGGTCATCAAAGATGGTGTAAGTGGGAATATTAGCAAGGGCGCGACGCACTTTCCAGAGGGTATAAATGAATTGGCGCAAATGCCAGACTGCTTGATTCCAGTCTTTGATAGCATGGCGATCGCGCGTTACTTGGTGTCCTTGAGGAAATGTGGTCGGCCAGCACACTGGCGACCAAGCTAGTAAATAAGTAGCGTAATATTCACCCAGGCTGAAAAGATGACTGTTAACTTTCTCCGATTTATTATGTAATCCTGCGGTCAACCCAGCTTCAGTTGTCGCAACATCAGCCCGCTCTCCAGGGGGTAGCTGCTGGGGAGTGCAGTAAACTCCATTTACCGGCAGTTGTTCTTCCCAACCCAAAAGGGCATCACCAAGAGTACTGGCAACCCACAACGACGGGTCTGCTACATCATCTCCGTAAATCTGATCTCCAGTCATAAATAGCTGGTGAGGGCGATTTTGGGGTTGATTTGCTGAAGCCTCAATTAAACTGTCAAGAATCGGTAGTGCATCAAACCCATGACCATGAGGTTTACGGCAGGAAGCATGGGCAATTTGCAAATCTTGAAGACGGTTTGGCGGCAGAACAAAAGTTGGTTTTTGATGAGCAAAGTAGCTGATGCTGACTGTAGGAGAAGAGTTTGAGCATAATGCTTGTTGCATTTGCCAGGTTTGGTCAGCAGCAGTAAGCTGGAGATCGTAAGCATAGAGGCGATCGCTAGTTAGGCGATATCCAACCGGGGATCGAGCCGTTATTGCAACTACATGAAGATACTTACCCAGAGCAAAGCTAGAGCGTTCTCCCTCCAATAAGCAATTTCCTAGTGCTTCACCATTATTTGTTGTTTCATAAACCTTGAGTTCTACCTGACAAGACTGTTTCAGAGCCACCCATACCGTCACTGACTCTGGTTCAGTATGTTTTAGGATTGGCCCCGCCAAAATTAGCGGCAGTTGTTGTAAAAACTCGTCCCCAGCTTGGTACTTCATTGCAAACAGTTGACAAATGGTGGTGTTTTAGATGATGTTGCTTTATTTATATGATCCAATCACCAAATGGGGACGAGTGTTTCGCCAGTCCTCAATCTGACATATCCATGATGAGCGATTGCTAAACTGTAAAATATGCTTATCAACTTCAAAACCATCTGACTTGAAAACAGACAGCATATTTTATCGCATCTTTCAAAGCTTACCCAGCACCTTCTTTGAACTCATTAACCAACCGCCGTCACTAGCCAGTGCTTACCAATTTTCATCAGTTGAAGTCAAACAACTGGCATTTAGAATTGATGGTGTATTTTTACCTGATACTCCAGAATTACCGATTTATTTTGCTGAGGTGCAATTTCAACTCGATAAAAAAATTTATTCCCGTTTATTCGCCGAAATCTTTAATTATCTCGACAAAACTGAATTAACTAACAATTGGCGGGGTGTTGTCATCTTCCCCAATCGCAGCGTTGATACTGGAGATACAGAGAGATATGCAGAATTACTGAACTCACAACGAGTGACTTGCGTTTACCTAAACGAGTTAAGCTCAATTCCCACATCATCAATCGGGATTGAGACAGTCAAACTAATCATCGAACCAGAATCAACTGCGACAACGAAAGCTATAGAGATTGTCAACAGCGCCCGAAAAGAAATTCTCAATGCCGCCCAACAGAGGGAAATTATACAATTAATAGAAACGATATTAATCTACAAATTGCCGCGCTTGAGCCGGGAGGAGATGGGAAAAATGTTCGGATTAAGTGAGTTAAAGCAAACTAAATTTTACCAAGAAGTTTTTGAAGAGGGTAAAGAAGAGGGTAAAGAAGAAGGCAAGTTAGAAGGAAAGCTAGAAGGGAAACTAGAAGGCAAGCTAGAAACAATACCTCAGCTATGGGCGTTAGGATTGAGTATTGAACAGATAGCCCAAGCGTTAGGTTTGGACGAAGAAGTTGTTAGGCAAGCTGTACAACCGAAATCTTGAAGAAGAATTCAGAAGTCAGAATTCAGAATTCAGGAGTCAGAATCAAGACGCTCACGGACTCGCTCTAAGCGTACTCCTACGGAGAAGCGAGCTACGCATAGCGTCTCGTAGAGAAGCTATGCCGCAGGCTTTACGCTGCGCTATCAGTCGCGGGTCTGAATCCCCGACTGATTGTTCGCGCTTGCGTCTCGTAGAGAAGACCACCAAATCCTAGATTTGGAGGGGGTTTTAAACTTAATTTAATTAATTCTGGGCGATACCTTCTTGACGCGCTGCTTGTTGTACAGCAGCAGCAACAGCATTGACGACTCGCTCATCAAAGACTGAAGGAATAATATGTTCCCGATCCAAATCTGAGGGCTTGACTAAAGAAGCGATCGCATTTGCGGCTTCTAAATACATTGTGGTGGTAATTGTCTTTGCTCGACAATCTAAAGCACCACGGAATACCCCAGGAAAAGCTAGGACGTTATTGATTTGATTGGGGTAATCACTGCGACCGGTGGCGATAACAGCAACATCTTTACTAATTAATTCTGGCTGAATCTCTGGAATGGGATTTGCCATTGCAAACACAATTGGATCTTTCGCCATTGAATGCACCATTTCTGGTGTCAAAACTCCTGGTGCGCTGACTCCAATAAATACATCTGCCCCTTGCATCGCACCCGCTAAGGTACCTTGAGCTTTCACGGCAAATTCGAGTTTTTCTTCTGTCAAATCGGCACGACTGGTAGAGATAATCCCTTTAGAGTCGCACATCCAGATTTTTTCTGCCCCAGCTTTACGGAGTAACCGTGCGATCGCTACTCCCGCCGCCCCAGCACCGTTAATCACGATGCGGATTTCTGCCATTGCCTTATTTACCAGTTTTAGAGAGTTAAACAAGGCTGCTAAGGTGACAATGGCCGTACCATGCTGATCGTCATGAAAAACGGGGATATCTAACTCTTCGCGCAATCTCTTTTCAATTTCAAAGCAGCGAGGTGCAGCGATATCTTCTAAATTCACACCCCCAAAAACTGGCGCGATATTCTTAACTGTCTGGATAATCTCTTCTGTATCTTGGGTAGCCAGACAGATGGGAAAAGCATCTAGCCCCGCAAATTCCTTGAATAGCATTGCCTTGCCTTCCATGACTGGCAGAGCAGCAGCTGGGCCAAGATTTCCCAATCCCAAAACGGCACTACCATCGGTAACAATAGCAACAGTGTTTTGTTTGATGGTTAACTTGTAAACTTCCTCTGGATCTTGAGCGATCGCTGTACAAATTCGACCGACTCCAGGCGTGTAAGCCATTGCTAGGTCGGATACACTCTTTAAAGGAATTCTGCTAGTAATGCTGATTTTGCCACCGCGATGCAAATTAAAGGTGCGATCGTAGACACTGAGTAACTTGATATCTGGTAATGCTTTCACTGCTTGCACAATGGTTTCAGCATGTTCGGTACTAGCAGCATCAACGGTAATATCGCGGGTGGACTCTTTGCGGGTTTGCTCGATTAAATCAATTTGACCGAGATTGCCGCCAGTGGTTGCGATCGCCTGGGTTACTGACGCTAACATCCCTACACGATTGGGAATCTGCAAGCGCAGTGTCAAACTAAAACTAGAATTAGGAGTTAGGGTTGCCATGTTGATTTTGGATTTTAAGTTTTAGATTTTATATTGAATTGAGACGAAAACTAAAATCTGAGATTTGTAGTCAGTACAAACATCATGAATGTAAACTCTTGGGATCAGCTTCAGTAGTTAGTTTCTTGACTGTTTGCGATTTTGATAATTATTTTTATTGATACCAATGCATTTACTAATATGAATGAGTCACAATTTAGTAATTGTACCCAAATACACTAGATATTTTTTAATATTTTATCTATACAAATATTTGTATTATTTAATACATAGTTTCAGCATTTCTAAGCTAAACACTCAACAAACTCCGCGTGTTCTTGTGAATTTAACCCTTGTTGCAGCACTGCTAAAACTTTCGTCATATCCCCTGTAATTAACGATGTAACAGCTAACCACAAGCCTGGAAATATCCTACTTTTAATTACACCATCTGCATCTGCTACAAGTGGCAAATATTCACCATTTTGCAAACAGAACCAGTCGAGTTTATTCTCTAAAGTCTGCCAGACGATATATTCTTGCACTCCATTGCGACGGTAGGCGCGTTTTTTGTCGTACAAATCAATAGATGCACTACTCGCTGCCACTTCTGCTACTAATTCCGGTGCGCCTTCTATATAATCATCCTTACTGATATATGCCTGTCCTCTGGCTGGTTTATCTATCAACAGCAAAACATCAGGCTGTGGTTCATTGTCTAAATCTAAGCGCACGGTAGCATTATCGCCTAGTTCTACGCCTGGGGTAGAAACTTTGTAATTCCCTAACCAGATAATTAAGTTTCCATGAGGTAAACCATGACTTCTAAAACGCAGTGGTGATGCCACGTAGACGACTCCTTCGATTAATTCTGCTTTTTTATTAGGCATTGCTGTATAACGACGCTCGAATTCGTAGCGGGTTAAGCGATCGCCACTTTCTAAGGGAGGGATGGAAGCGCTATTATTTAAGCCATGTTCTACAGAAGCCGCCATTACCTGATTCCTCATTCACAGGAGTTGTAGCTTGAATCTAACATAGTGAAGCCTCATGTTTTCGAGAAGCCGCCAAGAGTACGTCTACGCAGACAAGAAGTTTCTTAATGTAACTGTCTATACTAGAATTGGATAATTCTAGGGAATATATCCTGTCCAAACTTGTTTGGCAGGGTTAGGCAGTGGGTTTTTCTAATGAAAAAATTTCTGAGATACCTGGGTTTAGGTTTGCTATCTACCTTTTTGACTTCTACTCCCGGATTGGCAGCTGAACGCATTAGCTTTTTTTATCCTCCCTTCGGCGAATTCTCGTTGTCGGTGGACTCGCTAGAAACTTTTGCGAAAGTTGGGAAAATCGATCAAGATTTTTCATTTTATGCTAGCCGTGCTACTCCTCAACAACTCGCTCAACTGCGGGATCTGCTCCAGCAAAGGTTCAATATCACTCCTACTTTAGTATCTCAAGTCACTTACTCACCCATCGGCGAGGAAGTAGTGCAACAACTAGGAAAATTACTCCTCACTGAGTCTCGACAGAATGGCTTCTATGCCATACGCGCCTCTTTGATTTTGGCTGCTGCCGATCGCGAGGGTTTAACAGTGGTGAATTTGCTGCGGAAATTTCCTAGCAATACTGTGCGGGTGAATTTCACAGAGGGGTTAAGGATAGTTGATGACTTGTCACAATTGCTCAAGAAAAAGGATGAAGTTGTAGCTTCTCTTCAAAAAGAAGCGATCGCTCAAGCAGCCAATTCAACTGTTGACTTCTCAAAACAACCAGATTTGCGATCGCCAGGAAAATTCCGTTGGCTGAAAAAAAGCCTGGAGTTAAATGACATTTCTCGCTCACGCCGTCTACCGATAGATATCTATTTACCTACAACTCAAAACTCAGAACCCACAGATCAGAATTCTCCGTCTCCTCCCTTTCCCCTGATTGTCATTTCTCATGGTCTTGCTTCAGACCGCTCTACCTTTGTCTACCTGGCAGAACATCTAGCATCTTATGGTTTTGCTGTTGCTGTACTAGAACACCCTGGTAGTAATGCCAAACGTTTTCAGCAATACTTTGCGGGTTTAGCAAGTCCACCAGAACCAGAGGAATTTATCAATCGACCTTTGGATATAAAGTATCTCCTCGATGAACTCCAGCGTCTAGAAAAATCTGATCCCACTCTCCACGGAAAACTCAATTTTCAGCAAGTTGGGGCGATTGGTCAGTCTTTTGGTGGTTATACTGTTTTGACTCTAGCAGGAGCAACGATTAACTTTGAGCAACTGCGCCAAGAATGTAATCCCAATTATTCATCCTTTAATTTGTCGCTGTTGTTGCAGTGTGAAGCAACTAAGTTACCCCAAAAAAATTATGAACTCAAAGACGATCGCATCAAGGCAATCATGGCGATTAATCCCATTGACAGCTTAGTTTTGGGTGAGAGCGGAATCAGTCAAATTAAAATGCCTGTAATGCTGATAGCAGGTAGTCAAGATATTTTTGCCCCACCTGTATTTGAGCAAATTCGCCCCTTCACCTGGCTTTCTGATCCCAATAAGTACCTGGCTTTGATTGAAAACGCCACCCACTTTTCAGCGATCGCAGAACCTACTCCTGAAAATGATATCTTACCTGTGCCACCTGCCTTACTGGGCCCCGATCGTGATGCTGTTTATTCCTATCTCAATGCCCTCAGCGTCGCTTTTATGGAAACCCATCTCCTCAACCGCCCTGAATACCGTTCCTATTTGCAGCCATCTTATGCCACATTTATCAGCAAAGAGCCGCTTAATCTAAGTATTTTACAGTCTTTATCAGTAGCTCAATTTAATCAAATCTGGAGTGCGTCAATTCCCCAGTCAGGCAAACTATCAAATCCTCAACCTACCCCGCGTTAGTTATGAAAGGGAGCATCGTGAAAAGAGCAGGGGAGAAAATAGGATTACGTAAATATACGTGGGTGCGGTGGAAGGCAGAATATTAGAACTTACAGCAAGATCCCCACCTTCTGCCAGAAGTTGGGGATCTTATTATTCAGGAATGATTTAAATTAGCAACACGACAAGTCTCAAAGATTACTTTGACAAACTCAAAGGTAAAGCCAAATAAATTACTATTTACACTAAAGTTTTAGCAGATAAAACGCTGTTGTAATTTCCATTAAAAATGATGTATTAACCCTCTTATATTTTTTTAAAAAATACAACCTCAGAAGCCTTTGTTTTCAATAAATCAGTAAATATGCTGATGGAAATCTGCGCGTTAATCAGTAACTCTAACTATTGCAAGCATAAACTCAAATTCTATATGTCTTTTTTGTTCCTAACAGATGAATTAGATATAAGAATTGCCTAAAAAAAGCCTATTTGTCAGGAAAGTGAGATATTTCTACTGAGGGATTTATAAAAACTTATTTAATAAAATATTTTATATATATATGCTTGTCGTTAAGAAGAATTAAGAAATCCTTATTAAAGAATATTGCAATACCTTGATTTAATTGCTAACGTGTGTATGACAACGATGCTGATGAACGCTCTGATCTAGGAGAAATAAAATCTATGAGCTATAGCCATTCAGCCAAGTGTGTTAGGCTTTGACGGGTTAACAACGAGAAATTTCTGCCTCGTATAGACAATTATGAGGGATTGCAGATTAACCAAGAAATATCTCGTTACCAAAGGCTTAATTTCAGTTTGATTTCAATTGCAATAGATTATTTGTCTTACTTGATGCCGACAAGCAAATGAAGAAAGGGAAAGGGGGAAAGGTTAAAGGGTAAAGGGGAAAGGGATGAAATTTCCCCTTACCCTTTACCCCTTCCCCACAAATGCCAAGAAGTCTCTTGTGGGGAAAAGTTCTTTATGCTTTCCCCCTTACCCTTTCCCCTTTTCCCCTTTTTGGTAACTCTTGATTGTGTATATCGGCAATAACGAAGAGGTTGGTAAGACTTAGATTTTGGAGGATAAAACCAATGGAGATTCAAGGTAAAGTTGCTCTGATTACAGGGGCTTCGCGTGGGATTGGACGAGCGATCGCTCTTGAGCTAGCGCAAGTTGGCATCAAGCGACTGATATTAGTAGCACGGGATCGCCAAAAGTTAGTTGAGGTAGCTAACGAAATCGAGGCGATGGGAACCGAAACTGCGATCGTGCCATTAGATTTGACTCAGACTATTGAAGTAAATATCGCTGTTGCCCAACTGTGGCGCAATTTCGGACAGATTCACCTGCTGGTTAATTGTGCGGGTGTCGCATACCAAAGCTCGTTTTTGCAATCTAAGATGCCTCAAGTTCAAGAAGAAATTTCTGTGAACTTGTTAGGGATGTACAACCTCACGAGTCTGATTGCTCGACGTATGGTCAGCCAACGGCAAGGGACAATCGTCAATGTATCGAGTCTGATGGGGAAGGTGGCTGCACCGACGATGGCGACTTACTCAGCTACCAAGTTTGCCATCTTAGGATTCACCCAAGCCTTGCGCCAAGAACTAGCTGAACACAATATCCGAGTGATTGCATTACTGCCTACCCTCACAGACACAGACATGGTGCGCGACTTAAAATTATTTCGCTGGGTGATCCCCATGACTCCGCAGCAAGTAGCCAAAGCACTCGTCGCTGGTATGCAAAATGATTCACCAGAAATTCTAGTCGGGTGGCAGAGTCATTTAGCCGTATTGTGTCAACGCCTTGCCCCTTGGTTCTTAGAGCTAATTTTACGAATCGCAACTCCGCCAGCGCCAAGAAAACAACAGCCTGCTGAAAGACTCAACAAGCTGATCCCGAAACTGAATTTTTTGACGAGAATCCATCGTTTCGGTGATTTGTTCTTGTCAAGAACATGATTTCTCGCGTGTCTGCACATAAGTCCTAAATTTTTTAGTGCATCGCTTATCCTACTGGGGTCAATTGCCTTTAGCTGAAAGGTAAAAACGGAAATACCCGATCGTATAAAACAGATTGACTGCAATTAGCAGTCCTTTACCCCAGTAGGTTCGTGTGGAAGGAAATAGATAAATAGTTGCCCCTAGAACTAAGAGGATTTCTACCAAAGCTGCGATCGCGCCATAATGATTTGAGTCCCAATAAGAAACAGGGCTAATAAAACGATAATTACTGAAGGGAAAGAAATGTCGGTGAGCGTCGTTGTTATGGACTGGGAAATCTAAAAGAGAATGTAGCACCATACTGGCAAAGCCAACTTCAATCAACTGCCAACTACAGATATGGGCAATCAATATTCCAAGCAGCGCTAGTGGAATTGAATGAAACGTACTGACAATAGCTTGCCAAAAAGGTTGATAATAGACTTCTGACCAAATCTGGCGTGTCGGCAGATGGTAAACAAACTTCATTAAAAAGTAGAACACAAAGATGGGAATATCTGGTAAGACTGCGCCGATGATAATTGCCGGACTTGCCTGAGTTCGCAATTGTTGATTGAAAATCAGCAAGTTGAGAATAGCGTGACTTGGAGTATTCATTGTATATACGCTGAGTTAAGTATTATTAAATACAAACGCAAGTTTTCTAGATATAACTCATATTGGAGCAACCAGAAATGCTTTCCTTCCCTACTACTCTCAGCAGTTTGCCCGAAATCATTGATGGCTTGCCGAATATTTCTGGTTGGGAAACAGAGGTTCTCTCTGTAGTTAACCACGATCAACCAGTATTTTTACCAACAACAAATATCCGCTTAGAAGACGTAAATGCTGTGTTTGCGATCGCCTTACACATGCACCAGCCAACTATACCTGCTGGAAATGGCGGTACACTGATCAGCAATCTGCAATATATGTTTGAACATCCCAACGAGGGGGATAACCATAATGCAGATCCTTTTGCATATTGTTACAGCCGTATGGGAGACTTGATCCCCGAACTTGTAAGTCAAGGTTGCAATCCCCGTGTGATGTTGGATTACTCAGGTAATCTTTTGTGGGGATTGCGGCAAATGGGACGCGGTGATGTTCTCGATAACCTCAAACGGATCACTTGCGATCGCAACTATCAACCTTATGTAGAATGGCTGGGTACAATGTGGGGTCATGCAGTTATTCCTTCCACACCCATAGCAGATATTAAATTACATATCGTTGCATGGCAACATCACTTTGCAGCAATTTTTGGCTGGGAAGCACTAGCACGAGTCAAAGGCTTTTCGCCTCCAGAAATGCACCTCCCCAATCACCCTGATGCTCTCTTTGAATTTGTGAAAGCGCTGAAAGAGTGTGGATATCGCTGGCTACTCGTTCAAGAACATTCTGTAGAAACTCTTACTGGTCAATCTCTGACTCATAAACATTTACCACATCGTCTGATTGCCCGCAATTCTCAAGGCGAAACTATTAGCATCACAGCCTTAATTAAAACTCAAGGTTCGGATACTAAATTAGTTGCACAAATGCAGCCTTATTATGAAGCTAAAACTTTATCCAAACAACAAATTGGTAGTGTTTTTGTGCCACCAATAGTTAGCCAAATTGGAGATGGTGAGAACGGCGGTGTGATGATGAATGAATTTCCTAGTGCTTTTAAACAAGCTTGGCGGGATATGGTCAATAATGGGGGAGGAAAATCAGGTGTTGTTGGAATGTGTGGTACAGAATATTTAGAATTTATCGAAGCTGCTGGATGCAAACCTGAAGATTATCCAACTTGTCAGCCAGTGGGACAACATCAGATTTGGGAGAGAGTTTCACCAGATAATTGCCAACCCGAAGCTGTAGAAAATGCGATTCAAGAATTAAAGCAAATAAACTCTAATTTTCATCTAGATGGAGCCTCATGGACAAATCATATCAGTTGGGTGAAAGGATATGAGAATGTGTTGTCTCCTATGTATCAATTAAGTAGTTCATTCCATCAAAAATTTGATCAATTACAGCAACTTAATTCAACAGAACCTGTTACCAGACAATCTCACTATCGTAACCTTCTACTACACAACCTTTTGCTGCAAACCAGTTGTTTTCGTTATTGGGGACAAGGTGCTTGGACTGATCACGCACGGGAAATTTACCAACGTGGCGAAAACTTATTGCAGATGAATTGAAGAAGAACTTAGGAGTCTGAATCAAGACTTTTCTGCGAGACGTTACGTGCAGCGTCTCGTAGAGAAAGATGACAAGAATTCGTAGAGTGTGTGTAAGTCTTACTGAATTCTGACTCCTGAATTCTGAATTCTGTTTCGATAAAAAGTCAGGTGAATTGAGATTTAGTTCAAGTAAGTGGGAAATCTAAGTGTAGGTTGCTGGGTGCTGAGATCCAAATTGGATGAGCTACCTGGGGTTAAAACTTACAATGAGGTAGTTGTGTTTCGAGTTGTTGTTGGCCATAGCGACGATCCTGATTCTCAAAATGCGATCGCTGAAGTTATTCAAGAATGTAGCTGTTCTCTTGCCGATTCCCTTCCTCAAGCTGGAATTTTATTTACTGCTATAGACTTTGACCATGTGTTAATTTTACAGCGCATCCAAGACGCTTTCCCCGGAATTGAGTTGATTGGTGGAACTACAAATGGAGAAATCTCTTCAATTCTGGAGTTTCAGCAAGATTCTCTGACCTTAATGCTGTTTGCTAGCGATGAAGTGGAAATTTGTGCAGGTATTGGACGAGGAGCATCCAAAAATCCAGCCCTTGCAGCCCAAGAAGCGATCGCCCAAGCTAAGGCAAAGAGTGCATCAGTACCACAATTGTGCCTTACTTTCCCGGATAGTCTAACCAGCAATGGGGTTTTAATTTTAGAAGCTTTAAAACAAAGCCTCGGAGAGCATATTCCCATCATTGGGGGAATGACTGCCGATGACTATACCTTTGACAAAACCTACCAATTCTTCCAGGGTGAGGTATTGAGTGATTCAATTCCAGTGCTGCTATTCTCTGGAAAACTACTATTTTCTCACGGAGTTGCCTGTGGTTGGACTCCCATTAGTCAACGTAGCCGTGTAACTAAAGTGGATGGAAACGTAGTCTATGAAATTGATGGACAGCGTGCCTTAGATTTCTATCAGCATTATCTTGGTGAAGAAAGATTTGCATCCAATTATGCCATCTATGCTCTAGCAGTTTTTGAGGATCAAAATCATTTCTATTTACGCGCACCCAATGGCTACGATCAACAGTCTGGTAGCGTGAAGTTTTTTTTAGATATTCCTGAACAGGCCGTTGTACAAATCACTGATGCAACTCGTGACAATATTTTGTTAGCCTCTGAGACATCTTTGAAAAATGCTCTTGCCGATTATCCTGGTTTAGAACCAACAGCAGCGTTGCTGATTTCCTGTGCAGCCCGTCGGCGAATTCTGGGAACTCTGACCAGAGAGGAGTATCAGCTTGTCAAAACTCATTTACCATACGCATTGCCTTGTTGTGGTTTCTATGCTTATGGTGAAATTGCTCCTATAGCGAGTGGAGGCCAAACGCAAATTCATAACAAAACCTTTGTCACACTGTTAATAGGAACAAAATGAGTTGTGTATGGATAACCAAGACAATTCCATACAGATGCAAGAGTTAGAAAAGACAAACCGTATCTTGCGGAAAAAGCTGGAACGCTGCGAATCTGAACGCCGCCAGCTAGAAACTGACATTTGCACAAAGGAATTTTTACTCAAGAAAGTCATTTGTGAGTTAGAAGATTCGCGCACAGATTTGCAGCACAGAGGCCAAGAGTTAGAAAATACGTTAGATAGTTTGCATCAAATGCAAGCTCAAATGATTCAAAGCGAAAAGATGTCTGCCCTGGGTCAAATGGTGGCAGGGATTGCTCATGAAATCAACAATCCCGTTAGCTTTATTTACGGAAATCTCAGCTACATTAGCCAATATATTCATGACTTACTGCGACTTGTCCAGCTTTATCACCGTTATTTCCCCAACCCACCTACTGAAATTCAAACCGAACGCAAAACCATCGATTTAGAGTTTCTAGAAAAAGACGCGATTATGGTATTGCATTCAATGAATATCGGGACAGAGCGGATTCGAGAGATTGTGCTGTCACTACGTAACTTCTCACGCTTAGATGAAAGTGAGTTCAAAGCCGTAGATGTTCATGAAGGCATCGACAATACTTTGATGATTTTGCAACACCGCCTTAAAGCCACTGACAAAAGCCCAGTCATTCAGATCATCAAAGACTACGGTAATTTATCTCATGTAGAATGCTGCGCCGGACAGATCAACCAGGTATTTATGAACATTCTAGTAAATGCGCTCGATGCTCTCGAAGAATTCAATGCTAAACGAACTTATCGAGAAATCCGCGATAATCCCAGTGCCATTACGATTCGTACCTCTGTCGTTGATTCGCAATGGGTAAAAATTGCGATCGCTGACAATGGATCTGGGATTCCCGAATCGATTCAAAAAAAGATTTTCAACCCCTTCTTTACAACAAAACCTGTCGGTAAGGGCACAGGAATGGGAATGGCTATCAGCTATCAAATTATCACCGAAAAACATGGCGGCAAGTTAGAATTTTTTTCTACACTTGGAAAAGGAACGGAGTTTGTAGTTCAAATTCCTATCCAGCAACAAGTTTAGTCATTTGTCATTGGTGATTGGTGATTGGTAATAATGACTTCGGTTTCTCTACGGCTTTTTATGAAAATGATAGTGAGGCATTAGCGAGTTTACGAGCATTGCAAATGCGGGAATGTGGATCAAATAAGGGGGGTTTTCGTAACCGTAGGATGAGTTAAAATTCATGATTTTGAATCAATCAAAGTAAAGGTAATAAAATTTCAAATTTTGTACCTATACCAATCTGTGAATGGAAATTTAATTTACCACCATGCCTCACAGTTATGATTCGATAACTTACTGCTAAACTAGTATTTTTACTATTCTTTGTTTCCAGAGAAAAAGACTCCATAATTTGCTGTTGCAATTCTTGAGACATTCCAGGGCCATTGTCAGCAATGCGAATTAATACCCAACGAGAATCTGGTGCATTTGGATTGCTTGCTTCTTGCGAAATTACTTGCGTAGTAATCTCAATTCGAGGTTTTTGAACAGTATTTTTATCTTCTAAATGCAACTGTTGCCTAACTGCTTCATTGAGTAAAATATCTACAACTTCACTGAAAATGTTCATCAAAACCTGGTTTAGCTGCCCTATAAAGCAATAAACTGGGGGTAGCTGACCGTAGTATTTAACTATTTCAATTTCCCCTTGAAGACGGCTATTAATTAATAAAATAATAGTATCTATACTAGCGTGTAAATCTACTGGCTTTGGATAAAGTTCATCGATATGGCAAAAGTTTTGTAAACTAGTAACAAGCTTTTTTAATCTTTCCGCACCAGTACGGATACTCGCAAGCGATCGCGACAAATCTTGTTCTAAAAAATCAAATTCAATATCTTCTTTAATTTGATTAATTGCCTGGGAAACTGATGGTAACTCTTGATCGTAAGCAGCTATTAGCTTGAGTAAATCTTGACTGTAGGTGGAAACATAAGTTATATTCCCCCAAATAAAACCCACTGGGTCTAAAATTTCGTGCGCTACGCCGTCTACCAAACGTCCCAGATTTGCCATTTTATCATTTTGAATCATTTGAGCTTGGCTGCGTTCATAGCGCACTAGATTGTCGATTCCTCGAATTTGCCAAGAAATAATATTCAATTCTTGGACATCTAACAATCTATAAGCCCCAGATTCTGTGTGTACTACAATTGGTTCTGCTAATAATTCTGGCGATCGCTTTAAGCTAAGTTGCATCGCTGTTAAAATCGATGTTGTATCAGCAAGCAGCAACATCGGTATCCGCGCATAGCTGTAGAGAACGGCTAATGGTTGCTGAACCAACAACTCTTGTCCATAAGGACGGATCAAAAATTCCAGCAGCCGCCGCCGCGAAATCATCCCAATGAACTTTCCCTGTTCTACCAAAACTACTCCTGGTAGCAGGGGATATTTTTCTAAAAAATTAGCCACTTCCATCCCAGTGTGATTGATTTCCACCGGGAAGTTGTACATTGGTAGTTCTTGGAGGGTTGAATCTAAACCCAGATCGCGATCGCTACCAAGAGACAAAAATGGCAGTGAGATTTGGCAACTAAATTCTTCTGACACTAGACACCCTGATTTTTACAAAGATTGGGTAAACAATAAGTTAATATTTTACATTCTGCCACCCTCGAAATCAGGTTTTGGTTTAGGTATCTAATAAGACTAGTGGTATATCAGGGTGAAGATTGTTCTCAGGTGACTAGTAGTTCGCCAAGTGAACTTGGCGGGGTAAAGGGTAAAGGGGAAGGGGGAAAGGTTTCAAATCCCTTACCCCTTACCCCTTACCCTTTCCCCAGGCATCACGCAGCATTTTTGGGTTGGCAGACTACTAGAAGTAATTGGCGTGCGATTTATTAATGAAAGCAATTTAGAGAAAAACTGCCTCCTGCCTCCTTCAAAATCTTGGTGGTGAATATTTAGAGAGCGATGTCTACGACGGGCTACGCCTACGCAAGCTAAACTAAAAATAATCTTTACGAAGAGTGCAAAGGTAGCGTTATGACCTCTGTAAGCAATCCACCCAACGCCCTCACTCCTTTCCCCTTCCCGGATCATACTCAACTTCCTGAGTCCGATGGTACGTTTGTGAAAAATTGGCAAGAGCATCCCCAAAGCATCCTACTAACTGACTCTATTACACCTATCCTTAAACAATTAAATCCTGAAGGTGAATACTGTATAGGGCAAGACTTAGGCATTTACTGGCGTTTAACCGATCCCCCGGAAAAAGGCGCAGAAGCACCAGATTGGTTTTATGTACCGAATGTACCATTTTTGCTCAATGGGCAAACGCGACGTTCTTATGTGTTGTGGCGAGAGTTTATTGCCCCGTTGATTGTTTTAGAATTTGTCTCTGGGGACGGTAGTGAAGAACGGGATCAAACTCCTTTGAAGGGTAAATTTTGGATTTATGAGCAAGTCATTCGTCCTCCCTTCTACGGCATTTATGAAGCGAGTAAAGCCAACCTAGAAGTTTATCATCTGATTGAAGGACAGTATCAGATTTTACCAGCAAATGAACGAGGACATTATCCCATTGTTGCTTTGGGTGTTGAATTGGGTTTATGGCTAGGAGTTTATCAGAATGTGGAATTACCCTGGCTGCGTTGGTGGGATTTACAAGGTAATTTGTTGTTGAATGGCGATGAAAGAGCCGAACAAGAATCCCAAAGGGCAGAACAAGAATCCCAAAGAGCGGAACAGGAACGCCAAAGAGCCGATCGCCTAGCTGCCCAATTGCGATCGCTCGGCATTGAACCAGAAGCCTGATATTTTACTAAGAATTACGAATTAAAAAGGGCTGGTGTAAAAGAGTCATCTGTGGCTTAATTTGTTTAGACACAAATTTTACTGCTACCAGGGTAATCACGATGACAAATAAACCTCCTTCCGAACCGGAGTCATCCCAAAGAACTGCCCTTGGCTTTGATGAATTTATAGCCATTCTGGTTGCCTTCACCACTATCGGAGCGATTCTTTTTTGGTCATTGTCCCGCAGAGATTCTAGCTGGAACTTCAACGGGCTGCTGTCGGCTTCTTCCACTCCTTCGCCTAGTGTTCAACCAAATCAAGTATTGCCCTCCCTTAATCCCAAGGTAGAACCAAATTTAGTCCCTAAGACAGTTTTGCCCTATTCTCCACCGGAGGCTGTTGTTGAACCCAAGACACCTTCATTGCCAACTAACAGCGCCCCTTCCCGTGCAGTGTTACCATCTGCTCAGGTAATTCCGACTCAACCCCCACAACTACAGACACCTGTACCCTCTTCAGCAGTACTTGAGTCATCACTTAAATCATCAGCGCTACCTTTAGTAACTCCAGCAAAACAAAAATCTATTATTCCGCCGCCAATTGCATTTAACGATGTGCCCACTAACTTTTGGGGTCGGCGTTTTATAGATGTTCTTTCTTCTCGTAGTATTCTCAAAGGATTTCCTGATTATTCTTTTAGACCAAATCAGCCTGTAAACCGCGCTGAATTTGCTGCGATTGTACAAAAAGCCTTTGACCAAGAACCGTCTAAGACTGCGATCGCATTTGAAGATGTACCAACAAAATTCTGGGCAACTCCAGCAATTGACCAAGCCATCAATGCCGGATTTCTCAAAGGTTATCCGAAAAAAACCTTCAAACCACAACAAAATATTTCACGAGTGCAAGTTTTGGTTGCCCTTGTTAGCGGGTTGAATTTGAAAGCGCCCACTTCGCCAAATCAGATTTTAACTGTCTATAAAGATGCTAAAGATATTCCACCTTATGCTATTAGCAAAATAGCTGCTGCTACAACCAATGGTCTGGTAGTTAACTATCCAAACCCACAAATTCTTGCTCCCAACAAAGTAGCTAGTCGGGCTGAAGTGGCGGCGATGATTCATCAAGCTTTAGTAAAACGGGGCAAATTGGAGGCAATTTCATCTCCAAGTATAGTGCGATTGCCCAGTGCATCTCCAGAAACTTCGCGCACTCCCAAGGTTAAATTGTCGACAGGAGGCTCGTCTCAACGATAATTCGTAATTCGTAATTAAACTAAGAGTCACAGTCAGCTACCTCTAGGGATAGTAGCGTTATGGGTCAGGTCTAAATTCTCATCTATAACGTAATCACGAATTGCGAATTGTTAATAAACTTGGCAGGGAATTTTAAGAGAAGTCTGAACGCCGACTTCCGGCATTCAGACTTCGGTGATTTGGAATTAGAGCGTATTCTTATACAGGGGTACGTCTCATAGAGAAGCGATAATTAGATATCAAGCTTCTGGAATTTGTTTACCAACCACTTGTGATTTCAGAGTGGTGATTTCACTAGTTAACTCTTTCCTAGTTGAGGCTTTGAGTAAATAGCGGTAAACAAACCAGGCAGAGTAACCAATCCCTATCAACTCAAAAGTAGGTGCTACTAAAGGGATATCATTCAAAGCATCTAATATTGCCAAGAGTACTTTAACACCAACAATTGATCCCACAATTAAACCAACTGTTACTAGGGGTTGCTTATATTCATTAAAGAAGCCTCCCACATATTCTGGCAATGTTGCTAAAAATGTAGAAACTTGCTCCCCGTATTTTAGCCACTCATCTTGAGACTGTGCGGGAGGCTGGAGTTTTGTGATGGTTCCCGTTTGGGTGTTGATCTCTGCCACTGTAGTCTCTTTGGATGCGGTTTCAGTAAATTCTTGTTCTGGCATTTTCACTCCCATTAATTTGACAGTTGAGTTTTTCTAATCTGGATAATTGCAACCAAAAGGCTGTTGGTTAGGTAATGCACAAGTGCATCAGTACAATTGGTTAAAGGGCACAAAAGGGTTTTAGTGTCCTTTAACTATAATTGCCCCGTAATATCTACTGCATCAACTACAAGGTAGACAGTCAGTAGGAGGATAGAATTCAGAAGGGAGTAGGATGTATTATAATCGTCCTTCTGAGTTCTTTTCTAAATCAACTGGAATCCTCTGGTTGTGATTATCCCATTCCGTGTCATTTGTTCATAATCGTACTAAATCTAAGTACAAATCAGGCAAAATCAGCCCACCTCTCATTTATATAAGCCTAAAAGCCGATTTTAGCCAATATTAAAGCTATCTTAAGCCGGGTTCGTCAATTAACGCATTCGTATTGATATTAATACGTAATAAAAGTTTTTGTGTATTCACATCGACTAGACTTTCAACCTATTTTATGATAGGCGTGCTGGTAATTGGGGATGAGGCAGAAATAACCTAATGCCCCATGCCCCATAATCAAACCTTTTGTTTTTTTCCTGATTGTATTAATTTTATAAGGAAGCAGTAAGGTAGACTAATGGCTTACCTGATGGCAAGAACTAATTGCTATCAGCTGTATATTGAGGAAAGTATTGTGGTAAGGAGAAGACGGTCTCAGACAGGTCTTTAGTTTGGGAAATTATTTGTTACTGTTGAAAAAAGTGAATTCGGTTCACTGTCAGTAAGTGTACTTAGCAACATTGCTATCAAAATAACTCATAGGATATGAGGTTATGCGAATTATCTACTAAGCAATGATTTGCTGTTGCTATAAAAGAAGATAATGTAAATGTTAATAACCAATTAAACTGTTTGTACAAGCTAAACTGATTTGGTAATTTTTGCGGGAAGGCAAGGAGGTTTGAGAAATGCCAACTCAAAAGCCAACCCTTATCGATAGCAGTTCAGAAATCAAAAAAGTGTCAGCCGAAGAGCCATCGACAGACGAACTACCGACCATAGAATTTCCCTCACGAGGGAAACTCAAAGCCAGTTCTTGGCGCATCCATCAAAAAATTGGCTATGGGTACTTTGTAGCTATCGGAATTGGTTTTTTTGGAGCGCTAACTGGGTTAGTGATTGCCAACTACTACCGGGGTAGGGAAGTAAGGCAATTCAATCAAGCTTATGAACAAGGACAACTACTGAGTAATTATAGAGATGCAGTAGTAGGGGCGCAATTACATAGCTCTAATCTAGTTGCTGTATTAGAAAATTCACAGCAACTACAAACCAAAAAAGCTGATTTTTTGAAGAATGTTGAAAAAGCCCAGCAATTAGAGTCAAAAATTTCTGGATTTATTGACAGTAAACCTAAAAGACTAGCGGCAACAAGTTCGACTTTACAGACGCTATTGCTAGATTACAAGAATAATTTAAAAGCTTACGTTGAGCAAATCGAGGTCGTCTTACAGAAAATTGACTCCCAACCAGCGCAGCCTCAGCAAATATCTGCTGCCCGATCGCAGTTATTGACAATTATGCGTGGTGAAACAGCCATGCGCCTAGATCAGCTTTCTGAAAGCTTGGCTAATATCCTACAAACTGCTGAGAATCAAGAGCAAGAAAGGCAAAAAGCCGTTGAGCAGGCAAAAGTAGTTGAGCGATTTATCGTAATTATCAGTATGCTCGTTTCGGTGGCGATCGCAGCCATTGTAGCTTGGCGTACCAGTCGAGCGATCGCTGAACCAGTTATCACCGTCACCCAAGTAGCTGAACAAGTGGCGCGGAAACATAATTTTGATTTGCGAGCGCCCGTCACCACTGAAGATGAAATTGGCTTACTTGCCAAATCTCTAAATCGCCTGATTGAGCGAGTATCTGAGCGAACCAAAGAACTACAACAAGCTAAAGAACTAGCCGAAGCTGCTAGCAAGGCAAAAAGCGTATTTTTAGCCAATGTCAGCCACGAATTACGCACACCATTAAATGCTGTCATTGGCTTGAGCCAACTTCTAGAAGACGACGCTACCGATCTTGGTTTATCAGCAGACTTTATCACCGACTTAGAAACAATTAACGCTGCTGGTAAACATCTACTGCACTTGATTAACGAAATCCTCGACTTGTCAAAAATTGAAGCGGGGAAAATGACTCTCTATCCAGAAACATTTGAGATTGCGACGCTAATTAATAACGTCGTCCTCACAGTCAAACCAGCTATAGAAAAAAATGCCAATGTTTTAGAAGTGCATTTTGATGAGCAACTTGGAACTATGTACGCCGATCAAACTAGGATGCGGCAGGTGTTGTTAAATTTACTAAGCAACGCCAGTAAGTTCACTACAAATGGCAAGGTGACGCTGACAGTCAATAGAGAAAAGGAGGAATTACGGCTGGATGCTCCTTTAGGCATGATTACTTTTACCGTTACCGACACAGGTATAGGTATGTCTAACCGTCAACAGCAGCAGTTATTTCAACCTTTTACCCAAGGAGATACTTCGACTACGAAAAAGTATGGAGGTACAGGACTGGGCTTGGCAATTAGCCGCCACTTTTGTCAGATGATGGGTGGTGAGATTATTGTCAAAAGCCAGCCGGGACTTGGTTCTACTTTTACTATTCGTCTGCCAATGACTGTACAGGATTGAAGGGATTGGGAATTGGGAATTGGGGTAAAACAGTTTTGTTAGCGCTAGCGGAGCGTTTAGCCCGTTCTGAGTAAAGAAGTGAGATTTCTCACTCAGAACTAAAATGTAAAATTAAGTAATAATACTTACCTTACCTGTATCCAAGTCGTAGCGACCGCCCACGATTTTCAATTTACCTGACTGCACCTGCTCACTTAAAAGCTTTGATTTTTGCAACCGTTCAATTTGATATTGCACATTTGCTACCACAGCATTTTCAACCGCGTCACCTGGCTGATCTTTGACCTTTTTCAGGGCTGGCTTAATTGCCTTCACAAAAGTACTAATATCACCGGGTAACGATTCATTTTGGACAGCTGCGGTTACAGCCCCACAACGTTCATGGCCCATCACCATCAGCAGTGGAGAACCTAATAAAACAACGGCATATTCAATACTGCCGATCGCTTCATGTGTGGCAATATTGCCGGCAATCCGAACATCAAAGATGTCTCCAATACCCTGATCGAAAACAATTTCTGCCGGTACTCGTGAATCAGCACAACTAAGAATAGTTGCAAATGGATGTTGAGCTTGAGCAACTTCGTGCAACCGCAGCTCAGATTGATCGGGGTATTGGGGGTGATGTTTAATAAATCGCTGATTTCCCTCTATCAGCTTTTGTAATGCTTCATCAGGACTGAGGGATTCAGGGGAATTTGGGGGGATTTCGGCAGCTTTAGCCTGTTTAACCTGCCAGAGTAAATCGCTGGCAGTTAGCATCATTCCAAAGGCTCCGGTCATTCCCAACTTCAAAAAGTCACGACGTTCCATGAAATGCTTCATTGAATTTATAACTCTCTTAAATCGATGCGATACATCTGACAGAGCGAATTTCCATCACATCGGAAACGTAGCAAGTACCTCCGAACTTATTGAGGAGTGGTCTGAGATTTTCAACAACACGCTTGAGTTCTTCTGGCATACAAAATGCGAGGATGTAAACATTATCAAGCATGGTCATGTCTAAATCTTCTGTCGTTCCTCGTAATCCTTTACCAACTACATTGCGGATTACGGCATGGCTATGTACACCCGACTTGTCTAAACTCTCTAAAATTTTGGCAAGCTCAAAGGAGTTGGCGATAATTTCTATCTTTTTAACTACGTGCATATTATTACCTCCAAAATAGGTTAATTCCGTAGAGATATAGCGGAATTCCCACAATAATATTGAACGGAAATGTGACTGCTAAAGCGGTAGAAACATACAGGCTGGGATTTGCTTCGGGAACAGTCATCCGCATCGCCGCCGGGACAGCAATGTAAGAAGCACTGGCACACAATACAGCGAATAACAGCGAATTTCCCGGAGGCATACCGATGAATTTGGCAATCACTAACCCAACGCCTGCATTGAGTATAGGAATTAGTATGGCAAATAAAATCAGGAAAACTCCGGTTTTTTGCAAGTCTTTAATTCTTCTGGCAGCAACCAGTCCCATATCCAGTAAAAAGAAGGTGAGAATGCCATAAAACAACCCTTGAGCAAAGGGTTCTAATACGTGCCAACCACGTTCTCCTGTCAACACACCGATTAAAAGGCTACCAACTAGTAGAAAAACTGAACTATTAAGAAATGCTTCTTGCAAAACTTCCGACCAAGCAAACTCTCGCTTTTCATCGGCGGTGAATATACTCACCAAGATCAGACCAACAATGATCGCCGGAGATTCCATCAGGGCCAGAGCTGCTACCATGTAACCATCATACTGAATACCAAGCTCACTAAGAAAAGCGCCAGCAGTGATGAAAGTGACAGCACTGATAGAACCGTAGGTTGCAGCGATCGCAGCAGCATCGTAAGTATCCAGTTTCCACTTTAATATAAAAAAGGTGTAAATTGGAACAACACAAGCCATCATCATTGCTGCTGCGAGTGTTAGAATCACTTCTTGATTAAGTCCGCTTTTGATTAGTTCTACCCCTCCTTTAAAACCAATGGCAAACAGCAGATACAACGAAAGGAGTTTAGGCACTGGTGGGGGAATTTCTAGATCAGACTTGACAAAAACCGCAGTCATGCCTAAAAAGAAAAACAGGATTGGCGGATTCAAAATGTTGGATACAATTAAGCTCAGATCCATATCCACCTATCCTTGTATTGGTTAAACCTGAAATTAAAGAAATTTTTCATCTTTAAAAACTCAACGGTTGAATCGTGATGTATTGTGTATGGCTACCCCGTATCAATTGGGTACTCAAGGAGTGAATTGTCTTATTCGTGACAATACTTATTGATTAGGTGTTAAACAGCGCTGAGAACAGAAAAAGTGAGAGCTTGCCCAACATTTTTTGATGTTGGATTCCCCGTCGCTGATCTTACGACAGAAAGTGTAGGGAGAACTCGCAATCAACGTATTTAGCGTAGAAAAAATTAACGTATTGTAGGGGCAATTTATGAATTGCTCTTACACAAATCTTGCTTAAATCCCAGTATTTTTGATTTACAACAGTTTTGCAAATCCTGCTTGCTCAAAAGTCAAGGTTATGATTCTCGCTTTGGCATTCCATAGAGATAATGGTCATGCTGGTGTGCCAAATCACTAATATCTGTATAAACTGCACAATTTTTAATCAACTGCCTCAACTTATCCCAATCTGAATCTTCTGGCGTTGCTGGCTCAGGTGTGCGGTTTTCTTCGACAAAGACAATTATAACTGACTGCCCCTCAGACCCTTCAATTGGTTCGTTAGGATGAACCACACCGTTTTGGAATGTGCCTTTGACTGAGAGCATGGCTTTCTCTTGCTTCTACATAAATCATGATACAGTACCATTCTGGTTAAGAAGATTGCCGCACAATCTTTATTGACCAAGTTTCGTTAGGATATTGTAACCTGGGCAATAGCGACTCTCTATTGATGTGACACCAGGCAATCGCTTTTTCACATCCATGACAACAACCATCGACTTTCTCAGTCACCTTAACCCTAGCCAACGTCAAGCTGTCGAACACTACTGCGGCCCGTTGCTAGTTGTTGCTGGCGCAGGTTCCGGTAAAACACGAGCGCTGACTTATCGCATTGCAAATCTGATTCTGAAACACAAAGTTGATCCAGAACATATCCTGGCGGTTACTTTTACCAACAAAGCGGCGCGGGAAATGAAAGAACGGATTCAACGGCTGTTTGCGGAACAACTGGCTATGAAACAACATGGTCAGCGATTGGATTTGTTGACAGAATACCAACAAACGCAATTGCGATCGCAAGTTTACAAAAGCACTATCAAAGACTTATGGTGTGGCACTTTCCACAGTCTATTTTCTCGGATTCTCCGTTTTGATATTGAAAAATACGTAGACGAAAAAGGACGCAAGTGGAATCGTAATTTCTCTATCTTTGATGAATCAGATGTGATGACTCTGATCAAAGAAATCGTTAATAAAGAGCTAAATTTAGACGATAAGAAGTTTGATGCCCGCTCTGTCCGCTACGCTATTAGTAACGCTAAAAACCAAGGTTTATCACCCCAAGAATTTGAGCAAGATCAACCAAATTATCGCGGACGGGTAATTGCCCAAGTTTACAATTTATATCAAGATAAGTTAGCACAAAACAACGCTCTTGACTTTGACGATCTTATTCTTGTACCTACTAGATTATTTCAACAAAACGAGCAGGTATTGGGTTACTGGCATCGCAAGTTTCGCCATATCCTTGTAGATGAATATCAGGATACTAACCGCACTCAGTATCAACTTATTAATTTATTAGTTACTAATGGCGAAACCAAAAAGAGCGAATGGCAATGGGAAAATCGCTCAGTTTTTGTTGTCGGCGATGCAGACCAATCAATCTACAGCTTTCGGATGGCAGATTTCACCATCTTGCTAGGATTTCAGGAAGACTTTGGCGATGGTTTGGTAGATGATGACACCCGAACGATGGTTAAGCTGGAAGAAAACTATCGTTCTTGTGAAAACATTCTGCAAGCAGCTAATGAACTGATTGAAAATAACACCCAACGGATTGATAAAGTTCTGAAAGCGACGCGGGGGACGGGTGAACAGATTACTTGTCACAAAGCTGATGAAGAACTTGCAGAAGCGGCATTTGTAATTAATCAAATTAGCACTTTAGAACAGCAAAATCCAGAGTTAAACTGGGGTAGTTTTGCCATACTTTATCGGACGAATGCCCAATCTCGTCCCTTTGAAGAATTGTTGGTGAAATATCAAATTCCTTACACAGTTGTGGGAGGAATGAGGTTTTACGATCGCAAAGAAATTAAAGATGTCGTCGCTTATTTAAGAGCGATAAATAACCCAGCTGATACAGTCAGTTTATTGCGAGTGATTAATACTCCCCGGCGGGGAATCGGCAAAACCACTATTGACGCTTTGATAAACGCATCTCAGCAATTAGGGACGACTTTGTGGGAAATACTCAGCGATGAAACATCAGTTAATACATTAGCTGGACGGGCAACAAAAGCTGTAAATAACTTTGCCGCAATGATCAGCCGTTGGCAAGGACAAGTCGCCACGCTTCCGGTAACTGAGGTTTTGCAAGGAATATTAGAAGATTCTGGTTACGTTCAAGACTTGATGAATCAAGGCACAGATGAAGCCACAGATCGGGTACAAAACGTTCAAGAACTTTATAACGCTGCACTGCAATTTCAAGAAGAAAACGAAGAAATTTCCCTGCGAGATTTTCTAAGTAGTGCCGCCCTCAGTTCCGATTTGGATAACTTAAAAGAAGGTCAGACAGCCGTTTCTTTGATGACTTTGCACGCTTCCAAAGGTTTGGAATTTCCCGTAGTATTTTTGGTGGGATTAGAACAGGGGCTATTTCCCGGCTACCGTTCCCTAAGTGACCCCGCATCTTTGGAAGAGGAACGCCGCTTGTGTTATGTAGGAATTACTCGCGCTCAAGAAAGGTTGTATTTATCACACGCGCGGGAACGCCGTTTGTATGGTTCTCGTGAACCTGCGATGCGATCGCAATTCCTCGACGAATTACCAGAAGAATTATTATCTACCAAACGCGCAAGTCGTCAAAGCTATACCAAAAGTGCCTCTACTTCTAGTGAAAAACAAGACGCAACCCAGAATTGGCAAGTTGGAGATAGAGTATTACACAAAACCTTTGGTCTTGGTGAAATCACCCATGTCTTCGGAACAGGTAATAAAATGTCTGTAGCAATTAAATTTGCCAGCTTAGGACAAAAAATTGTTGACCCAAGAGTAGCACAATTGCAAAAAATTTGAAAACAAAGCCACAGATTCCCAACTTTTCAAAGAAGTTGGGGATCTTGTTTTTCATATTTCAATTTCTTCAAAGTGTTCAACAGTGGGAAATGGCTCATAAAAATGATGCAGAAGTTTTTTCCACTCTTGATACTCAGTAGAACTTCTAAATCCTACAGTATGAGATTCTAAAGTTTCCCATTTTACAAGTAATAAATATTTTCCTTCGACTTCTATACATCTATGCAATTCATGTGATAAATATCCGTCCATTGAGGAAATAATTTTAGAAGCTTTTTTGAAAGCAGCTTCAAAATCGGATTTTAGACCAGGTTTAACAGGAAGCATCACTGCCTCAAGAATCATATAGTTTTACAGTGAGTATTAAGCTAATGTTATTTAGTATAATGTGATGTCTACAACGGGCTACGCCATTAAGACTAATTTTTTAGTAAATAGATAATCGCAGCGTAAAACTCTTCGTAATATCCTTGAGAATCAGTTTCACTGAAGCCTAGAATTAAGTCTTGTCTCTCTTCCTCTGTAATCGTATTAATAATTTCCAATATTGGCTCAACAGATTTTGCACGTAAATTTTTCAGCTTGTCAATATTGAGTGCGAGTTTATCAATTGTTGTTTCAGCAGCTAATTGCTTTTCTGAATGATTTGTCGCCAAAATCTGGCCATCATCAGTGTACCTAAAGAACTCAGCACAGTTGACATCTAGAGGTGAAATCATCAGATTGTCATCGTACCATTTATCTTTTATTTTCCCACAATGGAGAGGTTCTTTGCGTACTGTATCTTTTTGGCATGATGCCAGTATATTTGTGTATTCTAGCGCTAATTG
The DNA here is from genome assembly GCF_009873495.1 of Nostoc sp. ATCC 53789. GTDB lineage: Bacteria > Cyanobacteriota > Cyanobacteriia > Cyanobacteriales > Nostocaceae > Nostoc > Nostoc muscorum_A. Next base: position 311,229 of record NZ_CP046703.1, on the reverse strand, counting down.
AGGATAAGTTGTTCTTGGCTTTAAATGTTCAAAATGGCTATCATCAGTATTAATCCGTCTTCCACAGTAACAGCAAATAAAACCTTGCTCTTGCAACAAGGAATTATGTACATCGGTTTTTTGTGGTTTGCTGAAGTCGCCCCAAGTTGGCTGCCAATCCTCATTTGCTAAATTTTTCCAATTAGTAAAACTTTCTGGCTCCTCACTTTTTTTGATATATTTCACCGTTTCAAAATCTCTTTGCGTCGAATAGATACACTTGCTTTTACTAATTCTGGTTCATCTTGTCCAATAATATCAGCAATTTCCTGAGATAATTGCCTAGCACCATCAAGATTACCCTCATCAATGAGTCTAAACAACTCATGTAAACGATCTTTAATTTCTTGTGGACGTGCTGGAACACCCATGAGGTCTTCTAGTATTCGATTGCTATCTCTCCCAAAGGAACTTTCTGGCCTTTTAGCAACAACACCTTCGTCTGTTTTTTCTAGAATATAAATTCCTTCCGGCTTGACTTGGCTAATTACTTGAGGAGAATGGGTGGTGACAATAAATTGACAATTGGGGAATGTTCTTGTCAAAGCAGGAATAATTTCTCGTTGCCATTTAGGATGTAGATGTAGTTCAATTTCATCAATTAAAACAACGCCACTGCCTTGGAGTGGATCTGGTAAACTAGGGTTTGCGATCGCTAATCGTCTTGCTAAATCTCCCACCATTGCCAGCAAGCATTTCTCCCCATCAGATAGCTGATTAACTATGAGTTCTTTACCTTGTTTTTGCACAGTCATTCTCATTAGCGGTGAACGACGCACGCGTAAATTAGAAAAACTCGGTATTAATGAAGAAATGGCTTGCCTGACTGATTCTAATTGCCTATCTCGATAACTAGAATTACCTTCCAGGCGTAACTCATTCTCTAAATCTTCTTGCTTTTTAAACCATTCAAAGAAGATTCTAAACTCACTTCCTACTCCTGTAAGTGCATTTTCATATACATCTATTTGTTCAAATGAATGTTTTGTGCGAATCTTCAAAGGAATATCCAACACTGCACGATTGGTGGAATAATAAACTAAGATAGGAATATTTAATTGATTAGATATATATAAATCTTTTTTGATATTTTCAGCAACCTTTGTTATGGCTGACAGGTTAGTGTTAGTATCTTTGCTTAATCCTTTATGTACCTTGGTTAGAGACCATATTGCTTCTTCAGAATTCAATGAAACAGTGATTTCGTTATGTGTTTCCTTTTGCCCATTAGTGATGTCTTCCTCCCTAAAGACTCTTCCCGAAGATGTTGAGTGTTGAATCGAGCTAGTAAAACGCGATAGAAGAATAGCAAGGCAATCAATAATACTCGATTTACCTACGCCGTTGATACCAATAAATACTGTTGGCTCTGCTTCATCGAACTCAAGCGTCAAATCGCCGATTCCACGGAAGGATTGCATTTTCAGGCGCTTGACTTTCATAGTTTTAATAACGCTGAATGTAATTTACTTGGTGGGTAATGCCCAGCCTACAACTAATCAAAAGCAGATTTGACATAATCAACTGCAAGAGGTGTAATTTTTTCGACAAGATTGTTAATCACCACTTGTTCATATTCAGTCCAAATTCTGGGATGATCAAAAATGCATGGTTGTAAAATTCCCCAGAGTTGACCATCCTGGCGGATATGGGCATGAATCAAGGCGCGATGTCCAAAATTTTCCTGTTCAAATTCCCGATTTAAAATCTGAGAATCAGCAGTTTCCACATCTTCTATAAAAATTGAAGGTTCGGCACGTAGTGCAGCCGCAAACATCGGATCTTCATCTGCTAAAGATGGTGGTTGTGCTGCCCATTCTTCATTATAGACGGTAGGTACATCTGGAGTGCGAATCCAACAAAAGGCAACTCTACTAAGATTATTCTGTGGATTGTGCAGGCATAGAAAACATCTATCAGCCTGTAAAAAATCGCCTACAGCTGCCAATAGTGCAGAAAATAAAGCATCTGGTTCTTGAGATGATTCTACGATATTTTTGATTGCAGCAGGAAAGTCTTGCTGAGTCATATAATTAGGCTGATTTTAATTGAATAATACCTTTATCAAATACGCGATTATTAGTAGCGATCGCACTTATTTCTATTCTATCTTTATACACTTCATAAGAGGCAAAACTTAAATCACTAGTAGAATACCCTGTCCACTCAGAACGCCCTACAGGACGATTACCAGCACCTGCACCACAAATTAAATAAGTTGTCCCATCAATAGCACGTGTGCGTTCATAATTGTGTTCGTGACCATTGATATAAAGTTGAACGCCGTATTTTTTAAATAGCGGAGTAAAAGTTTTAATAAAATCTGGATTACTCCCATACTGACCTGATGAATAAATTGGATGATGACCAAATACCACTTTCCAAGGAGCATTACTAATACTTAATTCTTTTTCTAACCAAGGTAACTGGTTTTTCCAATCAGCATTACTGTTAGTATCTAAAGCAAAAAATTGCACAGTTCCCCGGCGAAATGTATAGTAACGTCCCTTCATATTAAAGCCAGCATACTTGACTTGTGGATCGCCATTGGCGGTACGAATATCGTGATTACCTAAACAAGCGTGGAATCTCACGCCTTGTTTCAGCAAAGGTTGATAAGGACGCTCAAAAACTGCACTAATTTTTTCAATTTCGCCGTTATTGTAAATATTGTCTCCAGCTAAAACAACTAAATCATAAGGATTTTGTTTGTGATAGGCATTCATTGCCCCAGCCACAGCATACTGTCCTCTAGCCCCAGTCCCCGTATCAGCCACAGATACAAAACGTAATAACAAGTCTTTTTTGACTGGGTTGGCGGCTATAGCTGTAGTTGAATCGGTAATATCAGCACTTTGATGATTTTGATTAGTTAACATCCAGGCTAAAAATCCCGTACTAATGGCGCTGAAGCTACTTAAAAATAAAAATTGACGGCGTTTTAAGTTCATAATTCACCAAATTTGATAAATAGTCAGTTTAGCGGAAACAATGAGCAATGAAGTGATACATTAAGGCAAAAGAAGGCAGCACCAGTAATAATGTACGTTGTTTGTCTTTGATTCGCTGCTTTTGGTGAAAGTTCCATGTCACAAGACAATCAGTCAAAACCGACGGATGAACAGGTAAATCAACCTCCCCAAAAACCTTACCAGAGAGTTCAGCCATTTTGGAAGGCTAAAATTATCCAAGTTCTCCGAGGGACGATTGGGGTTTTAGAAACAACGGTGGATAAACTGGAGACAGCACCCCCACCGGGTACTGAGGAAACACCAGGCTTTTTACAACAGCTTCAGTTGCGATGGGGTGGACTGTTAAGGACAATCCGCTTGTTTTTGCCATCAAATTTGTCAACAAAGTTATCAGATACAGCTTTGACGGGAATTGTTGCTGGAATTGCTGTAATTCTTGTTTGGACAACTACGACTGTCTTTACTGGTAAACCTACTGAAATAGCAATAATTCCACCTGTTGAAGAGGTTCCTGCACCGACACCAACGATAACTACCCCACCGGAGTCAGTTGTACCAGAACCACAGCCGCCACAGCCACCAGAGGAAATTACGCCGCCAGAACCGGAACCTGAAACAATTCCCACCCCAACGCCAACACCGACACCAGCTATAGAATTAACACCAGAACAAGCTTTGATTGCGGCTATTGAAAATCAGGTAGCCGAAATTAGCGATCGCATTGCCTCTGGTCTGATAAAGTCAATTCAAGCTAATTTCCGCACGAGTAACTTGACTGTCAAAATTAGTGATGATTGGTACACTCTCAAAGAATCTCAGCAGGACAAACTAGCTGCGGAGATATTACAACGTTCTCAAGAACTTGATTTTACCCATCTAGAAATTATTGACTCCCAAGATAAGCTGATAGCGCGTAACCCAGTTGTCGGTACTGAAATGGTGATTTTTAAACGGCAAACAACAAGCTAAAATAATTCGTAATTCGTAATTTTGACGTTTAGCTTCAACTATTTATGTTAGATAACCTTTCGCTATTGCTCAAAGCTTGTAAAAATTTAAATATCAGCTATGAAATTATTCATCCGACTGAAAACTTAGTAAAAGTAAAACTGAATAATAAACAACATTTTTTTTGTAATTATAGTACTCCAATAATAAATCAAGCAGTAGCACAAATCATTAAAGACAAAGAATATACTTACCATATTTTAAAGAACAAAGTTAAACTTCCTCGGACAGTAGGTTTTCTTTCCCCTTTTTGTGACCTGCAATATAAGATTTACTTAAAATTTCCAAGTTTTGAAGATATTATATTAGAAATAAAAAAAACCTTTGAAACGCCTGTAATTGTTAAACGTAATTCTGGCTCAAGTGGACATAACGTTTTTTTATGTCAGAATACAGATGAAGTTGAAACTGCTTTAAAAGAGATTTTTAATATTAATAATAAAAAGTATGACTACGTTGCGATCGCTCAGGAATTTATTCACATAAAATCTGAGTATAGAGCCGTTTTTTTAAATAAAGAGTTAGTTCTACTCTATGAAAAAGATATAACTAATGCAAAATTTGCAGGCAACCTCAGCCCTCTTCACTGGGATGGGGCGAAAGCCAAGTCTATCAATGATCCACAAATATTGTCAGAGATTGCTAATTTTGCTAAACCAATTTTTGAAGAATTAGATATTGATTATGGTGGTTTAGATATAGTGTTAGATCGAGATAACCAATATTGGTTAATTGAAATCAATTCTCACCCAAATTATGCTATTTTCACTAGAGACAATGGAGAAGAGCCTGTGTTGAGGATTTTTGAAAAAATGCTCATTAGCCTAGCCTCAAAATAAAAAAATTCAATCCTCCAGTTAGTTAATTCATAACTCTACATTCATCGCAGATTTATAAGCTTCAACTCTTAACTTCTAACTTCTAACCCTTTCAATGTGTATAACAATTTTGGACAAAAAATTCCTCTTTAAGCTCTTTACTCTGTGTTCTCTGCGCCTCTGTGGTTATAAAAGTTACTTTTAAACGGCAGAGCGCAGAGAGAAAAAAAGAGATTTTACCAGTCACCTTGAAAGGGCTACTCCTAACTCAGCACTCTCATTGCTTGAGTTGGTATCCATACAGTAAAAATTGAGCCAATACTGATGGTTGATTCTACTTCAATTCGACCCCGATGAAGTTCTACAAGTTGTTTAGTTAAAGCTAATCCAAGTCCAGTGCCTTCATAGCGGCGGCGATAAGGTGTATCGAGTTGCTGAAATTTCTCAAAGAGTAATGGTAACTGTTCTTCGCGTATGCCAATCCCGGTATCTTCCACTTGAAAAATAGCGGTATCATCCTCCACCCAAAGGCGCAAGGTAACGTTACCACTTTCAGGGGTAAATTTAATGGCATTAGTTAACAGATTCGAGAGAATTTGTGCTACTCGTTCGGCATCGGCGGTAAAGCGATCGCGTCTGGGATCGATTTGCAAATCAAGGTTGAGATTAATTTGTTCACTTGTTGCTTTCTTTCGTAGTGACTCCACAGCATTTTCAGCAACATTCACTAAAGAAAATTCCGAAATATTTAAAGCTGTCTTACCAGCCTCGATTTGCGATAAATCGAGGATGTCATTAATCATTTCTAATAAATGTTCTCCACTGTCGTGGATTGTTTGCAGATAATCGCGTTGTCGTTGACTCAATTCACCCAAAGGCCAGCGTAACAACGTAGAAGACATCCCAATCACATAAGTTAAAGGCGTGAGTAACTCGTGACTGATAGTAGCGAGAAATTCACTTCTGAGGCGGTTAGCAGCTTCGGCGGCGAGCAGAGCATCACGTAGTCCGATTGTGCGTTCAATAACTCGTTGTTCGAGAGTTTGTTTTTCTTGGGTGAGGGTTTGCATTAACTCAGCTTGGTGAATGGCGATCGCTAATTGTTCAGCGATCGCAATCAGCAAGTTTTTTTCACTATCAATCCACTGGCGTGGTTCATTGCACTGATGAGCAATCAGCAGCCCCCACAGCTTGTCCTCAAGTATAATCGGTGCTGCCAACTTAGCCCGCACTTGGCTTTCCCTTAAAAAATTCAACAAACACTCTTCTAGAGCATAAGTTTTTTCGACATCATCCACAGCTAACGTAAAGCCTTGGCGATACTTCTCCCAACATTGAGAGGTTCGCATAAAGCAATTTTTTTCTGTGTAATTCAACACGCAGGTAATCGCATCTGTAGCACGGGCTTCATAGACAATATAAGCTCCATGCTGTTGGTAATCTTCTACTAAGGATTGATTATTTACTGAGATAGAAGTTGAGCGTTTCCCATTATCCTCATCTGTAGAAGACTGGTATTGTTGAGTCTTGACTTTGGAACCTTCAAATTTATAGATTACTAATCGGTCTAATTCTAGAAACTCACGCACCTGTGTAATTGCCGTTGCCATAATGACAGGCAAATCCAAGCTTTTGCGGATCTGCGTTGTTACCTGATTCAATAACCGTTCTTGGGAAACCTGTTTTTTTAAGGCATCTTCCACTGGCTGACAGATATAAACTGCCGGCGCAGTTGGGCTTGGAGGTGCTATTATTTCTTGGTTTGGCTGAGTTAGAAAATATTCTAATAGCAACAGCGAGAACTTACTTTGGAGGGTAGCATCATTGGGCCCAATAATTTGGCGATAGCGTTCGAGATTTTGGTGAGTATAGGAATCGCACTCAAACAAGTCTCTCAATTCGTGGAGAAAAGAAGCGATCGCCTCTAAATTAAATGTCAACCTAGCATTGAGTGCCGAATCAATTCCCTGCTCCTCTGCTCCCCTGCTTCCCTGCTCCCCTTGCTCAAAATTTCCTAGCAAAAGCGCACTAAACTGCTCAGAAACCACCAATGTAAACCTTTGCCTTTGCCACTCCACAGGTATGCAAATCCGCGCCAAAACAGCTTCTGTCAGTACCAGAGTGGCACTTTCCACTGTTTGAGCCATCTGCTCCAACAATTCCCCAAGCTGATTAAATACAACAATAGGCAAGGTTCGAGAAAAGCTCAAATCAGGAGAACTAAGCATTTTTAATCATTACTGGTAAGAGGGGGCTAAATGCAGGGAAAAAGTTTGTTTTGATTGTGTAATAACCAATAGTTTAAGACGGTAATACAGCATTATGCATCGTATAAGTAGCACATCGGGTGGATGGAATCAGTCAGAGGGTTTAATTTTTTTAGAACAAACTCCAGCGCCTTTCGTGTTGATTACGGCTGCTGATACCGACATTCAAACTTTGGCAGTTGCGGTTACAAAATTACCTTCACAATTTCCTGCCTTAAGAGTCGCCAATCTATTGCAATTGCAGCAACAGTTAAGCATAGATACTTATGGAGAGCAAGTTTTGGAGCTTGCCCAGGTAATTATTTTGCGCCTGTTAGGAGGACGTTCTTACTGGAGTTATGGCTTAGAAGTAGTGCAAGAAATTGTGCAACGTAATGGTAGAACCCTCATTGTAATGCCAGGGGACGACGCTTTTGATCCCGACTTAATTTCTCTGTCTACCGTGCCTTTAAGTGTTGCTAACCAGGTATGGCAGTATTTTAGCGAAGGCGGAGTAGAAAATTTTGTTAATGCTCTGCAATTTATCTCTGATACTTGCCTGTTAACTGCATACAATCCTCCACTACCCCGGCCGATTCCGCGCGTGGGATTGTATGAATGGGGAGCAGGGGGGCAGGGGAGCAGGGGGGCAGGGGAGCAGGGGGGCAGGGGAGAGTTAGAACTTCGTTCATCCACCTTTGAACCGGATGAATCCACCTCAGAACTTCGTTCATCCACCTTTGAACCGGATGAATCCACCTCAGAACTCCGTTCATCCACCTTTGAACCGGATGAATCCACCTCAGAACTCCGTTCATCCACCTTTGAACTGGATGAATCCACCTCGGAACTCCGTTCATCCACCTTTGAACCGGATGAATCCACCTCAGAACTCCGTTCATCCACCTTTGAACCGGATGAATCCACCTCAGAACTCCGTTCATCCACCTTTGAACTGGATGAATCCACCTCGGAACTCCGTTCATCCACCTTTGAACCGGATGAATCCACCTTGTCTCCTTGTCCCCTTGTCTCCTTGTCCCCTTGTCCCCAATCCCCAATCCCCAAAATCGGCATCCTTTTCTACCGCGCTCATTATCTAGCTGGAAACACCAAGGTAATTGATGCTTTATGCCAAGCCTTGGTACAGAAAAATTTACAACCAGTGCCAGTGTTTGTTTCCTCATTGCGTGAACCCGATGTGCAAGCGGAGTTGAGTGAATTTTTTCAACCCAAAGAAGCCGAATCAATCGCTGTGCTGCTAAATACCACCAGTTTTTCTCTAGCACGTTTGGAAAGCGAAACACCCCAAACCGAACTGTGGGAAAAATTAGATGTACCTGTGTTGCAAGTAATCCTTAGTGGCGGATCAATTGAACAGTGGGAGTCACAGTTTCAAGGGCTTTCTCCCCGCGATATTGGGATGAATGTGGCACTACCAGAAGTAGATGGGCGGATTATTACGCGTGCTGTGTCTTTTAAAGCAGTACAAACTCGTAATCCCCATTTAGAGACAGATGTGGTAATTTATGAACCAGTCAGCGATCGCATTGAGTTCGTTGCTAAACTAGCAGCAAATTGGGCGCGTCTACGTTCCAAACCACCCCAAGAACGTCGAATAGCCCTGATTCTGGCAAACTACCCCAACCGCAATGGCCGCCTCGCCAATGGTGTGGGACTCGACACTCCAGCTAGTTGTGTAGAAATCCTGCAAGCTTTACATCAGGCTGGTTATGAAGTAGAAAATCCACCTGCTCAAGGAGATGAGTTGATTCAACGGCTGACAGATGGTGTAACTAACGATCCGGAAGGTAGAGAATCGCTTCCGGTACACCAAAGTGTTTCTTGGGAAGAATACCAAGAATATTTCGCTTCATTACCGCCAGCAGTTCAGCAAGGTATTACTGAAAGGTGGGGAAATTTAGAGCAGGGGAGCAATCAAGAATTATTTCCCCCTGCCCCCCTGCCCCCCTGCCCCCCTGCCTCTTTCCCCGTTCCCGGAATTCAACTCGGCAACATCTTCGTGGGAATTCAGCCAGCAAGGGGTTATGATAATGACCCCAGTTTGAATTATCATGCACCGGATTTAGAACCAACCCATGATTATTTAGCTTTCTACTATTGGGTTAGAGAATGTTTTGGTGCTGATGCTGTAGTTCATGTAGGGAAACACGGAAATCTAGAATGGCTACCCGGTAAAAGCGTGGCTTTATCCAGTAATTGTTATCCAGAAGTGGCTTTTGGCGCACTTCCCCACCTGTACCCGTTTATTGTCAACGATCCTGGTGAAGGTTCCCAAGCGAAACGTCGCGCTCAAGCGGTGATTATAGATCACTTAACGCCGCCAATGACTCGTGCGGAACTCTACGGTTCATTGCAACAGCTAGAAAATTTAATTGATGAGTATTATGAAGCCGACAGTTTAGATCCTTCGCGTTTACCAGTAATTCGCGATCGCATCCACGAACTGGTAATCAAAGAAAATCTCCATCTAGATTTGGGAATCCAAAATGAAACAGAAATTTTTAAGTCTGAATCTCTAGTTTTGAATTCCATCGGTGGTTATCTGTGTGAATTGAAAGAAGCCCAAATCCGCGACGGATTGCATATTTTTGGGCAATGTCCCCAAGGAAGGCAACTGCGGGATTTAATAGTAGCGATCGCTCGCATCCCCAATCGCCATTCTTCAGGTATTACCCGCGCGATCGCTCAAGATTGGGGTTTAGACTTTGATCCCCTCACAGCCGATTTGTCAATGCCTAGCGGTGAATATTCAGTAGTCAATGGCACAGAATGCCGTACCCTCGGTGATATCGTCGAAGTCCTAGAAGAACACGCCGCCCTTTTAGTAGAACAACTCATAAATCAGGATTCAGAATTCAGAATTCAGAATTCAGAATTTAGAATTCAGGAATCTTGTAGAGACGCGATTCATCGCGTCTCTACCTGGATACGCGATCGCCTGCTACCAGCTTTACAACAAACCGATCAAGAAATCACTCACTTATTACACGGACTCGATGGCGGTTACGTCCCCAGCGCTCCATCTGGCGCACCCACGCGCGGCCGCCCAGAAGTTCTACCAACAGGGAGAAACTTTTATTCCGTCGATATTCGCGCCATTCCCACAGAGACAGCTTGGGATATTGGTAGAAAATCTGCTGAAACCCTTGTGGAATATTACACTCAAGAGCATGGCGAATATCCCAGAACACTAGGTTTGTCATTGTGGGGAACAGCCACCATGAGGACTGGAGGTGATGATATTGCCGAAGCCTTGGCTTTACTTGGAGTCCAACCTGTATGGGATGGTGCAGCGCGGCGAGTAGTGGACTTTGAAATTTTGCCTCTAGCAATTTTGGGACGGCCCCGTGTAGATGTAACTTTGCGAATTTCGGGATTCTTCCGGGATGCTTTTCCCAACTTGATTGACTTATTCGATCAAGCAGTATCAGCAGTAGCAGATTTGGATGAACCGCCAGAACAAAATCCCCTAGCGGATGCAGTTCGCCAAGAGACTGAATTGTGGACAAGCCAAGGATTAACTTTAGAAGAAGCCGTGGTGCGATCGCGCTATCGCATCTTTGGTTCTCGCCCAGGTGCTTACGGCGCAGGACTCCAAGGTTTAATCGAATCACAAAACTGGACAGACGATGAAGATTTAGCCCGTGCCTATATTAACTGGAGTTCTTACGCCTATTCTTCGGGAAATTTGGCAGGGGAGCAGGGGGAAGGGAGCAGGGAGCAGGGAGCAGGGGGAGCAGGGGGAGATAAGGAGAATAAACAATTCCCAATGCCCAATACCGAAGCCTTCAAACAACGCTTATCCCAAATGCAAGTTGTCCTACACAATCAAGATAACCGCGAACACGACCTACTCGATTCTGATGATTATTACCAATTTCAGGGTGGCTTAACCGCAGCCGTGCGTTCTCTACAGGGAAAAAACCCCCAAACATATTTTGGTGATAATTCCATACCTGCCCAACCACGAGTCCGCCAACTTAAAGAAGAAATTTCACGGGTGTATCGTTCTCGCGTAGTTAATCCTAAGTGGATTGCAGGAGTTATGCGCCACGGTTACAAAGGTGCTTTTGAAATGGCGGCGACAGTAGATTTTTTATTCGCCTACGACGCTACAGCTAAATGTGTAGAAGATTATATGTATCAAGGCATAGTAGAGGCTTACTTGCTCGATCCAGTTGTGTCAGAATTTATTCAGGAAAAGAACCCCTATGCTCTGCGTGATATTGCTGAAAAATTATTAGAAGCACACAAGCGCAATTTATGGGAGGATGTAAATATAGGAACATTAGAAGCTTTGAGGAACCTAGTACATCAAGCTGAAGCAGTTATCGAAGAAAAATCAATGGTGTAGGAAACAAATATGGAAAATCTTGCGTATTTGCACCTAGCTTTCGCCTACGAAGACAGCACACCCAGTGAATTGGTATCCCTCAGTTCTTTGTTTAACAAAGCAGCTGCACCAGACTGGAAACGGCTTTCTGGTAGGGCTTGGAAGTATATGTTGCCCCTTGCTCTGTCCTTGTCTATTCTTGGCGCTGTCAGCAGCGTTATAGCACTGGAAAAAGGCGATCAAGGCCCCTCTGTTAGAAATCTCCAACAAAAGTTGAGAACAGCAGGTTTTTACCAAGCTTCTGTTACCCAAGTATATGACGCATCCACACAAGAGGCTGTGCGCCGCTTCCAAAAAGCCGCCGGTTTACCAGTGGACGGAATTGTTGGAGCAAGCACACTGCAAAAGTTAGAAAACTGGCAAGCTAAAAAGCCCAGTACTACGACAACACAAGCAAAAAAAGCCACTGTTGTCAGTACACAAGCTAAAAAGCCCGGCACTACTAGTTCGGTTCGTTCAGCCACCAACCAACGCCGTAATCCTAACTACCTTGCTAAGGGTGATGAAGGTGAAGATGTCAGAGCCTTGCAAGAACGCTTAAGAATCGCAGGCTTTTATTATGGGAACGCCACGGGAATATTTGGCCCAATTACCGAAGAATCTGTAAAGCGGTTCCAAGATTCTTACAAATTAAGCGTTGATGGAATTGCTGGCCCCGCAACATTGCGTAAATTGCCAGGAATTGGCATTGGCGATGGAGAAGAGGCTCCTAAAAAGGTAGTCAATCGAGACAAACTCCGTGTAGGCGATCGCGGTGAGTCAGTTAGAATTATCCAGGAACAATTGATCCAGGCAGGATATTTAGAGGGAGAGCCAAATGGCTACTATGGCCCCTATACTGCCGATGCTGTACGCCGATTTCAGGCAGCTAATTTCTTGACAGCAAGTGGCGTTGCTGGCCCAACTACACGAGCTAAGTTGTATAGCTCAGTTAATACTGCTAAAAAAAGCGAATTTAATACCCTGGAAATCCAAACGCGACTACGGGAACGGGGTTTTTATAAAGGCAAGCTGAACGGTGTGATGGCAGATGACACCAAAAAAGCGATTAAACAAGCCCAAGAATTCTACGGCATCAGCCTCAAGGATCTTAAGAGCGGACGCTTTTAACATCCGCTTTGGTCTTGTTAGTATCAGTTCCCAACTCGTTGCTAGCCTCTAGTAACAGCAAATTACGAACTGCTCAAAATTCCACTTATTTGGTTAATTTGAGTAGTTTCGTCTGATTATTCACCCAAGTGCTAAAGCGGCATCAGCGCCCGTTGGCACTTGGGACACACTGCATGGATTGTCATTTGACAATCAAGCAGGTGGAAACCTTCTTTTTGAGCGGTTTTCGATCCAATTTTTAAAATTGAATCATTTTTAAACTCAATAGTTGAGTTGCATCTAACACAAATCAAGTGATGGTGATGATGAGGATAAGGCTGGTTGATCTCATAATGCTTATGTCCTTCACCCAGTTCTAATTCCCGTAAAATTCCCATCCTCGCCATCAACTTCAAAGTCCGATAAATAGTTGACAGACTGATCCCTTCACCATCAGTTTCTAGCCGATGATAAAGATCCTCCGCACTTAGATGTTCACCTTGCGGAAGTTCTTGAAAAATGTGTAAAATTGTTTCGCGCTGGGGAGTTAATCGCCAGCCTCGCCCGTTCAGTTCTGCCTTGAGTGAAGTAGTTGTGTAGACAGTCATACTAATATTTCTCAACAAAGCTTGTTAGTTGAGAATATAACAAATCTTGGGAGCAATTTGCAACAATCATTGCCTATTGAGAATTTATGCTAAATATTTAAGAACAATTCATTAAATCTTGATCAAAATTCAAATAATAAGCTGTATTGCATTTAATTTGCATACAGTTAATAGTTAGGATACTTGTAACGATTGCATCCCTTGACTTTAAATTTTATATGAGTGAATTTTGAATTGTTTAACCGATCCCCACCTTCAAGATATCTGAGCAAAGCTCTGGGGGAACTCTTATACAATTAAATGCAAATTACTTGCTATAAGCCTCTAAAAGGCTTTCAATCTGGTATCAAATCAGTCCTTTGTCCCTAGTCATTTGTCAAGTGTAGTTTTCTAATGACAAATGACCCTGCGGGTGAGCCAGTTGCTCATGGGGGAAACCCCCTTGGCGCTAGCCTCTCCCAAAGGGAGAAGACCGCACTGGCTCACTAATGACAAATGACTCTCAATCATTGACTAACTTAGAGATTCCAAATAATCGCGGATCAGGTTGCGACGCTTAGGTTGGCGTAACTTTTGCAAAGCCTTGGATTCTATTTGTCGAACTCGTTCGCGGGATAAGTCGAGAGCGCGGCCAATTTCTGCTAAGGAATAAGGATGACCATCTGCCAAACCAAACCGCATCAAAATTACATCGCGTTCCCGGCTAGTTAAATCTGACAGAAGATGATGCAAGTCTCTTTGTAAAGATTCTCGCATTAACATTTCTTCTGGGGTTACACAGTCAGTCTCTAGTAATTCGCCTAACTCAGTGTCTTTATCTTTGCCTACTTTGGTTTCCAAAGAAACAGAGCGAGGAACCCGCAACAAAACTTCTCGTACTTGAGTCGGTGTCATCTCTAACTCAGTTGCTAAATCTTCCAGAGTTGGGGTGCGACCTTTTTCTTGAGCAATTTTGCGTTGAGCCTTTTTGATTTTGTTTAACTTTTCGGTAATATGAACCGGTAGGCGGATCGTGCGGCTAGAAGTTGCGATCGCCCGTGTAATTCCCTGACGAATCCACCAGTAAGCATAAGTACTGAAGCGATAACCCTTAGTTGGGTCAAATTTTTCTACAGCCCGCTCCAAACCTAATGTACCTTCTTGGACTAAATCCAACAATTCCAAACCACGATTTTGATACTTCTTAGCAACAGACACAACTAAGCGAAGATTCGCCTTAATCATGTGTTCTTTTGCTTGGAGTCCTTGGGACTGAACTTGCTCCAACTCTTCTACAGTCAACTTGGCAATTTCTGCCCAGCGACGTTTACCATTTGCCAAAGTTGGCCTAAGATCGGATAAAACTATATCAGCAGTAGCAGCCCATCTTTCCAAAGATGGGCGATGTCCTAGTTCCGAGGTTAGACGTTCTTGAACTTCAACTAACCTCAAATAGGGTGTAATCACTTCATCCCCTTCCTTGGCGGCCTTAGCAAGTACTATCCGCATCCGCAAGTAGCGTTGGACTTTTTGAGCTTCTGAAACCTCTTCATCGCGCCCCAACAAGCGAACCCGACCAATTTCTTGAAGATACAGACGTACTAGGTCTGTACTCCGACGGTTACTGCTAGCAGCAAAGTTAGCATTGTCAGCAGAAGCGATCTCTAGCTCCTGTAGGTCATCTACCGACAACTCACTTTCATCAACCGTGAGATCCGAGTCCAAAGCCTGGCGGGACTTTTTGGTGTTGTAGGGGGCATCTGCATAAAAAGATGTTGCTGGCATAAGATCGTCTCAATGGCTCCAGGTAACAATAGATTTCGGTCAGCTTAGATTACGGTCAGCTATTCAACTGTTGCTATTGTTCCCGTGATTAACGATGAACTAACATAGTTGAAGGTTCCATTACAATTTTTTTTAGAAATTAACTGTAATGGTTTTATTGGATACAGTATTACTGGACTTAATCAGCTGCTAAATTTTTGATTTAACCAATAGCTATTTAAATCGGCAGCTAGGCTTTCAATATTTCAACTACTTAGTTAACATTTCAACCTTGGTGGGTTGCGATAGTAACTTTTGTAACACAGTATAAACATCCTTCAGTGAATGTCATCTTTATAATTGGCATAGTCACATTTACATGGTTACAAAAGTAATATCCTGACGATTTAGCAATTTTTTCTCAGGATTATTCAGGTATAAGTAGAACTAATAGATATCAGAGAAGTGATTAGTATTAACGGCAAAAATCCTATCGATACGGAGATATAAAACGTAGGAAAGTTATTAAATACTCTCTCCGTGTTCCTGCGTCGTCTTGTATGTCAGTCTTGACGTGCCAATTTAAACTTGACAGATTACTAACTAGTAGTCCATCAAGCTAAGGAAGTCCTGGTATGTAGTAAGCACTTCAGTGCTTAATATAAGGACTAAAGTCCTTACTACGAACTTATTTAGCCAGTAAGTTGATTTGACAGACTACTAGCTAGTAGTTGTACTCTGGCTTGATATCTCGTAGCATCAGTTCATCAAGCGCTTGTCGGGGTGTGATTTCTCCCTGAAGTAACCGATAAACTTGCTCAGTAATTGGAACTGGAATGTTTTGTTGCTTGGCTCGTTGCATCAAAACCTGGCAAGTGTTCACTCCTTCGGCTGTTCCTTGTAAATTTGCAAGAGTTTCTTTAAGTGTCTTACCACCAGCTAGCTGGTAGCCGACTTGGTAATTGCGGCTTAAGGGACTATTGCAGGTTGCTAACAAGTCTCCAAGACCCGATAATCCATAAAATGTTTCCGTCTTTGCACCCCAGTCGTTACCGATGCGAACCATTTCTGTAAGTCCACGGGTGACTAAAGCAGCTTTGGCATTGGTTCCTAGATGTAAACCATCGCACACACCAGCTGCGATCGCAATCACATTTTTTAGCGTTCCCCCCAGTTCCACCCCCAAGGGGTCGGGATTGGTATATACCCGGAAACGATGAGAAGAAAATACTAACTGCACTACTTCCGCAGCCCTGGGAATATTACTGGCTACCACTGTTGCTGCTGGTAACTCTAGTTGAATTTCTTTAGATAAATTAGGCCCAGACAAAACAACCACTGCATGGTTAGGGAATACTGTTTGCCAAATTTGTGACGGCGTGCAAGT
This sequence comes from Nostoc sp. ATCC 53789, assembly GCF_009873495.1. Taxonomy (GTDB): domain Bacteria; phylum Cyanobacteriota; class Cyanobacteriia; order Cyanobacteriales; family Nostocaceae; genus Nostoc; species Nostoc muscorum_A. Next base: position 294,902 of record NZ_CP046703.1, on the reverse strand, counting down.
GGTTTGGGGATCTAAGCCTTTGGTCGCCGTCACAAAAATCGTCTCTGGAGAAAGGGGGAAAGACTGGACTTGGGAAGCAACATCTCTCACACCAATCATTGAGATAGCGGATAGGATTATTTGGGCATCTTCTAACACTATTTGGAGAGTTTGGGAACCTTGACGCGACCACACGCGCACCTGATGACCATTCGCTGCGGCGAGATTTGCCAGAGATGCACCCCAAGCACCCGCACCCAGAATTGCTACAGATTTTGAATTAGTCATTAATCACCATTCTCCCCATCACCCAATCACCCCATTCTCTTAGCAATCTAAAATCTAAAATCTAAAATTAGCTCCGGGGATAACGTTCCATTAATTCCCTGACTTGTTCTGCATGATACGAGCTTCTTGTCAATGGAGAAGAAACAATTTGTAAAAATCCAATTTCTTCGCCGAATGTCTTCCAAGCTGTAAATTGTTCTGGATTGATAAATTCATTTACTTGTAAATGTTTTTGACTGGGTTGGAGATATTGCCCAATTGTCAAAATGTCGCAATCTACGGTTCGTAAGTCTTGCATGACTTGACGAATTTCGGCATCAGTTTCACCGAGTCCAACCATAATCCCGGATTTGGTGTATGTGCTAGGAGAGAGTTGGCGAGTTCGCTGTAATAATTCTAATGTGCGATCGTAGTTTCCTTGGGGACGCACCCGGCGATACAGACGTGGAACAGTTTCGGTATTGTGGTTTAATACCTCTGGCGCTGCTTGTAGAATCAACTCTAAAGCATTCCAATTACCGCACAAGTCAGGAATTAGCACCTCAATTGTGGTGTTAGGTGAAACAGAGTGAACCGCATCAATACACGCTACAAACTGAGATGCACCACCATCAAACAAGTCATCTCGATTTACAGAAGTGATTACTACATGATTAAGGTTCATGCGGCGAACAGCTTCCGCTAGTCGTGCAGGTTCCGTGGGGTCTAGTGGTTTCGGTTTTTTCTCAAAATCAATATCGCAGTAGGGACAAGCGCGTGTACAAGCCGGGCCCATAATCAAAAACGTAGCAGTACCGGCATTGAAGCATTCGCCAATATTCGGACAGGATGCTTCTTCACAAACTGTATTGAGGGATAAATCCCGCAAAATGTCTTTAACGTTACCGATGCGCTCATGCTGAGGTGCTTTTACCCGCAACCAGTCTGGTTTTACAGTCACAATCCGCTTTTACCACTAGAGTTATACAAATTTAATCGTAGCAAGCAAAGCCTTGGGTGAAGCGATCATATATATAGATGTAATTCTGTCATTTGGCACGGGTTATGATATTCTTAATTTACAATGCCATTTTTATGGCGGGATGTGGCGCAGCTTGGTAGCGCACTTCGTTCGGGACGAAGGGGCCGCTGGTTCGAATCCAGTCATCCCGATTTTTTTTAGAGCGACAAATTATTTGTCAACTACTTTCCTATTGACTTAATGTAGCTGAATTTCTTTGAGTACACAAGGCACGCGATCGCTGCTAAACTCATGGAGTTTTAGACAATCGGCAACCAAAAGATTAACAGAACTTGTTACCTGCCACTGCGTGAAATAAGTCTCAAGATAGTGTATGCCTCACCACAGAAGGACTTAAGCTTGGCGTATAAGTTTTAGGAAATAGTGATGAATAAGGAAACAGTTCCTAGTCAAGCTGAAAAATCGAATCCAGAAGGTGAACCGTCGCAACTAAGTCCAGAACTGCTGGACAAAATCAAACACCCTGCGAGAATCGACGATGTTATTCGGGAGCAATCGCCAGAAGAACGCAAGAGTAACCCAGCTTTAGTACCAGAAATGATTGATGATTCAAGCGAGCAATGATCGGGTTGGCGATGGAGTAATCTAAAAGCTCAGGTTCCTAAATTTTTAGATAAGCCGATAATCTTGTTAGTAATTATTGCTGTCTAATACTAAGCAGTTTTTCTTGATATAGTTCCGGCGTGTTGATGTGTAGTAGCACCGCCGGAATCTCAATTTTTACTTAATAAATTACCGGATAAAATTATCTGGGTTTTTGTAAGTGTGTTCACTTAGTGTTTTGTAGACATTCGCGTTGCATTACTGAATAAAAATAGATGCCTCATTTTACCTTTCTAGCTGGGCGCATTAATCAACTATAAGTTTTTTTATAAATAAAAATAAGCCAACTTTTTTCAATTATTTAAACCACCATGATTAAGCTGTAATCCATAATTTGTCTAAATAGATTCAGCCTAATGTCACTATACATAAAATTAGTATTAATTGAGTAAAATTGCTGCCCAAATGCCCGATTTCTTCAAGAAAGGGGAATCTAAATCTAGCTTCAGGAATTTCATTCAACTCTAGATTGCTCTTAAATTTAAAATTACTTTCTGTCATCTATATTAAGTTAGATTATACAGAGTTTTAATTTTCTAACCAGGGTTGTATATACAGGAGTTGTCACAAAATATATTCAGGAATTATGCAAGATTATGGAATAATATGAAACATTTAGAAAGCGTCTCATTGGGGCAGCTTTTCCTGGAGAATAGAATTAGCCTGCCGCAAAGTTCTTGCGAAAGTCTTCATATTATGAAACCATAGTTTGTAACTTACTGATACAACTGAGGCTAGTACAGCACGGCGTAAATAAACCACCCTTTCCAAATCAACGAATTGCCTACGCTGTATTCATTTTTAATTTTTAATTTTTAATTTTTAATTCCGCCTTGCGGTACTAGCCTGTCTCTCGGCTCACTCCAGAAAAAAGTACTGGTACTAGTAACGATAATGACGCGCTCTCCAAATTCAAAAAATAATCAGGAACCATCTAATCCTCGTTTATGGCTCCTCCTCTTGGGACGTACCAGTTTGGCTCTCGGTGTCGTTTTGCTGGTTGGAATTGCAATCGGTGCTTGGTGGGCTAGAAGCTATGTATATAAGGATTTAGCGCCATTAGTGCAGCAAAATCTCGAACAATTGCTTGGGCGACCAGTAAAAGTAGGGAAAGTTGAACGTTTTTCGCTCTCTAGTTTAAGATTTAGCTCTTTATCCATACCAGCAACTACCACAGATGCAGACCAGGTGGTAGCAAAAGCCTTGGATGTGCAGTTTTCGCCCTTGCAAGTTCTCCTAACTCGAAAACTGACATTAAATGTAACCTTAGTTCAGCCCAATGTCTACATCCAACAGGATCGAGATGGTCGTTGGGTTACAGCCCAAGTCAAGGCTGGGGAAGGAAAAGGTGCTATTCAAACAGAGTTGCAAACACTTCAGATTCAAGATGGAAATGTAGAGTTGATGCCGTTCGCCGCACCAACTAGACCGAAAGGTTCAGTAATATTAAATCAAGTTGGTGGTGTTGCCCGATTTTTTGATCAAAATCAAAGGATTGGTTATGACATCAATGCTCAACTCGCTAGGGGAGGTGGAGTAAAAATCGCTGGTGAAACCCAAGTAAAAGCTCAAATAACTAGCCTCAACCTTTCAACACAAAATTTACAAGCATCTGATATTAGTCGATTAATTGAGTTACCAATTGCCTTGCAAGCAGGGTATTTAAATGCTGACTTAGCAGTTCAGATTCCACCCAAACTATCAGATATAGCGATTACAGGAAATGCTACTGCTAATCAAATCACTGCCAAAATTAAAAATATCCCTCAGCAAGTTTCTAATTTTAATGGGAGATTTTCATTTCAAGGTCAGACAGTTGCTTTAGAAAATTTGAGTACGAACTTTGGCAAAGTTCCCATTCTGGCTAATGGAACAATTAATACTCAAACTGGTTTTAATGTCTCTGCTCAGATAAAACCAGTTAGTGCTAAAAATATTTTAGATACATTGAATGTAAATTCGTCAGTCCCAGCTAGTGGCGAAATTCAAGCAAATATTCAGGTGTTAGGCGCACTTCAGAAACCAGTTGTTAGCGGTACAGTAAGCAACACAAAACCTATTCAAGTTGACCGCGTTCTCTTCAAAGCTGTCAACACTGATTTCCGCTTGAATGTTTCTCAAACGGCATCTCAACTTGCTGTCTCTAATTTGAAAATAGTCCCCGCAGCAGGTGGTCAAATCACAGGAGGCGGTCAAGCTAATTTGGGAGCCAAAAGCGACGTAAAATTTAATGCTCAAGTTGACGGAGTATCCGGGGATATATTAGCGCGTGGCTATGGCGTTAGTTTACCGATCGCAGTTGGAAATGTCTCGGCAAAAGCAGAAGTCTCTGGCTCACTTGGCAAACAGCCGTTGAACCTTGATGTTTCCAGTGTTCAGGTAACGCCGCCAACAGGGGGGCGAATTACAGCCAGTGGTCAAATTCAACTCGCTCCCCAAGGTCAAGTAAATATAGGTATTCAAGCTCAAGGTTTACCAGGAAATGCGATCGCTCAAGGTTACAATATTTCAACTCCGCTGAATCTTGGTGGTATATCTGCGAACGCTAAAGTTTTTGGATCGCTAGGTACACCCTTAAATGTCAATGTGGCTCGCGTTCAAGCAAATCCAGAGGTGGGAGGACAAGTAATAGCTAGCGGTCAACTTCAGCTTGCACCCCAAGGTAGGGTAGCGTTGAATGTACAAGCCCAAAATTTACCAGGTGATGCGATCGCAAAAGCATACAAATCCTCACCCGGCATTACCATTGGGAATATATCGGCAAATGCCAATATCTCCGGCACTCTGAGCAACCTGCAAGCAGTAGCGCAGGTGCAAGCGCCTACAGCTACCTATCCCACTAACGCAAGGGTTGTTGTTGCTAAACAAGGAGAGAATATCCTGTTACCAGGTGCGGTGTTGAACGTGGCAGGCGGGACAATTGTGGCTCAAGGTCAACTTGCACAACAACGCTGGCAAGGAGTTGTCAAAACTTCTCAAATTCAACTCAACCGTTTCTCACCACAACTGCGAGGACGGCTCAATAGCAATATTCAGTTAGCAGGCACAACAGAATCTTTCCAGCTTGCAGATATTCGCGCTGCCGGGCAAATCCGCCTTTCTCAAGGAGTAGCGCTACTGGCAAAACCGCTAACGGCTCAATTTCAGTGGAATGGACAGCAGATTATAGTTGAAAACGCAAGTACCCCAGGATTGAGTGCTAATGGTGCGATCGCAATTCAGTCTCCACCAACAGGCGCACCTAAAATTGCGGGATTTGATTTAAATGTACTGGCACAGAATTTCAACTTAAAAAATACTGGTTTTCAAGTTCCTGGTGACGTAGCGTTAGCAGGGGTACTTGATTTTAAGGGAAAAGTTACAGGTACTCCAGATGTACCGCAAGCCAATGGTAATATTCGGCTGCGGAATTTCCAGGTTAGTAATTTAGCCTTTGACCCGCTTTTAACTGGAAACGTGAATTTTCAGGGAGGACAGGGAGCAAGTCTGCGATTAGCCGGGAAGCAAGACAGGATTGCGCTTAACCTGGGTGCAGATTATCGTCCAACTTCATTTTTAGTCAAGCGGGATGAGGCAGTTACTACAGGTAGAACCGAAGGAGAGAACTTACTCATCAACGCCCAACAGTTTCCGATAGCTTTGATTGGGGGCTTTTTACCAAACAATCAGTTGAAACCTTTAGGGGGGCAATTATCAGGAAATTTAGTTGTCAATCTTAATAATTATGCAGTTGCGGGAGACGTTGCGATCGCAGGGCCTCGTGTTGCCAGAGTTGCAGCAGACGAATTTCGCGGCAGCATCAATTATGCTGATGGCACTGCTAGCTTGGCTAATGGTCTATTGCGGATTGGAGATAGCAACATCGCTTTAAGTGGAAATGTGCAAACAGGGAATGACCCGCAATTTCAATTCCAAGCTAACTTAGACCAAGCCAGAATTGAGAGACTTTTACAAGCATTTAATATCTTCGACTTTAAAGACCTTGGTACAGGGTTGCAGCCTCCAACGTTGGCTGGAGCAGAAGTACTTGATACCAACCCTATCAGTTTGCCCAATGCAGATTTGCTCACCCAGCTTGTATATTTTTCAAAAATTGCAACATCGATAACACAACAACAGCAAGTAGAGGCAAAAAGAGACTTATCTTTACCTACCCTTGCAGAATTAACGGGTGCTTTGAGCGGAGGAATTACAGCTAATGGCTCATTAAAGTCTGGGTTGAATGTCGGCTTTAATTTCCAAGGTGCGAACTGGAAATGGGGTGAATATTCCATTAATCAAGTCGTTGCTCAAGGCAATTTTGCCGATGGAATCGTCACACTTTCGCCCTTGAGTATTGGGATAAATCAAGGACTGGTGGCATTTTCGGGGCAGTTAGGAACTGAACAGCTATCTGGAAAGTTGAATGTAGCAAGTCTGCCTTTATCACTTTTACAACCTTTTATAGAAAGATATCCCATAGATATCACTGGTAATCTAAATGCTGATGCCACATTAGGAGGTAGTTTACAAGATCCCAGAGCGCAAGGGAATGTGACACTGGCGAATGCAACTCTCAACCAGCAACCTGTACAAAGTGGACAGGTGAATTTTGACTACAACAATGCTCGTTTGAATTTCGACAGTACCCTACTAGTCACAGGAACACAACCAGTTACGATTACAGGTAGCGTACCTGCGGCATTACCATTTGCCGAGGTGCAACCAGATAGCAATCAAATCAGCATCAACGCCGATGTGAACAATGAAGGATTGGCATTGTTAAATCTGCTTACCAATAATCAAGTAACTTGGGTAGACGGTCAAGGACAAGTAAATTTAAATGTTCAGGGTACTTTAAACGAACCAATTATTAATGGAAACGCCACAGTTAACAATGCAACTATTAGCGCTCAAGCTTTATCTGAACCCCTAACGAATGTGACAGGGACAGCACAATTTAATGGTAGTACGGTGAGTGTTAACAACATTCAAGCTCTTTACAATGAAGGGCAAATAACTGCATCAGGTATCTTGCCAATTCTCAATCCTCAGCCAGCCACAGCGAATCCCCTGACAATATCAATAGCAGACAAACTCAACTTTAAGCTTGCAGGATTGTATGAAGGCGGTGTCGGCGGCAATGCTGTAATTCGCGGAACAGCCTTAAAACCCGTAATTGGTGGAGAGATTCGGCTAAGTGATGGTCGAGTGATTATTGGAAATACTGCTAAGAAAAAATCAGCAGCTACAACAGAAGCTAACACTAACGTCATAAATCTAAATAGAGAACAGGTTAACGCTAATGCTACACCTACAGCCCAAAGTAACGCTAGCGCAGTGACTACAGCAGAGAGTAGCGCTAGCGGAGTTACTAAACCAGATAATAATGCTAACACCGCAGCAACTCCACCCAATTTACCTGTAGAGTTTGCAGATTTAAGGTTGAGTCTAGATGACAATGTTCGTGTTACCACTGAATCCCTACTAAGCTTTGTACCAGGAGGAGCCGCATTAAGTCAGCCCATACTGAACTTTGAGGCAAAAGGCGACTTGACCATCAATGGTACATTAGCCAAGCCACTTCCTGAAGGATTGATTCGTTTGACAGGAGGACGACTGAGCTTATTTTCTACTGAGTTTGCTTTAGCGCGAGGCTACGAACAAACTGCGCGGTTTACTCCAAGCCAAGGACTTGACCCTACTTTGGATGTTCGGCTTACTGCGATCGTACCGGAAGCATCAGCAACGAACAGCCGAATTTTGGAATCACCATTGTCTGCTGAAATCAGCGATGTTTCTGCGACTAACTTCGGTACTTTACGTACCGTTCGCGTTCAAGCAAGAGTGGACGGGCCAGCGAGTGAATTGGGCGACAATCTGGAACTGACAAGTGAACCTAGCCGTAGTAAAGGAGAAATAGTTGCTTTGCTAGGTGGCTCGATTCTTGGTTCTTTCGGTCAAGCAGATGCAGGACAAGGACTGACTAATTTCGCTAGTTCTACCATTTTAGGTGGTTTACAAGGAACTATTACTGCGATCGGACAAGCTGTTGGTTTCAGCGAATTTCGGATATTCCCTACCCCTACTACTAGTAATGAAACAAAGACAGCTTCAGTTCTGAATTTATCAGCAGAAGGTGTGTTTAATATTAATAGAAATTTCTCTGCTTCTTTATCACGCCCTCTTTCTAGCGATGAGTCTTTCCGTTATAACGTCCTTTATCGACTCAATGATGAAATTTTGATGCGAGGCTCAACTAATTTAGGGGATGAAAATCTATTCCAAGTTCAGTATGAAACTCGATTTTAGATTGCTGCAATGTTAATGCAGACCGATACAATAGCATTGTCAATCGATGCAATAGCGTTGCCAGTCGATGCAATGGCATTGCTAGCCGATACAATAGCATTGTCAGTCGATGCAATGGCATTGCCAGCCGAGACAATAACATTGTTGCCCAATAGTTTAGTTTGTCACTAATGATTAAACTAATGGTCTGGGTGTTCATGATTTGTGACTACAGCTGATACTGGCGTTACTGTACTTTCTTCTTGGGCTTGCATTTCCAGCAATTGGGGAATTGTCACAAATCGATAGCCTTGAGCCTTCAAACCTGCAATCATTTCTGGTAAAGCTTTGACAGATTTAGAACGATTACCGCCCCCATCGTGCAAAAGTACGATTGCACCTGGCTTTGCATATTTCAGCACATTTTTAACTAGCATTGGCACTTGAGGCGAATGACGTTCAGCATCTCCCGACTGTTCTGACCACATCATGACAGCGTACTTCTCATTTCTGGCATATTGGGCTAGTCCATTATTCAGAAAGCCTCCAGGGGGACGAAACAGAGTCGTTTTCTCTCCAGTCGTCTTGTAAATAATATCTGCTGTGCGGTCAATTTCACTAGCCGCAGTCGCTTCATCCATTTTAAAATACCAATGATGCCATGTATGATTACCAATTACGTGACCATCAGCAGCCACTTGCTTGGCAACTTGGGGAAAATATTTCACCATTTGCCCAAGCATAAAGAATGTCGCTTTAATATTATTTTTCTTCAAAATTTCTAAAATCTGTGCCGTATTTTTTGGGCCAGGGCCATCATCAAAAGTTAGGGCAATGACTTTCTCATTTGCTTTTAGTTTTGCTTGATAAACAATTGTTCCCTGAAAAGTCTTTGGCACTTCATTCATCTGGTCTGTAGCTGAGGTGATAGACTGTGCATCTGCACTCATTGCCTTACCTAAATTTGTTTTAGCATTCTCACCTTTTGGCTTAGTTGTGCCTGCAAGCAGACTGATACCTACACTACTTACACCAGCAAGCAATGCAATAGTTACTACCTTTAGAAACGGCGATAATTTACGATTAGACACATTAAATCTCCTTAAATATTAGCTGTTGGGCATGGGGAAGAAAAGGCAGAGAGGAAGGGTGCAGAGGAGAGGAGAGGAATTTTCCCCCTGCTCCTTGCTTCCCTACTCACCACTTATATCACTCGTACTCGGTTGTAAATTAATATATCTACTGCTAAAAGAAAAAAGAATAAAATACCTTGAAACATCCTAGCTAAAGCTAAAGGAAGTCTTAATTTAATCTGTACTAATTTGCTGCCTACTTACAAAAGTGCCATAAGAAGACTGGATAAAATAATACCTGATGGGTTTAACCAACCAATAAAAGCTGCAATGATGGCAGTATAACCATGACCAGGAGAAATGCTAAGGCAGAGTTGACCAATAGAACCAAGACTTCGCACACACCAGCTAAACTAAGAAAGTTAGCTAAATTATGCTTAAGGATAGGTCGGCGTAGACATCGCTATTTCTCCCAGCATACACCGCAGGCTTTAGACTAAAATTGTTGCTTTGAGAGTTAGTTCTGACATCTTGGTGGAGTTTCTTCGGCTCTGCTTCTAAATTCTGCTGTAAAATGTGTTAGATGAAGCGAAAATTTCAACAATATTTTTGGCGTTGTGCCTTAATAGTGTTTTTAACATTAACTGGATGTGGATTGGGTGTGGAGTCAGCGCAAGCACTGTTGCGTCAACATCATGATTCTCCCGGTATCTTGCGCTACCACTCACAAGTATCTGTCAAAGATGAAAAAGGATATGCTTGGCAAGTATTGCTGTTCAAACAGAATTACACCAGTGCAGTAAAAGATTTACGGTTACGCTTAGTTGCTTTTCCGGGTGTCGTTGAAATTGCTCATCCCCAACCATTGTTGATTGAGACAGTAGCCGGAAAATTACTTAGTGCATCGGATGCATACTCTTTAACTGCACCCGTTCCCAATGTGGGGGAATATAACTTAACTGATATCTTACCGAAATTGCCAACAACTGATGCGCTCAAAGTCTATGTGCCTCTCTCTAATGGACAGCAATTGGTTCTCAACATATCCAACACTGTAGTCACTGAGTGGCAATGGCTAGTTACAGAAATTGATTAGTAACAGCATTTCAATATAAAAATAACCCAATGGTGATGGGGGGCATAATTACTGCCTGCGGAGGCAGAAATCCTGTCTTCATATACTTATAACGACGAGTTAAAGCCTCCCATATCACACGCAGGAGTAATGTTAGTCTTGAGACTCCTCAGGGATAGTTTCCGATTCGGTTTCCAGTTCTTCTGTTTGGACTTTGGCGACTGGAGGTTTAACGGGTTTTGGACCACGCGCTAGAGCAGGATTCCCCTGCTGCCTGTTTTCATCTCCGTAAGATGCTTTTTTCCCTTTGTCAGACGAGCGGTTACGGCTCGGTTTTGAGCTTTTGGGGTTGGATTCAATAGGAGTTATAGAATCCTTATTTTCGGAATTGCTGTCAGTATTTGCTTGGGACTGACGTTCCGATTTTTTGATTGGACGTTCTACCATTGTTGATTTTTGTAAATTTATCTGTATAGTACATCGGTTTGGTGACTGTCAAACTGTTAAGTAGCATTTTTTTAAAGATTTTATCGAACAGAATTCAGGAGCCAGGAGTCAGAATTCAGAATTAATTCTGAGCGAAAAAACGGCTGAATAATCGGCGTTTTTGCATCCCCACAAAACAAGAAAAATTGGTGGTGCAACAATTCAGTCACTGGTCTGAATCTCCGACTCCTGTTAGCGGATAGCTAGGGTTTAGCCCATTCTGACTTCTAAATTCTGACTCCTGATCCCTGAATTCTAATCAACAAAATCAGGTCGTGCCTTACCTGTTGATTTCAACTTTTGCTCTAAAACTGTCCAATTTTCTTGCTCAATTAAATTAGTTAATTCATCAAGATTGTGACGATACTGTTGCAGCGATCGCAGCAATGCTTCACGATTATACCGCGCCATCATCACGCCCAACTCTGGATTCCCGCCACCCACACGGCTGGTATCCCGAAAACCTGAACTAGCTAACTTTTGAGCTAGTTCCAAAACATCGGGGTCAGTTTCACTCAAACAAGCAGCAATCAATGAGGAACTGACCATTACAGGTAAATGGGAAATCCAACTAACAGCGCGGTCATGTTGCTCTGGTTGACAATAGTAGATATTAGCTCCTAGCGATCGCACAATTTCTTCTACAACCGCAATTGCACTAGTAGGCGTTGTAGCTGTCGGTGTTAATACATAAGGTTTATCAACAAATAAATTCCGTTGTGCAGCTTCTATGCCACTATCTGTTCTTCCCGCCATTGGATGACCGCCGATAAAATTATCCCAAAGGGGAGAAATCGCTTTGACTATCTCTGCTTTTGCTGAACCCACGTCAGTCACAATGGTAGCTGTAGACAAATGAGCGATCATTTGCTCCAATTGGGGCACAATAAGCGCTAGAGGTGTACAAATAAATACAACCTCTGCGGCTGCTAACAGACTCAGATCAACTGATGCTTCATCAACACTGCCGATAGCAACTGCCTTTTGACAGGTAGATTCACGGCGACTGACTCCTAAGATATGATGTCCTTGCGATCGCAAATCAAAACCCAAAGATCCGCCGATCAATCCCAACCCTAAAATCCCAATATTCATTTTTAATTTTGACATTCCGTTTTTATGACTTTACCAACTATTAAAGTTGGCATCCAAGGGGTAGCATCGATGACTGTAGAGGAATTACTAGAAAAGTACGCAGCAGGAGTCTTAAACTTTAGTGGTATTGACCTTGCGGAAGCTAATCTGAGTGGGGTCAAACTCAGTGGCGTGAATCTTAGCGATGCTAATTTGAGTATAGTTAACCTCAGTGGCGCGAATCTGAGCGAAGCTAACTTGAGCAATGCCAAGCTGAATGTAGCCAGACTCAGTGGCGTGAATCTATCCAACGCCATCTTAAATAACGCTAGTCTCAACGTCGCTAATTTGATTCGAGCCGATCTCAGCCGCGCTCAACTTAAAGGAGCCTTATTGATTCGCGCTGAGTTAATTCGCGCAGACCTCAGTCGCGCTGACCTATCGGAGGCTGACCTCACCAGTGCTGATTTGCGAGAGGCAACACTCCGCCAAGCGAATCTCCGCCACGCTAACTTGAGTGAGAGTGTCTTGAGAGGCGCTTCTATGACGGGAGCAAATTTAGAGATGGCTAACTTAAATGCCAGTGATCTCAGTCGTTGCGATCTCAGTGGTGCAAATTTGCGAGATACTGAACTCAGACAAGCAAATCTTAGCCATGCCAACTTGAGCGGAGCAGATTTGAGTGGAGCGAACCTCCGTTGGGCAGATTTGAGCGGGGCGAACCTCCGTTGGGCAGACTTGAGCGGCGCAAAATTGAGCGGAGCTACTTTAATTGGCGCAGATTTAACCAATGCGAATTTAACGAATACAATTTTTATCCACGCCGATTTAACTCAGGCAAAATTAATTAGGGCGGAATGGATTGGTGCTGATTTAACTGGAGCAACATTAACTGGGGCCAAGCTTTACGCCACCTCCAGGTTTGGTTTAAAAACCGAAGGTATGATTTGTGAATGGGTCGATCTTAGTCCAGCTGGCGATCGCTCCATTATCCAAAAGTTCCATTCCGAAGACTCACGAGACTTTTTTAACGAGACACCGCCCACAATCCGCATTATTGTTGATGCAGCCTTAGAACACGAAGCCAATTTTGCGATCGCAGGCGCTTACTATCAAATTGCTCAAGAATACCGGATACTAAAACAACCCCCAAGCATCGAAAGTGGTCGTCGTCGAACTGTTTTCACATTTTATGCAGATAGCGACGAAGCATTATTTTCCACTGCTTACATTGTGATTCTTCCCTTTTTAGATGCTGCATCTACTCAAAATAATATTTCCAGTGTCGTGGAAATGATTAACAGTGAAGTTGTTGCAAATCAAGATTTAAAATTGCCAAAATCGCCCCTAATTGTGAAACAATTAAATATTCTTCTAGAACAAGCTATGAGTCAGGCGGCAACAATTAAACAGACGAAAAAAAATATTGAAGTCGCCACAAAGTTAAATTTTTGTAAAGCCCCAACTCAAATAGTTTTAACAAATTCTAGCGCCCACACATTGATTGTCCATGACCATCCCAACTTTGGGAAAAGATTTATTAATCGCTCTGCTCTTAATGCTTCAACTTATGATGATATATCTAATGAACCGACAAAATACATCTTACCTTCGTCAAGTATGGTTATAGATTTCGTCAAAGGATTTCACTATATTAGTCATTAAAAATGGGGAATGGGGAATGGGAATTAATTATTAGACGAATGACAAATGACAAATGACAAAATTTTGGAGGAAAAATGAGCAATCTTTTTAATAAAATGATCGGTCGAACTCGCTATGTAGTCTTTCGCCTATTTCTGCACTTGGGGGGAGGCGAGGTAGCGCCAATTTTGGGAGTATTAAATAGCGCTGGGCGAGATGCGATCGATGCCGATGGCGACTTAGAAGTTTTGGGAGAAGGATTGGTAGAAATTAGCCAAACTCTTCTGCAATATGATGAATATTGGCTTTCTGCTGCCAACGAAGGCGACGTATTTTGGAGTGAAGGCGAGGCAGGAGATTATGTTAATGAATTATTTACTGACTCTGCCGAAAGATATCTCAGTGAACCAGATTACAGTTCTGACTCTGGATTGAATGAACCTTTATCTATACCTGTAACTCGCAACGTCATTGTAATGATTACAGTAGCTTATGAAGGAGAAGTGCCAGAGTTAGAAACCGATCTTTCTAACGTTCAGGCGCTCAAGGAAGGATTGAAAGCATTGATAAATTTGCATTATAAACATAGATTAAAGGCAATCCAGGTGCATTTCTCCCCAGCACAGTTAGGCGATGAACTCACTAGCGATCAACTGTTGCAATATTACCCAGAATTGATTCCTTTATAATATGTTGGGTAGTCCGTACTTACTACTCACATCGAGAAATTGTTAAGCTCAGAGATAGGACAATAATCCAATGATCATGACCATAGTACGTAAATTTACAGCCGTTTTTTTAGCTCTGAGTTTGTGTGTCACAACTGTCGCTTGTGGTGGGGGAAACGAAACTACTCCTCCCGCTAAGAACGTTAGCCAAAGCTCTACTAACACAAAGCTGAGTGATGGAGAGTATAAAATACAACAAGCTACTTATGACGATGCAACTGGTGAATACAGCTTGTTTTTACTTAACAATAATCCCCCAACCTTTGCAACCGAAAATTTGCAAATGGCACGGTTAACTGATGATGAAATCAAGCAAGGTAAGAAGACCTATCTGAAGGTAGAAAAAGGACAACCGATTTTATATCTAACGGAAGACTTTAAAATAGATTACGTCCACAACGTTACCGAGAATAAAACCAATCCCCAAACAGGACAACAAGAGACGGTTGTAGTCCGTCGAGAAAATAGCTTCTGGGCACCATTTGCTGGGTCTGTGGCTGGTAGCTTGGCGGGACAGGCAATTGGTAGTATGTTGTTTAGACCCCAGTATTATGTACCCCCTGTCTATCAATCAGGTCAAGGATTAAGTGGTTTCGGTGGATATGGCGGAAGCTATGGCCAAGCAGTTCAAAACTACCAAAGTCGCTATAATGCACCACCCGCAGCCGTGACAAATCGGACTGCGTTCCGCAATACAGGGACGATTAGAAGGTCATATCCTGGAAATACAAATATACGCAATACACCGCGTAGCACTACAGGTAATAACCGTCCTTCTGGTTCTGGTTTTGGTGGTAGTACGTTGCGACCCTCTGGTAATTCCAGCACTACCAGACGCAATTCTGGCAGTGGTTTTGGTAGTGGACGTAGTACAGCACCCCGCCGCTCAAGTGGTTTTGGCAGCAGACGACGTTAGAAAATTTTCAATTTAATAAGTAGACTGCCTAAGAAGTTAAAGTAATGTGTTGCATAAAGAAGCCGGAGGGTCACAAGTCAATCCTCCAGCTTCTCTTTATATCTATGCAATTTGTGATGAAAAATTATGAATTATTCGGTCAAATAATATGAAATACTAAATATAAATATTGCTAAGAGAACAGGAATCATTTGATTAAAGTCTATTTGCTTTTTTTGAACTATTTCTAAACAAGACATCGGAATCATTAGGGGCCAAAAGATAGTTGTTACCACAAACATCACAACTGATAAAAACTTATCTTCTGGAGTGGAAGCAGGATGACGTAGAGCAAATATTAACCAATTGATTAAAAAATAAAATGTCATTAACAGATAACCAATAGTTAAAGTCAGTTGTATCTGATTCACCGTAAGTACTCCTGAAGTTATGTAAGCTTTACTATAGCCTTTCCTGTTCTAGTTAGGTACATGATGAGCCTCAATAGTGGATTTTAAATTAGTAGAAATGAAGGGATACTCACTAAGTCGTTAGACGTAAATCAATTAAAGTTTGTAGTAAGGACTTTAGTCCTGATAATCCTTTTTTTCTGTTTAATAATGCCTATTTATTTAGGAATGTTAACTATCAATACTGCTATGTAAACAAGCATCCAATCAAGAAAAATTATATTAACTATGAACCATATATTGATTTTATACCCTCTTGACTTAAAGGCTAATATAATAGCCCTGTCGATTATTCCCACAGTTCCTGATGTATTAATTAAATAATTCGCAATCATTGCCCAGGCGGAAACAAAACCATTTCCTCGTTGCTCGATTGGCGTTGTTAAGTGATTATAATACTGAGAAATAGCAAAAGTTCCAAAACAAATAGCATAACCTATTAGCCACTTGCTGTTCGGCATAATCTGAGCAATAAAAAAAGGAATAATTGTGGCTAATATAAAAAACAAGAGAAGAGAATCCAACATTTGCAATTCTTTCCTTTTTTACAACATATAGAAACATTGCATACCGAACTACTGCAATTTATATCAAACTTTTCCTTTTGGTTGTAGAGTATAGTTAACCCTTTTTGAAGACATTTTTTAAATTTTGGATGATGAATATTCACTATCACAATCCAAAACTTAAAATTTGGTCAGTTATTAAAGCAATAATCAAGCGGTCTTAAAAAATCGAATAATTTCGCGGACATGATCGAGAAATTGCCCGTCGGTGGAAAGTTGCGCGATCGCAGTTCGTGCTTCTCTTGCCAAACGCTCATGTTCAGTTTGATTTGTCGCCCGTAATTCTTCAAAATTAGCTGCAATCCGAGCTAAATCTCTGCGAGTCTCTTCGGCGAAGCGTTGTTGAGTTGCGGGTAAAGAATAGGGTTGTTCTGGGTTGAGTTGATCTTCCAACGACTGGATTTTTTGCTCCAATATCGAGAAGCGATCGCGCAATTCAAAAATATCTTCGCGTGGATACTTCCATTCTTGGCGAATCATCGCTAACCGCGCATATAAATACTCATAAGCTCGAATAGCTGGACGCAGAATCGTTAATAACAAAGCTGCACCAGAGCTTATATATCCCACCGTACTAATACCAGTGGTAGCAAGGGTATAAAGACCAACGGCTGAAAATAAGTGTAAAGCAATGGCAACCCAGAGCGATCGCTTCGCCAACAATGTGACATACTTCACTTGTTTCTCATCGACTGGAATTCCTTTCTCAGTTGATTGTGCTGCTTCTGCTAAAACTTCTTTGGCTTGAAAATGTACATTCCACGGGACGGTAACAATTACCAACAGCCACCAAAAACTTGCACCACCAATCACCCAATCAAGAAAGTTACCAGCAGGGATGTGCAACCATTGCAGTAAGCCAAAAGCCGCTAGTACCACAACCACAATTCCAGCAATGGAACTAATGAAAAAGTTAATATACATCTTGCCCTGTCTCCGATGAAACCATCATCTCGATCATGACGATATCCCAGCAGTTATACGGAAATGCTTGTGATGGTTTTTCTATTTGCACACACTAGTTTTTGGATGATATAGCTACGCTAATTAGGTTAAGTCTCTTTGCTACCTTTTTCTTGGAAAGTCGCAGAGGTAATGATTGTGATGGTTTTTCGAGTTGCACATATACAATAAATAAAATGAACCACTACTTAGAAACAAAGAAGAGAGAAATAATGCAATACTGCTTTGTAGAGTTTCAAGTAGATGATTCAACAAGATTCAAGCCTTAGTTGAATCCTTCGATTTTATAATTCTTGCAGAAGACGACGGTACAGGATACACAAA
Source organism: Nostoc sp. ATCC 53789 (assembly GCF_009873495.1). Lineage (GTDB taxonomy): Bacteria > Cyanobacteriota > Cyanobacteriia > Cyanobacteriales > Nostocaceae > Nostoc > Nostoc muscorum_A. The sequence goes on along the minus strand of NZ_CP046703.1, from coordinate 277,443 downwards.
ATTTAACCTGTAGTTTGGGAAAAGAGTGAGACAATTCAAACCTTTCCCCCGTCTCTATTGGATGAGATAACTACGCCAAATTGGTTGAGTATTTTTACTACCCTTTTCTGGAATTAGCGATCGCCAAGTTTTACCTTCTTGCTGAATTTGCAAGTAAACATCAAAGGGTTGTTTTGGTTGCGTCAAGCGCCGTTTTGGTAGCTTGAGAATCAAGTCGTAGGTTCCCCGAACGTGGAAAGCTGGTAAATTTTCAATCGTTAGGGGTTGTTCTTGGGTAATTGATAGCCGCTTGATTTCAAATCCTTGAAAATCTAGATCCAACTGTTGGCTAAGTTTTTGTTGAGTTTGCTCTAGCCCAAGTGCGATCGCTTTTTGCACTAACTCGCTAGTCGGTAGCAATCCAATACTGCCACAGGCTGTAACTAGCATCAGCAATATTGCTGTCAAAACTAACCGCACTATGTTATTCACTGCCTAATCTGCTATTTTCTTCCTTATCAGTTTAACCGGACACGCTGCTGCTTTTTCCGCGTCGAGTAACTTAGGAATTATGCAAACAATAGCCGAAAATTTTAATTACAGATAGGGGCAATTCATGAATTGCCCCTGCTGTTAGAACTTTTCAATAAATTTTGTAAATCTTTAAAAAATTTGTTCTAAACGTTGGAAATCGCGTTGCACTTCATACCAGAGACTTTTATTATGGGGGTCTGTTTTCAAAGCTTTTTTGAGATAAATTCTGGCTTTGAGCAATTGGTTTTCGGAAATTAGCGCCCGTCCCCAAATTTGATAAGCGATCGCTTGCCATTGGCGAACTTCTGGATCTGTTGACAAACGATCTGCTAAAGCTTCCACTAGTGCGATCGCTTGCGGAAATCGTTTCTCTTGCAAAAATCGCTGCAATTGTTCATAAGTCTTCCACTTCAGCCGTTCTTCTATTTCCAACAGATTAGGCGGTTTTGCTTTCCCTGGTTGTTGGTTTACCACCGTTGTAACTGGTGTTTTCTGTCGCTGCGTTGTCTTAGCAGCATCACGCCCAGTTGACACCTGAGTTGAATGTGCAGCAGTTTCCTCTGGCAGTACTACCGTCAGCAGGAGTTTGTAAGCCTCTGTCAAGGCAATAAACTTATCTTTGGCTTTGTTGTCATCTGGGTTGATATCGGGATGATATTGCTGCGCCAATCGTCGATAAGACGCTTTGATATCAGCAAAAGAAGCTCCCGATCTTAAACCTAGCAAACGGTAGCAATCTCCAAGATCCATCTTGAGCTATGAGCTATCGAATATTTAGCTATCGGCTATTATCTGTCAATATCAGCTTTAAGCCTGGACTATTAATGATAAAGGCTAATTTTCTATTTTAAAGTTCAATGTTGACAGTTTGTTTTGGGAATTGGGAAGAGGACTTGGGGACAAGGAGAATTGGGGACAAGGGGAAAGACTTATTGTAAGTTCTAAACTTTTGTCACCTTGTCACCTTGTCACCTTGTCCCCTTGTCCCTCTGCTCCCCCTGCTTCCCTACTCCCCTGCTACTATAGAGGTTCGTTCTTCAATTACACGGTCAATTAAACCGTATTCTTTAGCCTCTTCAGCAGACATGAAAAAGTCACGATCCATATCTTTTTCAATTTTTGCTATGGTCTGACCGGTTTTATCGGCATAAATGCCATTAAGCTGGTGACGAATCCGCAGAATCTCTCTAGCTTCAATTTCGATGTCGGTTGCTTGTCCACGGGTTCCACCTGAAGGCTGGTGAATCATAATCCGTGAATGAGGCAATGCTAGGCGTTTACCTTTGGTGCCAGCAGCCAACAGGAAAGACCCCATTGAAGCAGCTAAACCAACGCAAATAGTCACTACATCTGATTTTATATGTTGCATGGTGTCAAAAATAGCCATGCCAGATGTAACCATTCCACCTGGGGAATTGATGTATAAATAAATATCTTTACCTGGATCGTCTGAGTCCAGATACAGCATTACAGCAATTATTTGATTGGCAATTTCATCATCAATATCTCGTCCCAAGAATATAATCCGTTCCCGGTAAAGGCGATCGTAGATGCTAATCCAATCTGTATATTGTCCTCCGGGCATCCGGTAAGGAACTTTAGGAACGCCTATAGGCATGACTTACTCCGTTTTTAATTAGTCTATTAGTCATTAGTCATTGGTCATTAGTCATTAGTCATTGGTCATTAGTCATTGGTTATTAACAAAGGACGAAGGACAAAGGACAAATGACAAAGAAAAAATTAAAGGACACTGGCTGGAAGGGGGGGATTTGCGAGTTCTTCTTTCTCAAAAACTCGGTCAATTAGACCGTATTCCTTTGCTTCGTAAGGTGTTAGATATAACAACCTATCCATATCTTTAGCAATTTTTTCTGGAGGCTGTCCGGTGGTGCGATTTAAAATATCAACCAACGCCCCTTTATTTACCAAAACTTCCCTTGCCCGAATTTGAATATCCGTTGCTTGACCTTGGGCGTAGCTCTTGGGCTGATGCAGGATAATCGAAGAGTGAGGCAAACTAGCGCGGCAACCTTTTGTACCAGCACTGAGAAGCATGGCTGCCATACCCATCGCAGAACCGACGCAGATGGTGTGGATAGGAGGCTTGATATATTTCATGGTGTCGTAGATGGCAAAGGCTTCGGTTTCAAAGCCAATGGGTTCGCCACTGTAACCAGATGTACCGGTGGAGTTGATATAGATTTTAATGGGCTTTTCTGGGTCATCGGATTGCAAAAACAGCAACTCAGCCACGATTAATTCCGTGACAGCAGGCACCAGTGGCATCCCAATATAGACAATTCGCTCCTTCAATAAGAGGGAAGGTAAATCTGGCGGTGGTGTCCGGTAAGAGCTATCGCCGTAATATGGGGCTTGAACAGCTTTGATTGGGGAAATGTCCATAGCAACTGATCGCCTGAAACTATGCCGTTAACTGTAATACATCCTAGCGCGATGCACGCTTCCCTCAAGGTGCGGATTTCTCCCTAATGCTTCAGGTGGCTTTGCATCTGCCAATGTTTGGCTTCTAAGATATTCTGATTATATTCATGTATTTGTGTTGGATAGGTTTTCCGTAGAGCTAAAGTGGTGCTTTGAAGTTATTTATTAATATGTATATCCTGAATAAGGACTTTAAGTTATGAAGGTTAGCTTGCAGCCTGCCTTGAATGATGGTAATTTGGACGCGAATCAACTGAATAGTCAACGTCAGTTGGGAATTTCGATTTCAGCGATCGCAGAGACTCAAGACCGCCATGTGCCCTTAAATTTATGTTTAATTCTGGATCACAGTGGTTCTATGAATGGGCGATCGCTAGAAACGGTTAAAAAAGCAGCGAATCGTCTGGTAGATAGACTTAATCCTGGCGATCGCCTCAGTGTTGTAGTTTTCGATCACCGTGCCAAAGTCTTAGTACCTAGTCAAAGTGTCGAAGATCCAGAAAAAATCAAACAGCAAATCAACCGCCTAGCAGCCGATGGTGGGACTGCGATTGATGAAGGATTGCGTTTGGGGATTGAGGAGTTGGCGAAGGGAAAGAAAGATACTGTTTCCCAAGCCTTCTTATTAACAGATGGTGAAAATGAACATGGTGATAATAATCGTTGTTTGAAATTTGCCCAATTAGCTGCTAGCTATAATTTGACTTTGAACACTCTGGGCTTTGGTGACAATTGGAACCAAGATGTTTTAGAAAAAATTGCTGATGCTGGTTTAGGTACTTTATCTTATATTCAAAAGCCGGAAGAGGCAGTGGATGAGTTTAATCGCCTGTTTAGCCGCATTCAAACAGTGGGATTGACTAACGCTTATCTGTTATTGTCTCTGATGCCCCATGTCCGGCTAGCGGAACTTAAACCCATTGCTCAAGTTTCCCCAGACACAATTGAGTTACCACTGCAACAAGAAGCTGATGGACGTTTCGCTGTGCGGTTGGGAGATTTAATGAAAGATGCAGAACGGATAATCTTAGCTAATATTTATTTGGGACAATTGCCAGCAGGTGAACAAGCGATCGCTAATGTACAAGTCCGCTACGACGATCCAGCCGCCAACAAGGTAGGTTTAGTTACACCAAATATCCCAGTTTATGCCCATGTAGTCAAAAACTACCAAGCAGATCCGAATCCCCAAGTACAGCAGTCTATTTTGGCATTAGCTAAATATCGCCAAACCCAGCTAGCCGAAACGAAATTGCAACAGGGCGATCGCAGTGGTGCAGCGACAATGTTACAAACGGCTGCTAAAACTGCTCTGCAAATGGGAGATACTGGGGCAGCGACGGTGTTGCAAACTTCTGCCACTCAGCTACAATCTGGTGGAGATTTATCTGAAAGCGATCGCAAGAAAACCAGAATTGTCTCCAAAACAGTTTTGCAAGATACCCCTCCTCAATGAAAGTTAAATTGCTCTCGGCGTTAAATGACAATAATGTTGATCTGGCTCAAACAAGTAGCCAACGTCAACTAGCAATGACGATTTTTGCGATCGCTGGCGAGTTTGACCAAAATCTTCCCCTTAACCTCTGCCTGATTCTGGATAGAAGTGGTTCTATGCACGGACAACCGATTAAAACGGTGATTCAGGCAGTGGAAGGATTAATAGATCGGTTGAAAGTTGGCGATCGCATTTCAGTTGTGGCTTTTTCCGGTTCTGCGGAAGTCATTATCCCCAACCAAGCGATCGAAGACCCCGAAAGCATTAAATCTCAAATCAAAAGCAAACTCAGCGCTAGTGGCGGCACTGCGATCGCCGAGGGTTTGGAATTGGGAATTACAGAACTGATGAAGGGCACAAGAGGAGCAGTTTCCCAGGCGTTTCTGCTGACGGATGGGCATGGTGAAAGCAGTTTGCGGATTTGGAAGTGGGATATTGGGCGAGATGACAATAAGCGCTGTCTCAAACTGGCGCAAAAAGCTGCCAAACTGAACCTAACTATCAACACTTTCGGATTTGGCAATAGCTGGAATCAAGATTTGCTAGAAAAAATAGCCGATGTCGGTGGTGGTACTCTAGCTCATATTGAACATCCTGAACAAGCTGTGGAGCAATTTAGCCGACTCTTTGGAAGGATTCAGTCAATTGGGCTAACTAATGCCTACTTGCTGTTATCTCTAGTGCCAAATGTCCGATTAGCAGAATTGAAACCCATTGCCCAAGTTGCCCCAGACACAATCGAGTTACCAGTGGAACGAGAAGCTGATGGTAGCTTTGCTGTACGTTTGGGAGATTTGATGCAGGATGTAGAAAGGGTAGTTTTGGCAAACATTTATCTGGGACAATTGCCAGAGGGGAAACAAACGATCGGGCATCTGCAAATTCGCTATGATGACCCGTTAGTTAATCAAGAAGGCTTACTTTCCTCCCTGGTGCCGGTGTATGCAGATGTGGTGCGGACATATCAACCAGATTCTAATCCCCAGGTGCAGCAGTCTATTTTGGCATTAGCGAAGTATCGCCAAACCCAGTTAGCCGAGGCGAAATTGCTACAAGGCGATCGCACTGGTGCAGCTACAATGCTACAAACGGCTGCTAAAACCGCTTTGCAAATCGGAGATAAAGGGGCGGCGACAGTGTTGCAAAGTTCCGCCACTCGCCTACAAGCTGGAGAAGAACTTTCGGAAGCAGACTTGAAGAAAACTAGGATTGTGTCAAAAACCGTTTTACAGGAATAGTATAAATCCAGTAGCGCCAAAACCTTAAACTGCGTAGGTTAGGTTGAGGAACGAAACCCAACATTTCCGATTGAGATGAACCGCCGCATATAATTTTCGACTCAACGATACACCGAAATGAATGCGTGACTTACTTAAATAAACTATATTAATCGCTTTTGATTATGAATTTCCTGCCTTCTGCCTCATACTTTCTGACTTTTTCGGTAGCTATTAGAGCGGGCACTTTGCCTACTCTAACAGTTTCTAATAATTAAATATCAACCGAACTGAATATCAATCTTCCCCTTTGATCTTCTGCGGGACAAAACCCGGCAGATCGTTACTGTCAACCGCAAAGACAAAAAATTTGTTTGGGTTGTCAATACCCGGCGCTATAGTACCAACGAAGTCGTTGTCATTGGCGATAAATAACGTATGCTTTTTGACGCGGTTGATAACCACATCTTCTCCGAAGGCTAAACCTTCAAGCTTGGCGGGAATGTCCTCTTCTTTGATGCCGTTTTGAGTTAGCGCAGTTACCACATCAAGGAACAGGGTTTTGCTAACCGCCTTGCCAACAAGGTTGATTTCCCCAGTGATATTGCTTACTTCTTGAGCATTCGTCAGATCGATCCGATAGATTTTCTTGAAGGCAGCCTTGGAGCCGTCGCCAAACCCCTTGCCATCGCGTTCATCTACTAAGAATTCGCGATCGCTGATTGCCAAAATCTCGCTGACGGTGGGATATTTGGGTTTAGCTAAGGTGCCAATATTATCTAGCTGATAAGCGTATTCCTGGGTGGCACCTGTTTCTATGTCAATTTTGACGATTCTGGTATAAGCCCCATTAGTACCACCGTCTTGGAGCAGTGGACTTTGCAAAATACCAATCAGAGTCTTACCGTTGGGAGTAATCGCAAGTCCTTCCATACCTTTGTTAGCAACCCTACCAGACGTGTTACCAGTGATTTCTGTATCACTAACGGGACTTAAGTTGCTAACTGCAAACTTGCTAGGTAGGTTAAAGACTCTAATCCGCTTACCTGTATTGCGGTTAAATTGATATACATAGGGGCCATATTCATCAGAGATAAATACCTCCTTGCCATTATTGGATACACGCACCCCTTCAGGGTCGAAACGGGCATTGTTGGGATATGTCGAGATTTGGGTGGGGTTGAAGTTGTCTGAACGTCCAGTGAAATAGTTTTTATTCTTGGTATTCAAAGCTGGGACACCACTACATAACCCCAATCCCGCACCATTCCCGTAGTAAAGAGGCTCATTGCTGAATAGCAGGGTCGTGTCAATTAAGTAAGGGGTAAGGGTAAAGGGTAACGCTGAACCAAGTTTGCTTGGTTCAAGTTTCACTTTGATAGTTTGGAAGCGGTTGATATAAGATGCTGTGTCACTGACAGCGCTGTTGTATGACACGGCATTTGGGCCTCGGTCTGGGATAGCGATAAAGGTGTTACAGCCAGCGTAGGCTAGTCCCGACCCTAAACCACCCAAAAGGTTTCCCGGAACGCCATTTTCCAGGGGAGCAGATGTTTTGTTGGAGCGATCGCTAATATTACCATCTAGACTCCCAATTGCAATTAATTTAACCTCTGCATTGGCGGCAGGAGCCACAGCAAACAACGCCAACAAGGACAAAATTAGACTTTTGTTGAGCATATCAGTTCTATATTTTAAAAGACAGTATTTATTGAGGAATATTGCCAGTTTTTTTACTTTTACCAGTATCTATTTTTAATAGTTAAGCAAAAATTAAGCTTAGATTAAGTAAAGATTATTAAAGCCCAGATAAACACCTTTATTAGTAGTATTCTCTATCTGCTAACGAGAGAGAAAAACCACAAAATTTAACGGTAACTGAATAGGAAACAAAGGGTTTAAAAACTTAACTAAATACGACTTGCTACTACCAAAACATCGTCCCTGTACTAGTAACTGGGAGAATAAAACAGATAGTTATCCCTGTGATTCTAGAAATTCATACAACTTGGTTGTAGACATCACAAGAGTGTGGAGAATTAAGATTGCTTAAGATGTATGTCAAAAAAATGATTTTTATCAAGTAAGTTAGGGCTAGCTTATTCTTGAAAAGAAAGGTAAAATCAATCAAAAAGATCAAAGTCTAACCTCAAATTCAGAAAATGTAATATGCCTGTAGCACGACTGAAAACACCATCTTAATAATTGTATAAAAACAAAATTACCATGAAAATTACTGACATTCATCATATAGCTATTATTTGCTCTGACTACAATCGCTCCAAAAGTTTTTATGTCGAAACTTTAGGCTTTTCGATTATTGAAGAGACTTTTCGTGCCGAAAGGAATTCTTATAAATTAGATTTAAAGGTTGGGGAAAATGGTCAGATAGAGTTATTCTCTTTTCCCAATACTCCGCAACGATTTAGTAGTCCAGAGGCTTGTGGATTAAGACATCTTGCTTTTAAAGTTGATAATATTGAGGAAACTGTTTTTTACTTAAACTCCCAAGGTGTAGAAACAGAGAATATCAGAATTGACGAAATCACAGGTAAGAAATTCACTTTTTTTAAAGATCCAGATAATTTGCCGTTAGAAATTTATGAAAATTAGAAAATATAAATTTTTTGATTAAATAATTGCAGATAAATAGCAAATGAACAAGCTATTTGGTAACATTCTCAAATGTTTGACAATATCTGTAAATTTTTAGCTGAAAATTTCTCCAGCGACTTCGCCACTTGGTTATTAGGCGAACCCATTACTTTAACCGAACTAAGTCCAAAAGAATTATCTCTAGAACCCATTCGTGCTGATGCCTTAATTCTGCTACAGTCGGAGCAAAATATCTTGCATTTGGAATTTCAAACCCAAGTGGATGCGGAAATTCCTTTTCGGATGATTGACTATCGATTGCGAGTGTATCGCCGTTTTCCCCACAAATCAATGCATCAAGTTGTAATTTACCTCAAGCAGACAAATTCGGATTTGGTGCAACAAAATACATTTACAATTGCTGGAACACGCCATGAATTTGCAGTTATCAGACTTTGGGAACAACCAACCGAAGTATTTTTGATAACACCTGGACTTTTACCTTTGGCAGTGTTGAGTAGTACAATTGAGCCAGAAGTTATACTAAATGAAGTGGCGCGTGAAATTAACGGTATTACAGAATCAAGAACTCAAAGTAATATTGCCGCTTCCACGGCTATTTTAGCTGGTTTAGTATTAGATAAAGAGGTTATTAGACGAGTTTTGAGGTCAGACATTATGCGCGAGTCAGTGATTTATCAAGATATTTTACAAGAAGGAAAAGCTGAAGGGAAGGCTGAAGGGAAAGCTGAAGCTTTACTTGAAGTGGCAAGTAACCTTTTTAATACTGGTATGCCATTAGAACAGATAGCAAGATTGACAGGGTTATCAATTGAGCAGTTACAGTATTTGCAGGTAAGCAAATCTGGTGATTCAAAATAAATAATCGGTGCAGGTTGACTGCACCGATTGCACAATTTATATTTAATTGCACCAGACATTTCCCTCACGCCAATGCTGATGCTTGGGGTTTGGCAAAAATCATTCTTCCTGCGGTGGTTTGCAAAGCACTGGTGACTACTACTCGCAGTTCACCACCCACATAATTGCTGCCTTCTTCAACTACTACCATCGTGCCATCATCTAGGTAGCCAATACCTTGACTGGGTTCTTTGCCTTCCTTGAGAATTTTTAAATCCAGGTTGTCGCCAGGTAAATAACTGGGACGGACGGCATTCACTAAATCATTCACATTCAAAACAGGGACTTTCTGAACGCTGGCTACTTTAGACAAGTTGTAGTCGTTGGTTAGCAATGTACCGCTAATTTCTTGGGCAAAGCGTACCAACTTGGCATCCACTGTGGGGATATCTTCGTAGTCAACTGCATTAATCAAAATGCGATCGGGATATTCTTCCTTAATACGGTTGAGAATTTCTAGTCCTCTCCTTCCCCGCACGCGCTTTTGATCTTTGCTAGCATCCGCTACTTGTTGGAGTTCTTGCAAGACAAATTGCGGTACGAGAATTTGTCCTTCCAGAAACCCTGTTTCTAATAGCGCTTCAATGCGACCATCGATAATGCAACTGGTGTCTAAAACTTTGGTATTAGCTGGTTTTAGCGTTCCTTCCACAACCATTGATTCGACGGTGTTGGGATTAATGAACCGCAATAAACCTCGCCCGTGGGTGTCTGCCAAATTCATGCCAGTGACGGAGAGGATAATACTACCGACAACTGCCACAAGTGGCTTAATAAATCCAAAATCCGCGGGGATGGGTAGTAAGAATAATGGGGCTAACATGAGGTTAGCTAGCAATAAGCCAATTACTAACCCAATGGCACGAGTTAAGATCACTTCCAGAGGCATTTCTTTGACTTGTGATTCTAGACGGCGATATGTCGTCTGGAAACTCAGTCCGATCGCACCACCAATAATAGCGGCAAAGACGGCAACAACTAAGCGTAAAGCTTCTAGATTCGTTACCTGATCGAGAGTGCCATTGGGTAGTAGTTCAGTGCTGTAGAACCCTATTCCCGAAGCTGCCAGGATAAATGAGAAAATGATAATTGCGTCAAGCATGGTTATGTTGTTTTCCTGCAACTGTGTTCACCGAGAAACTTAAGTATTTTTTATTTCATCGGTAAGATAAACTGATCAATATTGACTTACACTAAGGGTTTAGGCTGACAATATCTGCAATTATTATAACTAAAGGCTTTTATCTTAATATTTTTCATTGTTTCTTTGTAAAACGACAAAAATTTGTAAATAAACTGCTCATTTTGCAAGAATTCAGAATCCAGAATCCAGAAGTCAGAATTAAGAAGACTTTGATACCCAAACTTAATAATTTTAATAAAATCAAGAAGTTATTGCACGCTTGCTTTTACGATTATTCTGACTCCTGACTCCTGACTCCTGAATTGTTTCTTCATTTTCATTGTCTCTAATTCGCAGTTGGCTTAACTTAAAAATTTTCTCAAAATGAGTCAAAAATTTAGTGTTTCTGGAATTGCGAGTTCTGCTTATGTTCATATTCCCTTTTGCAGACGGCGATGCTTTTATTGTGATTTCCCGGTGTCTGTTGTGGGCGATCGCTTGCGGGGCGAAACATCTGGTACTATCTCCCAATATGTTGAGGTGCTATGTCAAGAAATTGCCATTACACCAGCCTTTGACCAACCCCTAAAGACAATTTTCTTCGGTGGTGGTACTCCTTCGCTGCTATCAACAGAACAGCTACAACGGATAGTGGGAGAATTGGAGAAGCATTTTGGTATTGCATCTGGGGCAGAGATTTCTATGGAAATTGACCCAGGTACCTTTGATTTAGCACATATAGTAGGCTATCGCAGTGCAGGTGTGAACCGGGTAAGTTTGGGTGTACAAGCCTTTCAAAAAGAATTATTGCAAAGGGCGGGGCGATCGCACTCAGTTGAAGATATTTTCGCAGCTGTGGAGTTAATCCACCAAGTCGAGATTCCCGAATTTAGCTTAGACTTAATTTCTGGGTTGCCGCATCAGTCTTTGGATCAATGGCAGGATTCTCTAACTAAAGCGGTAGAACTTATACCCACTCACATTTCCATATACGATCTTACCATCGAACCAGGTACAGCCTTTGGTCGTTACTACAAACCAGGTGATACTCCTTTGCCTACGGATGAAGCCACAGTCAAAATGTACCAGATGGCGCAGCAGGCTTTGACTGGTGCTGGTTATGAGCATTATGAAATTTCTAATTATGCTCAACCTAAGCATCAATGTCAGCATAATCGAGTTTATTGGGAAAACCGCCCTTACTACGGCTTTGGTATGGGTGCGGCGAGTTATGTTGACGGGAAACGCTTCACTCGTCCGCGTAAGACTAGGGAGTATTACCAGTGGGTACAAGCTGGCGGTGTAATTGATTGTGATGTTACCCCCCCAAAGGAAGTATTGTTAGAAACGTTAATGTTGGGGTTGCGTTTGGCGGAGGGTTTAAGTTTGGCGGCGTTGGCGGAGGCGTTTGGCGAAGAGAAGGTGGAGGAAGTTTGCAGGTGTTTGCAAGGGTATTTTGATAAAGGTTGGGTAGAAGTTACAGAGGGAAGGTTGCGTTTGATTGATCCCCAAGGGTTTTTGTTTTCTAATGTGGTGTTGGCGGAGTTGTTTGAGAAGTTGGGGTGACGAACCGCAGAGGCAAGGCAGCGCGGTCTTGGGGGTTTCCCCCATGAGCGACTGCCGCGCAGAGTCCGCAGAGAGAGGAGGAGAGGGGAAGCTTATGCAGAAAAATCAAGTTAGAAAAGCTGTAATTCCGGTAGCTGGTTTTGGGACTCGGTTGTTTCCAGCGACTAAGGTTGTGAAAAAAGAACTTTTCCCGATTATTGATCGAGATGGGAGGGCAAAACCTGTCATTCTCGCAATTATTGAAGAAGCAATTAGTGCTGGAATTACAGAAGTCGGGATCGTGGTGCAGCCCGATGACAAAAAAATATTTGCAGATTTATTGAAGAATCCACCCAAAAAAGAACTTTTAGATAAACTTTCACCGCAAAATAAAGAATATAGCCGATATCTCGAAGATTTAGGTAGCAAAGTCACCATCCTATTGCAAGAGGAACAATTAGGTTATGGTCATGCGGTATTTTGTGCTAAAGATTGGATAAAAGATGAGCCATTTCTGTTAATGTTGGGCGACCACATTTATACATCTGATATTGAAAAATCTTGTGCTAGTCAAGTTTTAGGTACTTACGAACAAGTTAATCAAAGCGTTGTTGGTTTAACTACAATGCCAGCAGAAATTATTCATAAAGCTGGTTGTGTTACAGGAGTTTGGCAAGAGTTAAACTCGATTTTATCAGTCACACAACTCTATGAAAAACCTACTATTGAGTATGCACAACAACATTTGCGTGTAGAGGGAATGTCAGAAAATGATTTTTTAGGTATATTTGGCTTATATTTACTTACGCCGAAAATTTTTGACTTTCTAGCAGAACACATCAAGCAAAATTTTCAAGAACGAGGTGAATTTCAGTTAACATCCTGTCTGGAAAGATTGCGTAAGGAAGAGGGAATGACAGGATATATTGTTAAAGGTAACTGTTTTGATACAGGTTTACCAGATGCTTATCGTCAGACAATGATTGATTTTAGAAATTTCTAGATTAATCTGAGTTTCAAAACAAAAAGATCCCCGACTTCTTCAAGAAGTCGGGGATCTGAGCGTCTCAGTAGCCTTTAATTACGAATTACGAATTATGAATTATTTTGCAACAGTTGCTCGCGGATTAGAAACCCTGGCGGCTCAGGAGTTAGAGCAACTGGGTGCCCATTCTGTGGAGCCAGGATTTTGTGGTGTCGCTTTTGAGGGCGATCGCACTCTGCTTTATCGCGTCAACCTCTGGGCTAGGCTACCGTTCCGAATCTTGGTGGATATCCATGAGTTTCCATGCCTTGATGCTAAGGATCTTTATCGCGGCATTCAGACTATCGATTGGCAAAACTATCTTACGCCAGACATGACGCTGGCGGTGAATGTCACAGGCAAAAACGCTCACCTCAACCACAGCCACTTCACATCTCTCCAAATCAAAAATGCGATCGTCGATCAGCAGCAGGAAAAGCTGGGTGAGCGTTCAAATGTAGAACTTCATGAACCAGATGTGCGGGTTAATGTTCACATTGAGCGCGACTTTTGTACCGTTAAACTCGATAGTTCTGGAAATAGTCTACACCGCCGAGGCTATCGCCCTGCGGTTGGATCAGCGCCTCTCAAGGAATCTCTGGCTGCTGCTCTGATTCAACTTTCGGGTTGGCAGCCAAACCAAATGTTCTACGATCCTCTCTGTGGATCTGGGACTTTACCCCTAGAAGCTAGCTTAAAGGCACTAAATATAGCACCAGGGCTGTTTCGTGAGTCCTTTGGATTTGAAAATTGGCTCGATTTTGATCTGTCCCTTTTAGAAAAGCTGCTCCAAGAAGCTAAGGACAGCCAACTGGATACCCTTCCCGCACCTATTTGGGGAAGCGATCGCGATGAAAATATAATCGAGCAAGCCATTAACAATGCCCAAAACTGTGGTGTTGATAATCATGTATGGTTTTCTCAAATGGAGCTTGCTGATGTTGTCGCCCCCGCAGACAGTGGGATTTTATTCTGTAATCCACCTTATGGCGAACGGCTAGGGCGAGATATTGATTTAGGGGCATTTTATAAACTTTTGGGCGATGTGCTGAAACAACGCTTCAAAGGCTGGACTGCATTTGTGCTGAGTGGCAACAAGGAATTGTCTCAATGCATTGGGCTGAAATCATCCAAGCGAATTGCGGTGTACAACGGAGCGCTGCCTTGTCAGTTAATGAAATATGAGTTGTATTAAGGCGATCGCTCTCAACTACTTCTGTTAGATCACAAAGACGCGATGAATCGCGTCTTTTGCCTTAACCGAACCACAACCTAAACCTGCTGTTGCATAGCATTGCCTATCTCCATAGACTCATAAGTGATGTTTTTAACACTATTTAATAAAATTAAATTTAGCCAAAAAAAGCTTTAAACTACCTCTGGGTATATATTGCAGCAGTTAGCACAACATCTTTTGAAAAAAGTGGCAGTATAATCGGTGACTGACAATCTGCAATTTATTTATCGCTAAAAGGCAGGGCCATTTATGTCAGATCAATTCACCTTTACTGTTACCAATGATACCGAACAAGCAATTACAGAGTTGTGGGTATCTGTCGATGATGAAGATTGGGCTTCATTTACCTTGAGTGATTCAGGGATTCCATCGGGTGAAACAGTAACAATTGCTTGGGCTGAATATACGAATGATTCGCCCTGTGAATGGTACATCTCTGCTGTATTTGAAGATGAATCAGAAAGTGAGTCAGCCCTATTTAACTTCTGTGAAGAACCAGCTTTAACGTTCGGCTAAATTTCCCATTGCGATCGCCACCGGAAAGGGCGTGTACGCCATCGCGCTTGAGGCATGATTGCATATCGACTCCAGCCATAAAAACCAAAGCCCTGCCTCGAAAGCATCTAGGTGGGGCTTGATATTAAAATTGATCAAAAATATGGGTCTGAAACCCCGTGCTTCACGCAATGCTTTAAAGTAATGAGTAAGGAGTAATGAGTGGATGAAAAATGGGTATTTACTCATTACTTATTACTCATTACTCATTACTCCAGAATCACCGTGCGTACCCTTCTCCTGACAGAGACGCTGCACGAACGGGAACGCCAAGGGCGAACACGCCGGGGAGTATAGTCAAATTGGTAATACCAGATAATGGTGTAAGCGCCCTGGTTCTAGAAGAGGAAAAATGCCAATGCCAGAAAAATCAGGACTGTTCGCGCCAGTTAGACTAGGTTCGCTCGATCTTCCCAACCGCATCATCATGTCTCCGATGTCCCGTCTCCGGGCAACTACTGAGTGTGTACCTACCCCCCTAATGGTCGAATACTACACCCAGCGAGCTTCGGCGGGACTCATTATTACGGAAGGGACGCATCCAAGTCCAATGGGGCGAGGTTACACAACCTGTCCTGGGTTGCACAACGAGGAGCAGGTTACAGGCTGGCGAAAAGTGACAGATGCAGTTCATGCTGCTGGAGGTCGGATATTTGTGCAACTGATGCACGCTGGACGGGTGTCGCATTCCTCCCTATTACCTAACCATGCCCGACCGATCGCACCTTCGGCTGTCCCGGTGGTGTCCGAAGAAGTTCACGTTTGGGATGGCAAAGTCCCTTTCGAGATACCCCGTCCGTTAGAGTTGGACGAAATACCCGAAATAGTAGAGGAGTACCGCCGCTCTGCGGAACTCTCTATTGAAGCAGGTTTTGATGGTGTGGAACTTCATGCAGCAACTGGATATCTACCCAACCAGTTCCAAGTCAGCAGCTCCAACCAACGCACCGATGCCTATGGTGGTACATTGGAGAATCGAACTCGCTTCACGCTCGAAGTAGTCAATGCTCTGTGTAGCGTCCGGGGAGCGGAGCGGATTGGGGTCAAGATTGCCCCCGGCTTCACAGTTAACGACACATTTGATGACGATCCTGCCGAAACTTACACCTATGTCGCAAAATCACTCAGTCCATTGGGTTTGGCATACTTGCACGTGGGGTATGACCGAGGTTACGCCAGAGGAACTGCACCGAAGTTTAACCCCATTGATCTCCTACGTCCCGTTTACCAAGGAACACTGATAGCTGTGGGTGGGTTTGATCGACAACGAGGTGATGAAGCAATTACAAGCGCGCGGGCTGATGCCATCGTTTTCGGGCGACTGTTCATCTCTAACCCTGACTTAGTGGATCGGCTACGGCTCAATGCCCCCCTGAACGAAAGTGACGTGAGGGCGTTCTATGGTGGTAGTGAACATGGCTACACAGACTATCAAACCCTGTCGCAACTCCATTGAGTGGCATAACAACGCCCATGCGAGTTGTGTTGCAAAAACTTTTTAAACTACGCAATTCCTCAAAATACTTAAAGCTACCGCCTCCGCCACCTTAATACCATCGATACCCGCCGAGAGAATTCCCCCTGCATATCCCGCGCCCTCACCAGCCGGATAAAGACCGACTGTATTTAAACTCTGATAATCTTCTTTGCGTTTAATCCGAATCGGTGATGATGTGCGGGTTTCCACACCAGTCAAAACGGCATCATCCATCGCAAATCCTTTAATTTGTTTGTCAAAAGCAGGAAGTGCTTCGCGGATGGCGGCGATCGCATAATCTGGTAAACTCTGACTCAGATCGCCCAAATGTACCCCTGGTGTATAAGACGGTTTAACAGTGCCCAATGCTGTCGAGGGACGATGGTTGAGAAAGTCACCTACCAACTGCCCTGGAGCTTCATAAGTTCCACCGCCTAATTTAAAAGCCTGTTCTTCTAAGCGCCGTTGAAAGTCAATTCCTGCCAAAGCATTACCCGGATAATCTTCTGGGGTGATGCCCACAACGATCGCACTATTGGCATTGCGCTCATTGCGAGAGTATTGGCTCATCCCATTGGTGACAAGTCGCCCCGGTTCAGATGCGGCTGCAACCACCAAGCCCCCCGGACACATACAGAAACTATAGACGGAACGACCATTTTGGCAATGGTGAACCAGTTTGTAATCGGCAGCACCTAAAAGCTTATGACCTGCCTGAGCGCCGAAACGACATTGGTCGATGAGAGTCTGGGGATGTTCGACCCGAAAGCCAATGGAAAAAGGTTTCGGCTCGATGTAAACTCCACGTTCAAATAGCATTTGGAAGGTATCACGGGCGCTGTGCCCCACTGCCAGAACGACATAATCGCTGGCGATATATTCCCCACTGGCGAGGGTAACTCCCCGCACCTGTCCATTTTCGATGTTGATATCTTCCACCCGGCTTTGAAAGCGAATTTCACCGCCGAGGGATTCGATTTTGGCACGCATACTTTGGACGATTCCCACCAGTTTAAAAGTGCCGATGTGCGGTTTGTTGATATAGAGAATTTCTGGTGAGGCTCCGGCGTTGACGAGTTCGGTTAATACCTTACGCCCATAATGCTGAGGATCTTTGACTTGACTGTAGAGTTTGCCATCGGAGAACGTACCCGCCCCACCTTCGCCAAACTGGGCATTAGATTCGGGGTTGAAGTCTGATTTTTTCTTCCAAAAGCCAAAAGTATCAGCAGTGCGATCGCGAACTTTTTTGCCACGCTCTAAAATGATTGGACGGAAACCCATTTGTGCAAGCATCAAACCTGCAAATAATCCACAAGGCCCAGTACCAATGACAATGGGGCGAATCGCCAAATTACTAGGTGCTTGAGCCACTGGGCGATAACTCATGTCTGGCGTAGCCATTACATGGGGATCTTTTTTCAGGCGCTTGAGTAGATGAATCTCCTGAGTCGTTTCTACATCCAGAATATAAACAAGAGCGATCTCTCCTTTCTTACGGGCATCATAGCTACGCTTGAAGATGGAATAGCTGATCAATTCTTCGTCCGTGATTTGCAGCTTTTTGAGGATGGCAGTCTTGATCTCATCTTCAAGATGATCGAGCGGGAGCTTTACTTCTGTTAGTCGTAACATGGCGAGGAGAAATTCATACTATCTATCAAAATTTTAATCAAAGTCACTGTGGTACAGCTGATGCTTAAACCAGACTGACAGCCGACTCTAACATTCGTATTATCCCAAGTTCAGCATCTATTTCCACTTCTAAACCGATTGGCAAGGTAAATTTATCTTTAATATGACCAATCATTGAACCATACCAAGCAGGAATCCCTAAAGGAAGTAGGTGTTGTTGCAATACTTGCATTAATGTAAATGATGGTTCATCCCCAAGACTACATTTAGTGCATTGCCCAAAGATAAAGCCAGCAATTTGATTAAGTATCCCAGCAGTTTTTAACTGCGTCAGCATTCTATCTATCCGGTAAACATCCTCGCCAACTTCTTCCACAAATAGGATGCTTTTGTTCCAAGAAGGTAGATAAGGTGAACCTATCATCGCTGATAGCACTGATAAGTTTCCACCGATGAGTTTACCCGTTGCCTTTCCTGGTGCTATTGTCTCCACCCGCACTTCGCTAGGGTTGAGATTTTGCATAGTCACTGCTTCACCATTAAATAGGATGCGTTTGAAGTAATCGACTGTAAATTGATTCCAGGTAGATGTGGCAACTGGCCCATGAAAAGTAATCATTTTACTACGGGCGTTAATTGCCAACAACAGCGTCGTAATATCGCTGTAGCCGATGATAATTTTTGGATGGGAGCGGATTAGTGAGTAGTTGAGTAGGGGTAAAATGCGATTACAACCCCAGCCACCACGCATAGGGATAATTGCTTTGATGGTGCGATCGCTAAACATCAAGTTTACATCCTGGGCGCGATCGCTATCTTTACCCGCTAAATAGCCGTAACGGTCTAGAATATGCTTCCCCAACTTGACTTTTAACCCTAATTGGGAAAGTGATTGCTGTGCTGCTTCGATATCTTTAGCATCAACAATACCCGCAGGGGCGATTAATCCTACAGTATCACCCACTTGTAGGCGTGACGGTTTGCGGATAATGTTTGGAGATGGCTTACCTTGGGCAGTAAATGATGGTATCTGGGTGGCTAAGGTAGCTAGTCCACAGGTTGTAATAAATTCCCGACGTTTGATATTCATGCTCTTTTTACCTACAAGCGAAATCCAGCAACCGGGTAAGGTTCAGCGGCGATGCGAACATCTTGACCAAGAGCCACAAGTCTTTTTGCCCGTACCAGCCCGGATTTCTCACGCATAGTGTAGGCAGAGGGAGAAGAGGAGTGTGGGGAGTGTGGGGAGTGTGGGGGGTAAGACTTCTTCCCCATCCTCCCACACCTCCCACACCCCTTGGATTTCTCACTTGTGAGCAATCCAGGCCAGGCACTGCTGAATCTAGCGCAGCATTCCCCTGTTGCGTCAATCTTCCCAGTTGCTATTTTTTGTTAACGGTCGCTTGACTTTTAAGACAGTTGCTACTATTTCTCTTAACCCAAGGGTATTGGAGTATAAGTCTGTAGTCAATTCACTTATTTATCCTTTACTAAGTTAGAAAATAGCCTCTGCCAATCAATAGAGTTAACAGTATTGTCTGTCTGTTTTACCTCAAAGGTGATATTACAAGCTGGTGCTATTTTTAGCGCTTGCACGCAAAGTTCTGCCACATCTTCACGGCTGATTTTGCCCTTAATATTATCGCCTTGCTCGAATATTAATTCCTTACCTCCTGCTTCCTCAGTTAAAGCACAAGGTCTAATAATCGTATAAGGAATTCCGCTTTCTCTTAAACTATCTTCTCCCTTCAACTTCCAAGTTAGAATTCCTCCTAATTGGTCATTTAACTTCACTGCTGGCGGTTCTTCATCTAAATTAATGCCAGGGCGACCGGGACGAGTTACGCCTGCTGAACTGACTAGGATAAATTGTGGTAAAGTTGTACCGCCGTAAGCTTTAATTGATTCCAATTGCAAAGTAAAACCACCAGGGGAAAATTTGGGATTCAAAGCCCCATCATATTCAAATTTGCTCAACATCAATTGGTATGAACAAATTCTAGTCTGCTCAATAGGCGGCGCATCTTTGACAACTTTTGCCCGAAAGACGGGAATCAAATCTGCAAAGGGAATGTGAACATCTATCCAAGTATTAGCTACTGTGTCAAAAGAATAGCTGTAGCCAATGCCATCCCATTTTGTATCTGTTCGTAGGAAGATTTTATAACGTTGTCCATCACCTTTGACGCGCAATTTCACACCTTCATAACCGGATAAGTTGAAGTGCGGATCGAAATTCTTAGTTCTAACAGATGCAAATCCGCCAGAATTAGCGGTGGAGACATTACCAGCAAACAAAGCTGTATTTTCTACTAATTGAATATTACTGGCACTCACGCCACCCATAACAACATCATCCAACGCCCCCCAGTTATCTTTTAATTCTGCTGATGGCTTGGTGAAATCAAATATCGGTTTTTCGTTTGCTTGGGGTAAATATTTTGCAGCCGCTTGGACTAAGTTTTTGACACCTTGATATTCTACATTTTCTGGGGTGTCGCCAACAATTTCTGGCTGGTAAAATTTAACACCTTGATAATATTTGGCTCTATCGGCTGTGTCTCCTTCAACTGGTTGCACGCGCACTGCTGTGCAGCAAACTACAGCTTGGATATCAGCCATAACTAAAGGAGTTAAAGTTTCTGGTTTTGTGATATCCGCAACTACTAAGTCTATATCATTACCTAGAATCGACCGTGCTTTGTCAATGTCTCGAACTAGGGCGCGAACTTTATAACCCTGTTGGAGCGATCGCTGCACCACTCGTTTACCTACACCACCTGTTGCACCTGCTACTAGTATTACACCCACGTTTCTTCCTCCATTGGGTCTATCTTGATTATCCTTTGGACGGCCTTGGATTAACTGCTGTACCCAGTTAAGGAAAGGAATTACCTCAAAGTAAGTCAGGGTTTCGATAAACCTGCCTAAGTCCCATTGAGAACGATTTTTGTCAGTCATATTTGCGTCCTCATAACTACCTCCAGTCTAGCCCAATGAGCTAGTTCCCAGATTTATCACGCATAGTGTAGGCTTCAGGGGAAGAGGAGTGTGGGGAGTGTGGGGAGTGTGGGGGGGTAGGACTTCTTCCCCATCCTCCCACACCTCCCAACCTCCCACACCTCCCACACCTCCCACACCTCCCACACCTCCCACACCTCCCACACCTCCCACACATCCCACACCTCCCACACCCCTTGGATTTCTCACAAGTGAGAAATCCAGGTTATGTTGTCTCTAAGCCAATCCTCACACTTTGAATAGTATGTTTTTCCCGCTTACTGTCGAACTGGAATTAAGATCACAAATTCTGTACCTTGCTCTGTAGAAGAGTTGCACTCGATTGAACCACCATGTTTTTCCACTATAATTTGTCGAGCGATCGCCAGCCCTAATCCTGTACCTTTACCAACACTTTTCGTAGTAAATAAGTGGTCAAAGATTTTTTGTTTGACTGATTCGCTCATGCCAATTCCATTATCAGCAATCTTCACCTCAACATTTAACTCTTTCAAGGAAGTGGTAATTGTAATTCGGTTAGGATTAGATTTAATTTCCTCAAAACTCCGATCTGTATTTGATTCATCCAATGCATCTATAGCGTTCGCTATTAAATTCATAAATACTTGATTTAATTGACCAGGATAGCAAGTAATTAGAGGTAGCACGCCATATTTTTTGATAACCTCGATTGTCGGGCGATCGCCTTGGTCTTTGAGTCGATGCTTTAAGAGCATTAAGGTACTATCAATTCCTTCATGAATCTGAAACTCTACCAGAGATAAAATATCGGCTCGAGCAAAGGTTCTTAGAGAAAGGCTAATGTCCTTAAGACGATCAATTCCCTGGTGCATTGATTCCATAATTTTTGGTAAATCTTTAGCCAGATACTCTAAGTCAATTTCTTCAATGAGTTCTTCAATTTCCGGGTCTGGGTGTGGTAACTTTTGCTGTTGTAGATTCACCAAACGCAGGAGATCATTCATATATTCTTCAATATGAGAGCAACTTCCACTAATAAAACCAATTGGGTTATTAATCTCATGACCTATGCCTGCAACAAGTTGTCCAAGGGTGGACATTTTCTCACTTTGAATTAGTTGTAGTTGGGTATTTTGTAACTTTTGTAGAGATTGAGTTAATTCTATGGTGCGTTCTTCCACTCTTTGTTCGAGGGTATGGGTAAGATGGGAGATATTCAAATGTAACTTTAATCGAGCAATAAGTTCTTCTTTTTGAAAAGGTTTGGTAATGTAATCAACTGCACCAATTTCTAGTCCTTTTACTTTATCTGTGGCATCGCATAAAGCAGTCATAAAAATGACCGGAATATTCTTAGTGAGAAAATTGGCTTTCAGTCGGCGGCAAATTTCAAATCCATCAATATCCGGCATCATTACATCCAGGAGAATGAGGTTAGGATCAGAATATTCTGCTTGTTCAATGGCTGATTCTCCATCGGTTGCCATAAGTATTTTCCACCCACATCCCTGAATCGCTTGTGATAGCACTTTGAGATTATTGGGATTGTCATCTACCAAAAGAATATGCATTGACTTCAAAATAGATTCGAGCATAATTGATGTGATTTAGTTGTTACAAAATAAAAATTTCTCACAGTATAAGGATTTAAAGGATAAGTTTACTTATCCTCCCTAACTCTATAATTTCGATGTATATAGATCGGGAACAATTGATGGCTGCGCGATCGCCGAATTTTTAAAAAAGTCGGGGCTTTGACCTAAATTTTTCTTAGGAAGTACCGCACAGTTTAAAGATGGTTGCATTTTAGTAGAAGATTGATTTGCAACTAACTCGATTTTGCCTTGAGCATTGCGTCTCCAACCTGTGGCTTGGACAAGAAGCTCTGAGGATACAGGGGTTTGTGTTGTGATTTCGCCAGTTTTACGGTATGCAGAGATATCGCGGATATCAGACCAAGTGCGATCGCTCGTCACTTCTTGATTTGGATTTTGCGGGACACCACCCCGTCCCGTTACGATAAATCGACTGCCTTGGTTTAGAGAACAACCACTAGCTATTTGCTGTGATGAATCAGTGACATTCGCTGGTAGTTCCACTAAGCCAGAATTGGGATCGACACCAATATTATTAACTTGAACCGTACCGTTGACTCCAAACTGGGAACTGGCAGTGATGTCGTTTTCGGGAGTCAGTTGAGGACGATATTTCAATCCAATAATTCCTTGGGTAGTGATTTGAATATTGCCACCTTTTCCTTGGACTGCATTGGCAATAATGTCACTGTTTTCTAAACCCACGATGTTCGGAGCATTAAGCGTGATATTGCCACCATTACCACTGCCCCCTGCTTCTGCACTGATAAAGCTACCATGACGCATCAGTAGTAGATCCCGCAGTTGTAAATTAGTGTTACCACCACCGCCAGCTTTTGTGGATGCTGAAATACTGGCTCCATTATCGAGTCGTAGGGTGTTCGCCTGAATGTTTAGAGTACCAGCTTTACCGGAGCCAAGGTTTTGGACAAAAACTGTTGCACCATTACTGATGTTAAGAAGTGGGGTGTTAATCGTGGTGTTACCTGAAGTAGCGCTGGAAAATCCAAAAACAGGACGAACAGCTGTACCAATATAGCTGGGATTTTCTGCATCTTTTACACCATTCACATCAATCGATTCAGACGCATTGATAGTCAGTGAACCCGCATTTCCTAAAACTATGCTAGAAGCTGACACTCTGCCGCCAGCTTGAACCGACAGCTTGCGGGTATCGATTTTCAAATTCCCTGCATTACCACGCCCGAATGTGGCAGTAGACAACAGACTAAAATACAAACCCTTTGGCGCTCCCTCATTTGTCACCTGAATTGTATCTGCCTTGACGATGAGATCGCCGCCATTACCTGAAGCGTAGGGTCTTGCTGCTATATTGCCGCCAGCTAAAATAGACAGGTTTTGAGTAGAGATGTCAACATTTCCACCTTTCCCAGTGCCATAAGAAGCAGCTAATATCTGGCTGACTGCTCGAAAAGCATTAGGATCGCCAAATGCAAAACCATTCACCCGCATTTCATCAGTATTGATTGCAATATTGCCACCCGGTGCTGTGCTAAAGGTACGGTTTAAGATATACCCACCCCCGTCAATATTCAGCTGTGGGGTGGTAATGATAATATTCCCTGCTGCACCTGGGGATATAGTTTCATTAATTAAACTGCTGGAACTTTTAAAATCAGGAGACTTGCCGATAATCTGGAGGGACTCTGTGGCATTGATTGCAATATCACCAGCAGTTTGGTTGCTGCGATTTTGCACTAATATCAGTGAACCATCTCGGATGCTGACCTGTTTACCCTGAATTTGGATGGTTCCTCCCCTTTGCCCACTGAGATCGCGTGTAGATGCTAAAGCTCGTTGGGTTATCTGAATATCGCCAAAACTCGAAGCATTAGGATAACTCAGCGCAAATCCTTCAGGGATGGAATTGAGCGCGACGCTGCCGTTGGTGATGCTACCCAGTTCTATTTGCCCTCCTGGTGCAGAGAGCAATCCTCCATCTAAGGCAACATTCCCACCCAGCAATGCCAGCATCTTTCCAGATTGCAAGTGTAATCCTCTCGTACCGAGGTTTAATCCAGAAACCTGAAGTGATTCGCCTAATTGAGCATTGTGTCCTGACCCTTGAACAGCGATGCCTGCGGCGGGCTGCGCCAACGCACCTGGATTACTACCAAATTGCAAACCAATGGGAACATTCATCGTTAACAATGGAGCCTTTTGGGGACTAATTGCGCTAAATTCAGCACCATCGCTAAATTTAATGCTCTCAGCAGTTGTCCCAAAAAAGGAACCGCCAATATTAAGTTGGGCATTCGCTCCAAAGATAATTCCACTGGGATTGAGCAAAAACAGATTAGCGCTACCATTGGCTTTAATTAAACCATCAATGTTGGAAACACTGCCTCCAGTAACGCGAGAAAAAATATTTTGCACATCTGCGGCATTGTTGAAAAAAGCCGAGCCGTTGCTAGGAACTGAAAATTGGCTGAAGCTGTGGAATAAATTGTTACCAACTCGATTACCGTTGGTGATGGTAAAGTTATCGCCACTTTGAGAGACAGCAGTATTTAAAGTGCTATCAGGAATTACCTGGGCACTCACAGGCATTACCATCAACGGCACTATTCCAGCGCACAGAACCAACCAAATAGAGGTCGTACTCATTGCCAAGCCTTTATTTATACCTTGCATTTTAGGTTGCCCAAAACGGTATAGTTTTGAAACATCGCCTCAAACCCGGATTTCTCACGATACTGTAGGCAGAGGGAGAAGAGGAGTGTGGGGAGTGTGGGGGGTAAGACTTCTTCCCCATCCTCCCACACCTCCCACACCTCCCAACCTCCCACACCTCCCACACTCCTTGATTTATCACAAGTGAAAAATCCAGGTCAAAATGGCGAATAACGGAGTGAGAAGTACAAACCATTTTCTTGGAGCGATCGCTTTTCACCATCCACCGAGATTAAAGGAATACCCCAATCGAGGCGAGCCGATAAGTCATCACCCTGTTTCCACAATAGCCCCAACCCTGTACTCACAAGGGTGCTGGGCGATGGATTTTCGCCGTTGACGTTCCAACCTTTACCCACATCAATGAAGGGTGTAAGTTGCAGCACTCCGTTAATCTTATTGGCGCGGACAATTGGGACTCGAAATTCTGCCGAAAACAACAGACCATTATCTGTAAGTAATGCGTCTTGGCGATAGCCCCGGACACTTAGTTGTCCACCAAGACCAAATTGCTCTAAAGGCACCAATGAATCTGCCGCTAATTGGAAATCGCCCCTAACTAAAAATAATGTGTCTGGTGCTAATTGTCGTACCCACTGCGCCTGTCCCCGCCACGCGAAAAAGCGGCTATCTGGTTCATTCTCACTGACATTGGCATCAAACCAATCTACCCCAAAGCTCAATTGCGATCGCGCCGCAAAGACATAGTGGTTACTTCGCTGGGTATATTCTTGAAAAAACCGCAAAGCCGAAATATTCGTTTTTCCGTTCTCATCTGCACCTGGTGAGAGGCGAAACGGCCCAATATTATCAATACCCAACTCAGTTTGGCTTGATTGGCGCGAAAATGACAGCCCAACTGCCAACTCTTGGGTTGGTTTTTGCACCAGTGGTTGGCGATATCCTAATTCATAAGACTGAGAATCTGATTGGATATCAAGGACGCTAAATGGTTCTTCAATAACATGGTTCCATCCCTGGCTAAAGCCAAAGGAGATAGTGCCATTGTGGGCATTAATCGGTAAGGTGTAATTGGCATTAATGCTATTACTGCCATCAGTATTGGCGTATCCTACACTCAGAGTATCGCCCAAACCCAATAAATTGGCTTCTTGCAGATCCACTCCCCGGCGAAAACTACCCACACTTGGCGATCGCCCATTATCTAGGCTGGCCGTCAGTTTAAAAGTGTCTGCTTCTTCAACCTCAACTTGCAATACATTGCTTCCCGGATGTACGCCTGTTTGTAATTCGGCTGAGAGGTTTTGGATGCGTGGATCGAGGCGGAGTAGTTGGAGTTTTTCTAGGAGGCGGGGTATGTTCAAGGGTTTACCAGCACCAAGTTGAATGCGATCGCGAATGTATTGACTACGTAATCGTCTGTTACCAATGATTTTGATTTCTTGCAGACTACCTTCGATTACCTGAATCTTTACTGTTCCTGCTTCTAGTGTCTGCGGTGTAATCAATGCACCTGTGGTTACATAACCGTTATCAATATAAAGCTTAGCGATCGCATCTTTGATTTGCAATAATTCTGCAAATGTCACTTCTTTGCCGACAAAGGGATTGGTAATCTTGGCAAAATCCTCTGGTTTGAAAACTGTACTACCAACAATTTCAATCCGCTCTACCCGAAATTTCGCGTTAGAGTCATCCTGATTTGGAATTGACTCATCTGGTATTGTGGGCAAAGGGACTAATTGATTGTTATCTGTTGGTGGCAACACGTCAGTGGGTAAGGGTGTTACCGGAACTTCTTCTAACCGACCGGGTGGTAGGGTGTCAGGATTTGGAGTTTGGGCAATGACCTGCTGATAATTAGATAATACTGCTGCTAAAACAAAGCCGAATGCCAGAGGTCGTAGTCCAGAGATTATACTTACAGGCTTGTTTAATATTTGTTGCTTAGAAAATACTGAACTAATAATAGAGTTCTCTGTAACGACTTGTTTCACTGGCACCCTTCTCCTTAAATTTACTAAATAAGAATTCAGGAGTCAGGAGGGGAGCCGGATGTCTTCTTTGGCCAGAATTCAGTTGTTTTTTCTGACCAAAGAAGCAGTAGCAAGTCCGCCATCCTCTGAATAGAGAGGTTTAAGACCCACGCTAAATAGGCAGATTTAGTGGTCTCGATTTGACCGGAGTAACGGAAACGTCTCTGGCTTGGCTCCTGAATCTAACTTCTGAATTTTTCTTCAATGATTCCTTCTTTACATTCAGTTCATCCCCGATACTTTGGTGTAACAAGCGATGTACCACTATTTATAATGGCTGTATTTTTTACAGCCATCATCAGCGTAAATACTGTTTTTTGTCAAGAGTATAAAGCAAAGAGACAATTTAATTTAGTGAATCATCTAGGCGATCGCTAAGGCACATAATTAAACCATCCCCTCTATGCTATTTGCTGATGGCGATCGCAACTCAACCCCAACTAACTTTAGATGAGTTCCTCAAACTGTCAGAAACTGAGCCAGCATCAGACTTTATCAACGGGAAAGTTATTCAAAAACCCATGCCTGAAGGTGAACATAGCTTACTTGAGGTTACTCTTTGTGAAACAATTAACGGTATAGCTAAAAGGCAGAAAATTGCTATCGCTTTTTCAGAACTACGCTGTACCTTTGGCGGTGCTTCTATCATCCCTGATGTGTCTGTGTTTCGTTGGGATAGAATTTCTAAAACTCCATCTGGCAGAATTGCTAATCGTTTTGAAATTCATCCCGACTGGGCAATTGAAATTCTTTCCCCAGACCAAAAGTTAAAAAAAGTGTTGAGTAAATTATTGCTTTGTTCGCGCAATGGTAATGAATTAAGCTGGTTAATCAACCCCGAAGACGAAAGGAAAGTGTGCTGGGGGTGTTTCCTGGACAGAGGGTGGAATTATACGAAGGTGCAGATAAATTACCCATCCTAGAGGGTATCGAGTTGGAACTGACTGTAGAACAAATTTTTGGCTGGTTGAGTTTGACGTAAAAAAGCGAACGAATTTCCTAAAGAAAGTTGGAAAGGATTGTATCTGTAGGTTTATTGTAGAAACTGAACGGTACAGCGCAAACTCGTATGTACCACAAAAAATTTTATGCCGTACTTTTATGGGAAATCAACTAGGATTTGTTCTGAAACTGCTTTTACTATCGGCTTTGTTATCATTATTAATTAAGTATGTGGGGCCAAGTCTATCAATTCCGGCGACAGGAACCAACGCGCTAATTATAGTATTGTTGCCGATTGTGATTATAGCGATCGCGCTACTGTGGCGATTTCAAGCACAGAAACAAAATTAACTTAAACGATCTACGCACAAGTGACTAAAATCA
The DNA here is from genome assembly GCF_009873495.1 of Nostoc sp. ATCC 53789. GTDB lineage: Bacteria > Cyanobacteriota > Cyanobacteriia > Cyanobacteriales > Nostocaceae > Nostoc > Nostoc muscorum_A. Next base: position 249,067 of record NZ_CP046703.1, on the reverse strand, counting down.
GCTAACCTAGCTGAATTACAACAAAACTGCATCTCGCCAACCGTTGGGAGTTAGCCTGTGAACCTCGGTCAATGGATCGGCTTAATCGCCATAGTTCTTTCTTTATACATCCTGTGGCAAATTCGGGAAGTGCTTTTGCTCATGTTTGCCGCAGTTGTGTTAGCCACAACTTTGAATCGGCTAGCAAAACGCTTTCAACGCTTTGGGATGAAGCGTGGATTCGCCGTTCTCCTGGCAGTAGCGATCTTTTTCGCAGGCATTGTGGGTTTTTTCTGGCTTATTGTCCCACCATTTGCACAGCAGTTTCAAGAACTAACCTATCAGGTTCCTAAAGGGTTTGGGCGCTTTAATAGTTGGCTTGATGCTCTGAGAACTCGTATTCCTGACCAGCTAGTTCCTTATATCCCAGATATCAATAGTCTCATCCAACAAGTACAGCCCTTCGCCAATCGATTACTGGGAAACTCCTTTGCTTTTGTATCTGGCTCTTTAGAAGTCGTCCTCAAGATTTTGCTAGTGTTGGTTTTAACAGGAATGATGTTAGCCGATCCCCTGGCCTACCGGAAAGTATTTGTGCGGCTTTTCCCCTCATTTTATCGGCGACGGGTAGATGGGATTTTAGATAAATGTGAAGTCTCTTTGGAAGGATGGATTACAGGCGCTTTCATTGCCATCTTTGTAGTAGGGCTGATGAGTCTCATTGGCTTATCAATTTTGCATGTCAAGGCAGCACTAGCTTTAGCGGTTTTAGCGGGATTTTTTAACTTGATTCCCAACCTGGGCCCAACAATGAGTGTAATCCCAGCAATGGCGATCGCTTTCTTAGATGAACCTTGGAAAGCGATCGCTGTCTTGATCCTCTACTTTATCATTCAACAGGTTGAGAGTAATTTCATCACACCCATTGTGATGGCACAGCAAGTTTCGTTGCTGCCCGCCATAACCTTAATTGCCCAACTATTTTTCGTAACTTTCTTTGGCTTTTTAGGACTATTTCTAGCACTACCCCTGACTGTTGTGGCTAAGATTTGGTTGCAAGAAGTGTTAATTAAAGATGTTTTAGATGAATGGGGAAATAACCATAGAAAAGAGACTGAGTTTGTGATGGTTTCTGAATCTCCTGAAGTAGAGGACTATTGGACAGCAGATAGTCCTGATGTTAATCGGAAGAAAGGGATTGATGATGATATTTTACAAAAAGAAGATTAATCAATTTTGGATTTTGGATAAAGGCAAGTAGCTAGAAAGAAATTAATTAAAGTTTCTAGTAATTTAGTCCTAGTAATCCTAGTTGGTAGTGAGCGATAAACCACTCACTACCAACTAGGATTTTATTTTATGTTGAATTATGGCTAACTACTTAGTTGCTCTGAAAATGTGTTTCTTAGTCTAAGGTTGCTCCCAAAAAATCGGTTCTGCTGCAATATCATCTAAATTGATGCTGCCTAACAAATTCTGCCACTCTGTTTGTAATTTTGCATCTTTAGGATTTTTCTGGCGCAGTTGAGCCAGTGTGTTAAGTGCGTCGTACCATATCCCGTTTTGGGCATAGATAACATAGCGCTTCAAAAGTTCTGTCGTTTCTAGCTCTTTAACTACGGCGGGATTGAGTTCTACTCTTTGTATTACCCCTTCGACGTAAGTCGGGGGGGAATTCTTTTCCTCGTTACAGCTAATGGTGAAAAACCAGCGATATTGTTTGTTTAGTGCCAAGCCAGGAGAAGTGGTAGGTAGAGACACACTGATGACTCCTGCTTTCTCTGGTAGAACGATCGGTTTTTTATAAATCTCGTTAGAGTCTTGATCTTGCAGCACAAATTCAACTGCATAAGGAAAATCTTTAGTATATGGCACATAGAAAAACCGTAAGGATTCAGGTCTAAACGAGAGGAATTAAAGAAGGGGTCTGCACAGAAGAGTTAACCATCGCTTTGATAGCTTGGTCAAAAAACTCAATTACAGAGCGTCCTTGACGGCGACAAGTTTGTATAACAGTCAATAAATTAGCAGTATCTTGGAATCGCTTCATAGAACGAGAACCACCACTGACTTTTCGTTTTGTGACTGCTAAACGTAATGTTCGTTCTGCTAAATTATTATCAGGGGGTATGTCCGGGTGGTCTAAGAAATACCACCATTGATGAGCTTTATTACGTAAGGAGCGTAAAAGTTTACCAGCTTCTCCTCCAGCTTTATCAATCCATGAATGAATGGAAGATTCAACTTTTATTTTAAACTCGGATGCCCAACTCCAGAACTCATCAATGTTTTTAGTTTGTTGGAAGAGAGCATAGTTTTTAAAACCTTCATCTATCAGGCTGACAAATGCTGACCCAATCTCTTTGTTATTCAAGCCAGGAATTAAGATGAGTTTCTTGAAGTGACGGCGTAAATGCGCCTGACATTTCTGTTGGGCTTTCACCGGATAACCGTTATAAGCACTAAAGTCATCAGAACTGAGTACACCAGAGTAACTTGAACCCAAAATTGCCTCTAATTCGGCGCGAGAACGAGTATCAGCCGCATGAAATAAAGCGAAATCGGTATTGGCAAAAATCCATAACCATTCTTTTACCCCTTTGATTACCCAAGGTGTTTCATCCGAATGGATATTCGGCTGGGTTTGTTTTATCCACTCTTTAAGGTTGTCAATACTTTGAGCTACGGCACCATCTATTCGTTCATTTGTGGCTACTAAAGTCCCGACTCCAATTTCTATTTCACCCAGTTCCCACAACAATTCTTGTTGTTTCTCGTATGGTAAATGCCCGTAATTATTTATCCATCCCAAGAAAGCTTGCAGTCTGATTCCTATATCTTGTCCCGGTACTATTTCTGGCGACCAGTCTGCTGTTTGTTTTGACCCACACTCGCTGCAAATACAGGTATGTCTTTGATATTCTACGATTTCGATAGGTCTTTCTACCAACTGTGCTACTTGCTGGGTTTCTATTTTTATTGGTTCGTTACTGAATTCCTTTTGACCACAACAAAAACACACTTGCGGTCTTAATATCTCAAACCTATCTACTCTCCCAAAACCCTTTCTCGTTTTTCCCCGATGTCCTGGCTGTCCTCCTGGTTTCCGTTTTGGCGTTTCACTCTCCCCTGCTTCATCTTCAAGTTTTTTCTCGGTTTTTTTGAGGATGTCTGCCGACGGTGGTTTTGATGATGTTGTGCTGTCTAAGTCTCTACTAACTTTGAGTTTCTCTATTACAGATTCTAGTTCTATTACTCTGGATTTTAGCTGTTCTATAGCTTTTGCCTGCTCCATAAGCATCTCTACCAGTTGCTCTTTCTCCAACTGTTTTAGGGTTTCAGTGTCTAGTTTTAGTGGCAGGTTTTTTTCCATAATTGCTATATTCTGCTTCCCCTACCACACTTGTCAATACCCCAGCACCTGAATCCTTACGAAAAACCAACTTGGGTGTTCTAGCGTTGTCTTTCCCCAGACATTGATTACTGAGTTAGGTTCCTGAGTAAAGGACACTAAAGCAGTCAGGTCATGTTTAGTAGTTTGGCATCCATTTATGTTGCGCTTCGCTCCACCACGAACGCGGCCTCCAGGAGGAGGGCCAGATGGAATTGCAGGTTGATTAAATGTGGATTTAGTATGGCTTGTTTTAGCTTCAGAGCGTAGGCGTAGACCGCCGTAAGCATCGCTAGTTGAAGAACCGACCTTTGGTTTTGCCAGTACTGGAGTCAGGCTAACTAATAAATTGGTACAGCTAAAAGCTACTACTAAAAACAGTTTTATCGGTTGTGAATTTGACTTCATAAAAACCCTTTTTGAACTATGTAAGCCTGGTAGATTTATCTGCTGCTTATCCAAAAATTTAATCAAAAAAATCTTTCCCTATTGCCCATTCTCTACCTGCACTTTTGTTGCTGAATTATAAATTGACAGCAGGCTAACCGTGGCTACTAGCGACAAAATGGACGGGATAAATGGCACCCATGCACCCGAAATTAAAAAACCAAAGCAAACTATATAGAGAACACCAGAGGTAATGCTAACTGCCAATGCCAACCAAGGTAAGGAAAGCTTTCGCCAAGCCAAAACTCCTCCTACCAAAGACCAAACCCAAATCCAGGCCACCTCAACCCACAGCGACCAAACCCGCAGCAATGGTCGCCCATCCTGCACAGCACTGAGGATCTGGCTGATCATGTGGGCTTGTACTAACACTCCTGGCATTTGCTCATCTAAAGGAGCCCCGTATGGTGTAGGCCAAGTGTCTGGAGAATCCCCCCTTGCTGTCACACCAATCAAAACAATTCTGTCTTTAATAGCACTGGGGTTAATTGGACTAGCTAAAAATTGGGTAAGTTTCACCTGTTGGACTATCTGTTTTGGAGAACGGTAGTTAAGTAAGATTTGACCGCCATTAGCATCAATATCGTGATAGCCGCCAGTGCGAGACTTCAGATTCGGAAAAATAGTTTTACCGAGTTGCAAATTCCCTTCAGGGGTGAACTTTGGCTGAATTCCTGAAGGACGCAGATACAAGGAAGCTAGTTGTAGACTGAATGCAAAGGTAGCAGGACACAACGATGTCGGCTCCTGATTCATGAACAGGAGATGGCGACGGATAACTCCATCAGAATCGTGAATAAAGTCACTGAATCCCAGATTTGTTGTGGGGATTTCTGGTGCTGGCTTAATACCAGTGATGTTTGCTGTGCTATCACTTCCTTTACATACGCCAACCAAATTCTGAGTTTTTTGAAGACGAGTAATTAAATCTGGTTGTTTGGCTTGAAAATCACGGTAAATATCCAAGCCGATCGCGCGGGGTTGATATTTATTCAGTTTTGCCAATACTTTGTTAAGAGATTTTTCGGAAATGGAAGCTCCAATCAATGACTCACCATTTTGTCGCTGAATTGCCAGATCGTCATCATCAATTGCAATTACCAGCAGACGCGAATCTTGTGGCTCCGCAGGGCGCGATCGCATCATCTGGTCAAAGGCGGGAATTTCTACACTTTCTAGCCATCCTACGCATCTCACCGCAAAAACCAAGCCTGTAATCGCTAAACTGGATAACAAAGTTGTTGCCAATCTGCGTTTGGTAGACAAAACTAGATTCGGTGTATCTTTAGGTTTTGTTGGAGACCTTAATTCATCCCAAGTGGGTGGTATCTGCGCTGGATTTTGGCAAATCATTGGTAGCCAAGTTGCACAGGGAAATCGATCCTCAAGTCCTTGCAATCGTTCCCGTGCTTGGCGTACCGCTTGATATAAAGACTCGCCACCAGCAAAGCCTTGGAGAAAATACTTTAAAAATTCCTTTGCAACCTGGTCTGGGACTGGTTCACGCATGACGATTATTTGAGGAATTTGCAAATCAGCCAATTCTCGCGCTAATCCTAATCCATCACAGGAGTTGAAGATAGCTAGTTGCAAGCCGTTCTCAATGGCTTTCTTCAGAGCATATTTTAATTCGCCAATGGTCAGACTATCAGTCTTATTCAGGTAAATTCGTCCACTTTCTCCATTTTTGTTACTGGAACTGTGCCCAGCAAAGAAGAGAATATCCCAGTTTTTTCCCCAAAGATGCTCGGTTAATTCTTTACGTTGTGGTTCGACCAAAAAGCAGACTTCTGCGTTATCACACTGTTGGAGTAAAGCTTGATCGGCCTCAGTATCAATCCCCTGACTATTGCCCACAATTGCCAAAATATTGACTAATGGATTTTTTGTGCGTGGCTTGTGAATGCGATCGTAGGATGGTGAAGAAAGAGCGATTTCAGCCTTGGGGTAGCGTTCTAACAACTCCCACAGATGCCAAGGCAATAGCTGTAATTGGCTATTTTCTGTTTGTAAAATTACTCGTACTTCTTCTTCGGACGACAATCTTTCTAACCATTTTTCCCTTAAAGGGCGAAATTCTTCTGCTCGCAACCAGGTATTAAAGCGGGCCCGTAAGATACGGGAAGTGTTTTCGCAGTCTTGAATCATAGAGACATTCGTCACCTGCATTTTGTCAGCATGGAGACGATAACGATTGCCTATCTGCCGATAACTAGACTGCCAATGACTATAATAAAGCGGCATTTCGGGAAATGAAGGTAGTTTCCCCGTGATTTCTGTTGCCGCCCGCTCATGTTCTTCACCAATTTGGAGGGTGACAGCAAATCCCTGCTCAAAACTACCCTCTCCGAACTTCAGAACCACTAACTTACCCATGACCTCACTATCCCTCTGTGCAAAATCATCCCCTGTTCTAATGTCTCATAACAAGCTCCACAAGCTTTTACAGACTTTTTTCAAAATCCCCAAAACTGGCTTGAATTTTTAATTTTTAATTTTTAATTAACCAATTAGCACTTAATAAATTACCGACAAGAGGGAAAATAACTGGATGTTTTAAATCCGAAAATGCTCAGTAATGCTAGTATCATTAATGGCTACCCTAACACTAAATTGTTCTGTAGGTTCACCGCGAAACTGTAACTGAATGTAGTTGTCTGATTTTCTCGATTGAGCATCTAGAAATACAGCTCCTGAACTATCTAGAACGGTGAGATGAACTCCGGGTGGTAAGTAGATTTGATTACCAGTGGCGTGCAATTGCAGATGAATACTGGTTTGTTGATCTTTTTCTGGGCTGATTTCCACAATCAACATAACGGGTTGGTTAAGAATTTGGATACCTAAATCAATTAGTTTTGCCCGTTTAGTAATTGATTCTGCTTGATTGAGGGCATTTAGTTCTAAAGTTTCGGTACTACGAAAGGCATAAACTGGTCTGAGTTCCGGCAAGTTCCACAAAGATTCAATTGTTTGCCAACCTGCCTCAAATATACCGGTAAACCACTGACTCAAATTCACGAGTGAACTAACTGGAGATTGACGCAATTCTCCCAAGTGGTCGATAAATGCTTCCAATGGTTGCAGTTGTTTTAAAGGCAGTGTTTCAGTTGCGACACTAGCAATAAAACCAAGCAGCCTTGCTTCTTGGAGTAATTCATCAAATTGAACTACTAAATAACCCACCCGTTCTTCCCAGGTTTCTGGGGGTATGGAACATATCTGTTGATGTTGATGGACAGGGCGACACTCTAGACGGCCAACTGAGGGCAATTCTAAGTCAGCAACATTTCCACAGAGGCGCATGATGGGGTTCCAGCTGTCGCTAGCTTGGAGGTTGGTAGGAATATCCATCATTTCCAAGTAGTCATTCACCACCCACACAGCTAGCGTATTCAGCCGAACTTGCTCTGCTTTTTCCGAATTTGGCTGTTGGTTAGCAAATTCCTGGGCAGTGATGCGAGCTAATTGGGGAATCGGTAATGTTAAAGCGAAATCGTCTAGCTGATAGGTGGAGTTATTCATAAATCAATCTTTAGTGATCAATGCTGCTATGTACATATCATCCGCATTCACTAAATTTATGCCACAAAATAGAGAATGATTATTAGAAAAATTTAATTAGGGATTCAGAATTGCGGAAAATGCGATCGCTGCAAGAACTCAATACTTTTCGGGTTTTGGGGGAAAGGGGAAAGGTAAAGGGCTTGAATTTTCCTTTCCCCAGACCAAAAGAAAGCGATCGCTAGTTTAATATCATCTGCCAACGAACGACTTTCGCGTTGGTCTGAATCAGCATACACTGATTTTGGACTAATCAAAGTGGTTGTCCTTATAGGAACAATGAGCGAAAGTAAAATACCAGAAATCCTGGAAACCTTCGAGGCAGACTTGCTGTCAGAGTGGACTCAGGAGTTAGCCAATGTCAATATTCGGAAAGGCTTGATTAAAGAAGCCGAGCTAAAGGAGGAGTGCCGGGAATTCCTGAGCTTGTTTCGGAGTGCCGTTGGGCATGGCAAGTTGACCAATATTCAGGCAGGGGTGTGGCAAGATATGCGGGAGATACTAAACAGCATTTCTCGATCGCGATCGCAAAAAGGCTTCACACCGGCGGAAACAGCTACATTTGTCTTTTCGTTCAAGCAACCCCTCTTCAACCGAATGCGTCAGCAATTGAAAGACCCCATTGAGTTGGGTGAAGAGATTTGGTTAGCCACCAACTTACTGGATCAGCTGGGATTGCTGACAATTGAAGTGTATCAAAAGGCGCGGGAAGAGGTGATTTTGCGACAGCAGGAAGAGTTGATGGAGCTGTCTACTCCAGTGATTAAACTCTGGGACGGAATTTTGGCATTACCCATTATCGGCACCCTGGATAGTGCCCGCACGCAAATGATGATGGAGTCGTTGTTGCAGAAAATTGTTGAAACCGGGTCAGAAATTGCCATTATTGACATTACCGGGGTTCCTACCGTGGATACCCTCACCGCTCAACATCTGCTCAAGACCGTTACTGCTGCCCGTCTCATGGGAGCCGATTGTATGATCAGTGGGATTCGTCCTCAAATTGCCCAAACGATCGTTTATCTCGGCATTGATTTAACTAATATCACAACCAAGGCAACCTTAGCCGATGCCTTTCTCACAGCGCTAAAAAGTTTGGGAGCGACCATTACCCGCTCTCAACCCAAATAGGTAGGAACCAATGGAACGCATTCCTATACTCAAAATGGGCGATTTCCTGCTGGTGACAATCCAAGTGGATATGTATGATCGCCTCGCCATGACTCTACAGGATGACTTGACCAACCGTATCACTCAAACTCACGCTCATGGTGTCTTGATCGATATCTCTGCATTAGATATTGTTGATTCCTTCATTGGTAGGGTTTTAGGCAACATTGCCAAAATATCACAGGTGATGGATGCCCAAACAGTTGTCGTTGGGATGCAGCCTGCTGTGGCAATTACGCTGGTGGAATTGGGGCTGTCGCTGACGGGCATTCGCACTGCCTTAAATGTAGAAAAGGGAATGGCACTGTTGCGATTGTCACTCAATGAAACCACAAATCAGGTCATTGCCACTCAATGGCGTGCAGATGACGATGCAGAAGACTGAAACAATCAACATTCAATCTTCTGGTGATGTAGTCTTAGTTCGGCAAGCCGTGCGCCAGCTGGCCGTGGAAATTGGCTTTAGCTTAGTAGACCAAACTAAAATTGTCACCGCTGCCAGTGAGTTAGCCCGCAATACCCTAGACTATGGGGGAGGTGGCACAGTAAAACTAGAAACGCTTCAGGAAGAGAGACGACGAGGACTCCGGCTGACCTTTGAAGATGGGGGCCCGGGAATTCCCGATATTGAACTGGCGCTGAAGGATGGGTTCACCACGGGTAGCGGATTGGGTATGGGATTGAGCGGTGCCAAACGACTCGCCAACGAGTTTGAAATTCAGTCTGCGGTGGGAGAAGGAACACGGGTAATAATTGTACGATGGAAATAAAATGAGAGAATCTGTCGCCATTACAATTACTGAATCTAGCCAGACTGGGGAAGCGCGACGGGTAGCGATCGCATTGGCAACTCAGCTCGGCTTTCAGGAAACGCAACGGGGCAAGGTTGGCATTGTGGTGACAGAGATTGCGAACAATCTGATCCAGCACGGTCAGGGTGGAGTCTTATTGCTAAGATTGCTCGAACACGATTCAGCCATCGGTATTGAAGTCTTATCGCTAGATAAAGGACGGGGAATGGTTGATGTGGATGAGTGTTTGCAAGATGGCTTTTCCACAGGCGGAACCTTGGGCAATGGACTGGGTGCAATTTCTCGCCTCTCTGGTTTATTAGAAATTTACTCCATTCGCAACCAAGGGACAGCGCTTCTCGTCCACCTCTGGTCAGACTCGACACCCCATCTGCCGGAAAAGACCTTAGAAATTGGGACGATCTGTTTGCCCAAACGAGGCGAGGACATTTCAGGAGATGCCTGGGCATATCAAGTCGATCGTTGCCGCAGCCTGTTGCTAGTAGCCGATGGCTTAGGGCATGGGCCTGCGGCGGCTACTGCTTCCTCAAAAGCCGTCAGAATTTTTCAAGAACACGATCGCTCTCCTGCTGCGATCGTCGAAGCTGCCCACGCCGCCTTGCGAAGTACGCGAGGAGCAGCACTCGCCATTGCTGAAATCGACTTTGAAGAACAGTCTGTCCGCTTTGCCGGCATTGGCAATATCGCTGCCAGCATTTTCTCATTTACTGAACGCCACCATCTGATATCTAATAACGGCACAGTGGGACATGAAATCCGCAAAATTCAAGAGTTTAGCTATCCCTGGTATGCCAACGGACTTTTAATTATGCATTCTGACGGATTAGACACTAAGTGGCAGCTCGATCGCTATCCAGGCTTGAGTCAAAAACATCCCAGCCTGATTGCAGGTGTTTTATACCGAGACTTTAACCGAGACCGGGACGATGTGACAGTGTTAGTGGCTAAGGGAATGGGAAATAATTCGTAATTCGTAATTCGTAATTCAGTAGGTAGACATAATTAAATATAAAATAAACTCTTAGTTTGTAGTGAGCGATTTATCGCTCAGAGCAAGGATTATCAGGACTAAAGTCCTTACTACAAACAATAAATTTATTTATGCCTAGATACTTCGTAATTCGTAATTCGTAATTAAAGATACGAAAAGAAAATGCAATTTTGAATTGGAGTGAAGCGACTTGACAACTATTTTCATCCTCGAAATCCAGAACGAACAAGATGTTGTCCAAGCTCGGCAGCGAACTCGTGAGATTGCCGAGCAATTGGGCTTTGATACTCAAGATCAGGCACGATTGGCAACGGCAGTTTCAGAAATTGCCCGCAACGCCTTTCAATATGCCAAAGGTGGAACGGTTGAATTTTCTGTGGCAGGAGAACCTCAAGAGTTTCTGATTCGGATTCAGGATCGGGGTGAGGGTATTCCTCATCTAGCAGACGTTTTAGCCGGACGCTACACCTCTGACACCGGAATAGGACTGGGCATTGTCGGTAGCCAAAAGCTGATGGATTTCTTTGAGATGGAATCGCTACCAGGACAGGGAACAACGGTGGTGATGAGCAAAAGATTGTCGAAGCGCACACCTAATTTCACCGATTTGCAATTGCAGCAGATTCGAGAAAGCGTCATGGAGCGATCGCCCCAAAATCCCTATGAAGAGATTCAGCGACAAAATCAGGAGTTACTGCGGGCAATGGCAGAGCTACGCAAGCGCGAGGAAGAACTGACCCAGCTAAACCGGGAACTGGAAGATACCAATCGCGGTGTGGTTGCCCTCTATGCAGAATTGGATGAAAAAGCAGACTCTTTACAAAAGGCAAACGAGCTAAAAACCCGCTTTCTCTCAAACATGAGCCATGAATTTCGTACACCGCTTAACTCGATTCTCTCCCTATCTCGGATGCTACTGGCCCGGATGGATGGTGATTTGACCGTCGAGCAAGAAAAGCAGGTGACATTCATCCAAAAGGCGGCGAGCGGATTATCAGAACTGGTCAACGACTTGCTGGATTTGGCAAAGGTGGAAGCTGGAAAAATTGAAGTGCGTCCTAGTTCCTTTGAAGTTAGTGATTTGTTTGCCACGCTGCGGGGAATGCTGCGCCCATTATTGGTTCAAGGCTCCTCTGTCGCGCTGAATATCGAGGAACCTGAAGGCATTGGGCAAATATATAGCGATGAGGGCAAAGTCGCGCAAATTCTAAGAAACTTTATCTCCAATGCCCTCAAATTTACCGAGCAGGGAGAAGTGCGTGTAACCGCTGTGCAAAGGGGTCATACCGTGACCTTCTCTGTGTCTGATACGGGTATTGGTATTCCGATCGCTGATCAAGAGCGCATTTTTGAGGATTTTGTCCAAATTGAGTCTTCTCTGCAAAAGCAGGTGAAGGGAACCGGGTTAGGATTGCCGTTATCGCACAAGCTAACGGAGCTACTGGGCGGCAGTATTTCAGTTACAAGTAAGCTGGGTGAAGGTTCTACATTTACAGCATCGATTCCCATCGTCTACCCTTATGCAACCGAATTTCCCACCCTACTGCAACCGATGTCCGACGGTCGAGGGGAGACGATCGCACCACTTGAACCAACTCGTCTGCCAATTCTGGCAGTTGAAGATCATCGAGAAACGCTATTTATTTACGAAAAGCACCTTCAGGATTCAGCCTATCAATTAATTGCGACCCGCACTTTAGCTCAAGCTAGGCTTGCCTTACAACAACTTCAACCGGCGGCGATTATGCTCGATATTATGCTAGAAGGTCAAAACGGCTGGACGTTCTTGCGAGAAATCAAAGGAGATGAAACCACCCGCAACATACCTGTACTAGTTATCACTATCATTGATAACGAGAAGCAAGCACTAGCCCTAGGAGCCAACGGTTTTTTAATTAAGCCGGTAGACAGATTGCAGTTGTTGAATAAACTTAATACGCTAATTAATCAGAACAAGCCTCAAAAAATCTTGTTAATTGACGATGACCCTGCCTATCGGTATTTGGTGAAGCAGTTGTTAATAAATACACAATTGAGTATTTTAGAAGCCATGAACGGATGGGAAGGATTAAATTTAGCAGAACGCGAGCAACCGACTGCGATCATCCTTGACTTGGAGATGCCAGAGTTGAGTGGGTTTGATGTACTCAAGCAGCTTAAAAGCAATCCTGTCACTCAGTCGATTCCTGTGATCATCTACTCATCGGCACAGCTTGATGCAGAAACTCAGAGCCAATTAGCAAAAAAAAGCATCGCCATTCTTTCCAAAGAGACAGGCTCTCAAACTGCAACGATGGACTACGCCTCGCCTTTCCTGCGGAAAACTCCAGCAACGGCGAACGCTCAACTTCAAGATGCGCTGATCAAAGCTGGGCTTGTTCTAGATCCTTGTGGGCAAAGTCATGTCTGAGCCACAGGTTATCATCCTGCATGTTGACGATAACGAAGCCAATCGTTACATCGTCACCCGGATTTTGCAAAATGCAGGCTTTACCGTCGTGGAAGCGGCAACGGGAGTAGCAGGATTAAAGGCAGCTACTGAACATCAACCTGCTCTGGTGATTTTGGATGTTAAATTACCAGATATCAACGGCTTTGAAGTTTGTCGCCAAATTAAGGCAAATCCCGAAACTGCTTTTATTCCCGTGCTACACCTTTCTGCAAGTTTTGTCCAAAGCCAGGATAAAGCAGAAGGCTTAGACAGTGGTGCCGATGGTTATCTGGTGCAACCTGTTGAACCCATTGAACTGCTGGCGACAGTGCGATCGCTGCTGCGAATTCGACGAGCGGAGGAAGCTGCTTTATCCTCATCACGAGAGTGGCAAACTACCTTTGACTCTATCAAGGACAGCGTATGTCTGGTAGACCAAGAAGGTGTAATTCTGCGCTGTAATCTAGCGATGATGCAGCTTTTTTGCAAGCCCTCCCACGAAATATTAGGTTGTGTTCACCATGAGTTGATGGGCGCAGAATTGGGGATTGGTGATGGCGCTTGCTTTCGTCGGGCGAAAGAAACTCACCAACGGCAAGTTCTAGAATTTCAGTCTACAGAACGCTGGTTTGCCAAAACCATTGACCCAGTATTTGATGGGTATGGGACTCTCATCGGTGCCGTTTTCATCCTGTCCGATATCACCGAACGGAAGCGAGCATCAGCGTTGCTGCAAGAGCAGAATGATCGCCTCAATCAGCTAATGATTTCTTTGCAGCAACAAACTGAACAAGCGCAACAAGCCAATCGAATTAAAGATGAGTTTCTGGCAGTACTGTCTCATGAATTGCGATCGCCCCTGAATCCGATTTTGGGATGGACAAAAATTTTGCAAACGAGCCAGCAGAACGCAGCCAAAACTCAGTATGCGCTTGAAACGATTGAGCGTAATGCTAAACTGCAAGCGCAACTGATTGAAGATTTGCTCGATGTGTCGCGTATTCTTCAAGGCAAGTTGAGTTTGCATACAGTTCCAGTCGGTCTAACTTTAACCATCAAAGCTGCTCTGGAAACCGTGCGGCTAGCTGCTGAAGCTAAATCTATTCAGATTGAAACAGTATTTGAACCAAACGTTGGGCAAGTGTTGGGTGATTCTGGTCGTCTGCAACAGGTTGTTTGGAATCTCCTTTCCAACGCGATTAAATTTACCTCGCAGGGTGGTCGAGTAGAGGTGCGGTTAGAAAGGATCGAGAATAAATTAGAAACTCATCTTTCGGAATACACTCAAATCACTGTCAGCGACACTGGTATGGGGATCTCTGCTGACTTTCTGCCTTATGTTTTTGACTACTTCCGCCAAGCCGATGGGACAACAACCCGAAGATTTGGAGGATTGGGATTAGGGTTAGCGATCGTGCGTCATTTAGTTGAATTGCATGGCGGAACCGTTCAGGCAGCAAGCCCTGGAGTCGGTCAAGGAGCAACGTTTACAATCAAGTTTCCACCAATCGCTGCGGAAAAACTGAATCAAGCTGATACTGCGTTCCATAATTGCTCAGACTTCAATCTGAATGGATTGCAAGCTCTGCTTGTAGATGATGACAGAGATTCACGGGAATTCATCGCCTTCTTGTTAGAACAGTATGGGGCGCAAGTGACTGAAGCTGAATCAGCACATGATGCTCTAAGCACTTTGGGGCAAGCAAAATTTGATTTGCTAATCAGTGATATTGGTATGCCCGATATGGATGGCTACACACTAATTCGTCAAATTAGAAAGCAGCCGTCTGATCAAGGCGGAGAAATTCCAGCGATCGCCCTTACCGCTTATGCAGGAGAGATCGATCAACAACTAGCACTAGCAGCCGGATTTCAACAGCATATTTCTAAACCAATTGAGTTAGAGGTACTGATGCAGGCTATTTTGACTCTAGTCGGGGTATAGGAACGATTGGTGAAAAATTCCGGCGTTGCATAATTGAAGTATGAATTTGAGCGATCACAAATTTTTGCTACCGACAAGAGGACTTTTCAAACATCCTCTAACTCTTAACTGTTGTGACAACGGCTTCAACTATAGCTTTTTGTTCGTCAGCATCCACAGAAGTAACTGCCCAACGCAGAGGTTCGCCTTGTTTCTTTAACTCTGTTTCAATTACTTCTAGTAACTCTGCGGGAGTTTCTTGTAAATCAATTTCTGCGGTAATAAAATGAGTTGTCATTTTGTAAATCCTGTTAATTTGTAATTTCTATAATAGCTGACTTCATCGGCGATGAAATACTTGTGTAACTTATCAGATTTGGTAATCTGAGTGAACAGTTATTCAGTTATGAATAACTGTTCGCTGATTATTTGCCTTTGCCAAATTGTAACTGATAAACTACATCTTCCTTTTCTGTCTGAAGTTTTAAATCAGAAAGGGGTTTGGCAACACAAAGCAATACGTAACCTTGCTTTTGTAAATCTGGACTAACGCCCATACCATCAGTTTGATCTACAGTTCCCTCAGATAGTTGACCGGCGCAAGTTGTACAAACACCTGCATTGCAAGAACTCGGCAATTCCAAACCAGCAGCCTCGGCAACTGATAAGATCGTTTCATTTTCAGGAACTTGCAAGGTATGAATTTTGCCTTGGTGATCAATTTCTACGGTGTAAGTTTTGGGCATATACAAAAGAAGCGTGATGCAACGGACAAATGTATTAGTTTATCTGAATTAGTTAAAAATATCCAGATGTTACTATAAAAGTTTAGGTTAAAGAGAAACAATTATAGCAACTAATTCTGAATAAGTTATAGATTAGTAACATTATTTACTATACAATACCCAAATAAATTAGTTAAATTTGCTTACTATAAATAATATGCGCGATCGCGTAGGATAGAGAGTCGAAAGTAGTTGTACTTCTTACTTAAAAGTAACTTTTGATACAGCTTTCCTTATCCCAAGGTAAACTCATCTATCCCGGTGAATAAAACCCTGAAAGTTAAGTAGGTCAATTATCTAATAACTTTACTATTAGTCTTTTAGGGAATATGGCTTTCGGTATACTTTTAACTATCTACTTTTCCTAACTCCCTAAAAAATGGGCGAACCGGAGGTAATTACGAATTACGAATTACTTTAATTTACTACCTGGCTGCCATGACTGCGGGGGTCATCTTGACTAGCTGTTGGTGCTACTGGGGCTGAAAATTTGGAAACTTTCCCGCTAGCTTGAGCATAAGGAAGAGACGAACCAGTAACCAAAGCTTCTAAGTTACTAGCCATAATTGTGCGGGGTTGATCGCCGATCGCTTGAGCTATAGTTTCCCCTTGCTGACTCAAAAATACAAAATGGGGAATCCCGTCCACGCGATATTTCAGCATTTCCGGTAGCCACTTGGTATTATCCACATTCAGCATGACAAAATTCATCTTGTCAGCATACTCTGTTTCTAGTTGAGTGATATCTGGTGCCATTTTTTGACAGACAGTACACCAATCAGCATAAAACTCTACTAGAGATGGTTTGCCGTTGCTGACGGCTACTTCTAATGGTGTGGACGAATCGCTTAACTTGGCTAGAGTTGCTGAGGTTGTTTCAGTTCGCAATCCTAAGACGAGGGCAACGCTAAGAGCGATCGCTACCATTACAACTAAGAAGTTTCTCAAACGCTTCCCTAATGAAGATTCAGGCTTATCGGGAGAATTAACAGGTGAATCAGTACTCATAACAAAATTATTAAAACTTATTAAGCAATTTCTTCTTTAGTCTAGCTGACTCCAGCTGCTCTTTAATACGTAATTTGATACTCAAAATGGGTATTAGAGGCTATTCATAAAGTAAAAATAAAATTCTTGTAGGGTTGTTAGGCGCATATTTCGATATAGTTTGTTACGAAAAATATGACTCTCGCGCCTAACGCACCGTGTTATGTAGTGATGAACACCCTACTTAAAATTTATGCCATTCATAACTTATACCAATTTAATGTGAAGCTGCACTAAATGAGTAACTCTCTATTCTTGGCGCTCTTCTCTTCGAGACGCTTCGCGTTCACGTAGTGTCTCGTAGAGAAGGCGTACTTGGCGGTTCGTTTAATATTCTGTGCATCCTCATACAGAATTGGTATTAGTGTTTTTATTTACCAAAGCGACGCTCTATATCATCTGCTTGGGAACCACCGCGAACTGAGTTAATCCGTAACGAGGTCTTATCTTTAGAAATGTTATAAGTTAAAGGCTTTGTCTTAGATATTCGCCCTTCACCCTCTTTAGCCAAAGTCTGGGGTGGATACTTAATAATTAAAGCTTTGATTGCCTCAATTCGTTTGGGTACTGCTGGATGAGTTGTATCAAATTCAGAACCAGGAGTTTGAGCCAAAACCTGCATTACTCTTAAACATCCTTCTGGTTCAAAGCCTGCTTTCACAGAAGCTATGTAGCCAATTTCATCAGCTTCAAACTCTTGTTGTCGTTCTTGTTCTGCTAAACGCTGTTCTAACTCTTTTTTCTTTTTCTCGACAATCTCATTAATGCGTTGCTGTGATTCTACTTGTCGTTGAGCGCCTTGATTACCAAGAACTGAACCCAGCAAACCACCAAAAGTTCCTCCAACTACACGATTCACAACGGCACCGCCAACGTTAGCAGCTGTTGACTCTTGGTTTGCAGCTTCTCTTTCTCCCAGTACTTCTTTGGTTGCTTCTTCTTGAATTTTGGCAATCAACTCAGTTTTTTTAGCTTCACCAACAGCAATGTGACGCTTGGTGTGATGTCCCATTTCATGAGCAACTACACAAGCTAATGCTGAAGAATCACCAGCTAACTGGTCAAGTATGCCATCGTAAATAGCAACCAAATTAACGTCACTTGCATAGGCATTGACATCATACTTGGGAACAGCCACAACCCGCCAAGGACGATTATCTAATTCGTTGGCACGTGCTACTCTATCTATGACGCGATAGAGGGTATAAAAATCTTCAGGTAATTCTTTTTTAGCTTGCTGGTAAATTGTTGTAGCTGTGGGTGCTGCTTTCTTTGGTTGGACTGGTTTAGCCTGGACTGGCAGTATTGCACTGAACAAAAGTAGGCACAAAGAACTAGTAGTTAGAAGTCTTCTATCCCAGTTCAGCATTATTGTTGATACCTCTGTAATACAAGGATTATTTTTATACAATAATGCAAAATATATTTTATGTAAATCAAAGGTTTACAAAAGTACTACAGACCGAAGTCTGCTCAAACGGACTTCGGTCTGTTGGTGTAAGCGACGGTAGCCATGTCAGTGAAGCTGCGTAGGCATAGCCCATCATAGACATCGCTGTAACTCAGACATACAAGTTAAGTAAGTTGGCACAATAAAACCAAACTATGTAAAGATAAATGAACTAGGCTAAAATCCTTATGCCTATTGCCTGTTGCCTTATCCCAACGACAATTATTTACGCTCACTTACTTAGGTTGATATAGGAATCCAATTTAATTTCTGAAAATATACGTAGGATGTGTTAGCGACAGCGTAACGCATCAAAGCCGTGATAATAGTGCGTTACGAACTCCGTTCTAACACATTCTACAATACCTAATTTCGTTCAAAAATCAAATAGTAATCCTATATTTACAGTTTGTATTGGCGTAATTGCTCTACTATATAATCTTCTAGTTCTTGTTTTTCTCTGTTACTGGCATTTCGTTGATAGGTTCTTCCTGTTTCTTGAATAAACTTACGTTTCTCGCTTGGAGAAGATTTGAGTTTACCTCCAGTTCCTTGCAGCTTTTGCTGTAATTCTTCCCAAGTCTTTTCACCCACACTTTCACCTAGTTTGACAAGTACCTTTGGTAGTAATGTTTTTGCCTCTCTTTGAAAATCTTCTTCTGTCTCAAGGGAAGCTAAATCTATATTGCTGAAGTCGATATCGATTTGAAACTTACTCATAGAATTGTATTTGTTCTTTTAACGATTATTACCACAATGAGGAAAAGATAAGTTTGATTTTGCTGTCAATCGTAGATAGGATACGAAGATAGCATGATTGAGCAGCTAGTAGATGGTAGGGATCAGTTAACTTTGCACTGACAAGTATCGCCAATGCTTTGCGCGTGGGTGTTTGCCTGGTTGAACCTATGAAATAAACTATATGGAAGCTTTCGTCACGAATTTGACGACTGTACTTGCTACAGCAGTTGATATCTTTACTGGCATTATCATTGGTATAGCCGTCTTGGAAGCCGTAGCCAAGGTCCTGGTTTTTTTCTTCAGCCGCCGTAGAAAGTTAAATGAGGCTAAAGAGGAAATTCGGCTATCGCTGGGTATGTGGCTGGCTCTTTCCCTTGAGTTTGCATTGGCTGCTGACATTTTACGTAGTACGATCGCTCCAACTTGGGACGAAATTGGTAAACTAGCTGCCATCATTGCGCTACGAACAATTCTGAATTTCTTTTTGGCAAAAGAAATTGAGCAAGCAAAGAATAAAAAGAACGATATCAAGGATGAATCTTTTTAATTTCTCAGTATGGGCAGTAATTATCCAGTTTTTAGGTTCTTTAGCGATCGCTGCTTATGTCTTCGCTGCCATCCTTTCTCTAGTTTTCAGGTTTAATGTCTATCAGGCAAGACTTATAGTAGCAGAAGGGGTGGTAACAAGTTTAAACTTTATGGTTGCAGCAACTCTGCTAAAGACAATTAATCTGCGAACTTGGAGGCAAATTTTAGTCTTTAGCTTAATCCTATCAATCCGCATCTTTCTTAAGAAGTTATTTGTGTGGGAGAAAATGCAAATTCTGACAATAAAATCTCGCGTTTAATGAGTCAAAAAAGTTTTTACTAATAATTTAAGACTGCCAGATCAGAAAGATTTTACATATAGTTAATGCCTGCATAACCAGGTTAGCAATATTAAAAATGCTATCTTAAAGGCAAAGGTCATTTGCTCAATTTTTGAGGAAAAAACTATGACTACAACGCTCAAAGAGTCTAGTTCTATCGAGTCATTGCTAGGTAAAGAGGCTGAAGACCTGCTTACCTACAAAGCAAAGGTTTCTCAGGATTTACTACACTTGCCGGGGCCAGACTTTGTAGATCGAATCTGGATCAACAGCGATCGCAATCCTCAAGTGTTGCGTAATCTCCAGCTACTTTATTCTACTGGTCGTCTGGCAAACACAGGTTATCTCTCAATTTTACCTGTAGACCAAGGTATTGAACATTCTGCTGGTGCGTCTTTTGCGCCCAATCCAATTTACTTTGACCCAGAAAATATTGTCAAATTAGCGATCGCCGCAGGTTGCAATGCTGTTGCTACCACTTTGGGAACATTAGGTATAGTTTCGCGCAAGTATGCCCACAAAATTCCTTTTATTGCCAAAATCAATCACAACGAATTGCTGACTTTCCCCAATCAATTTGATCAGGTATTGTTTGCTGATGTGGAACAAGCTTGGAATCTAGGGGCGGCGGCGGTAGGTGCGACAATCTACTTTGGTTCAGACCAGTCTACCAGACAGATTCAGGAAATCAGCAAAGCTTTTAAACGCGCCCATGAATTAGGAATGGCGACTATTCTCTGGTGCTATCTGCGGAATAACGCCTTTAAACAAGATAAGGATTATCACCTTGCGGCTGACCTCACCGGACAGGCGAATCATTTGGGTGTAACGATTGAAGCTGATATCATCAAACAAAAGTTACCCGAAAATAACAATGGTTATGGTGCAGTTGCCAAAGCCAGTGGTAAGAGTTACGGCAAAACAGATGAGCGCGTTTATACAGAATTGACAACCGATCACCCAATTGATTTAACTCGTTACCAAGTACTAAATTGCTACTCTGGGCGCGTAGGGTTGATTAATTCTGGTGGCGCGACTGGTAAAAATGACTTTGCCGAAGCAATTCGCACCGCCGTAATCAACAAACGCGCCGGTGGTTCGGGATTAATTTCTGGGCGAAAGACCTTCCAGCGTCCCTTTGAGGAAGGTGTGAAGTTATTTCATACCATTCAAGATGTTTACTTATCGCCAGATGTGACGATCGCTTAGGGATTAGGAAAGGGAATAGGGTACAGGTTACAGGTTACAGATTATTCACTGTCACCTGTCACCTGTCACCTAATCCCCCATTGCTATCTAACATTTCTCACTAAGAAATCTGGTTGACCACAACTTTTTCGCGATCGCTTCAAAATCTCCGCACTACAAATACCAGGTTCACCGTTTTTGGAATAACAAAAGAAGACTTCTTGTAAAAACCTTCCCGAACCAGAACAGAAAGGTGCTACACCATCAGCCGTAATTTTATTATTGGTACTCACAAATGAATTTTTAAAATTTGTAATTGTGGTACGCAAAGGTTTATTGGGACGATTATAAGCTGCGGGAATAGCGATCGCATCTTTTAAATTTTTACTCAATGCCAAGTATTCCGCAGGAGTTTTCCCCGAACAAGTACCATGTTTTTCCCATTCATGATCGTAAAGTTTATTACTAGGATACAAATTGGGAAACCGTTGCTTTACTTCCGACGGTAGTTTTTGCGTGGAACAATTAGCAGGATAACCAGTTTGGTATTGTGGCCACAAACCATGTAATACAAAACCAAGTTTCCTTCCAGAACCACACTGCTGCGGGTCACGGGTACCATTTTTTGCACAATAATCCGGCGACCAGGAGAGTGTCAGTACATAAAAATCAAATTTCCCTGGAGTACCGCGATTTTGAGCAATGGCAGCATTAGGTATAAAAATACCAGTAATTAGCAGAGAAGATGCAATTAAAAGTTTCTTAATCTGCATAAAAATAGCTAGTTTGCACTAAAAATAAAGTTATATACGATACATTCTTAAGAGTCAATAATCAAGGTTTAGAAATTATTTCCCAATGCCCAAAGCCTAATTTCCCATTCCCCATTGCCTAACGAATTCAGAAAAAGCAAATCTCGGTAATGATTCTGGGATATCCTTAGATAAGTGAAAGATTTGCCAAAAAATAGTAAGAATGAAGCTGGCAGCAAGAGTAAGTCAGGTAACACCTTCATTGACCTTAGCGATCGCAGCCAAGGCTAAGGCACTGAAGGCAGAAGGAATAGATGTTTGTAGTTTTAGCGCTGGAGAACCAGATTTTGATACCCCAGCGCATATTAAAGCCGCAGCAGTTAAAGCTTTGGATGAAGGCAAAACCAAGTATGGTGCAGCAGCCGGAGAACCAAAGTTAAGGGAAGCGATCGCCCATAAGCTCAAAAATGATAACGGTCTTGATTACAAGTCGGAGAATGTCATCGTCACTAATGGCGGTAAGCATTCTTTGTACAACTTGATGGTGGCGCTAATCGATCCAGGCGATGAGGTAATTATCCCTGCACCCTACTGGCTAAGTTATCCCGAAATGGTGACTTTAGTCGGTGGAGTTCCGGTAATTGTACCCACAGATGCCACAACGGGTTATAAAATTACTCCCGAACAACTCCGTAAAGCAATCACCCCCAAGACCAAGTTATTTATCCTCAACTCTCCATCTAATCCCACAGGGATGGTTTACACGCCAGACGAAATCAAAGCACTGGCGCAGGTAGTAGTTGATGCAGATATCTTTGTCGTCTCTGATGAGATTTACGAAAAGATTCTCTACGACGGTGCAGAACATATCAGCATCGGTTCTCTTGGGAAGGAAATTTTTGACCGCACTTTGATCAGTAATGGGTTTGCGAAAGCTTATTCTATGACTGGTTGGAGACTCGGCTATTTAGCGGGGCCGGTGGAAATTATTAAAGCAGCAAGTACCATCCAAGGGCATAGTACATCTAACGTGTGTACCTTTGCTCAATATGGTGCGATCGCAGCGCTACAAAGTTCTCAAGATTGTGTCGAAGAAATGCGCCAAGCCTTCGCCAAACGCCGACAGGTAATGCTAGACAGACTCAACGCCATTCCCGGATTGAGTACCGCAAAACCAGATGGCGCGTTTTATCTGTTCCCTGATATCAGCAAAACCGGTCTAAAATCCCTAGAATTTTGTGACGCTTTGTTGGAAAAACATCAAGTTGCAGTCATTCCTGGAATTGCTTTTGGCGCTGATGACAACATTCGCCTTTCCTACGCCACAGATATGGCAACTATTGAAAAGGGAATGGATAGATTAGAGAAATTTGTCAAGTCACGTATTTAGTTGTCATTTATCATTTGTGAGGAGAACTTATTAACTCTTCAATTTGTTACTCCACCTTTTCAAATCAGAACTGGTGGAGTTTCTTTTCAAGCCTCAAATTAGTTCCCAAAATACTTTTACTTAGAACTTATCAAACGCGGAAAGGACTTGATGAGTACAACTCCTCCAACCAAGGCAAAAATTGATCCTAAACCAGTTAACATAACAGGTAAAAACCATAAACTTAGCCAAGATTTTATCATGGCAGAATTTGGCTTTTCAGGACTGTATAATATTTCTACCTGCTGACCTTTAGCAAATTCTGGTGGATTGCTACCTGAATTTGATTCAAAAACCGTTGTTTCCCCAGAACGAGCAGTAAATTTTATTACTGGATAGTAGGCATAAGAAGAACGACCTTTTTTATCAGTTGATGAACGTTGCACCAAATCAATTATTGTCCCTTGTGCTGGTATTGCTGAGGTAACAAAGGAACGAGTATTCAATGCAATCATAATGCCCGTAACGGCAATTATGCTGCCAACACCGCCGAATATTGAACCAAATATACGAAAGAACTTTGTATCTTCATTCATAAAATATTGCAAGGTTTATTATAGCTAAAAGTTTAGATTGGAAATTTTAGGTTGATATTTTCTAGATTAGGTAATAATCGGGGAGAAGTAGGGGAGGCAAATCTTAAGGTTATCATGCCACAGTGACAATAAAATTTGATAACAGAGGTGAAGTGAAGTCATCTGTTACAAATAATGTTGACACTAATTTTAGAACAGCTTTTTCTCAGCGATTTTCCCCATACTCCCTGCCCCCTCACCTCTACATCAACCCCATCTCTTGCAACCCCTGGCGTAGTCTCTTCGCCTCTTCGGGATTATATCTTTCATGAAGGGCGATCGCTTTTCTAAAAGCTGTTAAACTCTCTTGATGATTGCCAACTTTGAGCAACACTACCCCTAAATTTTGATACGCTTCGGCATAGTTGGGATTTAAGGTGATTGCATGTTGATAATATACGATCGCATCTGTAAATAAACCCAAAGCTTTAAATGTCATCGCCAAATTATAATGTCCAAAAACAAAATTAGGGTCAATTTTCAAAGTTGTGGCGTAAGCTGTTTTCGCACCGTTGAAATCTCCTGCTGCTTTGAGTAAGTTACCCAAGTTGTTGTATGCTCCTAATTTGAGCATGGGATAAATTGGCAATTTGATAGCAGCTTTATAGTGAGAAATCGCCTGTGGTGATTTTTGCAAGCGACTGTAAGCAATGCCTAAATGATAGTGGAGTTCATATAAAATATCGTAATTTTCTTCAGCAACGCTGATTCCATGTCTGAGCAACTCCATACCTTGGGTAGTTTTCCCCGTTTCCACATACAATGCCCCTAATTTACTGCAAACATAAGGATCATCGGGATGAGTAGCAAGAAACCCTTCCATCGCCGTAGCTGCTTTGGCATATTTGTTATTTTGAGCGATCGCACTTTTTTGATATCCTGTGTGTACAAGTGCGACCCCAGGTAAATAACCTATTTGCCAATGAGGTTCTTTATTTACAATTGCTGACACGCTATCATCCACTAAGGCATGGTAAGGACGGTCAAAACGAATATCTGGATGATTGCGGAACAGCCTAGAAACCAAAGAATAGGGAGATTGTTCAGCACCTACTTCCTGACGAACGAGGTTAATGAGCAGGTATTCATCTCTGGCGATCGCCTCTCGCAACTGCGGTACAATGCCTGGAGTCAAAGTTTCATCAGCATCTAAGACCAAAATCCAGTCACCAGTGACATATTTTAAAGCTGCATTACGGGCAGCACTGAAGTCATTACACCATTTAAAATGATGAACTTTTGCACCGAGTTGTTGGGCAATATTGGGAGTGCGATCGATTGAGCCTGTATCCAAAACTACCATTTCATCCACCAGTTTTCTGACACTGTTCAGGCATTTAGGCAGTGTTGCGGCTTCGTTTTTCACAATCATGCACAGACTCAAACTCATAAGTTAAAAATTGGGAATTGGGAATTGGGAATTGGGAATTGGGAATGGAGAATTGGGAATTGGGAATTGCCAAAAGGAGAAGGGAACAATGGGAAAGACTTGTTGCAAGATTCTCACTCAAATCACCTTGTCACCTTGTCCCCTGTTTCCCCTCATCTTCCCCATTACCCATTCCCTACTTAGATTTTGTGCAAAAATCAAGATTAACAAAATCAGTGAGTGATTCAATCCGGGAGAAAGGGTGAATTTAATGCAGGGTCAAAGACCTTGCGCCCCTACTTGTCCATCAGCACAATGTGATTCACCGGGATATCAAGCCGGCTAATATTCGACGGAGAGCATCAGATAACAAGATAGTACTAATTGACTTTGGGGCTGTCAAACAAATTAGTACTCAGATGCCTAATTCTCAAGGACAAACAACTTTTACCGTAGCCATTGGTACTCATGGTTATATGCCAAGTGAACAAGCTAATCGCACTCTACAATTGAGCAGCGATATCTATGCAGTGGGATTTATTGGTATTCAAGCCTTGACAAATGGATTCACGAGTATAAAAGACTCGTTAACGGAGTTCTGAGATGAATTCACGAGGAGCGAAAAAAGACTAATCAACTACTGAAGGGGCAGGTATAACAGGAAAGTTCCGTTCAATTTATGCGATCGCACTTTGATATATAAACTTTGAAATCAGCGTATTTTTCTCTAATGAAATAAAAGTTATAAAAGAACACCCCTATTCTTGTCGATGAAGAGATTGCCGCTTGAGACGCTTATGAGCGTACATTAATTCGTCAGACCTGGCAATTAGTTGTTCTAGTGACATATTACTTCCTGGTGAGTAACGCTCTATTCCCATACTCATCGAAAGTTCATAGCTACGGTTTTGCTCTTGATTAAAGTTGGCAATATTTACTTGCAGATACGCTTGGATGCTATCAGCATCTTTAAAGTAGCTGGAGATGAAAACAATGAATTCATCTCCACCCAAGCGAGCAACAATATCCGAGTTCCGAAAACTTTGCTTGAGTAATTGACCAGCATCAACAATCAAGGCATCCCCCATATCATGACCAAGGGTGTCGTTAATCTGTTTTAGCCCATCTAAATCAATGAAAATCACCCAGCACAACAATCTCATGCGGTGAGCAATTTTCAACTCTTGTTCAGCCATCACGAAGAAGCCACGTCGGTTATGCAAACCTGTTAGATCGTCGGTCAGCGATAACTGCCTTCCTTCTATCTCTGATTGTTTACGGTTGCGAATTTCCTGAATGAGTTCCATCTGAGCGATCGCTTGCCGAGTTAAGCGGCGTAGTGCATCCAACTGCTGGTAACTTAGCTGACGAGGAACGGTGTCCATCACACACAACGTCCCTATTGGAAAACCATTAGGCGTAACTAGTGGCACACCAGCGTAAAAACGAATTTTAGAATTACTTTTAACTAGAGGATTGTTCGCAAAGCGAGCGTCCTTGATGGCGTTGGGAACTACTAATATATTCTCTGGTTGCAGAATAGCATGGGAGCAAAAAGCCGACTCTCTGGGCGTTTCTCTAACTTTTAATCCAATGTTAGATTTAAACCATTGGCGATCGGCATCCACTAAGCTGATTAAAGCAATTGGAGTCTTACAAACGTAGGCAGCAATAGCAGTTAGGTCATCAAATGCTTGTTCAGGTAGAGTGTCCAGAATATTGTAGTCTGTTAATGCTTTGAGCCTTTCTGCTTCATTTTTATATAGAGGAGCAACTGGTGTTTTCACAGATGAGTGTCCGAGCCTTAGCCAGGAAAGTCTGATACGCTGGAATTTTTGCAACAACCGCAGGGCTAACTCTCCAGCAACCAGGCTGCGTGATATAAATATCTCTGCAACGAAAATCAACATTCGATTGAATATACAGAAATATTGTATTGCATGATGTTCTTCATGCCTTTGGTTTGCTCTGTTGTTCATATTACCCTAACTCTCACCGTGCAAATCCTCTGAGCATCTATATGCTTATAAGGTCTTCTACCCAAAGCCATGTTGAAAATTATCATTGTCAACTAAAAATTATCAAAACTTATCATACTGCCAGAGTTCCTATCAAAACGGGATATTTTTGATACTGATAGTTTGTTTGGATGCAGATAAATTCCGAGAGTTAGATTGTTGTTTGCCAAAGGGAGCGTCAGACAACTAAGCAGACTGACAGCAAAAATAAAAATGTGCGATCGCTTAATTTTGCAGTCCAGTCCAGATGATCTCTGCGTAGATGGCTATCCTGATTGATTGGCTTTAATCTTTGAGTTTTAAAAAGCCGTAGTGGATTTAACTAAAACCTAAATATCACTAGCTTTCTTGTGGTGGGCAAAATTTTTGCTTTGATTCATCTACCACTTGCACAAAAGTTATTCTGGCTGCTTAATTCTGTTTTCAGTAACTTGGCTTTATAGCAATTAGTTTGGTATAAAGCAGCGATTGATACGGTTTTAGTAATCGGTTTCAGCTTTGATCCTTGATAGGAAAGTAACATAAACCGTAGAAAACTTATCAACAAATTCTGCCAGATGGATAAATTTTACCCAAACTAAAATTGCTAATTTTACTCAGATAAAAATGCACACAAGATTAGTAATGCTGCGTCATCTCTACTGTGCAGAGATGAAATTGCAGTTTTTAGCACAATAATAATGGAGAGAGTAATGATCACTGAAGAAGACGTAACCCAACAATTTACCTTTATTATGCAGCAATATCACCCAACAGCATGGGAATTACTACGCCACTGCTATATAAAAGTGCTAAATTCTAGCTTAGAAGGAGCGTATACCGCTCATGCCAAACATATTAAAATTTACTGTCCTGACAGACTGATTGATGCTGTAGTCGCAGAAAAAAATTTACTGATAGAAGTGGCAGAATCTCTGGGTCTAGTTGAAGTTGTTTGCTTGAATGCGACAAATCTGTTGCATGACCCCAAATCGCAGATTAAGAAGGCTTATCCTCAATTGTGGTTAGATTTGATGTGGATTGTTACACAAAAGCAAGAATTATGAAATCTAGAATTAGTCTTTATACGACTCTAAAATCCCACTGCGAATCATTAGTTGTGGCCAAAACAACACAAAAAATCCCATCCACATCACTATAGGGATAGAGACGAGAATGGTTAGCCAGATAGTTTTAAATAGTAACCAGCTACCACTAATGATTGTTACACCTGTGAGAACTATAGACCAGGGCTGACACCACCAAGGTTTGTAGTTCCAAGGACTTATAGGCTTTTCTTCGGACATTTGTTTTATTTAATAAAACTCCAAATTTACCTTTGACCATTTTTAGGGTAAACGATCTACTAGGGTTCCAGAGTTGAACGCAATCGCTATCAATATTATCAAGGTTTTGGTAATATTCTTCAGAAATATAACAGTACAATCCAGATCAATTTTGGTTATCGTCCACCTCTGTAGAGTTAGAAAAAATTAACAAGGGGATTTGTGCCCCTTGTTATCCTGGATTTCTCACGCATAGTTTAGGCAGAGGGAGAAGAGGAGTGTGGGGAGTGTGGGGAGTGTGGGGAGTGTGGGGAGTGTGGGGGGTAAGACTTCTTCCCCATCCTGCCACACCCCTTGGATTTCTCACAAGTGAGAAATCCAGGTTATGAACCCGCGTAGGTGGGTAAAGCCTTGTATATAAGCTTTTAACTACTTACGAAAGCACTGCTGCTTCTAGCTTATCGGCTCTGTTCTTCAAGATGGTTGGTAACTCGCTACTGAATGCTTCACCCTCAACCACTTGCGATCGGAAACCATCGGGCCCAACTGGAACATCACCCGTGATGGTTGTGCGATAGAGGACGCGCTCAACTTCCAGATGATCTAGATCCTGTGGGGCTAAATGCGAGGTGGCGCGGTTATCCCAGAAGGCAATGTCACCGTTGTTCCATCGGAAGCGAGTGGTGTAGGCAGGCTTGGTAATTTGGTTGAAGAACAACTCAAGCAGCAGGTCGCTTTCTTGTCGTGACACGTCAAGAATGTGTGAGGTGAAACCAGGATTCACGTACAATGCTCGTTCGCCTGTTTCAGGATGAACGCGTACTACTGGGTGAATTGAAACCAGTGGATTGGCAGCAATGCGCTGGGCGATCTTGCTATTGCTGGGCAGATTCAAACGCGCATTGAAGCGATGTTCGGCTTTCAATCCGTCTGCAAGCGCCCGCAGGGGTGCTGATAGACCTTCGTAGGCTGCGACCAAATTAGTCCACTGTGTGTCACCACCAAAACTAGGAACGTTAACTGCACGCAAAATAGATGCCGCAGGTGGGTTGACAACTGCTGTCACATCGGTATGCCAGCGACTCTCGTAGCTGGAACGTCGTAGGCCATTACGCCGTTCGTAGCGGCTGCGGTCAATTGGCAAGATTTCTGAGAAACCTTCTACCGGCTCATCTTCGTGGGGATGTGCGTAGGTCACTTCGCCAAAACGAGCCGTGAATGCAACCTGTGCAGCATGATCGATGTTCTGTCCGCGAAAGAACACGACTTTCCACTTCAATAGCGCTTGACGAATTTCTTTAACTGCATCATCGTGCAAAGGACGTGAAAGGTCTATGCCACTGATTTCAGCACCAATGAAACCAGCTACCTGTTTGACTTCAATGTGTTTGTTAGTCATCTGAATTCTCCATAAGTTTGATTCATAGGGCGGTGTTCACACTCGTCCGTTTCCTTTGGTATGTTGTTTGCACTTAATGGCTACATCCCAAAGGAAGCGATCGCATTTGAAAAACATTATACGTTAAATCTATCGATTTGCAGTAGTATAAAAGTATCGAATTTTAAACTGCCTAACTATTTGCACCCTGTGGGCTTGCTACAGATGAATTTGGGCAACTTAGTCTGCTCTAATTCCCCTCTTTTTAAGGAAGCTTAGGGAGGATCAAGTCTTGATCCAAACGTAATTATGTCGTGCATTTAATTGGCACAACTAGGGCGGACAAGATGTCCACCCCACAAGAGATTTATTTTTTGGGGGATGCAAATTAAAAGACTTCTACAGCTTAAGAAAGTTTAAGCTGTAGAAGTCTTTATACTCTATCCCGTTTTTTTAATTACGAATTATCAGAAAAATGGGTTTAAAACCCCGTGTTTCCAGCACGGCGGTGAGGATGTCAATCGTTAAGCATTTCCAACAACTGCACTTCGCTTAACTGTGTAATTCCCAAAGAGAGCGCTTTTTCTAATTTAGAACCTGCATCTTCTCCTACTACCAAATAATCTGTTTTTTTACTCACCGAATCAGTCACTTTTCCACCAGCTTTTTGAATCAAAGCCTTTGCCTCGTCTCGCTTTAGGGTTGGCAATGTGCCTGTAACTACAAAAGTTTTACCTGCGAAGATTTGATTACCATCACCAAGTGTTTTTGTTTCTTCTGGCGCAGTTAATTGCAATCCTTCTGCTTGTAAGCGTTCTATCAATCTTTGGTTGGCATCAATCCGAAACCACTGGTACACAGATTGGGCAATTTCAGCACCAATACCGTAAATTCCTTCAATATCCGATTGCTTTGCTGTCGCTAACTGTTCTACGGTGAAATATTTTTGAGTCAACAATTGGGCATTCACACTGCCAACGTGACGAATACCTAAACCATACAATACCCTTGACCAAGGTTGATTTTTTGATTGAGCGATCGCATCAATCAATTTCTCTGCTGACTTTTGCCCCATCCTTTCTAATGCACATAACTTCTCTGCTGTCAACTCATATAAATCGGCAACGGAATGCACTAAAACTTTATCAACGAGTTGATGCACCAGCTTTTCACCTAAACCTTTAATATCCAACGCATCACGACTTACCCAATGTTCAATGGAACCTTTGAGAATCGCTGCACAGGAAGCATTGACGCACCGAGTCACCGCCTCACCTGATTCTCGCACCACTGCTTGATCGCAGACAGGGCAATGGGTGGGCATAACAAAGGGTTCAGTGTCAGCAGGACGGAGTTCTTTGAGTACCCTCACGACTTCTGGAATGATTTCTCCAGCTTTGCGGACAATAACAGTATCCCCAATGCGGATATCTAATTGAGCAATGCGATCGCTATTGTGTAAAGTCGCGCGAGAAACTGTTGTCCCCGCCAGTTGTACAGGGCGCATCTCAGCTAACGGCGTTAACGCCCCAGTTCGTCCGACATTTACAGCAATATTTTCCACACGGGTGGGTGCTTCTTCGGCGGGGTACTTTAACGCGATCGCCCAGCGAGGAAATTTCTGGGTAAACCCTAGCTGTTCCTGAAGTTTAAAAGAATTTAGCTTTACTACCACCCCATCAGTCATATAGGGTAAATTCAAGCGTTCCGTATCCCAATATTCATAATATTTTGCGACTTCTGCGATCGAGGCACATAATTTATGGTTTGGGTTCACTTGAAAACCCATCTTTTCTAACAACTCCAACGCTTCCCATTGGGTATTGGCAATACTGGTGTCATCTCTACCAGGAATGTGCAGAGTATAGCCAAAGAAAGCTAACCGCCGTTTAGCGACAATGCGCGAGTCTAATTGCCTGAGTGTACCTGCTGCGGCATTCCGGGGATTGGCAAATAATTGCTCCCCTGCTTTTTGCCTTTCCTCATTGATTTGTTTAAATACTTCCAACGGCAAAAACGCTTCGCCTCGCACTTCCACCCTTTCTAGAATTTCTAACCCTTCAAAATTTAAACGCAAGGGAATTGAGCGAATTGTCCGTACATTTTGGGTGATATCTTCACCTGTCACGCCATCACCCCTAGTTGTCCCCCTAACTAGAATGCCATCTTGGTAGGTAAGAGCCAAAGCAGAACCATCAATTTTCAGTTCAGTGACATATTCCACTGAATCTATTTTCGGTACTTGTCGCCGCCAACGCTGATCCCACCCTTGCAACTCATGAATATTAAACGCATTTTCCAGACTGTACAGGGGGATATTATGCCGCACCGAAGTAAACTGCGTTGCTGGTCTCTCACCCACGCGCTGAGTCGGGCTATCGGGTGCTGTCAACTCTGGATATTGAATTTCTAGTTGTTGTAATTCTCGATATAGCTGGTCATAGACTGCATCCTCCATAATTGGAGTATCTAGGACGTAATAAGCATAGCTGGCTTGTTGCAATAACTGGCGCAATTCTTCTGTGCGCTTTACTTCCGGCTTAATCTGTGTCATTAGAATAATTACAAAATAT
Organism: Nostoc sp. ATCC 53789; assembly: GCF_009873495.1. Taxonomy (GTDB): domain Bacteria; phylum Cyanobacteriota; class Cyanobacteriia; order Cyanobacteriales; family Nostocaceae; genus Nostoc; species Nostoc muscorum_A. The sequence goes on along the minus strand of NZ_CP046703.1, from coordinate 216,919 downwards.
CTAGGAATAAAATTAAAGATAATGAAGCCTATTGTTTGGATAGCCGCGACTAACCCGTGAAATCAAGGCTTTCATGAATAAATCTTTCATATTATATTCTACCCAAATTGGATGTCTTGGTAGGCGATCGCTACAACTAGGGCAAGGAAGTACCAGATATCTTTCGGCAACTTTCATTACTAGTGATGCCAATACGGTTCGGTTAAGGGAAGAGACGGCGATTTATCGCGTCTTTGCAATCTATAACTTTCATCAAAAAACCTTATTCGAACCGTATTGAGAGGGGTGCGATCTTGATCGTTACCATCTCAAAAATATGGTTCAATAACTATATAACCCATTCTTATTGGCTGAGGAATAAGATGTTTTTAAAGTCAATATAAATGTATTTTGTACTAAGCTTATTTGATTTCATGTTCTTCTGGGCGAGTTAAAATACTTTTTCTTTAAAGTGTAAGAAAGTGCAAAGCACAAAATAGAGAGTATCGCGCCTTTAATTAGCTATCATCGGTAGAAAATAAGCTAAAACTACATAGTAAAGTTATGCCAAAGATATACAAATAAAAGTTCGGTATTCTGAATTCAGGAATCATCTATAAATCTTGGGTATCCACAATTGTCAGCATCGCTACCTGGGTATTGCATAAAAAATAAATGCAACCCTATTTAGTCAGTGCAGCCCAAATTTACATTTTTATTTTACTAATATGTTCATACGTTCTTTAACATTTACTGCCTCTAGTGCAGCGTTACTTGCAACTTTAGTCAGTTCTGCTTTTGCCGCTCCCATTAACTTTGCTAATAGTGTCAGCAATAGTGAGACAAACACAAAGGTAATTGCTCAAAATGTTGCCCAATTACAGAGAATACCTGATGTCAGAAGACAAGCGATCGCTAACGGACAAGACCGATACGCCGCTATTTGGGTCAAGTCTGGTAGTGGGGCTTGGGAAGCGCGGCATGGATTGACCTCGGCCCAGTATCAAGCTACGTTTGACAAACTGGTTGGCGAAGGATATCGGTTAGTTGATGTCAGTGGTTATGAGGTCAAGGGGCAAGGCCGATACGCTGCTATTTGGGTCAAGTCTGGCGGACCAGCTTGGCAAGCGCGACATGGATTAACCTCAGCCCAGTATCAAGCGACTTTTGATAAACTAGTTGGTGAAGGATATCGATTAGTTCACGTTAGTGGTTATGCTGTGAACGGACAAGACCGATATGCCGCTATTTGGGAGAAGTCTGACGGACCAGCTTGGCAAGCGCGACATGGATTGACTTCGGCACAGTATCAAGCTACTTTTGACAAACTAGTTGGTGAGGGATATCGGTTAGTTGATGTTAGTGGTTATGGTGTCAACGGACAAGACCGATACGCTGCTATTTGGGTCAAATCTGGTGGCCCTGCTTGGGAAGCGCGACATGGATTGACTTCAGCCCAGTATCAAGCGACTTTTGACAAACTAGTTGGTGAAGGATATCGATTAGTTGACGTAAGTGGTTATGATGTCAACGGACAAAACCGATACGCCGCTATTTGGGAAAAGTCTGGTGGTTCAGCTTGGCAGGCGCGACATGGATTGACTTCAGCCCAGTATCAAGCTACTTTTGACAAACTGGTTGGTGAAGGATATCGATTAGTTGATGTAAGTGGCTATTAGTACAACATCTCCAATTATCATTGCACACCGAGGCGCTAGCGGCTATCGTCCAGAACATACTTTAGCTGCTTATGAATTAGCGATTGCATTGGGTGCTGATTATATTGAACCTGATTTAGTTTCCACCAAAGACGGTGTTTTAATTGCTCGTCACGAAAATGAGATTTCTGAAACCACCGACGTTGTTAGCCATGTAGAATTTGCTCACCGTCAAACCACCAAAATAATTGATGGCGAATCAAAAACTGGCTGGTTTACTGAAGATTTTACCTTGGCAGAAGTGAAAACACTACGAGCCAAAGAGCGAATTGGGCAACTGCGATCGCAAAATACCGCTTATGATGGACTCTTTGAAATTCCTACGCTACAAGAAATCATTGATTTAGTGAAGCGTAAAAGTGCCGAAATTAATCGTGCGATCGGCATTTATCCAGAAACTAAGCACCCAACTTACTTTAAATCTATTGGGTTAGCCTTAGAACCACCCCTACTTGCAACTTTGACAGCCAACGGTTATGAGGGCGCTAATGCACCTATTTTCATTCAGTCTTTTGAAGTGAGTAATTTACAAGATTTATCTACAAAGACTGATTTACCTCTGGTGCAATTGCTGAATAACAGTGGTAAGCCTAATGATTTTGTCGTTAGTGGCGATGAACGCACTTATGCAGATTTAGTCACTGCATCAGGTTTAGAAGAGATTGCTAAATATGCACAGGCGGTTGGGGTTCATAAAAATTTGCTGGTTCCTAGAGATAGTAGTGGTAAATTGCGTAGACGCGGAGCGGCTTGTCGCCAGACATCGCCTACATCTTTAGTAACTGACGCTCACACGGCTGGTTTGCTGGTTCATGTCTGGACTTTCCGCAATGAAGACTACTTTTTGCCACTGGATTTTCAAGGAAATCCCCAAGAGGAATATGAACTATTTTTCAGCTTAGGTATTGATGGCGTATTTAGCGATTACCCAGATACGGCTTCTACTGTGAAGGAAAATCTTCGGCTTAAACCTTATTCATCCTAAAATCAAAGTTTTAATCAAGAAAAATCTGATTCCCGACTTATTTAATAAGTCAGGAATCTCAGCCTATATATTTTCACAAACTCGTCATCACCTGAGCTAATTGATTAGATAAATCAATTCCAGGATTCTGTGATTTTGTAAATAAAACGCCAGCTAAAAAATAATAATCACCAGAATAAAACGCCATTTTGTTTTTTCGGAGTTCTTCTATGTGTTTTTTTACTTTTGGCTCCGAGCTATAGTAGCCGAACTGCAAAGGTAACACCATGAAATTTTGAACATAATAACCATTTTGTTTTGCTAGGTTCAACGTATTTATGGGATTAGAAAAGCTAGATATTAAAACCAAGACATTTTCATAATCTAACGACAAAAGATCATTGGTAACTGTTGCTCCATCTACGCCCCCAAATAAAAGTGGTATATAAATATCGTCATCTGGTGCGGGTAGATAGGGTGGATTGGCTACAAGATACTCGGCATCTGGTTGAGACGAATTAAACAAAGATGAATTATGTATTATATATTTATTTGTGAGATTGTATTCATCGATGGTTGAATTGGCAACCTTCAATGCAGAAGTATTTAATTCAAATCCCTGGATTACGCCATTAAAGTTGTTTCTCAATAAGGAATTAATTACAGGGCTGCCATCTCCTGAACCAAACTCCACAATAGATTCAGAATTTTTACAATTTCTGATCACAAAGCTTTCTAAACAGTTTGAGTAGAAATTGGATTCTTCAGGACAAAAAAAGATATCTTTCATTTGACTGCAATCAATTGGTAATGTATAATAAGCAGGAAAGAAATTATTTATTACCTTGTATTAAGGCAATAAGAAACTGTTCCTTTAGCAAGGTGTTGCTAAAGAAATCTTTTTGCAGGTTAATTAGATATAAAATGACTTAAAAATGTCAAATTAAAATGCTAAAACCTGCTATTTTTAATTTCTAATTTTTGGGATTTATCTTCACATACGAGTCAGACGAATTGTTTTGCTTCGCGTATCGATCGCACAACAGCAGTAGCGGCGCGATCGCCCATTAGTTTCTCCTGGTCATACCCAAGCAGGAGTTCCCACGCATTCTTGGGATACTGTTCTGCTAAAGACAAAGCAACATCATCTAACATCCAACGACCGTGGCGTTCATCTTCCCTGATGTGCAGTTCCCAATAACCCATCGCCGCCTCTGACAGTCCCAATCGTTGCGCCGCCGCCAGATAGTTTTTATAAGCCGCAGGGCCAGCCACTTCAAAATATGTCAACGCACCACAATAACGTAGGAAATAGCGTTTGCGATCGGTGGTCAAAAAATTATGATTAGCACAAGCTAGAACTTCCCAAGGCACTAAATCGAAGTATCCTTCTGGTTCAGTGTTCATCCCAAACTCAGCCAGCATTTGGGCAAAAAATGTCGAGTGCTTGCGGGATAAACGACCATTGCCGTATTCTTCTAGTAGTACTCGCACCAGCGTACACTGCACTTCATTAGCAGCACCACCCAATACGTAGCATAGACGACTACCTTCAACCAAGCCATCAAAGGAACCGATCGCTAGCAGGTGACGATAGCCAGCTTCAGTCATATCCTCACGAATATAGCGGCTACTATCCGACAAAGGCGGATTTAAATCGGCGGATGCACGCTCAATTAAAGCGTGCTTGACATCCAATTGTTGCAGCGCTGGTAAATCGATCTGTGCCAGTTCCCAGTTTTGCCAAGCAGCCTCAATTTGATCGCGACATGAGGATAAATAAAGCGATCGCTCATTGGTATAATGCTGCAAATCGTCGTACCAAAACAGCTTAAGCCGATTAATTCGATAAAGTATCCGTTGCAAAAAACGGTGAGCCTGTTCATCAGAGCGATCGTTTTTATAAGCGGCGCGAATTGCTGTTGAGAGCGCCTGTTCAAACTCACTAGCTATTGCAGGTTTTACATCCAGCTGATGATCCAAATCCTCCATTGCTAGCAGTTCTATAAATTGCTCCTCAGCACGGTGGTACTTGGTAATTGTTCTTTCTTCTGTTTGGGTGCTTTTTTTCGCAGTCCCAGCATTAGGAAATATAACTAAATTGCTTTGCATGGAATCTTCGCTAGCTTTGGAAAAGTGAGAAATTAGTTTCACCTCTAATACCTAGGTTTCCACACCAGTAGCTTTCTGTACCTCTTTCCCTGGTTATAAACAAAGATTAAGTTTCAAAAGAAGGGTATTGGGCATGGGGCATTGGGCATTGGGCATTGGTTATTTCCCCCTTGCTCCCTCTGCCTCCTCTGCTCCCCTGCCCCCCTGCTCCCTGCCCCTCCCCTACTCCCTACGGCACTTTCGGCTGTTGCTCAATCGGCTTACTTGGCGGAATCTCCTCAAGAGGAATCAGTGCTTCGATTACTGACTTAACAATTGGTGCAGCAACAGTAGAACCATAAGCACTTTCTCCTTTTGGCTCATCCACCAGTGCAAACACTACATAGCGAGGAGATTCTACTGGTAAAATAGCCACGAAACTGGTCATTCTAGCACCCTTGATATAACCACCATTAGGACTAGCTTTTTGGGCTGTACCAGTTTTACCAGCAATGCGATATCCGGGAATTTGTGCCGCCTTACCACTGCCTTCATTAACAACAGTTTCCATCATTTCTACAACCTTTTGGGCTGTTGCGGCTGAGAAAATTTGGCGTGATATAGTCCGAGTGGGTGAATCATGCATCTGCCCTTTGGTATCAATCAACCCGCGTACTACATGGGGTGTAACCAATTTACCGCCATTGGCTAAAGCACCGTGCATTTGCACTAGCTGTATCGGTGTCATCGAAAAACCTTGCCCAAAGGAAGTAGTAGCTGGTTCAATTGGCGAAGCGATAAATTCTTCTTGACTTTTAAGCCGACCGCCAACTTCAAAAGGTAAATCTGTATCAACTTTTTGTCCTAGCCCCAAACGTTCTAGCCAGTTGTAGTAGATTGAAGGCTTTAAGCGTTGGATAATTTGCACCATGCCAATGTTGCTGGAATATTGCAAAATTTGAGCGATACTGATTCGCCCATTACCATTATTCATCGCATTTTTGATGGTGTAATTAGCCACTCGAATAGAACCGGAGTCATTAAACATATCATCTGGTTTGATGACATTATTTTCCAGAGCGATCGCCACATTCAAAGGCTTAAAAGTCGATCCCGGTTCATAAAGATCCGCCACCGTCCAGTTTTTGAACAGCGAGATATTAGCTTTAGCGTATTCATTAGGGTTATAGGTAGGCTGAGAAACGAGGGCGAGTAAGGAACCATCCAACGCATCCATTACAATTACCGCCCCACGTTTAGCATCAAACTTCTCCATTTGTTGTTTGAGTGCCAGGCTAGCAATCCGTTGCAGACGGCTATCGATTGTGAGTTGTAGCCGCAAATCATCAAAATGCAGAAAACCTTCCGGTGCATGATCTGGCATCACGGCTCCATTACCAGAGCGACTGAGCCGCACCGTTTGCACAGGACGTTCTAACAACTTCTCTTGAGAATATTCCACACCTGCTTGACCACGACGGTCAACATTCACATAACCCACCACATCAGCAACCAAATCGTCTGGCGGATAATATCGGGAGTATTTTTGAATTAACTCTAAGCCATTTAAACGCAAAGAAGTCACGCGATCAATAATTTCTTCCGGTAGGGCTGGGGCAAGTATAATTCCGCTTTTTTTACTTTGAAAAGTTTTCACCAATTCAGCAGTATCTTTGGCCAATATTGGGGCAAGTCGCTCTGCCATCTCTTCATTAGACTTATCAAACAGCTTGGGATGAGCGTACAAAGTATACACAGGACGGTCAATCGCCAACAGTTCACTATTGCGATCTACCACCGGGCGGCGGGGCATAAAAGGTCGCAAATCCACCATTTGCTGGTTCCGCGCCTGCTCCGTTAATTTTGTTCCCTTGACAATTTGCAAGTTATACAACTTGATACCTAACCCCAATCCTGCTGCCATTAATACGCCCCAGACGACGAACAGCCGGGACTTGGTATTGGATGTTTGGTTTTGGATATTAGAGGCAAGTGTCCCCAATAACCCTCGTTTAGAACCCTTCTGCTGCTTTTTGAAGGCTGGATTCCGAGACTTTCTTAATCTTGTTCTGCTTGGTAATTTTTGCATTGCCTACTCAGTACCAAATTACTTTTCGGAGTCAAAAGTCCAAACTTAAAGTTAGTTACTCCATAACTCCTGTACAGACGCGATTAATCGCGTCTCTCCTAACTCTTAATATCCAAGTGGTGATAGCGTTTGCCGTTGCGTTTCCGAACTTGGCGTTATGTTAGGCGTTATTTTATTAGATGATGCTGGCTTAGGAGTATGAGGTGCTGGAGACAAGAAAATCATTCCTTGAGGGGTTGGCGATACTAGCCCTGCTGTTGGTTGTTCCGCTTCCTTAGCCATTCTATTTGTCAGCGTGGCGTTGGTTGTCGTTAGTAACCGCTCATGACGTTGGAGGTTTTGCAGTCTGCGATATGACTTACTCCAAAGCTCTTGGGAATATACTGTCCAGCCATAAACAGCAAGTGTCGATGCTACTACCAAAAACGCCAAAACTGTCGAATAACGATGAAATGTGTACAAGCGCAACAACCATAAAGGTACGGCTCCAGAATTAGGCATTGTCGGAAGTCCAAGAAAATCTACCCCTGAACTTTTCTGAGTCGCACTGGACTGCTCATTGAGATTTGGTAACTTTTGTCTACCCAACTCTTTCACCGATTTGGGCATAGCTGCCTTATTTGTGGCAGAAACCGCTAAATTTTTTGAGGAACGCTGTTGTCTTTGAGAGGATAAGGGTGTGGATTTGGTTGCTGGTGTAGCAGCGCTCTGTGCTACAGACTCTATACGCGTAGAACGTCGCCTTCCTAAAGAAAACATAGAATCTCGCCAGAACCAATTACCCTTTCCAGAAATAGCAGATTTACGAGCAACTACCATAAATTTTTTAGATTGAAAATACTGTACTTTAGATTGATTTTCTTGATTGTCTGTTTTTGATAGGGTTAAGACTTACTTCTGTGCAACAAGCACACATAACAGACTACACCCTTTTAACTGTTCTGATAGGTAGCTGTAGCAATGTTTGCATCCTCTAGATATTGCAATGTTTGCAATCAGCGATTAGCAACCAGACAGCTTACCCTTTAGAGATAGAACCTAAAGTATGGCAACGCCGGGCAGCAAGGTGCAATACTCTGTGAAAAAAATAAAATTTTTTGTTATGATAGCTCGGTTTGCTAGAAAATTTGGTAATTTCCTTTTTGCTTCTGAGTTAAGAGAAACTAATCAGATAGCTGTATGAGACATACTGCTAATAAAGAATATCCCAAAGGATTATTTTTTTTAAGTATGTAATCTCACAGCATTAAAAAAAAAGCAATAAATACGGTATCGTATTCAACAGGCGAAAAATTTTTCTAGCCACAATTGGTGAAAGAGGAGTTATGAAAACAAAAATCTTTGGTTTGGCTGTAATCTTAAGTCTAGCTACAATTCTGGGAGCCTGTGGTGAAGGCGGTGGTGATGGTGGTACTACTCCTGGTGGTACTCCTGCTGCTACAGGTGAACCAACTGATGCGCCTCCCGCTACTAAAACCACACCTGCGGCTACACCTGCTGCTACACCTGCTGCTACTCCTAAATAAGGCATCTTAAGCTTTTAGCTTTAGTTGAAATCATGCCCAAAATAGCTTAGTAACAACGCTCGTCACCACATAGCTTGAATTAATAGGTTTATCTAGAAACCTTGATCTTTCTTTTGGTGTATCAGAGCCTAGAGTTTGCTCAAATATCAGCTAAGTAGGGCAGCAATAAAAGGACACTGGTGATGAGGATTACCTCGTCAACCAAGTGTCCGCCTGAAAATTCTCGCCTGACCGAACCTTATTCCAAGTAAAAGAGAGTTTAGTTCCGTAAATCTAAGCCATCTTGTGGGCAAAATACTTCCACAATTTAGTGTTTGGAATAGCTGAAACTCCTGAGTTTTGAGAGGACAAAAGAATTCATTGCGATCGCTGGCAATTGCTCAAGAGCATTCCCTGTAGTCTATTCTGTATTAGGACAGACCTAGTGATGTTTCTTGATATTGCCAGATTTTTATTGGGAAAATTTATAACTTTGGGAATTGGGTACTGGGAAACAGATTTTCATGCTGCGTTGTGAATGCAGTTCAAGAGATGGGGAGAGTTAAAGCGAGAAAGGCAGTAAAATTTCTGAGCTTGTTTGTGATTAGTGCAACTTTTGTTGTAGTAAGTAGCTATTGGACATCATCAGTAGTCATAGCATTACCGCCACCAGAAGATACACCAGAAGAAATATTACGGACAAAGATTATCATAGAAGCGCGATCGCCAATTGATGGAAGCTTTCTAACAGCTGCCGAATACATTCAATTACAAGCACAGCTTCAAGAAGCCCCACCACCAAAACTAGATCCCAAAATTCGGGAACAGATTTTCTTGCTTCGCCTACGTAAAACCTTACTTCAGTTTTTCCCATTTTTAAATTTTTGATAAATTCCCCATTCCCCATTCCCCATTCCCCATTCCCCATTCTGATGTACGATAACGGTGGCGACAAAATTGCAAATAAATGTAAAGAATATATATAGATATTAAAAAAGTAGATTTAGTCAATCACGTTATTTCACTTAGGTAGCTTCATGTCCATGACCACGATCGCCCCTGAACAGGTTAACAGCATCGTTTGGAATCAGCATAACGATCCCTTTGAAATACTAGGTTCTCATCCCATAGAACAAGACGGCAAAACTGTCTGGGCTGTGCGGGCCTACTTACCAAATGCAAGTGCAGTATGGGTTGTTCTTCCTGAACAACGGAAAGAATACCCAATGCAAACAGTGCATCATCCTCACTTTTTTGAATGCACTATTGAAACCGCAGAACTGGCAAACTACCAGTTACGGATTAAAGAAGGAGAACATGAGCGTGTTACTTATGATCCTTACGCCTTCCGTTCTCCTAATTTGACAGATTTTGATTTGCATTTATTTAGTGAAGGCAACCATCACCGAATATACGAAAAACTGGGAGCGCACACCACGGAAATAGGCGGCGTTAAGGGCGTTTATTTTGCAGTTTGGGCACCCAATGCTCGTAACGTTTCATTGTTGGGAGATTTCAACCTCTGGGATGGGCGCAAACACCAAATGCGTAAAGGGCCAACCGGGGTTTGGGAATTGTTTATTCCTGAAATCGGTGTGGGAGAGCATTACAAATATGAAATCAAAAATTTTGAAGGACACATTTACGAAAAATCCGATCCCTACGGTTTCCAGCAAGAACCCCGCCCGAAAACGGCATCTATTGTCACTGATTTAGATGCTTACACTTGGGATGACGAAAGCTGGATGGAGAAGCGGCGACATACTGATCCCCTTACCCAGCCCGTCTCAGTTTATGAAGTGCATTTAGGGTCTTGGTTACACGCTTCGAGTGCCGAACCTGCTAAACTGCCAAATGGTGAAACTGAACCGGTAGTTATCGTTTCGGAACTTAAGCCGGGCGCACGCTTCCTTACCTACCGGGAACTAGCTGACCGACTAATTCCTTATGTCAAAGAATTTGGATACACCCATATAGAAATGCTACCCATTGCGGAGCATCCCTTTGATGGTTCTTGGGGTTATCAAGTAACTGGGTACTATGCTCCCACCTCCCGTTTTGGCAGCCCCGAAGATTTCATGTATTTTGTTGACAAATGTCACCAAAATGATATAGGGGTAATTGTGGATTGGGTTCCGGGTCACTTCCCCAAAGATGGACATGGTTTAGCTTTCTTTGATGGTAGCCACCTGTACGAACACGCTGACCCTCGCAAAGGTGAACACAAAGAATGGGGTACTTTGGTGTTCAACTATGGTCGCCATGAAGTTAGTAATTTCCTCGCAGCCAATGCCCTCTTCTGGTTCGACAAGTATCACATTGACGGGATTCGTGTAGATGCTGTTGCCTCGATGCTCTATAACGACTATTGCCGCGAACCCGGAGAATGGCTGCCCAACCAGTACGGCGGCAGAGAAAATCTAGAAGCAGCAGATTTTCTGCGTCAGGTCAATCACATTATCTTTAGCTATTTCCCCGGCATTCTCTCAATTGCTGAAGAATCTACTTCCTGGCCAATGGTATCTTGGCCCACCTACACAGGCGGACTGGGTTTTAACTTGAAGTGGAATATGGGCTGGATGCACGATATGCTGGATTACTTCAGCATGGACCCTTGGTTCCGCCAGTTCCACCAAAACAATATCACCTTTAGTATGTGGTACAACCACAGTGAGAACTTCATGCTGGCTCTATCCCACGATGAAGTGGTGCATGGCAAGAGCAATATCATCGGTAAAATGCCGGGAGATACATGGCAGAAGTTAGCTAATATCCGTTGTTTATTTAGCTATATGTTTGCTCACCCAGGCAAGAAAACCATGTTTATGAGCATGGAGTTTGGGCAGTGGAGTGAGTGGAATGCTTGGGCAGATTTGGAGTGGCATTTATTGCAGCATGAAGCCCACCAACAGTTAAAAACGTTTTTCCAGGAATTGAACCATCTCTACCGTTCTGAGCCTGTTTTGTACACTCAGGATTTTGCTGAACCTGGGTTTGAATGGATTGACTGTAGTGATAATCGCCATAGTGTAGTTTCCTTCATCCGTCGTGACAAGGATTCTGATGATTTTGCGATCGTGGTTTGCAATTTTACACCGCAACCCCATTCTCACTACCGCATCGGTGTACCGCAAAAGGGATTTTATACTGAGTTGTTCAATAGTGATGCACGTCAATATGGTGGCAGCAATATGGGCAACTTAGGCGGTAAGTGGACGGATGATTGGTCTTTGCACAGTCGTCCCTATTCGCTAGATTTGTGTTTGCCACCTTTGGGTGTGTTGATTCTCAAGTTGGATAAGAAGAAGACTGCTGAATTAATGGGATAACAATATTGGGTGGGCGATGTCCACCCAATATTGATGTTTTATCGAACAGAATTCAGGAGTCAGGAGTCAGAATTCATTCTGAATTCTGAACGAAAAAGCGGATAGCGCAGCGTAAAGCCTTCTCTTCTCTTTCAGAGACGCTAACGCGAACGAGAGGCTGCGCCCAACGGCATGGCTTCACTTAGAGCGAGTCTGCGAGTGTCTGAATAATCGACGTTTTTGCAACCCCACCAAATTGAAAATTTGGTGGTCAACAAGAAAGTCGCGGGTCTGAATCCCCGACTGATAGCGTAGCGGTAGCGTTCGCGCAGCGTCTCGTAGAGAGGAACGAGCGTCTTGATTCTGACTCCTGAATTCTGACTCCTGAATTCTGACTCCTGAATTCTTTTTCAACGAGTGGTTATAAAATTTTTGCCATTTTCTCATTCCCTGCTTGTCAGGCAGGGAATGAGAAAAAACTAACTTGCGGCTATATTGCCCCAACCTATGTAGGGTAATCTTGCAGCTGTTGTCCGAACTTGGCTAGCATTCGCCACCAACTGACCGCAAGCATCCCAAGTCCCAGAAATAAATGTGCTTCTTGTACCTTCACCGATCGCAACTGGGGCAGTATAATCATCAATTTGCACTTGCAAAGTTTCCAGATTTACTGTCACGGCGGCTTGAGGATTGGCAGCTACTAACTCTTGCAGTTGTTTAACAGTAGCAGCGTCGGCTGTCAGACAAGGTATACCCATTGCCACACAGTTACCGAAAAAGATTTCTGCGAAGCTTTCACCTATTAAAGCTTGGATTCCCCATTTTGCGATCGCTTGGGGTGCGTGTTCCCGTGATGAACCACAGCCAAAGTTACGGTTGACTATTAAAATATTCGCGCCTTGATATTGCGGTTGGTCAAAGGGATGTTCACCTTTAAGTGCTGTCCGGTCATCAATAAACGCACCTTCGCCTAACCCATCAAAGGTAACGGCTTTTAAATATCGCGCGGGAATAATGCGATCGGTATCTATATCATTGCCCACCAAAGGTATACCGCGCCCTGAAACTGTTTTAACTTCACTCACCATAAACTTTATTTACCTATCATTTCAATGACAGCCTATTAATTTCTACAAATGACAAATGACCAATGACCAATGACAAATGACCAAAAAATTACAGCAACTCGCGCACATCAGAGACTTCGCCTTTAATCGCAGCTGTGGCAACCATCGCCGGACTCATTAACAATGTCCGACCAGAAGAGGAACCTTGTCTGCCTTTAAAGTTGCGGTTAGATGAGGAAGCACTGATTTGTCTTCCTTGTAGCTTATCGGGGTTCATGGCTAGGCACATAGAACATCCCGGTTCACGCCATTCAAATCCAGCTTCCTGAAAGATTTTATCCAGTCCTTCAGTTTCCGCCTCTTGCTTCACCCTTTCAGAACCGGGGACAACAAAGGCTTTTATTCCCTCTGCAACATGGCGACCTTTGGCGATTTTCGCCGCTTCCCGTAAATCACTAATTCTGCCGTTGGTGCAACTACCAATAAAGCAGACATCTATTTTAGTGCCCTTGATGGGTTGACCAGGATATAAATCCATGTAGCGGTAAGCTTCTTCGGCAATAAATCGGTCTTCTTCGAGCAATTCTTCTGGTTGAGGCACTAACTGGTTGACACCGATACCTTGACCAGGAGTAATCCCCCAGGTGACGGTAGGAGAAATTTCCGCAGCGTCGAATACCACTACATCATCGTACTGGGCATCAGCATCGCTCTTGATGGAATCCCACCAAGCCACTGCTTTATCCCAATCTGCATTTTTGGGAGCAAAATCTCTGCCTTTGAGGTAATCGTAGGTGACTTGATCGGGATTGACATAGCCGCATCTAGCACCGCCTTCGATCGCCATATTGCAGACAGTCATCCTCTCTTCCATATTCATTTGTTCAAATGTCGTACCTGCAAATTCGTAGCCATAGCCCACACCACCTTTAACGCCAAGGGTGCGGATGATATGCAGGATGACATCTTTGGCGTAAACTCCTGGGTTCAGGTTGCCGTTAACTTCAATTTTGCGGACTTTGAGTTTTGAGAGGGCGAGGGTTTGGGAAGCGAGAACATCCCGGACTTGACTAGTACCAATGCCAAATGCGATCGCACCAAATGCCCCATGACTGGAAGTGTGGCTATCTCCACAAGCGATCGTCATTCCTGGTTGAGTCAGTCCCAGTTCTGGAGCGATGACATGAACTATACCCTGACTACCAGAACCGATGTTGTAAAAAGTTATGTTATTTTCTTGGCAGTTATTTTCGAGCGCCTGAATCATCTCTTCTGCCAAACTATCAACAAAAGGACGCGCCTGATTTTCTGTCGGCACAATATGATCAACTGTGGCAACAGTCCGCTCTGGAAACAGTACTTTTAGACCCCTCTCGCGTAACATAGCAAAGGCCTGGGGACTGGTGACTTCATGAATTAGGTGAAGCCCGATAAATAGTTGCGTCAGCCCAGAGGGAAGTGTACCAACGGTGTGTAAGTCCCAAACTTTATCAAACAGGGTACCTTTGCTCATACGTAAATTAATATTTCAAGAGTCCGGTCTTAAATAGTATCAAAAAATAGTCTAAGTTTTTCTAGATTGCTTCATAATGTTAGTGACATTTTTGCACTCTTATTCCTCTGTGTCGCGCCAGATGCGACAACGAAAAGGCAGTCCCTTTCCTTTGGGTAGGCAATGTCCAACTTGTTCGACGCTATGCTTTTGGTCTTCCGTAACTCATCCGTAAGTCCTAACCGATATTTAAAGCCCCCATCCCGAAAAGATGCGATGTTACGGGTATCCTGGTGATGCCCAGTGTGGAATGCTGGTAATAAAGTTGCTAAAACTACGCTTGTAGTAGAAATTGCCTGATTTTGCTCCTTTACATTACTTTAGAGACAGTCTTTGAAAACTCAGCTTAATTCTTCTAGTAGAGGAGAGAGCTAATTAAAAAGCCATATACTGCAATAACCAAGCAATAGTTTGATCGGCTCCTAATTAAAGACCTATTAGGAGCTTTTTTTAATTGATATTTTTTAAGTGATTATCTACCTGTTGGGGCGGTATATAGAAATAAAGCGTAGTTGCGATTAAACTATTCCTTATGGATATTAATGATTGATTCTGATGGTAGATGGATTCAAAAGAGCAAGATTGATAATATGTATTCGTTGAGTAAAAAAACCTTTACCGAATTAATAACAATGAATATTCTTGCTTGGATTGTTTTAGGTCTAATTGCTGGTGCGATCGCTAAAGCTATCTACCCCGGTCATCAAGGTGGCGGTATTCTAGGAACAATCTTATTAGGAATCATCGGCGCTTTTGTTGGTGGTAGTCTTGGAGTCTTTTTCAGTACAGGGACGTTAAGTTTAGCAGCACCGACTCTCAGCATTCCTGGTATTGCAGTAGCAGTTCTTGGTGCAATTGTTGCAGTTTTCCTCTGGAATTTATTAACAAATCGCAGCGCGGTATAAAAGCATAATTGCTGACAATAACTGAAGGTAATTTAGCAAATTTATTTAACTATCGTGAATTAAATCAAAAAAATAGCGCTAGCCTAATCACAGGCTGGTGCTATTTTTTAACTTTTGATCAATCAAAATTTGTAGGATTTTAATGGTGTGCGATCGCTGTTAGCATCGCATATTAGAGACTTGCCATTCAAAAAATATGCTGTTTTGCAGGCGAGCCAGTGCATTACGGTGAAGCAATCCGCACAAGAGGCAGGTTTCGCCCATGAGAAACTGCTATTAGCGTAATGCTTTTACGCCACTAATCCCCGTCACCCGATTAGTGGGACTGAGACAAAAAACAAACACCTATAAAATAGCCTCAAATCTATATGCAGATAGGCTTTGACATCATTTTGTTTGTTTTTTTGATATATCCAGGTTCTATAAAAAAATTATATGCATTCAAATATTACTGTTTTTAGTGGGAAAACTAAGTTTAGTCAAAGTGCAATCTACTAAAACTACTAAAGCAGGTATATATGAGCGCGGTTAAACTTCAGGCTAATGATTATCCTATCTCTAAAATATTTAGCAACGATTTTATCTTCACTATTCCTTTATATCAGCGCCCCTATGCCTGGACAACGGAGCAAGCAGGAGAACTGCTTGAAGATTTGGTCACTGCGTTGGGAGATAGTGACAATAAAATTGATGATATAAACCCGTATTTTTTAGGAAATATTGTACTCATCAAAGGAGATAAACCAGATGCCCAAGTTGTGGATGGTCAACAGCGTTTGACTACACTTACTGTATTGCTGGCTGCTTTACGGGCATCAGTTTCCAAAGAAAACATACATATACTAACAAAATATCTTTATCAAGAAGATGATTTTGATCCTAATGATAACGTTTATCGTTTGACTGTGCGTGAGCGAGATGCACAGTTTTTCAAGGAATATATTCAGGATGAAGGTGGTATTGATAAGCTGAAAAATTTACATGCAGCTAAACTATCAGATAGTCGTAAAAATTTCAAAGAAAATACATTATTGTTTGTAAATCGCTTACAAAGCTTTACTAATAATCAGCTTCTACGGCTTACTCAATTTATCATTAAAAGATGTTTTTTAGTAGTAGTTGCTACTCCAGATATTGACTCTGCATACAGAATATTTTCTGTCATCAATAATCGAGGGATGGATCTGTCTCATGCTGATATTTTGAAAGCAGAAATTATCGGTAAGATTTCCCTTGAGCAACAGGAAAAATACAGTACTAAGTGGGAAGAAATGGAAGAGAAACTAGGACGCGATATATTCAAGAGCCTATTTTCTCACATCAGAATGATTCACGTAAGATCCAAGCCGCGTGAAAGTATACTTAAGGAATTCCTGAATGACATTAAACCAATTAATGAACCTCAACAGTTAATTGATAAAATACTAATTCCTTATGCTGAGGCTTTTTATGAAATTAATAATCTAGCCTATCACAGTGATATTTTAGGAGAAGAAGTAAATCAAAAGTTTAGATGGTTACACTTGATTGATAATTCTGACTGGATACCTCCAGCTATTTTATATCTCTCTCGCCATTACAGCAATCCTGAATTGTTATTACGGTTTTTCACAGATTTAGATCGCCTAGCTTCAGGTCTAATGATTCAACGGAATAATATTAATGAGCGCATAGAACGTTACGGCAAATTACTATATGCTATCGAGATTGGAGAAGATTTGTACGTACCTGATTCACCTCTGCAACTGAAACCTGAAGAACAGGCACATATTATCAAAATCCTAAATGATGACCTTTATTTAATTAGAAAAATTCGACTTTATGTTTTACTACGTTTAGATGCTGCACTCTCAGAAGGAAAAGCTTCATATAACTTCTGTAATATTAGTGTTGAGCATGTACTACCTCAAAATCCAACTTCTGATAGTATGTGGGTACAATCATTTCCTAGCCAGGAAGAACGTGATAAATATGTCCATCGTATGGGAAATTTAGTTTTACTCTCTTCCTCGAAAAACGCTCAAGCGCAAAACTATGACTTTGACCTGAAAAAGCAGAAGTATTTCACAACAAAATCAGGCATTTGTAATTTTGCGCTAACGACACAAGTGTTAATGGAAAAAGAATGGACACCTGAAGTTATCAACAAGCGGCAGCAACAGCTAATTCATCAGCTAAAAGAAGTTTGGCGTTTACAGTAGTAGGTTGCCTAGGTGTGTAGATGCGTAGCTACCCATAGAGGTACGATGAGCTAAATCTACGCACTTACAATCTAAAAAAAGTAGTATTTTTGACAAAAATTGGTTAGTAAATTGATTTTTGATTTAAATAAGTATAAATACGTTCAAATCTACAGATTTTATGAAATTTTCAATAAGTTGCACTGGTCACTACACACAAAACGATGATGTTTCGTTAAGCTGTAAGCGCTATGATTAGAGTTTATTGAACGTCTTATGCACTGGTTATTATCTGGGCCGTTGAGTAGAGAAGAATTGACGGTTAAGATTGTAGGGTTGCCTGCATCATTACAAGGTAAGAAGCTGGTGCAGTTGTCAGATTTTCACTACGATGGTTTGCGGCTGTCGGAAGAGATGCTAGAAAAAGCGATCGCAGTTACTAATGAAGCTAAACCAGATTTAATTTTATTAACTGGTGACTACATAACTGACGATCCGACACCGGTTCACCAACTGATACTTAGACTCAAACATCTGCAAAGTCACAGTGGTATCTATGCTATTCTTGGCAATCACGATATACATTACAAAAACGCAAAAACAGAAGTTACCGATGCCTTTACTAGCATTGGAATCCACGTCCTTTGGAACGAAATAGCCTATCCACTAGGACAAGAATTACCATTGGTAGGACTAGCTGATTATTGGTCACGGGAATTCTACCCTGCACCTGTGATGAATCAACTAAATCCCGACACTCCACGCATCGTTTTATCCCACAACCCAGATACTGCGGAGATACTACAAGCATGGCGAGTTGACTTACAATTATCTGGTCATACTCACGGTGGTCAAATCGTGATTCCCGGAATTGGCCCTGCAATGTTTTTTTACGAAAAGCTTGCAAAAAAAATACCTAAAAAAGTGCAGCGTCGATTTCCATTGTTGCAAGAAAATGTTTCTGTAGTCAGACATTGGGAATGGGCACAGGGTTTCCATCAGCTGGGAAAAAATCAGCTATATGTCAATCGTGGTTTGGGAACTTACCTCCCAGGACGCTTATTTTGCCGCCCAGAAGTTACTATAATCACGCTACAGGGTGAGTAAGTAATCCAAATTTCTAAATTCCACAACTGAATCACAGCAGGTATTCTGGCTAATAAGTACCTGTAGATTTGAGTGAGTCCTGCTTAGTTTAGTCTCAGGATTTAAATCAATTCGTTAATTTTATCTTGAGTATGTGACATAAATTATTGCAGTTTCTCAAGTTACATTTTGATATTTGGTAAGCTGTAAGCGCTGGTATGAGGAGTATCGGTTGCCTTATGCATTGGTTGTTTACGGGACATTTAAGAGTAGATAAAATCACGGTTAAGATTGCGGAACTTCCAGCATCTTTACAAGGTACAACGCTAGTGCAGTTGTCAGATTTTCACTACGATGGTTTGCGCTTGTCGGAAGATATGTTAGAAAACGCGATCGCACTTACTAACGAAGCTGAACCGGATTTGATTCTATTAACTGGTGACTATGTAACTGATGATCCGACACCGATTCACCAATTGGTGCATAGACTCAAACATTTGCAAAGTCGCTGTGGTATCTACGCTGTACTGGGTAATCATGATATCTACTACAGTCATTCAAAAGCAGAAGTTACACAGGCGTTAACTAGCATTGGGGTGCATGTGCTTTGGAATGAAATCGCCTATCCACTAGGAAAAGAATTACCATTTGTAGGACTAGCTGATTATTGGTCACGGGAATTCTACCCTGCACCTGTGATGAATCAACTAGACTCTGTTACACCCCGCATCGTTTTATCCCATAACCCAGATACAGCCAAGATACTGCAACAATGGCGTGTAGATTTGCAACTATCGGGTCATACCCACGGCGGTCACATCGTAATCCCTGGCATTGGGCCTTTAGTATTCTATTATAAAAAGCTACTCAAAAAAATTCCCAAAAAATTAAGGTGTTGGGTAACATTTTTACTAGGAGACTGTTCTAAAGTCGTGCGATATTGGGAGTGGGCGCAAGGGTTTCACAAGGTGCAAGAAAATCAACTATATGTCAACCGGGGTTTAGGAACTTATAAACCAGGACGTTTATTTTGTCCGCCAGAAGTGACTGTAATTACGTTAGTTAGTCATTAGTCATTGGTCATTGGTCATTGGTCTAAATAACCCTCTCCTAAAAAAAGAGATAAATAACAAAGGACAAATGACAAAGGACAAAAATACATAACACTCAAAGCAGAAACCGCCGGAAGCTACGATGGATAAATATCAGCAGCTTGGGGCGGTTTCTTGAAGATTAGAGAATTCAGAACTAAGTAACTCAACTAAGGTGGACAGTATTTGCGATCGCTATACTCAGAATTGCACATCCTAACATTCTAACTAGGCAGGCATTTTCTGGCAGTGCGTTTTCAAACCTCCAAAAGAACTCATTGAACTTAAACCAAAACACATTCAATGGATGTCACAACTTCAGAGCGATCACAAGAACATTAGAGCAGGAGGTACAGGCTCTAACTTGAAAGTTTTTCTTAACTTTTAACCTGTTTGTACCCTGCTCTTAATCTAGCATCGTGTTTGTTTAGCTACAAGATACGTTTACCAAACTTGAACACCATTAATTTATCGCAACAATTCCGAAATCTTTCTTAAAAATATTCCCACTTGATTAGATGTTGGCGTTAATGTCAGCATTATCAAGTGGGCTATAAGTTCAGAAGCCGTTATTGAGCAGAACCGCCTGTTGTAGCATCATTTGTGGTAGAAGAACCATTATTAGATGTACTGTTTGACTGGTCTACTCCTTGAGGTGAAGTGGTTTTAGGGGTATCAACTTTTGTACCTGGAGTAGCGGTATTAGTAGAAGTACCACCCTCATTCTGCGAAGTAGGAGTATTAGTAGTTGGACTCGTCGCCGGACTTTGTGTTGCTTTCGGGGCTGGCTGAGTTACAGAAGGTGATTTTTCTGCCGCAGACTGTTGGGGTGGAATAGTAATGTTAATATCCGGTTGGCGAGGTGCAGATTGAGGTGTAACCTGCTGTTGTGGAACAGGGACAGGAACAGGTACTTCTCTAATTCTTTCGATTATCTTCGTTTGTGGTTGAGGAGTTGGACTACTATTACTCGGTACAGGAACCACGACCGGCACAGTAGTGTCAACCGCAGCGTTATTACGTTGGTTGAAGTACCATACCCCACCTATAATCAAACTGACTACAGAAGTAACAATAATACCCAACAGCAAACCACGGCTAGCATTTTCATTGTCACGCTCGGCTAAATCGGTTTGCTGGTAGCTACGCTCGGTATTTCGACCTTGTACGTAACCGTTAGTGTAAGAGTTGGGATTAGGTGTACTGTTCTTGACTGTTTCTGTAGTTCGCGTCAAGTCAGTGTGAATATTACCATTAGTATCAGTGTAAGATTCTTGCTTAATTTCACTGTTTTTGCTTTCGCGTTCATTGGGAATAGACATAACTATTGATTTCACTCCTCGATATGATATTGACAAACTAAAACGTTGTAAGAGAAAGAGGTTTTAATGAGTTTAAAAATCTATGTTGCTGATAAATATTGAGTTTTATTTATTACCCAACTGTTGGTTAATGCCAGAATAACCTCTGAGATCGGACAAGTGGCTCTATCTATAGGAAGTTAATACTTAATCTAGAGAAAGAGCATCCCAAAGATGGATGTTATTAAACTGTCAGGTGATGGATTGATAAAAATCTAGTAAATTACTGAAATCATCTAAATTTTTAATTTGTATTTAGATATCGCATCGCCAAAGCTTAATTGTCATATCTCGACTACCACTAGCTAGGGTTTTGCTATCGGGACTGAAAGCGATGGAGTTAACCCAATCCGAATGGTTATTCAAAGTGTAAAGTTCTTGTCCCGTGTTAACATCCCATAGCTTTACACTGTGATCTGCACTACCACTAGCAAGATACTGACCATCGGGACTAAAAGCGATCGCACAAACATAGCTGCGATGTCCGGCAAGAGTGTTAATTACCTTACCTGTATTGATATTCCATAGCTTGATAGTTTGGTCATAACTGCTACTAGCTAAAATTTTTCCATCAGGGCTAATGGCGACACACATCACCCTGCCTGAATGCCCGTTGAGAGTTTGCAGCAGTTTGTTACTCTTCAAATTCCACAGCTTAATGGTATTATCCGCACCGCCACTGACAAAAATTTGTTGTTTTGGGCAAATAGCAAGGGAGTAAACTAATCCAGAATGACCTTTGAGGACTTGCAGTAATTGTCCCATCTCTATATGGGAAATCTTGATAGTACTGTCTGTACCGCCACTCAGGATAGTTTGACCATCTGGACTAATGATTACTGAAAAAACTGGGGTTGAATGTACTTTGAGTGTCTTGAGTAATTTACCTGTAGACACTTGCCAAATCATTATGCTGCTATCATCACTGCCACTAACCAGAGTTTGGCTATCTGGGCTAAAGGCTAGGCATCTTACCCATTTGGTATGACTAGTGCGAGTATGTAGTAATTTCCCTGTGTCGAGATGCCAAATTTTGATCGTATTATCACTACTTCCACTAGCCAAAGTTTGCCCATCTGGACTGATTGCAGTTGTAAAAACCCAGTTGAGATGAGTCAGGGTGTGTATACATTTCCACGGTGAAGGTTGAGACTGTGATTTAGGTGGTGGCGGCGGCGATGTTCGTTTGGGTGGTGCTTTTTTCTGTTTTAATTCCAGTTCTCTGGCATTTTTGAAATCTGACTTGGCTCTATTTTCATATCCTAGTTTCGAGCAAGCAAGCCCTCGGTATTTGTAAGCTTCAAAGTAGTTGGAGTTGAGACGAATCGCTTGGGTAAAGTCTTCAATTGCTTCAGTATATTTTCCTTTTTGAGCTTTCTCCATCCCCAGTTTGTAGAAACTTTCAGCATTAGATGGAGTGAAATCAATTTTGATAGAAGTGGAAGCAGATTGATTTGTCTCATCCGGCTGATAAGACTTTAACCTTGCATAGGCTTGATTGATTTCTTTAATTTTTTCTTCCGCTTCTAACTTTTGCTGCGGTTCAATAAAACAATCTGGATGCCAAGTTTTAGCCATCTGACGGTAAGCTTGCTTGACCTCATCAACAGATGCACCTGGTTTCAAACCAAGAATATTGTAAACATGATTTATATCAAAGCGATCGCTCATACTAGAAAATCAGCAGCAAATCTCAATATACTTAGTATTCCCAAGCATAAGTATTAACTAACTCAAAGTATGGTATCGCCATTCAAAGCATCTTAAAATATGGCGCTTCTCATCTCCAGCGTCGATTTAGCCGCAATATCTTTTTAATCCCCTGACAAAATCTTTCTAGCAGAGGTCTGGGCTTTGATACATATCTAGGCGATCGCACTCTCCTTGTAGCACCAGGATTTTTTAACTCTTGTTCTATTTGTGCAGCTTTATTTAAATCGGAAGCGGCTCTATATTCGTATCCCAGTTGTGAGCAAACTAGCCCACGATATTTATACGCTTCTATATAGCGAGGGTTGAGATGAATTGCATGGGTAAAATCTGCGATCGCATCCTCATATCTCCCTTCAGTGGCATTCTCTACGCCTAAAGTATAGAAAGCTTCTGCATCCCAACGATTGACAGATATTTTTGTGGGACTTTTAGGCGAAGATGAAGAGGGATTTTCTGAAATGGGAGGCTCGGATGGACTTTCTGATTTGAGCTTGTTGTAAGCTACGTTAATTAATTTGATTTTTTCCTCAGCTTCCTGTTTTTGCTTTGGATCAAAAAAGCGATCGGGATGCCAAATTTTTACCAGTTTACGGTAAGTTCGCTTCACCTGTGCTTGAGACGCACCGGGTTCTAGCCCAAGAATTTCATAAGCATCATTGATATCGAAGCGTAGACGTTTCGGCTTGTCGTTAGACATCGCGCATACTGAAAAAATCGGCAACTATATACTATGTTAACTATTCCCCTCAATTTCCTCCAATCAACCCAAACGCCCCATTCTGGTTATCACTGGGATGGCGGTAGTCGCCGCTTTTTTGAAGGTTGGTATTACCGCGTCACTTTACCAGAAATTGGGCAAACATTCGCCTTTATGTACTCCATCGAAGACCCCATCGGCGGGAAACCCCACAGTGGCGGTGCAGCCCAAATCCTTGGGCCAGATGATGAGTATTTATGTCGTACTTTTCCTGATGTCAAGAAATTTTGGGGGAGTCGGGATGTTTTGGGTTTAGGTCATTGGGGTAAAACAGATTTGCAAATTGCTCCTCTATACCTTTTACCAGCAGAGTTTGAGCATCATGTTCAAGAGGGATATCAAGCCACAGCTACCTTAAATCAGGGAATAATTCGCGAACCTGCCACCAATAATTATTGCCGTTGGGAGTATGAAATTCAACCAGTATACGGTTGGGGTAATAAAAATAGCATTCAGCAATCAACCGCAGGCTGGCTCTCATTCTCGCAGATTTTTGAACCCGGATGGCAAATTTTGATGGCTCACGGTTTAGCCAGTGGGAAGATTGATTGGAATGGCAAAATCTACGAATTCACCAACGCCCCAGCTTATGGAGAGAAAAATTGGGGTGGTGCTTTTCCGCAAAAATGGTTTTGGCTAAATTGTAATTGCTTTGAAGGCGAACCCGACTTAGCATTAACTGCTGGCGGTGGACGGCGGGGTGTGCTGTGGTGGATGGAATCTGTAGCGATGATTGGGTTGCACTATCAAGGCAAGTTTTATGAATTCGTTCCCTGGAATTCACAAGTAGACTGGGAAATTCAGCCTTGGGGTACATGGCAAATGAAAGCTACAAATTCTAACTATGAAATTGAATTGACAGGAACCACAGATTTAGCCGGTACACCTCTGCGTGCGCCCACAGAGGATGGTTTAAGATACTGTTGCCGAGACACTATGCAAGGAAAGTTAAATTTAGAGTTACGAGAATTAAATGGGAGAAAATCTCAAATAATCCTAAAAGCAGAAAGTTTTCTTTGTGGTTTAGAAGTAGGGGGCGGCTCTTGGGATAATGTTTGGCAGTCTCGCTAAAACTACTGCTATAATTATATATGCTTGATAGTTGGGGTTGTAGCTCAGTTGGATAGAGCGGACGCCTCCTAAGCGTCAGGTCGTGCGTTCGAGCCGCACCAGTCCCGTAACCAAAGAAATCCCTAAGACCTTGACGAATAGCAGGTAATAGGGATTTTATTTTTACCGTAGTAGCTGGAAAAGAGTACTGCATAACATTATCAAGGATCTGAGTGAAGCTTTTCGGTTGATTGATTTCTCTAGTCAGGCATGGGTTATGATTGATGCGATTATCCATGAATGGCATGAGAGTGCTATTGCGATCGCTAGTCCTGAGTTAGCAGCAGCTTTTAGTGCCGAGATTGACGAAGTACCATTAACTAAGCCATCTGCTCAAGGTGTTGTGTGAATTTGAGTGATGTCAGAAAATTCTCCAGAAATTCCAATAATAGAAAATGTGGAGCCGCCAGAAGTTAAACTGATGGAAAAATTAAAAAGCTCGTAGATACTGATTATCCATTCGTGAGGATAAAAGTCTATTGAGTTAAGCCAGCGATCGCTACCTCCAATGATAAGAGCGATCGCGCATCAAACTAGTGGCAAGCAATAAATCATGTTGCGATCAATATACGTACAACCATAAATTTTTTGACTAATTTAATAGCTAATTACGTAAAATTACGTAAGCTATTCAGCTTGTTTCCGATTATAAATAAATAGCGAAAATACTCAAATCTAGCTACACATTAACTAAATAAAACTGAAATTTATTGGAAGTGTACAGAAAGTAAAAGTTCTGTAGTTATAAAAAATTAGCAATAGGTTTTAAAATGAGCAATAAGTTATACAAAGTATTTGAAGAAGTAGAACAAAATGCCCAGCTTCTCTCTAAATATTGGCATAATTTTTCTACCGAAATATCTGAGCATTTGCCAGATACATATCACGCCGAATTAGAAGAACTTTCTAACAAGTTAGAGATAGCTATTGATAATTTAGTAGATGAACTTCAAAATCCTACTCTTACCCTTGCGACAACAGGAACTACCAGTAGTGGTAAAAGCACTTTAGTAAATCTATTATGTGGAGCAGAAATTGTTCCTGTCGCTGTCAGCGAAATGAGCGCCGGAGCAGTAACCATAGAATACAGCGAAACAAAATCTTTAATAATCCATGAAACTCCAGGAGCATTATGGGAGTGTGGAGAATGGACAGGTATTAGTGATGAGCGAATTTATCAACGCTTATACGATGTCATGATAAGTTACATCGATAATAGAGAAAAACAAGCTAATTTAGCTTGCCCACAATCGACCATATCTTACCCTTTCAGACTCATCAAAGAATCGAAACTGGAATTACCCAGAGGTGTAAAGGTAAGAATTTTGGATTTGCCTGGTTTAGCGTATGTAGGCGATGAAGGTAATACAAATGTCATTAAACAGTGTCGTGAGGCATTGTGCTTGGTAACATATAACAGTGCAGAAACCGACAAAGAAAAAGTTAGAAGCTTGCTGCAAGAAGTAGTTGAGCAGGTAAAAGATTTAGGTGGTTCTCCTGCACGTATGCTGTTTATTCTCAATCGTATTGACGTTTTCCGAGCAGATAGAAACTGGCCAGAAACAGAGAATCGTTTTGTTGAGAATGCAATACGTAGTATCAAGCACGAACTCACAGATCAGTTAAAAGAATATACAGAAGATGTTAATAAATTAGAAGTAGTAAGACTTAGTACCTGGCCTGCTTTACTAGCACTTCAAATAAAACAAAATGATGAAATATACAGTTTAGAAGCTTGTAAAAAAACAGACAAATATTTTAATGGTTTAATTGATGAAAATATATTGGAAGACCTACCGCGTAAAACAGAAAAATGGTCTAGGCATGACCGAAATAGGGTTACGGAAGCGTTATGGAAAAAGTCTTATGCAGAAGAATTTGAGCAATGTTTAAGAGAGCATATTAGTGAGAATTTTCCCCGATTAGTAATTCCCCAAGCAATAGAACGTTTTAATATTTCTGGTGGAAATGCCGTTACAGAGTGGGCTTTACAGACAACAGCAGCCATTCTTAATAGTTCAGAAGAGCGCTATCAAGAAGAATGTGAAAAAATCTCGTGGATTAGATTAACTCTTGATAGTTTTTTACAAATTAGCGACAACAACTTAAGAGAACCTTTTGAAAAAATAGATAATAAAATTAAGCAAGTTTTAGCAGACGATTCAGAAGATGACCTAGTACTCTATTTAGAAAATAATATAAGAAATCTTAATAATATTGAAGCATACAATGAATTAGGAGACAAATTATGTTCACTTTATGAATGGCGACGAGGAATTGGTAAAGGAATAAACCAAGTATTAGAATCAGTAGCCAAGTCTTTAGAAAATGGAAGAGTAATTTTAGATACTCCAAATTTGAAAAAAGCGAATGCTTTAAATGTTAATTTGTTGGGTAACTGTTTAAAAAGACTAGTTAACTTAGGCTATACATCTTCAGTTGCCAAATCTGGTAACAAGATGGAAGCAAGAACAGAGGATGAGAAGAATAAACTTAAGCAATTGAATGAAGAACTCAATGAACTGGCAATTCATTTAAATCTCGTGATGGAAGACGTATTAAAGCAAATTTGTAGTCAAGAGATAGATAGAATGTATCAGGCTGTAGTTGAGCTTTTTAAATGTCATTTATCGCATATAGAAAAAGGTACAAACGATATTGCACCTAATATTGCAATTAGATTTCCTGATTCTCAACTTATCAGAGTGGATAATAAACTCACATTTAATTTACGTTTTAAAGCAGGTTTTGCAATTACATCAGGAACTTGGCAAGAGTCTATACAAGTAGAGAAAACTAAAAGAACTTGGTATACGCTGTGGCTTGGCAAAAAAACGTATTACGAAACAGAGTATAAAACTCGTTCTAGCGATAATGCAGAAATTCCCAGCATAGAACAGTTACTTGAGAATTGGCAATTTCAGGTTAAAGCAGAAGATAAAGAAATAGTCAAAAAAATCTCACGCTGGTTAATAGAACAAATTGATTGTTTAAAAAAAAATGTAGAGAAAGTCCAGAATGATGTTGTCAATCGTTATGAAGACAGACTCTATACTGCAAACAAAGAAATTACTACAGATTATGAAATGCAAAAAAATGTCTGGCAACCTATGCAACAAAAAGCTATAAGTCTTATGGAAGATTTTAACAGTTTGGGAAAATCCTTAAAAGAGGAGCCTTAGATTAAAAGTGGTAAATCGTTATTTACAAGATTTAGATGATGTTTTTTATTATGTACATCCTTGTATAAAAAATTTAGATTGTGGAATTTTGCATAAGGTCTTGTACATAATACTTGATAATGAACCCCAGAATGCCGAATATATTTGTCATATATATGGTATTAAAAAATCAGCAACAAAACATGATGACCAAGTAATTATTGACAGTCTCAGTCTCACAAGTAACCCATTTAGAGCAATGTCTAACTTTTTGAATCCTGATAAAAAAGAACTATTTTTGATTGTAGTAATAGCTTGTCTACTTGTTGGCTCAATTGGATGTATTCAATTTATTCAAAGACGAAAAAATAAAGAAAGAGGGGGTAAGACCAGAAATGTACAACAACCCGTGGCTGTATCTTTACAACCTTTAGTACCTCCTCTACAATCACTTACCGTAGCTTTATGTCTTGTTGTACCTGCCTATGTAGTAAATAAATTAAAAGACCAATATCCAATCGATGCTAATGAGATCGAAAACCTTATAGATAATACCTCCTATTTTCTCTGTACAAAAGTTGCTGATGCCGAATTAGTACAACAACGTCTAGATTTGACAAATGAAAA
Source organism: Nostoc sp. ATCC 53789 (assembly GCF_009873495.1). Taxonomy (GTDB): domain Bacteria; phylum Cyanobacteriota; class Cyanobacteriia; order Cyanobacteriales; family Nostocaceae; genus Nostoc; species Nostoc muscorum_A. Next base: position 188,655 of record NZ_CP046703.1, on the reverse strand, counting down.
TATTTTAAATGTTGGCGAACGAAGAGAAGTTTACGTCAGAATTCATATTGCTGATGGGCAAGAAATGCTTGATAAGACAGTTCCATATATTTTAAAGAGAAATCTGCCATCTCACCGTCAAGGAGTTGTTAAACAATTAGCTTGTCTTGGAGATTTATCTGGTTTAGAAGCATTTAATCGTGTATAAGGAGCCTTGAAATGGATTGGAAAACAGCATCTTCTTACTATGAGGCTCGTTTAAGTGAAGCTCTAAACGTACAGAGACACGCGGTTAATTTAGCTAACTTACCACAAGCTGAAGTTCCATCTGAATTAAAAGCACTACTGTTACAAGAAGCAGAACCAGCGCGTCGTCAACTTGAAAGGCTGAAAAAGCGAGAGTTTCGCATTGCAGTTGTCGGTTTAGAAAAAGCGGGAAAAAGTACTTTTATTAATGCCTGGTTAGAATGCGATTTACTTCCAGCCAAGGGAGGAAGGTGTACATTTACAACAACGCAAATTTATTCGGTTGAAAATGACACCGAGCAAAAGCTTGAAGTACAAGCCAAAACAGAAGAACAATTTATCAATTTATTAAATGAGCTTGAAACTGCAAAAGCCCAAGAAGATATCAAAACTATTCGAGAAAACGAAATTACTTTGCAGCAAGTAAGAAGAGAAGGTAATCGTACTTTTCCATTTACTCGTTTAGACGATATTAGAGAATCACTCAAAAAGTATGTAGCAGATGAAAAGTATGCTCATGCTGTTTTAGAAGCGAGACTTTATACTAACAAACTTGCCCAAGCTGAAGGTATTGTATTTTATGATGTTCCTGGTTTAGATTCAGGTTTAGCAAAGCACGTTGACGAAGCCAAGGAAATGCTGTCAGATTGCGATGCAGTAATATTGGTACAGCGTTTTACTAGCTTGAGAGAGAAGGAACTAGAAATCATCAAATTCACAGAACTTGGTGATAAAAATATTACCGTTGCTGATAAACTTTTTGTATTTTTAAGTCGGATTGACTCGTTAGCTACTCCAGAAGCACTTCAAACTCATATTGAAGAAGCATCTCAAGATTGGTTTAAACGTGCCAAACTTCCACAGGAACGTATTATATATGGTTCTGCTGGAGCATATTTAGTTTTGAATGGATTAGCTGGAGAGCAGACAAGGCTAGAGATTGGTGACGCAAACAATATTCAAGCCCAGTTAAAAAGATTAACTGGAATTATTGATGAGGAAACTTTAAATAAGAAAGGTACTGGAATTATAGAAATAAAAGAGAAAATATTTAATTATATTAATACTGAACGTGTATTCATCTTAAAAAAGAGATGCGAGGCTTCCATAAATACAATTTTAACTACCTCGGAAGAAATTTATAAATTAGTTAGCAAACGCTATCCTGAAAATCCTGAAGATGCAAAACGATTTGAAGAAGACCGTAGACGAGTTTTGTTTAGCGAATGGTGGAATTATAGATGGGAAGAGAAGAAAGCTGATCTCCAACAGTTTTATGACTCTTCTGTTGCCAATAACTCTCTCGATAATTTAACCGCAAATTCTGCAACCAGCCTCGCCAAATTTAAAGAGAGATATCTACAAATTGTCGCTAGTGAAATCCAAAAACTGAAAGAAGAAGCATTTAGAAAAAAAGCTATTATCTTTGCTGCCAATTCATTCCCACAGTTTGATCGCATGAAAGCCAATTTCGCTTGGCGTGAAGATTTATACGGCGACATTAGCAAGCTTTTATCTTCCATAGCCAGACAACTCGCTATGGAATTGAAAGATGAGGCATTAAATTTGGTCGAATACATGACAACATTATTGTGGGGCAGTAAGCAAGTAAAAGAAAGATTAATTGATAAATCAGAAGAATACTTTTTATCCAAGTTAGAAAATAGCTTAAGCGTACTATTTTTACGTTTTGCTCGTCCAGTTGCAGAAGTATTAATTCGCGCTCCGCTTAATAGCGATGCCCGCGATAAAATTGCTAAGAGCCTTGGTGTAGATATTGAAATAGTTGATAACTATTACACGGGAGAAGAAGCCGCTTTTCAAGTCCTCAAAAGATATGCAAAATATGGTTATAAATTACTCTATAACCCTGAGATAAGACAACATATTCTAGGAATAAAAGGAATCGTAGCACCTATTATTAATGTTGCCACAAAAATTACTATAGATGCTTCCAGCGAATTTAAATCTCCCCAAGATGATGTAATATTTGAAGTCGAAAATGATATTAATGCTTTTGAAGAGTATTTGCGTGCTGCAATTTTCGAAGCATCAGGTTTTGAATCGTACTGTATTCAAGAACTCAAGGGCTTGATTGATAGTTTTAGGGAAAAGCAAGGCACATGGATGGGGGTTGCACTTAACGAATGGTTGCAAGAAAATCCACTTTTATTGGCAGAGATACCACCAGAATTACGATCGCAAGAGTCCAACTTAGAAGTTAGCGATCGCTTGCGCCAATTATCTACTGCATTAAAAAATACTCAGATGCAAGAAGTGCGTAGGCATAGCCCGTCATAGACATCGCATCCTGTGATTATAGATAATTAATATACAGCAAATTGCAGACGTTCAACGATTTGCCAATCTAAATTTTCGTCCCCTAAAAACTTCAAGAAGCTTTCTCAATCGTTGGATAAACCACATCATACCTTAAAGCTTGAGCCGCAAATGCCAAAGCTGCTTTAATTCCTTCATCGCTAAGTCGCGGATGCGCTTCGAGTATTTGATCAGGTGTTTCACCCGCAGCAAGTTTTTCGAGAATTAACTCAACTGTAATACGAGTTCCTGAAATGACAGGTTTGCCCATCATTATTTTTGGATCGGATACGATCTTTTGCATGAGTTAGGATTTTTTGGATAGATAATTAATATATATAACGCCTTTCGTCATTCTTTTTTATCACCTACCAGAACACAAGGCGCGATCGCCCCTGGCGTTGGCGGAGCCAGACGCTTGCGGACTCGCTAGCGCTGTGCTATCGCTTTTCATGACCTTCTGATTAGTCTGCAAATAATCATGGAGCAAATCGCAACCCCGTGTTAGTAGTTTTTCCAGTTGGATATCTGCCAAATCTTGGAAAATCACTGTACCATTACCACTACCCGCAGCTAAAGTCTTACCGTCATTACTAAAACTGACGCTGGTTAACTCTTGCTTATCACCTTTCAAAGCAATCAGTAATGTCCCTTCGCGGTTCCAAATCCTCACTTTGTCATCACTGCTAGCTGCTAAAGTCTTACCATCGGGGCTAAAACTCACACTAATAAAACTATCGCCATCGCCTGCAAGAATATTTAGTAAATCACCGTCTCGGCTCCAAAGTTTGACTGTGCTATCAATACTAACTGAAGCAATTTCTTGACTATCAGGCGACCAAGCAACCCCATTTACCCGGCGGCTATGACCAATTAAGGTATATAGCAATTTACCATCTAAACTCCAGATTTTTACGGTTTTATCATCACTGGCTGAGGCTAGCAATTTACCATCTGGGCTAAAACTTACCCAATTTACTGCGTCTTTATGTCCTTCCAAGGTGTTAAGCAGTTTACCGTCTCGACTCCAAAGCTTTACCGTTTTATCTTTACTCGCCGAGGCTATTACTTGACTATTAGGCGACCAAGCTACACTCAAGACTGTACTACTATGACCTTGTAAGGTGTTGAGCAGTTTACCGTCAGCACTCCAAAGCTTTACTGTTTGATCTTTACTAGCCGAAGCGATCGCTTGACCATCTGGACTGAAACTAACCCCCCAAACTTGACCTTGATGTCCCGTAAGAGTACGTAGTAGTTTACCTCCGCGGCTGAATAGTTTTACAGTTTTGTCTCGACTCCCTGCTGCTAAGGTGCGATCGCCTGGGCTGAAACTGATGCTAGTTATCCAGTCATCATTATCAGCTTTGGGTTTTCGCAATAACACATCATCCCAATGCCAGAGTTTAATAGTTTTGTCCCGACTTGCAGAAGCTAGGGTGCGACCATCTGGGCTGAAACTGACGCTGTTAACCCAATTATTATGTCCCTTCAGGGTTCCCAGCAGCACACCTTCAAAACTCCAGAGTTTGATTGTCTCGTCGGTACTTGCGGAAGCTATGGTATTACCATCACGGCTAAAACTGACGCTGGTAACTCCAGCACTATGCCCTGATAAGGTTCGCAGTAATTTACCCTCTAGATTCCACAGTTTGATTGTCTGGTCTAGACTAGCAGAAGCGATCGCTTTCCCATCGTTTGACCAAGCTACACTTTTGACTGCATCCTCATGTCCCTGTAAGGTTTTTAGCAGCTTACCATCCCGACTCCACAATTTTACTGTCTTGTCAGCACTCCCAGAAGCAATGGTTTGTCCATCGGTTGACCAAGCGACGCTCAAAACTGCACCATCATGTCCTGGCAAGGTTTTGAGCAGTTTACCATCCCGACTCCACAGTTTTACTGTCTTGTCTGTACTTGCAGAAGCAATAATCTGTCCATCTGGGCTAAAACTGGCACTATTCACTACACCTTGATGCCCTAATAGAGTCACAAGTAGTACACCCTCTCGACTCCAAAGTTTTACCGTTTTGTCTTGACTAGCGGAAGCAACAATTTGACCATCGGGGCTGAAACTGACGCTATTAACTACATCTTCATGCCCAGATAAGGTTTTGAACAAGCTACCATCGGGAAGCCAAAGTTTAATTGTAGTATCCGCGCTGGCTGAGGCAATTAAAGAACGGTCAGGGCTGAATGTAGCATTATTTACTCCAGATAGATGCCCTTCTAAGCGGTTATATTCTCTTAACCCAGAAACGGCTTGATAAAGCGCCGTCTGTACTTGCTCTCTTGTGTAGGAATCTACCCAAACTATTTGTTGTAATTTTCTTCCCGCCCTTAAAGCTTCTTTTAAAGAATCAATACCTTTTTGCGATGCAAAGAGGGCTTCACTGGATGCACTAAGAGTTTTAATTTCACTATCTACTGCTGTCACGATTGAAACGCTTAATCCCAATATGGCAAGAATTGAAGCAGTTAGGGCAATTTTCAACGAACGATTTAATTGAGCTTCACTGAGCCTTTGTTTCTTTTGACTTTCTGCAAGTTTTGCTGTTAATTCTTTTTCTTTTAGTTCAGCTCGTAATTGCTCAATTTGTAACTGACTCAATTCTTCCCGCTTGTGTAATTCTCGTAATTCCGTTAATAAATCTAATCCCTGTTGAGGATAAGAATCTACTAATGTGGAACGCTGCGTTTTTTGGCTAAGTTCGCTCTTAAGTCGGTCAATTTCAGCTTTACTTTGTTCTACTTTGTGACGCAACTGATTTAGTTGTACCTGTAGGCTCGATTCTTGTTGCTGTAGGTAGCGAATCAAGTCTACTAAATAATCGTGAATTAATTGATAGCGTTCTGGTACATCAGGGAATAGTACTACCAAACCGGAGCGTACTAAAATGTCTAATACTAACTCTAATTTGCTGGCATCTTCTAATTCTGCTAATTGCACCGCTAACTCAGCACGAGTTTTAAAAGGTCGGTTGTTACTTTCATCTGTTAATAAATATAAGACGAGTAAGGCGGCCCGTTCATTTTCTGGGCCGCAGTCTTTAATCAGTTCTTTAAGATATCGCTCAATGAGTTTGTTGGGTCTATATGGCTGATATTCTTCTAGAGTAGTAATGCGCTCATCTTGAATTTGCGCTCCCACAACTTGCAATTCAATGGGGCGGACTTCTCCAAATTCTGTGGATAAATCTTCGATTAAGGCATCGATTAAAGCAGGTTCTAAATTAAACTGCGATCGCTCGGTCAATTTTTGGATAATTGCTTTAGCATATTCTGGCGAAAAGTTATTCAACTGGTAGCGAATATGCTTGTCGAGAATATTATTATTAATCGCTTCCAGTGCCGATAGATGTTTAAAATCTAACAAACGATGTAAGTAATCTTCTCGCAACGAAAGGATAACTTTGACAAAGGGGATATTCAGACAATCACTAATAAATTTATCAAATTCTTGCTTCTGCTTGCGATCGCTATAACCAAAGAAAAATTCTTCAAACTGGTCAAAAATTAAAACTGTGATCAGGTGGTTATCAGCATTTTGTTTGAGTTGTTGTAAAATTCTGACGATGGTGATGGGTGTAGGAGAGTAGGGAAAAATCTCCGCCGCTTCGATGTTTGCTTCTAGCTTAATATCAGCGTAGACGGCAAGAGATGCGTCACTAAACATCGCTTCACTTAAAGATTTCTCTAATTCCCGCGCCCAATCGGTATAAACTTGCAATACTACAGGCACGGCTATTTGATCGCCAATAGCTCGATTTTGCAGTGCTGGAACTAAACCAGCAGTGACAATAGAACTCTTACCTACCCCTGATTGACCGTGAATCACCGTCAGCTTTTGATCGGCGCGGCTAATTCTCCCAATTAAGTTATTAATATCACGCTCCCGACCAGAAGCCGCAATTTCTAAAGCAACGCTGCTACTCCCAGAATGTGACATCAATGCTGGGTTTGTCGCCTGTCTTTGGGGTTGTAAACGCCCTGCACCAATAAAAGCCCGAAAACCATACTGCTGCTCAACAGAACGCCGTTTCTGCCGAATGTAATAGGCTTCCAGATAGCGCCCTTCTTCAAAGTATAGCGATCGCAGTGTCCGCAATAAGCGAATATAACGATGGGCATCGTATTGATGGGCACTGCTTTCTAAAGCTGCTGGCAATTCTTTTGTTGCTTTTTCTAAGTATTCATGAGCGATTACCAATTCACCCAAATTTCTCTGTGCTTTCGCCAACACTAAATAGTAAATTTGCGCTAACAGTAAGGGAAATAAGCAGTTATAAGGGTCGTTATGCTTTTGGGCTTCACCTAATTTCAGCAGCGATACATGGGCTAATATACTCGCCTGTACCCACCGCGACTGCTGCACAGCCACTTGTGCCAGAAAACCGTAGTCACAAGCTAATTGAATTTGACTACCATAAGTTTGATGCAACTCCAGAGACTTTTGGGCAACAGTCTGCAATTCTTCCCACTCTTGCAGATATTGCAAAACTTCAGCGAGTTGACTAATAAACCCAGCAACTATATCTAAACGTCCAGCCATCTGCAAAACATTTAAACATTGCTGAAAATAAGATTTAGCTGTGTACCAATGACGACGATTTTCTGTTTGATTTTGCTCTGCGAAACGGCAATAACACAGCCCAATATAAAACAGCAAGATTCCCTGTCGCAAAGGTAGCGGCGATGGCCGACTAGGAGGCGCAGACGAAGAAAATACCCTCTCATCTCCCCCTACTCCCCTACTCCCCTGCTCCCCTGCCCCCCTGCCTCCCCTGCCCCTCTGCCCCCCTGCTCCCCTGCTCCCCTGCTCCCCTGCCTCCCCTATTTCCTCCAACTTTTGCCAAACTTGTAAGCTTTGCTGAAAATGGCTTAAAGCTGTATTGATGCGATCGCTAATATAATTATCTAGACCAAAAACAAACTCTAAACTAGCGTGTAATTCTGGCTCTAAGGTAATCCCGCGATTGTGCAACTCTTCAATAGCAAAGTGGAGTTCATAGCTATTTTTCCAGACTTGCTCCACAGTGAAATAATGCTTGGCAACTTGAGGAGGTTGGTGTTGTCCAGCATCGCTTGGTAACACCGTGGCAAATAAAGCGTCCGTTTCCTGTTGCAAAAATTGCCGCAATGATTGAGTTGTCATCTCAAACCGAATCGGTGTAGCTGCCCAACTCGCAAAATCTGGTGCTAAACGGACTACCTTTTGCAACACTTCTTCATTCACCCACACAATCATCGGAAATGGGTGACGTTTGCGAAACTCATCACGAATATGATTGATAGACCTTAGTAAATCGTCGATTCCATCTACTGACTCCAAACCCAAAATCATCAACGCCGATGGCGGATTATCTTCAGTTACCAGTTGTAAATGAATACTTGTGTAAAGACTTCTAGCATTATGCGGCAGAATTACCTTTTGAATTCGGTGTACTCCTGAAGAGAGTTCTTCGAGTCGTTGCAGCATAAGTTCTTGCAAAACTCGATAATTGCAGCACACCAAAACTAGGGAAAATTGACCGCTAGAAAGGGCAATTGCTCTCCCCAAACTCCTTAAAGCTCGCTCATTAGCCGCTCTTATATCTGCTTGTGGGTGTCGTTCAACCATGATTTAAATTTTTCCGTCTCTGCTAAAACTGGGTTGACGGCAAACCAAGCTCCCTGATGATCTCGGTATTCAAATACAAATAAACTTCGCAATAAAGTGTGGTATTCTATATCACCTCTCACCCGTTGCTGTTGCACCACCTGAAAGATTAATTCCCACTCATGAGGATCGATAGCGTTAGCTCGGTAATCTCGCTGTCTTTGAATCACCAAATCAACACATTCCCGCTCAAAAGGTGGATCTTGTTCTCGCAGACAGTCAAACAGTAACCCTAGCAAGTCGCGGACATGACCACCACTAATCAAGCACAACCGATCTAAGGTTTCCAAACTATCAAACACCTCTGTAATTAAGCCTAACCGATCGCTAGGTAAAATGTCTGGAAAAGCTCTAGCTAGTACCATTTGCCGCAACATTGCTAGCCCTTGAGGAAAAATCTCTCCAGAGCGCAGACGTACAGGTATCATCGGTAACATTTTTGGTGCGACTCCTCCCCCCAAACGATGTTGAAGTTCGGCGCTATCGTTGGAGAAAGTCAGAGCTAAGGGAATAGTGTAGACTACATGGCAATTTAGTTTACGTAACTGTTCACCACGCTGAATAAATAAGTATTCTGGCAGCGATCGCCCCGATGGTAAAGGTCGAATTGCAACTCTATCCAGGTTATCAACAATAACCACCAGTCCTTTTTTACCTCTAGTTTTTAGTTCCTTGATGGCACGTTCTAGCAATTCTTGATTAATTGACTGTAAAATGTTTGCTGTTCGTGGTTCTAAATAATCTCTTAACCGCCGCCGCAACTGGGGACTTTCTTTAGTTTTGGCTGTAATTTTGGCAATTCCCACAGACAACTCTGCTTCTACTCCCAGGTCAATTGGTGTTTGCAGAAAATCCACAATTTCACCAAACAACTTGGTAAAGTAAGTAGATTTGAGCCTGATTCTCATGGCTTCTAGGCTTTCACTTACTTGGCCTGCGATCGCCAACAAAATATCAGTCACATCCACATCTGCCATTTCTAAGACATGAGTAGACTCAAAGTAAACTACATGAAATTGCTGCGCTTCTAATTCAGCTTTGAGCCGCAACAATTCCGTTGATTTTCCACAACCGAGATGTCCTGTAAATAGCTGACAAGTTGGTTCATCCGGTGATATTCGAGCGATTGTACGCTGCAAAGCTTCGATAATTTTGCCACCCCGTACCGCAGCAAAATCAATATAGTACCTGCGATCGCTGGCGTTTCCTATGATTAGAGGTCTGCTCGGATTGCAAGCCTGATAAAATCTTTCTAAATCTAGGAGCATAACTAATCAAGTTCACTCAAGAATGAGGATGACAAAATTTACTGAATAAATATATTGATTTTAGGAAATTTATGCTTTATTTTAATCAAACTACTAACTAAACTAGCAGAATTTCGGATAATTGTTTGTACACAAGTTAGATGTAGCACATAGTAATGTTGAGATTTTCGTTAAAGTAAGCAAAAATACTACTATAAGTACAAATAGCAAACTTATCTAATATTCAATAAGCTCATCTTATCAATATTAAAAATATCCAACATAAAAAAAGGTACTGTGAAGTACAATCTTGTAGCTCTCTTGAATTGGTCATCAGCTTGAATTCTTAAAGACCTTTTATCACTTTTGTGAGAGAATAATCTACAATCCTTGCAATATAAGACTTTTAGCAAAAGCGTTGGTTACTTACAACTTCAATTTAGAGTTAATTTTTGACTAGATTCTGCCTCTAGTTACAAAAATAACGATTTTGTTGATGACAAGAACGATTTTGTTGATGACAAGAACGATTTTGTTGATGACGAGAACGATTTTGTTGATGACGAGAACGATTTTGTTGATGACGAGAACGATTTTGTTGATGAAAAGCATGATTTTATTGATGAAAACCATGCTTTTGTTCATGACAGCTTTTAAATTTAGAGTGACTAGGGCGTGTTTTCAAAGTCTTAGATCCCCCCAACCCGCCTTATAAAAGTCAGTGGGGCTAAAAATCTCTTCAAGTCCCCCAATTTATCGGGGGATTTAGGGGGATCTAAAAAATTAGGAGGCTAAACGAGTAGTTTGAAAACCCGCCCTAGCCCTAAAGTCTTGACGATCGCTAATCTACAATCCCATTGAGTATAAAATTATCTGGTCATGTAGCTTATCAGGCAAAATATGCTTTAATACCGCTCCGAGTTTGGCATCTGAGCCAACCAGATAGCGCGTCTTGGGTTGCTTTGCAGTAAGCGCATGAACAACAGTCTGAGCGACAATATCCGCAGAAATTCCCTTAGATGCGAGAATCTGCATTTTCTTGCGGACAATATTCATTGCTTGACCGTAGAGATTTTGTGCTGATTGTGGTAAGTCATGCTGTGCTACTTCCGATTGACTCAGGGACTTTTCCCAAATTGGGGTAGCGATGGAACCAGGTTCAATAATTGAAACCGAGATTCCCCAAGGACGTAATTCCATCCGCATGACATCAGTGAGTGCTTCCAAGGCAAACTTAGAAGCATTGTAAGCTCCTAAGAACGGCGTAGGACTCCTACCAGCAATGGAACCCATATTGATAATTCGACCGCGACTTTGGCGTAAAAGACCAAGAAATGCTTGTGTCACTGCTAATTGTCCAGTGACATTAACCTGCATCTGGTGTTGAAATTCTGCGATCGCTAATAATTCTAAAGGCCCAGGGATAGCAATTCCTGCATTATTTACTAAACCTAAAATTCCAGTACCACCGACTTCATTTGTTACCTTATCAACCGCAGCTGCGATCGATTCAGCATCAGTAACATCTAAAAAAATTGGAATGAGTCTTGGTGATCCTTTCTGCTTAAGTGTTTGAGCATCAATATCTTGACGCACGCCAGCAAAAACAGAGAAGCCCAACTGGTCTAAAAGCAAAGCACACGCTTGGCCAATTCCTGTTGATGCTCCCGTAACCACCACTGTACGTTGATGTTCTACAACCATTAATTTTCTTTTTTTATAATTTGGACTACGAATCACCAATTCCCAATACTTCTCTACAAGAAGCTGCGCCAAGGACTGCGCTCAGTACAAGTTCCCAATTCCCAATTTCCCATTCCCAATTGGCAATTCCCAATTAATATCAATCTTTGCAAGTACCAGCCCGAAGACAATCTTCAGTTTGGTCATCTCTAGCTGATATTTGCCAAGGTAATATGCGTGACGGAGCATTTGTACTGTAAGCAATTAGAGCAGCTATTATCGGAGGCTGGTTTTTGACAATTGTCACATCACTACTAAGACTATTACTTAGTCCAACATTGTATAAATAAACAGGCAATGCCATCATGACAATGCAAATTGTCCGTTTCATACTCAACCTCAGCTAAAAATTTCCGATTGCGCTATGTATGTATAGATGCCACCTTGATGAACCGGATTTTTAAAACTGAGTATTATATGTTGATGTTGTGTGAATTTACCCAGCGCTACTAGTGGTCTGTCTCATTAAATTTGAGGGGTAAATACGCTTGTAGTGAGGACTTTAGTCCTCAAATATTCAAGCACTAAAGTGCTTACTACAAACCTAGCAAAATTAATGGGACAGACTACTAGCCGCAGAGACGTGATTTCTAAATTATCAGTTCCACCCTTTTTTAGGTTAGGCATTGCCTACAAGATGGCTTCCTACTAACTTATGCAGATGCAACCCTAAAAAACAGGACAAAAAACCCACAGCATTCAAAAACATATCATGGTGGCTGCATTCCCCGGATAAAATAATGAAGAGTGCTGAGTTCCAAGTCCTAAGTGAAAAATCTTGCTTATTACTTAGCACTCAGTTATAAATGTTGCCTACTAGCTGACTCATGCCGCCTTTACAAGACGTAGATACTGTAAACGTTCCCAACATCGATCCAGAAGGATATGGCAATTCAGACACAGATCCTCTTAATGAGTTGCCCGATGAAGTCGAAATGTCCCTTTTCGACCACCTAGAAGAGTTACGACAGCGCATTTTCTATTCGCTGATTGCCGTAGCGATAGGTATTATTGGCTGTTTCTTTGCCGTTAAGCCGATTGTCCAGCTGCTTGAGGTTCCAGCGCAAGGAGTAAAATTTCTCCAACTTGCACCCGGAGAATATTTCTTTGTCTCCTTCAAAGTTGCAGCCTACACTGGTTTAGTACTTTCTAGCCCTTTCATTCTTTACCAAATTATCCAGTTTGTGCTTCCAGGATTGACTCGCCGCGAACGCCGTTTACTGGGGCCTGTGGTTTTGGGTTCAAGTGTACTGTTTGGCGCGGGTTTAGCATTTGCTTATTTACTCCTTATCCCCGCAGCTTTGAAATTTTTCATCAGCTACGGAGCAGATGTAGTTGAACAACTTTGGTCAATAGATAAATATTTTGAATTTGTGCTGCTACTTTTATTCAGCACTGGTTTAGCATTTCAAATTCCCATCATCCAATTGTTGCTCGGTAATTTGAACATTGTCTCATCTGAACGGATGGTTTCTGGTTGGCGTTACGTGATTATGGGAGCAGTAGTTTTAGGAGCCGTGCTTACACCATCTACCGATCCTCTAACTCAAAGTCTTTTAGCAGGAGCCGTTTTAGGGCTTTATTTCGGTGGTGTTGGACTGGTGAAGCTCACAGGTAAATAACATAGAAAATAGGTAAAAAGATTTTAATGCTGAGTTTCTGAGCAAATGTTTATTAGCTATAGTGATTTTGAAAAAATCGAGATTCATGTTGGCAAAATCATTAAAGTCGAAGAATTTCCTCAAGCCAAAAAACCAGCTTATAAATTGTGGATAGATTTTGGCGATTTGGGCATTAAAAAATCTAGTGCCCAAATTACTAAACTTTATGATCAAGAGAAATTAATCAACAGATTAATATTAGCTGTGACTAACTTTCCACACCGTCAGATAGCTAATTTCATCTCCGAAGTTTTAGTCTTGGGAGTAGTTTTAGACGATGGAGAAGTTGTATTAATTCAGCCTGATAGAGATGTAGCTGTAGGCAAAAGAGTTTTATAGGACATTATGGTTTTTTTGTATAAAAAACACTGTGATTACCCAAGAAATTATTAATGTTAATGCAATAACAGGTCATAATATCCATTCCGAAGAACGTTCACCCAAATCTAGAGGAATGCTAACAGCTTTGCCAAGCCGGGGGCGATCACGTGTTTGGGCAATAAATGTTTGTACTTGCGTTGACCCGCCCAAGGCATGAAGATAATTAGCAATGCTGTCAAGATGCTCTTGGTACTCTACCTCACTCAAGGGAAAAGAAGCTTGCTCCAGATATTTCCACATTACTTGCAAAAATATCTTTCCCTGTGCCCGTCGGAACTGGACATCATAAGAATATCCCCACTTATCAAGCAACATCTGACGTAATTCCTGTCCTGTCATAGCTTTTCTCAATCAGATTTTACATTTAGTTATGATGTTAAGTTCCGTGACTCCAGTATGATAAGGATATAAAGAAATGTAATGCTAACAGAAAAGATGCTTTTTATATCTTGGAACAAAGAAGTATGGCATCGTTGTGAGCGCTAGCATTTCGACTTAGACAAGAGTTCCTCAAGTACAGTACTTTTGTCAAAATGCTTAACAAAATACACAAAGAGCGCGTAGATTATGGCTCAATTTTCTGAATCAGCAGACGTGCCCGATATGGGTCGTCGTCAGTTCATGAATCTGCTCACTTTTGGGACTGTCACTGGAGTAGCTCTGGGTGCATTGTATCCCGTTGTCAACTACTTTATTCCACCAGCTGCTGGTGGTGCTGGTGGTGGTACAACGGCAAAAGATGAGCTAGGTAACGATGTTAGCGTCACCAAATTTCTAGAAAACCGGAATGCAGGCGATCGCAACCTAGTCCAAGGACTTAAGGGAGATCCTACCTATATTGTGGTAGACAGCAAAGAGGCTATCAAAGATTATGGCATTAACGCCATCTGCACTCACTTAGGTTGTGTCGTCCCCTGGAACGTTGCTGAGAACAAATTTAAATGTCCTTGTCATGGTTCCCAGTATGACGAAACCGGTAAGGTTGTTCGGGGCCCAGCACCATTGTCTTTGGCTTTAGCCCATACCAATGTAAGCGACGACAAAATCGTTTTGACCCCTTGGACAGAAACCGACTTCCGTACCGGTGATGCACCTTGGTGGAGTTAATAATTTTGTCCTTAGTTCTTAGTCATTCGTCCTTTGTTCAGGGCTTAATGACTAATGACTAATGACCAATGACTAATGACAAATTCAATCGTTGCCCTTATTAGAGATGAGAAATGTTTTCCGAACAGCGAGGTTAACTCGCAGTGCTAGAGCGATCGTAAAAACATTGCTCATAGCGATCGCCACTGTGACATTTTACTTCACCAGCGATCTAGCCCTTCCCCAATCAGCTGCCGCCTATCCATTTTGGGCACAGCAAACCTATCCCGAAACCCCCCGCGAACCAACCGGGCGGATTGTTTGTGCCAACTGTCACCTAGCCGCCAAAGTTACAGAAGTAGAAGTTCCTCAATCGGTTCTACCTGACACTGTATTCAAAGCTATAGTGAAAATCCCTTACGATCTATCCGCCCAGCAAGTTGGTGCTGATGGTTCTAAGGTTGGCTTGAACGTCGGTGCTGTACTGATGCTACCTGAAGGCTTTAAGATTGCTCCTGAAGACCGTATTTCTGAGGAACTTAAAGAAGAAATTGGCGACACTGCCTTCCAACCCTACAGCGAAGACAAAGAAAATGTCGTCATCGTCGGCCCTTTACCTGGTGAACAGTATCAGGAAATCATCTTCCCAGTTCTTTCTCCCAACCCCGCAACCGACAAAAACATCCACTTCGGTAAATATTCAGTTCACGTAGGTGGTAATCGGGGACGCGGACAAGTTTATCCTACTGGCGAAAAGAGCAACAATAGTGTTTACAACGCTTCCGCGACTGGCACAATTACCAAGATTGCCAAAGAGGAAGATGGAGATGGTAACGTCAAATATCTAGTAAACATCCAACCTGAATCTGGTGATGTTGTTGTTGATACGGTTCCTTTAGGTCCAGACCTGATTGTTTCCGAAGGGCAAGCAGTTAAGACTGGTGATGCTTTGACCAGCAACCCGAACGTCGGTGGATTCGGTCAAATAGATGCAGAAATCGTATTGCAAGACGCATCTAGAGTCAAATGGATGATTGCATTCACAGCTCTTGTAATGTTGGCTCAAGTTATGCTTGTGCTGAAGAAGAAGCAGGTTGAGAAAGTTCAAGCTGCTGAGATGAATTTCTAAATTCTTTGCTAAATCATTATTTGTAGGACAGGCAACAAGCCTGTCTTTTTTAATGTTAGTTACACAAAGTCTGGAAATTTGGGGCTTCACTGTTAGTAAACTTTGAGCGTAAATGCTTTAAAAGCACAAACCAAATAGACCTTTTTCAAAAATAATTTATGGAAGAATCTGTTGAGTGTTAGTTTGAGGTTATTGGTATTATTGTTTAGCAGTATGTCTAAAATCAACCTCGAAACCTTTGACCTTACGCAACTTCCAATTGCAGAGGATGATAATTTTGAATTTAAGTCAAGTGATACTTCACACAATGAACTCAAGAAGAAACTAAGTTGTGCAGTGTCAGGCTTTGCGAATTCTGGAGGCGGTTGCTTTGTTGGTGGTGTTGACGGTAATGGTAACGCGGATAAGGGGTTGCCTCTGAAGATTGGGAGGCAGGATTTACGCGATTGGGTTGATCAAATAATCAGTCAAGTGGAGCCAGTTCCTAAGTATGACCTCAAGCTAATACAAGATCCATCTGGTAGAGGAACAATCCAAACTGATTCGGCAGTTTTGCTAGTTGTGATTTATGAGAGTTATTTTGCTCCACACATGGCTCCAGATAACCACTACTACATCCGAGCAGGTGCCCATACAGTTCAGGCTAAACACTTTATTGTTGATGCTATTTGGGCTAAACGGCACTTTTCAAAACCGCGATTAACTCATCTGTTTCGACTTAAACCAGAAAAAGAACAAGCTATTCAACTTGGTATTGTTGCTCTTACCGAAGCTCCAGCAGTCGATGTCAAGATTACAATCTCGCCTCCACCTCAAATGATGAAGAGCTATGAAAAACTTTTTCCGTTAAAACTATCTCTCATTGATCGCCAGAACCCTTTCTTTTTTGATGTAGCAACTTTTTTTCAAGCAGAAGAGCGATTTGGGAAAGATATTCGTCTTGAAGTAGAGTACTACGATCTTTCTGCAAAACGTTATATTTATGAAACACCAATTGAAGTTGTTGGCTCACTTCCACTAATTACCATCGGAAACGATAATCCTGAAAAAATGGTACGGACACTCGAAAAAATCGAGAAGACACTTTCAGGGTTAAGAGTTTCGCGTGAGAGTGTCGTTAAGCCCAGCCTTCTGTTGCCTAAACAATCAGACATTGTATTATCGTCCGTTGAGAAACTAATTCCAGAGCTTCTAGCAGATATAAAAAATGACTTGTCTGAATATCCATTTATCCGTGAATTTGTCATTTTAAGCAATAAATGGATTTACAATTCAGACCCTAATAATATGGTTTTCTCGTACTATTTTGAAGATCACTCTTATTTGAGAAACAAATTACGAATTCTAGAGAATTACGGACTGATTTACGAAATTACTTATAATGATGTTTATCGTTTTGTTATTTCAGAAGAGCTTGCTGCATATTTGACAAGGGACAGTCAACTAGAGTAAGTGAACATTTCTCGGTTTGGGGTTACACCATAACAAGTCGCTCCATTAGAACGTATAAATATAGTCGAATCTAGAATTCCTTGTGATTTCTCTAGCTTCCCAGCCATAGCGATAGGATTTTGAGCGATATTATTGAATCTAGCCCTAGTTAAGTTGAGGTATCTGACCATGACAGCCTCAGTAGAGTACATCCCCGTTATGCCAATTGAGTATCCAGATGAGGATGGTAAGCCAATGGCTGAAGGTGATTTACAGCGCAAATGTCTCGTATACGCTACCACTGTGCTGAAAATTTATTTTCAAAATCACCCAAATGACTTGGAGTTCATCTCCAGCCAGGATGTAAACTTGCCCGGTTGTGTCGTCAAATCGAAATAAGCGGATATCTTTGTAAAGATTTGACAGCATTTGACAAACCCTTGCACAAGCTAGGGCTTGCTCTGTTGTTGGTAAAATACTTGTACTGAGCTTTGTCGAAGTAAACGCTCCTCACTACTAATATAGGGTGAGCAATGCCCACCCTACTGCTGTTGATTATTTTTTGTGAGACTATAGCGGACGGTAGACGCGATAGTTGATTTCGGGGAAGATATTATCCATTAACTCGACTTTTTCCAACCAACCACTGTCAACTTTGCCAACTTTCACATCTTCATAAAGCTTATTGAAGCGCATCAGGTGCGATCGCGTCCGTCTAATTGCATAGGGTACCATTGTTCCCGTCCGCATAATAAATGCCCAGTCAGAAGATTGTGCTAATAGCAGTTCCCGCGCCGCTTGGTTAAGCGCTTTCCACTGCAATTCATCCTCTGGTTCCAGGTGCGAGATTTCAATCATCCTTTCAGCAGCTTTGTGCAAATGTGGATAAATCCACGCATTTGTTTCGTTCAACCAATATTCGTGGAAACCCTTGAAACCCCAACTCGACTGTGAAGGACGACAGACTTGCTGCGTTGGCTGATCTCGCAAATAGTCTGCTAAATGGGTCATTTGATATGTTTTTTGGTCATACCACGACTTGCGGAATAGGTAATCGATGAACCAGGGGCCTTCATACCACCAATGTCCAAATAACTCTGCGTCATAAGGCGAAACGATAATTGGCGGGCGTTGCATTATACCATAGAGATGCTCAGTTTGCCGCTCTCGGTTATACATAAAATTATCAGCATGTTCTGCTGCCTTTTCTTTAGCCCAATAAGGATCGTAGAGTGCCTTATCTGATAGCCCTAAGCCACGCCCTGTAATTTTGTGATACTTAATGCCCGTATTTTTCCGTTGGCCATTGGGCATAATGTAGGGCTTGATGTACTCATATTCTGCTTCCCAGCCCAAATCTTTGTAAAATTCTCGATATTCCGCCGCCCCAGGATAGCCCACTTCAGAAGACCATACCTGTTGCGAGGATTCATGATCTCGACCAAAGACAGCAACACCAGTTTCTGTATAAATTGGGGCATAAGTCCCAAAGCGCGGACGGGGACGGGCGTAAAGGATGCCATGCCCATCTGTGAGGAAGTAGCGTAACCCAGCATCGGCTAGCATCCGGTCTAAACCTTCATAGTAGGCACATTCCGGCAACCAAATTCCTCTGGGTGCTTGTCCAAAGTTTTGCTCGTAATGCTCGCAGGCTACCTGGATTTGCGCCCACACCGCCTCTGGATACATTTTCATCAACGGCAAATAGCCGTGAGTAGCGCCACAAGTGATGATTTCCAGGTTGTTACTGTCTTGGAACTTCTTAAAAGCTGTCACCAAGTCACCGTCGTAGCGTTCCCATAGCTGACGCGCTTCGCTAAACTCAGTAGCATAATGTTCGGCTAAATAACGAAGATGCCCGTTGTTGACATTATGTTCTGCTTCTAGTGCTATAAGTTCTTCTAGTTGGGCTAAGTGTGCTTCATAACGTTCTTGAAGCAGAGGATCGCGGAGCATTGACACGAGAGGAGGTGTCATGCTCATCGTGATTTTAAAGTCGATACCGTCTCGCTTTAAGCCTTCAAATACTTTCAATAATGGAATGTAGGTTTCTGTGATGGCTTCATAGAGCCATTCTTCCTCCAGCACGTAGTCACTTTCCGGGTGACGAACGAAGGGCAGATGTGCGTGGAGTACAAGCGCGACGTAGCCGATAGACATAGTGATTTTGGGGTGATACTTGTAAGTTGAAGGTCGAGAGGTTTGGCTGAAATTAACAATATTTTAAGACTTTATGGGGATCGTAAGAATAGTTTTCAATTGAGTTAAAGATAGTGTGTGTACGTACACAACAATGTTATGCCGTTATGCACTCACTGCGTGTTGTTGTTAACTAGTTGTAAAACCTGCCTATTTGCTTATTGTATAAGCCTGTACTGAAAATATTTACTCAGGTTCAACAACAGAGGCAGTTCTTACCGATCGCCTTTGGTGTCTCCTCCTAGGAGAGTTTACTTCAAGAGCATCAGTGACAGGTTAGAATCATGAACAATTTGTCAATAAGTAATAGTGCTTAAAAGTATCGTAGACAAGCCTCTCCTACCACTTCGTGGAAGCAAGCTATACGTCAGCGTCTCTGTTCGCGCAGCGTCTCCGACAGGAGAAGGAGAAGAGAAGGCTTTACGCTACGCGATCGCAAATAATAAATCCAAATCTGATGAGATAATCTTGCAATAATAATTTTTATATATTTGCTATTGCTGAATTCTAGAGCTTTTGCATAGCAGGCGATGTCTACGACGGGCTACGCCTACGCACGATTATTTTCTAATCACAAATACAAGACCCATTTTTTTCTAATAGGATAGGTTGTATTGATTGCCTCATGAGGCTTCTGGCAATCGCCCTCCCGGAAAGTGACAAAAGAGGGATACTGCGGGTAAGTGCTAACCCAAAGTTTGCCAGTCAGCCTTTAAACTCGCAAACTTGTGATTCCTGCAACCCAGAAACCCAAACAATTACATATTGGATCAAGACTTACAGCCAGATGAGTGTTGCACCGATCGCCCAAAAAGCCGACAAAGTAAAGTCTTCCTTTATATAGAAGTGCGTAGGCTAGGCACATCCCGTCGTAGACATCGCACTCCTTATTCTTCATCGCGATATAATTCCTGCAAGTCCTGTAACTGAGTCTTGCGGGAAATTCGGCGATATTTTTTACTTTCTAGCTTGGGTTCGTATTGACTCTGCCCTTTGCCTTTGCTTTTTAACTTCATGGTGGATTCAGGATCGGCTTGTTGGTGCAGCTGAGTTTGATGAGCGATCGCAGCATCCAAAAATTCTAAATAATGTTCATATCGTTCCCAGTCTCCCCGCACCACACACTCAGGCTCGTCTCGATGCAGACAATCACTAAACCGACAGCTAGCAACTGCTAACCGCTTTCTTGCTTCTGGGAAATAATGGATTAATTCTTCTGGTACACAATCCATATCCGGCTGATTAAAGCCGGGAGTGTCTGCAAGCAAACCACCGCTAGGCAACTCAAATAATTCTATATGACGAGTGGTATGACGACCACGAGCTAGTTTGCCAGAAACTTCTCCTACGCGCAACTTTGCCGAGTCAATTAACGTATTAATTAAGCTGGATTTACCAACGCCGGAAGGCCCAGCAATGACGGTAATTTTATTGCTTAAATATCTGCCTGCTTGGTCAGTATTTATACCATCTTTGACACTAATAAATATTGGTTGATAGCCCCAACCGAGCAGGCGATCGCTAACTTTTTGCTGTTCTGGCTCTGAAATTAAATCACTTTTATTCAAACATAAAAGCACATCCAAGCCAGTAGACTCAGCCTTAATTAGAAACCGACTCAGTTGATAAGGTTCCAAAGGTGGATCGGCAACGGCAAATACCAATAAAATTTGGTTGACATTGGCGATCGCTGGACGATCTAATTCGCTGTGACGGGGTAAGACATCAGCGATCGCTCCCCGTCCTCCAGCCCAATCTGGCTCTTCAACCACAACGCGATCGCCTACCATCACCTGTTGTCCGATTTTTTTCAGCCGTGTTCGGCGAGTACAGAGGAGGAGAGGGGGATAAGGAAGATGAGAATCTTGATCCCCCATCTCCCTCATCTCCCCCTGCTCTTGATCCAGCTGTACTCGGTAAAAATTAGCCTGTACAGCAAGCACCGTACCCAATAACTGTCCAGTTTCAGCAAAATTTTCCCCTGTCATTGGCCAGCAACTGGACGACGCACTAACAGAGAAAAATAATTAGTACAGTCTGTAATTTGTTCCACCACATAACCTGCCATTGTCAGGCTATCGGGAACCTGCTCAATCGGCTCACCTGGGTCTAGCCAGACTTCTAGCAAACCTCCCAATGGCATTTTTTCCAGACGCAGTTTTGTCCGGACAAAATTAATTGGGCAAGGGGTGCCACGTAAATCAAGTTGAGCATCGGGAGTTAACAGAGAAGAGGGCATCATTACTTAAATAAATTTCCCAAAAATCCTCCTAGACCGCCTTCACCAGTACGATCTCCCTTAATTTTAGCCAGCTTCTCCAAAAGTTCCCTCTCCTCTGGGGTTACTTTGTTGGGAATATCAATTAATACGTTCAGCATGTGATCCCCACGACTGACAGGATTACCCAAGCGAGGTACGCCGCGATTTTCTAACTTCATTACCGTATTTGGCTGAGTTCCAGCTGGAATAATCAGTTCTACAGGGCCATCTACCGTGTCTACCTCTAACCGACAACCTAAAATCGCTTGTAGGTAGCTAACTTTGATTTCCGAAAGAATATTAATCCCATCCCGTTGGAATTCTTCGTCCTCATTTACGAACAAGTAAACGTACAAATCCCCAGGAGGACCACCACGTTGACCGGCATCTCCTTCACTAGAAATCCGCAAGCGAGTACCATTATCCACCCCAGCTGGAATGGTAATTTTGAGTTTCTTGGTGACTTGATTTGCGCCCTTCCCATCACAGGCATCACACTTGTCTTCGATTACCATCCCTGTCCCATTACAGGTGGGACAAGTCGAGACTTGGGTGAAACTGCCAAAGGGTGTTCTAGTGACACGGCGGACTTGACCAGATCCGCTACAAGTCGAACAAGTCCGGGGGCGGGTTCCAGGTTTAGCACCAGAACCGCTACAGACTTCACAATTTTCTAAATGTGAAATACGAATTTCTTTTTCGCCACCAAATACCGCTTCCCGAAAGTCTAACTTCAGGTCTAGCCGCAGATCATCGCCCCTCGCAGGCCCACTGCGCCGTCTTTGTTGCGTGGGACTACCCATACCGCCAGCAAAGCCACTAAAAATGCTTTCAAAAATATCGGCAAAACCACCCATATCGCCGACATCTTGGAAGCCAGCGCCAGCACCTGACACACCCTCTGGCCCAAAGCGATCGTAACGAGCGCGGGTTTCTGGTTCCGAGAGTACTTCATAAGCGCGGTTAATTTCTTTAAAGCGATCCTCCGCCCCCGGCTCTTTGTTCACATCTGGGTGATACTTCCGGGCTAAACGGCGATAAGCTTGCTTGAGTTCTTCTTTGTCGGTGTCACGAGAGACACCCAGGATTTCATAATAGTCGCGGGCCATATAGCAAAGGTAAAAGTTAGAAGGAAGAAAGCAGAAGTCAGCAGAACGTCACTCACGGTCACTTGCTACTTTACGGTAAGGCATTTTGCTTTACAGAATATGTAAGAGCAACACACTATCCTTTAAAGGGCGATTTGCCGGAGGTTAGGCAGAAGGTAAAATTAATTTTTGTTAATAACTGATTTTAACCTTTACCTTTTACAAAAATCACCGACAAATCTTGAGCAACAGGTGCTTTCCTCGTGGGAGACGACAAAAGCTATAGAAGTTATGATCAGGGAAAGCCTCTGCTCAGACTTCATCACTGCCGAGTCGGTTGTCTCTTTTACAATTGTGCTACGTAGGAGAGGAAAACCCCGCCCATTAACCAGAGGTGCTAGCCGCACCATTCGGTGTGGAAAACCACCCTTATGCAATGAAAGTGTATTTTAATCGGCATACTGCCTAGCAGTAATTTGCCTCTACAATCTAGCAAACCCCAGGGGTCTTGTGAAACTTCGCTAAATCTACAATCAATATTAGATATATTAAAATGTCTTAATAAAAATCTGCAACTTTAGGATATTGGGAATTGGGAATTTGGAAGAGGACTTGGGGACAAGGAGAATTGGGGACAAGGGGAAAGACTTGTCCCCAATTCTCACCTCTTGTCCCCTTGTCCCCCTGCTCCCCATTCCCCAATCCTTAATCTATCGCCTCATAATCAACTTGTGCGGTACTTTCTTCGTCAAAATCAAAGTTGAATTGTGGGATTAGTGTACCGTTCATTGGTGAGTCTACTTCTGGGGTAAAGAGACTAGCTGAAGCCTCCTCAATCTCATCTGCTTGGCTGTTAGCTCGGTTATAGACATCAGCACCAATTGCAAACAGTGTTTGTTGGAAGTCGTCTAAGCGCTGCTTAAATTCCACGGTGGAGATGCTGGAGTCAATCATTGCAGCTTGGAGTTGTGAAACTTTTTCACTGGCCAAGGTTTTCATCTGATCGCCGATAAAGTTGCTATTATCCTTGATGGTAGATTCGTAACTGAACAACAGATTATCTGCTTGGTTTTTGAGTTCAACCAGTTCTTTACGTCTTCTATCTTCTTCAGAAAACAGTTCGGCCTCTTGGCGCATCCGTTCGACTTCGTTAGTACTCAAACCACCTGTATTGGTAATCCTGATACTCTGTTCTCTACCTGTGCCTTTGTCTTGGGCAGAAACCTTCAGGATGCCGTTGACATCAATTTCAAAAGATACTTCAATTTGCGGCACACCACGGGGCGATGGGGGAATTCCTGCTAGCAGAAACTTGCCAAGACTCTTGTTATCCCGTGACATTGCCCGTTCACCTTGGAGAATGTGAATTTCTACCGAGGTTTGCCCATCAACTGCTGTGGAAAAAATTTGTGACTTACTAGTAGGAATTGTGGTGTTGCGTTCGATAATTTTGGTGAATACTTCACCCAAGGTTTCAATTCCCAGAGACAGGGGGGTGACATCCAAAAGTAAGAGATTATCGACTTCGCCACCCAACACCCCTGCTTGGATAGCTGCTCCCAATGCTACCGCTTCGTCAGGGTTGATAGAGCGATCGGGAGCTTTGCCATTGAAAAACTTAATCAGCGCGTTTTGGACTGCGGGAATTCGGGTAGAACCACCTACTAAAATAATCCGATCTATGGCTGATGGTTTGAGATCCGCATCTTTTAGTGCTTGGATCATCGGTTCGATGGTCGCTTCAATTAATTGTCCTGCAAGCTCTTCAAATTTAGAGCGACTGAGTTCCATTTCCAGATGCTTTGGGCCGGTTTCATCAGATGTGATAAACGGCAGGTTAATGGAGGTATTAACCATGCTGGAGAGTTCAATTTTCGCCTTTTCTGCTGCTTCCCGTAGGCGTTGCAGTGCCATCTTATCTTGGGAAAGATTGATTTTTTCGTCTTGCTGAAAGCGTTCCATCAGCCAAAGCACGATCGCATTATCAAAGTCGTCTCCACCTAAGTGGTTGTTACCACAAGTCGCCTTAACTTCAAAAACGCCATCCCCAAGTTGTAGGATCGATACGTCAAAAGTACCGCCTCCTAAGTCGAATACTAAAATTAGCTGCTCTTGGTCTTGCTTTTCCAATCCGAAAGCTAAAGCCGCAGCTGTTGGTTCATTGATGATTCGCAGAACTTCTAATCCTGCAATTGTGCCTGCATCTTTAGTGGCTTGTCTTTGAGCATCTGTAAAATATGCAGGTACGGTGATCACTGCTTGAGTAACTTCTTCACCCAAGAAGTTTTCCGCATCCTGCTTAAGCTTTTGCAGGATCATGGCGGATAGTTCTTGTGGCGTATAATTTTTTGAGCGGATTTGGACATCAACGGTATCGTCTCGACCTTTGACACAGTTGTAGGGTACACGTTCGCGTTCTATATCAGTCTCTTCCCAACGCCGCCCGATGAATCGTTTAATACTGTAAATTGTGTTTTCGGCATTGGTTACGGCTTGGCGCTTTGCCAATTGACCAACCAAGCGATCGCCACTTTTGCCAAATCCCACAATACTTGGAGTAGTTCGTCCACCTTCAGAATTGGAGATCACCAGTGGTTGACCGCCCTCCAAAACTGCGACGCAACTATTAGTAGTGCCTAAGTCGATTCCAATAACTTTTCCCATATTCGCCAGTATTTTTACTGAGTCTTCCTGCTGTAATATGTCGCGGACTAACTTTTTAGCTCCGAACTAAGGCTAGCGGATAACGTCTGTGGAACCCATTTTGCTGGTAGCAAGAGGAAGTTGAAACACAGAAAGTTATCCAAAGCCTTGTCCAAGTTTTAGGTACGCGATGCTCGTCCTTGCTAGAACCCAGGCACTTTTGGTCAGCGAGACGAGCGACTACAGCTTAACTGTTGGCTGGACTCGACTGATCTTCCTCCGTAGAAGGTGTATCTTCCTTTGGAGCAGCTACTTTGACCATTGCATGGCGTAGCACACGTTCGCCCAAGTAATATCCGCGCACTAACTCTTCTAACACTGTTCCTTCAGGATGTTCATCCGTAGGTTCCCGCATTACTGCTTCGTGCAGGTTAGGATCAAATTCTTGACCTTCAGGACGCATTGGTGACACACCCAACCGCTTCAGGCTATCTACTAATTGTTTGTAAACACCTTGGTAGCTTTTGTGCATGGTCATTTCGCCATCAGATTGAGGTTTGAGGTGCGATCGCGCCCGCTCAAAATTATCGACCACTGGCAGCAATTCTAGAATCGTGTTCCGCTTCATCTGCGTCTCTAGCTCTTCTTTTTCTTTGCTAGTACGTTTCCGGTAATTCTCAAAATCAGCAGCAATCCGCATATATTGAGTACTGCGCTCTTCTAGCTGCGTTTTGAGAGACTCAATTTGTTGAGTGAGTTCTGCCAAAGCTGCCGTTTCCACTCCAGTGTTCTCGGTTGCAGCAACACCAGTTTCTGGATTGAAAGTAGCTGCATCTCCCGATACATTAGTTT
The DNA here is from genome assembly GCF_009873495.1 of Nostoc sp. ATCC 53789. Classification (GTDB taxonomy): domain Bacteria; phylum Cyanobacteriota; class Cyanobacteriia; order Cyanobacteriales; family Nostocaceae; genus Nostoc; species Nostoc muscorum_A. Next base: position 162,732 of record NZ_CP046703.1, on the reverse strand, counting down.
GGGCTGACACTTGCTCTGTCACCTCGCTATCAGATTCATTGAAATTAATTTGGGCTGGGAAGTCACTCTTCATTGCTTGCTTTACCTCTGTTGGTTCACCCAATTGCTGGCTAGTATTGTTTATCTGTTTATTTTCATCCATCATTGTCCACTCATTCCAGATGCTTGCTATTTATGGCAGTGTATCTCCATTGTTTGCAACCGTCGTCATCCACGACTTGCAACTGAGGCTGATTTTTTTGCCGACAAGTTTCTGGAAGTGATGTAACCATTTTCTTATTGTGACAAATGGTGAACACGTTCGCGTAGGCACTATTAAGGCGGGAACCCGAACGAGTAGTCTACCTCTAGGAGTAAGTAATTTGGAAGAGTGGTAGGAGGCAGTATCTTTTATTTTGTTACCGCAGCATTAGTTAGCGCGCATACTCTGTAAGAGTTGCAAGCTACGCTTTTAGCGTCTCGTAGAAAGCGTCATTTTGAATTCCGAGCGTACTCCTTTGGCAAAGCAAGCGACTTGACTCAGGACTTTTTTGGGAAATGAGAATTCTATCTCACAGGCTGGGAATACTTTAAGCAGAGGTTCCCCTACTCATTCGCTCATTTATGACTTACTCGTCACCACAACGGCGCAGTACCGCTCTAACTACCAGAACAGAGTTTTCGCCCTTTGGCAACAAGCTAGTGCAATCTGGCTATGTCAATACCGAACAGATGAGGCAGGCATTAATTGAAAGCCGCAAATCTGGCCGACCCTTAACGGAAGTACTAGAGTCAATTACTGGGCAACAACTATCACCTGAGTTGCTCAGGCAATACAAAAAACAGCAGCTATTTGAACTTAAAATACTATACGGTGTTGAATTCCTCGATCCGGAAGTCAACTCCATTGGCAACACGATGATGGGGAACCTGATTGAAACCCTCATCCCAGTGGATATCTGCCGTCGCCATCGTTTAGTACCACTATCGAAACACGAAGACCAAACCCCGCCCTCAGTTTTAGTGGCGATGGTCGCTCCAGATAATCTAGAGGCTTCCGATGACCTGAACCGCATCTTGCGTCCCCAAGGGCTGGCATTACAGCGCATGGTGATTACACAGGAAGACTACCAGCAGCTAATCAACCAATATCTGGATGAAATGGCTGTTCGGCAAAAACACCTGGAACAAGAAAAGTTTACAGATATTAATCAGGATTTAGAAAACCTCGGAAATCTTGATCTTGCAGATGCTCCTGAAGAAATGGAGGCTGATTTAGGAGCAGCGATGAAGGGTGCGGAGGATGCCCCAGTCATCAACCTAGTCAACAGAATCCTTGCTAAAGCCTTACATGAGGGCGTTTCTGACATTCATATCGAACCGCAAGAAGAAAACTTACGCATCCGCTTTCGGAAGGATGGGGTACTGAAGGAAGCTTTCGATCCCCTACCGAAAAAAATCATCCCGGCGGTGACAGCCCGATTTAAAATCATCGCCAATCTAGACATTGCTGAACGCCGTCTACCCCAAGATGGACGTATCCGCCGGATGTTTGAGGGACGTAAGGTGGACTTCCGGGTGAATACCTTGCCCAGCCGCTACGGGGAAAAGGTGGTACTGCGGATTTTGGATAACTCCTCCACCCAACTGGGATTAGATAAGTTAATTACCGATCCAGAGACTTTACATATTGTCCAGGATATGGTTAGCCGTCCCTTTGGGCTAATTTTGGTAACTGGGCCAACTGGTTCTGGGAAAACAACCTCGTTGTATTCTGCACTATCAGAAAAGAACGATCCCGGAATTAATATCAGTACTGTGGAAGACCCAATTGAGTACAGTCTTCCAGGGATTACTCAAGTACAGGTAATTCGGGAAAAGGGGCTAGATTTTGCTACTGCTCTGCGGGCTTTCTTGCGACAAGATCCAGACGTGCTACTGGTGGGTGAAACGCGGGATAAGGAAACGGCAAAAACAGCGATTGAAGCTGCCTTGACTGGTCACTTAGTATTAACTACTTTACATACCAATGATGCCCCAGGTGCGATCGCTCGTTTGGGAGAAATGGGGATTGAGCCTTTCATGGTTTCTAGTTCGCTAATTGGCGTTCTAGCTCAACGTTTGGTGCGGCGTGTATGTTCTGAATGTCGTATTCCCTACACTCCTACAACCGAGGAACTGGCTCGTTATGGTCTATCAGCTTCTTCTGATGTCGCAATTACCTTCTATAAGGCTAACAGTTTGACATTAGATGCGATCGCCGAAGCCAAAGGCAAAAATCAGCTTTGCTCAAAATGTAATGGTGTTGGCTACAAAGGTCGTTGTGGTGTTTATGAAGTCATGCGAGTCACCGAAACCCTGCAAACTCTTATCAACGAAGATGCACCCACAGAACGCATCAAGGAAGTGGCAATAGAAGAGGGCATGAAAACTTTGCTGGCTTACAGCTTGGACTTAGTGCGCGAGGGTTCTACCACTTTAGAAGAAGTGGAACGAGTGACGTTTACTGATACTGGTTTGGAAGCCGAGTTAAAAGCCAAACGCAAGACTGGCCTTACCTGCCGCAGTTGTGATGCCACATTGAAACAAGAATGGCTGGATTGTCCTTACTGTATGACATCTCGGTTTTGAGACTAGTCATTAGTCATTGGTCATTGGTCATTAGTTGATGCTTAGTAACTTTAAACAAATGACATAGACGCTTCTGCGGCTTCCCGCAGGGTAGGACAAATGACAAAGGACAAACAATAAACATTAAAAGGAAGCAGAACTATGGAAATGATGATTGAAGATTTGATGGAACAGTTGATTGAACTGGGTGGCTCGGATATGCATTTATCCGCAGGTTTGCCTCCCTACTTCCGCATCAGTGGCAAACTCACTCCCATCGGTGAGCATATATTGACAGCCGATCAATGTCAAAGGCTGATTTTTAGTATGCTCAACAACACCCAGCGTAAAACCTTAGAGCAAAACTGGGAACTGGATTGTTCTTATGGGGTTAAAGGTTTGGCACGTTTCCGGGTCAATGTTTATAAAGAACGTGGTTCTTATGCTGCTTGCTTACGGGCATTAAGTTCTAAGATTCCTAACTTTGAAAAATTAGGTCTGCCAGATATCGTAAGGGAAATGACAGATAAGCCCAGAGGACTGATTCTGGTGACAGGGCCTACAGGTTCCGGGAAGACAACTACCCTAGCAGCGATGATCGACTTGATTAACCGCACTAAAGCAGAGCATATTTTAACGGTGGAAGACCCAATTGAATTTGTCTACGAACCAATTAAAAGCTTGGTTCACCAACGACAACTGGGTGAAGATACTAAGAGCTTTGCTAACGCTTTGAAAGCAGCTTTGCGTGAAGATCCAGATATTGTTCTGGTGGGAGAAATGCGCGATTTAGAAACAATTTCTTTGGCGATTTCCGCAGCAGAAACAGGACACTTGGTATTTGGTACTCTCCACACCAGTTCTGCCGCCCAGACAGTTGATCGGATTATTGACGTTTTCCCCCATGAAAGACAAACCCAGGTACGGGTGCAGTTATCTAACTCTTTAGTGGCAGTATTTAGCCAAACGTTGGTGTCCAAGAAAAACCCGAAACCTGGTGAATATGGTCGGGTGATGGCTCAAGAAATTCTGATTGTCACTCCTGCTATTTCCAACTTGATTCGAGAAGGCAAAACATCTCAAATTTACTCAGCTATTCAAACTGGCGGCAAATTGGGGATGCAAACTCTGGAGAAAGTTTTAGCTGATTTTTACAAATCGGGAACGATTTCCTTTGAAGCCGCGATGTCTAAAACTTCTAAGCCAGATGAAATCCAACGTCTCATCGGGAATTCTACACCGCAAGCAGGCGCAGGTGCAAAATCCGGTGCGGCTGCCAAAGCGCATTAAAGGAACTGGGGAAATCAGGGAGATGAGGAAATAAAGATGAAGTTGCAGTAAGTCTTTCCCTTATGTCTCATGCCCAATGAATAACAACTATTTTGAATTTATTTATGCCAACCTTTGTTGCCCGTGTTCGGGATTCTCAAGGAAAATCTCGAACAGAAAAAATTGTTGCCGAATCCTTAGTACAAGCTCGTACTAATCTGAGAGATCAAGGTTTTGTAATCCAAGAACTCAAACAATTTCAAGGATTTCAGCCAAATTTTGATTTAAAAAAAATCCAGAATTCCTTTGTTAAGGTTTCTGTGAAAGACAAAGCCGTTTTTTCGCGTCAATTTGCTGTTTTGATGAATGCGGGAGTTGCGATCGTTAGAAGTCTAGGGGTACTTTCTGAGCAGTGTAGTAATACTAAACTCAAACAAGCCCTAATTGAGATTAGCAACGATGTGCAAAGCGGAATGAATCTTTCAGAGTCAATGCGGAAGCATCCTGACTGCTTTGATGGATTATATGTGAGTATGATTCAAGCTGGCGAAGTTGGTGGTGTTCTAGACGAAGTATTGAATCGTTTAGCCAAGTTGTTAGAAGATGTTGCCCGCTTACAAAACCAAATTAAATCAGCATTGTCTTATCCAAGTGTTGTAGGTTTTATCGCACTTGCTATCTTTCTCGGTATGACCATTTTTCTGATTCCCGTTTTTGCGAAGATTTTTACAGAAATTGGAACTGAATTACCGCCTCTAACGCAATTTTTGATGGATGCTAGTCTATTTTTAAGAAGTCCGAAGGTTTTCGTGCTTATCGCTGCTCTTATAGGAGCAAAAATTGGCTTCACACAATACGGTAAAACTCCTGTTGGTCGCTTAACAATTGATCGTTTTTCTCTCAAGATGCCGTTGTTTGGTGACTTAATTCAAAAATCTGCGGTTGCCCGCTTTAGCCGAACTTTTGGTTCTTTGACTCGTTCAGGTGTACCGATTTTAACTTGCTTAGAAATTGTCCGAGATACATCAGGAAACGTAGTTATTGCCAATGCGATAGACACAGCCCGTATAGAGATTCAACAAGGAGGTATGATTAGCATTGCTTTACAAAAAGATAGTGTTTTCCCGGCTATGGCAATTCAAATGATTAGTATCGGAGAAGAAACTGGAGAATTAGATGGAATGTTGATGAAAGTTGCCGATTTCTATGAAGATGAAGTCGAGCAAGCAGTAAAAGCAATGACCAGTATTTTGGAACCAGTTATGATTGTATTTGTAGGGGGAATGGTTGGAACCATTTTACTAGCAATGTATTTACCTATGTTTAAGGTATTTGAAAAGTTGGGATAGAGGATTAAAAGTTAAGACTTATAAGTTATGAGTTAGGAATTAAAACTTTTTATTTCTCGCTTTTAACTCCTAACTGATTAATTTTATTCTTAACTCCTAACTCCTAAGTCCTCACTATTTAATAAACTATGACTGTGCAAAAATCTTACTACGAAGCGAGTTTGGCAGAGTACAGCAATCATCTAGCTGCGATCGCCTTACTAAAGCAATATCGGCCATACTTAGAGATGATTCCCAGTCTGCGCCGTCCAGATGAAAGTGTTATCACTATTCCCTTGCCAATTGTCCGTCTTCGCAATACTGCGACAACAACTCCACAAACAATCTGCTTACCCTGTGATGTAGCAATTTTGATGTGCGATCCAGAGTGGAAGATCAAAACTGGAGCCGAAATTTTAGTCTTTATTCATCGCGCTCACGAGGACTTTTCTGATTTGTTAGGACGTTGGCGACAAACCCAAGTTTTCCTGGACAATGATTATGAATGGTTAATGCCTCTCCGTCACAGTCATATTTTGAGCGAGGGCGCTAATATTATATATCCTTTGTTCGTTGTGTTTAGTGATACTTTAGAACGTATCCAACGAGGACTCGTAGGGGCGGAACTTCCATTTATTATGCAAACACCAGATTTGCTGCTTGAAGAGGATGTGACAGATATTTTTTGTCCAGAAATCCCACCAGCTTAGAAAAAATTAGGAGTTAAGAGTTTTCAATTGCAACTTTTAAACAAAACCAGAGATTTTTAAGTCTCAAGTTTAGTTTTTAACTCCTAACACCTGTACAGACGCGATTAATCGCGTCTCTCCTAATTATTACCTCACAAATTGGGGCATAATTTCAGCAGCAGTGAATATTCCATAGATGCCACGTTGGTGCAATTGTCTACCAGCTTTGAGATAGCCAAAGGCAGGGCCGCAGACATTAGCTGCCATGCTGGTTTCATCTCCTAGAGTAAAGGTATGGGTGGAAATCTTACCTTCAAAGGTGCGTCCTGTTACCTTAACGTTGGTGCTGAGGGGCTTTTTCGGATTGCGAGTATCGACTACACCACCAACAGTAACGCGATCGCGATCGCAAATTCCCGCTACCTCTAGCATCACATCATCAGCGTGTTCCATATTCTTCAAGGTAAGCACGCCATTAGTTTTATCTAGTAGTGCTTCTACTTCTGCGTCAGTCATCGCCCTAGCGGTTTCCACTGTGTAACCAGGGATATGCCCAATATCTTCCCGAACAGTGGCGCGGTAAGCTTCCCAGTTGGCAATTCCCACTCCAAAGGTAATTTCGACTTGATGAATTTCGGCGTAGCTTTGGGCTGCTAATGCGGCGGCGGCGGTTAACAATCCGGGTGTAGCACCGCAGCCTGTCATATAGGTAATCCCGGCGGCTTGTAGTTCTTCTTTCATCGCCAGTAATTGTTCTACAGCAGTGGTGCGCTTAATTGCATCCACTAGCACCCCACGCCAACCAGATTTAATAAACTCTTTCGCTACAGAGGGGATAAAATCGTTTGGTAGGTTGGGTAAAGCCAGAAAATACCCATCCACGGGTTGAGCTATTTTAATTACATCTTCAATACTTTGATTTGTTAATGTACCAACTGGCTCCAAATAACCTACTGAACCTTGGGACTGATAGGTTGCAATGCATTCTTGAGTATTTAAACCTTCAGCAGCATAAGCGTAACCTTTTTGATCTGCGGCTGCGACTAAAACCATTTCCTGTTTAGCAGCAAGTACTTTGGCGGCGGCTTGTCCGAGTCCACCGAAACCTAGTACTCCTATACGTATCGCTGACAAGATATTTGCTGTACTCATAGTCAATTACTGAAGTTGAATCACAAGCCTTCAAACTTTACCATCTCAGCTTGTGGCTGATGGCTGACAGCTTTTAGCTATAAAGGTTAATTATGCTTCATTATCCTGTTTGTTCTCTAAGCAAATCAGTTTTTTTACCAGAAATTCTTGCTGATTGATTTAGGCTTGAGCAAATTTTCACGCGAAGTTGCATCAAAAATCCAAACATACTTTGAAGCGATCGCTTCAAAGTATATGAGAAAAGGTATATTTGGATATAGTTATTGATGCAAATTTTATAATCACCAATCTTTTTTATACATATACCTGAAAGTGCGATCACTTAACTTACCAGGTTGGTTTTTGGTGCAGGTGCGCGATCTACGCCGTTCATAATAGCTACTATCTTTTAGAAAACCCTGGGGGAATAGGGCAAACTTGATCATAATGATAAAGTTTTTCAAGAATTTTTATATTTTTGTAACTCAACTAGCTGGCTATACTACGTCTAATGCTTATTTTTAGGACTTTTGCCGCTTAATTGGCAGGCTCGGTTGTTACCTTGACTAATCGATGAGGTTAAGAGAGACTAACTAAATACTGATGTGACTGCTTATAAGTTTAATAAGTTTTGTAAAGATTCTGAGATATATATGTTGAAAGATGGAACATTATTTAACAAATGGCAAGTTTGTATCTAAGTAAAAATGTTCCTACGGCTATATTTATAGCCTTCTGCTAAGGCAGTACAATTTAAGCGTACTTATCCTGGTTGGCCAAGAGCATGGAGACATTAGAGTTCATAATCTATCCAGACGGTCGGGTACAAGAGAAAGTCACTGGTATTGTGGGTGCTTCTTGCGCTGAGGTTACAGCAGCAATAGAGGCACAATTGGGGCAAGTACTTAATCATGAGCCAACCTCAGAATATTTCGCCGCGAAGTTGCAGCAATCTAATGTGGCGAATACGCACACCACTTACAGCGAGTGGTAAGTTTTCACAGTAGTTTAGTGTTATTAATTCACAACCACCATGTCACACTTTAGCCAAATTAAGACTCAAATCCGTAACCTTGATTCTTTGAAAGATGCTTTGACTGAATTGGGCGTAGACTGGAAACCTGGCCCACGCGAAGTCCGTGGCTATCGCGGTCAAACCCATCCTGCGGAAGTTAGTATTGAGCAGGAAAATGGCTATGACATCGGCTTTAGATGGAATGGCAAGGAATATGAATTAGTAGCTGATTTGCAATATTGGCAGCAAGACCTTTCTGTGGATGGATTTTTGCGCCAGGTAACACAGCGCTATGCTTACCAAACAGTTGTGAAAGAAACCGCTCGTGTTGGTTTTCAAGTCTCTGAACAACAAAAAAATGAAGATGGTTCCATTCGCCTGGTAGTACAGCGCTGGAGTGCGTAATGGCTGATTTTCTGCCGTCGCCGGAAGAACAAGAAGATAACCGTTCCGGTTTGGAACCAGAATTAGGGGGTTTTTTACGGGATGCCCCAGAACGTTCTGGTTTAGAACCGGAATTGGGCGGTTTGCTACGCCAAAATGGTGTTTATGTTGATGAAATCACCTGTATTGGTTGCAAACATTGCGCTCATGTTGCACGTAACACCTTTTATATTGAACCAGATTACGGGCGATCGCGCGTGGTTCGGCAAGATGGAGACGCTGAAGAAATTATCCAAGAAGCAATTGATACTTGCCCGGTTGATTGTATTCACTGGGTTGATTACACTGAATTGAAAAACTTAGAAGCAGAGCGCAAATATCAAGTAATTCCCGTAGTGGGTTATCCGGTAGAACAGGCCGTTGCTGCTAGCGAACGTCGGCGTAAAAAGCAAAAGTTAAAGACAAAAAAATCTCGTTATTAACAAAAAACATTAAATCAATATAATAAAGGACTGGGTATATCCAGTCCTTTTGCTTTTCGTAATATAGTTAATTTCTGACAGCTTTTTGGGAAAGTCTTTTAATCCAAAATCGTTATGGTTGGCTTCATTTGAAATTTAGAGGATCGTGTTGTGAAAGTAATTTTTCTACTTTAGCCTCGTCTAACCTAGCGGTTAATCTTCTATTTTCATGCAAGTCTCTAGTAGTTTTCGCCAACGTAAAAGTTGAGCCAACAGAGAAAGCCATACCCATACCCATAAAGCCCTTGACCCAACCATTTACAGGTAAGTTTACAATGCCGAAGCTGGTCATAGAAATAGAAATCACAAAAGCTGCCCAAGTTTGAATAACCCAAGCTGGACTGTCTTTTTGAGTACCAATTGTTTGCATATTTCCTAACTTTGATATTTGATATGAGTGATTTATACTAATTCGTAATTAAAGCTATTTTCAGGTAAATAGACCACGCGCTAGGGTATAGCATTGCTATGCCTCTGCGTCAGATGTGCTTCAAATACATGAAAGCTGCTGTAAAAGGCATCATATTTTATCTGGGTTTCCAGACTTGTATCTGTAGTTTAATGTTGAAAAAGTGTTGTTAAAAGGATTGTATTCATTAGTAGGTTTACTGTTATCAATAGTAAGACCAGTTTGGTAACTGGGCTCCAAAAGATAAGCTCAAGAGCAATTGAAGTAAATAGAAACTGGCACAAAGTTTGTACCAGTTTTATAAGTGGCATTAAATAGATTAATTTACTTATTCATCTGGAAAAGTCTGTACCTTACCATCAGGACTGAGAACAACTCGAATTCTGACATCTTGTCCGCGTGTATTGGCGGAAACAAAAGGTTTACCAACTTCAGGCATCCCAGTGCTATCAACGAATTCTCTTGCTGCCTTATTAAGAGGAAAAATTCGTTCAACTGTGCCGTCAACACTGACTATCAGACTGTACTCTAATGTTTGTCCTAGCCCAGTAGGTGGTTGCCAACGCTTTTTGAGGTATTCTCTAGCTTCTGCTACTTGAGGTGTATCAAATAATGTACCAGTAGCCACTTCTGTGGATTTAGGGGTTTTGCGTGCATCTCCTAATTGGTCGATGAATGGATTGTTCTCCGCAGTTCTAGACGAAGGAAGTTGTGAAGCGGGTTTTTCTCCAGTAGAAGGTTGCTGTAGGGAATTGATTCTTTCGTCTAGCTGTTGTGAGTTTAGTGCAGGGGTATTGCCACGATTATTATTGGGGATGCTCTCAAGAGACGGAGGGAGAACTGGTGAGATATTAGTTGGTAAGCTGCCTGAGTTAGAAGATAGTCTGGGTGGCAAATTTCGCAACTGAGGGAGAGTTCCAGGTTGGGGATTTGACCCTGTAGGGTTCTGTGCAAGATTTGGTACTATGGCTATTTGCTGTCCTGGAATTTTACTTGATGGTGAGTTAGGTAAGCTCGCCGTACCACTTCGTGGAAGCAAGCTACGCGTAGCGTCTCGCAGAGAAGGTATCGCTCGATTACTAGGAAGGGTTGCAGTCTTGCTCTGAGTTGTTGTCAGTGCATTATTGGGAAATAGAGGTTGCGGTGCAGAAAAACTAGAATTAGGGGCTGTTAAAGGTGCTTGGGGCAAAGTAGATGTGGAAAGTGGAGGAGTGGAACCTAGCAAATTATCCGATGGAGGGATAATTCCAGGTTCAGGCGTAGGAAAGTTTAGTGAAGTTGAAGGTTCTAAGGCAGTCTTTACTGCTGCTGGATCTGATGTTTTGGCTGTCTGCTGTTCCTTTCCCCTAATGCTGTTAGCATATTGCCAAGTAACTGGTAAGAAACCTATACCTAACACTAATACTGCGGCAACAGGTGCCCAGGCAGGGAACCTCAGAGTCGAACTCGTGCTGTTGAGAGTTGGGAGTGCCATAACATCAGTTGAGTATTCATCTAAAGCACTTGCCAAATCGAATAATTGCAGCAGAGTGAGTTTAATTACGGGGCCAGATGAGTGGTTGGTAAGAGAACCGAGAAATAAGTTGTGAGTTAAATAGCTGCTTGGTTCTAAGCGGATATTTGCCCCAGGAAACTGGGTGCTAAAGGAATTTAATGTTTTTGTTGAGGACTTTAATTCCGGCTCACCCATTGCTGTGCTTGATTCCTGGGTACCGGAGAAACTTACCCAAAAGCTTTCTGGAGACTGTTGAAGGAATTGCTGTACGTAGTTTGTGACTGCATCACATAAAGCTTCAAGTTGCTCGCGATCGCCCCGAATTGGAACTCTGTGTTCTTCTGGGAGCCGGGGATCATCAAAGCGTAGTTCAAAACTTAGGTGTTTAAGGACAGTTTTCCCCATCCAACGGGACAGAGGCGAGCTTTGGGCGAATACTTCTAGCGTGCAAGTAGGTGGTGTGTAGCGACGAATTACAGAATTTGATAGAGGCATGGCAGGAACTGCGAGGAAGACTATTTGGGATTTTGCAAAAAGTTAAGCCAGTTGCTTGCAAAGAAAAGTTGAAACGGTAGATTCCTTCTGAGTGAAGGAAGTTGGTCAGGTTTCTTTCGTTATGTAGTCTTGTACTAGGAGGAAGCATTGCTGATAGTGCATCGCTCAAGAGCTAATGACGATCAAAAGAGTTTCCCGATCTAGCAAACAAATCACAAGCAAATTTTGATTGAGGAATTTCAAATTTCAAATCTAAAATTTTGTCGAACCGTCTATAAGTGCTAGCCAGAGACGGCGATGTCCACCAGGGGCGCTGTAAAAAAGTAAATCTACAAGCAGTTTTAGTGCCAGGTTGGTAAGCAAATCTGTTGAGATTTTCTCATCCTCTTCCATCCGCTCTTGGTAGGTGTTGCAAAAAGCGTCAATATAGTCTCCAAGTAAGGCAGCTTGGTGAGGTTCCCGGTTATTTTCTGCCATTTGTTCCAACAGACCGACAGCGCGGCGAATCAATTCCTGGTGCTGTTTGGCTAAGTAGCAGATGATCAGAACAAGCGATCGCGCTTCTTCGACATCTAGCTTTTTTCGCCCTCCTTGACCTTTACGTAGGGGATTTGATTGGCGCAGTCGCCATAAAGCTACGCGGTCTGGCACTCTTGACTCTAAATTCAGATCAGTTGCCGCCGAAAGCATAGCCTCTGAACCAATCCCAGTTAAGGTTTCTAGCGCCAACAGCACCAAGTCTAATTGGGTTTTGATATTATCCCATTGGACTGTGTTTGGGGCTGGAAGCTTGATTAAATCCTCCCACTGAGAATTTGGCGTGGCTGAGTTGGCGGCCGAGTGCATAACTTTTAGCATAGGTGATCAAGCTGATAGGGGATGTTGCTGTTACCCATTTTGAAACCAGACTCTCAAGCATCAAACTTGGTTTCCCATAGCTATGAGCCAGAGACTTCAGCTAGATTTTTTCTATGTGGTAAACAGCATGTATCTTTGTCCTACTCTAGATGAAAATTTATTTTCAACAAAGTAGAAAAGTATCAATTCTAATTAAGGTTTACCTGACTTTCACTGCTAATTCCGTACAAGAGTATAAATAAACTATTGTTTTGAATGCTAACTGCTAATTATGTAGAATACCTCCTACATTTATTTGCGGTTGGAGATTTTGAAATTTCTTGATGTTTATTACTTGTTCTTAATGTATACATAATTACTATACAAATCTTTTGCCTGTTTGCTAAAGGCACTTCTTGTTGCTTTCCACGATCCCACCCCAGTTTCGCTTGTGTGCAGCCTGTTATTTCAGCAGGACTTACGCAAACAATAGCCGAAACCCTGATTTTCAGGTAGGGGTAATTCATGAATTGCCCCTAAGCGCGTTTAGTTTTGCGTAAGTCCTATTCACGACAGGACGATTGATAACTCCATGAAACTGAGGACAAACTTAAAAGTTTGATAAAGTTAGCATTTGAAGATGTTGGCCTATTGATTTCCTCCAACTTAGTTGGTAGTATACGCCCTATATATGTTGCATTTTCTCCATAATCCATTCTGAATAAGCTTTTTGAGACTTAACGGTAAAAGTCAGATAGCTTAATAAATGCTTTAAATTATCTTGTTTAAGGAATTATTTCTTTGATGAAAGTTTATATCCAAAAAGACTCTGAAGGTGAATTTGCTAGTATCAATTTTTTTATTGCCTACGATAGTTTCAGGAAAATGGGCTGGGAAATTATTTCTTTTACTAAAGGAGAATCCTTTACGGATTTAAAACCAGAGAATGTTGTGGTTGGATATATTGATGCGTTCTATTCATCTCTCAAAAAATTAAACATCACTTGTCCAGTTGAAATTAACTATCCACCAGAATTACAGGAATTCTTAGGTAGAAAAATCTGGAAATCAAAAATTAATTACATTGCCAGTCATCCAGAAGAATGGAATATCTTTATTAAACCTGCTTATGCTTCCAAAAAGTTTACAGGTAGATTAGTACGAAGCACTAAGGATTTAATTAGTTGTGGCGATGAGTTTGAAGATACTGAAGTTTGGTGTTCTGAACCTGTAAATTTTCTTGCAGAATGGCGGTGTTTTGTCAGGTATCAGAAAATTATTGACGTGAGAATCTATAAGGGAGATTGGAGAGCCACTTTTGATTATAGAGTTATTGAAAAAGCAGTAGAGGCTTATAAATCTGCTCCAAACGGTTATGCGATTGATTTTGGTTGCACCGAAAAAGGAGAAACATTGTTAGTTGAAGTAAATGATGGATATTCTTTGGGTTCGTATGGGTTATTTCCCCTAGACTATGCCAAATTACTATCAGCGAGATGGGCAGAGATTACAGGTACTAAAGACTATTGCGATTTTTAATTTTAGACGATTTCAACTAAATCGGGCTATTAATTTGCTGCCTTATCCATGCACGAAATCCTTTCATTGTCGCATTTCTACCATTGGTTTTACTTAGCATTAAATATTCGGGAATTACTTGGTGAATAGGGAGATTAGTAAAAATAGAACTGGTATTTGATTCTATATATTTACCATTGAACAGCACGTTTATTTCCAGTTTTCTTCCATTCCATCGCCACAGTTCCGGTACTCTCAAATTTTGATAATTATTGAAACGAGTACGGGAGGTAATATCAATTTCAATAGCCAAATCTGGCGGTGGGTCAATTTCTAAATTTATTCTATCTTTGCCCCTAACTATAGCTTCATTTTTGATATAGAAACAATCATCGGGTTCTACTCCAGCATCCATACTTTCCTTATCAAAAGTCGTAGAACCCAAACTCCAAAATTCCAGATCGAGTTCTTCTAATAAAACTTTTACCAAGTCGCCAATAATAACTTTAGCTACTTCATGCTCTGGCAATGGAGCCATTATTTCTAGCACCCCTTGACTGTAACCTATCCGCGAACTGCGATTGTCTCCTAGTTCTGCTAAAATGCGTTTGTATGCCGACCAGGAGACATCTTTAATCAACAACTGATGACCGGCTCTAACAATTAGTTGATTGAGTTCAAGTAACATAGCATTTTTGCTCTTTATTTTATGTGAGCAACGGTAACACCAGTGCCGCCATCTGCTTGTTCTGCTGGTTCGTAGTTGTTCACTCTGGGATGCTGTTGCAAAAATGCGTGAACTCCTTGTCGCAGTTTCCCAGTACCGTACCCGTGAATAATCCAGACTGGGCCTGTAGCTTCCGAAATGGCTTTATCTAAAATGTATTCGGCATCAGCTACCCGTTTACCACGCAAATCGATGGTATTTTTGGAAGTCCGAATTTCTGGGACAGCTGGCGGTGGGGGGCTTACTGCTGCTGGGGCTGGTTTGGCTTTAACGACTGGTTCGGGTTTTTGACCATCTAGAGATTCTACGTCTTGCAACTTCACGTTCATCTTCATTAGCCCAAAGCGAACGCTTAACTCGCCATCTTCATCGGGGGCGGTGATCACATCTGCTATTTGTCCTAATTTTGGAATGCGGACGCGATCGCCTACTTTGGGCATAAACCCAGCTTTTGGTTTTGCTGGGGTTGCTGGCTGATATTGCTGGCCAATTTGATTCAAGGCATTGGTGGCTTGCTGGGCTTCTTGCGCTGTGGGCGTACCTTTCTGCAAGCGACGAATCACTTGGGCAATTTCACCTTTTGCTTGGGCGATCGCTTGTTGGACTGCTATTTCCTGTGAAGCCCGCAAACTACTTTCCCTCTCTTCCAAACTTGCAGCTTTTGCGGATACTTCTTTGTATAAGCGTTCCGCTTGCTGCAACAAACTTTGGGCTTCGGCTGCTTTGGTTTCCTGGCGGCGGCGTTGGGCTTCTAAGCCAGCAATCACTTGGTTGACTTCATCTGTGGCCTCTCCCACTTGGATTTTCGCCTCTTCTACCACTTCTGGTTTTAATCCCAGGCGCAGGGCAATTGTCAGAGCGTTAGAACGTCCGGGGATGCCCCACAGCAGACGGTAAGTAGGCGAGAGAGTACTTTCGTCAAATTCTACAGAGGCGTTTTCAAACCGCTCATCTTCGTATTTCAGGGCTTTTAGTTCCCCGAAGTGAGTAGTGGCGATCGTTAGCTGGGCATGGTTAGCGAGATATTGTAACAAGGCGATCGCTAGGGCACTTCCTTCAACTGGATCGGTTCCTGCGCCGACTTCATCAAGTAAAACGAGCGATTGGGGGTTGGGTATTTCCTTTTCCCCATTTTCGCTTCCCGATTCCCCATTTCCCAATGCTTCTAAAATCCGACTAATTCGGCGGATGTGACCAGAGAATGTGGATAAACTTTGCTGTAAGGATTGTTCATCGCCAATATCTGCCAGCACTTTGTCAAACCAAGGAATTTCCACTGGTTCGCGGGCGGGGACAAATAAACCCACTTTGGCCATCAATGCTGCTAACCCCAAAGTTTTTAAGGTTACAGTTTTACCGCCAGTATTTGGCCCGGTAATGGTTACAACCCGAATTAGCGGATTTATCAGCAAATCTACAGGAACTACTGGTTGCCCTTGTTCATGTTGTTGTTGCCACACTAACAAAGGATGTCGTAAGTTCCGTAAGGTGATAATTTCCTTGTCTTCACGCTGGATAAATCGCGGGGGATTCGCTCCTAGCCAAAAACTATAGCGGGATCTAGCGGTTGCCATATCCAAAGTGGTGGCGATCGCTAACAATCTCTCTAAATCTGGTTTGACTGCGGCGACTTGTTCCGTCAAAACGCGGCGAATCGTTTCTTCTTCCGCTTGCTCTCTTCGGATGATTTGCCGCAGTTGGTTGCCTAGAGGTACTACTGAATTCGGTTCTACGTAAAGGGTTGCGCCACTAGTAGATGTGTCGTGAACAATACCGGGGATGGCATCTTTTTGCGGTGCTTTTACGGGAATGACAAAGCGATCGCTGCGTTGAGTAATTAGCTGTTCTTGAACTGCCCCAGATTTTGCCTGTAAGATATTTTGCAGCTTTTGGGTAATTTGGCTGCGTAATCGCCGCAAATCTGTGCGAATTTCTCCCAGTTTTTGACTCGCGCGGTCAGTTACCTGGGCCCGTTCATCAATACATCGGTGAATTTCTTGTTCTAGTTCTGGATAAGTCCGTAAATCGGCAACTAACTCAGTCAGTATTGGCAAATCTTCCTGATTGTCGATGACACGGCGCAAACTTCTAGCACCCGCGAGGGTGGTGGCGATCGCTAACAGTTCCTCTCCTGCCAAAACTCCACTGCGTTCTGCCCGTTCTAGGGAATCGCCAATATCTTGAATTCCCTCAAATGACAGTCCCGTAGTCAGGCGACTTTCCAGTTGGTAGACTTCTTTGGTTTGCTCTAACAACTGTTCGCTTTGGGTCTGAGAATCGGGTATTTTCAGATGACGCGCAGCTGTCGCCCCCAGCTTAGTTGCCGCGAAGGTGGCAAGGTGCTGGCAAAGGCGATGCCATTCTAATAATTCTAAGGTTTCAGATTCGATCAAGGTTTCAACATCTAATCTGAAATTATCGTAACAATTCTAGCTCCTAGATGGCTAAATCTTAAAGGAGAAAATTTCGCTTTATTCAAATCAGCCAGATAGTGTGTGGTAATCACTAAGTAATAAATGGCACGTCAAGCTATTTTTACTGAGAAATTACCATAACACAAACTGTCATTGAAAACAATACAGAAACTAATTTAGAGGATGTTTGAAAAGTCCTCTTGTCGGTATCAAATAGTTTTAGATCCCCCCTAACCCCCCTTAAAAAAGGGGGGAATCAAAATCAAAGTCCCCCTTGTTAAGGGGGATTTAGGGGGATCTAAAAGTGCCTAAAGTCACAGCAAAACACTTTTCAAACAACCTATTAAGCAGCGACTATTTCCTTCACCAAAACGTAAGGCTGAACGATGAGAGTATTAAATCGCTTACTGCGCTCAAGATTCCATTCTCCCACCTGTACTGTTGTGGGTTTGGTAATTAATTGCTTATCAATCCACTGTTCTACTGATGGAATGTTATCACTGGCGATCGCTACTCCAACATCCACCAAGTTTAACTCTGGTGCTACCAAAATTACTGCATCTCGTTGTACATGAGGAATTAGCCACTCCCACTCTGCCTCATCCAAAATTTCTGTCAATTCCGCTTTTAAATCCGACATCATTCTTCAATTTGTCTTGGCTAACAAACTATTTTACATTAATTACTACAGACGCGATTCATCGCATTTCTACTCCACCTTTTGTACAGACGCGATGAATCGCGTCTCTAAACTTCAGATTTCATTTCATCAATTTCAAATAAAGATACAATTACTCCTGCGATTGGAATAGATATAAAAACACCTAATAATCCTGCCACTCTAGCACCTACTAGCAAAGCAAAAAATATCACTACAGGATTAAGATTCAGCGCATCTTGCATAATTCGAGGCGAAATCAAATTGTCTTGTATCTGCTGGAGGACAATACAAGCTATCAAGACTTTCAATGCTAACCAAACACCTTGAGACAACACAAACAAAGTCACTGTGCTTACTCCTAATGTCGCTCCAATACCAGGAATAATATCAAGAAAACCAACTATTATTGATAATATCAAAGCAAAAGGTACTTTTAATATTAAGAAAACTAGAAAAGTTGTACTTGTGAGAAATGCACTTAATAATAACTGTCCTCTAAAAAATCCCAAAAAAGACCGTCTGATTATATTTGTAAATCTATTGCGGCGATGTTTGGGGACTATTTTTAAAATCAGATTCCACAATTTGTCTCCATCTAATAGCATGAAGAAAGCCACAACTGCAATCAAGATAAAAGTCACAAAATTCGTCATGAACCCTTGCAAAATAGCCAAACTAGTCACAAGACTTGATACAGCTTGATTACGCAATTGTTCTTCAATAAAACTTAAATCTATTTGTAAATTACGGCTTCGCAAAAATGCTTCTAGTCCTTCTAATAAAGGTGCTAAAGAATTTAAAAACACAGTGATACTATCAATTAATTCTTGTCCTTGAGATAAAACCGTTAAGCCCACGGTAATTATCAGACCGCCTATAATCACAATACTGAGTAAGAAAACTAAGCTAACAGCTACACCGTGGGGCAAAAAACGCCGCAGCCCTTGTACGGGATAGCTGAGTAAAAAAGCCAAAATTGCCGCAAATGTAAAAATAACAATGACTGCTTCAAAGTAAGCTAAAAGCTGTACAATTGCCCAGCCAGAAGCAACTAAGAGCAAAAAGCGGACTAATGCCAGATTATTTAATCGCTCCCAAAAATTCTTGGCTTCAAAGCCGCTCATAATGCTGTTTAGGGTGAAATTGCTGGTAGATTTGCCTAGCAGTTGCATTTAAGCACAAAGTCTGATGTCATTGCTAGAGCAGATTGACCTTAAACATACAGAGGTTAAGGGGCGATCGCTACCTCCCTAAAGCATATATCTGTTGTATCTCTAGATTCATCGTCCTAAATCATGCATCTCGTTAATTACCGAGGCACACTTTTCTGTCAACGCCTCCAATTCCTCTTTATTGGTGGAAGTGGGAGCATCAATCAAGTTACCGATTCTGACGGTGATGGGAACTGCGTGAGGTAGAGACGAGCCTTTTTGTAAAATCTTTTCAGTACCCCAGACACTTACTGGTAATATTGGGGCTTTTGCTTTCGCAGCCAGCAGCAGTGCGCCTCTTTTGGGGTCTGTGATTCGACCATCTGGGGTGCGAGTACCTTCCAAGAAAACACCGACAGCCCAACCTTTATCGAGATATTCTAGGGCGGAACGGATAGCATTGCGATCGGCACTTCCCCGACTCACCGGATAAGCACCATACAGTTTAATCGCTTGCGCCAAAACAGGAATTTTAAATAACTCTTCCTTAGCCATGTACGCCACAGGACGACGTACACAATTAGAGACAATCGGCGGGTCAAAGTAACTAGCGTGATTACTTACTATTAACAGCGGCCCTGATTGGGGGACATTTTCCGTACCATGAATCTGGCCCCGAAAGTAAGTGTGAAGCATGGGGCTGACGACTGACCATTTAAAGGCGTGGTAAAGTGCCAGACTGATAAACGGTTCGCGGTTTTTGTCCACAGAAGATAATGCAAATCAAACTGAATTTAGCATAAGCGATCGCAACACCCAGATCAAACGCAAAAAAGCTATAGAGATGAATTGCTTTACATCGGGGAACACTAAATCTAGAAATCCTTAGAATTTAACAGTATGTTTCTCACTACAGTCAGTATTTCTGGATACAAGGTTAGCGAACAACTCTACAACGGTTCTCGAACCGTGGTTTATCGCGGTTATCGAGAAACTGACTTATTACCTGTAGTGATTAAATTGCTGAAAAATCCTTATCCAAGTTTCAGCGAACTCTTATCGTTTCGTAATCAGTACACCATAGCTAAAAATATCAACTCACCTCTAATCATCCAAACCTACAGCTTGGAACCGTATCAAAATGGCTATGCGTTGGTAATGGAAGATTTTGGCGGGATTTCTCTTAAAGATTATTTCACCTCTCACCAGACGCGACATACCGATTTTTTACAAGAGTTTTTAAGAATTGCGATCGCACTATGCAATACCTTAGATATACTCTACCGCGAACGGATTATTCATAAAGATATCAAACCTGCCAATATTCTAATTAATCCCGAAACCAAACAAGTTAAATTAATTGACTTTAGTATTGCATCTCTGCTACCACGAGAAACCCAAATGCTGATGAGTCCAAATGTATTAGAAGGGACACTCAGTTATTTATCACCAGAACAAACAGGCAGAATGAATCGAGGGATTGACTATCGAACTGATTTTTATGCTCTAGGTGTAACTTTTTACGAATTACTAACTGGAAGATTACCATTTAAATCAAACGATCCAATGGAGTTGCTGCATTGTCATATTGCAAAGGTTCCAGAAAAAATCAAAAGCGAGGAAATTCCACAAGTGATTTCAGATATTGTCATAAAATTGATGATGAAAAATGCTGAAGATCGCTATCAGAGTGCATTAGGATTAAAATTTGATTTGGAGAAATGTTTACATCAGCTAAAAGCAACTGGCAGAATTGATAACTTTGAAATTGCCCAAAGTGATGTGTGCGATCGCTTTATTATTCCCGACAAACTATATGGACGAGAAGCCGAAATAGCCACCCTCCTTGAAGCCTTTGAAAGAGTTGGCACAGGTGCAACTGAAATGATTCTGGTAGCCGGTTTTTCAGGCATTGGTAAAACTGCCGTTGTTAACGAAGTTCATAAACCGATAGTGCGCCAACGCGGTTATTTTATCAAAGGTAAATATGACCAATTTCAACGGAATGTTCCGTTTATCGCCTTTGTACAAGCATTCCGAAATTTAATGGGTCAATTATTAACAGAAAGTGATGCTCAAATTCAGCAATGGAAAATCAAAATTTTAGAAGCTGTAGGTGAAAATGGACAAGTAATTATTGAAGTGATTCCCGAATTAGAAAGAATTATTGGTAAACAAACGCCAGCCATAGAATTATCAGGAAGCGCATCACAAAATAGATTTAATTTATTATTTCAAAAATTTACTCAAGTTTTCACTAGCGTTGAACATCCATTAGTAATATTTTTAGATGATTTGCAGTGGGCTGATTTGGCATCACTGAAATTAATGCAGTTATTAATGGCTAATACAAAGTATCTTTTATTAATTGGTGCTTATCGAGATCATGAAGTAAATCCAGTGCATCCGTTGATGTTGACTGTTAGTGAGATGCAAAAAACAGCAGCAATTATTAACACAATTACTTTAGCATTATTAAGTCAAGGAGATGTGAATCAATTAATTGCTGCAACGCTTAAATGTTCAGATAATTTAGCGTTACCAATTTCAAAAATAGTCTATCAAAAAACTTCTGGAAATCCATTTTTTTGTACTCAATTTCTTAAATCATTATACCAGGATGGGCTAATTAGATTCAACTTAACAGAGGGATACTGGCAATGTGATATCACACAAATTAATCAACTAGCAGTCACAACTGATGTAGTTGAATTCATGGTATTGCAATTGAGAAAGCTATCACAAGCCACTCAAGATGCTTTGAAATTAGCTGCTTGTATTGGAAATCAGTTTGATTTGAAAACATTAGCAGTTGTTTCAGAACAATCGCAAGCAGAAACCGCAACTAATTTGTGGAATGCATTGCATGAGGGTTTAATTTTACCTACTAGCGAGGTCTATAAATTTTATCTTAGTGAGGGAAGTCAAGCGATTGCTGAAGAAAATTCGGAAATTGTTAACTATAAATTTTTACACGATCGCGTCCAAGAAGCTGCATACTCTCTTATTCCTGAAGAACAGAAAAAAGCTACCCATCTACAAATAGGTAAGCTATTACTTCAAAACACATCTGAAATCCAAAAAGAAGAAAAACTTTTTGAAATTGTTAATCAGCTAAATATTGCATTAATACTGATTATTGATCCAATTGAACGAGAACAACTCCTCAAATTGAATTTAAAAGCAGGTAGAAAAGCACAATTGGCAACTGCTTATACATTAGCAGTTGAATATTTAAGCATAGGTTTAGAACTTTTACCTGATGAGAGTTGGTATAGCCAGTACGAGCTAACACTATTACTATATCAATCCATTACAGAAGTACTTTGTCTGAGTGGTGACTTTGAACGCATGGAAAGCTATGCAACTGTAGTTCGACAACAAGCAAAAACCCTCCTCGAACAAATTCCTGTCTACAATGTCAAAATTCAAGCTTACATGGCACAGGCACAGCACAAGAATGCTTTGCAAATTGCACTGACTGTTCTTCAATCAATCGGAGTGGAATTGCCTCAACAAGTCAATCAAACTGATATCAACTCTGAACTAGAACAAACAAAATGTCTTTTGGCAGATAAAGCAGTGATGGATTTACTAGAACTGCCAAAAATGACGGATGAGAATATTCTGGCAGCAATGCGAATTTTGTCAAGCATTATGTCAGCAGCTTACCAAGCAAATCCCCCATTGTTTCGAGTAATTGTATTTAAACAAGTTCAATTGTCAATCCTCTATGGTAATGCTCCAGAATCTACCTATGCTTATGCTAGCTATGGACTTATACTCTGCGGTGTTTTAGGAGAAATTGATACAGGATATGAATTTGGGGAAATGGCATTACTGTTACTTGAACGTTTAAATGCTTTCAAAGTTAAATCAAAAACTCTATTTGCAGTAAATTGTTTTATTCGACATTGGAAATCGCCTCTTAAAGATACTTTAAATCCTCTTTTACAAGCCTATACAAGTGGTTTAGAAACTGGAGATATTGAATATGCTGTAATGTCTGCCTATGTTTTTGGCAGATACGCCTATTTAAGTGGTTACGGTTTAGAGGAATTAGCCCAAGCTATGGGAAACTATGGCGCAATTATGCACCAGTTTAAGCAAACTACCTATTTGAATTTCAATAGAATCTATTATCAATCAGTTGTGAATTTGTTGGGAATGTCAGATAATCCTTGTTTTTTAATTGGCGAAGTTTATGATGAAGTCGCAATGTTGCCTCTGCATCAAGCTGCCAATCAAACTAGCATTATTTGTCAACTTCATTTTTGTAAATTGCTTTTGTGTTATCTCTTTGGCAACTATCAAGAAGCACTAAAAAATGCTGATATTGTCGAGAAATATTTAACCAGCGTGACTGGATTAGTGCTAATTCCAACCTTTTATTTTTATGAGGCTTTGACTAATTTAGCCTTATATAAAGACTGCTCAGCAGCTGAACAAAAAATAATTATTGAACGAGTAGCAGAAGCTCATAAAAAACTCAAAAAATGGGCAGAAAGTGCGCCAGAGAATTATGCCCACAAATGCAACTTGGTAGAAGCTGAAAGGTTTCGGATATTAGGACAAAAAATCGAAGCAATAGAATTGTACGATCGCGCCATATCTCTTGCCAAAGAAAACGCCTACATTCAAGAAGAAGCACTTAGCAACGAACTAGCAGCCAAATTCTACCTCGACTGGGGTAAAGAAAAAATCGCCCAAGTCTATATACAAGAAGCATACTACTGCTACGCCCGTTGGGGAGCCAAAGCCAAAGTTAATCACCTAGAAAAAACTTATCCCCAACTACTCAAACCCATCTTGCAACACCAACGAATCAATCTCAATCCCTTAGAAACCATTGCTTTTCGTGGTACAGCCTCATCTTCTAGTACTGGCAGCACTAGTATTGCTGATGTTCTGGATTTTACCTGTGTTTTCAAAGCTGCTCAAGCTATTTCCAGTTCTCTAAAATCAGATCAACTCATTGCCAGCCTCACTCGCATTATCCTAGAAAACTCTGGCGCGAAAAAAGTTGTACTAATTCTTCCCCAAGAGGAGGACACTTGGGAAGTTAAAGCAATTACCTTTATCGAGCATGAAGAAATACAAACTATCCTCAATTCACAATTACTAGATAATTGTCAAGATATTCCCGTAAAAATTATCAATTATGTCAAAAATACTCAAAAAACAATTGTTATAGACAATTGCAAAACAGATATTCCTGGGGTAATTGGGAAGTATATGTTGGAACATCAACCTCAGAGTGTGTTGTGTGTCCCGATTATTAATCAAGGATATTTGGTAGGTATTCTATATTTAGAAAATAGCTTGACTCAAGGAGTTTTTACTAACGATCGCCTCAGCGTCATTAACCTTCTTTCATCTCAAGCTGCAATATCTCTAGAGAATGCTCGACTTTATCAACAAGCTGGGCAAGCATTACAAGACTTACAACAAGCACAATTACAAGTTGTTCAAAGTGAAAAAATGTCTGCATTAGGTAATTTGGTTGCTGGGGTAGCCCATGAAATGAATAATCCTTTGGGCTTTATTTATGCCAGTCTCCAACAAACTAAACCCACTATTGCAGATATTTTTGAACACTTAAAACTATATCAAGAAAGTCTACCAAATCCCAGCGATAAAATTAAAGACCATGCCGAAGATATTGACTTGGATTATAGTTTATCAGACTTACCCAAGATCATTGATTCCATGACTATGGCGTGCGATCGCCTCCGCAACATCAGCACCAGTCTTCGGACTTTCTCCCGTGCTGATAAAGATTACAAAGTGCCGTTTAATATCCACGAAGGTATTGACAGCACTATTTTAATTCTCAAACATCGTCTGAAAGCTAATGAAGAACGTCCAGAAATTGAAGTGGTCACTAATTACGGTAATTTGCCCCAGATTAAATGTTTTCCTGGGCAATTAAATCAGGTATTTATGAATATTCTGGCAAATGCCATTGATGCGCTAGATGAATCAAATAGGGGACGGACTTTTGAGGAGATTAAGAAAAATCCCAACCGAATTACAATTAAAACCTCGGTAGAAAATAAAGGGGTGAAAATTGCGATCGCTGATAATGGCAATGGGATAAGTGAAGAAGTGCAAGAAAAGGTTTTTGACCACTTATTTACTACAAAAGCTGTGGGTAAAGGTACGGGATTAGGATTAGCGATCGCTCGTCAAATCGTTGTAGAAAAACATGGCGGAGTAATTAAGGTAGATTCTACACCAGACGAAGGTACTGAATTTGTGATCCAGCTACCGATGTAGCAGATACATCCATACGAACTTTCAGGAAATCTTCAGCCTAAATATTTATCTCTGCTTTATGCTTACCCAATTTAGACAAACACTTCAGAAACAGTTGCTTTTTAGGTTTGTCCGTTTCGTTAAGAATCGCCCTACCTCACTTACCTACAAAACACTAATCAATATGGCATTGCGAGTAACTGTGGTGGTACTCGTCTCTGCTGGGGTGAGCTATATCCATGTCATGTCCCGCTTGGAAGCCCAGACCCAAGTCCAGCTAGAAAAGTACATCAGCGCTCGAGGACAGTATGAAAGCAACATCTTTAAACTTGCACAGGATAACCTCACTTTGCTGCGCGATCGCCTTTTGCAGGAATTCAAGCAACCCACTAATGATTTCCAGGCTGAATTTGAGCGGCAATATTTTTCCTGGAACGATGGTACTAAACGCAATTTTCCCCAAAATCGACCGCGCAAAGACTTTGATTCTACTCGATATGCTGGATCGTTCATTGGTCAAAATGTGCAAATTACTAAAGAACTAAAGCAGCAACTACTAACGGCTAACACGCTGATTAGTGCCTACGGATCTGCTTGGTCTAATCAGTTTGTTGATACTTATTTCGTGAGACGAGAAAATGCAACGACAACCTATTGGAAAGGTATGCCGATCTTGTTGGAGACACCGCCTGATTTCTATATGCCGAAAGAGGAATTTTTCTATATTGCCGATCCTCAGCATAACCCGTCTCGATCGCCGAAGTGGACAGGTGTTTATCTCGATCTCAGTGTTAAAGTCTGGATGATTTCGGCAAGTGTACCTGTTTATGATGGCGATCGCTTCCTGGGCGTTGTAGGACATGATGTGGTCTTAACCGATTTGATGGAGCATACGATCCAGGATCAATTATCGGGCACCTACAATCTAATTTTTCGCTCAGACGGTCGTTTAATTGTCCACCCCCAACGCACTGCGGAAATTCAGCAAGCTCAGGGTCAATTAAAAATCGATACAATCAACGATCCTCATCTCAACCGCATTTTTCAGCTAGTGACAACCACTAAATCCAAAACCCACGTCCTGGAAAATAGCCAAGACCGTGAATACTTAGCAGTGACTCGCTTACAAGGCCCAGATTGGTATTTTGTCACAGTCTATCCCAAATCACTGCTATCGGGAGAAGCATGGGATATGGCTCAATTTATCTTAATTTCTGGTGCAGTGGCGCTGCTGGTTGAAGTGTTGTTGCTCTTGTCGGTGTTGCACCAAGAAATCGCTAAACCCCTCCAGCAATTAACCGCCGCTAGTAACCAACTTGCTAACGGTGATTTTGCGATCGCTCTTGATACCACGCGACAGGATGAACTGGGAGGACTTGCTAGTTCTTTCAACAGTATGGCAAGTCAGTTAAAGACTTCTTTCATTCAATTAGAACAGGTAAACAATGCGTTAGAGCTACGGGTTGAGGAGCGAACAACAACGTTACAAAAGACACTTGAAGAACTACGTCGGACTCAAGCCCAGATGATCCAGAGTGAAAAAATGTCAGCCCTGGGGCAACTGGTGGCAGGTGTGGCACATGAGATTAATAATCCTGTCAACTTCATTCACGGCAACCTCACCCATATACAAAATTATGCCCAAGATTTGTTGGAATTTATTCAACTGTATCAGTATCACTATCCCAATCCAGTCGCTGAAATTCAAACTGAGGCTAAAGAAGTTGATCTGGAATTTATTCGAGATGATCTACCCAAGATGCTGTCTTCGATGAAAATTGGCACCAATCGCATACGCGAAATTGTGCTATCACTCCGCAATTTCTCCCGTTTAGATGAAGCTGAATTTAAGGCTGTTGATATTCATGAGGGCATTGATAGTACGTTATTGATTTTGCAACATCGTCTGAAAGATCAACCACACCGTCCAGCAATAGAAGTGCTAAAAAACTATGGTAAATTGCCTCCGGCGATCTGCTACCCTGGACAACTCAATCAGGTATTTATGAATATTCTGTCTAATGCTATTGATGCCTTAGAAGATGCAAATCAGCAGCGCACGCCTACAGAAATTGCTTCGCATCCCAACACAATTTGGATTCATACTTGCTTGGTATCTGAAAACCAAATCATGATTTCCATTGCAGATAATGGTCTTGGAGTTCCAGACACAATTATAACAAGGTTATTTGACCCCTTTTTTACAACTAAAAATGTGGGTAAAGGATCTGGATTAGGTTTAACTATCAGCTATCAAATTGTGACTGAACTGCATGAAGGTGAACTTAATTGTAATTCCACACAAGGATTGGGTGCAGAATTTGTTGTCACCCTACCTCTAAAAGCTAAAAAGATTCAACAGCAACAGGTAAATCAGTAGCACTCTGGATATTTTGTAAAATCAAATCAGGGCTACTACGTTTAATCAAGCCAGTTAAGACTTTACCTGGGCCAACTTCTACTACTCGCTGGATACCGTTAGCTGGTAATTGCAAAGAAATTTCTCGCCACCTTACAGAACCGGTCATTTGTTTGTTGAGGCGCTGCTTTAAAATCTCGGCATCAATAGACGGAATTGGTTCTACATTAGATAAGACTGGCACAGTAGCTGGTTGAAATTCCACAGATTCTAAAATGTCTTGGAATTCCGCAGCTGCTGGTGCGATTAAATGTGAGTGAAATGCTCCAGAAACTTTTAGGGGAATAGCACGCTTGGCTTTAACTTGAGTCATCACTGCTTGTACAGCCTCAGTCGTGCCTGAAATTACCACCTGAGCCGAACTATTATCATTTGCTAGAACCACATCAGGCGTTTGGGCAATGACTTTTTCCAACTGTTCGCGGTCAAAGTTCATCAAAGCTGCCATCATCCCACCGACGGCATTATCCATGAGTTCTGCACGACGCTTTACTAGATATAAACCAGCCGACCACTCAAAGACACCCGCTACATAAAGAGCAGTATATTCCCCCAAACTGTGACCAGCAACTAAATCTGGCTGGTGTCCTCGTTCTCGGAGAAGATCGGCAAGAATGCTTTCTATCACATAAAGACTTGGCTGAGTATATAGCGTCTGTGATAACTTCTCTTCTTGAGTTTGACAAATTTCAGTTACAGACCAGCCCAAAATATCCTCAGCTTTGGCAAGCTTGTCTTTGGCAGACGGTATATCTAATAAATCCATTCCCATTCCCAGCGCTTGGGAACCTTGTCCGGGAAACACCCATGCAGTTTTTGTCATTTGTCAATAGTCAGTGGTCATTGGTCATTTGTCATTGGTCATTGGTCATTCACAAATGACTAATGACAAATGACAAAATATTTATCTTCCCCATTGAAAGATTGCCGCGCCCCAAGTAAGACCGGCACCAAAGCCGGATGTCGCAACGATGTCATTGGGTTTAATTTTACCTTGTCGCACTGCTTCATCCAAAGCTAACGGAATGGAAGCAGCAGAGGTATTACCATACTGGGCGAGATTACTTATGATTTTATGTTCTGGGATATTTAGGCGTTGAGCAACGGCATCTATAATGCGCTGATTAGCTTGATGTAACACTAGCCAATCTATTTGGTCAACTTTGAGGTTAGCTTGAAATAAGGCTTTATCTATAATTTCTGGCACTTTTTGCACAGCAAAGCGGTAGACTTCTTTGCCGTTCATGGTAATAGGTTGATAAGTACCTTTAGTGATATTTACACCGGGGAGTAATTCTTGGGAAGTTGCTGCATAAGCAAGGTTAAGGTGATGGTTTTGAGTACCATCACTTTTAAGGGCAAATCCTAATAAGCGATCGCTTTTAGAAGCCTGTAATACTACTGCTCCTGCACCATCGCCGAATAATACACAAGTGCGACGATCTTGCCAATCTACCCAGCGAGAGAGGATATCTGCCCCTATCAACAGTACATTTTTATAGACACCTGTTCTAATGTATTGGGCTGCTGTAACCAGACCAAACACAAAGCCAGAGCAGGCTGCTGTCAAGTCAAAGGCGACTGCGTTGGTAGCTCCTAATTGAGCCTGTACTTGACAAGCACTACCAAACAAATCATCAGGGGTGGAAGTCGCTAGCAAAATCAGGTCTAGGTCTTCTGGTCTAATTCCTGAAGCTGCGATCGCGCGACTACTGGCGGCAGCAGCTAGTCCACTTAAGGACTCAGATGACACCGCTAATCGTCGTTGGCGAATTCCCGTTCTTGTGGCAATCCACTCGTCTGATGTTTCAACTAGTTCAGTCAATGTCTGGTTGTGTAGGGAAGTTGCTGGTACTGCCGAGCCACTTCCGGTAATTGCTATGCCTAAGTTTTCCACTCCTAATCTCCCAAGCTATCAGCTTTTGTCCTTTGTCATTTGTCCTTTGTCATTTGTCCTGTGTCATTTGTCCTGTGTCAGTTGTCTTTGACAAATGACTAATGACTAATGACTAATGACTAACCGCTTTCGCGCTCTAGGATATATTGGGACTGAATTCGTTGTAGCACCTGGTTGTCAACAGCTTCTTTAGCCATGCGAATAGCATTGAAAATTGAAGGTGCTTGTGAGCTACCGTGACCGATAAAACAAACTCCTGCCACGCCTAACAACAAAGCACCACCGTGTTCTGCATGATCCATGCGTTGCTTAACTCGCTTCAGGTTTGGTTTTAAGATTGCTGAACCGATTTGACCATGCAATCCTTGAGGTAATTCTTCCCGCAGAATTTGCAGAATCACTTCTCCAACTGCTTCGGCAAATTTTAACAGTACATTGCCCACAAAGCCATCGCAGACAATTACATCGAAGTGACCGGAAAGCACATCACGCCCTTCGGCATTGCCAATAAAATTAATTTGAGAATTTTCGCGGAGCAGTTGATGGGCGCGGACGGCTGCATCATTGCCTTTAGAGTCTTCTTCACCGATATTCAACAAACCCACTTTCGGTTCAGTTGTACCTAAGACATACTGACTATAAGCCGATCCCATGACGGCAAACTGCTCTAAAAACTTCGGGCGGCAATCTACATTTGCGCCAACATCAAGAACCAACACTGGCTTACCAGCAACAATTGTCGGAAAAACAGTCCCGATTGCTGGACGATCAATTCCCGGCAATCGCCCTAAGCGAAGCAAAGCCGATGCCATAGCTGCCCCAGAATGACCGGCAGAAAATACGGCATCTGCCTTTTGCTGCTTGACTAAATCCATTGCCACATTGATAGAAGCCTTGCGTTTGCGTCTAACCGCATTTAAAGGCTCCTCATCCATTGCGATCGCTTCCTCAGCAGGAACGATCTCCACCTGCGCTAAATTCGTTTTTGGCGGCAAGGCAGCTTCTATTTGTTGGGGATCACCAACAAGTAATACTTCTACACCCAATTCTTCCTTTGCTCGCAGTGCGCCAGCAACGATTTCACCGGGTGCGTGATCCCCTCCCATTGCGTCAATTGCGATCCGTACGCGAGTCGATCCCATTGCTCAGAGCTTTTAGAAACCTTATAAATTTTACCAGATGGCTTTGCCGAAAAAGCTTAACTTTCTGACTGCCAAATTACTTCTGTTACTATTGCAACAATTTTTGCTGGCAAGCTCAAGATAGCACGAATTTGGGCATTGGGCATGGGGCATGGGGAATGGGGAATTGGGAAGAGGACTTGGGGACAAGGAGAATTGGGGACAAGGGGAAAGACTTGTTTCAAGTTCTCACCTCTTGTCCCGAATGGCACGCTTGTTAATCGCAAAGCCCTGATATAACTTGCTTTTTGAGTGTGGGGAGTGGGGGAAGTGTGGGGAGTGGGGGGAGTGTGGGAAGTGTGGGGAGAAAGAGGAGAAATTGAATAACTGCATATCAACAAATGCTGCATTGCCTCCCACACCTCCCACACCTCCCACACCATGCCAGCAAGGAGGTTTCAGCTTTTCAAGCGTGCCATTCCCCCTTCTCCCCTTGTCCCCTGCTCCCCTGCCTCCTATTTCCTACTCTTCAATCCCCAACACCCAGTTAACTAGCGTCCGAACGCCGTAGCCGGTTGCTCCTGCGCCGTTGTAGCCATTTTCTTTATCTGCCCACACTGGGCCAGCAATATCTATGTGCGCCCAAGGGGTTTCTTTGACAAATTGCTTGAGGAAAAGAGCAGCAGTAATGGCACCACCTGGACGCGGCCCTGTATTTTTCATGTCCGCAATCCCAGACTTTAGCCCTTCAAAATATTTTTCTTCCATTGGCATCCGCCAAATCTTTTCCCCTGAAGTTTGGGCAGCTTTTTCGATCTGGGAAGCTACGTCATCATCGGGAGTGTACAAACCAGCAATATCATCACCCAAGGCAATGACGTTAGCACCGGTTAGGGTGGCTAAATCCACGATCGCATCCAACCCTAATTTGTCAGCATACACCAAGGCATCTGCAAGGGTTAAACGTCCTTCTGCGTCGGTGTTGTTCACTTCGATTGTTTTGCCGTTTGACGCTGTGAGAATGTCTCCAGGGTGCATGGCGCGACCGCTAATCATGTTTTCGGCTACCGCCGAGATAAAGTGAACTTCAACATCTGGCTTAATTTGAGCAATTGCTTTTGCCGCCCCCAAGGTAGCAGCTGCACCGCCCATATCCATTTTCATGGTTTCGATGCCGCTACCAGCACCTTTAATATTCAGTCCGCCGGAATCAAAGGTTACACCTTTGCCAATAATTGCTAGTTTCTTTTTCGGTGTACCTTCTGGTTTGTAAGTCAGGTGAATAAATTTAGGTGGCAACTCGGAACCTTGCGATACTCCCAAAAAAGCACCCATACCCAACTTTTCACAGTCTTCTTTTTCGAGAATTTCTACTTGTAAACCGTGGTCTTTAGCGATCGCTTGGGCAGTTTCGGCTAAAGTAATTGGTGTTACCGCATTGGCTGGTGCTGCCACTAACTCCCGTGCCAAATTTACCCCGGAAACGATTTGATTGGCGAGGGTTATGGCTGCTTCTTGTCCACCGAAACCTAGTAAATCGATGCTTTCTATTTGCGAACCTTTATCTTCTGGTTCTGATTTAAAACGAATATCCTGATAAAGTGCTAATTCAACACCTTCTGCGATCGCTTGGGCGCTTGCGGCTGGATCGTTATTCCATAATGGGAAACTAAATCCCAAAATTTTGCTTTTCTGCTTTTTTGCGACTCTGGCTACCGCAGCAGCAGCGCGTCTCAAAGTGTCGAGTTTTAGTGTATCTGGTTTACCCAATCCTACCAGAATCAATTTACGTACTGGGCTACCAGGATTCACACGAGTGAAAATTGTACTGTTGGCTTTACCTTTAAATTCTTCTTCCGCAATTAGTTCTTTTAAGACCCCGGAAAACTTTTGATCTAAAGTTGCTAGTTCTCCGGTTAACTCGACTGCATCTTCAAATAATCCTATTGCCAAACTATCGCCTGCCCACTCTAGCAAAGGCTTATCACTAGGTTGAATTGTCATTTTGGGATTTTATGTAAATATTCCTTCCTGTACCAGTATTGCTCAAAATTCTTGTTTCAGGATGAGGGGAATGGGTATTGGGCATGGGGCATGAAGCATTGGGCATTGCGGAGCAGGGAGCGGTAGCTATAATTTAGTGAATTAGTGCAAGTAGTACTCATTAACGAGTCTTTTATACTCGTTAATCCACCTCAGAACTCCGTTAACGAGTCTTTTATCCTCGTGAATCCACCTCAGAACTCCGTTAACGAGTCTTTTATCCTCGTTAATGAAGCTATGATCTCCATTCTTCTACCTGACTTTTCGCGTTATGTGGAAAAATCCACCAAAAACCTAACCCCCTAACCCCCTTCCCGACGCGGGAAGGGGGAAAATTCAAAGTCTCTCTCCTCTTAGGAGAGAGATTTAGAGAGAGGTTTTCCAGATGCCGTGAAAAGTCAGATTCTTTTACGTCCTCCTTCATTCCCTATTCCCTATTCCCTATTCCCTATCCCCTATTCCCTATTCCCCATTCCCTATGCCCCAATTGTTGTATCAATGTTAAATTTTCTGGCGATCGCTGCTATTACTTCTTGCTCTAGAGGTGTAGTCTTATTGTCAAGCTGGGCAATTTTTTCACACTGAACGAGCAAGGGTATAGCAAAATCACGATTCAGCTGATTGAGCAGTATATCTAAAGACTTAGGTGATTTGATATTTTGGGCAATGGCATCCAACGAGGTAGGACTGAGTTTTACAGCTTGTAATTCTGGCAAAATTTCTTCCAAAGTCTTATCTGGATGGCTAGCCAGAATCATGTGAACTAAGATTTGATCCATGACGGCTTCTTGAGCGATCGCACTTTCGAGATACTTTTCACTTTCTGCTTTTAATGTTGCCAGAGTCTGTGGCGATGCTAGGGAAGTTGATTCATCTAGCTTGGCTTCGTAAAATCGACAAGCAGCATAACCCAATGAATAGATCATTGTTGCATTTGAACTAGCTGCGATCGCAGCACCCGCTAAAGGCACATTTCGCAGTAATCCTAATCCCGCAGCTTTCAAAAGACGACCTCCACCCAAAGCCAGACCAAAAATTGCTAAGACTTCTCCTTTACGGGCAGGATCTTTTAAATCTAGTCCGTAGTCAAATGCAATTTGATAAAGCATTTCTGACTGCAATTTTGTTGTCGCTGTTAAATCAATTGCCAACAATGCAATTGCTACTCCTGGCAAAATACTAGTGGCTAGTCCAACAGTGCCTGCTTGAGTCGCTTTTTCCACCATGATTCGGTGAGCAATCTCACTAGGTGATTCATTTGGATACTTTTGTTTGAGCTTGTTTACCGCAGCTTCTGCTTTTTCCAAATCAACAGCATCAGTAGTACCAATTAGCCAATTTAGATTTAATACTCCAGATAGTTTTCTAATCAACCAATTTTCGCTGAGGCGATTCACAACCTGACCACTGGTTTGAGTTGTTTGCTCAATTAACTTGTGTGTTTGTTTCGCTGTCGCTTCTCCTACCTCTAATGCTGTATCTAAAACTGCTTTGCCAGTTTGAGCAACAGTTTGAACAAAAGACTCTAATACAGACGGTTCATTTTCTACTGATGATTGAG
Source organism: Nostoc sp. ATCC 53789 (assembly GCF_009873495.1). Lineage (GTDB taxonomy): Bacteria > Cyanobacteriota > Cyanobacteriia > Cyanobacteriales > Nostocaceae > Nostoc > Nostoc muscorum_A. The sequence continues at coordinate 128,800 of NZ_CP046703.1, read as the reverse complement.
CCTGGATCTCTATTTCTGAAGTTTCATTAGGTGAATTAACTGATTTATTCACTACTATTTCTTGTGGGGATTTGTCTGCCATTACTTGACACCATGCTGTAAAGCCTCTTTCTAAACTTGTAGCGAATTATGAGCGGCTCTACATCTCTCTATAAACGTAAATATCAGTTGAAGATTAACTATTTTCTTCTGGGTTGCCGCAGGCATCACACAATTAGAAATTAAAGCAGATCGCCAGCTATTTTTGCAGCGCCTGCTGAAAAGTCTTGATGGCATCCACATGATTCACCATAAGAATGCAACGTAACAACAAATCCAGATCGATTCCTTTGACCTCCTCACTACTGGAAACCCTCTCATAGTGAAGTGCCTTGTCCTCTTTCCGCAGGTGATAAACTTCTAACACACCATCTTCCCAAAACCACACTTCTGGAATCAAGAGCCGCTTATATGCCTCCAGCTTGTCGATACCGCCACTTGTAAACGCCACTTCAATCACCAGATCGGGACGCACTCGATCTGGAGCCAGTTTATAAGATTCATCCGCCTCACGCTTGACAGCACCCACTTCACTTTCCAAGGTCATTGAGCCAGTGGGAATAAAGTCAAACCCAGCCGCAAGCAAGTAAAGTTCCACTAATGCAGCAATTCTTTTCTTAACGGTTTCGTGTGGTTCTCCAGGCATTCTTCGGATCTCCAAAACTCCATTCAGGAAAGAGAGCCTATATCCTGGACGGTCTAGCAACTGCTCAACTGCTTTGAATTCTCTCCAAGTCAGTCCCTCAAACAAGAGGGGTGATTCCTGACGGGGTATAGCGATGGCTGCTGGGGTCATTTGAGTCTCCAGTCTGTTTCCAGATGAGAAATAATTCCGGCGTAGAAAAGCAGTTTGTTTATTTTAATTTCTTTTTAGGAGCAGGGCGCTCACCCTATCCTCTCACCTCTAGCCTTGTACTTATATCAGAATTATTTTCTAAAAAGTCGTTATCCTTAAGAATTTCATAGAGATTAATATCTTGCTCTAGCAAGCAAGCATGTCCGCATTCAGGCAGCACCACAATCTTGTTATTTGGTAAGATATTCCCTATCCGCTTCACTTCTGTTACAGAAGGCAAAAGGCGATCGCTACCACCAGCAATTAACAAAACTGGTTGAGTTAAGCGACTTAACTTTTCCTCATCAACTTCAAACTCTCGCAGTAAAGACAATCGCCACAGAACAGTTTCTGCTGGTACAGAACGCATGGTTTTCAGCAGTTCATGGCGATCGCTCCGAGAAATGCGAGGCAAAGATGCCAAAAACGGCAACAACCCCAGTGCGCCAACATCATACAATTCTGATGGCACTAGGTAAGTAAGTTGAGATGCCCAACTCAACCAAGGGCGAAGACGAAAGGACGAAGCTGGGTTAATTAAGATAGTTCGCTTAAATAAATGGGGTGCTTGGATCGCTACTTTCATTGCCAAGCAACCACCAAAGGACTCACCACACAAGTAAACTGACCTGTGAGAGCTTTTTTCTAATTCAGCGTCGATCAAGTCCAATACACTTTTTGTTAGCACATCCCAAGTGTTAAGGTCTTTCCGGGGGAGTGCCAAAGAACGGACATCAAAGCCAGTTTCTAATCCAGCAGTCTGCGATCGCAATAATTGACCTGTTCCATCCATTCCCGGTAAATATACCAATAGCGGATACTCTGGCTGTACTCGTTTAGGAGTCAGGAAACAAGGCTTTAACTCAACTTCAGAGATAGTCATTGGTCATTGGTCAATGGTCATTAGTCAATGGTATAAAACTTTTGAACTGTTAATTGTTCCGACAATCCAAAATCCAAAATCGAATAGCTCTAATAGCAACCTTGACGCAGTAAATGGCTAATTTCACCATGACAGTGTTCTGTCAGTTCAGCCACAACAGTTCTGGCTTGTTTCCCGTGATATTTTTTTTGATGTTGGGGTGTTATCCAATAAGGGCGACCGATTAACACCGCAACCCGACGATAAATTACCAAAGGATGCCAACCAGCTTGATTAAATAAAGGTTCTGAAGGGTCAAATACACTCAAAAGCCTTAAGGGAAAACCATTCGTGTTTACCTCTTCTAGGGAAGCGATCGCGATCGGCAAAATTGCTAAATCCTGCACATCCGCTCGCAATGCTAAATGGGCAAATCCCCGTTGAAACTCACCCACCTGGTTTGGCTGAGTAAATTTCACCATTGGTGCAGTCCCTTCTGGAAATACTCCCACCATCTGCTTAGACTGCAATAGCAACTGCGACTGCGAAAAAAAGCTTTGTTGGCGGTTTTGAGTTTCCTCCAAAGGAAAACACCCCAATTGATCGGTGACAATCTCCCGCATTACTGGCACTTGTCCCATATAGTGATGGCAAGCAAAGCGAATCGGACTTGATAACGCCGCCATTAATATCAGTGCATCCATGAAGCTGCGGTGATTGCTGACTACCAAAACGCTAGCATCCTGGGGAATGCGATCCTCATAATAGCGAAACATTTGTGTTGAGAGTGCCGCCACCAAAGCGCGAGAAATCTCTAGGGGGCTATTTCGACTCATACCTAATCAATATATTTTTCCGGTAAATATGGCGGTTTATCTTAACTTAATTTTTACATTTCTTTACTACTGCCATGACCGTCTTAAGATAGAAATATCTGATCTACAAAACCAGCTAAGTTTTCTGCATTCTGCATTATGTATTCTCGATCACAATAATTTCTAATAGAAAGTATTCAAAAAAATTATGATTAGTTACTTTTCCTCATATAGGCAAAAATGATTTGAATAGATACATATTACAAAACAATTTTTGACCTGATAAATTTGCTACTATTAAGGTGTTATTGGAAAAAATGGAAATATTATTGTATAATTGCGTGGTTTTTCCCACAAAAGTAAGAAGCAAAAGGTTTTAATAAGTTAATTTTTATTTTGTATGAATCTAGTGAATAAAACAGAAAAAACATTTGCACTGACAACACCACTATATTATGTAAACGATGTCCCCCATATAGGCAGTGCTTATACGACGATCGCAGCAGATGTAGTAGCACGATTTCATAGATTACTAGGACATCGGGTATTACTAATTACAGGTACAGATGAACACGGACAAAAAATTCAGCGATCGGCAGAAAGTTTAGGCAAAGCGCCACAAGAGTTTTGCGATGAAGTTGTCCCCAGTTTCGTTAGTTTGTGGCAGTTACTAGACATTAAATACGATCGCTTTAGTCGGACAACTGCACCTCGTCATGAAGCGATCGTCAAAGAATTCTTTGAGCGAGTCTGGGAATCTGGTGATATCTACCAAGGACAACAACAAGGCTGGTATTGCGTATCTTGCGAAGAATTCAAAGAAGAACGCGATCTACTAGAAGGACATCGTTGTCCGATTCATACTAACAAAGAAGTTGAGTGGCGAGACGAGCAAAACTATTTTTTCCGCTTATCTAAATATCAAAATAAGCTGACAGAATTTTATCAATCTAAACCCGATTTTATTCAACCAGAAAGTCGGCGCAATGAAGTCCTCAGCTTTGTCAATCAAGGACTGCAAGACTTTTCTATTTCACGGGTAAATCTAGATTGGGGTTTTCCTGTACCAGTTGATCCCAAACATACCCTTTATGTTTGGTTTGACGCGCTGCTAGGTTATGTCACGGCATTACTCGAACCAGATGCAGAACCCACTTTAGCAAATGCTTTAGAAACATGGTGGCCAATCAACCTGCACCTAATTGGTAAAGATATTTTGCGCTTCCATGCAGTTTATTGGCCGGCAATGTTGTTGTCAGCTGGCTTACCCTTGCCAGAAAGAGTATTTGGGCATGGCTTTTTGACTAAAGATGGTCAAAAGATGGGTAAAAGTCTGGGTAATACCCTTGATCCTGTTTCGTTAGTTCAACGCTATGGTAGTGATGCCGTTCGTTATTACTTCCTTAAGGAAATCGAATTTGGCAAAGATGGAGATTTTAATGAAGTAAGGTTCATTAATGTTCTGAATGCAGATTTGGCAAATGATTTAGGTAATTTGCTCAATCGCACCTTGAGCATGGTGAAGAAATACTGCGTTGACAACAATGTTCCATCAATCGGCAATGAAGGAATTCCTGACGAAAATCCTTTGAAAACAATAGGTTTACGTCTAGGGGAACAGGTGAAAGAAGCATATAAGGAACTAGCCTTCAGTCAAGCCTGCGGCGCTATCCTTTCACTGGCACAAGCCAGTAATAAGTTTATTGATGAACAAGCTCCTTGGTCATTATATAAACAGGGACAGCAAGAGTCCGTGGAAAAAGTTCTCTACGCAGTTCTAGAATCAGTTAGACTGGCAGCTTATCTGCTTTCCCCAATTATTCCAAACATCAGTAGCGATATTTATCAACAACTGGGCTTTGGAATAGACTTTAACGATCAAATACAAAGTTCAGTGACCGCTCCTTTTGCCACCCATGCGACATGGGGGATACTATCTAGTAAACAACAGTTGGGTACATTCCAACCAGTTTTTAAGCGAATAGAACCCCCGAAAAACGATTAGTCCTTATCAAACTCTGATTTTGTTCAATTTCTTATTTTCTCAAAAAATTTATCGGAGCTTAATTTATATTAGCCCCGGAACATTATCATAAGCCGCTGTGACTAGCATCTAAAAGTTCGTAATTTGTATCAAAAATAACAGGGATAAAAATCGAGGTATCACAATGATGTTGAATAATTTTGAAACCGATTCAATATTTACGCCAGAACAAGTTTTGGAGAATCGGGGTAGGGTTGCCATATTTATTGACGGCTCAAATCTATTTTACGCTGCACTGCAACTAGGGATTGAGATCGATTACACGAAGCTATTGTGTCGATTGACTGGAGGTTCTAGACTTCTGCGATCTTTTTTCTACACTGGTGTAGACCGGACGAACGAGAAGCAACAGGGGTTCCTGCTGTGGATGCGTCGCAATGGCTATCGAGTCATTGCTAAAGATTTAGTCCAGCTACCAGATGGCTCTAAAAAAGCTAACCTGGATGTAGAGATAGCAGTAGACATGATGGCGCTAGTCGATTCTTATGATACCGCAGTTTTAGTCAGCGGTGATGGGGATTTGGCTTATGCGGTCAATTCAGTTAGCTATCGCGGCGTGCGGGTAGAAGTGGTAAGTTTGCGTTCGATGACCAGTGACAGCTTAATTAATGTAAGCGATCGCTACATTGATTTAGAAGCCATCAAAGAAGACATTCAAAAAACCCCTCGCCAAAGCTATCCATACCGGCCGTTATCTGGTATCGGCTTTTTGGAAGACCCAAGAACTAGTGATGGACACCTAGAAATCCAAGAATAATGGCGTATCAATTTCATAAAAGAGGGAGACAGGGGGAGAAAAAAATTCAAAAATACTCCCCCACTCCCTCCTTCCTTTTTTTACCTTTGATTTTTTTCTTGATATTTGGTTTAGTAAGTTGTGGGGGTAAATCCCCTATAGCTTCTCAAGAAAATTCTGCGGCTTCATCTAAGCAAGATAGCGATTTAACCTTCTTTGATGTCACCCTAGAACAGGCAGATGAAGTGGGAAGACCAATTTGGAAAGTCAGGGCTAAAACCGCAAAATACACCAAAGATAAACAAATTGGTCAAGCTGAAAGTCCTTACGGTGAACTATATCAAGATGGTAAAGTAGTTTACCAAATCAAGGCAGATGTTGCAGATATTGAACAAGATGGGAAGCAGTTGTTTCTTAAAGGTAAGATATTTGCCACAGACCCTAGTAATGGAATCGTATTGCAAGGCAATGAGTTAGAATGGCGGCCCAAAGAAGATTTGTTGATTGTCCGCAACCAAATTAACGGCACTCACAAAAAACTACAAGCTGTAGCACAAGAAGCGCGAGTTAAAACCCGCGAACAGCGCATGGAATTTTCTGGACGAGTAGTAGCAAATTCTGCTGATCCCCAATTACAAGTAAGAACCGAGCATTTAATCTGGAATATTAAAGAAGAAAAACTAATTGGCGATCGCCCCATACAAATTGATCGCTACAAAGATAATAAGATTAGCGATCGCGGTAAGGGAAATTCTGCCGAAGTCAACTTAAAAACAAAAATTGCCACTATTCAACAAAATGCTCAATTAGATTTACTAGACCCACCGGTGCAAATAGCTAGTAACTCTATGACATGGAACATGAACGCAGAAACTGTTACTACAAATTCCCCTGTACGAATGTTCCAACGGGCTGAAAATCTTACCGTAACCGCCAATCAAGGTGAAATGAAAATACCGCAAAAAACGGTTTATTTAACAGGTAAAGTCAACGCCATTGGTCAGCGTCGACAGTCTTTGAGGTCTAATACCTTAACTTGGTATTTAGACAATAAATTAGTTGAAGCTCAGGGAAATGTAGTTTATCGGCAAGTTGACCCACCGTTAAATTTTATGGGTGAAACGGCCGTTGGTAATCTGCAAACAGAAAATATTGTTGTCAAAGGTGGCAGTTCTACCGGTAGGGTAGTAACAGAAATTATTCCCCAACAAAGAGCCAATCGTCAGCAGTAGAGTTAGTGGAAATGGGGAGTGGGGAGTAGGGAGTAGGGGGGACTTGTCCCCAAGTCCTCTTACCCATTCCCCACTCCCTGTAACGCTCTAGGCTAGGATCTTAGTATTACAAGTCCTTTGATAACCCATGAATGGATCAAATCAATTAGGCAAGAAATCCTTGCCAATATCCCAGCAAGCAGAACATTCCCAGCATCATGATACAGACCACGAGCATACAGATCATACTCATGGGACTGAAGAGCCTGCTCATCCTCATGTCCATAGCGAAGAGTCTTTACGGCGAATTGCCAATCGATTATCGCGTATAGAAGGCCATGTTCGTGGTATTAAAACAATGGTGCAGCAAAATAGCCCTTGTCCTGATGTTCTACTGCAAATTGCCGCAGTGCGTGGCGCATTAGATAAGGTAGCGCGAATTGTTTTGGATGAACATTTAACTGAATGTATTGCGAGAGCCGCACAAGAGGGTAATATTGAAGTTGAAATTAAACAGTTAAAAGCTGCTTTAGATCGATTTTTACCTTAAAAATTACAAAAATCAGAAATTAACTAGCACTACAAGACATTTGGTAGAGATGTAATATTTGGTGTATTGACTCAGACAAAGAGTTTTTATGCCAAAATTAGCACAAGTATTTCACAATCATAGTTGATAGTCTGGGTAGTTCCAAAGCAGTCATAAGGGGGTAACTTATACCCTTGAAATTATATTAGAGTACGGTAGGGAAGTTTTTGCATTTGGATTTTATAGATATCTTCCAAGAATGATTTTAAATAAATATAAATTTAACTATTGTATAAATATAAATACTAACAAACCTATAATTATTTTGTTACATGGCTTCATGGGAAACATTAATGAATTTGATGAAGCTATAAAATTTCTAGCAGAAGATTTTTCTTATCTTATCCTTGATTTACCAGGACATGGTAAAACTGAAGTTGTAGGAGGTGATGAATACTATGGGATGGAAACCACCGCTCAAGCAATAATCAATTTATTAGATGAATTAAAAATAGATAAATGCCACTTAATTGGTTATTCTATGGGTGGAAGATTAGGTTTATACCTAACTCTAAATTTCCCAGAACGTTTTATTAAAGTCGTATTAGAATCAGCTTCTCCAGGTTTAGCAACAAAAGCAGAACGATTAGAACGAGTTAGGCGTGATGCTCAAATAGCTAGAAAATTAAGCAGAAGCATTATTAAAACTGATTTTGCTGATTTTTTGTCCAATTGGTACAATCAACCAATTTTTGGTTATATAAAAAATCATCCACAATACGATCGCATGATAGAAAGTCGCTTGCAAAACAATCCGCAGGAATTAGATAAATCATTGCGCTTCATGGGGAATGGATGTCAACCTTCTTTGTGGGAGAAGCTACAAGAGAATAAAGTTCATATACTCTTACTAGCTGGTGAATATGATGAAAAATTTATATTTATTAATACAGAAATGGCTAAAGTATGTGAATTTGCACAGTTAAAAATAATTAAAAATGCTGGACATAATATTCACTTTGAAAATACCTTGGCATTTGTGGAAAATATAAAATATTTTCTGTCTACAGTAAGTTAGAAACTAAGATAATCTCACGGCTTCTTTAGTGGCTTCCTAGAAGGAGTTGGCGATGGTGTCAAATTCTGGACAGTTGGTTGATTAGCTGCGGTTAATTCCTCTTGCAACATTTTCTGATAAACTTTAGGCAAAGAGCTACTAACAGAATTAGTTTCTATACCATATCCTAGACTCGTCCAAGTCGGAGAGAGTCGTCGCAAAACATCAATTAACTTTCCCTGACGCAGCAATTGAGAAAGATCAGTTCCCCAAACTTTAGAATCAGTTAACCAACGGTAAACTACTATATCTTGATATTCTGCTTCAAAACTATAAGCAGTCCAAAACATCATCTGCATAGGCTTTGGGTGATAACGTGGGGCCAAACGATACCAAGTAATGTTGATAATTTGATATCTGCCGGCAGCAGTAGAACAATTACCTGTATTTGGGCCTGTGACAATTGTGACGCATATCTCAGGATGTCTGCTAAGGTCATTAACTTGTTGTCCACCATACAACAGAGAATAGGGACGGTTTCCACTGGCTTCACTCGCCGAGATGGTTCGCATTAAAGCGCGGATATAGGGATCGCCCTGTTTCATCACCAAGGGCGGCTGTTTATCTGCAAAGATGGGATCGGAAGGCGATCGCAAGTCTCCAATATACCATTGCAACAAATACACAAAGCCAAGAAGCGCAGCTATTGGCCCAATAAGTTTTTCAACACCTTTGAATTCAAAGCCTTTCAGAGTCTAACTCCTTCAAATTTGCTCTCTTTATTAACAACAATGATTGACGAGTTCATTCTGACTAAGTTCACTTCCATCCAATACAGTATTTTTGTAAGGGCACAGTAGTACTGTGCCCAAAATGCTTGTTGTATCAAAGCAAGATTTCTACAGCAGTTAAACTGCTTAATTACGCAACGTTAGCAAATAATTCTCCAAAACTTTTTGAGGCTGCTTCAGGTTTGGCAACAATTTCGACAATTTTATTGCGTGCATCTGCTTCAAACAGCGCCTCAACAGCAACTTGGGCGACTTTCTGCCTGGGGATGCTACCGTCAAAGAGTGTATCAGCACTCTGCATCACGATCGCATCTGAGTTATCTTCATTCTTCAATCCACCAGGTCGCACAATCGTATAAGTCAGACCACTTTTCTGGATATACTCTTCAGCTTGCTTTTTCCACACCAAAATCAGCCAAAACAAATTCAGTGGATGGAATAACTGCGAAGTACACAAAGAAGAAACCAAGACAAGATGCTCAATCCCCTTTGCTTTGGCAGCTTCTACTAAATTTTTAGTCCCTTCAAAATCTACTTTATAAGGGCCAGTGGGGTCAAAACTAGGTTTTGCACCAGTCGCAACGAACAAAACTGTGCTATCCCCCAACGCAGCATTTAAACTTTCTGGTTGTAACACATCACCTACAACCAACTCAGCTTCAGGAGACAGAATACCCTTAGCTTTCTCTATATCCCGCACCAAAGCACGAACGAGAATATTCCGCGCTATCAACTCTTGCACAATCCGGCGACCTGTTTCACCGGTTGCCCCTGCTACAAATGCTTTCATGAGAAATGCTATCCTGGAAAACTATTGTGTGCTTGTTCAGTTCTTTATTTTAGTAATTCTATGGAGTTGATGGCAGATTAATGAGGTTTTGGTCAAAATGGGATATTGATGCGAAATGACCCAGGAATGTGGGGAATTATTAGTATAGAAGAACGCCAAAATATACAGTAATGCATTTATGCTTTCAAGACAAGGCGAATATAAATCCTGGGAAATAACAGAAGCAGTTTTACCTGTAGCGTCCAACCAAGAAGAAGCGAAGGACACATTAACAGACATAAATGTAGCGACGATTACAAAATTTTACGGTCGTTATCAAGATTGTATGGAAATGCCTGCCCCAGCAGAGAAGGTTGCTGAGTATCTTAATGCTCACGCCTTATGGTTTTCTCGTTGTGCTGAACCCATGAAAGTGCAATTACTTGGGGAAAATGGCTATGCTTTAGTAATTGGTCGTTTTGGTGCTTTCGGTTATGAAGTAGAACCGAAAATTGGTTTGGAATTGTTGCCCCCAGAGGAGGGTATTTACCGCATCCGTACAATACCCATTCCTAATTACCAAGCGCCTGGTTATGACGTAGACTATCGGGCATCTCTCCAGCTAATAGAAAACGATGCTTGCAGTAGTGGCGAAGTTACGAGAGTTGAATGGGAATTGGATTTAATAGTTGATTTGCACTTTCCCCGCTTTATTCAGCGATTACCAAAGTCTATAATTCAATCTACTGGCGATCGCTTACTTAACCAAATCGTCCGCCAAGTTTCTCGTCGCTTAACACGCAAAGTTCAGCAAGATTTTCAGAAATCTTTGGAAATACCCTTTTCTGGGAATTCCAAACAAAAGCGCTAAGTCAACAGTCCTTTGTCATTTCTCATACACTAATGACAAAGGACAAAGCGCAAAGTCCGAGCGGAGGTTTTCTACGCTCAGAACTTTGTAAGAGAGGACAAATGACTAAGCTTTAGTAAGAATTCTTTGAACAATTTGCACGCCAGTAACAGCCTGCCAAGCAAAAAGTCCCAAAAGCGTGAAATTTAGCAAAATATGGGTTGCGCGTGCCCAGTTTGCCCCTTTCTGCATATAAGGGGACAAAGCAGCAGAAAATGCAATCAGACCCGTCATACCCAGTCCTGCCAGCAGGTGAGGGCCGACAAATAACTTGCCATTATTGATGTAAGTGACACCCATCCCTCCAATTGCACCTGCTACCATCAAACCTAAGAGTATAGACCCGATTTGGTAGTGTCTGACGTTGTATCTACCTTTAATCAGTTCTTTCTTTTCTTCCCCCTGAGCATTTCTGGTACGCTGTAATTGCAGCCCCAAGTAGGCAGCATAAATTGAGAGTACTAATAGCGCCCACATCAGCACCGGATGGAAAAAATTCAGCCAATATTTCACCGACGCAGAAAGTTCCAAGCTCATAGTGTTCTCGCCTAATTATTAAATCTTCATAAAAATTAGCATAACTCTATTCTCTGTGCTTCAAGTTGCACAAATTAAAAGAGTCTAAGGGATGAGGAGAGAAGACAAGAGTTAAGCCTCCCTTACCTTAGAATGCTTGCCAAGACTGCATTTCTTAATTTTTAATTTTTAATTTTCAATTTTTAATTGCATAACCCTCTTGCCAAAGTGCATAAACAATCTCAGACTGAGTTTTGAGGGTAGACGAACAAAACCCCCTGTGTGGGATCTCATTCATGACTGAAAACAACGATACTTTGCTGCTAAAAGCTGCTAAAAGTGGTGATATTAAGGGGCTGTGTGCGCTACTGGCTGCTGGCGCGAGGGTAGATGCGTGCGATCGCCAAGGTACTACGGCGTTAATGTTTGCTGCCAATTTAGGCTACACCGAAATTGTGCGATCGCTCCTAGATGCCGGGGCAAATATCAACTTGCCTAGAAAACTCTATGGTTTGACGGCTTTGATGTTAGCCGCTAGTGCTAAACAACTTGACATTTTGAAACTTTTAGTATCCAAAGGTGCTGATGTCAACGCCATTAATGAAGATGGCAGCACAGCTTTAATGGCCGCAGTCCTCAAAGGTCATATCGATGTAGTGCGAGTCTTATTGGCTGCTGGTGCGGAGGTGAGTATTGCCGATAAAGATGATGATACTGCCTTGAAACTCGCCATTAAGCAGGGAAACATAGAAATTTTACAAGCAATTCTCCAAACTGGTGTTGATGTCAATATCCCAGATCAAGAGAGTGAGACATTCTTAACATTAGCCGCAGACTTGGGGCATCTGGAGGTTGTGGAAGCACTGCTAGCGGCGGGGGCTGATGTGAATCTGAAAAATGCTGATGGTGGAACTGCATTATTGGCAGCAGCAGCAGGGGGACATAGTGCGATCGCAGCAGCTTTACTGGATCGAGGTGCTGAAATTAATCTCCAAGACCAAGATGGTGAAACTGCCCTACACCTTGCCGTTGTGGAAGGCTACATTGATGTCGTGCAAGTATTACTTAACAGGGGTGCAGATGTCCAAATTAGGAACCGTCTGGGTGATACGCCACTGCTTGTAGCAGCGTTGCAGGGACATAGCAAAATTGTCGAGGCCCTACTGTGTTCTGAGGCAGATATTAATGGGAAAAATCTTGGTGAAGTACCTTTGACGTTGGCTGCATCACAAGGACATACTCAAACAGTGAAAGTGTTATTAGACTATGGTGCTGATGCCAACACTCTGGGGGACGATGGCAAAACTGCTTTGATTAAAGCAACCGAACGCAAGCACACAGAGATCATACATTTGCTGCTGGCAAAGGGGGCAGATGTGAATTTTCAAGACTCAGCGAGGGCAACATCATTGATGTGGGCTGCCTCAGCAGGTTATGGCGAAATTGTGCAGTTATTACTCCAAGCTGGGGCAGATGTGAATTTAAAAAACCGTGGTGGTTATACTGCTTTGATGATTGCAGAATTTAATGGTTATAAAAATGTAGTGCGGAGTCTGCAAAAAGCTGGAGCGCAAGAATAGCTATTTTAATTCGGAATTTTTCACCTAAAATCTTTTTAGAAATATCTTGACAAATGATTAAATGAAGGTTAATAACTTAAAGACCAAGTAAGTTGAAAACGGCCAAGTTTAGACCTAAGAAACAAAGAAAGCAAAACTCCGTCGTAACTGTTGTGAACTTGCTACGGCGGAGAAAAGAAAAATTAAAACGCCAAGGGGGAACAGGCTAAATGCTTGCGTGACAAGGATATAAAAAAAGCAAAAATGAAGAAGTAAATTTACTTTTTACCTTGTACATTTTACCTTTTACCTGCTCTCCCCCTTGACGTTTCCTACTGTGCTAGATGTGCAAAATATATAGTTTTTGCTTCAACAGAAATGTATTCTAAGGATCATTTTTTATGTATTATCCTAATGACTAAATACAAACAATTCCTGAAAAAAGGTTAATTTGCGATTATTTGAGCGATCGCTATGGAAATTTAAAGAAAAAATAAATTAAAAATTAAATTTGGCGTGGTAAATATCCAGTTGTCATAACCAGTTGCCATAAGATTAAGTATTTATTCATGGCTTGAACAGGAAAAATGGTTAATGACTATAAAATTTGCAGAACAACTAGTGTCATGTCATCAGTGTTTTGCTTATCATCACCAATGAATTGCTGAACTTGGTCAAATAAATAGTCCACAATCTCCTCTGGCCCATTACAGTACTTGCAAGCCGTATTGAAGCCAGCGACAAAGTTATCTTCATCGAAGCGATCGCCACCAGCCGCCGCCGCATCGGTCAAGCCATCTGTATAGTAAATAATGGTATCCCCAGGCTCTAACTGTACCTGAGCATCTTCATATTGGCTGTTAGCATCCAAACCGATTAGCATTCCTAGAGTATCTAAACGGCTGACAGTTTTCGTGGCTGCGTGCCACCACAAGGGAGGATTGTGTGCCGCATTGCTATAAGACAAAATTCGACTGTGAGGATTATATTCTGAATAAAACAGTGTTACAAAACGGTGAGAATTTTCCAAATCCGCATACATCACTCTATTTAAGTTTTGCAGAATTTTTGCTGGGGAATTCCCATGTAGCACTTCTCCCCTTAGCATTCCTCGCATCATCGTCATAATCAGACCAGCAGGGACACCTTTGCCCATGACATCTCCAATAACCAAACCCCAGCGACCAGTCTCGGTGTCGCCTTTAGTCTTAGACCGAATTTTATTCTGATTGGTAGCAATAAAGTCGTAGTAGTCACCGCCAACACGATTTGCAGGCTTACAACGGGCAGCTAGGACTGCACCAGGGATTGTGGGACATTGACGTGGTAGAAGTCGCCGTTGAATTTCTGCACCAATTTCTAGTTCTTGGTCTAAGCGTTCTTTTTTTCTAAGTTCTACAGCTAGTTCATCGTTTTCGATCGCTACTGCTGTTTGATCTGCCACTAACCTAACTAACTTTTGCCTAGTTTCTGTCCAACTATATTCTGGATCGCGGCTCAATACATAGAGCCATCCCCTTTCTGTATGCTTTACCAGAATCGCCGTACCAAAGATTTGTACCTCTGGCCCCAAATAGCGATGCATTTGGTCATCCAAAATCCCCGTCGCATTCGCTAGAGGGGCAGTATTTGGCAAAAGTGTGATTTGACTGCTGGCTATTTCTAGCGCTTTGCGGATATTTTTACGCTGTCCACTATCTTGCCAATGTAACTGTTCTAACCTGACTTGACCATTAGGTTTGTAGAGAAACAGGGCGCTGCCGTCTGCATCTGTCACTCTTGTTGCCATTAGCGGAATCAGTTCCAAAAACTGATTCAAATTATTGAAACTTCTCAGGGCAAATCCTAAAGAACTGAGCAAATCTTGAATTTTGTTCTGTTCCCGGTGCAACCTTGCCACGAGTTCTTTGAGTGCCACGACTGGGGTGACATCCGTCGCGGCACTACTATTGTTGTCAGTGGGTTGAGAGGGCAGTTGAGACACAGGCACAGGTATTATTGCACTTTATATTGGCAGATTTTAGATTACTTGTAAGCTTTTTGGCTTTCGTATTGCTAAACCATAATTAGACAAGACTTGTCACTTTAGCAAGAGTATAAAGACGTAACAGGCAACTTTTATCAGTATTTTATTTGCTTATTATATTTTTGATGGAATCTTAGTCATTTAAAATCATGTATTTTTAGTCAAAATCCAACCCGTAAAAATTACTATAGCGGTTCTAAATTCTATTGAATATAGACCTAACACCGAGCCTTATGGAGAGATGTGTCTACACCGTAGCCTTTTCAAAGAAAGATCAAAGTGTATTGCATCAAAACGAGAAGCGCTATGGTTTTGGTGATAGTTCAGAAATCTTTTCCTTTTTTCATAACTTAATTCCCAAAGCATATCTCTAAAGTCAGAAAAATACTTTATTCAAAGAATAATTTATAACGCTTTCAGAGTAATTATTTGGGTATATAAAACTAGGAAATTAGAAGTCTTTTGAGCAAAAACCTCCATAAGCGCTCAAAGTGAGCTTAGTTTGGTAAAAACATACTTACATTCATTCCTAAAGCTGAGAATATGTAAATAAGTCTTTAAATACTTAATCTGTATACCATAATTACTGTGATAATCGCCAAGGATGATACTAAATATAGAAAAAATCTCCTCCCAAAACTTTAAGTCAAAAGCCAGAAACAATGTTGTCGTTTGATCATCAGAATTCAAATCTCTCGATTTACTACAAAAATATTTGTAGATTCTTTCGCAAGTAGGAGCTGAAAATACACCTGGGAGTGTTGAAACAGCTTACTTACACTAATTTGCTTTTTGAGTCCACAGTGGACGATTTTCCGAATTTCTGATGGTTGGAAGCCGTCTTTTTGGCAAACATTGGGCAAACAGCTGACGCTAGTAATCTAACTTTTAAGTAAGTTACGTGCAGCGTGCAGTTCTCCCGACTTGCTAATGCAGTCGCTTCGCCTGTTGGTGATGCTACGCATAGCTTTAGCTTGCTTCTTTGACAGCAGTACAAGTTGCCATAGCCAATATGAGTTAACTGCGGAGGGAAAAGACCACAGTCTTTGACTCACCTGCATTGGCTTTCTAATGTACTACTCACCCCTCAGACTGCTGTCCATCCCACACCACAATAGTTGTATTTGTGGGGGTGAGTATCTTGTCTACCCTTTAAGTTTCTACAAAATGTAAGTTTACGGGCTTTTGTGTGTAGCAACTAAATGTCTTGCTACTCCACTTAAAAAGCCCTTAAAGGGGTGAAAAAGTTCATTAGCTTGAGATTTTAGCAAAAGTCACCCATTTATTGTGACAAATTTATGATTTTAGGATTTTAACTGTTTTTAGTTAGTTCAAGTGATAATACCAGATTCAGTTATCCCTAAATTTCTCAGTTTGTCAAGAAAAATTTTTAACTCCCAATTTTTCTATTAGCTACTTAAGAGAGCTTCGACAAACTCATAGCTCGAAAAGGGTCGTAAGTCTTCAATTCCTTCGCCAGCACCAATAAAGCGAATCGGTAAACCTAGCTGTTTCACAACGGCAAGGGCAACGCCGCCTTTAGCAGTGCCATCTAGTTTTGTTAAGACAACGCCACTCAGTTGGGCCGCTTGGGAGAAAACTTCGGCTTGTCGTAGTCCATTTTGACCTAAAGTAGCATCTAGAACCAACAGCGATTCTACTTTGGCATTTGGAGCTTTTTTGTCGATAATTCGCCGGATTTTGCCGAGTTCGTCCATTAAGTTTTTCTTATTTTGTAGTCGCCCAGCAGTGTCTACCAGAAGTAATTCTGTTTGCCGTGATTGGGCAGCTGCGATCGCATCAAATACAACTGCTGCCGGATCTGTATTTTTTCCAGGATTGGCAATTACTTCTACACCACTTCTACTACCCCAAACTTTCACCTGTTCGACGGCGGCGGCGCGGAAGGTGTCTGCTGCCCCAATCAAGCATTTATAGCCAGATTTTTGTCCTAAATGGGCAATTTTGCCAATGGTGGTGGTTTTTCCGGCACCATTCACCCCAGTGATTAACCAAATGTTCAAAGTTTCTTTTTCTGGGGTAAAGCTAGTTTTGTGGGATGCAATGCTTGGTGCATCCAGCATATCCCGAAGAATTTTTTTCAGATAAGCGATCGCTTCTTCCGGTGCAGTAACTTCTTCTCGAAGTTTTGTCTGTAGCGCATTGATAATAAAGTCTGTCGCCTCTACACCCACATCAGCTTGCAGGAGTAATGCTTCAATTTCCGTCACAGCAGCTTGGTTAAGCGGCCCTTGACCAACGATCGCCTTCAGTTGGTTGAGAATACTCCGGCGAGTTTTGTCTAACCCTTGCCGGAGCTTTTTCAGCCAGGTTATTTCTTCAATAGAAACGTCTTCTGGATTTCTACCTTGAGCTGCTAAAACTTTCGCTGACCAAACAAACCCATCATCAAATACCAGTCCGGGAATTTCCTCTCCTATCTCTGAGGTTGCAGCTACTGGCTGTAATACCTCCGGTTCTGGAACTTCAATGGCGGTGGCTATTAGTTGATCCAGTTTTGCTTGCCGTTCTGCCGCCGCCCGTTCTAAGAAGGATAAATTAGCTGGTGCTGTTGGCTGAGTTGCCTCTGGCGTGGGGGTTTGCTCAACTTCATTTGCCGTTATTTCTGGGCTTTCGACATCGGGATCTTCAGCAATTACAATTACTGAGGAATCTTCTGTATTTTCTTCTTCAGTAGCAGTTTGGATAATTTCTAGCTGTGCTGTTTCTAGGGTTGAACTAACAGGTTCCTCAGTTAGTTCTGATTCAGTGATTTCCGCAATTGCCGTTTCTACAGTTTCAGGTTCTGCTAAGGCATTTTCTGAATCAGGCGGGGTTTCTACTACCTCAACCTGTTGTTTTTGCTGAATATTTTTGTAAGCAGCTTTAGCAAACGCCAACAAGTCTGCCGTTGTGTCTGGTGCAGTTTCAGCAGCTGAGGTTTCGGCTGGCTCTGGTTGGGGTTCTTGTGCAGGAGTAGTTTCTTCCTGTTTTTTATCAGAGGGAGTCTCAGAGGAATCGTTATATTGACGGCGGAACCAATTAAAAACCATTGCAGCAGTATTAGTTATATGAGTTATAAGTTATAAGTTATGAGTTTAATTTAACTTTGCACTTTTTCTTAGGGTGAAAACTTCCCGGTTATCCTCACCTTTCATAGCTAGTTTGAGGAGAATTAGTTTCCTTTGGTTCGCGCAGCGTCTCCCCTTCTTCCAAAGGAGAGCTAGCGCCAAGGTAAAAGTTTCGCTCGGAGGAAGCCGCAGAAGCGGCTACAGACTTTTCTCCATAGCAGTATATGAATTAGGCAGTGTTACTATGCTGTTTTTTTCTGCTCAGTGACTCGGCGCAAAACACCATTAATAAATCGATGACCGTCGTCTCCACTGTAGCGTTTGGCTAGCTCCACAGCTTCATTGATGGCGATACTATCTGGAACTCCTAAGAATTTCATTTCTGCCACAGCGATTTGCAGGATATCGCGGTCAAGTTGGGCGAGACGAGTTACTTGCCAATCCACTAAGGCAGTAGAAAGGAGTTCATCTATAATGTGTCGATTTTCATTGACAGTAATCACAAGCTCTTTAGCGTAATTACGGACTCCTTTATCCTGATTAGCTAGTTGAATCAATTCGGGGAAATCAACTGCCGTACCCAATTGATTGATTGCTGTCTGGGTGCAGGCGATCGCTTCTTGAAGCATTGTTCTGGCAGAATTGAGGTCGGAAGCACGAGTTTGGCTACTCAAAAGGCGATCGTTACTGCGTTGCAGTTCACCTGCGGCATTATTGAGGGTATCTTGCACTTCTGAGGTCAGGGTGCGTACTGCTCCTAGCACCAATTTGGATACTAGCTGATCGTCTAGTAGTGTATCTAATTTTTTTGGGTTGACTGGCAATTGGCTAAGGCTTAAAAGCGCCAATTCACGAGCAATTTGCTGGGGTTTACGAGGTTGCATAAAAGTCAGGGGTGATTGTGCGAGAACTGAGTAACTAGGCTGGGCAAACTTACAAGTTTATCAATTTTGGCACAGTCAAACAACAAGATTACGCATTTGCTTGTGACTTTGCCAGATTGATTTTAAATTTCTTCAACGGGAATAATCTGCCGCTTGATTTCGTCGTGTTTCACTTCCACTGTAGATTCTTGAGGGAAAATCAAGGGCGTATTAGGGGCGACAATGCCACCTGATACGACTATTTTAAAAGCGTCTTCAATAGACATGGAGAGGTTCACCACCTCGTCTTCAGGAACGACTGCGTACCATCCGGTAGTTGGATTTGGGGTGGTGGGGATAAAAACACTTAGGACGGGGCGGGACATCTGGGCTTGGATATCACTGCTGATTGCACCAGTGACAAAGGCGATCGCCCAAATTCCTCGGCGGGGATACTCTACCAAAATTACCCGGCGAAATTTACCATTAGAATCTTTTAGTATTGTTTCTAAAAGCTGTTTGAGAGTTTTGTATACCTGCCCAGCTAAGGGAATTGCCTGTAATAATCGCTCACCAAAATCTAACAACCACCGTCCAGCAATATTGCGAGCCATTAAGCCCATCAATAAAATACACAGTAGTGGCACAGCCAATCCTACTAATAAATTCAGTAAATTTACTAGAATTGGGTTTAACCCATCAAAAGGATTCAGTTGTTTGGGAATTTGGGTGAGGAAGTTGATTACCCAATTAGCAATGGTAATTGTCAGCCAGATAGTGGTTGCGAGGGGAATTACTACCAACAAACCAGCAATCAGGTCGTTTTTTAAGTCCTGTTTTAGGCGATCGATTACCAAGCCCTGATTCTCCTGTTTTAAGCTAGAGGAACTTTTGTTATTGGTATCCATACCAGCAAATTCGTCAAATAGCAAAGGCTTTACTTGAAGCAACTTCTGCCGCAAGTAACTCTCCAAAACGCTAGCAGTTTGGCTACTACAGCAACAATACGTATTTGTTGCTGTAAATCAGCTATTCTCCTACAAGCATAGACATAGATATCAACCAATCAGATGGCGGCTGGTTGTTCTCAGAAAATGTCACCTTTCCTTGTAAGACTTGTAAATGATTGTTGCAAGTCATAAGGTATTACTAATCTATCGCGCTCAATCAAAAGCTGCTTTTGATTCTGAAAGTACCACCAGGTAAACTGAGGAGTTATTTTATATGGTCAGTCACTCACGTTTGAACGGGAGCGGTTTTTATGAAAATGGTCTGTTATAAATATTAATTTAATATGGTGGTTTTGTTTAAATTTAAAGCGCAGTAGGGTACCACAGCTAGCTATGCTACCCTATTTCTGAATTCTGATTTTGCGATCGCTACTTGTTGATTTGACTGAGAATCCTTCTAATCTCCAATTCCCTTTACGCCACATCAGCCTGTGTAGTTTCCGAATCCGCACACTGTAACTGTTGTGGACTCTCTTGTGCCAGAATTGCTGTTACCTCTAAATTAGGTTTTGGTAGATACTTCATTTCCCAAACTTTGAGCAAAATCAAGTATTCGTAAAATGCCTGCAATGTACACCAAGCAAGTCCAGCGTGTCCATCTAAACAGCCACCTAATATAAAATACATATATAGAAAGCGTAGCAACGGTCTCGCAGGTAAACGCAAAGACAAATCTTTCAAGGCGCGGCGTTTTTCGACTTCCGATTTACCAAAGAATAAATCTTGCCAGTTGACCTTTCCTTGTTCTAACTGATACAGCGTTTCTTGAGCTTCATCTGTAGAATAACGGTTATGCTTATCAATCCAACGGCTCAAACCTTTGCTACAAGTGTAGTGAGGGTATGTTTCTTTTAAAAAGCTGGTTGCACCTTCACACACTTCCCGCTCAGTATGACCGTAGTCTGTAAACCACACCTTTCCGTGGCGGAAGAGACGCATTTGGTAACGGGGATACTGTGTGCTGTAACGAATCCAACGATTCATGAACATGACACGTTCAGCCACGTAGTAACCGATGTAATCAAGATTCTGACTTACCTTTTCGCATTCGGCGAACAGTTCTGGTGTCATCCGCTCATCAGCTTCGAGAATATAAACCCATTCGTGCTTTGGGGGGATAGACTCTAACATCCAGGTGCGTTGGCGGCCGTGGCTTTCAAAAGCGTGCTGGACAACACGGATGGGATAGCTACTGGCAATTTCCACAGTGCGATCGCTACTGCATGAATCCACAACAATAATGTCATTCGATAGCATCGCTGATTCGATACAAGCAGCAATATCTAGTTCTTCGTTATATGTCAGTATGTAAATTGAGAACATTACTCAAGTTTTATAGTGATTTTACTCAGTGATAATTGTATTTTTATTGTTGTTAGCTATTAGGCGCATGGCAGTATAAACCGAATAATTTTTGTATAAGTCTTACTGCCATGCCAATAGTGGATTAACGGGCGGTAGCTCTAGGTTTACCACCTTGTACAGCACCCATACCTTTTAAGCCCGTCCAGCCGATGATAATGTAACCAATGGATAACAACAAACTGCTAATCCCAATCCGCAGCCCAGACTTCCAAGCAGTATCTTTAGCTTGTTGTTCTGCTTCTTCTCTGCGCTGGCGAACTTGGCTCAGTTGTTGAGTTCGCAGTGTCTGAATATCTGTTTGTTGTTCGATAGCTTTGTCAAGCGCTTGGGGATCTGTTTTAGCCTTCTTCAGTAACTCTTTGATATTTGGGGGAATTTGAGAGCTTTCAAGCGCTTGCTTATATTTTTGATCGTCTTTGAGGATTTCACTAAACTGAGCTTTGGTTTGGGTTCGCAGTTGATCTAATTGGGCTTTTCCTTGCTCAGTATTCAGTTGTGCTTGCAATTGCGATAAGCGAGTGTTGAGTTGAGCTTCTGCCTGATCTGCTTCTTGGGTGATTCGATTGAGTGTTTGAGTCTTAGCTTGATTGACGTTATTGAGGTGCAGGGGAAAAATCAGCAAGAACATCAACCCTAAAATACTTGAGAGAATCACGGCGGGAAATCTTAAATCGATCCCTTGGGGGCGATCGCTTCCTGCATCAGCGTTTTCAATCCAATAGGCAGCAAACAGCAGCCCCAGCCCCACTAGAGGAACAATCCCCCGATCAACTAGCGCTGTTGCCAAGTTGATTTGCCATACCCGATCAGTCGGTTGAAAGGGTAACAATAAAATCAAAAAGTCTACAAAAAAGGACAAAATGCAGATTATTCCAACTACCTTAACGGTGAGGGCAGTACTCACGGAAGTAAAACGGTTAACCATAGTTTTTCAAACTGGCGGTGAATACGAGTGATTTTCATATTTCAAGTTACTTGAATATTGTGCCCATGACCGTGACTGTTGTGTAGAAATACAAAGCAGATTCAATATTGTTAAAGGCTATCTGCCTCTTGGTTTTCAACTAGGCCACAGTAACATTTGTTATGTACAGTGTCTTCAGGAAATTCTTGGTGTTTTAGAGTATAAGTATAAACCGTAACGTAGTAAAAGACTCATTAATTACCCTATTTCTCTTGTTTTCAGTTCTTAATCGCTTGCAACATAAGTATTTTGTAGGGGCGCATATCTGTGCGCCACTAGTGGGTTGTGCATCCATATAAAAATTACTATATCTCCTTTATCTCCCTCATCCTTCCATCTCACCCACAAGGGTTTGTTCCCAAATCGGCAGATCCTCGGGTCGGTCAACATCAGCTAAAGGCGACAAATTCACGTATGATAAATGAAGTTTTTGGGCAATGTCTACGGTTTTCTGGAATACTTGAGCAGTTCCCCACTCGATATTAACGAATAACTCCGGGATAGCTTGGCGCAAACCAATTAAGTAATATCCACCATCGATCGCAGGGCCAAGTATGAGGTCAAAGGTGTGTAACTTTTCAAAAGCTGTTGCTAGAATCTCGGCATTGACTCCAGGACAATCTGTGCCGATGATAATTACTTTTTCTGCACCAGATTGAAAAGCATCGAAAAGCGATCGCGCCATCCGTGAACCTAGATCGCCTTCGCCTTGAGATTGGTAAACCAAATCTAACCCCAGCCAGTCTTGCATTAGTTGCAAATCGCCACCTGCAAATCGCACTTCCACAGATATAGCAATGGCTTTTTGCAATTCTTGAACCTGAAATATTGTATATTCTGTCATTTCCCGTTGAAGATTGGCAGCACCAAGATTTCCTAAAGCAGGTATCAATCGGGTTTTTGTCTTACCTGGTTCTGGATAGCGAGTAAAAATAATCAGGTGCTGTTTTGGGTTTGCTGGTAAGTTCAGCACGCAATACCTTATTTGAATAAACTAAAAATATTTTAATAGCAATACTTGCCGTCATCGGCTGTAGTATGCTCCTTCGCAGTTCGCATTGTGCCTAAAATCGTTGAAATAATAACACAACGCTTAACTTTACCACCAGAACTACTGGATAGCGTGATCCGTCCTAAATTTTGTGAATTACCTCTGTAGTCAAATTGAACTTTGCGTATGCCATTTGACAATTGCAAGGTTGTCTCAGAATCTAAGCGTACATTGGAATCTATGTTATTCCAATTAGCAGTAGATGGATTTACTGTAGCAGGATGAACTGCCCATTGAATAATGCCGTTTTGCTCACGAAAGCTGGCTTGCCAAGTCAACTTTTCCTTACTGGCTTGGCTTCGGGCTTGATGAATAGCAAGGTGAACTTCGTTTTGAGCAGTGTTGAGACGGCGAGTCTCTACAAAAGCTAACCAGTTAGATATTCCCTGGGTAGCTAATATACCAATTAATACAACAACTACTAACATCTCTGGTAGGGTAAAACCACTACTGGAGTGCTTATTCAAAAGCTTCTTTGCATTAACTAGAGACGGTAAATGCACCTGGATATCCATTTTTGTTTTCTGATCGCTTTTCAACTACCCAGTCGTTGAGCAATGTTTCAGTTTCTTGCCTTCTAAGTTGACGCTGGTTAGTAATAATGTCTAGTAAGGTCGGCAGAATAAGGATTGTGACAATTTTCAGTGACAGTTTTAAGGTGAAATTTATGTTCTGAAGTCTTGAAGGGTTATAAATAAAATACTTACACAAAAATATAGCCGCCGCTAGACCTTTTTTTCTGTTAAATGGCTTTTGTAGAGCTTTGCAGACCAGGTATTTGTATAAATTTGCCAGACAAAGATTCCAACTATCCTTTAGTGTCGTTCCTGTAGCGTCTCGTAGAGAAGGTCTTTCTTTATAGGCTCTCTCAAGCACTTGCAAACAGGATCTTTCCTGTCTGACAAGATTGCAAGAAACTGAATTAGGAGTTATGCGATATAAGATTTGTACAGATGGGACACATATAAAATTAAACTTAGAGGCTAATCGCAGCCACATATCCCAATCCTGAGCCGCACCTAGAGATTCGTCAAAGCCACCTAATGCAATTAAAGCTTTTCTACAAATTAAAGGATTGGAACCATTCTCTAAAAAGTTATTTAGTAGTAAATTTTCATAAACATTTCCATTAGCTTTAACACGCTTACCCGAAAGTATAAACTCACCATTTTCGTCAATATAATCAGTCCAACTATAAGCGACTTTTGCGGTAACGTTTTCTTGCAAAGCCTTTAATTGAGATTTAAGTTTATCAGGTGTCCAAATATCATCCGCATCTAAGAAACTAACAAATTTTCCAACAGCATGGTGTAGCCCTCGGTTACGACTAACGTTTCCCCCGGCATTGGGATAGGAAAATACTTTTATTCGTGAGTCTGGAATTTTTGTAATAATTTCTAAGGTTGAGTCTTGGGAACCATCATTTATTACAATTAATTCTAGATTGTGAAAAGTTTGATTTAAAACAGATTCAATAGTTTCTTTAATAGTTTTTTCACTATTGTAAGCTGGGATAATTACACTAACTAATGTTTTATTTAAAGTTGACTTAATCATGTTGTACACTTCTTGTTTTCAAGATTTTGTCTAACTTGCATCTTAAAGAATAAAAGGGACTCATCATACTAGCTAAGTAAAAGTTAAGCTCAAAAAGAGCAATTAGATTAGTTTTAAATTGCCCTCTATACTGAATGAGGTGCTGTAATACTCTACGTAAGTTTCCTAAAATAGTTTTCACAAAAATTATTGGTTTTTGCCAATTTTTAGCATTTATCAAACGTAGCTGAAAAATACACAAGCCACAGCCACGTGCCAAAGTCAGTAAATAATCTCTTTCCAGCCGCCAATGTGGTATTTGATGATAAGTATGCATGTTAGGGTTATACCAAATTTCCCAGCCTGCATAATGTATATAAAGCAATGGTTCATAGTCATCACCCTGCACAAAAATGCCAGGTAATTTGCCGCTTAAATTCGGTTGTTCTGGTACATTTTCACACCATACTTGTTTTCTCACAACAAGCGCTGCCGCAGGAGGTAGTCTTAAATTTTCTGCATCAAATAAATGCGGATTTGAACCATGTTCTCTGATTGCTAAAAAAGCTTGAATTCTTTCAAAATTTTCTGGCAGCTTTACTTCAAAATCCCCATGAATCTGTCCGCTCCAAGCACCTGCTTGAGGATGTTCTAATCCAAAGGTATATGCTTGAGCTAACCAATCAGGATCAGGTAAATTATCATCATCTAAAAACGCTATTAGCTCACCTCTTGCTTCACGTACTGCCCGCAATCTTGCAAAAGCTGCTCCCTGTTTGGGTTCTAAAAAATATCTTAACCGACAATTTATATCATATATTTTTTGGTAATTCTGGATTATTTCAGATGTGTTATCAGAACTATTGTTATCTACAATAATAATTTCCCAATTAAGTTTTTCTACTCCTATCTGGTTTAATAGCTTATCTAAAACTTTAGGTAAACGGGTTGCTCCGTTATAGGCAGGGATAGCTATGCTAATATCTAAACTTTCAACTGATAAGTTGACCATAATATTTAATGTTTTGATCATTTATTTTTTAAAATATCCATTTTTCCAAAGGTAAAAAGGGCTAACGAAGCTACTAAAAAAAAGTTCCATTTCGCAAGCAACTACCAAATCGTGTTTGAGTCTAGTTCGGTATTTAAGTAAGTGTAAAGTAATTTTACGTAAGTCATTTATCATATAAGATAAAAGAGCAATTGGTTTATATATCTGTTTGATATTAACCATTCTAGTTACATAACGGCTAAGTCCAATTCCTCTAAAAAAGGGAATCAAATAGTCTTTTTGTAAACGAGAACTAGGTATTCTATGGGAAATTTCCATTTCTGGGTTATACCAAATTTCCCATCCTGATTTTTGGATATAAGACAACATTTCTAAGTCTTCACTGGTAAGCATATTGCCTTTAACTCTCCCAGTTAAAATCGCCTTATCTGGCACGCTTTCTAACCACGCTTCTTTACGCACTACAAGTCCGGCAGAGGGAGGTAGCAATTTTTTAGATGCTTCATATAATAACGGTAAATCACCTCGCTCTGTAATTGCTAAGAATGGGGCAATTCTCTGAAAGTTTTCAGGTGGTTCTACTTCCCAGTCGGGGTGAATTTGGCTGCCATAAGCTCCCGCTTTGGGGTATTTTTCACCAAAAGTATAAGCTGCATATACCCAATTTGATACTGGATAGTTGTCATCATCTAGAAAACCTATTAATCTACCTTTAGCTTCTGCAACTGCCTTTTTTCGGGCATAGGCTGCCCCCTGTTGTGCTTCAAAGCAATACTTCAAAGGGTAAGAACATTGCCAATTCTGTTGATAGGTTTGAACAACTTTAGCTGTGTTATCAGTGCTGTTGTTGTCTACAACTATAATTTCCCAAGTTAAATTTTCGGTGTGAAGTTGGTTTTGTAGTCGTTCTAATAGTTCTGGTAAACGACTTTCACCGTTATAAGTTGGGATCGCTATAGTAATATCAAGATTTTCAGCCATTTGACAAAATTCACATTTTGATATTTTGATTAAGACGCTTTTTATTTTATATATTGAACCAATAGCTAGTCTATTACTGGCTCTTAAATAAATCTATCGAACATTAAAAACTGCACCTGATGTTTTAATTTTGCTATCAATGTGCAGTTTTATATACAGTATTATTACGTAATTTAAAATGAAGATTCCTGCATAAGCTACTTAACTGCATTTATCATCTTGTGCTGTGAGCATTGAGCCTAAGAGAGTTTTCACAATGACGCATCGCTTGACGCTACTAGCCGATGTGGAGTTTGCAGAGCTTGGTACAGCTACCACTATTTTTAACCCAGGTGGCTCTGTCGAAGGGGCTACAGGTGTTCCAAAGCTTGCATTGGGTAAAGTCCCCATATAGTCAAAGGTAATTTTTGTTGACGCACTTAAAGTGTAAGAGACAGATGAACCAGCAGTGTTTTGACTGGTGAGATTTGCACCTAGCAGAAATTTATCAGAGCTGATGCCTACATCTGCTCCTAAAGGTTTCCATGTAGGGCTTCCAGCATTGGTATTATAAACAGCAACCTCTGCATTTTGGGTTGTGCTATTTTTCTGAAAACTGACACTGTAGCTAAGTTTTTTGTTTTTAGCTTCGCGCTGTGCTTCTTGCAGTGCGGCTAAAACAGCGTCGTTAACCTTATTCACTTTCTGCCGATTCACAAAGGCAAGCCAACCAGGGGCTGCGATCGCTGCTAAAATTCCAATCATCACCATCACTACGATTAATTCCAGCAAGCTAAAGCCAGCATCTTGTTGGGTATATCCAGAAGCATAGCGTAGTCTGTGAATTAAACATCGCTGTTTACTGGTTTCATTTCTACTGTTTGGGTTAAATAACTTCAAACTTAACTTTCCCATAATTAGCTGCCATTAATTAATCCTTGAATTTTCAGCACTTATTTAGTAAATAAGTATCCGCGCCCTTGTACGCGTATACTTGCACTTGGAAAATAAGTTTTGTTGGTATCTGTGTAATTAAGGTTATTGCTTTGTAAACGTGCAAGTGCATTGCCTCGTAAAGTTACCTGCGCTGTTGTGTTAACCCTATCGATACACGCATAGAAACCAGTCATTTTGCCAGTATTACGTGTATTAAAGCTAGCAGTGTTTGGTGATACTTTTTGCCATGTGTTGTTATCAGTAGGACAAGTTGCCGCAGGTGCTGGTGTTGTATCATCAGTCTTGGTTTGATCAATAAAGTCAACAAGTACTGTAGTATCAGCAGTATAAGTTTCTGTGGCTTTTACCCAAGCATTCATCTTGTCATTAATAGTGCCTACTCCATCGAGTTTAAATAGGGTAAAACCTGGACTAGGACAATTACCACTAATATATTTGCCAGTGTAGCCAGTACAATCAACACCAGTACTAGCTGGTACACCATCCTTAATTTGCCATCTCGCAATCCGAGCTGCATTAGACCAAGTAGAACTAGAAGTAGCGTCTTTAATTAAATAATAGGCAACCAATGAGTATACAAAAGTATCATCTTTTTCGGTTCCTGTAATTGTAAGCGCTTGGTTAACTAATTCTCGCTTCCAAAAGACAACGACAGGGACTCTATCTGTCGCGCTCGAATTAGGTAATTGATTTTTGATAGCTTCAATTCCGTCAGCATCATAAATATAAATTGCCTGTTGTAAATCACGGGCAATATAATCTAACGCAGCTTGAATTTCTTGCTCAGAATTTGCCTTTGCTTGCTCCTTTCGGTCTGTATCCATAATGTTAACCATGAATCCTAGCAACGGTGTGATGATGAGGAATGCCAGAATCATGGCAATCAACAGTTCAATCATAGTAAAACCGTTAACTTGCTGAACTAGCCTAGAGCGTTTTAGCTGGCTTTTGATTAAGAATTTTAGTGTACTCACCATATTGTGGAATTCTCTTTAGTGATAAATGCACAGTGAGCATCGCATAATGTGAAACTGCCTAGTTTTTTACTGGCAAGCTTGATTTGTTGCAGTACCCAGTCGTCGGCATAAAGCCTGAAATGTAGTGTAACTGTTGCCAATATCGGTTGTCATTTCGATTAATGGTGCTTGGCGATCGCCCAATCCGCCTGTGAAAGTTTTTTGTGTTTTCTTATCACTATTTGAGTTCCCTGTATTGGCTGTTATAGTTTTACTAAAGTCAATATCTGTTCGATAAACCCTAATTGCTAGACGATAACCGTCGTTTACCGAACTACCTGTAACTTTAACTTGAGCAGCTTGAATGTAAAACTGCTCAAAGGGCTTATCCCTACAACCTGTAGTACTAGTAGTAGTAATAGTGCCATCAGTAACCTTAAAGCAATACAAATTTGTATCACTTGCTTGCGGAACGGGCATTTCTGTACTGCTAATTAAATAGGCTGCTGCTTGAGTTGAATTTGAAACATTTCGGGTTGTAGTTGCATTTGCAGGATCGCGTGCAATGATTGTACTTGGCGCTGCTATTGCTCCAGTTCTAATGGCATCAATAAATGCTTTTGTCGCTTGGGTTGACAGTTCCACTCGTCGAGACTGAACGCGGGTTGCTGTTGAGATGACGATCGCAGGTGCGATCGCTGCCATTAAAATAGCAACTATAACTATTGCTACCAAAGACTCAATAATCGTAAAACCAGACTCATCAGCAGGGATGATTTGTTGCTGTAGTTTGTGCTTAATCATTAACTTATCACCAGCTTCTGATACCAATTTGCATTCCGAAACGTAATTGAAAAATCTTACTCCCCTAAAGTTGAAGTTACAGTTTAGGAGAGTAGTATGAAGTTTTAAGATGGGCAGTTACTAGGACGTTGATCGGAATCGATTGCAGCACTATATACAGGAGGAGTGCTAGTATCGGGTTTTTTCGCACACAACAAACTTTGCACCCATGCGTCATCTCGACCAACTTCCCGGAAGTACTCATCTGGCAAATCGTCTGGTATAGTTGCCAATTTTTGGGCTAATAAGTCAGGCGACTGAGATAGCAGCGCTACATCATAACCCCATTGCCGTGTAGGAGCCAGATAGAAAGGAGTTCTGCTGTTGTTGCCTTGAATCTTATACTTAAAATTATCAGATTGAGTTGATATAGATGTGTTGAATGGTGCTGTGGCATAGGCACTTCGTTTAGTCTGGACAAAAGAGCCACTAATCCTAGCTTTAATGGCATCGCTTGTTCCTCCTGTTGGGTTCCAGTTTTCCATGAAGCGCACAAAGTTGTGTAGACCACCATTGTCTTCTGTAGGACGTGCTGGGGTATCTCCAGCCACAGCAATTAAATTAAAGGTAGTTTCAGTAGCTGTTTGCAACCAATTATTGTGGGTTCCAGAGACAATATTATTAGTGTTGTCTGGGTCTTGAGGAGTAGCAAAGGGTTGATTAATTTGTAGGACTGGTTCAAATCCACTAACAGCACCAGCAGTTATAACTGGCTTCAGCCAGGGCATAAACACATCGGGTGATGGTGGTAATAGTGTTGTCCCTGTAGTTGATGTTCCTGACCCTAGAGTAAATTCTTGTACATTCTTACCAGGGGAATCAACCCCTAAGACTCTAAGAGGAGTAACTAATTGATGAGTAATGGGATCACGTACAAAAGCAATTCTTCGAGGAGCATTTGCAGGAAAGCATGTCAGATCGCTTGAATTGCTAAAAATGTATCCTGTTTTTAATCGGTTATTGTCAGGGTCTCCATTTTTACCAATAATGTTACCGTCCCATGAATTATTTCCACCTCCATTTCCACACGATGTTGTAATAATCCAATTTAAAGGATCACTACAAGCTGCTGGGTCAGTTGCAGTGCAAATTTCGGTCACATAACTCCCCGGCGGTATTTGTAGCGCAATTGGCGTTACAAAGTTGTTAAGGTAAGAACTACCTTGAACCCCTGTTGTAGTTGAGTCAAAGTCTTTGGGTATTTTTGTAGCGGTGTCACGCCATTTAGCTATGGGGACAAAGCTATTGTATTGTGAGAAACCAGATGGTATTGGGAAGGGACCATTATAGCTATTACTCCAGTCATAATCTCCGTCATCGCGATAGCCCAATCTAAAGTTATTAGAAAGTAAAGTAACAGAATCTGCCAACACAGATGCAGGCCGCCATAGATCACCAGTTGTACAGTTTGGTAGCCTTGTATCATTTGGACGACAAGCGAAATTCGGATTGCGCTGTGCTTTGGCGCGAGTATAGAAATTGCTCCAATCATCTGACAATGCTGTTGTGAACTCTTCTTGGGTGTGAAGATTAAAGTTCCCCTTAACGTAAACAGGCAAATTGGTAGCTAAAATCAACCCTTTCTCTACGTCTCGATAATTATTACTTGTACCGCGACCGATTTGTGAGCCGTTGATGAGCATAATGGCATTAGGTCGGCGCGTTGGGTCAAGCGTATAATCTACTGGGCTTTCAAGTTTTTGCGCCTCTGGATCTGTCTTGGTTGAACTCAAATCTGGCAGTGCATCATTGCGAGTAGCATAGATAATGCCACTATTTGGCAGTAAGTATTCTTGTGCTGGAGTTGCTGCACCATACGTAGTAGTGCGAAGCGAGTTGATATCTAATACTGTGGCGCGAATTTCTAAAGGTTGTCTGTCTTTTGTTGCAAGATCGTAATCAGTACTTGTAGTGCTTGTTTGATTTGCCTTAACCTGTCTTGGATCTAAAAAGGCAATTTCTTGAATTGCGCCGTGAGGAATAGGAGGTGTAGTGGTTACTGGAGAAATACTGCCGTCTAAAATTTGTAGAGCGCAAATTGCAGCATGAATTGTAGATTGTTCCGAAAGAGTACGATTTGCTGCTGTTTTTGCTAAAGCTTTTGCTAGCAGTCCATCATCTATAGAACGTCCAGCTAAATAATCTGCATTAGTTGTATCAGTTATTGGACGTTTTGGATCTCCTTTTATATCTCCTTTTGGATATTTTAATTGAGATTGATAAGTCAGTATGGCCTGATAATCACTGACTGCCTTCGTTGGAGGCCCGTAAACTATGCCATTGTTGGATAAACCACCTGTAGCTGAACTATTAGCATTTGAAGCCCAAGCTGGAAGCCCTGTTTGATTTTTAGCAGTAGTGCTATTAGTAGGGACGTAAAAGCTGCTTACACAAGCTATAGGCTGTGGACTTTGCTGGTCGTAACTAGTAGCTTTGTAGTGATAAACAGCTGTAGCTCGCATCCGCAGAGATGGTGTCTTAGTTGGATCGGCAATTTCGGGCCATTTATACTGTATTGAAGAGTAATTACTTGCGCCTACAGCAGAGTAATCATACATCCAATATGGCTTAATAGTCTTTTGCGTGGGTGCTGGAGCTTGGGGCACTGGCATCAGATCAGACCAAATTTCTTTGGTAGCTGAAGTGAAAGTAGTACTTGCGGCTGTGTAACTATCAGGCAAATAAATCCCAGCACCAGTTACCACTCGTAAACCACCAAAAGGGTCTTGTATGGTACTCGGAACTTGAGCTGCTGCTAGTTCCCAATCTTTATCTCGGTCTGTAGAGCCTAAATCAGCTAATATTTGTACGCGAGAGCGGCGAGTGCGAGGTGTAGCAGGTGTCGTTGGTAGATCCCAGTTAACACCACTAATATTTTGGGTATCTTGGAAATTTGGGCCGACGAATTGGCTTTGATTACTGTCCCACCAGATTTGAGGCAGATTGTTACCAATTACAACCCTATCACCCAAGGATTGTTCTTTTTCGCCATAGTCTTTTTCTAGTTTTGTGGGTTCCGTTGCACCAGGTATCAGTTTACCACTGGTGATATTTAGTGTTAAATTAGCGTAACCAGTACCCGTTTTCCCATCCGTGGGATCGGTAGGATACATCCAAGCATCTACAGGGCGTAGAGTATCGCCACTGCCTTGAAGCGGAGTAGTTGTGGCGTATGTACCTAATGCAACTGCTTCAGTGCTTCCAGCAGCAACTTCTCTGTAAGGTACGCGCCGGGTGCGTTTTTGAAAGTAAAGCTGTAGCTGTTGTTTGCGTAATGCGTCGTTTTCTGCTGTGGTGTAACTTGCTAAAGCAAGCTTATCTTTTTGTTGTTGAATACCTTTGGTAACTTCTGCGGGATCGGGATTTGTGGTAGCTATTTGGGCGTTAACTAGCCGAGTGATACGCTGAGTATAGGCAAGGCTGTTATAAGCCATGAAATTCGCTTCGTTTGATGCTGGAGTAGTTGATTTTGCAAAATCGACTTCAACAGGATCTGTGGCTTCTCCTTTTCTAAATAAATGCACTTTAGTGACATTGCCTAAGTCACTTGTATCTGTGAAGCCACCAGCGCCCAAGTTTCCACCAATTACTATTTTGGCATTATCGTTATCGTAGAAACAGGATTCCTTACTGCTAACTTGAAATAGCTTGACACTATTTGCTGGCGAACCAGTGAGAAAATTACTATTGGTAAAAATTCGTCCATTTAATCTGAAGGCGGGGCCTGGGCTAAGTCCTATATCATCTTCATAAAGAACAGCATTATTAACTACAGGAAGTTGGATACGTTCTTGTTGATACTCTAAAGCAGAAAAGCTTTTATTACCTTTGTAAAGTTCGTATTTAGTATTAGATGGCGTAGTAGTAATAGGAACGGTTGCTGTATAGACAAAAAAGGCTTTTTTCAACTTATTGCCTACTTTAAACCAGCCAGTATTACCTACTAAGGTAGCGCTTGTGCCTAGCGTATCTCCACAATCTCCACTGACATTACCAGCAGTCATTGGTAAAGTTCTTGCTTCTAATGGATTTCTGGCATATTTATATACACCAGCGTTTATGGGAGGATTTCTAAAGTAAATGCCATAAAGTGTGTAGCTATCAAATTTCCCATTGTTGTCAGTATCTAGAGGGTATAGCCATGCAGTATTTAGTGTCTTATCCTTTTCAGTAGTTTCAGTTCTTTTTGCTTTTTGATCGGTATTTAGAGCTAGTTGAAGTTGAGTTTCATCACCAAATGTATATTCATTGATATTGCCGCTCAAAGTAGAATACAACGCATCATCTGTTGGTGTGGCTCGTGGTAGTCGTCCGTCTTGAAACAGCTTATTTATTTTAGCTCTAGCTCGATCGATGGCTGGGGTAGCAGCGTTGAGTGCAGCCTCATTTACTCGAACATTACTAGCATTTTTAGAGCGTTCAAAAGAGCGAAATAAAATTGCTGTTGTTAACAGTACAACAACTAAAGATACCATTGCTACCGTTGGTAAAACAAAACCAGCATTTCCCGCACCACGCCTTCTATTAGTTGTAAAAATAGTTCTTAGACACCAAATTATTTTCTTTTTTATTGTAGATAAAAACTGATTACTAAGGTTTTTTAAATAAAATATTAGTGCCTTCAATAACTTGCGTTTTACAGACATAGAAGCTTCCCTGCTAAGTGTTTGTTTACGGATGTGAGGATATTTGAATTTATAGGTATTCAGCCTATTATTTAGGTTTTAGCTAAAAGTGAGACTTTTGATTTATGTAAAAGTTAACCTTGTTTAAACATTTTTAAAAATGTAGTAGTAAATTAACCTGTAGTAGTAAATTAACCAATACGATTTATTCACTTTATATCATAGGTTCATTTTTTGGTTAATACCGAAAAATACTGATCTTCTCGAAATTATTTAATTTATGTCCACTAAAGAGATAAAAATTTATTTTTATATAGAAGGCTGATATCACAGAAACAAAACCTACATTTCCAAGCTAATTAAGCTCACTTTCATAGAAAAATAGTATGACTTAAAATTAACTTTGTAGAAATCCATTTCATTCAAAGCTAGCTTTATGAAGATGTTGTCAGCATACTAAGGCTATAATACCCACGTGTTAAGGTAAAAATATCAGTTAGGGGCAAAATAATATGAAAAAACTTAAAACCTCCCTGTATTAGGGAGGCGGTAGAATAAATATTCATAATTTCAAGCAAATACGTAGTAATTAGGTTTAATAGTCAATAGCTGAATTACACTGTTGCTTGCACAGACTATAGGACTAGTATTTAATTTTTGAAACTACCGTTGTAGGTTTTTATATATGGTTGCTAAATCTGCTGCCTGCATATTTACTGTGCGAACAGGTTTAATACCTTGGCGCAATTTATTAAGTAAATTAGTATCTGTTGCTAATCGCTCAAGAGCTTGAGTCCAAGCTTTAGTATCATTAGCAGTTACTAACCAACCATCAATGCCATGTTTTACAAGTTCGGCAATACCCCCCAAATTGGAACCAATTACAGGGAGGCCGGCTTCATGGGCTTCTAAGACTACTATCGGCCCAGTTTCTAACCATTGGGAAGGTACAGCTAGGATGTCGTAATTGGCTAGAGCCTGGGGAAGTTCAACTCTAG
Source organism: Nostoc sp. ATCC 53789 (assembly GCF_009873495.1). Classification (GTDB taxonomy): domain Bacteria; phylum Cyanobacteriota; class Cyanobacteriia; order Cyanobacteriales; family Nostocaceae; genus Nostoc; species Nostoc muscorum_A. The sequence continues at coordinate 93,890 of NZ_CP046703.1, read as the reverse complement.
TTAGTTGTTTCTCTATGCGAATTCGGGGGTCATTGTCAATTAGGTTAAAAATTTTTTGGCGATATCGTTCATCTTGCGCTATGCCATGAATTATCAATTCAATGGGAATCACCGCAGGTAAATCTTTAACTGCTTGGACTAAGATATCAATACCTTTATATATATCCCAGCGTCCTAAAAAAACTACTTTTAAAGTGCCAGATTGCTGTAATACCAGTGTTGATTTTTCTTGTGTAGCGTCAGAAATTCCGTGTCGAGAGAGAACGAGTTTTTTTTCAGGAATGCCGTTAATCAGTAGAGCTTCATAAAGCCAATCACACACTGCTACAATGCGGTCAGCATATTTTGCCATTTCTAGCAGACTTTTTTTGCGGGCAGTAACATAACCAGGGATCACAAAAGGACGCACAAATTGTCCTAAGTTGCCCTCGTCTACTGAGGCAGGAAGATAGGCACTTACAGGCAATGGAACTCTCCCTAAAATAGCTTCGGGCAGATAGCTAAAACCTTTGACCATTGCAGCAGGTAGCTTTTTGCTCAAACTATCAGCACATTGGGAACAACGCACCACATCTATTTTGCCATCACAAGCCTGTTGTCCATTGAACATCAAAGTAGTTCGCTGGCATAAGGGTAGAGGATAATGGATTGTTACAACTGTTGACAAGCCTAATTCTTTTGCCAAACGTAGATGAGGCAATCCACAAGATACTTCCCAATGGTGCTGATGGTAGATGTCTGCTTTTTGGTGAGATAGCCAATTAGCAAAATCTTCAAATTTTCCATGAGGAAATTGACCGTGATTCGGTTGTGTTCTAGGTACAGGGAATACAGGATATCGATAAACTTCTACATCGTTGTACTTGTAAGTATCACCATGTGGGGAACCTAATTTGGCGGCTGCTATCAAGATGTCAATATCATGCGATCGCTCCGCCAACGCTAAGAGCGATCGCAATTCTGGCAGTAAATCGTTGAGGTTTACTTGAATACCACCGCATTTATCTGGAAAATAACGAGCAAGAGCTTGGATTACTTTCATCGGGAGGAATCTCCAGGACAGGAAATCTGCTCTTGCTATTTTATTCGCTGTATTGTGAATTACGCAGTAATATCTGTACTCCAATCATGACTCTTGCCACATTTCTCGGTTTTCGCACTATCCCTCAAGCTCAAGTGCTTTAGCCAATCAAGTCCAAAAGGTTTTTTCTTTCTTTGTATGAAACCACCCTGCTCTCCTTATTAAGGAGAGGGGGAGGCGATATGGATTAAGCGCTAAAGTATTTTGCTACTGGGTGGTAAGTAATAATTGCAGTGGTAGACTGTTCTGGATAAAGTTGTTCACTTTCATCCATATACAATTTAATTCTGTCAGTCTGCAATAATTCCAGTTGCTTGTATTGGTCTTGGATATTCGGGCAAGCTGGATAACCAAAACTATACCGTGAGCCACGATAGCGTTGTGCCAAGATGTCCCGGATATTGTCGGGTTCTTCAGCAGCAAAACCTAACTCTCGGCGAATTCTGGCGTGTGTCCATTCAGCTACAGCTTCCGCAACCTGCACCGCCATACCGTGGAAATACAGATAATCGGTGTATTGATTAGCCGCAAACAGCTTTTGAGCGAACTCTGTGGCAATTTCCCCTACAGTCACCGCCTGCATGGGGAAGACATCAATAATTCCCGATTCCTTTGGTGCAAAGAAATCTGCTATGCATAGCCGCCTTAAAGACTTTTGTCTAGGAAACTCAAAAGTTGTAACCTGCTGTGATTGGTTCTCTGAGTCATATATATGTAGAGAATTCCCCTGAGATTGACAAGGGAAATACCCATAAATCACCTGGGGATGCAACAGATTCTCTTCAATAATTCGCTGTTTCCAAGTTTCTAAAATTGGGTAGACTTTCTCAGCTAAGAAAGCCTGATATTCTTCCTTAGATTGTTCCTTCGGTTTACGGAATTGCCACTGTCCAGCAACCAAAGCTTGTAAATCTAAGTGCCAGAATATTTCCTCAATGGGAATATCACTAGGCTGCAACAACTTCGTTCCCCAAAAAGGCGGTGTGGGACGTTCAATATCTACAGCCACAGCATCAGAACGTCTCGTATCTACTACTTTTGGTTCAGCAGATGTTTCTTCAGCAGTCTTAGCTTTTGGTTCTTTGTGGCCATTTGTCGAAACTTCAGTAGTTTCGACTTCATTTAAAAATCCTTGCAAATCTTCCCAGTTACCAGTAGCTTTTGCTGGCATTAATTTATCCATGAAGTGTAAGTCAGAAAAGGCATCTTTGCCATAAACGACTTTACCTTTATAGGTATTTTGGCAATCTTCATACACAAATTTGGGAGTCAGCGCCGCACCACCTAAAATTACGGGGACACTAATTCCCTTTTCGTTAAATACCTCCAAGTTTTCTTTCATGAAGGCGGTGGATTTTACCAGCAAACCACTCATGGCTATACAATCAGGTTTGTTCTGTTCGTAAGCGTTGATGATGTTTTCCACTGGTTGTTTAATTCCCAGGTTAATCACCTTGTAGCCGTTATTGGACAAGATGATATCCACCAAATTTTTACCAATGTCGTGGACATCGCCTTTGACTGTGGCAATGAGAAAGGTTCCCTTGGCATTGTTGCCTGATTCTGATTTTTCCATGAAGGGTTCTAGAAATGCCACCGCCGCTTTCATGGTTTCGGCAGATTGCAAAACGAAGGGTAACTGCATTTGTCCAGAACCGAACAATTCCCCGACAACTTTCATGCCATCTAACAGGAAGGTGTTGATAATTTCTAAGGGGGGATGTTCTTCTAAGGCTTTTTTCAGATGTTCTTCTAAGCCAATGCGTTCGCCGTCGATGATGTGGCGTGTGAGGCGTTCGGGGATGGGGAGACTTTCATCTAAGGAGCGATCGCGTTTTGTTGTCACCCCAGCAAACGCTGTGGTAAGCTCTCCCAAGGGATCATAAACGCAGACGTTACCCTCAAATTTTCGCTCATCATAAATCAACTGGCGACAAATTTCTTGATGGCGTGCATCAATTTTCGAGAGCGGTAAAATTTTGTTAGCGCTGACAATGGCTGCATCCATTCCCGCCGTCGTCGCTTCGTGCAAAAACACTGAGTTCAGCACCATCCGCGACGCTGGATTCAAACCAAAGGAAATATTGGAAACACCCAAAATTACATGACATCCAGGCAATCCTTCACGAATTCGCCGGATAGACTCAATTGTGGCTTTACCGTTTTCTCGGTCTTCTTCAATCCCGGTGGAAATTGGTAACGCTAGGGTATCAAAGAATATTTCTGTGGGTGGTATGCCAAATTCTACAGCTTGACGGTATGCGCGTTGTGCGATCGCAAACTTTTTGTCTGCTGTCCGCGCCATCCCATCTTCATCGATAGTACCAATGACTATACCAGCACCGTATTTTTTCGCTAACTCCAGCACCTTTAAAAAGCGCGGTTCCCCATCTTCGTAGTTGGTGGAGTTCAGCAAACACTTACCACCGGCAACCTTTAAACCCGCCTCCATCTTTTCCCATTCGGTGGAATCGAGCATTAAGGGCAGTGTCACATTATTAACAATGCGCGAAACTAATTCGTGCATATCGCGCACGCCGTCGCGTCCCACATAATCGACGTTGACATCGAGAATGTGTGCGCCTTCTTTGACTTGCGCCCTCGCCATTGAAACGAGTCCATCCCAATCTTCGGCATTTAGCAAATCGCGGCATTTCTTGGAACCACTGGCGTTGAGACGTTCACCAACAATCAAGAAGGAATTATCTTGGTCGTAGGGTTGAGTGGTGTAAATTGATGCTGCTGCTGGTTCTAAACTTGGCTGTCTAACTTTTGGCTTCAGGTCTTTAGCAAGTTCGGCCAATTGTTGAATGTGTTCTGGACGCGTCCCACAGCAACCCCCGATCACTTGGACACCCAAATCTTCAACAAAATGCATTAGCGACATCCGTAATTCTAACGGTGTCAGGCGGTAGTGCGCTTGACCGCCGACGTTTTCGGGTAAACCCGCGTTGGGTATACAGGAAACGATGAAAGGTGAATGTTCTGACAAATACTTGATGTGTGGTTTCATCAAGTCTGGGCCTGTGGCGCAGTTTAGACCAAGAATATCAATTGGGTAAGGTTCCAGAATTGTCAGCACAGCACTGATTTCTGAACCTACCAACATTGTGCCCATGCTTTCCATTGTCACAGAAACCATCAACGGGCGGCGATCGCCTTTTTTGGCAAACACTTCTTCAATTCCATTCAGCGCCGCCTTAATTTGCAGCACATCTTGGCAAGTTTCCACCAGAAATAAATCAACACCACCATCCCACAGCGCCTCTGCTTGTTCGGCAAAAGTAGCTTTCATGGTGTCAAAGTCAATATGTCCCAAGGTAGGGAGTTTTGTTGTCGGGCCGATGGAACCTGCCACAAACCGGGGTTTTTCTGGCGTAGAAAATTCCGCAGCCACACGCTTCGCCAATTCTGCGGCTGTCTTGCTGAGGTAATACGCTTGGTCTGCCAAGTCATATTCTGCCAGCACCAAGGACGTACTACCAAAGGTATCGGTTTCAATCACATCTGCACCAGCAGCAAGAAAGTCACGGTGAACCTTAGCGACTGCTTCGGGTTTGGTGTGGACTAAGTATTCGTTACAACCTTCATACTGTGGGCCGCCGAAGTCTTCAGCAGTCAGGTTTTGGGTTTGCAGGTTAGTTCCCATCGCCCCGTCGAAGACGAGGACTGGGCTATCTGGACTACGCAGGCGTTCAAGGAAAGAATGAGTCATATTTTCCTAGAAGAAATGAGGACATCAAGTGAGTCTTGTGATACTCGACTTACTTTATTATTTTCCAAAATTGTGATATTTGTGGCAGCGTTTAATAAAGTCTGGTTTTCTTTATATCGCGGTTTTCAGTTGAATGAGGTAAAAGAACCCCCAACTCCCAAGGGAGGAGGAGGCTATGATGTAACTCGTTTGATGAAGAAAAGCTATGATTACAAATCGCTATTAGAATTATCCGTAAATCTGAAATGCTTACTATACTGTGGTTTTAGCGATTTACTGATAACCAGCTGCTTGTAACAGAAACAACTTGGCATAACGCCCTTTTAGCTGTAATAATTCTTCGTGAGTTCCCTGTTCTATAACTTCGCCATTTTCTATCACTACGATTTTGTCAGCCATTCGGACTGTAGAGAAGCGATGGGAAATCAAAAGTACCATCTGATTTTGAGTAATAGCGCGAAAATGATTGAAAATCTCAAACTCAGCTTGAGCATCTATTGCTGATGTTGGTTCATCCAATACTAAGATATCTGCTTGCGATCGCATAAAAGCACGAGACAAAGCAATTTTTTGCCACTGTCCCCCAGAAAGTTCCTGCCCTCCTTTAAACCAACGACCAAGTTGAGTCTGGAAGCTTTGGGGTAATTGGTCAATAAAAGATTGGGCCATGCCTTTTTCAGCAGCAGTTTGCCAACGGTTTTTATTTTCGAGATGTTCTACATCACCCACGCCGATATTCTCGCCCACAGTGAACTGATAGCGAACAAAGTTCTGGAAAATCACACCAATACGACGACGCAACACATCCACATCCCATTCCTGCAAGTCCAAGCCATCTAAGAAAATTCGCCCAGAATCTGGGGTGTAGAGTCGGGTAAGTAGTTTGATTAAAGTAGTCTTACCGGAACCGTTTTCACCCACAATTGCCAGTTTTTCTTTGGGTTTTAAGTGTAGCGAAATGTTTGTCAAGGCTGGTTTAGAACTTCCCGGATAAGTAAATGATACGTTCTCAAAACGGATACCATCTTGGGGATTTAAACCAATAGTTGCCTTACCCCAAGACTTTGGTACTTCTTCTTCTAGGAAATCATAGAGATTTGATAAATATAGGTTGTCCTCATACATCCCCCCAATAGATGTGAGGGCATTGGAGAAAGTAGACTGTCCTTGGCGAAAAACGGTGAGATACATTGTCATATCTCCCAAGGAAATCTTACCTTGCACTGTTTCTAGTACAATCCAAGCATAAGCTAGGTAAAAAGCACCAGTACTGACTAAACCCAGTAAATAGCCCCAGAATCCTCGCCGCAGAGTCAAATCGCGGTCTTCGCCATAGAGTTGATGAAACAGGTTGCGGTAACGCCCTAACAGCATCTCTCCTAACTGGTAGAGTTTAACTTCTGTGACAAAATCTTCTCTTGCTAGCAGATTTTCTAAGTAGTGCTGTTGACGAGTTTCTGCCGCCCGCCAACTAAATAGGCGAAAGCCTTCTCCAGCAAACTTAGTTTCGGCAATAAATACAGGCATAGCTGCCAAAATCAGTACCACCACTGCCCAAACTGAGAAATTTACTAGTAAAATACCGTATGTAATTAGGGAAAGGGCATTTTGCACCAATCCAAAAGTGCGGTTTACTAATGAAAGCGGACGAACTGATGCTTCTCGTCGGGCATTGGTCAATTTGTCATAAAATTCTGAGTCTTCAAACTGCCTAAGATCCAGAGTCAGCGCCTTTTCTAAGATGAGTACATTCACTCGCTGACCCATTAGCGCCCGCAATAATGACTGGCAAATGAGGATTCCCCGTTGACCACCTGCTAGTAGAATTACAGCGATCGCTTCTAATCCTACATAAAATAGGGAAGGATAAATATTGACAAAACCATTATTTTGTGAGTTGACTTGAGAGGCAAATACCACTGCATCAACGATTAATTTACTGATGTAGGATATTGCCGCCGGTAAAAGACCAGCCACTAAAGTTAAACTCGCCAGCAGAATGGTAAGCGATCTGCTAGTAGTCCATACCAAGTTCACAGCCCGTCCACTGTAGCGGAAAACGGTTAGGGATTGGCGTAGGATATTTCTTTTTTTTTAATTTTCATCTTTTTTTGGACAAGATACCCCAGCTTGGGCGGATCTTCCTGACTTTATTTAATCTTTATTAATTTTACCAAAAAAGAAGTTAGAACTTAGGAGCCAGAATGACGGGTGTGCGACTAAGTGGTGACTCTCACGCTTACATTTTTATCCCCACAACCTCCGACCTGCTTTCCCACTTAATTTTTGGTGAGTATCTGACAATAAAGCTGGAATATCTAACTTTTCTGGACACCGAGGTAAACAGTCTCCGCATTCTGTACAGCGATCGCCTTTCATTCCAGGGAACCAATGACCAGCATTTTCAAACATTCCGTAACGATATTGTCCATAGTCTTTCATATCGTATGCTACTGCGAGATTACGTAACCGCAATACCTCTGGAATATTGATATTTTCTGGACAGGGCAAACAAGCATAACATTGGCTACATTTATCAGTTCCCAAAGCAAATTTTTGGTGATTTTCTAACCTCTGGAAAGCAGAAATTTCTGCTGATTTTAGATCTCCATCATGGTCAGCAACTTGCAAAGGTTCTATTAATTCATCTGGGCTGCTTGGCCCTATACTTAAGGTATTAATACGGTTGTCAGCAAGTAAAAAACGATGGCTTAGTTCTAAGGGGGAATACGGCTGACACAAGTCTTTTAGAGTTTGGGGTGGCGTATACAGCTTTCCTCCTTTGTCAGCAGGGGAAATAATGAAAATGCCCATATCTTTTTCGGCAGCTAGTTGAATTGCTAGTGCGTGCCGTTGAAAAAAATAGTAATAATGCAAATTGACAAACTCAAAAAAATCTGTTTTTATAGCTGCCTGAATTAGCTCTAATGACCCGTGGCTGGAAAAACCAATGTGGCGCACTCGACCATCACCAACAGCTTCCTCTACGGCTTGCATACAACCATTTTTGGCTTGCACCCACTCCAAATGTTGCCAAGTATTCAAGCCATGAATGCCTAAGCAATCTAAATAATCTAGCTGTAATCGTTCTAGGGATTCGTCGATGCACCGACGCATGGTGTCAGCATCTACTGTGGCTGAGATTTTGGTAGTGATGTAAAGCTTCGTTCGGGGTACTGATAACCCAGCTTTTAATGCCCTACCAAGATACTCCTCACTTTTGCCGTAACCTCTGGCGGTTTCTAGATGATTAATTCCTAACGCTAAGGCTTGTTCAATGATCTGGTGAGCATTTTCAAAAGAAGCTAAGTAGCGCATTGTTCCCAAAGAGAAAACCGAGAGGTGCAGATTCGTTTTCCCAAAGCGTCGGTATTGCATCAATTTCAGTGCTGAGTGGGGAGTGCTGTTAGCGATAGCGGGGCGTTTAGCCCGTACTGAGTAGAAAGACAATTAATATTGTCTGTACAAAATGAAAGGTAAAAAAGAAAGAATAAAGAACTTATTTTTTAGATTCTCTATTCTTTCTCAGCACTCAGTACTCAGCACTCTCCTAGCTGTCGCCATTACCAAAGCGCTTGATCAAATCTTCAGGACGGAGATTAGAAATAAATTCACGGAAGGCTTGCTGTTCGGCTTCATCTGCATCGCGGTCAACAGGGATAGAAGCATCGGCAATCACTTCTTCCATTACCCAGATAGGGGTATTTGTACGGAGAGCAATGGCGATCGCATCGCTAGGACGTGCGTCAATTTCTTTTTTGACCTCGCCTTGCTGGACAATTAAAGCCGCATAGAATGTATCCTTTTGCAGGGAATGAATGATCACCTTTTCTAGAGTCATATTCCAAGTCTCTAGAAGATTCACAATCAGGTCGTGGGTTAAGGGTCTGGGAGGCTTTTGATTCTCCAGTGCGCCCATAATTGCCCTAGCCTGTTCCTGACCAATATAAATTGGCAAAGCCCGCCGATCTGAAGAATCTTTCAAAAGGACGATCGGGCTGCGGGTTATGGCATCTAATGCTATGCCAGCGACTTTCATTTCAATCATTGCCTAAGCCTCTACAATGCTTTGAGAGCCTTGGATGCTGTGTAACAAATAGTACCCCTTTTTAGGCGGTTTGGTGACAGTAATAAACATAAGCATTCGTTCTCTATAATTGCTTCTATTAAACTCCGAACTTGTGGTGAAAACCAGAGTAAGTCAAATTGGTCTTCTTAGACAATAACCTTCTTACCCAAGTATGCCTTGTGAAGGATGCTAATGTGTTAATATTCCTATACGAAAAAAAGTTAGAAAATATACTTGGATGTTCAACATTTCTGTGACAATTACCAATTCATTTCAGGCAAATTTAGGCAATAAATAGAGTTAGTTTGACAAAAAAGCCGTGTTTACAGGATTAATCCAAGCATTAGGAACAATAGAACCCTTGGGGGGCGATTCTTGGCAAATTACTTGTGTGAGCCATTCTGGTGAAGTAATTATGCAGGATTTGGCTTATGGTGACAGTGTTGCAGTAGATGGCGTTTGCTTGACAGTGGAAAAAGTTTTAAAAGACGGGTTTATCGCCACAGCTTCACCGGAAACACTACGCCGCACGACGTTGGGAGGTGAGCAAACGCAACAGAGATATGTCAATTTAGAAGCGTCGCTAAAGGTGGGCAGCAAAGTTGGCGGTCATTTTGTGATGGGTCATGTAGATGGCATCGGTCGATTGCTAGTGGCAGAACAAACGGCTAGTTCTTGGGAAATGACCTTTATTGCTTCCGTTGCGATCGCACGATACATTGTCCCCAAAGGTAGTATAGCTGTCAACGGCATCAGTCTCACAGTAGCCGCTTATGACTCAGAACTCTCTCAGTTCAAGGTGGCGGTAATTCCCCTCACATACAGCGAGACAAATCTTCGCTATTTGGTTGCTGGGAGTTTGGTGAATTTAGAAGGGGATATTCTCGGCAAATACGTCGAAAAATTCCTTTACTCTGGCAACCCAAACACTACAGCCCATGATGAAACAAGTTTAGATGGCATTACACCCGCATTCTTAGCAGAACACGGGTATTTGTAATTGGGAATTGGGAATTGGGAATGGGGAATGGGGCATTAGTTATTCTTCCCCTGCTCCCCCTGCTTCCCCTGCTCCCCTGCCCCTCAGCTTCTTCTAGCTGCCTGGTTCTTGGCTTACCTGGGCGGTTTGCAAGCCTCTTACTAACTGGCTGAGGGCGCTTTGTAATTCCACGCCTGGGTCAGTAGCAACCCAACCGTTAGGTGTTAGGTGGCGGACTTCAAAGTGCAGGTGAGGGCCTGTGGATGCCCCGGTGCTGCCAACTCGGCCAATGAGAGTTCCAGGTTGTACCCATTGACCGGGTTGAACAAGGATTTCTGACATGTGACCGTAGAGTGTTTGTTCAGCCGATTTGTGATTGAGGATAACGGTTAAACCATAACCACCCATCCAGTTAGCAGTTTCGACTTGACCAGCTGCTGCTGCTAAAACTGGTGTTCCCGTAGGCGCACCTAAGTCTGTACCAGCATGGAAGCGTTGATTACCTGTAATTGGATGAACTCGCCAACCAAACAACGAGGTAATGGGAGCGGGTATAGACAAGGGATACATCATCCCCGTCCCATTATAGGCAACTGCACCTGTGTAGGGAATTTGTGGCAATACCGATGCTAGTGAGAAGTCGTAAGCTACGTTACTGGGACGGGGTGCAATGTTGCCATCTGCCATTGGTGGCGGTAAAGTCCCGCCACTGGGTGCGATAGGAGTTGCACTCACTCTTGTGGGGCTGAATTCGCTGGGACTCGGGATAAACCGATTTGGGCGATATGCGGTCTTGGTGTCACCACTATAACCATTTTGAGTAGCACGCCATCTGCTGTTGTTGCCAGTCGTTGCAACTTGCCGCGCGGTTGAAACTACTGGCAATTGGGCGTTTTGACTTCTTCTTAGCCAATTAGGTGCTGCTTTACCATTAGAATCAGCTACATTCCTTTGGGGTACTTTGGCGCAAACGCCGCCTAATACGCTTTGTCCTGAAGGCAAAATGGCTCGGCAACCACTAGAGCGTTCTGTGAGAATTACAGAATTTGGTGCTTGATAAGTACCTGTAGCACCATTGTCATAACTATTAGGATCAATATAGGCGTTATTATAATCCTTGGTTTTACCTGGCGTTGCACTAACAGAACTGTTGGAGTTATTCGATGGTTGAGCAACTTCTGGGAGTTTTTCAGGTGCATAGCGGACAGGGGTATTGGGTTTTTCCTGTCTCACCCTTATAGGAGTAACCTGGGTGGTTTCTACTTTGGGTTTTGACTGTCTGATAATAACAACAGGTTCAGCAGCTTCAATTTTGGGCGTAGACTGCCTAATTGGTTCTTTTGATTGAGCTACCTCTGGCTTGCGTAGTCTCTGTTTGAGTCTGGCTCGCCGTTGGGAAAATTCCGGTTGTGCTTGAATTGCTTCGGGTGCAACAGCCTGCTTTTTTACTAGATTTGGAACTACTGTTGGCTGGGAAGTTTCAACAGTGGGAACGATGTTATCTACTTGTGTTTCTGTTTGGGCAAACACAAAGCCGCCGCTAAGGAGGCTGACGCTACTCAGCCAACAGAGGCTCTGGGCTGGTAGTGTTGAGGCAAAACGTTTTTTTGTTAGACCTTGCTGCCATAAATGCAAACGATGATGGGCAGAATTATTGCGCTGCGTCATTTGTTCTCTCAGTTGTGTGTAATTAGCCTAAAGAGATGATGCTAGTGGTTTGTCTTGCCCAAAGAGCGAAATTTTGAACAAACCTCAAATTTAAACGGAAGATTTATGGTACCCCAAACTGATTGTACCGGGTTGAATATAAATTTCCGGTGTAATTAGTTCCTTTGTATCATCTGTTTCTAAATCAACTCGTAAATTTCCTTGAGGTGTCACCCCAACTACAGTACCAAAAAGATTATTGACATACACCCGATCGCCCATATTTGTAAGCAAGTCTAGATAGCGAGACAAGAGTATGCTTACTCCTTCTTGTTGAAGGCACTCCATACCGGATTCTATTCCCAGTAAGACTGTAGAGGTGAGTATTTCCAGACAAGAGATTGGTCTGAAATCTTGGGAAGCTTGCCACGATTCCAGATTAATTCCAGTTTCGGGTACTGGATTTGTCCAGTTAATACCAACACCAATTACTGCTTGGGTGATTTGTCCTTTGTTTACTTTGGTTTCTGTCAAAATGCCGCCTAATTTGCGACTATTTAAAACTAAATCATTGGGCCATTTTATCCCAACATCTATACCACATTGGCGCAATTGAGATGCAATTCCCCAAGCAGTAGCGAAAGTTAGCTGGTAGCTGTCAGTAGCTTCTATTTTGTGGTCGAAAGAAATCGCCACGGAAACATATAATCCCCCAACTGGAGAAATCCACTCGCGTCCCCATTGTCCCCGCCCAGCAGATTGCTGAGTGGCGATGACTACTGTTCCGGAAATAGCGCCTTGGTGGAGTAAGTTCCAGAGGGTTTGGTTTGTTGAGGAGACGCTTTCAAAAAAGTGGAGGGAAAATGGTAAATATGTGTGCTTACGCCCTGCTTTCAAGGCTGATTCCAAGTTTTGCAGATTAAATCCCACAGCAGTTAACCCAAATTCCGTTGTTCAAGTTAGCATTGATTGGCTGATGAGTGATTTTTGTTTAGGTTTGGTTGAAGATGCACACTTGGCACTGGCGCAATTGGGAAGGACTGCCTTATCTAACTTGTAGTATTCTGGAACATTGGCATCACGGCTTCTTTACCCAGCAGTTTTGGCCGCGATCGCCACAAGTTATGACAGAAGTATTGCAACCAGAGGGATCAGTCTATCGCTTAAAGCAGGTTCATGGCAATACTGTTCTCACCCCCCAAGAAGTTGAAAGCTTCTTAAGCACTGCTGAGGATGATTTAGCATCGGCGGATGGTTTAATGAGCGAACAGCCTCTCCAAGCCGTTTGGGTAGCTAGTGCAGATTGTACACCTGTGTTGATTGGGGATGTGAAAACTGGACGGGTGGCAGCATTACACGCGGGTTGGCGGGGGACTGCTAAGAAGATTGTGCCCCTAGCGATCGCTAGATTACAATCTCAAGGCAGCAAACTTGATGATTTACGCATTGCAATGGGCCCTGCGATCGCTGGTGAGGTTTACCAAGTCTCAATAGAAGTGGCTGCCGAAATTGGGGCTAGTATTATATCACATAATGACGAAGAAAAAATTGTTCAAGCATTGCATGAATTACCCAATTCACCTTTACTAAAAGATCCCAATCCAGGAAAAGTAAGGTTGGATGTGCGGCGAGTGAATACCTTACAACTGGAAAACATGGGGATTAGTGCAGAACAAATTGCGATCGCACCTTATTGTACTTTCCAAACTCCAGAGCATTTCTTTTCTTATCGCCGAGAGCAAGAGAAAAAAGTTCAATGGTCAGGGATTGTTAGTGGTAAAAGGTAAAACTGGTTTTAATCTTGGTGTTCTAAATTGACACCAATTTTAAAGCAATACAGTTCAGATAAGACCAAAACACTTGTAGAGACGGCGATTTATCGCGTCTCAAAACCCAGGATTTTGTACTGTATTGGATTTTAAGGTTCAAATTTTAAAACCTGTTTTTGACGCAGTGAACTAATTGCTAAGACTAAAATGCTCAGGGTGATTCCTAGAATTGCATAACTCGGTAGCGCGAAGATCGTTACTTTCAGAAAGTAGGGTAATTTCCCTGCTTTCACGTTCCAGCGATTTGCTAGAGAACCGATGAGCCAGCCATGAATAACTGCTGTTTGCACTGCTAGAAAGCAAACCCCTGCAAACCAAACAGACATTCTTTTCATAGAGAATTTATAATACCTGATTTGATATAGCAAATCATTCAGCAAAAAAACAACCGCAGGTATTAACATCACAGTACTAGTTTGCTGTGAATAATTAATGGCAATACTCAAGCAAGAAACTAGTACCATTTCGGCTAAGTATATTTCTTTTGACCAGGCTGTAATAGATTGTTGTAGATACCAATACCAACCCACGAAACCAACAAGTATCAGAACAATAAAGTCTGACAATAACTTGGCAAATAATGGATTATTGGGTAATAATCTTGGGCCCACTACCATCAAATCTAGGCGAGTAATTGAAAGATAGGGACTATTCGATGGATCGTTAAGCCAGAGTGAAAATCCACGAGCCGTATCTGGTAGGTATTGTGTCACAGAATTGCCTGTTAATGTTAGACCTAAAAATACTAAAGAAGTTCCTGTGATAACAGATACAAAAACTAGAGAAAAGCGTCTTTTAAATAGAAAATATAGAATGAATAATGCAGCTAATGTTGGTTTACAAACGGCAATACCCAAGCAAAGTCCGGCTGGAATATCCTGATATTTTCTAGCTAAGATAAACATCCATAAGATGAGAACCGCAACGAAAATGGCAAGATTACCAACTTGAAGATCGCGAACTAAACCATAAATTAAGGCAGCCGAGATTGTGCAAATAGTTCTGAAAGCTGGCGACTTCGATTCTAGGAGGATATTCGTTCCCCATAAGGCCAAGCCGATTGCTAATATATGCATCACAATCCAGATTGTAAATGCAGTATTGATCGGAAAATAACCGAGAAACCAGATAAGAGGAATAATATTAGGTGGATAGACAAATGGTGGAATAAATCCACACGTTTTAGTTAGGCTACAGAAACTTTGGTTAAAAATCTCGACATTAAAAGGACTCAAATGCTGATGAGCCAATTTACTCGCCACATAAAACCATTTAAAATCCCATAAAGGTGGATTTGGCTGATTTAGGGAATAAACTAGCCAACCTGTATAACAGAGAAATCTTGTGACTACTAATACAACAACTGCTTGAATGATAAAGTTAACAATTGGTTGACAAAAAAATTGCATCAATCGTTGGATAACAGAAGATTTTAAGAATAAAGAATTTTTCCAGGCTACCTTCTCATCATCGTCTAGTCGCCAATTATTTTTCAGAACCAATGCAACTACAATTACTATAATTAGGTTCCAAAAACCAAAGTTTATCATCAGCAATGATCTCAAGAATTATTTCTGTATATCCTAGATAACATAAGTGATATATTTTGTCATAAATGATGCTTGAGTATTTTTTATAATCAATTTATAAAAGTTTGAAAATTACCCATCTAGAATCTCCGCTATTTATGGCTGGAGAGTGTCAAATAAAAACTTGGCTCAATACCTCGCGGTGGATTAATGCCCTATCTACTAAAGATTGTATTTGCTCTGCTGATAAAGGATCGCCATTAGCATAATGCTCCATCCAAGTTAGACTAATCAAATTAGGATCATCGGGTAAACTCGCCAAATCCCACCCAGGCATTTCTAAGTCTTCCATAAGACGATTTACCTTGGGGTCATAACTAAGAGCAAAGCAACGACAACCTTCAGCAGCAGCCATAATCAAGCTGTGTAGACGCATCCCAATTGCCATTTCAACACTGCGAAATACACCTTTCAAAAGTTGTGGATCTTCCAGACATAAAATCTGGCTGACATCTTTAAGGTGGGGTTGAATAGCTTCGGCAATACTTAAATCTTCACTTTTTTGAAATGGCAGTAGTAAGATAAAAGCCTGCGTAGCTTTTTGAAAGTCAACCAAAGCACGGGTTAAATTTGACAGACGGGTTTCGGTAAGTAGGGGATGCGATCGCAACGTTACCGCAACTCTCGGCGCAGGTAAATCCCAAAGTCCCGGTACTGGTTTAGATTCCAACGCCCAAACCGGGTCAGGAGCTATAATACAAGGAATTTCCCAATCAGATAATAAAGCAGCGCTGGCGCGATCGCGGACACTAACTTTGGTACAATTACCAAAGGTTTGCCGCGCTAACCAACGAGTTTGCGGACGTACCAAGGGGCCAATACCCTGCGCCCAAGCAACAGTTTTCAAACCCATTTTCTGCGCCAATGCCATCATTCCCCCATAATAAAAGGGGCTGATAGTGCTGGTAACATCTTGAATAATACTCCCGCCGCCCCAAATCAAGGCATCACTTGAGCGTAAAGCTTGCAGCACAGCTAAGGGAGCCATGCGATCGAAAGTTTCTACATTGTAGCGATCGCGCGTTTCCTCTGGATTTCCCGAAAGTACCACAGGGGTTACGTGAGATGGTAACATTTGCAAGAGCGTTGCTAACAAAGCCTCGTCACCACCATTACCTTTACCGTAATACCCAGACAATAACGCCCGCATCTTGACCATTTTGGATTTTAGATTTTAGATTAACAACTTTTTTTAAAACGTTGATGCCATCCTGCCAACAAAAGATGAATTGTATTGTAGGAAAATAAGACCATAGAAAAACAAAAAAATTAATACTATTGACTCTTAACTCCAGTACAGACACTAAATTCCGCGTCTTTAATTCCTAACTTTCTTATGCACACCCTATCGATTCCCACCTGGATTATTCATATTTCTAGCGTTATAGAGTGGATTGTTGCCATTTGGTTAATCTGGACTTACGGCGAACTCACTAATAACCGCAATTGGTGGGGATTATCCCTTGCTATGTTACCAGCTTTAGTTAGCGCTATGTGTGCTTGTACCTGGCATTATTTTGACAACGCCGAATCTCTGGAATGGCTGGTAACACTTCAAGCTACCATGACCTTAGTTGGTAATTTTACGCTTTGGGCAGCAGCGTTTTTGATTTGGCGTTCTACCAAATCTTCTAACACTGTTGAACCAGAACCTATCAAATTAGAGCAGTAAACTACCCACCACCAATTGCTAAGAGCAATATGGTAGGGGCAATTAATCGCCCAGAGTTTACCCGACAAGCGTGTTAACTCACTACGATTTTCAGGTCATCTTACCTACAAATACGTGCCAGTTTGTAGCTCTAAGGTCAACGATTAAACAAGCATATTGGGTTGAAGCTAGTGTCGTTGACGTAAAAAGCCTTGAAATCATTGTCCAGGCTAACTTTACCCGAAAGGAGGGGCAGAAATGTCCAAAGTATTTGTAATTGATTCCGAAAAAGCACCACTAAATCCAATTCATCCAGCGCAAGCGAGGCAATTACTAAGAAACAAAAAAGCAGCAATTTATAGACAATTTCCGTTCACTTTAATTCTTGTTGAATCGTTCCCAGATTCTCCCATCGGGTTCAGCAGTTTCGACTCGACGGGAACCGCCTTCGCGGAGCGTCTCGCAGAGAAGACTCGAACTGCTTCACCGATATCACCATTAAGATTAAAAATTGATCCTGGTGCAAAAGTAACTGGAATCGCACTAGTTAACGACTCAACTGGAGAGGTTGTATTTGCGGCTGAATTAAAGCATAGGGGCTTTACAATTAGGGATGCTCTTGCCTCAAGGAGGCAATTAAGGCGTAGCAGACGCGCCAGAAAAACTAGATATCGCAAACCAAGATTCTTGAATAGAACTCGTCCACCAGGATGGTTAGCACCAAGTTTGCAAAGTCGTGTTAAAAATATCAAAACTTGGATTGAGAAGTTGCGACGCTTTGCTCCGATCACAGCCATTAGCCAGGAATTAGTACGCTTTGATATGCAATTGATGCGTAACCCAGACATTCAAGGCTCATTGTATCAACAAGGTACGCTTGCTGGTTACGAAACGAGAGAATATTTACTTGAAAAATGGGGTAGACAATGCGCTTATTGTGGAGTTAAAGACGTGCCATTACAGATAGAACACATCTACCCAAGAGCAAAAGGAGGTTCTAATTCAATTACAAATCTCAGCTTGAGTTGCGAAAAATGCAACACAAAAAAAGGGACTAAGGATATTAAAGAGTTTCTTAAAACTGACCCTTCTAGATTAGAGAAAATCTTGAAACAAGCAAAAAGACCATTGGCTGATGCAGCAGCAGTTAATACCACTAGATTCGCATTATTGAATACATTAAAGACAACTGGATTACCAGTAGAAACAGGCTCCGGTGGTTTAACTAAATTCAATCGTAGCCAACAAAATTTAGAGAAATCACACTGGTTGGATGCTGCGGCTGTGGGTGTTTCTACTCCGATTTTAAATATTAGAGGTGTTAAGCCATTGTTAATTACAGCTAATGGACATGGTTCTAGACAGTCATGTCGTACTGATAAACACGGTTTTCCTTCGCGCTATGTTCCCAGGTTCAAATTTGTTAAAGGTTTTCAGACTGGGGATATCGTCAAAGCAGTTGTCACCACTGGTAAAAAGGTGGGTCAATATGTTGGAAGAGTCGCAGTCAGGAGTAGTGGTAGTTTTAATCTTTCAACTAAGCAGGGATTAGTCCAAGGTATATCTTACAAATATTGTAAAACTGTTCACAAAAAGGATGGTTATTCGTATGCAAGTTAAGAGGCTTGTTAATTGCTCAACTGTTCCTCTCATTGTTTGTGCTGACGCACAAATGCATTCAAGGAACGTTTCACAATTAACCCTCCATTCCTCTCGCCATCAAACTGGAGTACCAGTTTTGATGGGAGTCTCCTGGAGGGTTAGATGATTTCTAAAGAAACCCTGTTTGCACTTTCACTGTTTCCCTATTTGGGTTTCTTGTGGTTTATCAGGCGGAGTCCGCAAATGCCGCGTTTAGCGCTGTATGGATTTTACGGTACTCTCGTTTTTGTGGCTATCACCATCCCAGCCGGAATTTACGCCCAATTGCATTATGGCGAGTCTTTGGCCAATGTAGATTGGTTGCATGGTGGTGCAGAATTATTTTTGACTCTTTCTAACATCTTGCTTGTGCTAGGTTTTGGACAAGCTGTAAGGCAATTACAAATCAAAAATAGAAACCTCAGCGATAGCTAGGGTTTTAATTGCATTAAGTTATGAGGGAGAAGTAAATGGATGTAATTCCAGCGATTGATTTACTAGAAGGTCGATGTGTGCGACTGTATCAGGGAGACTACGATCGCTCGCAAGTTTTTAGCGAAAATCCCGTTGATGTTGCCAAACAATGGGTCGATCAGGGTGCTAATAGACTGCATATAGTTGATTTAGATGGTGCCAAAGCAGGTAAAGTAGTAAACCTGGGGGCAATTGAAGCGATCGCTCACGCGGTGTCAGTGCCTATTGAAATTGGTGGAGGATTGCGCGATCGCACCAGCGTCCAACAATTATTCAATCTAGGCGTACAGTGGGCAATTCTCGGAACCATCGCCGTAGAACAACCCCAGCTAGTGCAAGAACTGTGTGCAGAATTTCCTGGACAGATTATTATTGGCATTGATGCCCGTAATGGTCAAGTCGCAACTCGCGGTTGGTTAGAAACCTCAGAAGTTTTAGCAACCCAACTGGCTGTACAAATGCAAGAATTGGGTGCAGCCGCCATCATTTACACAGATATTCACCGAGATGGTACTCTCATCGGCCCCAATTTAGACGCTTTGCGAGAACTTGCGGCGGTAATTTCTATCCCGATAATTGCCTCTGGCGGGGTAAGTTCTGTTACCGATTTGTTGAGTTTGTTGGCGTTAGAACCTCAAGGCGTGACTGGCGTAATCGTCGGACGTGCTTTGTATACTGGGGATATTTTACTCAAAGAAGCATTACGAGCGATCGGCCCTGGGCGGATTCAGGATATTCCACCCAATCTAGGTTTTTCTAGTTTTGCTTGATTATCACTCTTCTATGACTCTGTAGAGAGAATAATCCAAGCGATTGGCTACACAAACTCTCGTCCACCTGCGCGGACTAACGCCAAAATAGGGTTTCAAATTTAATCTGACGAGAGTAATAAAAGAGTGTTATGTAAAGTGATGGCTTTTAAACCTCATCTATGTTGAAACCTAGAGTTTTTTAAAAGATATATTGATGTAGGTTGGGTGGAGTGAAACGCAACCCAACATTACCATCTTATTTATGTTGGGTTGCGCGATCGCTGCACCTAACCTACAAAACTACGGTTCTCAAGGTAGACGAGGTTTCGTTAAGATTTTGGCGATTTAGAAAAGCCTTTTTTTTCTCTGTGTTCTCTGCGTCTGGAGTGGTTAGGGACTTCCATTTAAAAAAATTACTTTTAAACCGCAGAGGCGCAGAGAACACAGAGGTAAGAGGTTAAAAAAGGATTTGTTGATCAATATTATCCACCTTGAAAGGGCTAGGAGATCAAACGCACGCAACAATTAGCGATCGCTAGTCATGTATATACTAGCGATCGTGTTTGTAATAGTTATCGTAAATTCAAGGGTTTAAGACCCCAACCATTACACGTAGTATCAGTTGAGTTGGGGTTTAAATCCCCGACTCCAACTGTCTTTAATTTTGAAGTAATGAGTAATAAGTAATGGGTATTACTCATTACTCATTACTCATTACTCATTTATTTAACGTCTTATAATCCCAGTACCTACCTTCACCTTCTGAGATCCTTCGACGATTTGGTAAAGTTTGTCTTCAAGTTTTTGCATACATGCCGACCAATCAAATTCAAGTATGGAAGGGCGAGCGTGCCGAGTCATATCTGCCTTCAAATCGGGATTTTCTAGAATCGTAATCACCTTTTGAGCAAAGTCTGTGGGGTTGTTGGGTTGGGCAAGAAAGCCGTTCCGACCAGGAAACACCTGTTCTGATGTTGAGGGTGCAAAAACAGCAACTAAAGGGGTTCCAGATGCTAGGGCTTCGTTATTTGTAGTGCAGAAGTTTTCAGTGACAGAGGGGTTGACAAAAACATCCGCTCTCGCAAACCACCCTAAAAGTTCTGTACCGTGGGATTCGCCCCATATAGTAATACCCGATCCAAATTTTTCGGCACGCTGACGAATCTCTTCATCCATCGGGCCACTACCAACAATCACCAGATGAACATCAGGAATTTTGGCAGCTATGACTGGAAAGATATCAAGTAGTTGGTTGACATTCTTTTCCGGGGTGATGCGTCCGACAAACAAAAGAGTTGGTCGGTTATCGTTAGGAATGGGATTGTAACAAATATTGCGCGGATGAAATTTCTCGCAATCGATGCCTTGATAAGGGACATATTCAGCGCGTTGACATTTCAATTCTTCGTATTTAGTGAGTTGTTCTTTAGAAGAAAAGTAATTGAAGTCATAAGACTCACTAAATTGCTTGACTAAAACGGGAACAATCGGACGAACAAAGTTAAAGAATTTATCTCCAAAATAATATTTGATATACGCAACGATATCAGTATGGAAAAGTGAAATTATTGGTGTGCCTGTTCGTTTTGCGTATTCAACACCAATTGGACGACCATAACCTTGCAAGAAAAATGAGTATAAACCTCTCATTTGCGCGGCTTCTTCAACCAAGATAATATCAGGCTTAAATTTCTCCAGCAACTTGGTATCACTCCAATGCCGATAATTTAACGGTTGAGGAAGAGACTTATAGAATAACAGTGGTTCTGTGGGAAATGCGTAAGCAGAGAAATTGGGGAAAGACTGAATTTCCTCTAAACCTGGCATGGGGCGATCGCCAACATTTTTGGGGTAGCGATCGCTGATTTGTGGATGAACTAAAAAAACCTCATGTCCTTGCTCTAGCAACCAACGAACTCGTTGGTGAACTGCGACTGAAACACCAGTCAAGAAAGGAGCGTACAATCCTGTAAATAGTGCAATGCGAAGTTTTTGCTTAGTCATAATAAAGGGGAATCTTTCACGAAAATGCTGGTTTTCAATTTAGGATTTACGCAGCTTATGTTTCATGAACATTCTGATTTTCTAGCTCAGAAATTCCCACTAATACGATTAGACTAAGGATTTACGCATTTTCAAATAGCCGAAGTTGTCGATTGTGAAATGGATGTTTATAGTGCTTCTCGTTTGTGTGCAGTAGACTCTGACCTTTCTCCAAACCTCTCAGGTTTTGAGGCTTACTCCCTTTCCCTTATAGGGAAGGGGTTGGGGGTTAGGTCTATGTTAGACTCAACTGCAACCTCTATATAAACCTAGGTTGAAACTATCAAAACATCCAAAATACTAAGTCCAAATTCCCCTTAATATATTTGTCTAAACCCTTGTCGTTTATGCAAATACATTTTGATAATTAACAAGAATAAGTGTGTATTCTGACAAGGGTTATAGCTAATATAGTTCTACTAAATATAAGATAATATAATTTGAAGACTAGGGAATGTTTAGTGTAATAACTTTCATGCCCTAGTTCATATTTTGCGATTTAATTCAAAGAGATACCTTGCCATCAATGGGCTGATCTAACCATTGATAAGGGCGATATTCCACTAGCCGGACATTCCAAGGCCCTTGAACCCGATAGGAGACACCGCGCCAGGTGACTGTTGAGATCCAAATGGATGATAGCATTGCTAGCCCATAAACCCACTGTGTTAGGGGAATTCCAATCAACATTTTGATGATTGTAGCACCCGATAATTTTGCGATCGCCTGGTCATTAGAGCGAACCACTCGCTGTATCTCTAATTCCAACACGAGCATTATCAAGAGTAATCCGACAGTATAGACACTATAGCAGCCCAACAAGAGAGCCGCAGCTGCCCATTTTGCCTGCAAGAAGGACTCTAGAACTAAAATGATGAGTGCGGTAGGAAACAAAATGCTAGAAACAGCTTCACTAACTAAAGCTAGCCAACGCGGGTGATACAGTCGAGAATAAAGTATCAAGCGCTTGAGATAGTCGATTAAGTTGGATAAATCAGTCTCTTCACGATTGACAATTAGCAGCGAAGGCACAAACTTTACCTGAAACCCATGTTTTTTGAGGATGTCGTGCATCATAAAATCTTCGCCTAAAGCTTGTCCCCACTTATCTAGTAGTTCTGTTTGGCGAAGCACTTCTGTTTTCACAGCCAAACTCCCACCCCAAGGAATCTGAAAGATAAACATTTGCACAACTGTGGATACATTGCCGATGTACCGCACTAAAGATCCCCAATACCTACCTGTAGGTACGTACCAACGATTACCTGTTGTCGCCCCTATTTTGGCATCACCTAAAGGACTGACTAATTCTCGCAGCCAATTTACATGGACTATGGTATCAGCATCTACTAAGGCAACAACCTTGTAGGAATCATCCAACTCACGGACAGCTTGGACTAAGGAACTACATTTGAGACTACAATTGTTGCGTACTATTCTCAAAGGGCTAATTTGAACGTTGGTCGCTTCTTGCTCTGTGATGCTTTCACTGGCAATTTTCCAAGCGGGGTCTTCGTGACTATCAACGATCAATTTTAAATCATAGTGTGGATAGTTTTGGTTCAGGAGCGATCGCAAACATCTAGGCAAAAACGGATCGGCTCCGCGTAAGCAAAGAATCACTGCTGTTTTGGGTAACTGATCATCTGGTAATAAGTTTTTTTTAGATGAGCGCAGATACCATATAAAAACAAGCGTTAAACACACCTGAATAACCAGCCAACCCGTCAAAGACTTAGACAGAAATATTGCCAAATCTTCCATTAAATTTTTAGTCTCCGGTAGAATATCGGCTTGTTTATATGTAGGTGTGATCTAAACCGTAATTCTGAATAATTGGTAATTAGGGGAGAGGTTACAGGGAATAGTCTGTACCTGGATTTCTCACTTGTGAGAAATCCAAGGGGTGTGGGAGGTGTGGGAAGTGTGGGAGGATGGGGAAGAAGTCTTACCCCCCACACTCCCCACACTCCTCTTCTCCCTCTGCCTACACTATGCGTGAGAAATCCGGGTGTACCCTGTAACCTCTCCTCTATGACCTTTATGAATCCAGCGAATATTTCATGATAATGTTGACTGTTGTATTTTTATTTACAACAAAACTGGCATCACGAAACTTTGGTGTACCCGTTTGTATAGACACAGTTGGGTTTTTGGAAATTCCAAAACCTTCTGTGGGAATACCAAAAAAATCTTTATTGAGTTTGCGATCGCCATTTTGATCGTCAACAACGGCGACAGCATAAGTTCCAGGCTTCAAACCGGAGAAATCTTTTTTAACAGAATTGCCAGTAATCTTAGCGCAGCCACTTTGAGAACCACTAGAATTACTCATCGGAAATCCTTTTTCAGTTGCGTAAACTCTAAAGCAAATCTCACCTTTTTTGTGTTGTATGCCATTTACCACAACACTAAGTGTTGCGGTTGATTCTGCATTTACTGTTTTAGCAAAGCTAAGGCTCACTAAAGTAGCAAGTAAAACATGAGATAAATGAGATAGTTTCAGCATAATTTTGTAGTGAAAGATAGGTAATTTTGGATCTGAGAAAAAGCTATATTTTCCAGCTTTTTCTGAACTGATTTGTTCAATGTATGACTTGATGTTTTCCAATTGCTGCTGGTTGCCGGCCTTTCCAAAGCACTTGCAGCACTCTTAGTAAATCTTTCAGCAAAAGATATTCTGCCCCTTTTAACTGCTGATGTAGGCTTCTATAACAACAAAGCTGCTCATTAAAACTCAGGGGACTACGCCATATAGAGAGTAGATACTCCCAGATTATTCTCCAATGTGGCAATAAAATTTGTCCTTTCTTTTCTGAATCAAACCACACTGCATAAGCATAGAAATCAGGTAGCATACTCAATGAGGTTTTTTTAGTGTTGTTAGCAAACAACAAATAATTAGGGAAATACATACTCATTGATTGTTGCGGATGGCTTCTGGCAAAAAAAAGGTATTCAGGGATTTCATAAAACCTGCCAAGAATACCAAGTCTTAACAAGAGAATTCCATCTGCATTACCGTAACCACCCATCTGCGGTATCATTTTCAGGGCACTAGTGCGAATTACTCCGTAACATTGATAACATAAATGTTTCGTCAGTAACTCATGAAAACGCTCGTGTGCTTTTAGTGCATCTGCCTGAAGTTTTATCTCGTAATTTTGGAGAAAATTACCCTGTTCATCAATGAAATATGTCTGGGAGTGACACAAGACTATGCTAGGGTCTTGGTCAAGTACTTCAACACACTTCTTGATAAAATCTGGAGCATGTAGATCATCATAAGCTGCCCATTTAAAGTACTCACCCGAAGACAATTTAAAGACACGATTGAAGTTACGAGCGCAACCGATATTCTTGTCATTGCGGTAGTAACAGATACGTTGGTCTTTGTTTGCATAAGCTCTACAGATTTCCTCAGTTTTATCTGTAGATGCATTATCTGAAATAATTAGCTCAAAATCTTCAAAAGTTTGAGCCAAGAGTGAATCTATGGCTTCTTTGATAAATTTTTCGCCATTGTATACAGGTAATCCGATGCTCAATCGTGGCTGATTGCTACTCATAACAAGTATTCGGAAAATCTGTGGATTATTTTATGCTCAATTGCAGATAATTGTTAGGCAGATGCAACGTAGGAATTGAGAATTCAGAAGCCAGAAGTCAGAATACAGAATAATTTGATACTTAAGCTGAATAATTTCAATCAACCGTGCTATTGCCTATTGATTTTATAATTATCCTGAATTATGACTCCTGAATTCTTAAAATCTGTTGACTATTTAATCAAGCTTTGAATATCTGTTTTTTGCAGCCATTCATGTGTTCGCTGCATTCCTTCTTCTAGGTCAATTGTCGGTTTATAATTCAACAGGCTTTGTGCTTTGACAATAGAATAAGCATAAGGACGAGTCATAAAATCTATAGACTCTGGTAGAATATCAACTTTTTTTCGAAAAAGTTTTTGTCCTTGAACACGTAGTTTTAGAAACAACTTGATTTCATCTTTCGGTAATGAAAGGGGTGCTGATAAACCTTCCATTGCTGCTAAACGCATAAAATACTCTTTCCACGAAGTTTCTTGTCCGTCGGTGATATTAAATATTTCACCGTAGGTTTCTTTTTCTATCGCCAGAAAGATGCCATCAATCAGGTTATCTATATATACATGATTGATTACTCCTTTGCCATCATTTGCACAGGCAAATAATTTTTGGCGCATCATCAGAACCGGTCTGACTATCCAGGGTATACTTCCTGGGCCATAAACATCTCCGGCTCGAATAACGATGATGCCAAAATCTGGAGGATTATTCAGTTCTAAAACTGCTGCTTCTGCTTCTATTTTTGTTTCACAGTAAGGATTATTTTCGCCCGAAAGTGGCCCGGATTCTGTAACACCATTGGGATAGTTGAAACCGTAAACCATTACACTAGAAAGATGCACAAATGTTTTGACACCAGCCTGTTTAGCGGCTTTAGCCATGTTGACAGTACCGCCAACATTGACATCACGAAAATTCTTAATTGCGCCAGCTTCTTCGGCAAGTTGATCTGTATGTAAAACGATATCTACTCCCTGACAAGCTTTTTGAGCAATAGTAGAATCTGTGATACGACCAATAATTATCTCAACACCTAAATTTTGTAATTGTTTGTTTTGTTCTGTAGAACTTTTAAGTCCACGAACCTTCATTCCTTGTGCGATGGCTAACTCGGCTGTACGCAAACCGACAAATTCATCAATCCCGGTAATTAGCAGGGTTTTATCTTTGAGGTTCATAAAATCGGAATTATTGTTAAATAGGTGAACTTGACTTGTTAGATAAAAAACTGAAATTTTATACCAAATTTAAATTCAGCTAAAGACTTTTAATCTAAAATCTAAAATTGGTATAAAGAAGAATTTTTCTGTGGAGAGCCTGAACCAACGCTTAGTTATTAGTCTATATCATGGCAAAAAATTTGATTATTTTGATGCAACGAATAGCTAGAAAATATCTCCCGGATCTGCGGAGCGGAGTTTGTTGATAGCAAGCGCTCCTGATGTTATACACATTAAAACTGTTGAAGTTAAGACAATCACTGCATTATTAGTTGTCATAACTATTGGTAGTTTAGTGGCTTCTGCGGCAAAACTATATAACAAGACAGAAGTAATGAATCCTGGAATATAACCTAAGATTGCCAAAATTAAAGCTTGCTGAAATACGACATTCAATAAATAGCTATTGGCATAACCTATGGCTTTCAAAGTGGCGTAAGCAACGAACTGAGTTGCAATATTGCTGTAAAGAATTTGATAAACAATAACCACACCAACAACCGCAGCCATTGTCAACATCAAGTTAAGAATAAAACCAATGGGTGTTCTGACAGCCCAGTATTGTTTCTCAAAATTAATAAAGCCTTGGCGTGTAAAAACTTGGACATCATTAGGCAAATTTGCTTGTAAATTTTTCAGTACGTTTTCGGCATTAGTACCAGGTTTGAGTGAAATCAAACCGATATCTATCATATCCGCCGGACGAGTATTGGGATTTATCCTCAAAAAAGTTGAGTCACTAACAAGTAAATTTCCGTCTACCCCAAACGAAGGGCCTAATGTGAATAAACCACCTATTCTCACTCTATAGCCAATCAATGAACTGTAGGGAAATATTTCAATTGTTTGTGCAGTCTCTCCCCCATTAAATTTTTCAGCTATTGGGCCAAACTCTGGGCGAGAACCCCTATCAAAAAGCACAACATCAGGAATTTTGAGTTTATCTAAATTTTTCTCAACTTCTGGGAGATTCATTACCGGTCTACCTGGATCGAAACCAATAACATATATTGAATATTTCTCACTAGTAGCCGGATTTTTTAGTTTGGCAAATTGCAAATACATGGGGCTAACTGACTCTACGCCATCAAACCCCAGGGATTGGTACAAACGAGTCCGTGAAAAACTTTGATTTGAGGTCAAAGATTTATATTGCGAACTCACTAAAAATAAATCTCCTTTGAGATTTTGATGCACAGCAGTTGCACTGGAATAAAGAGCATCTTGAAAACCAAGTTGCACAAACATTAGCAGCACAATAAAACCAATCCCGGCTACAGCTACTAGTAAACGAACTTTTTGCTGTGCTAGCTGTAGCCATCCTAAAGGAATTTTGAAATTCATGGATTTATTTGTCATTTGTCATTGGTCATTTGTCATTGGTCATTTGTCATTTGTGAATGACCTATGCCCTATGACTAAATATGAATGGCGACATCCACTTGTAAGTTAGTTAAACGAGCGACCTTTTCACTATCTGCGGGATTATCGATGGAGATTTTCACTTCAATTATTCTGCGGTCTGTATCTGAGCCAGGGTTGATGCTGAAGATGTTTTGCTTGTCAACTTGCCAACCAATCTCTTTTACAGTTCCTTTTATTGTTCCAGTAAATGCAGTGCTGGTAATTGTGGCTTTTTGTCCTACACGCACTTTTTGAACATCGGTTTGATACACCTCTGCAATCACATACATTTGAGATGTTTTACCTATCTCCGCAAATCCTCTACTGGTGCTGATAACTTCTCCGGTTTTGGCGTGAATTTTTAAAATTTTGCCATTTATGGGAGATTTGATGTAACTTAAATCCAAGTCGGCTTTTGCTTGTTGAACAGAAGTTGTGGCACTGTTGACTTCGGTTTGCGCGACTTGAACATCTACACTACGCACTTCGCTAATACTGGTAAGTTGTGCTTGTGCTTGCTTTTTCTGTTCTTGGAATGTGTCTTGAGTGCGCTTGAGGGTGGCTTGGGCTTCTGATAGCTGCTGCTGTGTAGTCTTGAGTTGCAAAGCTTTGGTATCTGCTACAGAAGCAGCGATCGCACCTTGTTTATATAATTGCTGATAGCGATTGTTCTCAGCTTGAGCATTATCTACCTCAGCCTGGATGCGGGCGATTGTCGCCTCTTGAGTAGCAACATCCCCTTTGTATTGTGGCTCTAAACGTGCGATCGCTGCCTTTTGAGCATCGATATCTCCGGTTTTCGCTCCAGATTTAACCTGCGCTAGTTTCGCTTTGGCAACTTGCAGTTGGTCTAAAGCCTGTTGCAATGCGGTTCTAGAACGACCATAGTTTTCTAGATAGGCTAATAATTGCCCTGCTTTAACCGTCTCTCCTTCTTTCACCAACAGTCTATCTACTCTCACCCCATTATTAGAAGCAGGAGCAGTCAAAGAAGTAACTTCGCCTTCTGGCTCCAAACGTCCCAAAGCAGTTACAGCAACTTTTACAGGCGTGGCAGCCTTTGGCGGATTCGCTGCTGGTGTCACAACTTTAGGTTTAGACCAAAATGGTACCAAACTATAAAAAGCTATTAATCCGGCTGCTAAAGTTAGAGAAGCTGCTAAAATTAATTGCGATCTACCTACGGGTTTTGTAAATAATCGGTTTTCTTTATTTACTGCCATCTTTTCATTCCAATTCTGCTTTTTTAGGGGATAGCCTGGTTATATTTAGTCCATTAGAATAGACTCATCCACAAATTACTTAGAGAGCTTTTCCTCTAAGGTTTCTACCTTAATCAAGTGGATGTATCTAAAGTGGTTTTATATGAATTGTTGTACGCTTTTACAGCCCAAAATTACTATTGTGGCGTGAAAATTAATGGTGGTGTTACTTCAAAGCTTCCTAAGTTATATCCTAATTTGACATCTAATCCAGTAGCTTAAAATACAATAGCGCTAACCAGAAAACTTAACTCTCAAGAACAAGTAAGCGCCAATAAAAATGAAATCAAAACTTGGATAAACTTGTTATTAACTATGGCGTAGAAATTGATTTTTGTCAACCGATTAACTTTGCATAAGTCCTGATTTTCTCACTAAAAATTTGTTCACGGTAAGATTAAATGCTGAAAAAATGTATTCATTACTAATCTTTTGTCTGCTAATTAAATACCAACAGATAGTTAGTGATTAAGTAGATTTGATATTACTAACAGATTCTTGTTAACAGGGTTGTGTAGTATAAGACATTATTATTAGTTTTACTCATAGTAATTAAAGGGTGCTTAGAAACCGCACCTATACAAGACTTTATCCACCTTCGTGGGTTTTAAATACCCAATTTTGATTAGGGGTGGTCTACCCTGCGCGAACGCAAAGGGTGGAATGTTTGTGTAGCCATATACTCCTACGGTGAAGCAAGCTACATACAGTGTGGCGTAGGCATCCCATTCGCTCTGGTTTTCTAACCGCCTTTTTAACTAATGCAATCATGATTATGTTTATCAAGCAACATAGTAAAAATTAACATTTGCTTTATAAATAACCGCTTTACTTCTTAACTTGACTTATATTGAAAAATAACCAGAAACTTTGACTAAATTATGATGTTTCTCTGAGAAAATATACTTATGATCATCCAATTTATCTATGTATTTCTTGAATTGTTACTTAGTAGACAACAGATTTGCATTGTTAACTTAATTCACAGAAAACTTCTATCTAACCTGTAGATAACAAAATCTCTAACACATTTATACAGTCACAAATTATACTTAAGTTCTGAATTTTATTCAAATTAACATCAGTAATTGTGGATGTTTCTTTATAAAATAACTTTAAAGAAATGATTTAGTTTCTGTAAAGTATGTTAGTGTTTTTATTAATTCAATGCTTTAAAGTGGTTAGACAAACTAGTTATTTAATTGAGATTTTGAAATTAAAAATAACTAAAGATAACTGCTTCTCCATCATCGTCTGCTCGTTTCATTACTTTTTGAACTTGCATAAGTTTGGGTTAAAGGTGGTGTCTTTTGTGTAACGAACTTGTCAACTTTCCTAGTTCAAATAGCATAAAATACATTATCCCGAACGTTGAAATTGGCTATGACTTTAGAGATACAGAACGTTGTCATTAACAACAGCTATGTTGCTGTGGTTAGGCTAGATAATCAAAAGCTTTCGGGTGAAAAAACATTTCTGTTCTCTTAGCTACTCCTCAGTTTCCATCACTCCAGTAGGATACCATTACTCAAAATCTCTACCATTACAAATGGATTAAATTCACTGGTCAAGCAGCTATTACACTCCAAGACTATTTTACCAGTTTTAACAACGTTATTGACCTATTGCCACAATTTCAAGAGTCTAGCGTTGGATAACATTTTTTCGCGATGTCTACGACGGGCTACGCCTACGCAGTATGCCAAAGTCGCCTGGAAACATAAGGCTTTACCCCGGCAGTATGTATCGTGTGGTGTCGATTTGGAGATAAGCATTTAGCAAAAATAAGATAGCTAACTGCTTACAAAACCAGAGTTTTCCATTAATTAGTAGGCAACAGAAATTACTGTAACTACACAATCCACAGTACTAACTATGCCCTATGTCTGCTTATTCAATTGATACTGCCTTAGCGGAGTTAGAAAGCCTTATCAATAATTGTGAAAAGGCTGTGATGAGGTCTATAGAGGAAAAAAACATGAAATCAGACAAATCAGATAAATCAGTGTCAATTAACAAAATTAACAGACAATTACAACACAATCCTATCGCCATTGTTGGGATGGCTTCTCTATTGCCTCAAGCCAGAAATTTGCGGGAATATTGGCAAAATATTGTAAACAAAATTGACTGTATTACTGATGTTCCTTCCACTCACTGGAGTGTCGAAGATTATTACGATCCGAATCCGAGAACTACTGAAGATAAAACCTACTGTAAAAGAGGCGGGTTTATTCCAGAGGTAGATTTTAACCCGATGGAATTCGGCATTCCACCCAGCATTTTGGAAGTCACAGATGTATCGCAACTATTAAGTTTAGTGGTTGCGAAAGAAGCGATGGAAGATGCAGGTTATGGCGAAAAACGTGAGTTTAGCCGCGAGACTGTTGGTGTAATCTTAGGCGTGGCTATGGCCAAGCAATTAGGAATGCCGCTTTCTGCCAGGTTGGAATATCCCATTTGGGAAAAGGTTCTTAAAAGCAGTGGTTTATCTGACGAGGATACCAAAAAAATCGTTGATAAAATCAAAAGTGCTTATGTGAAGTGGGATGAGAACGCTTTCCCTGGAATGTTAGCTAACGTAGTCGCGGGTAGAATTGCCAATCGCCTAAACTTTGGCGGACTGAACTGCGTAGTTGATGCCGCTTGTGCTAGTTCCTTTGGTGCTTTGAAAATGGCAATTAGCGAACTAGTTGAGCATCGTTCTGACATGATGCTGACTGGTGGTGTTGATACCGACAACACCATCATGGCTTACATCTCCTTCAGCAAAACCCCGGCGGTTACTCCTAGCGAAAATGTCAAACCTTTCGATGCTAAATCTGATGGGATGATGCTGGGTGAAGGTATCGGGATGATTGTCCTGAAACGGTTAGAAGATGCTGAACGGGACAACGATAAAATATATGCCGTAATTAAAGGTATTGGTACTTCCAGCGATGGACGTTACAAGAGCATTTATGCTCCTCGCAAAGAAGGTCAAGTCAAAGCCTTAGAACGTGCTTATGAAGATGCCGGCTTTTCTCCCGCTACCGTTGGTTTGATGGAAGCACATGGTACAGGTACAATGGCTGGAGACCCGACAGAATTCGGTTCTTTAAAAGACTTCTTTGATGTGCATGATGGCAAAAAGCAGCACATCGCTTTGGGTAGTGTGAAATCGCAAATCGGACACACAAAAGCGGCTGCGGGTGCGGCGAGTTTGATTAAAACTGCTTTGGCTTTACATCACAAAGTATTACCACCGACAATTAACATCACCGAGCCAAATCCCAAACTCAACATTAAAAATTCATCCTTTTATTTGAATACCCAAACCAGACCTTGGATTCGTCCAGAGGGCGAAGCGCCAAGACGTGCAGGTGTAAGTTCTTTTGGATTTGGTGGAACCAACTATCACGTTGTTTTGGAAGAATATGAAGCTGACCAAAACGACGCTTACCGCTTACACAGTGATGCTAGTGAAGTGCTGTTGTTTGCTCCCACAGTAGAGCAATTGTTGAGCAAATCGGAAGAGATTTTAGGTAAGTTGCGATCGCCTGAAGCACCAACACACTACTCACAATTAGTCAATGAGTGCAAATCACAACAAATTCCCCTCTCTGCTCCCCGATTTGGGTTTGTCGCTGAGAATCTCGAAGAAGCTTGCAAGTTTCTGCAAACTAGCATTGACTGGCTGAAACTTAAAGGAACAGCAGCATCTTGGGAGCATCCCCAAGGGATTTATTACCGTTCCTCTGGTATGGAGTTGGGCGGAAAAGTTGTCTCTCTATTTTCTGGACAAGGTTCGCAATACCTGGAGATGGGACGCGAACTGGTGATGAATTTTCCTTTGATGCGCCGTCTGCATGGTTATATGGATAGCCTGTTAATCAAAGATAATTTGCAGCCACTTTCAGAAATTGTTTTCCCTCATCCTGTGTTTGGAGAGGCAGAAAAGAATGTCCAAATTGCTGCCTTACAACGCACAGAATATGCTCAACCAGCCATTGGGGTGTTGAGTGCAGGGATGTACAGCATCCTGCAACAAGCTGGGTTCAAATCAGATTTTGTTGCCGGTCATAGCTTTGGTGAACTAACAGCGCTATGGGCTGCGGGGGTTTTGAGTACTGAAGATTACTTGTTCTTAGTGAAAGCTAGGGGTCAAGCAATGGCTGCACCCGAAGACCCGGATCATGATGCGGGAAGTATGTTGGCTGTCAAAGAAGACATCAGCAAAGTAGAAGCAGTAATCAGACATTTTCCCCAAGTTGCGATCGCTAATCAAAATTCTCCGACTCAATTTGTCTTGGCTGGGCCTACCGCAGAAATAGCGAGAATCAAAGAGGCTTTACATGAGAAAGGATATACGGCTGTACTGTTACCTGTATCAGCAGCTTTCCATACACCGCTAATTGCCTTTGCTCAGAAATCCTTTGCGATCGCTACCAAGTCTGTCAAATTCCAAAGTCCCAAAATCCCTGTTTACAGCAACGTCACGAGTAAGCAGTATCCCAAAGAAGCCCAAGGTATTCAAAAGATTCTGGAAACGCACCTTTCAAACTCAGTGCTGTTTAAACAGGAAATTGAAAATATCTATGCGGCGGGTGGTACTTGCTTTGTGGAATTTGGGCCGAGGAGAATTCTGAGCAACTTGGTGAAAGAGATTCTTGGCGATCGCCCACACATCACCGTATCTTTGAACCCTAGCGTTCAAAAGAATAGCGATCGCTCTTTGCGAGAAGCAGTTGTGCAGTTGCGGGTAATTGGCTTGGCTTTGAATAACCTCGATCCTTACCAACTTCCCCAAACTATCCCCCCAATTGAGACGAAGAAGACATTAAATGTACGTCTAAACGGCATCAACTACAGATCCGAAAAAACGAAAAATGCCTTCGCTCTAGCTTTGCAGGATGGGCATAAAGTCACATTACCCACCCCTGAATCTTCTGAAACTGTGGCTCCTTTATTTAGTAGCCCCGGTGTAACTCCACCTGTAGCAGTGATAGAGACTAACGGACATAAAAAACTTACCCCAGCAATGAACGGTGTGACTGCTAGTATCATCACCCAGCCAGAGCAACAGATGAATCCTGTTACCCTGTCACAACCAGTCCAGGAATCTAAGATGCAACCAACACCAGAAAAACTTACAAATTACGAACAACTTTTAGCAAGTTTAGAATATCTCCTGACACAGTTCCAGGAAAATCAAGCCGAGAATTTACAAGTTCACGGTACTTATCTCAACCATCAAATGGAATACGCTAAAGCGTTTTTCCAACTGATGCAGCAGCAGAATTCTTTGTTGAGTGAAAGTAAATCAACAGCCGAAACTGCCAAAATGAAGCTCGTTGTCATGGAAAGCCTAGAGCGTAGCATGATGCAGTTTCATTCCCAACAAGGTGAAACTCTACGCATCCATGAGCAATATCTCCAAGAGCAGTTGGAATATACTAAGAGCTTTTTCCAACTCATACAGCAAGAGTATTCTCAAATCATCTCAGGTGAGGGAGCAACTCAACTAACAGAGAAACTCAGCAATTTCACTCCGTTCACCACAGAAACAACTGTTACTGATGCACCCGTACCTGCTACTACCAAGATAGTAGAAAGCCAGCCTTTGCCTGTAACTGAGCCTGTAGTTAAAAATGGCTTAAATGTTACCCAAGCGCCTCTGCCGGCTGCTGTAGAGCCTGTAGTTGAAACTTCCTACTCCCCACTTCCCACACCGCACTTCGCCACTGTAGAGACAGTAGAGTCTGTAGTCGCGCCACCTGTCCCAGTAGTAGAAGAACCTCAAGCTGAGGTTGTAGTTAGAATTAGCTCACCTCCAATCAAGGAAGTTGTTGCAGAACCAGCACCCACAACTGCTGCACCTGTATCTAACGCAACTATCGATATTGTTGACTTGGATAAAAACCTCTTAGCCATCACCAGCGACAAGACTGGCTACCCAGTCGAGATGCTGGAAATGGACATGGATATGGAGGCTGATTTAGGGATTGACTCGATTAAACGGGTGGAAATCTTAGGGGCGCTACAAGAAATGTACCCCAGCCTACCCAAGCCCAATTTAGAAGAACTGTCAGAAAAACGCACCATTGGTCAAGTTGTAGAGTATCTGCAATCCCATGCTTCCAAAGGTGTTTCGGTAGAAATTGCAGTTCACGAAGTACAACAAGTAACTGAGATTCCTGTAGAGACTGCACCAGTAGTTGAAGTAGTTACTACACCGGAAGTAAGCGTAGTTGTCGCATTCACTCCAGAACCAGAACCCGCTACAAGTGATGAATTTGCAAACTTAGGTGAAACCCTGTTAGCCATCACCAGCGATAAGACTGGTTATCCAGTGGAGATGCTGGAACTGGAAATGGATATGGAAGCCGATTTAGGGATTGACTCGATTAAACGGGTAGAAATCTTAGGGGCGATGCAAGAAACGTACCCCAACTTACCCAAACCAAATATCGAAGAACTCGGCGATCTCCGCACCATCGGTCAAATAGTTGATTACCTACAGCAGTTGGCTGGAGGTGAAAAAAAAAAGTCTGAGCCTGAGTTTGTCCAACAGCAGCCACCGGAATTAGAGCATAATATCCAGCGCCATCTCGTCAAACTCAGAAGTCTACCACAGCCCGATTACTTGGATTTTACATTACCAGAGGGACACATCGGTTTAATCACCGATGATGGTTCCCTCACCACTTACAAATTAGCTGAATCCCTAATCGAGAAAGGCTGGAAAGTAGTAGTTATCAGCTTCCCCCAATCGCTCATCGCCCAACAAGCGCCCTTACCCACAGGAGTAACCCGCGTCACCTTAGCAAACTTGAGTGAAGAACATCTTCAACAACAATTGCAAGCGATCGCATCTCACTGCGGAGCGATTGGGGCCTTCATCCACTTACATCCGATGTTTGTAGGAAATCACACCGGAAGTATTTCTTATAACGAATCAGAAAAGGCGATCGTCAAGCACGTATTTTTGATGGCGAAACACCTCAAACCCTCTCTAAACGAAGCCGCAAAGCATGGACGTAGTTGTTTCTGCACAGTAGCTCACCTTGATGGAGCCTTCGGTTTAGAGTACAAAGTCAACTTCGGTGCGATCGGCGCTGGTTTATTTGGATTAACCAAAACTCTGAGATGGGAATGGCCAAAGGTGTTTACTCGTGCGATCGACCTAAGCCCTAGACTTGATGCTAAACAATCAGTACAAAACATCATCGCCGAACTTCATGACCCCAACCTTTATATAAGTGAAGTTGGGTATGGCTCACAAGGACGAGTCACTATTATCGCCGATTAATTAGTTCTTTGATATAGCAGTCTTATTTGAGTTGTGAAAGTTCCTGTTTTAACGAACCGCAAAGGACGCAAAGAGCGCAAAGAAAAAAAGAAATAAACAGAGAACTTCACAAATTTTTTAGGGCTGCTATAGTGCATTACTTTTTACTTCCTATTACAAGATTGCCAATTTCTCTTACTTTGCGTCCTTTGCGCCCTTTGCGGTTCGTATATCAAAAACCCCAATTTATGCAGGTATTCACGAGGATTTATGACACAAACAGCCCAGCTTAGTCCATCATCTGTCTTTGTCGTGAGCGGCGGTGCAAAAGGGATTACGGCTGAGTGTACTATCAGATTAGCTCAACAGCAACCCTGCAAATTCATCCTCCTCGGTCGCTCCGAACTATTAGAAACCGAGCCAGATTACGCTCAAAACTCTGATGAATCCGCATTGAAAAAATGCATCATGGAAAATCTTCTTTCTCAAGGAGAGAAGCCCACCCCCATGAATGTGCAAAAAATATATAACAAAATTACCTCCAGCCGCGAGATTAAAAAGACTCTAGCAGCAATTGAAAAAACCGGAGCTAAAGCAGAATATATCAGCGTCGATGTCACAGATACGCAAGCTTTACAAGAAAAACTTGCCACTGCTGTGCAACATCTCGGCCCAATTACCGGAATCATCCACGGCGCAGGAAACTTGGCTGATAAGTTAATTGAAAAGAAAACAGAAGAGGATTTTGAGAAAGTTTACACCGCTAAAGTTCAAGGTTTAGAAAACCTCTTAACTTGCGTCAACCCTAATCAACTTCAGCATTTAGTTTTGTTTTCTTCAGTCACAGGATTTTACGGAAATCCTGGACAATCTGATTATGCGATCGCAAATGAAATTCTGAACAAATCAGCCCATATATTTAAGCAAACTTATCCCTCATGTCATGTAGTCGCTATCAACTGGGGTGCTTGGGATAGTGGGATGGTGACAGCAGAATTAAAGAAGATTTTTCAAGAGCGAAAAATTGATATAATTCCCATTTCAGTTGGGGCACAGATGCTGGTTAAGGAAATGGATAATGCCAATCATGCAACCGCGCAAGTTGTTATTGGTAGTCCACTAGTTCCAATGGCTACAGAGTTAGATTCAGAATTACGAACTTATCGTATTCGTCGCCAAATGACATTGGAGGCTAATCCATTTTTGCACGATCATACTATTGCTGGTTCTCCAGTTTTACCAGCAACTTGTGCAATGACCTGGATTATCAATGCTTGTGAACAATTATATCCCGGTTATCGGTTGTTTAATTATCAAGATTTCAAAGTTTTGAAAGGGATTACTTTCAATGAGACATTAGCGAAGGAACATCTTTTAGAGATAGAAGAAATTTCTAAAGTTAATTTTGAAAGAATTGAACTTAAAGCCAAAATTTCGAGTAAAAACCCACAAGGTAGAATACAGTTTCATTTTAGCGCCCAACTCAATCTCCAGCGAGAAATCCCAGATGTACCCACTTATGAATCTCTCAATCTCGAAGAAGATAATATCATCACCGCTACAGGAAAAGATTTTTACCAAAATGGTGGAGCCACATTATTTCACGGCCCGGCTTTTCAAGAAATCAAAAGAGTTTTAAACATCAGCCCTGAAAAAATCACTACAGAATGTCTGTGGCCAGAACTCAGCGCACAGGAACAAGGACAATTCCCTGTCCAATGGGTAAATCCTTACACAACAGACTTGAGTATGCACGCCTTATGGGTTTGGACACAACACTTTCATGAAGAAGGTTGTTTACCTGGGAAAGTAGAAAAATTTGAACAATTTGCGATGATACCACATAACGAAACATTTTACGTTTCTTGTGAAGTATTAGCTAAGACACCAAGTAGTGCGATCGCAAACTTTATCATACACGATCGCCAAGGTAAAATCTATTCACGAATGCTCGGCGCTCACGCCATTATTTGGTCAATGAAAATGCTCAGAAGCTAGTAATCTGTGAAATTCAAAGTTTGTAGTAAGGACTTGAGTCCTTGTTTTATAAGTACAGATTTGTGTGAAATTGTGGCGAATTGAGGGTTGAATTTTAAACGCAAAGGGGCGCAAAGGGAAACGCAAAGGTTCGCAGAGAGTTCGCTAGATATCTTGTACTAAGGAATAAAGTCTTTACTGTAAACTATCCAAGCTAGCTTAATCTTAGGATTGCTATAACTTGCCTCGTTCAAAGTTTGGGGAACAGCGTAAATCCTGCCTTTTAATTATCTCTTGCTAAATACCCAAACTCGGAGCATATAAATCGTGGAAAAAATAGCCATCATCGCATTATCATGCCTATTCCCCGATGCCAAAAATCCTGAAGAATACTGGCAAAACATCGTTAATCAAAAAGATTCTACATCCTCTGCAACCGTCGAAGAAATCGGAGTAGATCCGACAATATTTCACAATCCAGTTAAAGGTACACCAGACAAAACCTACTCCCTTAAAGGCGGATACATCCGCAACTTCCAGTTTAATCCATCTGAATATAATCTACCATCAGAATTTGTTGCTGGTTTAGATAACACCTTCAAATGGTCATTGTATGCCGCTAAACAAGCAATTGAACAAAGTGGTTATTGGGGTAATCAAACTGTTCTAGCAAAATGTGGCGTAATTTTAGGTAATTTGTCATTCCCGACAAAACTATCTAATCAGTTATTCTCTCCAATTTACCAGCAAGCTATTAATCCTGCTGTCAGAGAACTTTTGCAGTATGAAGACTTTGATTTAGCTGTCCCAAGTACAACTAAAGCATCTTTATACAATGCAATGATATCTGGTTTACCAGCATCTATTGTAGCTCAAGCTCTATCTTTATCCCAGATTAATTTATGTCTGGATGCTGCTTGCTCGTCATCATTTTATGCGATTAAACTAGCATCTCATTACTTATGGTCACACAAAGCTGATGTTATGTTAGCTGGAGCCATAAGTTGTGCAGATTCCCTATTCGTGCGGATGTTATTTTCTGGTGTTCAAGGATATGCAGAAAACGGTATCAGCCGTCCCTTAGATAAGTCATCTAGAGGTCTAATTCCCGCCGATGGTGTTGGGATGGTGATGCTGAAGAGATATTCTGATGCCGTTAGAGATGGTGATAATATTCTCGCCACTATCTGCGGTAATGGACTATCGAATGATGGTAAAGGTAAGCACTTACTCAGCCCTAATCCTAAAGGACAAACCTTAGCTTTTGAACGAGCCTACAATGAGGCAAATTTTAGTCCCAAAACCATCGATTATCTAGAGTGTCACGCCACTGGCACATTGCTAGGAGATACAACCGAATTTAACTCCATAGAAACATTCTTTGGTCAAAATCAAGCTGCACCTCTGGTAGGTTCTGCTAAAGCAAATACTGGTCACTTGCTAACTGCTGCTGGCATGGTTGGCTTGACTAAAGTAATTTTGAGTATGTCGCATGGTGTAATTCCAGCAACCATGAATGTTTCGGAACCTTTAACATCAGAAAAAGGTACAATTTCCGCCGATAAAATTGTTAGAACAGCTACGACATGGCCCAATAATAATACACCAATTAAACGGGCAGCTATTAGCGCTTTCGGTTTTGGCGGCACTAATTCTCATCTGATTTTAGAGCAAGGAAATACAGCAGAATCAGTTGAATCAACTCCACCTGTTCCACCTACCAAAGTTGCTATTGTCGGCATGGATGCCTTTTTTGGTAACTGCAATGGTTTAGATGCTTTTGAACGCAGCATTTATGATGGGACACAACATTTTACTTCCCTACCGCCTCAAAGATGGCATGGTATAGAAAATCAAGAAAGTGTTCTGAAAGAGTACGGTTTACCAGACGGTAAAGCACCAGTAGGGGCATATATCAAGGATTTTGAAATCGATACTTTATCGTGCAAAATCCCACCGAATGAAATCGAGAAGTTAAACCCACAACAATTATTGCTCTTGAAGGTTAGCGATCGCGCCGTAAAAGATGCGAAACTACAGGAAGGTAGCAATGTAGCGGTTATAGTCGCCGCCGAGACAGAATTCTCTGTGCATCAGCTACAGCAAAGATGGAATTTATCTTGGCAAGTTAAGGATGGCTTACTCAACCAAGGAATTTCTCTACCTGCTGAACAGCTTTCCCAGCTGGAAACCATTGTCAAAGATAGCATTCACCAACCAGTAGAAATCGGCGAATATGTAAGTCACATCGCCAACATCATGGCGAGTCGAATTTCTGCTTTATGGAATTTCACTGGCCCTGCATTCACCGTCAGCGCTGGCGAAAATTCTGCCCTCAAAGCGTTGGAAATTGCCCAAATGCTACTCGCTACTGGAGAAGTTGATGCAGTCGTTGTTGGTGCAGTAGATTTAGCTGGTGGTGTGGAAAATGTCTTGTTCCGCAGCCAATTTGCACCAATTAATACGGGTGTCAATACGTTGGGTTTTGACCAACAAGCTAATGGCTGGACGGTTGGCGAAGGTGCGGGTGCTATCGTCCTCAAGCGCTACGAAGCTGCTAAGGAAGATAATGAACGCATCTATGCAGTAATTGATGCTATGAGTTTCGCACAAGGTAATTCTACTTTGAGTGACGCTTTGGTAAAACCTGATGCTTCAGCTATCAGCAATGTCTGCAAACAAGCTTTCGAGATGGCGGAGATTCAACCCACAGAGGTTAACTATGTAGAAGTCTTTGGTAGTGGCGTTCCCCAAGAGGATGAAGCCGAAATCACAGGTTTACTGCAAGCTTATCCGAAAGTAGGCAATGGTTTGCACTGTGCGTTAGGTAGTGTTAAATCCAATATCGGCCACACCTATACAGCATCGGGAATTGCTAGCTTAATCAAAACCGCTCTCTGTCTTTATTACAGGTATATTCCCGCCACCCCCAAATGGTCTGGTGTCAAAACACCGCAAGTATGGGAAGGTAGCCCTTTCTATGTGGCGATGGAATCAAGACCTTGGTTTGTCGATAAAGGCGGCACACGCAGAATAGCAGCAATTAATAGTATGGGTATAGATGGGAGTTACGCCCATTTAATCTTATCGGAAGAACCCAGCCAAGAGGAGCGCGACAACAGATATTTGCAACAAATGCCTTTTCATCTGTTCCCTATCGCAGTTAGCGATCGCACCACCATCTCCGATCTTCTCAACAATCTCCAAAATACCATAGAAGCGAGTTCTTCTTTAGCAGCTACCGCCAGCGAGACATTTGCTACTTTTCAACAGCATTCTAATCCAAAATACGTCTTATCAATTACAGGACGTAACACAAAAGATTTACTCAAAGAAATTGAATCTGCCCGCAAAGGTGTAAATAATGCCTTTGAAAACGGCACAGATTGGCAAACACCACTAGGAAGTTATTTCACCGCGAAACCATTGGGTAAAACTGGAGCAGTTGCTTACGTTTATCCCGCAGCAGTCAATTCTTATATTGGCATTGGCCGGACTGTTTTTCGCTTATTTCCGAAAGTCTTCGAGGACTTAAAAAGTAATAATCTTTACAACCGGGCTGCCGATGTTGAAAAGCTAGTTTATCCCAGAAGCTTACCTAAATTGACAACTAGACAATTAGAAACTCTCGAAAAGCAATTGTTAGATGATTCACTGGCAATGTTTGAAAGTGAAATCGCCTTTGCTAGATATATGACAGCAATTTTCCGAGATGATTTTAAAGTTAAGCCGCAATCTGTATTTGGGTATAGCTTGGGTGAAACTAGCATGATGGTTGCCCAAGGAGTTTGGAGTGATTTTGAGGGCGGAAGTAACACCTTAAACTCATCACCTCTATTTGGCGATAAATTATCTGGGCCAAAAAATGCTGTGCGTGAATATTGGGGATTAACAGATTCACCAAACAACAATCTTTGGAATACTTATGTTCTCATGGCGACTCCATCTCAAGTTAGAGAATGCCTGAAACAAGAGAATCGCGTCTACTTAACTCAAATCAACACACCAGAAGAAGTGTTAATCGCTGGTGATGATGCCGCCTGTAAGCGAGTGATTGCAACTTTAGGTTGCAATGCGTTCCCCGCGCCCTTCGACCATGTGATACATTGTGAAGCGATGCGATCGCAGTTCGAGGAAATCAAGAAGGTAAACAGCTTACCATCACAAAATCTTCCTGGCATTGTGTTTTACTCAGCCGCCGATTATCAACCGATTGTACTTGATAGTGATACTATTGCCCACAACATCGCCAAAGGATTGTGCCAAGAACTTGATTTTCCGCAATTAGTAAATCGTGTCTATGGTGATGGAGTCAAAATATTTCTCGAAGCAGGCGCAGGTAATGTCTGTTCACGATGGATTGATAAAATTCTCGGAAACAAAGAACATATCACAGTCTCTCTGAATCGTAGAGGGATGGATGACCATGCTGCAATGGTCAAAGCATTAGCAAAACTACTCAGTCATCAAGTGAACGTGGATTTATCACCACTGTACAACAAGGCTCAAGGAACCGCTAATCAAAATAAAGCAACATTGAGAACAGTTACCTTGGGTGGAAAAGCAATTGCTGCTACAATTTTGAGTGAAGAAAATCGCAAACTTGTTGAAGATTTTGCTGGGGATCTTAAGAGCGATCGCTTCAAAATACAGCATCCAGATATACCTAATCTCCAACAATCTGAAATCACAGATTATCTTAACACTTCCAACCACATAACCCAACAAGAAAGTCATTCCCCTAACATCTTGCCTCAGCCAGAAGAAGTAAAACCGAAAAATATCATTGATAACGTTTTTCAACCGAGAGAACAATTACAATCTTCTGAGTCAAGCGCAATTAGACAGCCAATTCCTGTTTCTTTCCCACCCGTCAGAACTAAAAAAATTAGTAGCATCATCAGCATGTTCGATTTAAATAAGACCCAGTATCAAAAGCTCAATGCTAATAATTCAAAGATAACTAAAGCACACACTGCCTTCTTACAAGCTAGACAAGATTACAGTCAGCAAATGAGCGAAATCATTCAATTGCAACTAGCTTGCGCCCAAAACTTGCTTAACGACGAATCTTAATATCTCATACCAATTCTCTCTCAACTTGCACCGCTTAATTCTTAACTTCTCTCTTCCTTTGCGCTCTTTGCGCCCTTTGCGGTTCGTTTAATAATTATTACGTGCATCTCCCAGAGAATTGGTATTACTCTCTTACTCTCTTACTCTGTGCCCTCTGCGCCTCTGCGGTTCGTTAACAGAGTCAACACCCTTCAACTTTATCATCCATTGTTTGTAATCCGAGGGATAACTACCGTGACAACCGTAGATACGGTACTAAGTAAACACGATAATGGTCTTAACTTCTCCACTTGGTCGCATAACAAAAACCAGGTTTGGAAAGGTTCTTTAGAAACAGTATCTTTTGAGAAACAAACCATCAAAGATAAATTGATGGTGTTAAATAAACCCTGCTACATCGTGAAAGTTGCCGGAAAAATCGGTGTCACTAATGAGGGTTATTTATCCCCTGGTGATAATGGCACAACAGCACAAGTAGAACTCCTAACATTTGCAGCCCCAATCCGCATTCAACAATTTGGAGATCCGAATTTCCTCTCCTCTCATGGAGTGAAATATGCCTACGTTACCGGCGCAATGGCTGGTGGAATTGCTTCCGAAGAAATGGTCATTGCACTCGGAAAAGAGCAAATTTTGAGTTCCTTTGGTGCAGGTGGTTTAACTCCAGAACGTTTGGAAGC
Organism: Nostoc sp. ATCC 53789; assembly: GCF_009873495.1. Taxonomy (GTDB): domain Bacteria; phylum Cyanobacteriota; class Cyanobacteriia; order Cyanobacteriales; family Nostocaceae; genus Nostoc; species Nostoc muscorum_A. The sequence goes on along the minus strand of NZ_CP046703.1, from coordinate 49,923 downwards.
AGCCATAAATCGCATTCAACAAGCTTTACCTCAAGGGCCCTACGCATTTAATCTAATCCACAGCCCCAACGAACCTGCGATTGAACGCCGGGCTGTAGATTTATACCTCAAATATCAAGTAAGAACAGTAGAAGCATCTGCATTTCTCGACTTGACTCCCAACATTGTTTATTACCGTGTTGCTGGATTGGGATTGAATAGCGCCAATCAAATTGAAATCAAAAATAAAATCATTGCCAAAATTTCTCGCCGAGAAGTTGCTACTAAATTTTTGCAACCAGCACCAGCCAGAATAATCAAAGAACTTCTTGAACAAGGGTTAATTACTGAGTTACAAGCAACCCTTGCAGCTAAAGTTCCAATGGCTGATGATATTACCGTCGAGGCTGATTCTGGAGGTCATACAGATAACCGTCCCTTGGTTTGTGTGTTACCTTCTATTATTGCCTTGCGGGATGAAATTCAAGCACAATATCATTACCAAATACCCATTAGAATCGGCGTTGCAGGGGGAATTGGTACACCACAATCAGCATTAGCAGCCTTTATGATGGGTGCTGCTTATATAATGACCGGTTCCATCAATCAGTCATGTGTTGAATCTGGGGCTTGTGAACATACCAAAAAGTTATTAGCCCAAGCAGAAATGGCTGATATGATAATGGCTCCAGCAGCAGATATGTTTGAAATGGGAGTCAAATTGCAAGTTCTCAAACGGGGTACAATGTTCCCCATGCGAGCACAGAAATTATTTGAACTCTATCGCGCTTATGATTCCATTGAAAGCATCCCCCTTGCAGAAAGAGAGAAATTAGAAAAGCAAGTTTTTCGCAAAACTATTGCCGAAGTATGGGAAGGAACTGCGGCTTATTTATCCCAAAAGAATCCTGAAAAACTTGGGAAAGCAGTCAATAATCCTAAACTAAAAATGGCATTGATTTTCCGTTGGTATTTAGGATTATCTTCTCGCTGGTCGAGTTCTGGTGAAAAAGGTAGAGAAGTCGATTATCAAATTTGGTGTGGCCCGGCAATGGGCGGTTTCAATGACTGGGTACGCGGTTCTTACCTGTCTGAACCAAATAATCGTGGTGTAGTTGATGTTGCTAATCAAATTATGACTGGTGCAGCCTTTTTGTACCGTGTTCAAAATTTGAAAATTCAAGGACTGCAAGCTTCCGATTATTACAGTCAATATCACCCTGTTCGTTCTACATCATTGTTGGAGATTTAAAAATGACTATAAAACAGTCTTTCACAGCAGACGATATTCAAGTATTTTTGGTATCTAACTTAGCTAAGTTGTTAGGAGTAGCAACTGATGAAATAGATGTCACAGAACATTTAGAAAACTATGGTTTGGATTCAGCCCAAGCAATGATTCTAGTAAGTAACTTAGAAAAGTTGCTCGGATTTCAACCATCTCCGTTGCTTCTGTGGCATTACCCAAATATTGAAGCTCTTTCACAGCGTTTAGCTGAAGAAGTGCAAGATGGTTCGCCAGTTCAAGATACAAAGGTAGTAGCCTCTAATGCCAACACTGCACCCTCAATTCTAGATTTAGGTGCTGAGGCTGTTCTTGACCCTACTATCCATCCTGGTGCTGCATCTAATGTAGCTATAGATGAACCCAAGAACATCTTTTTAACTGGTGGAACTGGCTTTTTAGGAGCCTTTATTATCCGGGAATTGCTACAAGAAACCAATGCGGATATCTATTGCTTAGTGCGTGCTGTTAATGCCGAAGAAGGCAAAAGCAAACTCCAAAAGAATCTGGAACAGTATGCTATTTGGCAGGAAGAATTTAGCTCCAGAATTATTCCTATTGTTGGCGATTTATCTCAGCCTTTGTTAGGTATTGGTTCGGAACAGTTTCAAATATTAGCTGCCAATATTGATACTATTTATCATAGTGCTGCTTTGTTGAATTATGTTTTCCCATACTCTGCACTGAAAGCAGCCAATGTTTTAGGTACTCAAGAAGTTTTGAGATTGGCTTGTCAAGTTAAAGTCAAGCCTGTACATTACGTTTCTAGTGTTGCTGTTTTTGAATCTACTGCTTATGCTGGCAAGGTTGTCAAAGAGCAGGATGAATTCAATCATTGGGAAGGCATTTATCTTGGTTACTCACAAACTAAATGGGTAGCTGAAAAGTTAGTTAAAATTGCTCGTGACCGTGGGCTTCCTGTAACTATCCACAGACCACCACTGATTTCAGGTGATAGCAAGACAGGCATTTGTAACACACATGACTTTATCAACTTGATGACCAAGGGCTGTCTACAAATGGGATATTTCCCTGATGTAGATTATATGTTAGATATGTCACCTGTTGACTATGTAAGTAAAGCGATCGTTTATCTATCACGCCAAAAAGAATCCATAGGTAAGGCTTTCAATTTACAACATCCCCAACCCGCAGCTTTGAAAATGCTAGTTGAGTGGATACGCTCTTTTGGTTATTCAGTTGAAATGATTCCCTATGAAAAATGGCAATCTGAGTTAATCAATAATGTGACTTCTGCTGACAACCCTTTGTACACTCTGCGACCCTTTTTACTGGAACGTTGGTCTGATGAACAACTGACTATTCCTGATTTGTACTTGCAAGCGAGAAGACCCCATATTAGCTGCCAAGATACTCTCCATGCATTGGCAGGTAGTTCTATTGCTTGTCCTCCAATTGACTCTCAATTGTTCATGACTTATACCGCCTACTTGATTCAAAGCGGCTTCTTAAATATCGCTTAGTAATTCACAACTTACGTAGGATATGTTAGGAACGTAACGCACCATCCTGGATACTTTCGGTGCGTTACGAACCTAAAAAATAAGTTTATTTAGTCCAAGCTTTTTAAAACTCAGTACTACTAAATAGCCAATATTTCAGATGCCAGCAACAACTAATACACTAACAGCGGCAATATAATTGCCCTGTTTTTTTATGCTCAATCATGTAAATTTTTAGTATTCAACCCTTGACAGAAGCAATTGAGGATAGAATGGTTAATGTCGGGCATAAAAGGTTGATTTTACCCGCTGGCTTTTGTGAGTGATCAAAAACCAAATGCTAGCAGTCTGAAATAACCGAACTCCTTTAAGGCCTAACTTCTTCGATGCATAAGTCCTAAATTTACGTTTGGACTGCTACATCTATCCAATGCATCACATAAGCATTTGAAAGGGTAATAACTCAAGATATTTATTGTAGGTTGAGATATTACGCGTACTTAATTGTAGAACAAGAACCACTGTAAATGCAACGCAGCTTCATCAAGTTGAATTCACCAATATTCTTACATGAACACAACACATCAAAGACAGAGCAAAAAAACTGCTCTTATTACTGGGGCAGCCGGTGGAATTGGCTACGAATTAGCGTGTATTTTTGCTGCTCATAATTACAATCTGGTCTTAGTAGACAGAAATGGGCCAACGCTAGTAGAAATTGCAGCTAAATTCCAAGAAAAATTTGGAATTTTTGTCAAAACTATTGTTAAGGATTTATCTATATCAACTGCTCCTGAAGAAATTTTCACGGAGTTGCAAAAAGCCGATATTAATGTTGATGTGCTGGTAAATAATGCTGGATTTGGTATCTATGGATTATTTCATGAAACAGACTTAGCTACTGAACTGGAAATGCTACAGGTAAATTTGGTGTGTCTCACCCATTTAACTAAGCTATTCCTGAAGCACATGGTCAAGCAAGGTGAAGGTAAGATATTAAACGTCTCCTCGGCTGCGGCGTTTCAACCAGGGCCTTTGATGGCGGTTTATTTTGCTACTAAAGCCTATATCTTATCGTTTTCAGAAGCGATCGCTAATGAGTTAGAAGGTACTGGTGTCACTGTGACAGTTCTTTGCCCAGGCTCAACCGCATCTGCCTTTCATGAGAGAACCGGAATGGCTGACTCTAAGTTGCTCAAGGGTAAGAGAATGATGGATGCACGAACAGTAGCTGAAGTTGGTTTTCGTGCCTTAATGAAGGGTCAAACCATTGTCATTCCTGGTTTACTCAATGCAATACTTGCAAAAAGCGTCAGATTTGTACCTAGAAACCTGGTGACAAAAATTGTGCGAAATATGCAGGAAGATAAGTAAGCAGGTTGTCATTTGTCATTTGTCATTGGTCATTTGTCTGCAATATCTCTCTTGTTTCAGCCAAGAGATGAGCTTAATCAACATCAATACTGCCAACACTTTAAGTTCCAGCCAAAATTCTCTACAGCAACGGCAGCAACATAATTGTTTGCAGGTACTAGTTCAAAAAGACTCCAGTCTTCTAATATCTGTAACTTGGCTGGTTCTGTAGGAGTCAACGACACTTCAACTTGTTCTAACTGGGATAGTCCGTCTCCAGTTGCTTTTAAATAAGCTTCCTTACAAGTCCAGTAACGGAAAAATACTTCTTGCTGTTGGTTGGGAGATAGCGATCGCAACATCTCATATTCTCTCGGTAAAAAGAACCGTTTGGCAAGAGCTTCAATATCAGACATCGGGCGAATATATTCTAGGTCTACACCAATTGGGCGAGTACAATTCACCGCACACAAACCTAACCCTTGGGAATGAGACAAATTAAATGCCAGTCCACTATCGGCAAATGCATCTGCTAATACTGGTTTGCCACGCTGTTGATAATTAAACTGCACTTGTAAGGGTTGGATACCCAAATAGCGACCTAATATAGTTCGCAGAATACCACGACCAGCAATGAAACGCTGTCGATGTTCCTGAAAATAGAACCGTTCAGCACGAGCCGTTTCGTCATTGGAAAGAGTTGCTGCTAAATTTTGCAGTTGTAGTTCTGGTTGGTCAAGTTCTATACGCCAGACATGAATCTCATCTGGTAACAAAGTTAAATCTGTCGGTGCAGGTAGCCAGAAATGATGAGTAGCGGTCATTGAATCTGATTTGATTTGTTTTGTAACCTTTACCGAAGTTTAGCTTTACTAGTCTTTATTTTATCCTGAAGATATATTTTAAGTTTTCCACAACTAACAGTGCGATCGCTAGTCTTAATGGTTGAATAATTAATTGAAAATATTAAGTAACGTATAAAAATTGATTAAATTTAACTTAGATTATGGAAAAAATCTTACTTTTTATGGAAAAATCTGTGGAAAACTTGATATTTTCCTGATAAAACTTAATTAAGTATAATTACTTTGTGAAAAAGTACCCATGTTTTTCCACAAGTTTTCCACAGGTAGTTAACTTACCTAATATCATATCCGATTGAACACAAAGTCCTGACTTTAATCCCTTTCCTTGGTAAGGAGGTTTTGTGTAGCAGAACCAGCGAAAAGGACAAGAGTGTAAAGGTATACTAAGTCCTAAGTGACGCAGCAACCACAACCCTAAAACCCACCTCGTTGTACCTAACGACACGTGCGACGCTGTAGCGAATCGCCGATCGGCAACGCCCCGGATTGAAGTACCACGAACCACCACGAAGCAGCCGATTCTCATTAGGACTTATCCAAGGGCTAGCGTCTGTTGGTGCTCCGTTATAATTTTCGTGCCAAGTATCTTGACACCATTCCCAGACATTACCATGCATATCAAATAAACCAAAAAAGTTTGGTGGAAATTTTCCGACATCTGTTGTTTGACAAAGAAATTCACCCTTTGACCCAGAATTATAGGTGTAGTTTCCATCATAATTTGCTAAATCAGTCGTAATCGTCTCACCAAAATAAAATGGAGTAGTCGTTCCCGCACGACAAGCATATTCCCACTCTGCCTCACTAGGCAAGCGATAGTTTTTACCTGTTTTGTTAGACAATCTTGCACAAAACTCAACTGCATCATCCCAAGAAACACACTCAACAGGTCGGTTAGCACCTTTAAAGTTGGATGGTTCGGAATTTAAATCAATATTCACCTTTTTCAGCGTAGCTACAATAGCCCATTGGCTTTGTGTAACTGGAAATTTACCCATGAAAAAGGGTTGAACGGTAACAGTGTGCTGTGGACTTTCATCACTGTATCGTTCTGGTTCATTCTCTGGGGAACCCATGAAGAATTGACCACCAGGAATTGCAAACATTTCCAGAACTACACCATTGCCCAAATTTTCTGTAAAAAGCTTTGCTTCCTGTTCTTGCAGAAGTTTTTCTGCTTGCCGTTTTTGATACTCTACTTCTTGTTCTTTCTCTACGCAAACTACATCTTCATCCTTAAGCACATAGTATTGTTGTAATTTTTTTAATTCATTTTTAGCTTTTTCATTCAATGGATACCCTTGTTCATCTATAAAATTTGTCAAGAATAGCCTGTATTTGTCTATATGTTTCTTATATATGCCGTAAGGCTCTAATGCTTTCTCTCGGATTGCACTGGCTTCTAAATCTGTTAATTTTAACTTTTCCTGTAAATCTTTCAAGATTTCAGATTCCACAAGAGAAATCTCACCATCAGACGCAAATTCTTCAGCTTGCTGACGATACTTAACTATGGCGGCTTCCCTACTTGCCTGTTTTTCTTGACGCTCCTTAATTAGTTGTTCAGCAGCAAACTTAATTCCCTGAGCTACATTTGTGAATGCATCGTCTTGATTATTCCAAGATTTAACAGGTAAGGCATTTTTGGGCAGAGCCTGTAGTTTAGCAAATGGTGCCGATTGCCAAGAAACGTTTCGCAGAATAATTGGAATGACAAAAGCCTCTCCAGCTTCGTGGCGTTCTATTGCTTTGGTAACTTCAATATCCCAACAGTATTTAGAGTATATAAAGTCTGAACTGACGAGCAATAAAATGATATCGGCTGTGTTCAAATTTTCATTAATCTGCTGATCCCATTCTTTTCCAGGTGGTATTTTGCGATCGTGCCAGGTTGAAATTACACCTTGCCGTTCCAACATAGTAAGATGTTTAGCTAATTCATCCTTTAGAGGTTCGTCGTTGTGAGAGTAGGAACAGAATACCTTGAGCGACACCTCTATCATTTTGCGTCTTTAGGAATAGCATAAATTAGGCTTTTCACAAATTATAGTATGTTTGCGTACTACACTGGGTGACTGGAAGTCGCTGCTACACAGACAAAACCGCCTTTTCTATCTATGGAACGCTACGCAAAGGCGGGTTAAAAACTTTGATTTTCTGTCAGTTACAGACCTAACCCCCAGTCCCTTCCTTGCAAGGGAAGGGGAGTAAGATTCAAAGCCCCTCTCCTTTTAGGAGAGAGGTTTGGAGAGAGGTCAAAGTCATTGCATCTATAGATGCGTAGCGGCTTCCCGTAGGGTACGAGAACCGCTATATGAACCCTATTGGATTTTAGCTAACTGACGATCGCAGCCGATGCCCCATTCATAAGATCCATTTACAGAAGAAAGCTTAACAGAATCGGCTGCTAAAGGATTGGTGAGTTTGGAATTTTACCCTTAAATAACTTCATTAGCGATCGCCTATAAACGATAAGGATGTTACCATATCCTTCACCAGCTGAATCTCACTTATGAAATTAGTTTGCTCCCAAAGCGATCTCAGTACAAATCTCTCACTCGTTAGTCGTGCAGTACCTTCACGACCAACTCATCCAGTACTTGCCAATGTGCTGTTACAAGCGGATGCTGAAACTAACCAAGTAAGCTTAACAGCCTTCGATCTCAGCTTGGGAATCCGCACCAGCTTTAACGCAGAGGTATGGCAAGGTGGTGCGATCGCACTTCCTGCTAAGTTACTTGTAGATATCACCTCTCGTCTTCCAGAAGGCGAAATCACTTTAGACGATGAATCAGCCCTCACAGGTGCAACATCCGGTGGAGAAGGTTTAATAGTTACACTCACACCCAAAAGTGGACATTATCAAGTCCGAGCAATGGGACCGGAAGAATTTCCTGAACTACCTGTAATTGAAAATACAGAAGTAATTTATCTCACCACCGCCGCATTAGTTGAGGGATTACGGGGTTCATTATTTGCTACCAGTGGTGATGAAACTAAACAAGTACTGACGGGAGTACATTTAACAGTTAAACAAGATACCCTAGAATTTGCAGCTACCGACGGACATCGCCTAGCAGTGGTAGAAACTAGCAACGAGCGTCCTTTAGGCGGAACTAGTCAACTAGAGGTGACAGTACCAGCGAGAGCATTACGCGAACTCCAACGGATGCTAGCTCATAGTGCCTCATCAGATGAACCTGTAGCTTTATATTTCGATCAAGGTCAAGTTGTGTTTGCATGGCAAAATCAACGCTTGACTAGTCGCACATTAGAAGGGCAATATCCTGCTTATCGACAATTGATTCCGCGTCAATTTGAACGACAAGTGACAATTGAACGGCGACAATTTGTCAGCACATTGGAACGGATTGCTGTGCTAGCAGACCAGAAAAATAATATTGTCAAACTTAGTATTGATAGCGAAGCTCAAGAAATTACCTTATCTTGTGAAGCTCAAGATGTGGGTAGTGGTAGAGAGTCAATGCCGGCGCAGATATCTGGAGAAAACATTGAAATTGCTTTTAACATTAAATATCTGATGGAAGGTTTGAAAGAGTTACCATCTTCCGAAATTCAAATGCACCTAAATCAAAGCCTGACTCCAGTTATTTTTACACCATTGGGTGGTTTGAAAATGACTTATTTAGCTATGCCTGTGCAACTGAGAAGTTGAAGGGTGCAGGAGGCAGGGAGTAGGGGGCAGGGAGTAGGGGGCAGGGAGTAGGGGGCAGGGGAAAAGAACAGATTCAAACGTCTTTCTCTTTATTGAGATGTTGTTTAGAAAATGTTATACAACACCCTAAAAGTTGTTGAGCAAATAATTAAATTTAGGACTTTCGTTGTAGGGACAATTCATGAATTGCTCCTACGACAGATATAGTTCAAATACATGAAAACTGCTGTAAAAGGATCTGGCGATAAATAAAGACGGGTTGCAGCCCGTCTAAAAAATAGCTTGAAAGTGCAAATACACCTTGTATAGTTATTAAAAATAACACAGTTAATTTGTTCAGAGTTGCCAATTTGCCAAGTGGCTTTCCATATTTGCGGGCTGTCCCTGCCCCCTTGCTCCCTGCCCCCTCCTCCCTTCCCCCTGCCTCGTTCAAATGAAGTTAAGGCAGATGCCCACCCTACAAGAATCATTCTTTAATTCAGCAAAACCCGCAGTCTTGGAGTCCTCCCTAGTATAAAAGTAGTAATAATTGCCCTTAAAAAATATTGTTTCGTCTAAATCAGTCATAGTAGAATTTACAGCTACTGCATACAAAAGCTTCTCTAAGTGTTTTACCAGAGCGGCGAAGTTGTATTTGAACTTAACCAGCAGCTAAGATCAAGGTTTATAAGCATCAAATATGAACGTTTTACTTCTATACCCCCTTTTTCCAAAAAGTTTTTGGTCTTTTGAAAAAACACTGGCTTTATTAGACCGTAAAGCAATGCTACCGCCTTTAGGCTTGGTAACTGTAGCCGCGATATTACCTCAAGAATGGGAGTATAAGCTAGTAGATCGAAATGTTCGTGCCTGTACGGAAGCAGAGTGGGCTTGGGCCGATTTGGTTATTATGTCGGCGATGATTGTGCAAAAAGAGGATTTGCTCTGTCAGATATCGGAAGCAAAACGCAGAGGTAAACGGGTAGCTGTGGGTGGGCCTTTCCCGACAGCGTTACCAGATGAAATGACATCCGCCGGAGTGGATTACTTGATATTGGACGAAGGGGAAATTACCCTACCTTTATTTGTAGCAGCGATCGCACGGGGCGATCGCACAGGTATCTTTCGCTCTGGCGGTGAAAAACCAGATGTTACCAACACTCCCACCCCTCGCTTTGACTTGTTAGAGTTTGAAGCTTATGCGGAAATGTCGGTACAATTTTCTCGTGGATGTCCCTTCCAGTGTGAATTCTGCGACATTATTGTGCTGTATGGTCGCAAACCTCGCACCAAAAACCCAGAACAGTTATTAGCAGAACTTGATTATCTCTACAAACTGGGTTGGCGACGCAGTATTTTTATGGTGGATGACAACTTCATCGGTAATAAGCGGAATGTCAAATTATTTTTGAAGTCTCTTCTGCCCTGGATGGTAGAACATAACTATCCCTTTTCTTTTGCGACAGAGGCTTCAGTTGATTTAGCCCAAGATCAAGAACTGATGGACTTGATGGTAGCGTGTAATTTTGGAGCGGTTTTTCTAGGAATTGAAACCCCCGACGAAGAAAGTCTCACTTTCACTCAGAAATACCAGAATACCAGAGACTCGCTCAGTGAAGCGGTAAATAGAATTACCCGCTCAGGGTTGCGAGTTATGGCAGGCTTTATCATTGGGTTTGATGGCGAAAAAGTAGGAGCCGGGGCGCGAATTGTCAAATTTGTTGAGCAAACAGCAATTCCCACGGCTTTATTTAGTATGTTGCAAGCCCTTCCAGATACAGCCCTTTGGCATAGATTAGAAAAAGAAGGACGACTCCGCAATAAATCAGCCAACATCAACCAAACCACGTTGATGAACTTTGTCCCAACTCGACCTTTAGAAGACATAGCTCGTGAATATGTGCAGGCGTTCTGTGATTTGTATGAGCCAGAGCGGTTTTTGGAGCGTACATACAAACACTTCCGGCTTTTGGGCGAAGCAACCTACCCGAAAAAGGGCAAAGCTGCCAAGAAACCATTGAACTGGAAAGTACTCCGAGCGTTTCTAATCATTTGCTGGCGGCAGGGTGTACGTCGTCAGACGCGCTGGCAATTCTGGCGTAATTTGTGGAGTATGTATCAGCATAATCCAGGTGGGGTGAGTAGCTACTTAGCCGTTTGTGCCCAAATTGAGCATTTCTTGGAGTATCGCCAAATTGTTCGGGATGAAATTGAAGCTCAAGTGGCTGATTTTCTGCAAGCAGAAGCTAGGGTAAAACCTGAAGCGCAACTGATGGTTAATTCCTAGTAGTCTGCCAACCCAAAAATGCTGCGTGATGTCTGGGTAAAGGGGAAGGGGTAAGGGATTTGAAACCTTTCCCCCTTCCCCTTTACCCTTTACCCCGCCAAGTTCACTTGGCTAACTACTAGTGAATTAAATTTGCAAGACCTTGCAATGTTAAAAGGGGATGGGGATTGGGAAGAGCGTGGAAAAATGATGTTTGGGGCTTTAACCCGTCCTAAATACCCAGTTCCCATTCCCCTGCATTAAAAACGCTACGCTTTTACGCAAAAAGGATATAAGCACCTAAATTTAATTTTTAATTTTTAATTTTTAATTCGGAGCAAAGCGACGTGACCATGCCACTCGATAATTTGGAGATTCATGAAGCGATCGCAGTACAATTTGCTCAATTAGTGCTGGATTGTATCGAGCGAGAGTATCCTAACAGTATTCTGCGTTGGGCTGAGAGCGACGAGGATATCAAACCACCGCGTCAATTAACTCCTGCTTTTTATGGCTGCTTAGATTGGCATTCAGCCGTACATGGTCACTGGTTACTGGTACGTCTGCTGCGTCACTTTCCTGAAGCCTCTTTCCATGCAGCGTCAAAGCAAGCACTTGGGCAAAGCCTAACGCCTGAGAAAATTCAAGGAGAGATTGCCCATTTTCAACGGCGACCCTTTTTTGAATTTCCTTACGGTGTGGCCTGGTTTCTGCAACTGGCTGCGGAACTTCACGAGTGGAATCATGCTCAAGCAAAAGAATGGCGGGTTGTATTGGAACCGCTAGAAAAGTTGATTGCAGAGAACTTACAGCGCTGGATTAACGAACTGAAACTGCCAAATCGCACAGGGGTGCATAGCCAAACAGCCTTTGCACTTGGTTTGATGCTAGATTGGGCAAGGATTACCGAAAATACTGATTTTACTCAGTTATTGGAGAACAAAGCACGGCAATTTTATCTTAGCGATCGCAACTACTCGTTACAATTTGAACCACTTGGTTACGATTTTCTCTCTCCTGGACTTGCTGAAGCAGACCTGATGCGGCGAATTCTGCCAACAACAGATTTCACTGACTGGCTCACCAATTTTCTGCCAGAAATACCCATTGATAATTCGGTAAATTGGTTAGAACCAGCCAGAGTGGATAATCCTCAAGATTATATGCAAGCCCACTTCTACGGTCTTAATCTCAGTCGTGCTTGGATGCTTGAGGGTATCATATCTGGATTGGCAAATAGCGATCGCCGCATAGAAACACTCCACTCTGCTGCCCTTCACCATCGTCAGCATGGACTCACAGATGTTGTAATTGAACATTATGCAGCTAGTCACTGGCTAGGAACCTTTGCCGTTTACCTCCTAACGAATCGTGGGTTGCCCCTCATCTGTACAGGAGAGACGCGATGAATCGCGTCTGTACAAAAGTTAGGAGTTATTATTCTCCCATTCCCCTTTCCCCATTCCCCGTTCCCCATTCCCCGTTCCCCATTCCCCATTCCCCATTCCCCATTCCCCATCCCCCAATGCCCCAATCCTTAAAAGATGCCAAGTAAATATGCCTTAGCTTGCTGATACTGTCAGGATCAAAGAGTAAAGAATAAAAGGCAATCTATTTTGACTTTTAACTTTCTCCTTTTGTTCAACTTCCACAACGGGAGGCTTAATCTTGACTAAATTGAAAGTTGGTATCAATGGCTTCGGTCGAATCGGGCGACTCGTGCTTCGTGCTGGCATCGATAACCCCAATATCGAGTTTGTAGGCATTAACGACCTAGTACCACCAGATAACCTTGCTTACTTATTAAAGTACGACTCAACCCACGGTCAATTAAAGCAGAAGGTTGAAGCCAAGGAAGACGGTATTCTCATTGATGGGCACTTCATTCCTTGTGTGTCGGTGAGAAATCCAGCAGAGTTACCTTGGGGAAAATCAGGTGCGGATTATGTCGTGGAAGCCACCGGACTCTTCACTGACTACGAAGGAGCCGCAAACCACCTGAAGGCAGGTGCAAAGCGAGTGGTAATTTCTGCTCCCACTAAAGATCCAGATAGAGTTACGACTTTACTTATGGGTGTCAATCATCACCTATTTGACCCCAGCAAGGATATCATTGTCTCCAATGCTAGCTGCACTACAAACTGTCTAGCTCCCATAGCTAAAGTCATCAATGACAACTTTGGGTTGACTGAAGGGTTAATGACCACAGTCCACGCCATGACTGCCACTCAGCCAACTGTAGACGGCCCCAGCAAGAAAGACTGGCGGGGTGGTCGAGGTGCAAGCCAGAATATTATTCCCTCCTCCACAGGGGCAGCAAAAGCTGTAGCACTGGTTTTACCAGAATTGAAGGGTAGATTAACTGGTATGGCATTACGAGTTCCGACTCCCGATGTCTCTGTAGTTGATTTAACTTTTAAAACTGCCAAAGCCACTAGTTACAAGGAAATCTGTGCTGCTATGAAAGAGGCTGCCGCAGGTTCGCTAGCGGGTATTTTGGGATACACAGATGAAGAAGTAGTTTCCACAGATTTTCAAGGCGATACCCATTCTAGTATCTTCGACGCAGGTGCTGGAATTGAGTTGAATTCTAACTTCTTCAAGGTAATTGCCTGGTATGACAACGAGTGGGGCTACTCGAATCGCGTGATTGACCTGATGTTGTCTATGTCACAAAAGGAAAAACTCGCCTCTACAGTTGCAGTGGTTTAATTCGTTATTTGTCATTGGTCATTTGTCATTGGTGATTAGCTTTTGACTTTTGACCCTTGACTTTGGGGATTTGGGTCAAATGGTAAATACCCTGGGAGTAAAACATTATTTAGTATCTTTATTTACAAAAACAGTGATATAAAGCACGTGTTAATTTGGATGACTGGGCGATGTCTACGACGGGCTACGCCTACGCACAAACTATCCAAATTTGCAGGTTACTCCTCAACCCCTAATCCCTATGCGTCGAACCAAAATCATTTGTACTGTTGGGCCCGCTACATCTGCACCCGAAAATCTGCGAGGCTTGGTAGAAGCTGGAATGAATGTGGCACGGTTGAATTTTTCCCACGGAGCTTACGAATTCCATGCTCAAACTGCTCACTATCTCAGACAAATTAGTAATGAGCAGCAAAAACCGATCGCAATTATGCAAGACCTGTGTGGCCCCAAGATTCGTTTGGGAACTTTACCACCGGAAGGGTTAAATTTAGAAGCTGGTACTGAAGTCACCTTTGTATTGCAAGAAAAGGGTGAGAGCATTGAGGAAATACCTCTACCATTACCGACTTTGTTCGCAATGGTGCGACCAGGTGAACCGATTTTAATTAATGATGGTCGCGTCAAGTTAATTGTTACCGATCGCGATGCCGATCGCATTCGCGCCCAAGTGAAAACTGGCGGGTTAATTTCCACACATAAAGGAGTAAATCTACCACAAACTCCTTTACCTGTTAGTTCCATCACCGAAAAAGACTTACTGGATCTACGCTTTGGGATTCAGTTGGGTGTAGATTGGGTAGCGGTGTCCTTCGTCCAATCGCCACAAGACTTAGAACCCGCCAAGCGCATGATTGAAGCGGCTGGTGCTTCCATTCGCTTAATTGCCAAAATCGAAAGAGCAGAAGCACTAGAAAACTTTGATTCCATTCTGAAAGTTGCCGACGCAATTATGATTGCCCGTGGCGATTTAGGGGTGGAAGTGCCAATTCACGAAGTACCCCTCATTCAAAAAGATATTATTCGCCGTTGCAATCGTGCTGGCAAACCGGTGATTACAGCCACCCAAATGCTAGAGTCGATGATTAGCGCCCCCGACCCCACCCGCGCCGAAGCAACTGATGTTGCCAACTCCATCTTAGATGGTACGGATGCAGTCATGCTTTCTGGTGAAACAGCTGTTGGACAATATCCCATCGCCGCCGTCCAGATGATGCACAATATCGCCGTGCGGACAGAACAGGCTCTAGATGAGGGTAGCAAACACGCCTGGTGTCATGAAGCAGGTAGTCTCAGCGTTACTGAATCTGTAGCAGAATCCGTGTGTCGCATCGCTTATGAAACAGGTTCACGGGCAATTCTCTGTAACACTTCATCAGGAAATACAGCGAGAATGGTGTCTAAATATCGGCCGACTTCTCCCATTATTGCCCTCACCTCCGACATCACCGCTTATCGCCAACTAGCGCTTTCTTGGGGTGTGGAAGCTTTGCTGATCCCACCAGTTCACCATGCTGAAGAGATGTTTACCAATGTGGTGAACACAGTTGTAGATATGGGTCTAGCGAATAAGGGCGATAAAGTAGTGATTACCTCTGGCGTTCCAATTGGTAAATCGGGCACAACTAGTTTAATCAAAGTGCATTCCATTGGACAGCCAATATCGGCATAAGCCACTTAGAATAGGGCTGTGGCTCAAGATAGTAAGCAAAATTGGGCAATGATTCCGAAAAATTGCCAGAATCAGAATTGAAGGAACTAAGGACTGGGGACTGGTGACTGGGAAGATAAGGAAGAGAATAATAACTCTTGTACAGACGCGATTAATCGCGTTTCTACTCCTAACTCAGCACTCAGCACTCGCTAGGGAATAAGTAAATCCTAAACAAACATCACGGAGTCTTTTATGTCTAAGAATTTACTAGAACAATTGCGAGAAGTGACTGTTGTGGTCGCGGATACGGGGGATATCCAGGCAATTGAAAAGTTCAAACCCCAAGATGCCACCACCAATCCTTCTCTGATTACTGCTGCGGCGCAAATGCCAGAATATCAGGGAATTGTCGATCAAACTTTACTGCAAGCGAAGAAAGATGCTGGAGACGGAGCCACCCAAGCACAGATAGTTTCTCTAGCTTTTGACCGTTTAGCAGTTGCTTTTGGATTAAAGATTTTACAAATTATTCCCGGTCGTGTGTCTACAGAAGTAGATGCTCGCTTGTCCTACGATACTGAAGCTACTCTGACTAAAGCACGGGATTTAATTGCCCAGTATAAAGCTGCTGGAATTGGCCGCGATCGCGTTTTAATCAAAATTGCCACCACCTGGGAAGGCATTCGCGCTGCGGAAATTCTTGAAAAAGAAGGTATTCACTGTAACCTTACCTTGTTGTTTGGTCTTCACCAAGCGATCGCCTGTGCAGAAGCCGGCGTTACCCTAATTTCTCCCTTCGTCGGTCGGATTCTTGACTGGTACAAAAAAGATACCGGACGCGATAGCTACCCAGCGACCGAAGATCCAGGAGTTTTGTCTGTCACCAAAATCTACAACTACTACAAGAAATTCGGCTATAAAACCGAAGTTATGGGAGCTAGCTTCCGTAACCTTGGTGAAATTACTGAACTTGCAGGTAGTGATTTGCTGACCATTTCTCCATCACTTTTGGCTGAATTGCAGTCAACTGTTGCAGAACTGCCACGTAAACTTGACCCAGCCAAGGCAGCAAGCTTGTCAATCGAAAAGATATCTATTGACAAAGCTAGCTATGACAAAATGCACGCTGCTGACCGCATGGCAACTGACAAACTAGACGAGGGCATCAAAGGTTTCACCAAGGCATTAGAAGACCTTGAAAAACTTTTGGCAGACCGACTAGTTCGCCTTGAAGGAGAGGTAGTAGCAAGTCATTAAAAAATAACCATAATTAGTGGTTAGTGGTTTAACCACCAACCACTAACCATTAGTTAGTTGTATCAGCCTTGGCTCAATAACGACCTCGGATAATGCTATATCGTCCGTAGGGCTGCCGTCGTTGGATAATCTGCCGTTGTCTTAACTGATCCCGTCGTCGGATATTTTGGTATCGTCCGTAAGGCTGCCGTCGTCGGATATTTTGGTATCGTCCGTAGGGCTGCCTCTGTCGGATAATCTGCCTTCTTCGGATCATTCGGTATCGTCCTGGCCGCCGTTGAGCAATTAAAAGCTCTCCAGTTTTATCTCCAATTAGGTTAGCTTCTGGTGCGGCGCTCTGTTCATTGCGAGCATTATTTAAAGAAATATCTTTTGCTTCAGCTAATGAGGGCGGATACACAAAGGCACATAGCAATAGCGCTATTGAGGATAACTTCCTAAGACCTTTCATGTTTTTGCTTCTACTAGACTTTGGTAATAACTTTATTAAAACACCTGAAAGTCTACAAATTACCCCTTATACACTTTTTTTAAACTTAAATTTGGTATGAAATCCTGTATTTAAATTTCAATCTTATGGAGAATTGCAAATTATATCAACCTGTGTAATAAAGAAGTAATCGTATAGCACAATATAATTTTTTCCAATAGACAAAATGGAGAATTACCTAACATTGTGTGTCACTTTAAGAAAGCTTTGCTACATTGCAATAAAGTTCAGTCAGATAACAAAACATTAACTCGTGTAGGTTTGATTGATTCTCTGAAACCAACTTCTGACAATTATTAGGCTTCCTATTGCTCAACATAACCTACAACTGTACAACTCTTTTTAACTACACAAATCGGAAAATAAACGGGTAGCGGTAAGACACATTTGGCTGGTTCAGAACATTGATAATGGCAATAATTGGCATAATAAAACTGACCATGCCCAAAGCAATCAATAACAAAATACCAATTCCTACAAAAGTCAGCAATGCAAAGATAAGTGCATAAATATAAAGATTTATGTGAAAATTGAGTGATTCTTTGGCATTGCTTTTGATAATCTGGTCATTACTAATTAACAAAATTGCAATCGGTATGCCAATGGAGATAATCGTAGAGCTAAAAAATATTGCTCCGTGGCTTAGGGCGGATAAAAGCTTGCGTTGCTGAATGTCTTCCATGCCACAATTCCTCTTTTAGAGACTCAAATGGTAACTATTACTCGTGGATGTCACTGTAGTTACGATCTGATATTAGCGTTAGTTAAACACTCTCTGCACAAACCACCCTAAGACACTCAATCCCAGCAACAAAGGCGTTAACCAATCACCCCAACGCACATATAAAGTTTGTGTCTGTCGCCGATAAATTGTTTCAGCATGAGTTTCGTAAGTATTATATCCAGACATCCACAAGGTTTTACCATGAGGATCTACAAAAGCTGAATAGCCGGTATTCGTTGCCCGTGCTGACCAGCGATCGGTTTCAATTGCCCGCATGATATCCTGTGCATGGTGCTGGAATGGCATCGATGCAGTGTAATGGGCATCGTTAGAAGAACTGAGGATAAATTGCCCACCCGCCGCAGCTTGACGGCGAAATTGTTCAGGAAAAGCAGATTCGTAACATATACTAGCGATCGCACGACCAAAAGGAGTGTCAAATATTTGATTTGCTGAACCAGGAACTTGGTGTGCCTCCAAAGGCGACAAGCGTTGAATTAACCCGCCGAAAATTCCTTCAAAGGGAATATATTCTCCCAAAGGTACGAGTTTGGACTTATCGTAGCGGCTGACAATTTCACCCTTACTGTTGAAAGTAAACAAGCTAATTGTATAACTGTCTCCTCGTTCGCCAAAAGCCCCAATCCAAGCAACTACACCTTTTTCTTTCACAGCTGCGACTAAGGCAGTTCCCAACAAGTTACGCTGGAAAATAGGTAAGGCTCCTTCTGGGGTGAGGACTGCATCTACACCTTGGTCTGCTAAAGTTAAATACCCATTAGTGTAATTTTCTTGGGCGCGACGAAACCCTTCGGAACTTCGTAAAAGTCGGTTCGGAATATTACCTTGAACAATCCCCACTTTCAAGGCTGCTTCTGGGGGTTGAGCGATGGGACGACTGTATAAGAAAAAACCGATGAGGTGTAAGGTAATTAATAATCCTGTGGCGGCAACTAAGTATTTATTAACGAACCGCAGAGGCGCAGAGGACGCAGAGGAAATTTTCTCTGCGCCCTCTGTGCCTCTGTGGTTTATCCATCCTTCAGCAATTAACCCATTTACAGCAACTATTGTTGCTGTCACAGTATTAGGCCCAGAGAGTTGCCCCAGATGTACAATTACGAGATTATGCGGGCTTTGCGTGTAAGCCAGGGAACTCCACCACAGAGGGCCAGCACTCCATAGACTCTCTAAGCCGCACCAGACGGCTGTACCAATAAGGACACGTAACCACGGGTTTTTTCCACCCAGGCGAACCATTACAGCCGCCCAAATAGTAAGGAATACCCCACCTAAGACACTGATAAATCCCCAACAAAAAAGCGTGATTGCCAAGCTTGGCAACCAGGGAACGCCCAACCATGTCATCGGATGAATTCCGGTAATCCAGAATAGGGCGACACCGTGAAAACCAATACCCCACAGGAAAGCCGGAGGGAATTGGTTTTTACCTTTGGCTGAAGTTACAACTAGCACCCATAAGGGAACTATGGCAATCCAAGCCAGGAACCATGCACCTACTGGGGCTACGGTTAGCCCCATTAAAATGCCGCTAGCTAAGGCTATTAAATAAGGGAGTAAGGTGGTTAACCTCTCCCCCTGCTTTTTATTCTGCTTCTTCTGCATCGGCAGCATCAGGTGGAACTATTGCTACTCCGGTAATAGCGTCATCTTCATCTAAACGCTGCACTCTGACTCCAGTTGCCGATCGCGATTGGATAGAAATCGCATTTACCGCTTGACGGATGATAATACCGCGATTTGTCACCATCATGATTTCATCATCATCATTGTTGACAATGCGTAGGGTTGCCAACTTGTCTTTGGTTTTGCGGTTTTTGAACTTGGTTGCCATTAAACCCTGACCAGCACGATTTTGTAGTCGGAACTGGGCAACGGGTACACGCTTACCATATCCTCCCATCGTAATTACCAACACCCAAGGGCCAACAATGCCAGTACTAGGAACTTCTACGGACTCTTCAGTAGTTTCGGTAATTTCGATATCTTCTGTTTCGATTGTCTCGATTGTCTCGATTGCTTCGATATCTTCAGTTTCGGCTTCTGTAACTATATCCAAAGTTTCAAGAATTGCTGCGGGTAGAATATCCATACCCACGAGTTCATCTTTATTTTTGAGTTTCATGGCTTTCACCCCACGAGTAGCCCTACTTAAAGGACGCAGTTGTTCGTGGTTGCACCGGAAGTTAATCGCCATCCCGTTACGAGAACCAATGATTACACTGTCCTCGACTCTTGCACGTCGCACCCAGCGCAGTTGGTCGCCTTCTTCTAAGGAAATGGCAATCAAACCATTGGCGCGAATATGACTAAAGGCTGCCAATTCCGTTTTCTTGATATTGCCGCCCTTAGTGAGCATGACCAGATATTCTTCGCTGCTAAACTCGTCAACGGGTACAATCGAGGTGATTTTTTCCTCTTTGGGAATGGGTAGCATCTGGACGATTGGTGTCCCGCGACTGGTACGCGAACTCGCTGGAATTTGATACGCTCTCAGGCAATAAACAACACCACGCTCACTAAAGAATAAAATACTGTCGTGATCGCAGCAAGTTAAGAAATGCTCAATGGTATCATCATCTTTTACCTTGGCTGCGGCTTTACCTCTGGTAGCACGGCTTTGCGCTTCAAAGGTATTAACTGGCATCCGTTTGATGTAACCTTGCTCTGTCACCAGAATGATCGCTTTTTCATTGGCAATTAAGTCGCGATCGTCTAATTCCCCTTCCCCTGGTAAAATTACCGTGCGGCGGGGTGTGGCAAAGTTAGTTTTCAGTTGCGCGACTTCGGTTTCGATAATTTCTAGCACTCTCTCCCGGCGTGCCAAAATATCTTGCAAGTCGGTAATTTTTGCTTGTAATTCGTCGTGTTCCAAACGAATTTTGTCTGCTTCTAAGGCAGTTAATCGCCGCAATTGCATCTGCAAAATCGCATCTGCTTGCACTTCCGAGAGTCCATAAGTTGTGATTAATTCGCCTTTGGCTGTCGGCGCATCGGGCGCATGGCGAATCAAGACAATAATTGGATCTAACTGGGATAGGGCAATTAATAACCCTTGCAGGAGATGATCGCGTTCCTCGGCTTTCCGCAGTTCGTAACGGGTACGTCTGGCAATGGATTCGATGCGAAAATCTAAGAAGACGCTTAAAAACTGCTTGAGGGTGAGTACCTGGGGTTCGCTATTCACCAACGCCAGCATATTCGCCCCAAAGTTGGCTTGCAGTGGCGTTTGTTTGTAAAGGTTGTTTAGAACGACGCGGGGATAAGCATCACGCTTGAGTTCGATGACAACTCGCATCCCGTCGCGATCGCTTTCATCCCGGATATCTGCGATGCCCTCTAGCCGCTTTTCGTTCACCATTTCGGCGATTTTTTCAATCAGCGCCGCTTTATTGGTTTGATAGGGCAATTCGGTGATGATAATTGCTTCTCTATCTGGCCGTCCCCGTTGTTCAACGGTTTCAATGTTAGCGACACCACGCATGGTAATGGAACCACGCCCAGTAGTGTAAGCTTCTCGAATGGCAGATGTCCCCAAAATTTGCGCCCCAGTCGGAAAGTCTGGGCCGTGGACATACTGCATTAATTCGAGATCGGTGATTTCGGGATTGTGGATTACAGCCACCAAAGCATCAATCAATTCGCCCAAATTGTGGGGCGGAATGTTGGTTGCCATACCCACGGCAATCCCAGAGGAACCGTTGAGCAATAATTGGGGAATCCGTGCCGGTAAAACTGTGGGTTCTTGTTGGGAACCGTCGAAGTTATCAGCGAAATCTACGGTTTCATACTCAATATCGTGTAGTAAACCAGCGCTAGTTAAAGCTTGTAAGCGGCATTCTGTGTACCGCATGGCGGCTGGTGGATCGTTGTCTACCGAACCGAAGTTACCATGTCCGTTAACTAGGGGCGATCGCATGGAAAAATCCTGCGCCATCCGCACCAAGGCATCATATACTGCTGTGTCGCCGTGGGGGTGATATTTACCCAACACTTCCCCCACTACACGGGCGCATTTCTTAAAGGGGCGATCGTGGAGCAGACCTAGCTCGTGCATTGCGTAGAGAATGCGACGATGCACAGGTTTTAGACCATCCCTGGCATCTGGCAACGCCCGACCCACTATCACGCTCATGGCGTATTCCAGATAAGACTGCGACATTTCGGTTCGCAAATCTATCGGGATAATCCTCTCCTGTGAGGTTGTCATAACCTAAAAATCTCCAAAAATCGTAGATTTTAGCTTGTTTACTCAACAAAGCGCAAAATTATTCTAAATTACTCTTGAATAATTGCCATAATTTGATATAATTCTAGCATAATATTGCCCTTTTTTGCCTAGGCAGCTAATCCAAAATCTCTAGTGAAAGAAGATATAATAACTTACATTTGGGAAGCTTTTAGTTATTTAACAAGAGCAGTGAAATAAAAGGTTGATTAGCGCAAATTCGCCTAACTTGAAACATGACAGAGTAAAGTTAAGAAAACAATCTAAAATTGGCTTTATCAACTCTTACTTTGATAACCGTTATTTACTATAATTTTTGCTTACTCAGGTCTTAAAAATAAAAGCGTAGTTGATAATTTCTACTTAAAGAAATAGCAAAATTGGAGAAAGGCTACCAAGACGCAATTAAAGGAAGACTTGTAGCAATTCGTATTTATGATCGACAAAATATTTTGACGTAAAGGAGAGGAAATTTTGGCAGCAGTCCGAGTCCGCCAGCATGTTAATCCACTTGCTAACAAGTATCAAACACCAGCAAGTCCCCAAGACTTTGAAAAAATTTATGCAAAGCCAAATCAACCACTACATTTAGATATTGGCTGCGCTAAAGGACAGTTTTTGTTAAATATGGCCCAAATAGAACCCAACTGGAATTATCTAGGCTTAGAAATTCGAGAACCGTTGGTAAAAGAGGCAAATAAGTTACGTTCTCAGTTGGCTTTAACAAATCTGCACTACTTATTTTGCAATGTGAATAACTCATTGCGATCGCTGTTATCTTTACTCCCTCCAGGAAGTTTACAGCGCGTTACAATTCAATTTCCCGATCCTTGGTTTAAAACTCGCCATGCTAAACGCCGTGTGGTGCAGCCAGAATTAGTGGCGGAGTTAGCCAGTTATCTGGCAGTTGGTGGCGTTGTCTTTGTGCAGTCAGATATGGAATTTATCGCGGTGGAAATGCGCGATCGCTTCGCCGCCCACCCAGCTTATCAGAAAGTTGGAACAGAAGAATGGTTAGCCGAAAATCCGCTACCAGTCCCCACAGAACGAGAAATAGGCACACAAAAAAAAGGTGAACCTGTTTATCGGGCTTTGTTTGTCAGACGAGAAGTTGTGAATGAGGGCTAGTAACAAGTAATTCCTTTAGGGAAACTTTGCTGCATTCCTTAAATGTATATAATTTAACCTGAATCACTTAACTTAAATGCTTAAGCTTCTAGTAAAGGAAGGGTGACGGTAAAGGTTGTACCTACTTCAACTTGACTGTTGACTATAATCTCGCCTCCGTGTGCATCAACACATTTTTTGACGATCGCTAGTCCCAAGCCAGTACCTGGAATATTTCCAACATTGTCGGCACGTTGAAAAGGCTGAAACAGCCGTTTTTGGTCTTCTTGAGGAATGCCAATTCCTGAATCTTGAATTCGGAAAATTACTGTTTTTTCCTGACCAATTAATTCAAAACGCACTATACCGCCCGGTAGTGAATACTTAATCGCATTGCTCAGTAAATTGCCTAAAATATGCCGCAGCAAGCTTTCATCCCATAATGCCTCGTCTAATTGCCCACAACTGGCAAACACCAAAGTCAGATGCTTATCACTTGCCATTAATCGAACTTCTTCGACCATTTGGCGGCAAAAAGCTTCTAAATCTATACAAATGAGTTCATACCCCAGTCTGCCAGAATCAGCTTTGCCGATGAATGTAACTTCATCCAATAGCTTTGCCATATTTTTGATCGCCGAGCGAATCATTTGCAAATGATTCAGTTTTTTCTCTTTGGTCAACCTTTCATCCTGGTTTTGGAGCAATCCAGCAGCCAAGAGAATAGTATTTAAAGGATTGCGAATGTCATGGGAAAGCATCGAGACAAATTCAGATTTGAACTGGTTGAGTTCATTGGCTTTCACCAGTTCCGCCGTTCGTTCTTCAACCCGATTTTGTAACGTCTCATTGACTGTGCGTAATGATTCTAAAACCTGCTTGCGCTCGATCGCATAACGCAAAGAGCGAACCAACACATCTACATTTACCTGGCGCTTGACTAGATAATCTTGTGCCCCCTGACGCACTGCTTCAATTGCCAGTTCTTCATCATTTGTATTAGTTAGGACAACAATCGGTATACTTGGCGCTTGGCAAATCAGAGGAGGTAGAGATGATAATCCTTGACTGTCAGGTAGAGTTAAATCTAATAAAATAACATCATAATTACATTGACTGAGTTCCTGAAATGCTTCGCCCAATCGCTTTACATGAACCAAAGTAAACTCTTGGGACTGGGCTTGTGCCAGAAACTCTTGTAACAACCTCGCATAAGCTAGGTTATCTTCAATTAATAAGATTTTTACTGAGTAGCTCACAGCCATAATCTTCGGGTTTCACCCCCTATTGCTCCTCTATCTTGTCATTTGTCATTTGTCATTTGTCATTTGTCATTTGTCATTATTTCACCTTGTCCCCTTGTCTCCCCCTGCCTCCCCTGCTCCCCCTGCTCCCCCTGCTTCCCCTGCCCCCTGCCCCCTACCTCACTCCGATGGTAGCGTCACAGTAGAGAGCCAAAAGTCTTCGATACTCTTGACGATTTGAAATAATTGGTTGAGGTTGCGAGATTTAGTGATATAGCAATTCACGTGTAAATCGTAGCTGTGAAAAATGTCATCCTCATTTTTTGAGGTTGTTAACACAACAACTGGAATACGCTTTAGTAGTGGGTCGGCTTTGATTTCCGCCAGCACTTCTCGACCATCTTTTTTAGGCAAATTCAAATCCAATAGAATGAGGTCAGGGCGTAGTGCATCAGCATATTCACCTTCTTGGCGCAAATAAGCCATAGCATCTATACCATCCCTGACCGTTACCACTTGGTAGGGCACTGAACTATTTTTTAACGCTTCTTGGATTAAGCGAATGTCAGCTTTATTGTCCTCGACCAAAAAGATGGTTTTGTGTTTTTCTCCCGTTTCTACGCTCAAGTTCGCGTCCTCCAACTGGAATCGTAAAGTAGAAGGTTGCGCCTTCACCCAGTTCTGACTCTACCCAAATCCGCCCCCGGTGACATTCGACGATCTTCTTACAGATGGCTAAACCCATACCTGTACCAGTATATTCATCCCGCGTGTGTAAGCGCTGAAAAATTACAAAAATGCGATCGCTAAATTTCGGATCAATGCCAATTCCATTATCCCGTACTGAGAACAACCATGCGTCTTCTATCCTTTCTGCTCCCACATGAATTTGTGGCGGCTGGTCACTATGAAACTTAATGGCGTTACCGATGAGGTTCTGGAATAGCTGCATCATTTGGGTGCTGTCAGCCATCACTGTTGGTAAGGGATCGTGGGTGATAATAGCTCCGGTTTCATTAATGCGTTGACGCAAATTGCCCAACCCCCGCATTAAGGCTGTCTCTACATCGTTCATTTGAAATGCGATCGCTTGCATATCCACTTTCGAGTATGCCAGTACGTCATCAATCAACGTCTGCATCAGGCTGACTCCCTGCACAGCGTAACTAATAAACTCCTGAGCATCTTCGTCAAGTTCTTCGCTATAGCGCATCTCTAACAGCTGCACGTAATTCACAACTTGATTGAGTGGTTCTTGCAAGTCATGAGAGGCGACGTAGGCAAACTTTTTCAGTTCGGCGTTAGAACGTTCTAAATCTTGGGCTAACTGGGCTAGTTCATCAGCTTGACGCAGCACAATATTTACAATTGCTTTCCGCAGTTCCAATGCTGCTTTAACTTCTACCTCTTTCCAAGGTAAAGATGTTAAGCGAACCGTTTCTTTCCACAGTTCAAATGATTTGCGTGGACATAAACGGACATTTCCTTCTGATTGGTTAACTTCAAACGCCTTATTAGGATCGCCACCCCAATTTACAGTTTGAATTACTTCTGGTCGGAACCACAAAACATAAGTCCGCTTGGCGATGGGAATCGCTAACAAACCGCTAGCGACATTTTTAAAGCTTTCTGCATCTGGATAAATCTGTGGCAAAGAATCTGTATAGAAGACTTCTTCTTCAACATTATTCTTTAGCCATTGGACTAAAAAATTCAGGTCTTCTTCTCTAGGTGTTTCACCAACTACCGTGCAATTTCCCGCAAAACAGACAGCCGCACCTTGAGCGCTAGCCAAATCTAAAAGATGCTGCGGGTTTTTAACTAAACCATCAATAAAGTTTTCTTCTTGAGACATATATTCAATCAAGACTGATTGAAGGTGTGTCAGATTTATCCGGTGATAATAATCTTCTGTCTCTTCTCTAGCTGAGATTTCTGCAAATATTACTCGCCCTAAGAACTCGCAAGCTTTACGCAATTCGTAGGAAACATATTTTGGGGATTGATGATGGCAAGCAATTAGTCCCCAGAGTTTTTGGTCTTTAATTAAAGAGATAGTCAGCGAAGCACCAACACCCATATTATGCAAGTACTCTGTATGACAGGAAGCAGCACTTCTGAGAATAGAGTTGGTTAAGTTAATGGGGCGATCGCTAATTGGATTATTGACAGGAAAAAGTTTGACTGGCTGAGAATAAGCATCAGGTATAATTCTGATCGAATTGGCAGCAAATAATTTTCTCGCTGGTTTAGGAATATCTGACTCTGGATAATGCAGACCTAAGTAAGGTTCTAGGCTTTCTAGTTTGTCTTCCGCGACAACGGAACCATGTCCATCATCATCGAATTTATATAGCATTACCCTGTCAAATTCCGTTATTTTCCGAACTTCTTGAACGATAACTTGACAAAAGTCACGTAGATTTGCTGTTTTTTCTAGTTGATTAATAGAGGCTCTAGCTAGATGATAAAAGCTTAAAAATGGAATATTTTCTTGAGTAATAGCAGGTTCTAATTCCAGAATTAAAAACCCTTCTGTATTCCGGTGAAATATTGCATCAAATACTATGTAGTCATCACCTTTTTTTCGTACCCAAACTTTGGTAGGATTGATAAAATCAAGATTTTCCCCGGCTAGCCCTGTTTTGATTCTCTCTATTTGGAATGGGTCGAGTAAATCTTCTAATTTTTTGTCCAACATATTTTCGGGCGCAATCCCGAAAACATTTAATGTATTAGTGCTAACTTGTAATATTTTTAGCTCCGGCTCCTCCAAAACTAACAGGACACCGTGAGGCTGAATTTGGCTAGAAAAATGAATTGGTGCCTCTTTCAAGCTAATTAAATTAATACCTGGGAATTGTAAGTTCATTTCCATGAAGATCCTCCTCTATTGTCCGGGAGCATCAAAACTAGAATATCTAGAATAACGGATAATGATGAATGTAAAAAAATAAGTTTACATTCAGCATTTTTACTTAGTATCTAATTTCCCATGCCCTGATGTTGCGTTTTGCAGGCTTACTCTCATCTGCTTACGCTTTGAAAAGTCTAACAGCCAGTAAACTTACATAGGGATAATAAATGTGAAAACTATGTGATTAAACAATCATGTATATGTGTAGCTATGTTAAGTTTATAAATGAGTTTAGGAGTCATTATTCTTACCAAAACCCCTTTTAATCAAATCCAAGAGTTGAACCACATCCGCAATTTATAACCGTCAGGGGAGAGGGGTAAACCTAAATAAATAGGCATCCAGAAAATAAAAGCAGCCAGAATAATAAAAGTAATGGTGACACCTAACGCCCGGAGTTGTTGATAATAGCTGCGAAGACACTGATCGACAAACCAAGCGATCGCTAAAAATACAAATACTACTGCACACATATAATGGTATATGAAAACGCACCTCGTCACTTTTACCCAAGGTGCTAAATTAGCAGCATAATTTATAACTAAATACAAACCAATCCAAGTATCAATACTAAGAGTTGCAGGTACTAAAAAACGCTTTTCTTTCACCCAAGGCATTACGGCTTGTGACACCAGCATCCCTACTAAAAACAACATAGCAGCAACACCAAACCACCACAAAAAGGGATTGCCCATTGCATGGACATCATAAATAACTTGTCCAGCACCAGCAGGTAAAGGTGGCCCCATGACAGGTAATGGTTCAGTGATACTTTCAGCCGTTTGATAATAATATGCCATTGGTCGAATCATCAAAGGCCATTTATACCAGGCAGCACAATAAGGATGTACATCCGAACTATTACCACCTAAATGCAAGTGAAATTTCAAAATTTGCTGATGTACTGCAATAAATCCATAAGTTTTATCTAGCTGAAGGTGAGGAATCCAGATGATGCTATAGATAAAAGCTGGAATTATTCCTAGATAAAATAACATCTGGAAAATATTTAGCTGAGTCAAGTTTTGTAGTGGTGACTCAGATGAGGGAGATGGTATAAATGGTGGAGAATAAGTACTAATTCCTACCTCCTTTCCCCTGAATTCTGCCGACGCTCGCGGACTCGCTACCGCTTCGCTATCCTGGCTCCTGGCTCCTGACTCCTGCCTCCTGGCTCCTGACTCCTGGCTCCTGGCTCCTGGCTCCTGCCTCCTGCCTTCTGCCTCCTCCAATGAGGGGGATTTAAAAAAGAGTTTGGCGTTAGCAAAAGAATGCGTTCCCTGAATTATCCAAGCTACTATCCAAATAAGATAAGCACCTGATAGGAACCATAAACCGTTCCACTTAGTACCGACTGACGCACCAAAAGCAATGCCAGCAAAAACTAACCAAAAAGAACGTCGCCGATTTTGCTTATCTAATGCTAATAATAAAAACCAGTGTCCTAATAAACCAAAGATGACAATATAAATATTACTTAAAGCATAACGAGATTCAACTAGAAAAAGGCCATCACATGCAGTAAACAAACCAGCAAGCAAAGCAAAGCTACGGCGATAACTCAACTGATAAGCGATCGCAGCTACAACTAAAGGGATAAATGAACCAGTAAGGGCATTGAACCACCGATAAGTCCAAGGCGATCGCATTGAACCCGTTAGCCCATTTACTGTATCGTGCCAAAAAGGAATGTGACTACCAAGCCAAATGCCGATGCCGATCATATATTGACTTAACGGCGGATGAGCATTAAAAAATGGTGTATGCGTGAGATAATTATTACCAAATTTGGCAAAGTAAACTTCATCAAATACCAGAGTATTGAATCGCTCCAATCCCCAAAACCTCAAGGCGAGTGAGAGGATAAATATACCCAACAGCCCAATTCGGAACCATTTTTTAGTCATTTGTCATTTGTCATTTGTCATT
Source organism: Nostoc sp. ATCC 53789 (assembly GCF_009873495.1). Classification (GTDB taxonomy): domain Bacteria; phylum Cyanobacteriota; class Cyanobacteriia; order Cyanobacteriales; family Nostocaceae; genus Nostoc; species Nostoc muscorum_A. The sequence goes on along the minus strand of NZ_CP046703.1, from coordinate 20,773 downwards.
GGGCATTGATAAATAATCAATAAATAGTTTTTCTTCCCCTACTCCCTACTCCTACTCCCTCTCTACTCTTCAGGTGCATCTAGTTGGAACAGGAGTAGTTCAATACCGTAATACTTATTTGTCCGCCCTATTGGTTTCATACCCAATCGTTCTGTTACACGGATTGAAGCATGATTTTCTGGCTTTACTACAGCATAAATCACTGGCAAGTTCAAAACACTAAATCCGTAGTTGAGCATAACTCGTCCTGCTTCTGTTGCATACCCTTTACCCCAAGAAGCTCGCCGTAAGTGCCAGCCTACCTCATAATCTTGAGTGAGTAAACCATCTTTGTCAGGTAATTGTTCGAGAAGGATAGTTCCCACAATTGTTGTAGTTTCCTTTTCGACAATTGCCCAAGATCCATTACCATTGTCGTCAATTAAACGCAGACGCTGTGACTCAACACTTGTGATGCGAGAGCCGAGAAAGTGCGTAACTTCAGGGTCATTATAAATTACAAAGGCTTCCTCGGCATCACGTTCGGGTATCCAACTACGAATAATCAAGCGTTCGGTTTCCAAAAGATTTGTCATCTTGCTTTTGACTAAACTAAATAGCCATTCTGCAAAATACTAAGATACTTATGGTTGAGCAGTCAAAAGTTTTGTAGACAATTACACAAACAAAATATGGCGATCGCTATATTACAGGCAGCGATCCAAAAGTTCAACTACTGTTGGTTATGCGATGCCTGCGGCGGTAAACTACGCAAATTCTGAATCTTTCCGCAGTTCTTCAGAACGGAATCCCAATACAATCCGATCCTTTGCTATCCCTGCTCAACTTTTGCCACTTCTAGCATTGTCTTTAAAACCGAATCTGGATTCAGACTAATTGAGTCAATTCCCTGTTCAACCAAAAACTGAGCAAATTCTGGGTAATCACTGGGTGCTTGTCCACAAATGCCTATTTTGCGATCGCATTTTTTTGCCGCTTCTATGGCCATTTTTACCATTCGTTTCACAGCTGGACTACGTTCATCAAACAATCGCGCTACCAATGCCGAATCCCTATCTATCCCTAGTGTCAGTTGAGTTAAATCATTTGAACCAATGGAGAAACCATCAAATACCTCAGCAAATTCTTCAGCCAGAATCACATTACTGGGCAACTCACACATTACATAAACCTGCAAGCCGTTAACACCCTGCTTTAAACCATTTTTTGCCATCTCTGCCAAAACCAACCGCCCTTCATCAGGAGTGCGACAAAAAGGAATCATCGGGATAACGTTCGTTAAACCCATCTCTTCCCGTACCCGTTTGAGGGCATGACATTCTAGGGCAAAAGCTTCTCTGTACCCTTCATCATAGTAACGTGCCGCTCCTCGCCAACCCAGCATTGGGTTTTCTTCATGGGGTTCAAACTGTCGCCCACCTAACAAATTCGCATATTCATTACTTTTGAAATCTGACATTCGCACAATCACTGGTTTAGGATAGAATGCTGCGGCAATTCTACCAATGCCTTGAGCTAATTTATCTACAAAATATTGAGGTTTATCGTCATAAAGTGAGGTAATTTCAGCAATTTTAGCTTTGGCAAATTCATCTTTTAATAATTCATAATGAATCAACGCCATTGGATGAATTTGGATTTGGTTAGCAATGATAAATTCTGTCCGCGCTAAACCTACGCCATCGTTAGGAATTGCCGATAAACTTAATGCCTCTTGAGGATTACCCACATTCATTAAAATTTGAGTATGGGTACGCGGTAAGTTCTCTAAAGCAACTTCTTCAACTTCAAAAGGTAATAAACCTGCATAAACTTTTCCTTCTTCCCCTTCAGCGCAAGAAATTGTTACCTCTTGACCAGGTTTTAAGATTTCTGTAGCATTGCCACATCCCACGATCGCAGGGACACCCAATTCTCGCGCAATGATTGCTGCATGACACGTTCTACCACCAGAGTTGGTGACAATTGCACTGGCGCGTTTCATAATCGGTTCCCAATCGGGATCAGTTCTCTCTGTCACCAAAACCTCCCCAACTTGAAACTGTTCGAGTTTCTGAACATCTAAAATTAGGCGGGCTTTCCCTTGACTAATAGCTTCTCCAATTGCACTTCCCGTAACCAGGGGAATTGGGGATTGGGAATTATGGAGTGACGAGTGGGAAGATTTTTCCCCATTTCCTAATACCAACCGATAACTCCGCAACACATTTCCCGCCTTCTGCGACTGGACGGTTTCGGGACGCGCTTGCACAATAAAAAGTTGATTAGTAATGCCATCTTTTGCCCACTCGATATCCATTGGAGTCAATGTACCGTGGACTTGAGAATAATGATCTTCAATTAAACACGCCCAACTTCCTAGTTGTAAAATCTCTTCATCACTCAGGGCAAATTTATTTCTTTCGCTGGGGGAAACCGAAACATTTTTTGTAAATTTGGAGCCGTCATCATAAATCATTTTCAGTTCTTTACTGCCCAATTTTTTATCGATAATCGGGCGAAAACCAGCTTTTAAAGTTGGTTTAAAAACACAGTATTCATCGGGATTGACAGACCCCTGGACAACGTTTTCACCTAAACCGTAGGCGGCTGTAATCAGTGCTGCATCCTTAAATCCGGTTTCTGTGTCAATGGAGAACATCACCCCAGAGGTTGCTAAGTCAGAGCGTACCATTTTTTGCACACCCACAGCCAGAGCAATGCTAAAGTGATCAAATCCCTTGGTGTGACGGTAAGAAATGGCGCGATCGGTAAATATGGAAGCAAAGCACTTGTGACAAGCTGCTAAAACTCCTTCCACACCGACAACGTTGAGGTAAGTTTCTTGCTGTCCAGCAAAACTAGCATCGGGAAGGTCTTCGGCGGTGGCGCTAGAACGGACTGCAACATCTGTCTCTGTATGGTATATTTCACAAAGATTTTGGTAGGCTTTAGCGATCGCCTCTCGCAATTCTACAGGGAATGGAGTGTGGATTAATAGCGATCGCGCTTTTTTACCCCGTTCTCGTAAATTTTTGACATCCTCAACATCCAAGTCAGCAAAGAGTTTGCGTAGCTTTGCTTCTAAACCTGCTGATTTGATGAAATGACGATAGGCGTAAGCAGTGGTGGCGAATCCGGTAGGAACGTTAATCCCTTTGGGCGTTAGCTGTTGAATCATTTCGCCCAGTGAGGCATTTTTACCACCAACTAAGGGGATATCAGCAATTCCAACTTCATCAAACCACAATATGAGCGATCGCTCTTGAGCAGATGGAGATAAAGTGCTTTTAGATATTGTAGTCATAATTACCTTTTAAATTTATACTCAATTTGTAAGTGTGTAACCGTTAGTATATTTTTCCATCTTTAATTTTAGATTTTTCATTCTGTCGTGTAACTTTAAATTTGGCGATTAAATACAACCCTTTAGTCAATAAAAGTTAACAATTATTTAGATTAATAGCTTTATCAAAATACCGGATGCAATACACAATGGCGCAACTAGAACGACTGCTAAAAATGGCAGAAGATGAGTTAACTGAGTACAGTACTGATGCCCGCAAAATAGAAAAACTACGGCGGAAAATAGGTTTAACAGTGTCGGCGGCTGAACAGCGACAAGTCAAAGAAGCATTATTAGTTAATAAGCAATCTTCTAATATAGTTACTCAAATTGTGGAAGAGCAAAGACAAACAGTAGCCTTACCATTTTGGGGAATTGCTGGATTGGGTTTGTTATTCGGAATTTCTTTAAATCAACCTATCTGTTTGTTAGCAGCTATAGTTGGTACTGTATCAGCTTACAGAATTCAAAGATGGGGTTGGCAATTGCAGGCAAGGAGTCTATTGTTACAAACATTGGAAGATATTGAAGCGCGTATTGCCCAACCTAAATAGATACACTTTATAAATAAATTATTTATAACGGCTTGTATTCAAATATACAAGTAAATCGATTAGTCATTCTATTGAACCTCGTAAGTACTTAACGATTCTTTTGGGATCACCATAACAAAAAAAATTAGATATTTGGATGTGATTCAGGTATTTATAATCCTGGTTTGCGTGCAATAAATGCTACATGACCCTTCGGCAGAAGGTATTGCCCATAACTACGAGTTGTTTCAACTTGGAAGCCAACGGCATCTGGGACTCTTGTTCGTGCAATATTAATCATCGACTCAGAAATATCAACTCCGAGAACACGATAATGAGCCTTAGTAAGTTCTTTTGCCCATAATCCGCTACCACAACCCAAGTCAACCACTAGTCCATCATGTATTTTGTTTTGAGCGAGGATTTCTAAAATGCCGGGAGCGGATTTGAGAGCGAAGTCACGGAAACCGTCATCATGAATAAATGCAAGGTCTTCTTTGTACCATTCATTCATATTGCTTAGAGGCTATGTTATAAATTTTTTGGGGCTAAATTCCTATTACGAGCCTAAGACTAGCCCTTTCAAGGTGCGTAAAAATTTTGGTAAATAGATTTCTCTTTAAGCTCTATACTCTGTGTCCTCTGCGCCTCTGTGGTTAGAAAAAATACTTTTAAACCGCAGAGGCACAGAGATCGCTGAGAAAAAATAAGAGATTTTACGATCCCACTACGGTAATTTTATTTTTACTTTATCAATTACCTCTTCACAGAAATTGTGTAACTAGGTAGATGTGAGGCATCTGTTTGAGTTTTTACAAGTCGCCAGTCATTATCTATATATAAATGCTGAAACACTTGAGAAGGTGCTAAGGATGTTTTTTTTAAATAATTTGTATGATTTATCTCTATATTTTCTAATTCGAGAGCTTTCGGTAAAGCCAATTTTGACGCATTCAGTTTGACTTTAGTGTTAAGCACATCAGTAAACCAGGTGTAGACTGATTCTAAATTTAGAGGAATTTCTCTATTTTTAAAAGCCTGAAATCTATCAATATTTTGAAGATACCATTTACCATTTTGAACTCCATATTTTTGGATTACCATGAAATCATAAGCTGGTAATATTGAGTTAAAACTCTGGGATAAATACGCGTCTTTCCCCATTATATAGCGAGCGACACTCGCACAGTAACCATCATGCTGAAAAATTTGAAAAGACTGTTCTTGTATTCTTTTCGGTAAACTTTCATGAAATGAAATAGTAGACCATATTGGTGTCCAAACACCCACCAAAAGGCGTAATTGTTCCGTAACGCTGAAAACAGGATTGTGTTGGCTCAATTTTATAAAATAGGGAAGTAATTCAGTTTTATAAAATTTAATTTCGTCATTTGAAGTTCCTGATTTTTGTCCTTGAACTCGTGCCAAAATCTCATTTTTAAATTTTACTTTTTTGGGAGCGCTTAATTGATTTTTTAGCAAGAGTTCAAACATCACCATTTACCTTGTTCTCATTTTTTTAGATGACTTGGTAAGAATTAAAAACTGGTGATTTTAGTACTTATACAGGTATCATCTATTCTTTTACCCTGTAAGAGGTAGAGCTTGTTAGCTCCTGCCTTTGACAGTTCTAAGGTGTTTATGTGCTTGATACTATCTATTCTTACTCACAAAATGGTGTGATCTAGATCACTGCAAACTAAAATATATTGAAAAAGCATTTAGAAATTAGATCATTGCATACATAAATTTATAGCGGCGACTCTCTGAGAACGTCAAAGACGAAACCGCAAAGCATAAGAAGGGTTATTAATTCACAAAAAATAAAGTGTGAAGGAGCAAAATTTTTATCCTTCACACTTCATTCTGACTTTTCACGGCATCTGGAAAACCTGTCTCTACATCTCTCTCCTAAAAGGCTACCGTGTACACACAAATCATCTGATCCCCCTAAATCCCCCTTAAAAAGGGGGACTTGAAGAAATTTCCCCCTTTTTTAAGGGGGGTTAGGGGGGATCGAAACACTGTTAGACAACTTTATAAGACTTGTGTGTACACCGTAGCCTAAAAGGAGAGAGACTTTGAATTTTCCCCCTTCTCGCGTCGGGAAGGGGGTTAGGGGGTTAGGTTTTTGGTAGACTTTTCCACATAACGTGAAAAATCAGACACTTCATTGTTGATTTGAAATTTCTACGATTCTCTTCCCGATGCCCAGGTATCACGCCATTTAACAGTACCTTCTTTGGCAATCACCCAGCGACGATTGACCAAATTTTCCCGCAGAGGCGATCGCCCTTCCCGCCACATGGCATATTTATAAGCAATCAGCTTACCAGCGCTTTCATCAAAGGGAATCTCAGCAGACCAAGTATTTGAGTTGATGTACTCCAAAGGATATGCTTTGCTGATATCCCAGTTACCCAACTCTGGACAATCTCCTGTCACCACAATGATTTCACCGGGTTGGGTATCCACACCATTGAGTTGGACGCGCACAATTGTCTGTGCTTTGATCCGTTCCCCAACGTGGCTGAAAACAAGCACTCCCCGTTCTTCTAATACTAGGTTATAAATCTTGCCGTCTTTTACTTCATACTTATTGCGAGTCACTACGCAAGTATGCTCACCATCGGGTAATTCTGTTTCTACTTCTGGGAGAGTAACTTCCCCTCCCCGGTTTAAAGCTACAAAACACAGAGAATCACGATAGCGGCGGACATAACAGTAAACATCGGCGGTCAAGTATTTCTGCCAATGGCTACCCATTGATATAGCAGGATTTAGCCGCCGTAAACCAGACAGCAACCGAATGCAACGATAAACCTCACTATCGGTATCCCAATTTTCCATCATCGGGCGGTTATATGGGTCATTACCGCCATCAGTATCGTTATGTAAATACTGTTCTGTGCCGTAATATATACAGGGAATACCGCGAGATGTCATAATTAAGGCGATCGCAACCTTCAACATCGCTGGATCGGGATTCAGCGATTGGAAGCGGCACATATCATGGTTATCGATGAAGGTAACTAACTCTGTTGCCCCGTTATAGCGATAATCCTGGTCAAAAATGTATTGAATTGTTTGGAATCCCAGTTCTGAACCTTGGCCCAATGCGGCTCGAATTGCCACACATAGCCCAAAGTCTAGAAGTGTCATGCCTGAGTGGTTAACAAATTCCACCGAGCGATCGTCACTCGGATTACTATAAATCCATTCACCAAAAATAAATACATCTGGTTTGTGATTGGTCATCTCGCCAGTGAATTCTTGCCAAAACCAAATCGGCATGTGCTTGACAGTATCAACCCGCAGTGCATCCACACCCCGGTCTAGCCATTGTTTAATTGCTGACTTAATATACTGTCGATATTCTGTATTATTTTCATTAAAGGTTGCAAGACCCGCTAGTTCACAATTCTGTACTTGCCAATCGTCTTCCCAGTTTTGCACTTCACCGTAATGGTGATACCAATGATTGACATCATCATTGAAGTCAGCAATTTTAACGCCATCATCATACAATTCACCTTTGCTACCACTGGTATCAGGGCTGCTGTGGTTGCAGACAATATCCAGCACCAGCTTCATATTCCGCTTGTGCAGTTCTGTAATTAATCGATCAAAGGTCGTATTTTTTTCTTCTTGGGTAGCATTTAAAGAAGGGTTTTCTCCATCAGCAATATAGCGAGGATTAATCCGCTTAAAGTCTTTTGTCCAATAGCCATGCATCGCCGCATTGCTAATAAATAACTCTTCTACTTGCTCGAATAGTGGAGTTAGCCAAAGGGCGGTAACTCCCATATTTTTGAGATAATCTAACTTATCGATGACACCTTGCAAGTCACCACCCCAGTACTTACCCCATTCTTGTCTATTGGGATCGTAGAGTTCTGAATTTTCACCTTCGCTGTTATCTGGATCGCCATCATAAAAGCGATCTACCACCAGAAAGTAAATAGTTTCTTGGCGAAATTCAATATCTCTGGTGTAAAGAAACTCTAGGTCAATCTCGGTTTCTGATGGTGGCGTTTCTATAATAGCGTCTACTTTTTCTTGTGCAGAATCAACTTTGTATTGATCTGGGGAAAACTGAGATGGAGGGGTTTTTACCATAAAAAACTCAAAATTTTATGTAATTTACATTTGTAGAACTAACAGTACAAACGCTTTGGCTATTGTGTGTCGCTACAGACATCGGTATTGTGACATCCTGCCCACGGTATAGGTATCTATCGCTAGCTAGTTTATAATTCTATCGATAGATATAATTCATCTGCTAGAGGATAAAAATAAAGAAATATAGCATTTATTAACGATAATTGCTTAATAACAAAAATTTACAATATTTAATTAAGTTGACCTGTGGTAAAAATTGAGCCTAACTCGTGTTTAAGTGTATATTCGACAACAGATTTGAGAACATCTCAATTCTTTGGAGATTAGCTGTCAACAAGATTTTGTTACACCTGAGCAATATTGAGTAGACCAAGCATTAGCCAACTTTTTCTCTAGAAGATTCGCTCCATTGGTAAACTGACCATTGTCACTTTCAATCTGTTTTTACTGTTGAGGAATTAATTTAGGTAGCAATTATGACCAAATATGACAAGGTTTTTAACTCACCAAAGACATCAGAGGAATCACTAAGTCCAGAGGAAGCGGTAGCAGCGATCGCAACTGTCACTGCGATCGCTGATTCTATGATTGAAGATGTAGATGCAGAAAGTTTAGCGGGTATCCTCTGGGAATTCGAGGTTTTCGAGGAATACTCAGAAGATGAAATTGCCGAAATAGTTGATAGACTCCTAGCCATTGCAGAAGAAGAGGGAATTGGGCCCCTGTTTAATGCTGCCAAAGTATCTCTCTCAGAAGAATTAGTGCTGGATGGTTTTGCAGCTGGGGTAATAGTGCTTTTAGACGAGGAACTCGCGATCGCCAAACCAAAACAAGCCTACCTCAAAAAGCTACAAGCAGCCTTAGACCTGGAAGATGAAGAAGCAGAGGAAATTATTAAGGAGGTAATTGCAGCCTTTAAAGAAGCAGAAGAGGAAGAATATGCAGATGACGACGATGATGAGACAGTAGTCATAGAAGATTTCAGCGAACAGACATATCAATCCCCTTTAGGTAATTTTACCGTGCCAATTCCGGTTGATCCCCAGCAGGGCGGTAGAATTCAAAGCCAGGAAGGAGTAGTTGGCTTTTCTGATGACATCGGTACTTTATTGAGAATCGATTATTATCCTTTCCCTCTAGAACAGTTAGAGGAACTGGAGTCTGTTGGACAAGAAGAATATTTACAAACAATTTTAGTAGATAAGTATGTACCCCAAGCGATTTTTGCCAATGTACCAGATGCTTCTGTGGAGTACACCGAATATCTGGAAGATACTTTGCGAGGCGCTTACTATGTGTTAATTGATATGCCCAAAGGTTCGACAATTTCTAAGCAAGAAAATAATGGAACTGCGATCAGATTAGATGCGTACCGGGGTCTGCTCACCTTTATCAGTGGTGAATTTTTGTATATAGTTAGTAGTCAGCACAGCTTTCTTGACGGCGAAACTCCCGATTCCCTTGAAGAAGAAGCTGAAGACATTAAGGAGAGTATTTTAGAGTTTGTTGAGACTATAGAGTTTATCTAATGCAGCATTTGATTGATTGGTGTTGCTGAATTCCGGTATGAAAATGATTTTACGTAATTTCAAAACCCTTGTAAAGAAGTTGCAATGCAACGTCTTTATACCAAAATTCATATAATTAATCAGCAACACCGATTCATTCATCGCAAATTAAATTTGGCAATACCTACATTGGTAATGCGTCGGCTTACATTAGATATCTGGTAAAAAAGAATGTAGAGAAGTATTGCCACTGCTATATCTCTACATGGGTTCTGAATAACGCATATTCAATTTCACCGAAGAGGTAGAGGGGAAGGGAGCAGGGAGCGGGGGGAGAAAGCCCTTCTCCTCTGCATGGAGCAAAGCGAAACATGGGTACGTTCGCGCAGCCTCTCGTAGAGAAGAGAAGCCCTGTTCTTCCAGGACGCTTGAACTGGGGCAAAGTACAAGCCCCGCCTCAGTCTTTCCCCCTCCCCCCTGCTCCCCTGCCTCTTTTGACCAGATATCTATTCGCCCTCGCTTTACTTATCTGATGTACATTTGGAAAGGGCGATGTCTGAGACAAGCCTGGAGAAGATAGGAAGTCTCCGGCTCCGCGCTGGGTGTCTACGCTTATAATTTTTCATGACAATAACCCTGCTAAACAATCGCTATCAAGTTATCCAGGTAATCGGTGCTGGGGGTTTTGGCGAAACCTTTCTGGCAGAAGATGTTCACATGCCTTCTCGCCGTCGTTGTGTGATTAAGCAACTCAAACCGATAACTAATAATGATCCGCAAAATTACCAACTAATCCAACAACGGTTTGAACGGGAAGCCGCAACCTTGGAATATTTGGGTGAAAGTAGTAACCAAATTCCTAAACTCTATGCCTACTTTTCTGAAAACGGGCAATTTTACCTTGTCCAAGAATGGATTCACGGCCAAACTCTGACGAAAATTGTCGAAGCTAAAGGATTTGAGAGTGAAGTTGCTGTTCGGCAAATTCTTTTGAGTCTGCTTTCAGTGTTAAATTATGTCCACAGTAAAGGCATTATTCACCGGGATATTAAACCTGAGAACATTATTCTCCGTTCTGTTGATAACAAGCCAGTTTTGATTGATTTTGGTGCAGTTAAAGAAACAATTCGTTCTGTGGTCAACTCTTCAGGATACCCCACGCGATCGCTCGTTATTGGTACGCCTGGATATATGCCTAGCGAACAAGCCGTTGGCCGCCCAGTTTACGCCACTGATATCTACAGCTTAGGTTTAACGGCGATTTATCTGCTGACTGGCAAACACCCGCAAGAATTGCAAACCGATCTCAAAACTGGGGAAATACTTTGGCAGGAACACGCCCCTAACGTCTCTTCTCAATTGGCAGGGGTACTCAATCAGGCAATTAAGCCTCATGCTGGCGATCGCTACAGCACTGCTAGTAAAATGTTACACGCTTTGCAGTCTGCTAGTAATATCCCTCCTGAGTTAGCTGCAAATACTCCTACAGTTAATTTTTATCCCCCTGCGTCATCGACTCGACAAACCCAGCCATTATATTCCCCACAAAAACCAACTGTGATAGGGAATTCCACTCCTGGAAACTGGCAAAAACCTGCCGTAATTATTGGTAGTTTGCTGGTAGGCGGCTTGATTGGTGCAGTAGTGATTCCTAACATCATTCGTCAGCAACAACCAGAAACAACCATTGTCACAAGTAGCACCCCATCGCTAGAATCTTTGCCTACTCCCGCATCTACCGAATCGCCCCTTTCTTCCCAAACTTCTCCAGCCCCAGTTGTACCAGCCTCACAACCACGAAAGCGAGTAATTCTCAATCCTTTGCCAACCGTTAATCCCCCAGTTGTATCCATACCACAGCCAGAAAAAGAGCCTGTAATTTCAGATACTCCAGTGCCAGAAGTGTCTTCTACACCACAGCCAGAACCAGAGAATATTGCAGTTCCCACACCAGAAGCAGTTTCAGCACCACAGAAGAATGATCAGCCACCGAAAAAAGTAGCTGTGACTACCAGCAGTCAAAGCGTTCCCGCATTTCCTACAGGTACATCCAGAAGCGCTGTAGAAGCTACCCTCGGCAAACCAAATCAAGATTTAAGAGGTGCATGGGGTAAGACGCGTGCTGTTGTTTACAAACTAGTACCAAACAAAATTGATCTTGGCTACTTATTCGATCGTAATTCTCAAGTGCTGCGTCAAACAGAGGTATCTTTTGCCCAATCGGTAGACCCGCAGGTAATGGAAACTACCTTGAATGGAATGTTAGAGGGGCAAGCCACTGAAAAAATTAAGCAGGGACTTAAACAGGTACAACAGGGTCAGTCTGATAATTTCCGTTTTCAGAATGGCTCAGTCAAGGGCCAGATTATCCGCCAAGAATGTAATTTTATTTACATTAGCATTTGGGATAAAAATTTACATGATTTTGTGAGTCCATCGACAGCCAAAAGATGTTAACTTTCTAGAAAACGTTTTTCTCAAAACTTAAATTTTTGTATCTTAGAAGACAGATTCAGGATTCAATATAGTTTTTCAAAAACTGTCTTTGCTGGACTAAAATCAACATAATTTCGGTCTTCGCAAACACAAAAACCCAGTTTTTAGAATTAGTGTATTTGTCTTCTAAGTTTTGCAACTAAATCCATAAAAACCTGTTTACCCAATTCCCCATTCCCAATTCCCAATTCCCATTTTCAAACTGAGTTTCAAATTCTTAATCTTCATAAAGTTATAAATACCATTATTAAGTTTTTAATAATACTTGTCTCAGCTTGTACATTCATGTCGTAAAGTTCTATCGGAATTGTGTAATCTGAAGACAGCTAATAGCTCATTATTCAATCGAGGTCTGATGACTCCTACAATTATGCGTCAGCTTTGGTCAGTGGTTGAAACCGCGCAAGCCAAGCTCCTCTTACAACTGGATGATGCTAGCTTGGTGCAGTGGTTAGTGAAACAAACCGAAACACAAGTTTTGTTAGATCCTAACGAAACTGATTATCTCTGCCACTACATTCAATCTCGGCTAGCCCTTATACGTGATATTGCCCATGAACGCCAGTGTTCATGATAGCAAAATCACGATGAATTGATTGATAGTCAAGTGTTATTACTATTGACTATTGGCTTTTTGGGGAAAATAACCTTCCACTAAGCAGTCAGAGCCGACTACACGCCAACGAACACGTTCTAGAGACAATGCCTCAGTCATGGTAGTAAAACCTAAATCGCCCACTGGTGTGGGAGCAATGCTACCACCAATGATTTTTGGGGCAATAAATGCCAAAACTTTTTGCACTGCTCCTTGAGCGATCGCACTAGCAGCTAAAGTACCGCCACATTCCCACAAGACGCTACAAAAACCCCGTTCATATAAGTACGCCATTGCGTTATCTGGTGTAAGTGATGTTAATTCCACGATTTCCACTCCCTGTTTGAGCAACAGTTGTTGGAAATCGGGGTTAGCACCCTTTTGAGTCAACACCAAAGTTGGAGCATCCGCAGTTTGCCATAGGTGGGCATTTTCCGGTAAGTTGAGATGACGACTCATCACCACCCGCAGGGGATTATGTGCCTCCGCATGATGGCTAGTTAAATAAGGATTATCCTGTCGCACTGTATTGCCGCCGACAATTATGGCATCGCAAGCCGCCCGTAGTTGATGTACTTCATTGCGGGCCTCTTGGCTTGTCACCCAGGCGCTATGACCAGAGGTGGTAGCAATTTTCCCATCTAAAGTCATGGCATATTTTAAAATTCCCAAAGGTCGTTTGTAGAGAATGCGATGCACAAAAGCTTCATTTAGCTGATTACAAGCTGATTCTTCTACTCCCACCAACACTTCGATCCCCGCCGCACGTAAACGGGCAATACCACCTCCAGCCACCAGTGGATTGGGATCAACCATACCTACTACCACTTTTGCCACTCCAGCCTGGATCAATCCTTCCGAACAAGGGGGAGTACGTCCGTAGTGATTGCAAGGTTCAAGTGACACATAGATTGTTGCACCACGAGCGCGATCGCCTGCTGCTTGTAAAGCAAACACTTCTGCATGAGGCTCACCTGCACGAGGATGAAACCCTTCGCCGACAATCTCGCCATCCTTGACAATCACCGCTCCCACCAAAGGATTTGGGGAAGTCCGACCTAAAGCGCGGCGAGCAAGTTCCAAACACCGCAGCATCATGCGAGAGTCAAAATCAGTTCCGATCTTTTCTTTTATAACTGCTGACTCCACTAGATGTATATTTTCCTGAGTGTAATTTGGTAAGGATGCATCTGGTTGAGCGACCACTGGGGAATTATCCATAATTTTAGGCGGCAACACTGTAAATATTCTGCACGCGATCGCGCAGCCTTTCCACAGGAGACTCGCGCTTTGCTCCTAAATAATTGAAAATAGGGGGAAAGGAAAAAGGGTAAAGTCCAACTTTTAGAGAGAGTTTAAGACCCCAACTGTTGCATCAGCTTCCCGCTTTCTTACAGTAGTTCAGTGGCTCCAGAATCCCCAACTAAAAACTTCCTCCTGCCCCCACCCATTTACAGCGTGGCTACAAGTTCCTGTAAGCGATCGCGTCCATCGCGGAAGACGGGCCAACCATCCCCCACCAGCACTGCTTCAACTCGACTCAGTTGAGCCAACCTGCGAACTGAAGCAACAGCTTCCTCTCGATTCAGTAGCTTGTCATCTGGCAATATAGTTAAGCTACCTGCTTTACGTGCCCTGACTAAATCCCCTGTAATCAAAGTTGTCTCCTCTAGTAACAGAGCCAATTCACCGGGAGTTTTCGAGCCTTGGAGTTCAATTACTTTTAACCCAGGTACGAACTCTTCACCATCAGACAGCCAGCGATCGCAAGGTATGGGAAAAGTGTCTTTTTCTGCCACTGGGCCAGCTATCTTAGCATAAGTTTGATCGGCAATATCTTTACTTGCCCTGACATGCTCGGAATTCGTCAGCACAATCCAAACTACACCACCGAGAGATTTCAAATGATTCCAATCATGGTTTGATAGGGCTACTGGGTCAATCAAGATGTTTCCATCTGGGCGAATCCAGGCAATCCCATTGAAATCAATATTTCTTGCCGGATTGAAATTAGACCAGCTATAGAGATCGGGACGGTGCAAAGATTTCATGATGATTCTGGATCAGTACTTCAGTAATTGACTATTAATATCAATAATTAAGTATATAGATTATAAGGTTGCATTCCCTCTGAATCTCGAATTTGAGTATACTACGATAAAGCTATCGGTATTATGGATTTTAGAAAAATTCCTGCATAACCGCAATCGAGATCAACGGAGGTATGGGAGTGAGTGAGATTGGGCGTAAAAAAATATCAGCGAAGGCAGACCAGTTTAGAGAGTCGGTAATTCGGGAAATGACACGGGTGGCACTGCAATATAGTGCAGTGAATCTGGCTCAGGGGTTCCCTGATTTTCCATGTCCCTTGGAGTTGAAACAGGCAGCTTATGAAGCCATAGAGGCAGATGTCAACCAGTATGCCATTACTTGGGGCGATCGCGCATTTCGTCATGCGATCGCTAGCAAAGTTCGCTGGTATCTCGGCTTAGATATCGACCCTGAAACCCAAATCACCGTCACCTGTGGTTCCACAGAAGCAATGGCATCTGTAATGCTGGCGACAGTCGATCCTGGTGACGAAGTAATTGTATTTGAACCATATTACGAAAACTACGGCCCCGATGCGATTTTAGCTGGTGCCACACCCCGATACGTAACACTGCATCCTCCCCATTGGACATTTGATGAAGCACAGTTGCGTCAAGCTTTCAATGCTAATACTAAAGCTATTATTATCAACACACCCCATAATCCCACCGGCAAAGTCTTCACCCGTGAAGAACTCACCCTAATTGCTGAACTTTGTCAAAAGTGGGATGTGTTAGCCTTCACAGATGAAATCTACGAACATATTCTCTATGATGGCACTCAACATATTGCCTTAGCGACCCTTCCCGGTATGGAAGAACGCACCATTACCATTAACGGTCTATCCAAAACTTATAGTGTCACCGGATGGCGAGTTGGCTACATTTTGGCCAACCCCGAATTAACAGGAGCCATTCGCAAAGTCCATGATTTTCTTACCGTTGGCGCTCCCGCACCATTGCAACGAGCCGGAGTTACTGCGATGCAACTACCACCATCCTATTATGAAGAACTAGGCAAACTTTATCACCAGAAGCGAGACTCCATCTTACAGATACTTGATGGAGTTGGTATTCCTTATTTTCTTCCCCAAGGAGCCTATTATGTTCTTGCAGATATTTCTAAATTTGGCTACAAAACAGATATTGAATTCACTTACCATCTAATTAAAAATATTGGTGTTGCCGTAGTTCCTGGTTCCAGCTTTTTCAGCCAACCAGAAAAAGGCCATTCATTGATCAGATTCTGCTTTAGCAAAACACCTGAGACATTACAAGCAGCGAGCGAGCGCTTACTCAAACTAAGTAAGTAGGCGTAAATAATTGTCGTTGGGATAAGGCAATAAAAAATAGGCAATAGGCAATAGAAAATATGAAATAAACCTCATCTATGTTGAAACCAAGAGTTTTTTAAAAGATATATTTATGTAGGTTGGGTGGAGTGAAATGCAACCCAACATTACCACCTTATTTATGTTGGGTTACACTATCGCTGCACCCAACCTACAAAACTTGAAGACTAGTGGTCTATCGCATTAATTTTACTAGGTTTGTAGTGAGCGATTTATCGCTCAAATCAAGGACTAAAGTCCTTACTACGAACTTTTATAACCCTTCAGAATTAATGAGACAGACTACTAGTTCCATATTATTCACGGAACTGGTGAAAGAAGTGTCAAACTAACCACACAAGCAGTTGAACATGATTAGACAATCCCAATGAAAAGACCTGGATTTATTGAGCGTCATCACCTGTGGACAGAAATCCAAAAAGAAGCATCTGAAAAGATTAAGGCTATTGTTAAAGAACAGGATTTATTGTTGATTCGTACCGCTTGGTCAGACCAGCATGGCATTGTTCGCAGTAAGTCGCTCTTACCCCAAGCCTTTTTCAGCGCCCTGGAAAACGGTATGCAAATCAGCACAGGGACATTCCTGTTTGATACTGGTGGTGCAATAGTATTTAACCCATTTGTTCCCGGCGGTAGTTTAGACATGCCTTTGATGACAGGTGCGCCAAATCTTGTGGCTGTTCCTGACCCTGATACCTTCAAAATTGTGCCTTGGGCAAAACGTACTGGCTTTATTCTCTGTGACGAATACTTTCAAAATGGTCAGTTAATGCCCTTTTCAAGTCGCGGTATTTTGCGCCAATCATTGGTAGAGTTACATCAAAGAGGGTTGGAGTATATTGTCGGCTTAGAAGTTGAGTGGTATCTGGCAAAGTTAGAAGATCCGATGTTAGCGATCGCTAATGTTGGTACTTCTGGAAAACCCGGTGAACCTGCTAAAGTTAGCGCCGTAGACCATAGCTTCCAATACCTTTTAGAATCATACAATCCAGAGATTCAAGATTTGTTGCGCCTTCTGGCAGAGAATTTAGTTGAAATGAAATTGCCTTTAAGGAGTGTAGAAAACGAAGGAGGTGTTGGTCAATTTGAATTTACTTTTGAACCGATTCCTGCATTGCAAGCTGCCGATACAATGATGATATTCCGAATGGCAACCAAGCAAATCTGCCGTCAACAAGGTTACATTGCATCATTTATGTGTCGTCCAGGATTGCAAGGTTCTTCTTCTAATGGCTGGCATTTGCACCAATCCCTTGTAGACCTTACCACAGGCGAGAACGCTTTCATGTCTGCAAACTCCCAAACCCTCACGTCAGATTTAGCTAAACACTTCGTTGGTGGTCTTCTCAAACACGCCAATGCTGCTTCTGTGTTCACAACCCCAACAATTAACGGCTACAAAAGATTTAGACCTTATTCTCTAGCCCCTGACCGTGCGGGGTGGGGCTTGGAAAACCGAGGGGCAATGATTAGATTACAAGGCGGTTTTGATGACCCCAGTACCCACATTGAAAACCGAGTTGGAGAACCAGCAGCCAACCCCTATCTCTACATGGCATCGCAATTGATTTCTGGTTTAGATGGTGTAGATTGTAAACTTGACCCTGGCTCTCCAACAGAGTCACCTTATACTACAGAAAATCCGATTTTACCCAAAAGTTTGCCAGAGGCGATCGCATATTTGAGCCAAAGCGAACTTTTTGCTGAAAAAATGGGGCAACAGTTCATAAACTTCATTATCAAGATGAAACAGAGTGAAATTAATCGCTTTTTGCAGTCCGTCGCCGATCAGCCACCAGAAGAGTATTTAAAGCAGGTGACTAATTGGGAGCAAAGAGAATATTTTGAATTATTTTGAGTTGGGTTTATAACTCTCTTAATAAACCAGATTTACTACTCTTTCGGGCTGTTGAAAACTATTTTAAATCACGCTTTCTTAATCATCCCTTGTTTCCCACGCTCAGAAAACTCGCTCACACATCACAGTGAGTTTTTTAAGCTAGAAGCTGTTTTTTCTGGGTTTCCTGAAAATGGAAAAACTAAGATACTTTTAATTTTTGGGTTATCAACTAATTCTTTTAAATGACCCAGTTGCCGATCTGTAATCGCAACTCCGGCATATTTTTGAGCATAATTTAACTCTTCAAGAAAATTACTATCATTATAAGCTTGAATAAATATACGATCCGCACCCCATTTTTCCCAGTCAGCAGCAAAATATTTTTTAGCCCAATAGGGGTTATGATGGCAAATATCAAAACTCACCGATGGATTAGCTTTTTTCATAGAAGTTACCATTTGTTGTACAAATTTAGTTAAATTTGCAGTGCGGTCAACTTTTCCAGATAATTCAGCATAATAACCCAGATAATCATCCCACTGAACTGCATCTATATCAGGATATTTTTTGACAAACTCTACTAAGATATTTTGAAAAAGATTAGCAACTTCAGGAATTTGTACATCAAGGACATAATGATCAATTCCAGAGTAGGTTTTATCCACTCCTGGAACAATCCATTTCCGGGAAATTGCCAAATCAAAAATTGGGCTATTCTTATCTATTTTAATTCCCTTCTCAAAGTAAGCATGAACTTGCATTCCTTGCTTATGTGCTTCATCTATCAACCAATTTAACCATTGTTCCTGAAATTGATTTGGACAACTTTTATATCCGAAAGTTTGCTGCATGACTTCGCTATTGTACATAGTACAACCATTACCCCAAACACCATGAATAATTGTATTGATTCCTTGAGAGCGATAGTAACGAACTCTTTCACGAATCGTTTGTTCGTTGGCATTATTGGTAATTTGGTAGCGAGTCAAATAAATTCCTCTAATTACTTTCTTCTCCCAAGCTGTTTGAAGCAATAGTATTTTTTTATCTGGGATTATTTTCGGATTATCAGTAAAGGTTGGAGTGCTTACTAAAGAGGGTATTGGGATTATAGAAGGAGTTGCATTAATAGTTAAAGAACTAGTTTTAGTAGGCTTAGGAATATCTATATTTATCTTTTTACTATTATCTAAAAACTTGCTAATTTCTGGATATCCTTTTTGGCTAAACCACCAATAACCACCTCCTAAGATAATTAGGATTATAGAAATCGGAATATTTGAGCATCCACATCCAATTGGTTCTTTCTTTTTACTCGACATATAGAATTCCGATTTAATTTTTGAAAATATATTTAGAGACCATTTATAAAGTCGTAATCGCGGTCATCATCTTTTAAAGCTTCTGTTGTGCGAACTTTATCGCCACAGAATAAATCATCCGAGCGTCTTAAAATCGCTCGTGTCGCTTCCCTCTGAGGTCTGTTCGCGCAGTGCTGACGAGGCGACAAGCGCCCCGTCAGCATATTTACCCTATGATTTTTGAGAACGGCTAGTCATGTTGATGCGATCGCTCAGTTGGCGGATTGTTTGTGCTAAAGTGCGATCGCTCTGGTGGAGTTGGGTAATTTTATCGCAACTATAGATTACCGTTGTATGGTCTTTACCACCAAACTCCTCGCCAATTCTCGGCAAACTCAGAGATGTATGTTGACGCATGAGATACATTCCAATTTGACGCGCCCAGCTAATCTCTCTTCGTCGTGAGTTACCTTTGAGATCGTCTATTGAAACATCAAAATTATCTGCTACAACCTTTAAAATTGCTTCTGGGGTAGCTGCCATTTTTTCGTTAGGCGGTTCTAAAACAGGTGTAATATTTTCCACCGTCATTGGTAAGCCCCAAATGGAAATATAAGCTACCGCCCGAATTAAAGCTCCTTCTAATTCTCTAATATTAGAAGTATAGTTAGAAGCAATATACTCAATCACATCGCGAGGAAGACGAATATTTTCATCCTCGGCTTTTTTTTGCAAAATTGCCATCCTAGTTTCTAAATCTGGCTTTTGGATATCTGCGATTAACCCCATAGAAAACCGAGAACAAAGACGTTCTTGTAAGCTAGGAATCTGGTTAGGAGGGCGATCGGAAGCAATCACAACTTGTTTGCCAGCTTCATGTAAAGTATTAAAAGTATAAAAAAATTCTTCTTGAGTGTATTCTTTGCCTTCAAGAAACTGAATATCATCAACTAATAAAACATCAGCAGCTCGATAATGTTCTCGAAAACTTTGCATACTATCTTTACGAATTGCTGTAATTAAATCATTAGTAAACTGTTCAGTAGAAACATAAAATATTTTACAATCAGGACAAATTTTCCAGCGATAATGACCAATAGCTTGCATCAGATGAGTTTTACCTAAACCTACCCCACCGCATAAAAATAAAGGATTAAATTCTTTACCAGGAGATTCTGCAACTGCTAAAGAAGCAGCGTGAGCCATCCGATTGTTTGCTCCAACTACAAATCGTGAAAAGACATATTTAGAATTTAATTCAGTAGTTTTATGGTTGTGATGAGAAACAGCTTCAGGAATACTGCTAGGATTTGTTGATTCCCAAGAAACCTCCCGTTCACTAAAATGAGAAACTTCATCACCTTGAGCAACAGTAATGTAAATTCCTACGGGATGACCGAGAATATCTTGTACTGCATGAGCAATGGTATTGATGTAATATTTCTGTAACCAATTACGGGCAAATGGGTTAGGAGTGCGGATTACTAAGCAATTATTTTCTAATCGCTCCGCACTAGCAGTTTTTATCCAAGTTTCAAAGGTAGGTCGGGATAGTTCAACCTGTAGGCGCTCTAGTACCTGACTCCACAGACTTTCTATGGGAATTTCCAT